>NZ_VWWX01000010.1:0-113072 GCF_011752745.1 Enterobacter sp. Acro-832
AACTCAGAAGTGAAACGCCGTAGCGCCGATGGTAGTGTGGGGTCTCCCCATGTGAGAGTAGGGAACTGCCAGGCATCAATTAAGTGAAGAGGCCATCCGAAAGGATGGCCTTTTTGCGTTTATACGCCAAAAAAATGGCAGGCCGGGTAAGGCAAAGCCGCCACCCGGCACGTCAGAGCGCACTCCACGTCACAATAAAACCCGCAATCCCATCCACATCATTTAAGTCCAGCACCGGAACCTCAAGCGGCAATACCACATCACTGGCCACCGCAATGACATGCTCATCCAGCGTTAACTCGCTGAAATCATGCCCGGCATCGCTTCTGAACAGCAGGATCTTAGGCACTGCCTCATGCTTAAATCCCTCAATCAGCACCAGATCCAGGGTGGAATGATCCATCCGACTGACCAGATAAGCGAGATCCAGCGGCGCCTCGTGCGGCGTTTCTGTCATTAGCGCCCAGCGCTGAGGACTTGCTACCATCGTTTGTGCTGCTCCGGCCTTACGCAGCTCATAGCTGTCTTTTCCTGGCGTATCGATATCCATGTTGTGATGACTATGCTTAATCAATCCAGGACGAAGGCCTCTGGCACACAGCGCGGGTATCAGCTTTTTCAGCAGCGTGGTTTTCCCGGTCCCACTCCATGCGGAAATGGCTAAAAGATGTATCATTTTTTCTCCTGCATCATCTGCAAATCTTCATGCGTATTCACGTTCACAAACGCTGATTTCACATCGCTAAAATCAACGGAATGGCCGCCAGACTCACGCATGAAGACCATCACCCTGCGCTCTCCCGCAGCCAGATAGCTCTGCAGAGCAGGCACTAGCGATCGATGCATCAACGCGATAGCAGGATGGTCACGCTCGCCGTCATGTACCCAAACCACAGGTGCTGTACCACGAAGCAGGAACAGACGCTCGACGAGATCGGAGGGAATAAAAGGGTTATCGCAGGGGCAGAAGATAAACCACTCTCCATGCGACTGTTGCATGACCGAAAGCATACCGGCAAGCGGGCCCGGGTAATTCTCAAGGCTATCCTGATAAACGGCGTACCCGCTTTGCCGGTAAATGTCGATATGCCTGTTCGCGCTGATGGCCATTGTCGTCACCTGGCCGGCGAGCGTATCGGCGACATGCTGCCACAAGGGTTTTCCATTAAGAAGCTGAAGCCCCTTATCTTTACCGCCCATTCGCGTTGCTCTGCCGCCTGCCAGAACGACCCCGATGATTTCCTGGCTAACATTCACGAATATCGCCTCTTTTATTGTGGGATTGACCCTGCTAACGTGTCACTCTAAATGAAAGGAGCACCACCATGAAATGTAAACGTCTGAATGAAGTTATTGAACTCCTCCAGCCCGCCTGGCAAAAAGAGCCAGAGCTAAGTCTGATGCAATTTTTACAGAAACTGGCGAAAGAGTCAGGTTTTGACGGCGATCTGGCAGACCTTTCTGACGACATCCTGATCTACCACCTTAAAATGCGCGACTCCGCCAAAGATGCTGTTATTCCTGGTATTCAGAAAGATTATGAGGAAGATTTTAAGACCGCATTGCTGCGCGCCCGAGGCGTAATTAAAGAGTAAAAGCTTGTAAGCGGCGGCACCGAAATTGCCACAAGATGATATCCTGAATCATTCGTATAATTTCCGGATGATCGGATGAACGACCAGGCTTTTACTTTCCAGACATTACACCCGGACACCATTATGGATGCCCTGTTTGAACAGGGTATTCGGGTGGATTCCGGGCTAACACCATTAAACAGCTACGAAAACCGCGTCTATCAATTTCAGGACGAGGATCGTCAGCGCTACGTCGTAAAATTCTATCGTCCTGAACGCTGGTCCGCTGAACAAATTCAGGAAGAGCATCAGTTTGCTCACGATCTGCTGGATGACGATGTCCCCGTTGCCGCGCCCCTGAAATTCAATAACCAAACGCTCCTCACGCACGAAGGGTATTACTACGCAGTATTCCCAAGCCTGGGTGGTCGTCAGTTTGAAGCGGATAATATCGATCAGATGGAGTGGGTTGCCCGCTATCTTGGGCGTATACACCAGACGGGACGCAAAAAAGCCTTTATTGCCCGCCCGACTATGGGGATTCAGGAATACCTTCTTGAACCGCGCGAACTATTCGAAACGTCTGCAATGATCCCCGCTGCGCTAAAGGATGATTTCCTCAACGCCACCGATAAGCTTATTGCTGCAGTGAAAACCTGCTGGCGCGATGATATTTCCGTCCTGCGCCTGCATGGCGATTGTCACGCCGGGAATATTCTCTGGCGTGATGGCCCGCTGTTTGTCGATCTCGATGATGCGCGTATGGGGCCAGCGGTTCAGGACCTGTGGATGCTGCTCAATGGCGACAAAGCCGAGCAACGCATGCAGCTTGAAACCATTATTGAAGCTTATGAAGAATTTAGCCCGTTTAATTCAGACGAAATTGCCCTGATTGAGCCTTTACGTGCGATGCGTTTTGTTTATTATCTCGCATGGTTAATCAGGCGTTGGGACGATCCGGCATTTCCTCGCAATTTCCCGTGGCTTACCGGAGAGGATTACTGGCGTAGCCAGATATCTACATTTACTGAGCAGGTTAAGGTTCTTCAGGAGCCCCCTCTGCAATTAACGCCGATGTATTAATTGGACACACCCAGGAGAGAGTTAATCATGAAAAAATTTTGGCTGGCGCTGGCAGGTATGATTCTGGCATTTAGCGCTTCTGCTGCGCAGTTTACCGATGGCAAACAGTTCATCACGCTGGACAAGCCGGTCGCTGGCGAGCCACAGGTTCTGGAGTTCTTCTCGTTCTATTGCCCACACTGCTATCAGTTCGAGCAGGTGCTGCATGTTTCTGACAACGTGAAGAAAAAGCTGCCGGAAGGCACCAAAATGACCAAGTACCACGTTGAGTTCCTGGGCCCATTGGGTAAAGACCTGACTCAGGCATGGGCGGTGGCGATGGCACTGGGCGTGGAAGATAAGATCACTTCGCCAATGTTTGAAGCCGTACAGAAAACCCAGACCGTTCAGACCACTGCGGATATCCGTAAAGTGTTCGTTGATGCGGGCGTGAAAGGTGAAGAGTACGATGCCGCATGGAACAGCTTCGTGGTGAAATCACTGGTTGCCCAGCAGGAAAAAGCGGCTGCTGATCTCCAGCTTCAGGGCGTTCCGGCGATGTTTGTTAACGGCAAATATCAGCTGAACATGCAGGGCATGGACACCAGCAGCATGGATATTTTCGTACAGCAGTATGCAGATACCGTGAAATACCTGGTCGAGAAGAAGTAATTTCGTTGATGTAAAAACGCCGGTCACTGACCGGCGTTTTTGTATGAAGATTTTATCTTGTCTATCTGTTCGTCTTTCTCTTTCCAGAGCGTATTAAGCCACTGCTGGAAACGACGTTTGAAGTTCTTATCGTTTACGTAATCACCGTGCAGTTCAGCGTCAATCGGAACCAGGTCGACGTGCACGACAATGCGCGTCAGTTTGCCGCTGAGCATATCGAAGAACGGCGTCCTGTCGTTTTCCGGATAGCAGAGCGTGACGTTAAGAAGTTTATCGAACTGTGCTCCCAGCACGTTAAGCGCCATCGCAATCCCTGCCGCTTTTGGCGGCAACAGGTGCTGATAAGGAGAGCGAGTTTGCTGGCGCTTCTCTTCCGTAAACCGGGAACCTTCCACAAAGTTCACGATGGTCGTAGGATGTGCGCGAAACTTTTCACAGGAACGGCGCGTGGTCTCCACATCCTTACCGCGACGTTCCGGATGACGAATCAAATAGCTGCGCGAATAGCGTTTCATAAACGGCATATCGAGCGCCCAGCAGGCCAGCCCGATAAAAGGCACCCAGGCGAGCTGCTGTTTCAGGAAGTATTTGTTCATCGGGATGTGTTTGCGAAAAAGCACGCATAACACCACGATGTCCGCCCAGCTGTGGTGATTGCAGAACAGCAGGTACCAGTTCTTTTTGTTGAGACTCTCGAGCCCTTTGACATCCCACTTCAGATGCGGGTTAAGGCACAACAGGATCGCCAGCCCTTCGCACCAGCAATACATCATGAAGTTACAAAATGCGGACACGGCTCGCCACACCACGGGTACGGGCAGCAGCAGTTTAATGATCCCGGCGAGAATGATCGGCACGGAACAGGCGATCGTCACCAGGATAGTTAAAATGATGCTTAGCAGTAATGTTATTGCAGCGAGCAATCTCGACATGATGAGCTTTTTCAAATAGTTAGCTGTAAGTGAGCGACCGGCTAGTCGACGCTGGGCGCTGATTTTACCAGAAAACAGACGAATGAATGGCGCTTTCACATGATGATTTGGCGGCTTTTACCCTGGCGCAGCAGATTTCTCTGGGGTTCTGCGCGAATCAAGGCTTATATCCACATAGACTAAATTGCCATCAGTTGACCATACAGATAAGATCTAACAACATAACAGTATGATAATTAAGATATAAATATTACCTCATATGTGTTTTTCGCGTCTGTTATTCATATGAAGTGAAAATATTCACAAACTTATCCACAGTTTTATTTTTGCGAGCGATCCTCACGATCGCAAAATCTTTTCCTGTATCTGGCGCTAATAACTGATGTTTTCATCCTTCTGTGGCATCCTTTACTCATAAATTGATTAAAGGCACGGACATTATGGTTCAGATCCCAGAAAACCCTCTTATTCTCGTCGATGGCTCTTCTTACCTGTATCGGGCATACCATGCGTTTCCTCCTCTGACCAATAGCGCAGGGGAACCTACCGGCGCAATGTACGGCGTGCTGAATATGCTGCGCAGCCTGATCCTGCAGTATCAGCCAACCCATGCGGCCGTCGTTTTTGATGCAAAAGGCAAAACGTTCCGCGACGAGTTGTTTGAACATTACAAATCCCACCGTCCGCCAATGCCTGACGATCTGCGTGCGCAGATAGAGCCGCTGCATGCCATGGTAAAAGCCATGGGGCTACCGCTGCTGGCCGTTTCTGGCGTTGAAGCCGATGACGTCATCGGTACGCTGGCGCGTGAAGCCGAAAAGATGGGTCGTCCCGTGCTGATCAGCACCGGTGATAAAGATATGGCACAGTTGGTGACGCCAGGTATTACCCTGATTAACACCATGACCAACACCATTCTGGGGCCTGAAGAGGTCGTCACTAAGTATGGCGTGCCGCCAGAGCTGATTATCGACTTCCTCGCGTTGATGGGCGACTCCTCGGATAACATCCCTGGTGTTCCTGGCGTCGGAGAGAAAACCGCGCAGGCGCTGCTTCAGGGGCTGGGCGGGCTGGATACGCTCTACGCGGAATCAGACAAAATCGCCGGGCTCTCCTTCCGTGGTGCAAAAACCATGGCCGGGAAGCTGGAAGAGAACAAAGAGGTGGCTTACCTCTCCTATAAGCTGGCAACCATCAAAACCGATGTCGAACTGGAGCTGGGCTGTGAGCAACTGGAAGTACAGCAGCCTTCTGCGGACGAGCTTCTGAGTCTGTTTAAGAAATACGAATTTAAGCGCTGGACCACTGACGTGGAAGCCGGCAAGTGGCTGCAGGCAAAAGGGGCGAAACCTGCGGCAAAGCCGAAGGAGACGATTGTCGTTGATGCAGAAGAGCAGGCGGAAGAAGAAGCTGTGGTGCTTTCCTTCGACAACTACGAAACCCTTCTTGAAGAGTCGCAGCTCATTGCCTGGATCGAAAAACTGAAAAAAGCGCCGGTCTTCGCCTTTGACACCGAAACGGACAGTCTCGATAACATTTCTGCCAATATGGTAGGCCTGTCATTTGCGACAGAGCCTGGTCATGCGGCCTATGTTCCCGTGGCGCACGATTACCTGGACGCGCCGGAACAGATCTCCCGTGAGCGCGTGCTTGAGCTGCTGAAGCCGATCCTGGAAGACGAAAAGGCGCTTAAGGTTGGGCAAAACCTCAAGTACGACCGTGGCATTCTGCAAAACTACGGCATTGAACTACGCGGGATCGCCTTCGACACCATGCTCGAATCCTACATTCTGGACAGCGTCGCGGGCCGCCATGATATGGATTCCTTATCTGACCGCTGGCTTAAGCACAAAACGATCACCTTTGAAGAGATTGCCGGTAAAGGGAAAAATCAGCTCACCTTTAACCAGATTGCTCTCGAAGAGGCAGGACGCTACGCGGCGGAAGACGCTGACGTCACGCTGCAGCTGCATTTGAAGATGTGGCCAAAGCTGCAGAAGCACGAAGGTCCGCTGAACGTGTTCCAGCATATTGAGATGCCGCTGGTGCCCGTGCTGTCCCGCATTGAACGCAACGGCGTGAAAATCGATCCAACGGTGCTGCATAACCACTCCGGGGAACTGGCGCAGCGTCTGACCGAGCTGGAGCAAAAAGCGCATGAGCTTGCAGGCGAGCCGTTTAACCTCTCTTCGCCGAAGCAGCTGCAAACCATTCTGTTTGAAAAGCAGGGCATCAAGCCGCTGAAGAAAACCCCTGGCGGTGCGCCTTCAACCTCTGAAGAGGTGCTGGAAGAGCTGGCGCTGGATTATCCGCTGCCAAAAGTGATTCTGGAGTACCGTGGTCTCGCGAAGCTGAAGTCTACCTACACTGATAAGCTCCCGCTGATGATTAACCCGAAAACGGGCCGCGTGCATACCTCATACCATCAGGCTGTCGCGGCGACCGGTCGTCTTTCGTCAACCGATCCCAACCTGCAGAACATCCCGGTACGTAACGAAGAGGGCCGCCGTATTCGCCAGGCTTTCATCGCGCCAGAGGATTATCTGATTGTCTCGGCGGACTACTCCCAAATCGAACTGCGCATTATGGCGCACCTGTCCCGCGACAAAGGCCTGCTGAGCGCTTTTGCCGAAGGGAAGGATATCCACCGGGCGACTGCAGCCGAAGTCTTCGGTCTGCCGCTGGACAGCGTAACCAACGAACAGCGCCGCAGCGCTAAGGCGATCAACTTCGGGCTGATTTACGGCATGAGTGCATTCGGGCTTTCGCGACAGCTCAACATTCCGCGTAAAGAGTCGCAGAAGTATATGGATCTCTACTTCGAGCGTTATCCGGGCGTGCTGGAATATATGGAACGTACCCGCGCGCAGGCGAAAGAGAAAGGCTACGTTGAAACCCTGGACGGTCGCCGTCTCTATTTACCGGACATCAAATCCAGCAACGCCGCGCGCCGCGCGGGTGCAGAGCGTGCCGCGATCAACGCCCCGATGCAGGGCACCGCGGCGGACATTATTAAGCGTGCAATGATCGCCGTTGATGCCTGGCTCGAGAAAGAGAAACCGCGCGTGAAAATGATCATGCAGGTACACGATGAACTGGTATTTGAAGTGCACAAGGACGACCTCGACGCCGTGTCGAAGAAGATCCACGAACTGATGGAAAGCAGCATGACGCTGGACGTGCCGTTGCTGGTGGAAGTGGGAAGTGGTGAAAACTGGGATCAGGCTCACTAACGGTTCTTCGCATAACGCGCTGTTTATGTAAGTTTGCAACATAAGAACGCGCGTTTTGTGACGATCATTAGAATTCCCTATGTAAAGAATGAAAAAAAACTACAAAAAGTGCTTTTTCTGCAGCACAAAAAGGGGTAGAGTTATCGGCGTAGGGTACAGAGGTAAGATGTTCTATCTTTCAGACCTTTTACTTCACGTAATCGGATTTGGCTGAATATTTTAGCCGCCCCAGTCAGTAATGACTGGGGCGTTTTTTATTGCGGCAAAGAAACTTTCGGGCAAAAAAAAGCGCGGCCATCGCCGCGCCCGGTATTACTCTTCTTCCGCTTCCGTCGCGGGTTCCAGCTCGTTAAACCAGGTGTCGAGCTTTTGACGCAGCTTGTCCACGCCCTGCTTTTTCAGCGAGGAGAACGGTTCAACCTGCACATCGCCGTTGAACGCCAGCACCGCTTCGCGAACCATATTCACCTGCGCTTTACGCGCGCCGCTTGCCAGCTTATCGGCTTTCGTCAGCAGCACCAGCACGGCGATATCGCTTGCTACCGCCCAGTCGATCATCTGCTGATCCAGATCTTTCAGGGGATGGCGAATATCCATCAGCACCACCAGACCTTTCAGGCACAGGCGTTTTTCCAGGTATTCACCCAGCGCACGCTGCCACTTGATTTTCATCTCTTCGGGTACCTGTGCGTAACCGTACCCCGGTAAGTCGACTAAGCGTTTGCCCTCTGCAACTTCAAACAGGTTGATCAGCTGGGTACGGCCAGGTGTTTTTGAGGTACGCGCCAGGTTCTTCTGATTGGTCAGCGTATTCAGGGCGCTGGATTTCCCCGCATTAGAGCGGCCAGCAAAGGCCACTTCAATACCGGTATCAGAGGGGAGGTGGCGAATATCGGGCGCACTGGTGACAAAATGCGTCTGTTGGTAGTTCCAGGTAGTCACGTGGTCGTCTCCAAAATCGTAATCTGAGGGGGATTATACCTGAATGCAGGCAAAAGGCTTTTCTGATTGCTATGCCCTGTAGGCGAATGCCCCCACCGGTGTGAGAGATCGGCCAGTGATGCTATGGGAGATTTCAGAGAATTCGCAGGCGTTAAAAAACGCAAACTGTTTTAAATCATAAGCTTATTTTCGGGTAATTGTCTGAAAATCTCTTTTTATACCGTTTCGTTGCTTGTTAGTTTAACGGAACAAGGTAAAGTGTGCGTCAGGGCGAGGAAGCCAACAGGAAATCGACTTAAGGATTAGGGTCAGGAGCGCCAGGAGGCGAAGACGCAGGATTGTCAGGACGACCAGCGCCTGGAGGCGTTTTAACAGGAAATGGAACCGTATCACGGACGGTATTAGCCAAGGGATAAACAGGGTTTGTTGTTGGCAAACATGGAATGTCTGACCCGCTAAGGGTTGTGAGTCAGGAAAAAAGGCGACAGATTGCTCTGTCGCCTTTTTTCTTTGCTTGCTTTCTGCTAGATTTCGCCGCAATTCTATACTGAAGAAAACGACTTAAAGATAAAACATCATGAAAAAACCAACCTCCGCTGCGGGCGCGAAACGCCCTGCAAAAGCACGCCGCAAAACGCGCGAAGAACTGAACCAGGAAGCGCGCGACCGCAAACGCGACAAAAAACATCGCGGTCATGCTGCGGGTAGCCGTGCCAACGGTGGTGGTGCAGCGGGCGCTTCTGCAAAAAGCAAACAGCAGAAAGATCCTCGTATCGGCAGTAAAACTCCCATTCCACTGGGCGTGACAGACACCCCGGTCACTAAGCAGCACAAACCAAAGAGCGAGAAACCTATGCTTTCACCGCAGGCTGAGCTGGATTTGCTGGAGAACGATGAGCGCCTGGACGCGCTGCTGGAACGTCTTGAAGAGGGTGAAACCCTGACCGCTGAAGAGCAGTCATGGGTGGATGCCAAACTGGATCGCATCGACGAGCTGATGCAGAAGCTGGGTCTGTCTTACGATGATGAAGACGATGAAGAAGAAGACGAAAAGCAGGAAGATATGATGCGTCTTCTGAAGGGTGGAAACTAACATTTGCACCCGGCAGGCACGATAGTCCTGCTTATAACCCTTCCGGTTATATGTTATCTGGTGTGGTTATTCGTTAAACTACGGCGGTTGTCGCGGCGACAGAAGTGGCTGCGCACCCGAATGATGGCCCGCAATGGGGTCAGAACGGGCCGCCGTATACGAACGCGACACCAACGGAAGGAGTGAGCATGTTAGCACCAACTATCGACTGGGATTTGGCCCTAATCCAGAAATATAACTATTCCGGGCCGCGTTATACGTCATACCCCACCGCGCTGGAGTTCTCCGATGCCTTCGGCGAGGGGGATTTTCAGCAGGCTGTTGCGCGCTATCCTGAGCGTCCGCTGTCGCTCTACGTCCATATTCCGTTCTGCCACAAGCTTTGCTACTTCTGCGGCTGCAATAAAATCGTGACCCGCCAGCAGCATAAAGCCGACCAGTACCTTGACGCGCTCGAACAGGAAATTGTGCATCGCGCGCCGCTGTTCAAAGGCCGTCACGTCAGCCAGCTGCACTGGGGCGGCGGTACGCCAACCTATCTGAATAAAGCGCAAATCAGCCGCCTGATGACGCTTCTGCGCGATAATTTCAGTTTTAACGACGACGCAGAAATCTCGATCGAAGTCGATCCGCGTGAAATTGAGCTGGATGTACTGGATCACTTACGCGCCGAAGGCTTCAATCGTCTGAGCATGGGCGTGCAGGATTTCAATAAAGAGGTTCAGCGTCTGGTGAACCGCGAGCAGGACGAAGACTTTATCTTTGCCTTACTCAACCATGCGCGTGAAATTGGCTTCACCTCGACCAATATTGACCTGATTTACGGCCTGCCAAAGCAAACGCCGGAAAGCTTCGCCTTCACGCTGAAGCGCGTGGCCGAACTCAACCCGGACCGTCTGAGCGTCTTTAACTACGCGCATCTGCCGACGCTGTTTGCCGCCCAGCGTAAAATCAAAGATGCCGATCTGCCTTCTGCCCAGCAGAAGCTGGATATCCTGCAGGAAACCATCACCTCGCTGACCGACACCGGCTACCAGTTTATCGGCATGGATCACTTTGCCCGTCCGGACGACGAACTGGCGGTCGCTCAGCGCGAAGGGGTCCTGCACCGCAACTTCCAGGGCTACACGACCCAGGGCGATACCGATTTACTGGGAATGGGCGTCTCCGCCATCAGCATGATCGGCGACTGCTACGCGCAAAACCAGAAAGAACTGAAGCAGTATTACCAGCAGGTTGATGAGACGGGCAACGGGCTGTGGCGCGGCATCGCATTAACGCGCGATGACTGTATCCGTCGCGATGTGATTAAGGCGCTTATCTGCAACTTCCGTCTTGATTTCAGCGATGTGGAAGCGCAGTGGGCGCTGAACTTCAGCGATTATTTCGCGGAAGACCTGAAGCTGCTGGCGCCGCTGGCGAAAGACGGGCTGGTGGATGTGTCGGAGAGCGCGATTGAGGTCACGCCAAAAGGGCGTCTGTTGATCCGCAATATCTGCATGTGCTTCGACGCGTATCTGCGTCAGAAAGCGCGTATGCAGCAGTTCTCGCGGGTAATTTAAACTGCAATGCCGGGTGGCGGCTTCGCCTTACCCGGCCTACAAAAGTGCGAAATGTAGGCCGGGTAAGCGAAGCGCCACCCGGATTTCATCGCCAACTCGCTAGCTAAACAGCCCAACCAGCGCCGCGCACAGCACCGCCGCAACGGCGGTTTGTGGCGTGTGGCTTTCAGCGGCTCCGCTAGAGAGCATATTCACGAATGTTTCCAGCATGATGTTCACCCCCAATTTCCGGGCACGATCATACAAAACTCATCGGAACAGTAAAGCGCAAAATAACGGCAATTTGCGCTCAATTAATAACCTTTACACAAGCGCGGATATTACTCCATTCCCAGCTCTTTCAGCTTGCGCGTCAGGGTATTGCGTCCCCATCCCAACAGGCGAGCGGCTTCCTGCTTGTGGCCCTGCGTATGACGAAGCGCGGTAGTTAACAGCGTACGCTCCATCTCAGGCTGCGCTTCAGACAACAGGTTTTGATGACCGGAACGCAGCGCGCGGTCGGCCCACTGCGCCAGCAGCGTTGCCCAGCTGTCCGGCAAAGCATGCCCGGTGCTGCTTTCAGGCGCGGTCGCTTCAAACAGCTCGGCCGGTAAATCCTGAATCAGCACTTCCTGCCCGGCGGCCATCACGGTTAACCAGCGGCAGGTGTTTTCCAGCTGACGCACGTTGCCCGGCCACGCCAGGCGCGTAAGGGCAGCATCGGTTTCCGGGTGAAGCTGCTTGGCCTCCACACCCAGCTCGCGGGCGGCTACCTGCAGGAAATGGCGCGCCAGGCGGGGAATATCTTCCCGGCGTTCACGCAGCGGCGGCAGATGAACGCGAATGACGTTCAGACGATGGAATAAATCCTCACGGAATTTGCCTTCCTGCACGCGCTGCTCCAGGTTCTGGTGGGTCGCGGCGATAATGCGCACGTCCACCTTCACCGGCGCATAGCCGCCCACGCGGTAAAACTGTCCGTCCGCCAGCACGCGCAGCAGGCGGGTCTGAACGTCCAGCGGCATATCGCCGATCTCATCCAGGAACAGCGTGCCGCCGTCTGCCTGTTCGAAGCGCCCCTGGCGAATGGTATTTGCGCCGGTAAACGCCCCTTTTTCGTGCCCGAACAGTTCGGATTCAATCAAATCCTTCGGGATCGCCGCCATATTCAGGGCAATGAACGGTGCTTTTGCCCGCGGGCTGTGGCGATGCAGCGCATGCGCCACAAGCTCTTTACCGGTTCCCGATTCGCCGTTAATCAAGACGCTGATGGAGGAGCGGGACAGACGGCCAATAATGCGAAACACGTCCTGCATCGCCGGCGCTTCGCCGATGATGTCGGTGGTTGGCCCAAAATCGGGCGCGTGGCGCGGCTGTTGCTGCTCCTGATAATGGCTAATCGCGCGCTCAACCAGCGCCACCGCTTCGTCGATATCAAACGGTTTGGGCAGATAATCGAATGCCCCTTGCTGATAGGCGCTCACCGCGGCATCCAGATCGGAGTGGGCCGTCATTATGATGACCGGAAGCATAGGGTGGCGTTGTTTGATCTGCTTTAACAGCGCCAGCCCGTCCATGCCCGGCATGCGAATATCCGACAGCAGAACATCGGGCGTTTTGGTGGTGAGTGCGTCGAGCACTTCGCTGCCGCTCTCAAACGTCGTGCAGCTTAATCCCGCCCCCGTGAGCGCGCGTTCAAGCACCCAACGGATGGAGCTATCGTCATCGACTACCCAGACTATCCCTCGTTGCATAAACGTCACCTTTATTTTTTAATCGGCAGGAAAACCGAAAACTCGGTATGTCCCGGCCAACTGGTAAATTCAATTTTTCCAGAGTGTTGATCGATCAAACTGCGGGCAATGGATAAGCCCAGGCCGGTTCCGCCTTCGCGACCGCTGACCATCGGGTAGAACAGGGTGTCCTGAAGATGCGATGGAATGCCGGGCCCGTTATCCTCGACGTCGATTCGGGCCGCAAGCCGGTAGCGCACGCCGTGTAACGTGAGCTGGAAGGCGGTACGGGTGCGTAAAATAATCTCGCCCCCGTCAGGCCCCAGCGCCTGTAGGGCATTGCGCACAATGTTCAACAGGACCTGCTCAATCTGATCCGGGTCATGGGCCAGTTCCGGCAGGCTTGGGTCGTAATCACGTACCAGCGTGACGTTCTCTGGCAGCTCCATCGAGACGAGCTTCACCACCCGTTCAGCCACTTTATGGATGCTTTCTGTGACGTGCATTCCCGGCTGCTGTGGCCCGAGAAGGCGGTCAACCAGATTCCGCAGACGGTCCGCCTGCTCAATGATGACGTTGGTGTACTCCGCCAGCGCAGGGTCGGGCAGCGCCTTGGTCAGAAGCTGCGCCGCACCGCGTAATCCGCCCAGCGGGTTTTTGATTTCATGCGCCAGACCGCGCACCAGGTCTCGGGCGGCAATTTGCTGTGCATGCTGAAGCTGTTCCTGGCTCAGTCGGCGCTGATTATCCATCGGTGCCATTTCCAGCAGGATCAGGCCTTCGGGAAGACGTTGCGCGGTCAGCGACAGAATGTGCGAACGCCCGTCGATCACCAGCGTCACTTCGTTATCTGTGAAACCCTGGCCTGCCTGTAAACTTTCCTGCATCAGGCCGATATTCAGCGAAAAATAGCTCAGGAGTTCCGGAAGTGGGGTGCCGAACAGTTTACGTGCGCTTTGGGCGAGCAGCTGCTGTGCCGCCGGGTTGGCGTAATGAACGGCCAGCTCGTCATCGACCAGCAAAATGCTGTTAATCAAAGAATTGAGGATCTGCCCAGCATCGGGCAGCGTGCCAGTTGCCATTCAGCAGTCTCCTGGAGTCGTTTGCACTAATTTAGTGCAGTATAGCGTTTTCGGCGTCAAAAGCGCGTGAGATCAGATTGTTGGTGGAGAAAAAAGCCCATCCGGAGATGGGCTAAAAGTTTCCACGGCAACTACTCCCGGCGCTTGTCACGCCGGGTAAAACAACTTAATTAAACGCTGTAGTACAGTTCGAACTCAACCGGATGCGGAGTCATACGCACGCGGTCGTTCTCTTCAGTGCGCAGCGCGATGTAAGCATCGATAGCGTCGTCAGTGAATACGCCACCTGCAGTCAGGAACTCGCGGTCTGCGTCCAGCGCCTGCAGGGCTTCTTCCAGAGAGCCAGCAACCTGTGGGATCTCTTTCGCTTCTTCTGGCGGCAGGTCGTACAGGTTTTTGTCCATCGCTTCGCCTGGGTGGATCTTGTTCTTGATACCGTCCAGACCGGCCATCAGCAGTGCTGCGAAGCACAGGTATGGGTTAGCCGCTGGATCCGGGAAGCGCACTTCGATACGACGCGCTTTAGGAGATGCCACCACCGGGATACGGATAGAAGCAGAACGGTTACGCGCAGAGTAGGCCAGCATCACTGGCGCTTCGTAGCCCGGGACCAGACGCTTGTAGGAGTTGGTGGTTGGGTTCGCAAGGGCGTTGATCGCTTTAGCGTGTTTGATTACGCCGCCAATGTAATACAGCGCCTGCTCGGACAGACCGGCATATTTGTCACCAGAGAACAGGTTGGTACCGTTCTTGGACAGAGACATGTGGCAGTGCATACCGGAACCGTTGTCGCCAAACATTGGTTTTGGCATGAAGGTCGCGGTTTTACCGAAACGGTGCGCAACGTTGTGCACAACGTATTTGTAGATCTGAATTTCGTCCGCTTTTTTGGTCATGGTGTTGAAGCGGGTAGCCACTTCGTTCTGACCCGCCGTCGCCACTTCGTGGTGGTGCGCTTCAACAACCAGGCCCATCTCTTCCATCACCAGACACATGGTGGAACGAATGTCCTGTGCAGAGTCGACCGGAGGAACCGGGAAGTAACCGCCTTTCACGCCTGGACGGTGACCTTTGTTACCACCTTCGTATTTGGTGGAGGAGTTCCATGCGCCTTCGATGTCGTCGATAGCCACGTGTGAGCCAGAAATAGACGCACCGAAACGGATGTCATCGAACAGGAAGAACTCTGGCTCTGGCCCGAACAGAACGGTGTCTGCGATGCCGGTAGAACGCAGGTACTCTTCAGCGCGTTTCGCGATGGAACGTGGGTCGCGGTCGTAGCCCTGCAGGGTGCCTGGCTCGAGGATGTCGCAACGGATGATCAGGGTAGGTTCTTCGAAGAACGGATCAATGACCGCAGTGGTCGCATCTGGCATCAGAACCATGTCGGATTCGTTAATGCCTTTCCAGCCACCAATGGAGGAGCCGTCAAACATTTTGCCTTCTTCAAAGAATTCGGCGTTCACCTGATGAGCAGGGATTGTGACGTGCTGTTCTTTACCTTTGGTATCGGTGAAGCGCAGATCAACAAACTTCACTTCATGTTCGTTCAGCATCGTCAAAACGTGTTCAGCGGACATACTTAACTCTCCAGATTGGTCATTGTCGTCGTGGTAACGAGGTCTTCAATTTCTGTTTGTACTGGCTGGTGCCATGTATTTTTTATAAAGCGAAATCTGTGCCAACTTTTAAAACACCCCAAAAAGGCGTTATCATGCGCACCATAGTGCAAAAGGGCTGCACCACGATGGATTTGTTGCACCAGTATAGTGCTTCAATGTGAACATTGAGCACCATATTGGTGCAATTTACGTTAAAGTGCCCTTTTACCGCTCCGTGAAAGCGATCACAAAGCATCTCTGCAATACTTGTTTGCGGGGGATGTTTGTGATCCTGTTTTGTAGTGCGATTAATCCGTGTACAATAACGCGCTATTTCTAAATGCCTGAGGCAAAGTTGTGATCGAAAATTTGCGTAACATCGCCATCATCGCGCACGTTGACCATGGTAAAACTACCCTGGTCGATAAGCTGCTGCAGCAATCCGGTACGTTTGATGCGCGTGCCGAAACCCAAGAACGCGTGATGGACTCCAACGATTTGGAGAAAGAGCGTGGGATTACCATCCTCGCGAAAAACACCGCGATTAAATGGAATGACTACCGTATCAACATCGTTGATACCCCAGGGCACGCCGACTTCGGTGGTGAAGTTGAACGTGTAATGTCCATGGTAGACTCCGTTCTGCTGGTCGTTGACGCAATGGATGGCCCAATGCCACAGACGCGCTTCGTGACCAAAAAAGCATTTGCCCATGGTCTGAAGCCAATCGTTGTTATCAACAAAGTTGACCGCCCTGGCGCGCGTCCTGACTGGGTTGTTGACCAGGTATTCGACCTGTTCGTTAACCTCGACGCGACCGACGAGCAGCTGGACTTCCCTATCGTTTACGCCTCTGCGCTGAACGGTATTGCAGGTCTGGACCACGAAGACATGGCTGAAGACATGACCCCGCTGTATCAGGCGATTGTTGACCGTGTTCCTGCGCCAAACGTCGATCTCGACGGTACCCTGCAGATGCAGATCTCTCAGCTCGATTACAACAACTACGTTGGCGTTATCGGCATTGGTCGTATCAAGCGCGGTAAAGTGAAGCCGAACCAGCAGGTCACTATCATCGATAGCGAAGGCAAAACCCGTAACGGTAAAGTGGGTAAAGTACTGACTCACCTGGGTCTTGAGCGTATCGAGAGCGACATCGCTGAAGCGGGCGACATCATCGCTATCACCGGTCTGGGTGAACTGAACATCTCCGACACCATCTGCGATCCGCAGAACGTCGAAGCGCTGCCAGCCCTGTCCGTTGATGAACCAACCGTATCCATGTTCTTCAACGTCAACACCTCTCCGTTCTGTGGTAAAGAAGGTAAGTTCGTTACCTCTCGTCAGATCCTTGACCGCCTGAACAAAGAGCTGGTGCACAACGTTGCACTGCGCGTTGAAGAAACCGAAGACGCTGATGCATTCCGCGTTTCGGGTCGTGGTGAGCTGCACCTGTCTGTTCTGATCGAAAACATGCGTCGTGAAGGTTTCGAAATGGCGGTTTCCCGTCCGAAAGTTATCTTCCGCGAAATCGACGGCCGTAAACAAGAGCCGTTCGAAAACGTGACGCTGGACGTTGAAGAGCAGCACCAGGGTTCTGTGATGCAGGCGCTGGGTGAGCGTAAAGGCGACCTGAAAAACATGAATCCAGATGGCAAAGGCCGCGTACGTCTCGACTACGTGATCCCAAGCCGTGGCCTGATCGGCTTCCGTTCTGAGTTCATGACCATGACTTCAGGTACCGGTCTGCTGTACTCCACCTTCAGCCACTACGACGACGTGCGTCCGGGTGAAGTGGGCCAGCGTAACAACGGCGTGCTGATCTCCAACGGTCAGGGTAAAGCGGTTGCGTTTGCGCTGTTCGGTCTGCAGGATCGCGGTAAGCTGTTCCTGGGTCACGGTGCTGAGGTTTATGAAGGCCAGATCATCGGTATTCACAGTCGTTCTAACGACCTGACCGTAAACTGCCTGACCGGTAAGAAACTGACCAACATGCGTGCGTCCGGTACTGACGAAGCAACGGTTCTGGTTCCACCGATCAAGATGACTCTGGAGCAGGCTCTGGAATTCATCGATGATGACGAACTGGTCGAAGTGACTCCACAGTCAATTCGTATCCGTAAACGTCACCTGACCGAGAACGATCGTAAACGTGCTATGCGCGGTGCGAAAGAAGACTAATACGGTTAATCCGTAGGCCGGGTAAGCGCATGCGCCACCCGGCAACGAAAAAGCCGCTGAGCGATCAGCGGCTTTTTTATTAGAACGAATACCGTAACCCTAAACGGATCCGGTACTGCTCCCGGTTGTAATCATTCCACCTGTCCAGCCACTGCAGTTCGAGGTACGGCAGCCAGTTTCTGTCGATTTTATAGCTGAACTTGTTGGTAATTTCCCAGTGATGATCTTTGCCATTTTTGCTGTGGTAATCATTCACCCGCTGGAAAAAGTGCGGTTCAAAGGTGTAGAAAAACGCATCCGTCACTTTGAAATTCCAGTAGTTGGCAAATTCGTGCGTGTCATTCTTATCCATCTGCCCGTTATAGTCCGGCGTATCGTAGTTGTTATGGTTATAGCGATAGCGGAACGTCAGATTAAACCAGTCTGTAAATTTGTAGTTGGTATCTAAATAAACCGCACCGCCGGACCCTGCGCTGCTGTCGTTAATCAATCCACCGGGCTGGAAGGTGAGTTTGTCGGTCGGCTTAAAGAGCGGATACCACCCCTCGATTTCGTTATAGCTGTGCTTAAGTTCATCCCATTTACCTACGTTATAGGCGTTGGTGAACATCAGTCCCGCGCCCATATCGAAGTTATAGCCCGCACGCAGGATCACCTCGTGCAGCTCTGAGGCCGTATTGTAGGCTTCGCGGGTTTCGACATAGGCCCCGGCAAATACCGGGCAGGACACAGACGACACGATCAGTACAGTGATGATTCTTTTCATAATTTGTCCATGTATCAGGTACAGAAAGGCCTCCCTCCTGATAAACAGGAAGGACATAGTGGCCGGATTTATTGTTATAAAGTGACTGCTGACGCTTTATTGTTGGTGGTTATCTCAGGGGTATTCGCGGTTTGTTTCTTCCGTTTTCCAATCTCCTCGATAATAAAGGCGAAGCGCGCTTCGTTGAGTTTATAAAACAGCCCCATGGTCACGGCAGCAACAATCGCCAGGCCGCACGGCCAGAGGAAAATAAGCTGACGCAATCCAAGCAGCGTGCCCGCGCTCTGCACGGCATGGGGAACGTAGCCAATCTGGGTCAGCATGATGCCGGGCAGGAAACCGGCGAGCGCAGCGGAGATTTTGCGCGAGAAGGTATAGCCGGTATACACCGACCCTTCGGCGCGAATGCCGGTTTTCCACTCGCCGTAATCGACGGTATCCGGCACCAGCGCCCAGTTCAGGCTGTTCACAAACGCGGTGCCGAAGAAGGCCATGCAGGAAAACAGCACGAACAGCAGGGAGCTGGTCCCCCAGAAGAAATTCAGCACGTCGCCCACTGCCCACAGCGCCAGGCCACCCAGATAGACCGGTTTCTTGCCAAAGCGCTTTACTGCGCCGGGCACCAGAAACACGCCAATCAGGATGCAGCCCATGCTGAAAAAGCCCATCCACGACAGCAGATGCAGATCGTTCAGCACGTACTGGGTGTAATAGACCTGAATCGCTAGCTTGATGTTAAACGCGGCGAGGGTACACAGGTTGGCGATGCACAGCACCAGCAGCGGCGGATTGCGGAAAATCGCACAGAACGATTTCAGAATGCCGGGCTTATGATGATCGGGTGTGAGCTCCACGTAGCGTTCTTTAACTCCGCTGTAGCACCACCACATGCAGAACAGACCGCCAGTGACGAACACCAGCGCGGCCACCAGATAGCCGAGGGAGGGTTGGTGGACGAACAGCGCCTGAATGGGCATAAAGCCGACGGTGCAGAGTAACAGCCCCACCGTTGCGCCGCCCTGACGCCAGGCCGCCAGCTGCGCGCGCTCGTTCGGGTTTTTGGTGATGGCCGGGACCATCGCACCGTAGGCGCAGTTCATCAGGCTGTAGCAGAGGCCAAACATCATGAAGAGCACGGTGGCGAGCGCCGTTTTCACCGTCAGGCTAAAGTCGTTGGCCATAAACTGCGCCGTCGCGACCAGCGCCACCGGCACGGAGGCGTAAAGAATGAAGGGCCGGAATTTTCCTCTTGCACCGATGTGACGCCGGGAATCGAGCAGTACGCCGGTTAGCATGTCGGTAAACGCGGTAAAAAACTTCGCCACCAGGAAAATAATGCCACCGTAGAACGCCGGCATGCCCAGTTCGTCTGTATAAAACTTCAGCAAATACAGCGTGCCAATACACAGCATCAGGTTCGAGCCAAAATCGCCCATCCCGTAGGCGCACTTCTCTCGCAGGCTCAATTTCAGGGTTAACGGATCAGTGTTATGTGTCATGGTCGATCCTCAGAGCGCCCCGCAGGGCGCTCTATCACGTCATTATGCCGTACGTTTGCGCAGTTCGATTTCTTCGACGATGCGCACATACATCTTCTCGTTGAGGTTATAGAAGCAGCCCATCGCCACGATGGTAATGACCGCCAGCAGGCTCGGGTAGATAAATATCAGCTGCCGCAGCCCTTCAACCGTCCCGGCGCTTTGCACCACGTTGGGCACGTAGCCGATCTGCGTGAGCATGATCCCCGGGAAGAAGCCTGCCAGCGCCTGGGATACCTTCCTGAAGAAGGTAAAGCCGGTGTAGACCGTCCCTTCGGAGCGCACGCCGGTGCGCCACTCGCCGTACTCCACGGTATCGGACACCAGCGCCCAGTTCAGGCTGTTCACAAACGCGGAGCCGAAGAACGCCAGGCAGGAGAACGCCACAAAGCTCACCGAGCCGCCGCCGAAGAAGTAGTTGAGCAGATCGCCCGCCACCCAAATCGTCAGCCCGCTGATGTAGACTTTTTTCTTGCCGAAGCGCCGCACCGCGCCGGGCATCATAAAGACGCCGATAAAAATGCAGCCCATGCTGAAGAAGCCCATGTACGACAGCAGGATTGGGTCGTTCAGCACGTACTGCGTGTAGTAGACCTGAATGGCAAGTTTGACGTTAAAGGCGCCCAGCGTGCACAGGTTCGCGATGCACAGGATAAACAGCGGACGGTTCCCGGCGATGGCGCGGAACGACTGCAGCAGCCCCGGTTTTTGCGCCGGGTTAGCGGGCTGCGCCTCGACGTAACGCTCGGTCACCCCCTTGTAGCACCACCACATAAAAAACAGCCCGAACAGCGAGAAGAGGGTGGCGGCAAAGATGTAGCCAAGCTGGTCATTGCCTTCAATCAGGTTCATCACCGGAACAAAACCCACGGTACAGAGCAGCAGGCCCAGCGTAGCGCCGCCCTGACGCCAGGCGGCCAGCGAGGCGCGCTCGTCCGGGTTTTTGGTAATGGCGGGCACCATCGCGCCGTAGGAGCAGTTCATCATGCTGAAGAACAGGCCGTACAGCATGAACAGCACCGTCGCCATCACCGTTTTACCGGTGATTTCAAACGGCGTGCCGACGAAGTTGGCAATCGCCAGTAAGGTCACCGGGAACGCTGCATAGAGCACAAACGGGCGGAATTTTCCTTTCGGGCCGATCTTGCGCCGGGAGTCGAGCATGATCCCGGTGCCCATATCGGTGAAGGCGGTAAAGAACTTCGCAATCAGGAAGATGATTCCGCCGTAGGTACCTGGCAGCCCCAGAACATCAGTATAAAACTTCAGCAAATAGAGCGTGCCGATATCCAGCAGGATGTTTGAGCCGAGATCGCCCATCCCGTAGGCGAGTTTTTCTTTAAACGGCAGGCGTAGGGTTGCCGGATCGGAAGTATGTTGACTCATTATTGTTCTCCGTCTGCCCGCAGGTTTCCCTGCGGGCGAGCCTTATCAGATATCACGTAAGGTGCTAAACAGATCTGCCCATTCGCTGTGTTGGCGGTAGAAGACCGGCGGCTTGCCGAGCGGGGCATCAACGGTCACGTCACCGCCCTGGCAGGTTTCCCCGGTCCACGCATTCACCCAGCTGTCCTGCGGCAGATAGAGCGACCAGTCGCGGCGCCCCTCTTCATAAACCGGCGCCACCAGCAGGTCGCGGCCAAACAGGTACTGGTATTTCAGCGTGTAGGCGTGCGCATCGTCCTCGTAGTGCAGGAACAGCGGACGCATCACCGGCAGGCCGCTTTTTGCGTTCTGCGCGACGGCGGCTTTGATATACGGCTTCAGGGTGGTGAAGACGGTGGTCATGCGCGCGAAGTGCGCGATGGTTTCCGCGTCGCCGTCAAACTGCCAGTTATCGCCTGGACGGTTGCCCTCATGGGTACGCATCATCGGCGTAAAGGCGCTGAAGTCGCACCAGCGCAGCAGCAGCTCTTTGCTGCGCTTCATCTCGAACAGCGTGGTATAGCCGCCGATGTCGCTGTGATGCAGGCCGTGCCCGGTCATCGCCAGCGACAACGCCGCAGGGATGACGGATGCCAGACCGTCGTCCAGGCTCCAGTCGACATTCTGATCCCCCGCCCACATCATCACCGAGTGCTTCTGGCTGCCGGTGTAGCCCGCGCGCATGAAGAACAGGATCTCGCCGAGCTTGCCGGTCTCTTCCAGCGCCTCGTAGTTACATTTGGCCCACAGGGCAGGCCAGGCGTTATGCATGATCTCCGCGCTCACGCCGTTATGCAGGAAGGTGTCGGTCGGCAGGTACTCCCCGAAATCTGCCATCCAGCCGCCGCAGCCCAGCTCGATCAGGTTCTTTTTGATGACCTCTTTGTACCAGTCGTAGGCTTCCGGGTTGGTCAGGTCGATAACGCCCGCGTAGAATTCCCCGAACTCAACGTGGTAGTCCTTGCCGTCGGCGTTTTTGGTCAGATAGCCGCGCTTCGACGCCTCTTCGCAGAGATCTTTATCGCTGGCGACGTACGGGTTGATATAGGAGAGGAACTGCACGCCTTCCTGTTTCCACTTCGCAATCCGCGCATCAAGCTGCGGATAGAGCGCGCTGTTCCACTTCCAGTTCCACATCACGCGCTTGCCGAAGGAGGTCATGCGGATACCGGACCAGTCCTGCGCCCAGATGCCGTTCACCTTTACGCCGCCGTTACGCATGGTGTCGAGCTTCTGCTGACACACCTCGGTGCCGCCCTGAATGCCCAGCGTCACGCCGTCGTACACCCAGTCCGGTAGCTCTGGCTGACGCCCCAGCAGTCCGGTCAGTTTTTCCAGTAGATCGACATACGTTTTCGCACATTCGAAGCGCAGCGTGGCGTTATCTTCCCAGAACGCCAGCTCGTGGAAGTCCGGCGCGCTGAAGTCAAAGTTCATATAGCAGCTGTTATCCACGTGGCAGTAGTACTTCTGGGTGCTCACGAAGGTAGGCTGTGGGAAGAAGGTCCAGTAGTAGTCGCCGCCCGCATTCTCTTTGCAGTCGGCCTGCCAGGTGACGTAGGTCTGCTTGTTACGGCCCACACCCTGCTCGCTGGTCCACAGCGGGAACGGCTTGCCGCGCAGATCGAAGTAAGAGAACTGCTCGCCGCAGCCGTAGATATGATCGTCAGGCTGTGCTGCCAGCCGCAGCCAGATGCGGTTATGGCTGGCGGCGTCATTTTTCAGCTTCAACTCCAGACGGCCTTCCGCATCCACGCCCACCATCAGCGTCGCGCTCACCGCGTCGCCGCGGGTAAAGCGGATTGCCCAGCCCGCGCTTTGCTGCGTGACGGTCGCGTTCGTCAGGGCAATCTTTTCGTTGAGCTTGTCTTTGATGCTGAAGTTGCCGCGAAACATCTCGATATCCGCCTCACCTGCGCCAATCCACAGGCAAGGGGCATCCGCAGAGTGGGATAAAATCAGACGGTCCTGCCAGCGCAGGGTGAAGCCAGTTTCGTTATTTTTCAGGTCAATATTGTGTAGGGTACGCATAAAAACTCCGTCTTAATTATTTGGCCTGGCTGTCCAGTAATCCGGCGGCGACGGCAGGCGCTAAGCCCGGCGCCAGCGGCAGGCGGGGGATCACCAGGCAGTGCAGCAGGTGGTAAATATCCTGCTTGCCGTCCCAGACTTTGGTCGTCACTTCGTTATTGGTGTCCAGCTCCTGCCACCAGGAACCGTTTTCGTAATCCATCAGGTACTTGATGCAGTAATCCCACCACTTCTGATACCAGGCCTCGTACTGCGCTTCGCCGGTCACGGTATAGAGGGCATAGGCCGTGCCCATCGCCTCGACGATTGGCCAGCGCACGCGTTCACGCACAATAGGCTTGCCGTCCCAGCCCACGGAGTAGACAAATCCATCGGCCCCGTCGGGTGCCCAGGCGTCGCGGATGGTGGCGTGGAACAGTCCTTTCGCATCTTCCAGAAGCCAATCTGGCGGGGTTTCAAAGCGCGCTTCTAAGGCGGCGCGCAGGTGCAGCATCAGGCGGCCCCACTCAATCCAGTGCCCCGGCGTGCCGCCGTAGGCGCGGAAGCGGTGGGCGGGGTTATCAATGTTGTAGTCGCGGATCGGGTTCCAGCTGGTGTCGAAATGTTCGTTAACGCGGTACTCCCCTTTGCGCGCTACGTCGTGAATAATCACCGACGCGATGCGCAGGGCGCGGTCGAGCCATTTACGGTCGTGGGTCACGTCATAAACGATCAGGAAGGCTTCTACGGCGTGCATGTTGGCGTTACCGCCGCGATAGTCTTCCGTTTTGCTGAATGCTTCATCCCATGACTCCAGGCACATTTGCTCCTGTTCGCTCCAGAAGTAGCGCTCAATCACCTCGATGGCATCGTCCAGCAACTTACGTGCCTGCGGGTGACCCGTGGTCACGGCGCTCGCCGCGCCCAGCAGGACGAAGAAGTGCTGATAGCCCTGCTTGGACGCATCAATCACGCCTTCATCGTTAACGCAGGCGTACCAGCCGCCGTGCTGCTTGTCGCGCAGCGGGCCATTCAGGGCATTAATACCGTGCTCAACCAGGGCATACGCACCGGGACGCCCCATGTTCGCCGCCACCGCGTAAACGTGCAGCATACGCGCGGTGATCCACAGATGCGTGCCCATATCTCTACGCACCTGGCCGTTATTGCCCAGCCAGCCAAAGCCGGTCGGTACGGCGGCATTTTTACCGAAATCGAGAATGCGGTCGGTCTCTTGTTCGAGCCAGCGATTATGGCTCAGGGTGTTAAACCATTTCATGTTCGGGTCCTTTCTTAACGGCGAGCCATCATTTCGTCGACGATCTCACCCAGACGCTGAAGTTTGGGGACGGAGATATCACGCAGCATCAGCTCGGTGTCCGGCAGGCCAATCACAGAGGACCAGACGGCACGACCGGCTAAAAAGCCTGAGGCCCCCGCCTGCATGGCGACGCTTACGGCGCGCGGGAATAACTTATCGTCCACGCCGGACGAGAGGATCACCCACGGCATGGCGATGTTCTCATTCAGCTTCTGCGAGGCTGCCAGCAGCGCCTGCTGCGTGCCCTTGCCAAACAGCGGCATCTCCACTTTGTAGAGGTCGGCACCGCTGTCGCCCAGCTCTTTGGCCGCGTCGATAATCGCCTGTTCGCGGTTAAACGCGGCACCGCGACGCGGCGGACGCACCACCGGCTCGATAATGCTCAGCAGACCGTTATCGTGGCACAGCGTGTTGAACGCCTTCACCATCTCAAGGCGCTGCTGCGGATCTTCATCGCTGCGCCACAGCACCAGCAGCTTCAGTGCTTTGCCGCCATCGCGTTTGACCGCCTGCGCGTCGACGTTCTTGTCGATCACTACGCTGTCGACCGGAAGACCATTCCCCGGGATAAACTCGTCGGCGGCCACAATCATTGCGCAGCTTTTAGCTACGGCCTGCTGCTCGACAATCTGGCGATAGCAGAACTGCTGGTCGACGAGAATGGCAGAGGCGTACGGTGACAGAATTTTTGCCGCGTTGACCTTAAAATCCGTCAGGTGCTGGTCGGTTACCGGAACCGGCGCGCCTGCTGCAGCAAACATCAGGCGCATCGCTTCGCGCTGATCCACGGCCAGCATCGCAAAACCGCCGGAAGGTCGGGTGATATCTTTCAGGGTGTACATCGTCATTCCTCAGTCCTTTCGTATCAGAGTGTTTTTTTCAGCCCGGCAGATGCGCGAACCTGTTCAAGAATGGCTGTCCAGTCCTCGCGCCCGCGCCCGGCGGCGCGTGCCTGGTTGTAAACCTCGCGGGAGGCCGCGCCCAGCGGCATCGGAACATGGAGTTGGTTAGCCACGTCGAGGGCGATCCCCAGATCTTTATGCGCAAGGTCGATCATGAAGGCGGGTGAAAGATCCCCTTTCAACACCTTGTTCGGCCATGAGGTCGTGAAGTGGCCTTTACCCGCAGGCGTACCGCTCATGACCTTCAGCGCCACATCAAATGAGAGCCCCAGTGCTTCACACAGCACGGCCGCCTCCGCCGAGAGAGCGTTCAGGGCAATGCTCATGTAGTTATTGATAAGCTTCACGCGGATGCCCATGCCCGGCCCGCCGGCATTAATCAGCTCATTGCCCATCGCCATTAAGACCGGAGTGGCGCGCTCAATTTGCTGCGCCGTGCCGCCTGCCAGCAGGAGCAGCGTGCCGGCGATGGCATGATCTGAGGTGCGTCCGACAGGCACATCCATCAGGCTGAAGCCGCGTTCAGCCATGTCGCGGATCAGCGCGTCGGTTTGCAGTGGGTGTATGGTGGACATATCAATGACTAGCGCGTCGCGGGATAATCCTTCGCACACGCCGTTTTCGCCAAACAGCACGCTGCGTACCAGGTCGCCGTTTGGCAGCATGGTGATGACGAATTCGGCGTCCGTGGCGGCCTGCGCGGGTGTTGTCACCGCCCGTGCGCCACTCTCTACCAGCGCCTGAACCGCCTGCGGGTTCACATCGAAGACGTGAAGCTGATGACCTTGTTTCAACAGATTCTTCGCCATTGGCGCGCCCATCTGTCCTAAACCGATAAATGCGATTGCTGACATGCCTCTCTCCTGTCACATCGTGTCAATTTTTGCGCGTTTATGTTGTCTGTTTTTGATCGTATTTGTAATTTATAGTCAAAAAATTGACACGAGTCACTTTTTAAACATTTGATGAAATTAAAATGAAAGCATCAGAAATCGCAGAAGGAATCACCATGGCTCGCATCGTTTGTGTCGGTATTACCGTGCTGGATCGCATCTGGTATCTCGATGACTTACCAAAGGAAGGTGGGAAATATGTCGCAAAGGACTATACGGAAGTGGGGGGCGGCCCGGCGGCAACTGCGGCTGTGGCGGCGGCGAAACTGGGCGCGGAAGTGGATTTTATTGGCCGGGTGGGGGACGACGATACCGGCAGACGGCTGCTCGCGGAGCTGGAATCCCTGGGGGTGAAGACCCGTTACACCCGCGTATTTAAGGGTGCCCGATCGTCACAATCGGCGGTGCTGGTGGACGCGGGCGGAGAACGCGTGATTGCCAACTACCCCAGCCCCGATCTCCCTGCGGCGGCAGACTGGCTGCATGAAATCGACTTCTCGCAGTGGGATATTGTTTTAGCAGACGTGCGCTGGCATGACGGGGCGAAACAGGCGTTTACCCTGTCCCGTAAGCAAGGTGTGCCGACGTTGCTGGATGCGGATGTTACCCCACAGGATATTGCGGAGCTGATTACCTTAAGCGACCACGCGGCCTTCTCCGCGCCGGGGCTGCGGCGTTTAACGCAGCTGGATAAAACCGAAGATGCACTGAAAAAAGCACAAACGCTCACAAATGGACATGTGTATGTCACTCAGGGGCGAGACGGCTGCTTCTGGCTGGAAAACGGCGCATTGCGTCATCAGCCCGGCTTTGAGGTGGACGTGGTGGATACCACCGGGGCGGGCGACGTTTTCCACGGCGCGCTGGCGTTCAGTCTGGGGCAACAATCGTCCACTACAGACGCCGTCCGCTTTGCCAGTGCCGTCGCAGCGCTGAAATGCACGAAGCCCGGTGGGCGTGCAGGTATACCCGACTGTGATCAAACCCGCTCTTTTTTGTCACTTTTTGTATAAAATGCGGGGCGAGATGGTTTTCAGAGGACAGCCCATGAGTCTTACCGAACTGACCGGCAACCCGCGTCACGATCAGCTGCTGACGCTGATTGCCGATCGCGGCTATATGAACATTGATGAACTGGCGCAACTGCTGGATGTCTCCACGCAAACGGTGCGCCGGGATATTCGCAAGCTGAGCGAGCAGGGACTGATCACGCGTCATCATGGCGGGGCGGGCAGGGCATCCAGCGTGGTGAACATGGCGTTCGAACAGCGCGAAGTCTCGCTTACCGAAGAGAAGCGAGCGATTGCCGAAGCCATTGCGGACTATATTCCCGATGGCTCCACCATCTTCATCACCATCGGCACGACCGTAGAGCACGTTGCCCGGGCGCTGCTGAACCATAATCATCTGCGCATTATCACCAACAGCCTGCGGGTGGCGCACATTCTGTATAAGAACCCGCGTTTTGAAGTGATGGTGCCGGGCGGCACGCTGCGCCCGCACAATGGCGGGATTATCGGGCCTGCGGCGACGGCGTTTGTGTCTGGTTTTCGGGCGGATTATCTCGTGACGAGCGTGGGAGCCATTGAGCACGACGGGGCGATGATGGAGTTTGACGTCAATGAAGCCAGCGTGGTGAAAACCATGATTGCCCACTCCCGGCACATTCTTTTAGCGGCCGATCATACGAAATTTACCGCCTCCGCTGCGGTGGAAATTGGCAACGTGGCGCAGGCCACTGCACTCTTCACTGACGAGATGCCTGGCTCGGCTCTGCAAAATCATCTGAAATCCAGTAAAGTTGAAATCGTCCTGGCCAGCACCGGCGATGATATCGCCTGAAGCAAAAAAAGCCGCTGAGTAAACAGCGGCTTGAACATTGTTATTTAAAGCTGTATTTCACCCCCAGCATCCCCTGCGTATCGCTGTAGCCTTTGTCGCCTATCTGCTGAGCCACGTTGCCCCATACGCTAAGCTGCGGCGTAATCTGCCCCTCTACGCCTGTCTTGAGTTCACCGATATTGCGCGTACCACGCATCTCATTGCTAACGTCATCCATGCGGATACGCGTGGTCTGGGTGTTGTGGATCCAGTTCGCTTCGATAAATGGCTGGAAGGTCCGTGATTTACCGTCGTCAATTGCGTTATGTCCGCTGATGTAGGCCTTCACGCCGAGACGTGTCATCAGGTTGCCCTGAGTCTCGTCTTTCACCCGCGTGCCGTTGCGCTCACGATGGTCGTCAGCCTGCACGTCCATCCAAACGGCCTGCGCTTTCGGCTGGAGCCAGTAGCTGTTGCGGCCGCTTTCGCCCACCTTAACGCTATAGCCTGCTTCTACAGAGGCGGTCACGCCGCTGGAGCGATAGTTCTCTGTGGCCTGATCCTGTCCCATCACCTTATTGTCGAACCAGTTATACAGCACCCAGCTATCAACATAAGTGCCACTTTTATCCGCGTCGTTTGCGTACCAGGTACCGTACAGACCGACGCTATAGCCATTCACTTCACCGCGTGAGTGGTAGCCGGTCAGGCTGGAAGCGCTCCGGCTCTGACTGTTGCCGTAGCCCGCCATCAGGCCAAGATGCCAACGGTCCAGACCGTCGGTGCTCCACTGGGCGACATCGCCACCCAACTGCAGCACGTAGCGATTGGCGGTGGTTTTTAACTGGCCGCTGCCATCTCTGAAACGCGTATGACCGCCGACGTTACGCATCCACAGGCTCGTCACTTTCTGCTCGCCAGTGAGCATGTCGGTGTACTGCGTTTCACCCAGACGATCGTGCAGGCGGGTCATAAACAGCGTATTTGCCGCATAGCTGTTTGCCAGATAGCTACCAAATTCCGGGCGATACTGATGCTCGCTTTTCGGTGGTGCAGGCGGTGGGACCGGCTCTTGCGGCGGAATCACCGGGTCAACGGGCGGATCTACCGGGTCGACTGGTGGGTCCACGGGGTCAACAGGCGGGTCTACGGGGTCGACCGGTGGGTCAACTGGATCAACGGGCTCGGCGAGGCTGGTCAGAAACCAGTTTTTACCTTTTTGCACCACGTTATAGTCATAACCGCCCGCCACGATACGGCTGGCCTTCTCAAACGTCCCGTCAGAGTTGCCGCCAACGCTGACAATTTCAATCCCTTCTACGGTTTGCGCGCCAGTACCGCCAATGTTGTTCACTTCCACCCCGGTATGACCGGACGTGTTGCCTTCAACAATCAGCTTGTCCGTTTCCGAAGTGTCGTCAAACAGGACGGTATTGAAAACCAGCTTGCCGCCGTTGCCGATAAAATCATCCTTGATGGTCAGCGTTTGCCACGCCGCGTCCTCTGCATGCTGAAAATTAATCGTGCCGCCCGCATTCAGCGTCAGGCTGGTCAGCGTGGAACTGTCGCGCAGATTCCAGACGGCATCATTCATCGTCAGTGCGATAGTACCGGTACCCGCGGCGTTGCTTTCAATGAAGGACGCCCCATTCCACAGGGAGTTGTCATCCATTGTCAGCGTAATGGTACTGTTTTGTGCCGGAAGTGTGCTGGTGGCCGCAACGCCGCCCGCGGAAAGGACATCGCCGTTGAGGATGAATTTGCCTCCAGCGGACGCGTCAATTACCCCGCCGTTACTGGCGTTCAGGGCATAGCTACCGTTGTCGCGATGGCCTGCGGTGCTAATGGTTGCACCACCCGCGAGGGCTATCACGCCGCGTGACCAGGCATACATCCCGTGCGGCGCTTGCGCAGAGCTGCTGGTTTTCTCACTGCTGTTTACCGCAATGGTGACGTTATCTCCCAGATTCACCGCACCGGTGTAAGCATAGACGCCATGCGCGCTGGCACCGTTGGTCGTGATAGTGGCGCCTTCATCAAGGGTGATAGTTGACGAGCCGGTAGAATAAACCCCGGAAGCACTGGCCGCGTCGGTGGTAATCGTCGCGCTTTTGCCTAGCTCAATTTTTGACGCAGAGCCCGCATACAGGCCATAGGCCGATGTGCCGTACGTTTCGATGGTCGCCTCATCTCCCAGACGAACGTAAGAGCCGCTCTGGTTGGTGCGGATCCCTTCGGCGTAGGTACCGCGCGTCACAATATGGGCACGATCGCCGACGATAACGTTATTTTTTGCCTTCGACGCATCATTCAGTGCATAGGCGCTAATCCCGCGCCCTGTGCTGCCCGTGGTTTCGATATAGAGATCGTCCCCCACATAAATATTGGCGGAGCCAAGCGATCCCTGGCTGAAGGAGCTGTAGCCGGCATTGATGCCGTCACCGCTTTGGCCATTAACGTAAATGTGGGTGCGATCGCCGGTAATGATAAATACCGGGTTGTCCGGCGTGTTCATACCGTGGGTACGAATACCGTCGACGTCTTTACCATTATTGGCAGCCACTTTTGACTGGGTGCGAATAGTCAGATCGTCACCAAATATCACCCCCGGACTGCCGGACGTGGAGTTCTGAATAACGGTAACGGAATGCTCAAAGGCTTCCGCCCCAGGCCCTTCGAGGGTGATCCCATCTCCGTAGATCGGGATATTACCGGCGCTGTACTGGTAGACATAGTTAGGATCGCCGGTATTTTTGCTAAAGTTCGTGTTTGCCGTTGCAGGTATCATCGCCTGTATTTCTGCAGGCAAATCCGTTACCGCTCCGGAAGCGGGTAAATTAGAAAAATCTATTACCGCTGCATGTGCGGTAAATAGCGCTGACGACAACGCCAGCGAAATCGCAGCGGCGACTGGTGAGTGTTTCATTAAATATGGCATGACTGCCCCCTTTCTTTCAGGCGTAGAACATCCTCCACACCATTAAATGTGGGTAGGTAAACAGGTTGAAATTACAAAATAGAAACGAGAATTTTATGAATGCTGGTACCTAACTTCCTCTCAAGTCGTATTTTATGGACGTAAATTTTTTTAACATCAATGCCGTCTGTTTTTATAATCTCCTGAAGGCACGCTCCTGACAAAAATCTGTTAAGTAACGTGAATTCAACAGCATTTAAGATACTGCCGCGTCTGCTATTCACTCGTCTCCCGGTGAATAGATGGCTAATTTTTTCTTTTAATATAATGTCACTGTCATCCGAATAAATAACTCCCTTTATTTCACTGCGGTGAGTGAGAAAATAATTGGCCAATGCTTCCAGCTTGCGGTCTGAGATAATCACAATGTTCATGTTAGTTCTCGCCAGACGTTCAATCCATTGCGGATCGGCAAGTGCGCGCAGGTTGTACATCGAAAAGTCTACAAATATAAATCCGCGTAATAAGTGATTCTTGTTTCCTCGCACTATTTTATTTTCTACTGCAATCTGCAGGAAATGGTTATCACCTGGCCAAACTGCGAACGAGGCGTTTCCACAATATTGTGAACGTACTGCGTTATCTGGATATAACTGACAGGACAATTCACAGCTTATACAGCGGACAACCTTATGCGACGATGGTATCATCCAGTCCACTCCTGTCTTATTTTCACCGTCAATATTTCACTGCCATGCAAATGTGTCAATCTTGAAACATATCCAGTGGCCCTCTCTTGTTTATGAAAAATAGTGATAAAGAATATAAATTCCTGGTGATGTCTATTCTGTCAAGCCATAGCCATCGCGAAAGGACATACGTTGGTCGACGTATTCCAGGAATATTCATCAGTCCCTTAAGATTATTCGACAAAAAAAATCCCAGGGGAAGATTCACGAAATAGCACTAAAAGCTAAAGATTCGTTTCTTTAATCTGCCGCAACGACCGTCTTTTCTCTTGTTGTGGCTCAATATAATTATTTGGTCTGGCGAAGTGTAATGAAATCTCATTATGTCGTTTTAGATGAGAAAAACCTAAGAAAAACACCTCTTAACCTATTGAAAATAAATGTGTTATTTTTAATCTTAGTTGGAATGGTATCGCGTCCTGATCCTTCTGACCTATACTCTTGTTAAATATACGTATGTGTTTTTGGTGTATATGGTTAAGTATTGTTATTGCTGAGGAAAGGAAAATTGTATCTCATTAACAAATTGGTCGAGTATGATCCAGAAAACAAAACCCTGGTAAATCATATTTCCGGGCGCTCGATACAATTGCAGCTTCCTGCCAACCTCTGTTTTCTCTATCTCGTCACCCATCCCGGAGAAATAATTTCGCAAAATCAGTTAATGATAGTGGGATGGGGTGAGCGCAATGACGTCACCACACCGAATACCTTTTATCAGGCTATTTTGACATTACGCAACGCCCTGGCTGAGGTGGGGTTACCGCGCGATACGGTAAAAACGATTTCGCGTCGTGGGCTTATGCTTTCCGAAGCCACCCAGGTTGAACGATTTATTCCAGGCGCTGAGCCGGTAATAGCCAATAAAGACGCAGTCGTTGCCGATAGCACCGCGGTGAAGAGTCCGGCCTGGCTGATAATAACGACCGCAACGCTTTTGCTGATCGCGCTTATCAACGGGGGGATGTTATACAAACAGCACCAGAACATGCCGTTTAGTCACTACATTCCACTTTCTACGGGCAGCAGTGCCTGCCAGCTTTTTTTTGCGCCTAACGAACCTATGCAGGACCATTACTTGCGCTTGTTAAACAATAACCCTGGCCTGTGTGCCGAAAAACGATACGTTTTTCTCATTGGCTACAGTAAAACGGAGCGAATCGCGGCGTTTGCCTGTAATAAGGATCCGCGACGCGACGCGGCCGCGTTTTGTACCACCCATTATTTTTGGGCACACGAGCAATGATGACTCTTCGAAACCGAATTATTTTGCTGGGGGCGATTCTGGTGGCGGTTATTACCAGCGGCTGGTTAGCTTACTCGAATTTGTCGAGTACGCCGATACGCTGCACGGGAAATGTGGAATGGACGATTGGTAAAAACCGATTTGTGGGTACGGTTTCCTGGCGAATGCAGCATCGGGAGGGCGCGACCATCATTAACGGTAAATTATTTGGTCAGACGGTGTCTGAAGTTAACCGGACCATCTATTTTCACTACAGTTACCATCAGAATGCGCGCGTGTTAAATAACGATCGTATTGTTAAAACCTTCGCCGATAATGCGGATGAGGCTGATATCAACGCAACATTACCGGGCTTTTACCGTACGCCGGGTCGGGACCTGAGCCTGATGATTGATGAGTACCGGGGGGCCTGGCTTTTTGCCGCGTCAAACGTCCCTTCACTTTACTGTCGTAAAAACGCGCCGTAAAAATCGATCGCACACCTTAGAGCGCACGCATAGTCAAATCTCTTTATTCCCGCTACAGTTACTTCTCCACGGCGAGCAGGAGATAAACATGCTTTATATCTTTGATTTAGGAAACGTCATCGTCGATATCGATTTTAATCGCGTGTTGGGTGCATGGAGCGACTTTAGCCGCGTGCCGCTGGCAACGTTAAAGCAAAATTTCGCGATGGGTGAGACCTTCCATCAGCATGAACGCGGCGAGATCAGCGATGAAGAATTCGCTGAACGTTTCTGTCAGGAGATGGATCTACCGTTAAGCTACGAGCAGTTTTCACACGGCTGGCAGGCCGTATTTGTCGCCATCCGGCCTGAGGTGATCGACATCATGCATAAGCTTCGCGAGCAGGGACATCGGGTCGTTGTGCTGTCAAACACCAACCGTCTGCACACCACGTTCTGGCCTGAGGAGTACCCTGAAGTTAAGGCGGCGGCGGATAAGATCTATCTCTCGCAGGAGATGGGGATGCGTAAGCCTGAAGCGCGAATTTATCAGGCTGTTCTGCAGGCAGAGGGATTCACCGCGGCCGATGCGGTCTTTTTCGATGACAACGCCGATAATATAGAGGGAGCTAACCAGTTGGGTATTACGTCAATTCTGGTGACCGGAAAAGAGACGATACCTGACTACTTTGCGAAGCAGCTATGCTAAAAACCGTTCATCAAAAAGCCACGCACCATACTCGCCCGCTGCGGGCCTGGCTGAAACTGCTCTGGCACCGGATTGATGAGGACAATATGACCACGCTGGCGGGTAACCTCGCCTACGTGTCATTGCTCTCGTTAGTGCCGCTGGTGGCGGTCATCTTTGCCCTGTTCTCCGCCTTTCCGATGTTTGCGGACGTCAGCGTGCAGCTTCGTCATTTTGTCTTCGCGAATTTCATTCCGGCAACCGGGGATGTTATCCAGAACTACATTGAGCAGTTTGTTGCCAATTCCAGCAAGATGACGGCAGTGGGGGCGTGCGGTCTTATCGTCACCGCGCTGCTGTTGATGTATGCCATCGATAACGCGCTAAACACGATCTGGCGGAGTAAAAAAGCGCGGCCAAAGGTCTATTCCTTTGCCGTGTACTGGATGATCCTCACGCTGGGACCGCTGCTGGCCGGGGCGAGCCTGGCAATCAGTTCTTATCTGCTCTCCCTGCGCTGGGCGAGTGATTTAAACGGCGCTATTGATAATGTGCTTCGCATCTTTCCGTTGATCCTGTCGTGGCTCTCGTTCTGGCTGCTCTATAGCGTCGTGCCGACCACGCGCGTGCCTAACCGCGATGCGGTCGTGGGGGCGCTGGTGGCGGCATTGCTCTTTGAGCTCGGTAAGAAAGGGTTTGCCCTCTACATCACTATGTTTCCGTCCTATCAGCTGATTTACGGCGTGCTGGCGGTGATCCCCATTTTGTTTGTCTGGGTCTACTGGACCTGGTGTATCGTCTTGCTTGGTGCTGAAATAACTGTCACTCTCGGTGTATACCGCGAACTTAAAAAAGCAGCAGCAGCTGAAAAACAACAAGAAGCAGACCAACCATGATTGCATTGATACAGCGCGTAACCCGTGCCAGCGTCACCGTGGAGGGAGAGGTGACGGGTGAAATTGGCCCAGGACTTTTGGTGTTGTTAGGTGTCGAAAAGGATGATGACGAACAAAAAGCCAACCGCTTATGTGAGCGCGTGCTGGGCTACCGTATTTTCAGCGATGCGGAAGGCAAAATGAACCTGAACGTCCAGCAGGCAGGCGGCAGCGTGCTGGTGGTTTCCCAGTTTACGCTGGCAGCGGATACCGAGCGCGGTATGCGCCCGAGTTTCTCCAAAGGGGCCGCGCCGGATCGTGCAGAAGCACTTTATGAGTACTTTGTTGAGCGTTGTCGCCAGCAGGAAATAAATACGCAAACCGGACGATTCGCTGCAGATATGCAGGTATCGCTGGTGAACGATGGCCCCGTCACATTCTGGCTCCAGGTATGAGCATACTTACGGCATGGCCGCGGGTAACAAGAGAGAGTACAGCTATGTATCACCTTCGAGTACCGCAAACGGAAGAAGAGTTAGACGCTTATTACCAGTTCCGCTGGGAAATGCTGCGCAAGCCACTGCATCAGCCAAAAGGCTCTGAACGCGACGCCTGGGACGCGATGGCCCACCATCAGATGGTGATGGACGAAGAGGGCAACCTCGTGGCCGTCGGGCGTTTGTATATCAACGCCGATAACGAAGCGTCTATTCGCTTTATGGCGGTTCATCCCTCCGTGCAGGACAAAGGTCTGGGAACGCTAATGGCGATGACCCTGGAATCCGTCGCCCGTCAGGAAGGCGTTAAGCGTGTCACCTGTAGCGCCCGCGAAGATGCCGTTGAGTTCTTCGCTAAACTCGGTTTTGTGAATCAGGGGGAAATCACGACCCCGCAAACCACGCCGATTCGTCATTTTTTGATGATCAAACCCATCGCCACCCTGGACGATATTCTGCATCGCGCCGACTGGTGCGGACAGCTCCAGCAGGCCTGGTATCAGCACATCCCGCTCAGTGAAAAAATGGGCGTGCGCATTCAGCAGTACACCGGACAAAAATTTATTACCACCATGCCGGAAACCGGCAATCAGAACCCGCACCACACGCTGTTTGCCGGCAGCCTGTTCTCACTGGCCACGCTCACCGGCTGGGGACTGATCTGGCTGATGCTGCGCGAGCGCCATCTTGGTGGCACCATCATTCTTGCTGATGCTCATATCCGCTATAGCGCACCGATCAGCGGCAAGCCGAGTGCGGTGGCCGATCTGGGGTCACTGGGCGGCGATCTGGACCGTCTGGCTCGTGGCCGCAAGGCTCGCGTACAAATGCAGGTTGAACTGTTTGGCGATAAAACACCGGGCGCGGTGTTTGAAGGCACCTATATCGTTCTTCCGGCGAAGCCTTTTGGCGCGTATGAAGAGGGTGGGAACGAGGAGGAGTAATCTCCTGTTCACGCTCCCCGGGCGTGCTGAATCCGCCCGGCGACATCCCGCATAACGTCTCGCGCTGACTGGCTCACGCCGCCAAGCTGAAAGAAGCCATGGATGACGCCCAGCCAGCGTTGAGCGGTACACTTCACACCCTGCTCCGTCAGATGCTGGAACAACATTTCGCCCTCATCGCAGAGCGGATCGTACTCTGCGGTAATAATGTGCACAGGCGGAAGACCGTAAAAATCATCGCGCCACAGCGGACTTGCTTCGGGGTGCTGGCGGTCGGTGTCGGCGAGGTACATTTCATACCCACTGAGCAGGGTATCGCGGGTGATGATGTAATCCGTGCCATTGAGGGCATAGCTTTCAAAACTGGCCGTGGCGTCGAGCATGGGGTAGATGAGTATGAGCAGTGCGGGTTTCCATCGCCCTTTCGCATTGAGCCGCAATGACGTTACCAGCGCAAGATGTCCCCCTGCACTGTCTCCGCAAAGGGTGATTCGGTTTTTATCCACGCCCAGTTTGTCCGCATAGTGCCAGACCAGATCTGCACCTCTTTCCGCATCGTCATGTGCGGCGGGGAAAGTATGCTCCGGCGCCAGCCTGTACTGAATCGCAATCACCCGGCAGTTGCCGTAGCAGGCTAACTGACGGAGTTGGTTGTCATGGGTATCAAAGCCGCCGCTGATAAAGCATCCGCCGTGGTAGTAGATGGCAGCAGGCAATAGTTCAGGTGCATTGAGAGGTGAAAATACCCGAATGGTAAGACCCTCAAGAACAAGCGTCTCCACCTGAACGCGCGTTTCGGTCTCCCCGGCAAGCCTCGTGCTGGCAATATAGCCTGCTCGTCGCACCTCAATGCTCTGGCGACGTGACGAGGGCCGACCTGCAGCGATAAACCCCTGAACCAGCTGTGCAATACCCTGTTCCAGCGCCATGAAAATTCCCTTTTACTGTATGAATGAACAGTTTTATAGCCTGGTTTGATTCAAAAGAAAACAAGAATAGTGTTGAGGGCAACAATCTGGAAAGCGCCTCGCAAATGGAAGGCTAACTATTGCCAGGGACTTTAACCCTACTGAGAGAAAGCGTATGTTGCCTTGAAAATAGACAATGGTGATATACTGAGGTGATATATGAGTTTACTGGCGGAGCTTAGCATGGGCAGAATTCTGATCGATTTGTCGGATGACGTTATTCAACGTCTCGATAACCTCAAACAGCTGCGTAACCAACCTCGTGCCGAATTACTGCGTGAAGCAATTGAGCAGTATCTCGATCAGCAAAGCTCGTCCGTTATCCGTGATGCGCTTGGTCTTTGGGGGAACCAGCAAGAAGATGGTTTAGAGTATGAGCGCAAGCTGCGTGAGGAGTGGTAGTGATGGAACACATGGCGGTTTTTGATACCAATATCCTGATCGACCTTTTCAACAATCGCGTCGAGGCAGCAAATACGATCGAAAACACAGCATCGCACCGGTCAATCAGTCTAATCACATGGATGGAAGTCATGGTAGGGGCGCGCAAACATGGCCACGAAGCGAAAACCGCGGCGGTAATGGGCGCATTTGAGGTTATCGATGTAACCCGAGAGATCGCAGAAAGAAGCGTCGTGCTCCGTGAGAAGCATGGCATGAAACTGCCGGATGCCATTATTTTAGCGACTGCCCAAAGCAGAAATTGCCCGTTAATCACCCGGAATACCAAAGACTTTCAGGGGATTGCCGGGGTGGTTTTACCTTATCAATTGTAGGCCGGGCAAGCACGCGCCGCCCGGCACTGTCACAGGGAATTACTCCCCTTCACCCGGGAACAGGAACGGGTTGATCGAGCTGCGGGCAAAGCCCTCCTGCTCCATCTTCGCGTCCAGAATCAGCGAGGCGAGATCGTCGGCCACCGCTTCGACTTTCGGGTCCTTTTCCTGATACAGAATCTTCAGGTAAGTGCCGCAGTCGCCGCAGCTTTCGGCTTTCACCGCCGCGTCTTCATTTTCCAGCGACCAGTAGTTCAGATCGCGGGTCTGTTCGCAGTTGCTGCACTTGATGCGCACCACGTGCCACTCGGTTTCACACAGGTTGCAGTGCAGGTAGCGCAACCCCTGCGTGGTGCCGATTTGCACCATGCTGGAGACCGGCATAGAGCCGCAGACCGGGCAGAACTGGCGCGCCTCGCCGTATTCGGCGCGCGCTTTACCCGGAATCAGGCTCGCCATTTGCGCCCAGTAAAGCGACAGCGCAGCCCAGATAAACGGCGCTTTATCGCTGCTGACCAGAGAGAAGTCAGAGGCAAACAGCGCGCTCGCCATCTCTTCCAGCTCTTGTTCGGACGCTTTTTCCAGATTCTCAATGACCGCCAGCGCGGTGCCGCTCATTTCCGGCTTCAGCTCGGCAATCAGCGAATGCAGCAGCTTTTGCCAGTGCTTGTCGCGCGGCAGGACGTGAATGTCCAGCGGCGGCTTGCCCTGCGCGTTGGCTTCTTTGATGCGCGCGGTCAGATCCATTTGCAGAGGGTGATCGTACAGCACCACTTCCTGCGCGTGGGCGACCAGCGCGGCAAAACGCAGAAAATCGCCCAGCGGGTTGTTCTCTGCCAGCTCGCGCAGACGCTCTGCGCGGCGGTTATAGAGGTTCTTGAGTCTGGGGAATAACAACGGCGGAATATAATCCGCCGTGCGTTTCTCGCTCGACCCCAGCTCATCTTGCGGGATTATGCGAATACTCATTCAGATGACTTTTCCTGTTTCTGGCGGACTTCACGGTACCAGCGCGGGTGATGCTTCTTCGCCCACGTACTGGTTACCCATCCTTCCACCATCGCGGTAATGGTGCCTTTCACCCAAAGGGCGGCGTAGATATGCACCATGATAACCACAATTAACGCCACTGCGGCAAATGAATGCAGCATCAGCGCGAATCGGATCACCGGGATTGAGAAAGCAGGCGCAAAGTACGGACGCCAGATGATCACGCCGCTCACCAGCAACAGGACCAGGAAGATAATCGCCGCCCAGAATACGCATTTCTGGCCGAAGTTATAACGCCCGGTGTCACCCACTTCCTCGTTGACGACGATCTTACGAATATTCTTCGCCCAAAAGATATCATCCCGATTGATTAGGTTATGGTGCCAGTAGCGGAAAAACATAATGATGAACGACGCGAACATGATGACGCCCACAAACGGGTGCAGGATGCGCGCCAGCTGTGGTGTCCCCATGATCTGCATCAGCCAGTTGAAGGACGGGAAGAAGAACCCCAGCCCGCTTATCGCCGCCAGCATGAAGCAGAAGGCGGTGACCCAGTGGTTGATGCGTTCCGGCGCGGTGTAGCGCACGATGGTGTCACGTTTTCTCATTTGCGCACCTCGTCTTTCTCTTCATGCAGGTTGTCGTCTTCCTCTTCCGCGCGGTTCGGACCGACGCCGACGTAGTGGAAGATGCTCGCTGCGAAGGTGGCAGCAAAGCCCACCGCTGCCAGCGGTTTCCAGATGCCTTTCCAGAACTTCACGGTGGCGCTGATTTCCGGGTTCTCCGGCAGGCCGTGATACAGATTCGGCTTGTCGGCGTGGTGCAGCACGTACATCACGTGCGTACCGCCAACCCCGGCCGGATCGTACAGGCCCGCGTTGTCGTAACCACGGGTTTTCAGCTCGCCCACGCGTTCTGCCGCCAGCGTTTTCATATCCTCTTTGGAGCCAAAGTGGATCGCGCCGGTTGGGCAGGTCTTCACGCACGCAGGCTCCTGGCCGACGGTAACGCGGTCCACGCACAGGGTGCATTTGTAGACGCGGTTGTCTTCCGGGTTCAGGCGCGGTACGTCGAACGGACAGCCCGCGATGCAGTAGCCGCAGCCGATGCACTGTTCGGACTGGAAGTCGACGATGCCGTTGGCATACTGAATGATAGCCCCTTCTGACGGACATGCCTTCAGGCAGCCCGGATCCGCACAGTGCATACAGCCGTCTTTGCGGATAAGCCATTCCAGTTTGTCGTTCTGCTCCACTTCCGAGAAACGCATCACCGTCCAGGACTTGGCGGTCAGGTCTGCCGGGTTGTCGTACACCCCGACGTTGTGACCCACTTCGTCACGCAGGTCGTTCCACTCAGAGCAGGCCACCTGACAAGCTTTACAGCCGATACAGGTCGTCACGTCGATAAGCTTCGCCACTTCCTGCTGGTGGTCCCGCGCCTGAGGCGCGGGCGTGAAACCGTTAGTCGCGGAACGACGGATAATGTCTTGAGATTGATAAGCCATAAGTCGTCTCCGTTACACCTTTTCCACGTTCACGAGGAAGGCCTTAAACTCCGGCGTCTGCGTGTTCGCATCACCGACGAACGGCGTCAGGGTGTTCGCAATGAACCCTTTCTTCGCCACGCCCTCATAACCCCAGTGAATCGGAATACCGATGGTATCCACCTGCTGACCGTGAACGTTCAGCGTGCGAATACGCTTGGTCACCACCGCCTTGGCCTTAATGTAGCCGCGGTTAGAGGATACCTTCACGGTATCGCCATGGGCAATGCCGAGCTTGTTCGCCAGCTTCTCGCCGATCTCCACAAACTGTTCCGGCTGCGCGATGGCGTTAAGCAGCGCGTGCTTGGTCCAGTAGTGGAAGTGCTCGGTCAGACGGTAGGTGGTACCCACGTACGGGAACTTGTCTTTTTTACCCAGCGCTTCAAAGTCGCCCTTGAAGATACGGGCAGCCGGGTTAGAGACCACGTTCGGGTGCAGTGGGTTGGTGCCCAGCGGCGTCTCAAACGGCTCGTAGTGTTCCGGGAACGGACCTTCCGCCATCTTATCGATAGCGAACAGACGCCCCATTCCTTCAGGCTGCATGATAAACGGCCCAACGTCGCTGCCCGGTGCGGCAGTGCTGTAGTCCGGAATATCCACGCCGCCCCATTTCGCGCCGTCCCACTTCAGCAGTTGACGCTTCGGATCCCACGGGTTGCCCTGCGGGTCAGCGGACGCACGGTTATAGAGGATGCGGCGGTTGAGCGGCCACGCCCATGCCCAGCCCAGCGTATTGCCAAGGCCTGACGGGTCGGCATTATCGCGGTTGGCCATCTGGTTGCCTTTCGGCGTCCAGCTACCGGCAAAGATCCAGCAGCCGCTGGAGGTGGTACCGTCATCACGCAGGTGCGCGAAGGTACTAAGCTGATCGCCTTTCTTCGCCAGCACGGTGCCGGTGGCCGGGTCGATAACGTCCGCCAGCGCCTTACCGTTGCTCTCCATCGCCACTTCTTCTGGCGCAGGGTTTTCCGGCGTCGAGTAGTTCCAGGTCATGTTCAGGACCGGTTCCGGGTTCGCGCCGCCTTCTGCCGCGTACATCTTACGCAGGCGCAAGAAGATACCGGCCAGGATCTCGCCGTCGTTCATGGCGATGCCCGGGGCGTCAGCGCCTTTCCAGTGCCACTGCAGCCAGCGTCCGGAGTTGACGATAGACCCGTTCTCTTCCGCAAAGCAGGTCGATGGCAGACGGAACACTTCGGTCTGAATCTTCGACGGATCGACGTCGTTCGATTCACCGTGGTTCTGCCAGAAGGTCGAGGTCTCGGTATTGAGCGGGTCAATCGTCACCAGGAACTTCAGTTTCGACAGCGACTCAACAACCTTGTTCTTGTTCGGGAACGAGGCCACCGGGTTAAAGCCCTGGCACAGATAGCCGTTCACTTTGCCCTGGTGCATCATCTCGAAATACTGCAGAACGTCGTAGCCTTTATCCCACTTCGGCAGCCAGTCAAAGCCCCAGCTGTTTTCCGCCGTTGCTTTATCCCCGAAGAACGCTTTCATCATCGAGACGAAGAACTTCGGATAGTTGCCCCAGTAGTTCACCTGGCCTTCAAGCAGCGGTTTAGGCGTGCTGGCCGTCAGGTAGGTTTGCAGGTCGGTCTGTTTCTCGCTTGGCAGGTTCATATAGCCCGGCAGGCTCTGAGACAGCAGGCCGAGGTCGGTCAGACCCTGAATGTTGGAGTGACCGCGCAGGGCGTTCACGCCGCCGCCTGCCATCCCCATGTTGCCGAGCAGAAGCTGAACCATCGCCATGGTGCGGATGTTCTGCGCGCCGATGGAGTGTTGCGTCCAGCCGAGGGCGTACAGGAACGACGCGGTTTTGTCTTTCGCGCTGGTTTCGGCGATAAGCTCGCACACCTTCAGGAAGTCCGCCTTCGGTGTACCACAGATGTTTTCGACAACCTCCGGCGTGTAGCGGGAGACGTGCTCTTTCAGCAGGTTCCACACGCAGCGCGGGTGTTGCAGAGTGGTGTCGCGCTTCGCAAAACCTTTTTCATCCAGCTCGTAGTTCCAGCTGGTTTTGTCGTACTTGCGTTTTTCAGCGTCGTAACCGCTAAACAGGCCATCTTCGAAGTGGTAATCCTCACGCACGATCAGGCTGGCGTTGGTATAGGCTTCGGTGTATTCGCGGTTGTATTTTTCGTTGGTCATCAGGTACAGCAGTACGCCTGACAGGAAAGTGATGTCAGTACCTGAACGAATAGGGGTGTAGAAATCCGCCACTGACGCAGTACGCGTAAAGCGGGGATCGATCACAATCAGTTTCGCACCGTTGTGGATTTTGGCTTCCATCGCCCAGCGGAACCCGACCGGGTGCGCTTCAGCGGCGTTACCGCCCATCACCACAATGAGGTTGGCGTTCTTGATGTCGACCCAGTGGTTGGTCATCGCACCGCGACCAAATGTTGGAGCAAGACTTGCTACCGTTGGTCCGTGTCAGACACGCGCCTGGTTGTCGACCGCGAGCATACCGAGTGCGCGCGTAAATTTCTGGGTTAAATAACCGGTTTCGTTGCTGGAAGCAGAGGCACACAGCATCCCGGTGGAGAGCCAGCGGTTGACCGTGACGCCGTCGGCGTTCTTCTCAACAAAGTTGGCATCGCGGTCTTCTTTAATCAGTTTAGCGATGCGGTCAAACGCCTCTTCCCAGCTGATTTGCTGCCATTTGTCGGAACCCGGCGCGCGATATTCAGGGAATTTCAGGCGGCTTTCGGAGTGGATAAAGTCTACCAGACCGGCCCCTTTCGGGCACAATGCGCCGCGGTTAACCGGGTGATCCGGGTCGCCTTCGATGTGGAAAATAGACGCTTTGGCGTTTTTAGCACCGTCGCCGAGGCTATACATTAACAGCCCGCAACCGACAGAGCAGTACGTACAGGTATTACGGGTTTCACGGGTGCGCAGCAGTTTATACTGCCGCGTTTCCGCCAGCGCTACGCCGGGCGCAAAGCCCAGTGCCGCTGCCGTGGTGCCTGCCATACCGCCAGCGCAGATCTTAAAGAACTGCCTTCTGCTGACCTGCATGGGTCACTCCTTGTTTCGACATTGCTTACATATGTAGTTTTGACTTCGCGGTTGAAGAATGACCGCAAAGGAGAAAAATTTGCGTTAATCCCTCAATTCCACGAGGGATATCATCAGAATACCACATTGTCGGTACCGCTGTTCTAATGGCGTTAATACAAAGTGAACGTATTATCACCATGTTGATTATAAAGTGTGATATCGATCACATTAAAAGCTCTGCATGTTAAAGCGATGTAGCCGGTGTCAGGTTGCACCCCTGCTAAATGAGTAGGAGAATGGTTGTCGAAAAGTTGATCCATACTATGCGTACAGCCTGTGGTTTATGCTGCAATAGCACGCTCGCTTCCGTGGTTGTTCAGGAATACCGCTGTGTCTAAACAAAACCGTGATCCCCACTCGTCACCCCTGCCTGCCGGCATTGTGGAACTGTCGGTACACCGACCGCCCCGCATAACCGATGCCACGCCCGATTTTCTGGCGGAAGAAGTGCCCGTTGCGCTCGTTTACAACGGCATCTCGCATGTGGTGATGATGGCATCTCCGAAAGATCTTGAGCTGTTCGCCATCGGTTTTTCCCTCTCGGAAGGCATCATCGAGCATCCGCAAGAGATCTACGGCATGGACGTGGTCCAGGCCTGCAACGGTCTTGAAGTGCAAATCGAACTCTCCAGCCGCCGCTTTATGGGGCTTAAGGAGCGTCGTCGCGCGCTGGCCGGGCGTACCGGCTGCGGCGTGTGCGGCGTTGAGCAGCTTAACGATATTGGCAAGCCCGTTGCGCCACTGCCGTTTACTCAGACCTTTAATCTGGCGCACCTCGACCCCGCCCTTGAGCATCTCAACGACGTACAGCCCATCGGCCAACTGAGCGGCTGTACGCACGCGGCGGCATGGGTATTGCCGTCGGGAGAGATTGCCGGTGGGCATGAAGACGTGGGTCGCCACGTGGCGCTGGATAAGCTGCTCGGTCGTCGTGCGCGTGAAAGTCAGGTCTGGCAGCAGGGCGCTGCGCTCGTTTCCAGCCGGGCCAGCTACGAGATGGTGCAAAAGTCCGCCATGTGCGGTGTGGAAATTTTGTTCGCGGTGTCGGCGGCGACCACGCTGGCGGTAGAGGTAGCGGAGCGCTGTAACCTGACGCTGGTGGGCTTCTGCAAGCCGGGAAGGGCGACGATTTATACCCATCCTCAGCGATTAATAGTTGATCAGTAATTTTGAATGATATTAGCAAATCCTTCCGCTTTTAGTTGTTCGCGATGAGGTCTAGTATTTATCTCATCAAGGCACGGTGCCTTACCTAAACAACTTAATGAAAGGGTTTAAATCATGAAAAGCATCAAAACTTTTGTCGCTGTAATCGCTCTGGCTGCTTCTTTCGGTTCTTTCGCTGCGCAGACTGTGACCGCAACCGCCTCTACCATTGATGGTGCAGAAGCGAAAATCGCGGCTCAGGCTCAGGAAGCGGGCGCGTCATCGTACAAAATTACCCAGGCATTCTCCGGTAACCGCGTACACATGACTGCTGAACTGAACAAATAAGCGAGTCACACCGTCGAAAGAGCGCCCCCGGGGCGCTTTTTTAGTTTATGCCCGCCACGCGAAGCAATGCCGTCACCACCGCCGCGGCCACAATGACCACGATTAACGGCATTTTCCGCCAGGCCAAAAACACCGCAAACGCCACGCCCAGCACGCGCGCCATGCCCGCGAAGTGTTCTCCCTCATAAAAGGTGGTCGCCAGCGCGACGGAGAACAGCAATACCGTTGCCGCATCTGACAGCAGCGCCTGAGAACGCTCCGACAGCGCCAGCCGGTTGCCGAGTTTGGCGCCGCCAAGGCGCATTAAATAGGTTCCGGCAGAAAGAATGGCGATGCCGAGGATAAAGACCGTCATGTTTTCCATTATTTTTTCCTCGCGGCAAGACCCAGTAAAGAGAGCAGTACCGGCAGGCCTACTGGGGCAAACGGCACGGCGGCCAGCGATAACACAGCGCCGCTGCAGGCGCGGATCAGCGTGGTACGGTTTTTAAATGCGGGAACCACTAATGCCAGCAGAATGGCCGGAAATACCGCGTCCAGCCCGATGGTTTCCGGGTCGGGCAACAGTTTGCCCACCATGGCACCCAACAGCGCGCCCAGCGGCCAGATGATGGCAACGCCTAAGCCGCACAGCCAGTAGGCGGCTTTACGCTGTTCGGCGGTTTTTTGCGACAGGCCAAACACCACGCTTTCATCGTTCATGATGTGGCAGCCCAGCAGGCTCAGACCGCGCTTGCCCACCAGCTCACGCACCGTCACGCCAAACGGCACATGCCGCGCGTTGACCAGCAAACCTGCCGCCGCAGCCGCCAGCGGATTGCCGCCGCTCGCCACGATGCCGATAAACATAAATTCAGACGCGCCCGCCAGCACGGTAATGGAGAGCACAAACGGCACCCAGACCGGGAAACCGTAGGCCATTGCCAGCGATCCGTAGGACATCCCGACCACGCCCACCGCGAGGCAGACCAGAATGATTGCTTTTATGGTGTCGCCTTTCAGACAAGAGAGATGATGCTTCATACAATTTTAGCCATATCGAACGTGTATCCATTATAATGAACGCAACGAAATTGATTTTCAAGACGAACGATTTGTTCGTTTTATAGAACGCGAGGCCGTTATATGACGCAGCCGATCAGCCTGATCGCCAAAAGTCTGGTGCGAGAACGCCTGCGAACCGGGCTTTCACTGGCGGAAATTGCCCGCCGTGCCGGGATCGCAAAATCCACGCTTTCCCAGCTGGAGTCCGGCAACGGTAACCCTAGCCTGGAAACGCTGTGGTCGCTCTGCGTGGCGCTGGATATTCCTTTCGCCCGTTTGCTTGAGCCACAGTTGCCGACCACGCAGGTGATCCGCCGTGGTGAAGGGACAAAAGTGGTGGCTGGACAGGCTAACTATGAAGCCATTTTACTGGCGGCATGCCCCCCCGGCGCGCGCCGCGATGTCTATCTTCTGATGACCCAACCGGGAGCAGACCGTATTTCACAGCCGCATCCACCTGGCTCGGTTGAACATATTATTGTGACGCAGGGGCGGGCGCTGGTCGGTCTGCTCGACGCGGCGGAAGAGCTCGGCGCAGGGGATTACATTTGTTATCCCGCCGACCAGCCGCATATCTTCAAGGCCCTGGAGCCAGACACTTACGCGCTGCTGGTGGCGGAACAAAACTAACAGAGATACGGAAACTCATGTCGCTTAAAGCCATTGCCAAAGAACTGGGGCTGTCAGTCACCACCGTCAGCCGCGCCCTCAACGGATATGACGACGTCTCCGCCGAGACGCGCGCACGCGTGGAAGCAGAGGCCCAGCGCCGTGGTTACCGACCGAACACCTTCGCCCGGCGCCTGAAGATGGGCAAAATTGACGCCGTTGGGCTGGTGTTCCCGGTCCATCCTGTTCCGCTCAATAACAGCGTATTTATGGACATGGTCGGCGAAATTAGCCACGAACTGGCGCGACATGAAATCGATTTGTTGCTGATTGCCGATGACGATCTGGCCGATAAACACAGCTATATGCGCATGGTGCAAAGCCGCCGCGTGGATGCGCTGATCGTGGCACACACGCTGGATCACGATCCCCGTCTTGAGCAGCTGCAGGCGGCCGGTTTTCCTTTCCTGGCGCTCGGGCGCAGCCATCTCCCGCAGCCGTACGCGTGGTTTGATTTCGACAACTACGCCGGTACGCATCAGGCTACCCGCTGGCTGATCGAGAAAGGCCATCAGCGTATCGCGCTACTTGGCGAAAGCAACAATCAGGCGTTTATCACCCAGCGCCGTCAGGGCTATCTGGACGCGTTGCGGGAAGCCGGGCTTTCCAGCGAATGGCTGCGCGCTATGCCGCCTTCGCGCCGCGTTGGGTATGCCACCACGAAAGAACTGCTTGCCCTGCCGCAGCCGCCCACGGCCATCATCACCGACTGCAACACCCACGGCGACGGCGCGGCGATGGCGCTGGCGCAGATGGGGCGTTTATCCGGCGACAACGCCGTCTCACTGGTGGTCTATGACGGACTACCCCAGGACAGCATCGTCGATATTGACGTGGCGTCGGTGATCCAGTCCACCCGCCAGGGCGTCGGGAAACAGATTGCCGATATGGTGCGCCAGCTGATTAACGGCGACGATATTGAACAGCTTCAGGTACTCTGGCAGCCAGAATTCTCTCCGGGCCAGACGGCTTAAATACCGCAAAATTTTAAAGCAGATCACAGAACCGAAACGTTTTGGTTTGTATCCGAAACGTTTCGGATCAACACTCAGATCATCCCGATGACAGGAGATGTCTGATGCAAGATTCCGTTTTACGTCTCGAAACCACGACGGTAGACGTGGTGATTAAAACCCATCCGTTCGCCGAAATTCTCTACTGGGGGCCTCACCTTCGGCACTTTTCGCCGCAGGATGTTGCTCTGCTCGCGCGTCCTGTTGCCAACGGCAGGCTTGACGTCGACTCCCCGGTCACGCTGATGGCCGAGCTGGGGCACGGCCTGTTTGGCTCGCCGGGCATTGAGGGGCACCGCCAGGGGCTGGACGGTTCCCCGGTGTTCAAAACCACCCAGGTGCAGCAGGGCGTAAATACCCTGACGATAACCGCCGAAGATGAGCATGCGGGACTGCGCCTGACCAGCGAGCTGGCGCTGGATGCCAGCGGCGTGCTGGTGGTTCGTCACGGTTTAACGAATCTGAAAGCGATCCCCTGGCAGGTGGACCGTTTCGCCGTCACGCTGCCGGTGGCCGAGCGCGCGCAGGAGGTGATGGCCTTCCACGGACGCTGGATCCGTGAATTCCAGCCGCACCGCGTAAAGCTTGAACACGACAGCTTCGTGATTGAAAACCGCCGGGGTAAAACCTCCCACGAGCACTTCCCGGCGTTGATTGCCGGTACGTCGTCGTTCAGCGAAATGCAGGGTGACGTCTGGGGCGTGCATCTGGGCTGGAGCGGTAATCACCGCCTGCGCGCGGAAGCGAAAACCGATGGTCGTCGCTACCTGCAGGCCGAAGCGCTCTACCTGCCGGGTGAAATGGCGGTTGAGGAGGGCGATACGCTCTGGACGCCGCGCCTGTATGCCAGCTACTCCACGCAGGGCCTGAACGGCATGAGTCAGCCGTTCCATCGCTACCTGCGCAACAACGTCATCCGCTTCCCGGAAAACAAACCGCGCCCGGTGCACCTCAATACCTGGGAAGGGATCTACTTCAACCACGATCCGGACTACATCATGCGCATGGCCGACGAGGCTGCCGCGCTGGGCGTGGAGCGCTTCATCATTGATGACGGCTGGTTCAAAGGCCGTAATGACGATCATGCCGCGCTGGGCGACTGGTATCTGGATGAGAAGAAATACCCGAACGGCCTGACGCCGGTGATCGACCACGTCAAGCGGCTCGGCATGGAGTTTGGCATCTGGGTAGAGCCGGAGATGATCAATCCGGATTCCGATTTGTACCGCGCGCATCCTGACTGGGTACTGGCGCTGCCGGGCTATCCCCAGGCGACCGGACGACACCAGCTGGTGCTCAATCTCAACATCCCGGAGGCCTTTGATTACCTGGTGGAGCGCATGAGCTGGCTGCTGGGCGAGCATGCGGTCGACTACGTGAAGTGGGACATGAACCGCGAGCTGGTGCAGCCGGGACACAACGGTAAAGCCGCTGCCGACGCGCAGACCCGCCAGTTTTACCGCCTGCTGGACGTGCTGGGCGAGCGCTTCCCGCATATTGAGTTTGAATCGTGCTCCTCCGGCGGTGGGCGCATTGATTATGAGGTACTGACCCGCAGCCACCGCTTCTGGGCGTCTGACAACAACGACGCGCTGGAACGCAGCACCATCCAGCGCGGCATGAGCTACTTCTTCCCGCCGGAGGTGATGGGCGCGCATATCGGTCATCATAAATGTCACGCCACCTTCCGCCAGCATAGCATCCAGTTTCGCGGCTTGACGGCCCTGTTTGGCCATATGGGGCTGGAGCTGGATCCGCTCACCGTGGACGCGCAGGAGCGCGAAGGCTATCGCCATTACGCCGCGCTGCACAAGCAGTGGCGAGAGGTGATCCACCATGGTACCCAGTGGCGTATTGATATGCCGGATGCCACCACGCTGGCGCAAGGGATGGTGAGCGAAGATAAGGCGCAGGGGCTGTTTATGGTCAGCCAGCTCGCGATGCCGGATTACAGCCTGATGATGCCGCTGCGCATGGCGGGGCTGGAGGCTAGCGCGCGGTACCGCGTCATGCTGCTCGATCACCCGAATATTCAGATTACGGGCGAGGGAGGGCACACCATGCGCAAGCTGCCAGCGTGGATGGAAACGCCGCAAACGGTGAGCGGCGAGTGGCTGATGCAGGCGGGCATTGCGCTGCCGATTCTGGATCCGGAAACCGCCGTTCTGATTGGCGTTGAACGCGTGTAAAGGTGACGGGCCGGGCAACCGGCCCTCCGTTGAGGATAAAAATAATGAACACAACAACCTGTACCCACAAAGACAACCCTAACTTCTGGATCTTCGGGCTGTTCTTCTTTCTCTACTTCTTCATCATGGCCACCTGCTTTCCGTTCCTGCCTATTTGGCTGTCGGACATCATCGGCCTGAATAAAACCCATACCGGGATTGTCTTCTCCTGCATCTCGCTGTCGGCCATCGCGTTCCAGCCGCTACTGGGCGTTATTTCGGACAAGCTGGGGCTGAAAAAACACCTTCTGTGGATCATCGCGGTGCTGCTGGTTCTGTTCGCACCGTTCTTCCTGTATGTCTTCGCGCCGTTGCTGAAAGCCAATATCTGGCTGGGCGCGCTGAGCGGCGGGCTGTATATCGGTTTTGTATTTTCGGCCGGATCGGGGGCGATTGAGGCCTACATCGAACGCGTGAGCCGCAACAGCTTCTTTGAATACGGCAAGGCGCGCATGTTTGGCTGTCTCGGCTGGGGCTTGTGCGCCTCCACGGGCGGCATCCTGTTCGGCATCGATCCGTCGTATGTTTTCTGGATGGGATCGGGAGCGGCATTGCTGCTGATGCTGCTGCTGGTGGTCGCGAAGCCGAAGCCCAACCAGACGGCGCAGGTCATGAATGCCCTGGGCGCGAACCAGCCGCAAATCACCGCAAAAACCGTGTTCAACCTGTTCCGCCAGCGCAGAATGTGGATGTTTATCCTCTACGTGATTGGCGTGGCCTGCGTGTATGACGTTTTCGATCAGCAGTTTGCCACCTTCTTTAAAACCTTCTTCGCCACGCCGCAGGAGGGGACCCGCGCCTTTGGTTTCGCAACGACTGCCGGGGAGATTTGTAATGCCATCATTATGTTCTGTTCGCCGTGGATCATTAACCGCATCGGCGCGAAGAACACGCTGCTGATCGCCGGGGTGATTATGGCGACGCGCATTATCGGCTCGTCGTTCGCCACCACTGCCGTGGAGGTGATTGCCCTCAAGATGCTGCACGCACTGGAAGTCCCGTTCCTGCTGGTGGGCGCCTTCAAGTACATCACCGGGGTGTTTGATACCCGACTGTCGGCGACTATCTATCTGATCGGCTTCCAGTTTGCCAAACAGTCGGCGGCGATTATTCTCTCCGCTTTTGCCGGGAATATGTATGACCGGATCGGCTTCCAGGAGACGTATCTGATGCTGGGCTGTTTCGTGCTGGCGATTACGGTGGTGTCGGCGTTTACGCTGAGCAGCAGGCAGGAGATTGCCGCCGCCGCGGGGGCGGCAGCGCTAACACATCAGTCCAGGTAAAAGACCTCTTTAAGTTCCGCACTCACCGGGCTGTTATCCGGGTTCGACGGCATGACGTCGCCCATATGTTTCCACCAGCGCTGGCAGACGTCGGTATTCGCTACCGCGTTCCAGCGCTCCTCCGATTCAATCTCCACGGTCGCAAACAGCAGGTTACGTGCTTTGTCGAGATAAATGGCGTAGTGGTGAGCCCCGTGGCCTTTCAGCACCGCTTCAAGCTCGGGCCAAATTGGATTGTGGCGACGCGCGTACTCCTCGTGCGCGTCCGGGTTCACCTGCATCACAAACGCTTTGCGGATCATAATGCCTCCAGATAGAGCTCGCGGACTTCATCGCGGCTGGCGGTGCGCGGATTGCATGGCGCACACGGATCCGCGAGGGCTTTATCCAGCCAGCCTTCGATATCGGCTTGAGTGACGCCGAGCTGGCTGAAGCCCGCAGGAATGCCGACGCGAGCGCTCAGGTCGCGAATCGCCTGAATGGCGGACATGCTGGCGGCTTCATCACTCATGCCGCGGGTATCGACGCCCATCGCCTGCGCCACGCGGGCGAAGCGGGTGATTGCGTTCGGGCGGTTAAAGCTTTCGACGATCGGCAGCAGAATGGCGTTGCACACGCCGTGCGGCAGGTTATGCGTCGCGCCCGGCTGGTGCGCCAGGGCGTGTACCAGACCCAGACCCGCACTGTTAAACGCCATGCCCGCCAGATACTGGCCAAACGCCATCTGCTCGCGCGCCTCAAGGTTATGACCGTTATCAACCGCTTCCGGCAGCCACAGGTTGATCAGGCGAATCGCCTCCAGCGCGTTGGCATCGGTCAGCGGGTGCGCGCCAACGGACACATAGGCTTCAATGGCGTGGGTTAATGCGTCCATACCGGTTGCGGCGGTCACGGAGGCCGGAATATCCAGCATGACGCTGGCATCGTCCACGGCGATATCCGGGATGATGTTCGGGTCGATGATCACCTCTTTCACCTGACGCGCGGAGTCGATGATCACCGCATTACTGGTCATCTCCGCCGCCGTTCCTGCGGTGGTGTTGATCGCTACCAGCGGCACCCCCGCATTTTTCACCTTGCCGACGCCGGAATAATCGGTTGACGGGCCGGGGTTAGCGGTGAGGATTTTAATCGCCTTGGCGGTATCAATCGGGCTGCCGCCGCCAAAGGCAATGACGTAATGACACTCCGCGTCCCGGTAAGCCGAAAATCCTTTTTGCACCAGCGCTTCTGTTGGGTTCGGGAACACCTCATCGAACAGGTGATACGACATCTGATGGGCGTCCAGCGCGGTAAACAGGCTGTCGAGCAGGCCCAACTTCACCAGCTGGCCGTCGGTGACAATCAGCGCTTTTCCCCACTGCTTGTTCGCTACCAGATTGACCATATCGCCGATTGCGCCCGCGCCGTGAAGGCTGATTTTTGGAAGCGCCAACATAAAGCTCATGATAATTCTCCTTAACGATCAACGTTTGTCCTGCAAAGGCGTTATGCGTATAAATCCAGCGCGGATTGCAGCGGGCTCACGCCAAAGCGCTTGCCGAGGGCGATGAGCGCTTCCCGGGGAATGGTCTGCTTCATGCCGCCCATGGCGTACACCTTCACCAGCACTTCCGCTGATTTCTCGGCGGTGTCGATCAGGCCAAAGGTTTCATCCAGCGTTGGACCGCTGCCGAACACGCCGTGGAACGGCCATAGCACCAGAGAATGTTTTTGCATATCAACGGCGGTTGCCTGGCCGATTTCGTCGGTACCCGGTACCATCCACGGCAGAATGCCCACGCCATCCGGGAATACCACCAGACACTCGGTACTGCCTTCCCAGAGCTTGCGGGTGATGACATCGGCGCTGTTTTCCAGCACGTAGGTCAGGGCGATCAGGTTCGTGGCGTGGCAGTGCATGATCACGCGGTCCTTGCCATTGGTCGCTTTGATGCGCTCGCAGTGGGAGAGGAAGTGCGCCGGCAGTTCGGAGGTGGGCACCGCTTCATCCGTCAGCCCCCACAGAATGTGGTAACCCGCGCCGTCGCTGTCCACTTTCACCACGCCGAGGTTGGCCTCCGGGTCGAGCTGGACGTTACGGAAAAACTTGCCGGAACCGGTAACGATAAACGGCGTGTTGGCGAGCAGCGGCATCGGCTGGCTCAGCGCGATATAGCGCGGCTTCGCGTGGAAATCGGCCGCGAAAGGTTCGATATCCGCGTCGTCCAGGCGCAGCGTCAGGTTGCCGCCGTTGCGCTCGTCCCAGCCTTTCAGCCAGGCGTCGGAGGTGGCTTTGATCATGCCCTGGACGAACCAGGAGTGGGTGATAGTCTGCATACTGTGGTTCCTTTGAAAATACCGGGTAGCGCTACGCTTACCCGGCCTACTCTTACCCGTAGACCCGGCAGGCAACGTGCTGCCGAGCGATGTTTTTACTGACGTGCGGCGAGAACGTCTTTCTCATACGCCCGCACGTTGTTCAGCCACTGGCTGCCCGCCGGGGCATCGTTACGCTGGCAGTACATCTCCCACACTGCCTGCCACGGCAGGGATTTCTGCTCTTCCAGCAGCGCCAGACGTGCGGTGTAGTCACCGTTAGCCTCCAGCTGTTTCAGCGTGGCGACAGGCTCCAGCAACGCGCGCAGCAGGGCTTTCTTCATATTGCGGGTGCCGATAACCCACGCCGCGATGCGGTTGATGGAGGCATCGAAGAAGTCGAGGCCGATGTGTACGCGGTCAAAGAGATCGTGGCGGATGATTTCGCTGGCAATCGCCTGGGTTTCGTCATCCAGCAGCACCACGTGGTCGCTGTCCCAGCGCACCGGACGGCTGACGTGCAGCAGCAGACGCGGCACGTAGAGCATGGCGGCGGAGATTTTGTCGGAGATCACCTCGGTCGGGTGGAAGTGGCCAGCATCCAGACACAGCGCGGTCTGGCGGCTGGTGGCGTAACCCATATAGAACTCGTTTGAGCCCACGGTATAGCTCTCGGCGCCTATACCGAACAGCTTGCTCTCGACGGCGTCGATGTGGTGCGCCGGGTCCAGCTTCTCGCTGAGAGCCTCATCCAACGCGGCCAGCAGGCGCTGGCGCGGAGCCAGACGATCGACGGTGATATCCTTCATGCCGTCCGGGATCCAGATGTTCATCACCGATGGCGTGCCGAGCTGCTCGCCGAAATACGCCGAAACGCGGCGGCTGGCCTTCACGTGATCGATCCAGAACTGGCGGATGTCGTTGTCCGCGTGGGCGAGAGTAAAACCGTCCGCACTCAGCGGATGTGAGAAGCAGGACGGGTTAAAGTCCAGGCCCAGTCTGTTTGTTTTGGCCCACTCTACCCAGTTCTTAAAGTGTTCCGGTTTGATTTCGTTGCGCGCCACCGGCTCATCGGATTCGAGATAGATTGCATGCAGATTCAGGCGCTTTGGCCCCGGGATCAGGCTCAGCGCCAGTTCAAGGTCGGCGCGCAGTTCGGTCGCGTTGCGCGCTTTGCCTGGATAGTTACCCGTGGCCTGAATACCCCCCGTCAGGGAACCGCCTGGGTTCTCGAAGCCAGCGACGTCATCGCCCTGCCAGCAGTGCATGGAGACGGGCAGACGGTCGAGCTGGCGCAGCGCCTCTTCGACATCCACGCCGACGGCGGCGAAACGCTGTTTAGCCAGATCCCAGGCTTGTTCTAATTGAGTTGTCATGCACAAAGCTCCTTAGTCAGTCGGTTTTGCTGAAACTGCGCGCGAAAGCGAGCAATTTCATGGCAGGGATTGGGTGTGAAGGTGGTCAGACTGGCGTTCGCCGTCACCACCGAACGGAAGTCGTCAACGTTGGAAAGTTCGTCCAGAGTCATCAGCTGAATGCCGATATTGCCGAGCGTGGAGGCCTCCACGGGACCTGCCACCACGGTGATGCCGCAGGCATCGGCGCAGAGCTGGTTCAGCAGCTGGTTCTGGCAGCCGCCGCCCACGATATGCAGCTGGCTGAAGGGTTTTCCGCGAAGGCTCGCCAGCTCGCTGAGGATGTCGGCATACAGCAGGGCGAGGCTGTCAAAAATGCAGCGCGCCAGTTCGGGAGGGCTGGACGGCACCGGGTGCCCGACCTCGACGCAGGCGGCCTGAATTTCGGCGCTCATGTGCGCCGGATTGATAAAGCGCTCATCGTTCGGGTTGATCAGGAACGTGCAGGCCTTCAGCTTCTCGGTTTCGGCGATAAGCGCAGGCAGGTCGGTAATGTTCTGCTCTTTCAGCATCCGCTGGAGCAGCCAAAGCCCCATGATGTTTTTCAGTACGCGGTAGCGGCCTTCGGCACCCCCTTCGTTGGTAATGTTTGCGGCCATGGCAGCATCGCTGGCGTACGGGGTTTTGCTCTCAAAGCCCATCAGCGACCAGGTACCGGAAGAGAGGTAAGCCGCGTCTTTGCTCGCAAGTGGGGAAGCAATCACCGCGCTGGCGGTATCGTGGCTGGCGACGGCAACGACAGGAATTGCGTTCCCCTGTGGGCAAATCCAGTGACCGATCACATTACCCGGGTGGGTTGGTGTACCGAACCAGGAAGGCGACGCTCCCGTCCAGGCCAGCAGATGTTCATCCCAGTTATCCGAGTTGATGTTGACCAACTGCGTGGTGGTGGCGTTGGTATATTCCCAGTTCATGTTGCCGGTCAGGCGATAGCTCAGGTAGTCCGGGATCAGCAGCGCATGGGCCACGTCCGCCACCAGCTCTGGCTGTTGCTCGACCAAAGCGCGCAGCTGATAAAGCGTGTTAAACGGCAGAAACTGAATGCCGCTGCGTCTGTAGATGTTGTCCTTGCCAAGCTGGGCGATAGCGTGCGCCATCAGGCCGTCGGTGCGGTTGTCGCGATAAGAAACCGGCAAGCCGACGCGTTCGCCATGGCTATCAAGCAGAACGTAGTCCACGCCCCAGGTATCAATGCCGATGCTGTCGATGCGAATACCATCGTTGCAGACGTTGTTCAGTCCGATACGGATCTCCGCCTCCAGGGCATCGATATCCCAGGCAAAAAAACCGTCCTGCTTTTGCAGGCAGTTGGCGAAACGGTGCATTTCGCGAAGCGCAAGCGTGTGCCGCTCACGGTCACAGCTCGCGAGCATTACGCGCCCGCTGGATGCGCCTAAATCGACAGCCACACAATGGCGAAAAGTCATAGTCGGGTCCTTTCTTAAGTCATTAGCGGTGAGTGTAAAAAAGGGAAGAAAAAGTCACCTTCTCACCACTGACAGGCCAAATCTCGCGCTGGCAAGAAAGCAAAGGTGAATGTGAGGGAGTTCACAGTTTCCAATGGTGGCGGGATGTTCAGGCAGTGTGACGCTGACCGCATTTCCCGATCTTTCCCCCTGTTTCTTGAAAAATGGACAGCTTTTGCGAGGTTTACTGCCAAAAATTGAAGGTGAGTGCGGAAGGCCTTAATTACTATTTTGAGAACATTTTTCATTGGTGGAGGCCGTTATGACCGTACTGCACAGCGTGGATTTTTTTCCTTCTGGAGGGGCGCCTGTCGCGATTGAGCCACGGCTTCCTCAGGCCGCGTTCCCGGAGCATCACCATGATTTTCATGAAATTGTGATTGTTGAGCGCGGGACAGGTATTCATGTCTTCAATGGTCAGCCATATACCATCAGCGGCGGTACGGTGTGCTTCGTGCGCGACCACGATCGGCACCTGTATGAGCATACCGACAACCTGTATCTGACGAATGTGCTCTACCGTTCCCCGGATGCGTTCCAGTTTCTTTCGCGGCTGAATCAGCTGTTGCCCCAGGAGCAAGACGGACACTATCCGTCGCACTGGCGCGTGAATCAGTCCACCCTGCAGCAGGTGCGTCAGCTGGTGGAGCAAATGGAGAAGAGCGAGGACGGGCGGGAGACGCACGCCATTGCCACGCGCGAACTGCTGTTTATGCAGCTTCTGGTGCTGCTGCGCCGCAGCAGCCTGGTGGAAGGGCTGGAAGATAACAACGCGCGCCTGAACCATCTGATGGCCTGGCTGGAAGATCATTTCGCTGAGGATGTCTGCTGGGAAACGCTTGCGGATGATTTTTCACTGTCGCTGCGCACCCTGCATCGCCAGCTTAAGCAGCATACCGGTATGACGCCGCAGCGATATCTCAACCGTCTGCGCCTGATCAAAGCGCGTCATCTTTTACGTCATACCGACGAAAGCGTCACGGATATCGCCTATTGCTGCGGTTTTGGTGACAGCAATCACTTTTCAACGCTGTTTCGCCGGGAATTTAACTGGTCGCCGCGTGATATTCGTCAGGGGAAAGACGCGATGCTTCAGTAACGCGAGGGCAGTCACCGTTTTATTTCCGCAAAAAAGCTAATAGTGTCAGGTTATTCGGCGTAGAGGTCGTGGTGTGGCTGCTCAGTTAATCCTTCGCAAAGATGATTTTTATGCCTCCGCGAGCCAGGCCGTGACGGTGGCCGACCGCTACCCGCAAGACGTCTTTGCCGAACATACCCACGAGTTTTGCGAACTGGTGCTGGTATGGCGCGGTAACGGCCTGCACATCCTCAACGACCGTCCCTACCGCATCACGCGCGGAGATCTGTTCTACATTCGCGCGGAGGATAAACACTCCTACGCCTCGGTTAATGACCTGGTGCTGCAGAACGTTATTTACTGTCCGGACAGGCTCAGGCTTAACGTAGACTGGGCCGCAAGCATTCCGGGTTTTCTTGATGCTAAGGGTTCTCCGCACTGGCGCTTAAGCAGTAACGGCATGGCTCAGGTACGGCAGGTTATTTCTCAACTGGAGCAGGAGAGCCAGAAGAACGACCCCGTTTCTAACCAGCTAGCGGAGTTGCTTTTCGCCCAGCTGGTGGTGACGTTAAAGCGCCATCGTTACGCCACTGATAACCCCTCCGCCACGACGCAGGAAGCGCTGCTGGATAAGCTCATCACCACGCTTGCGGGCAGCCTGAATAAAAACTTTATACTGGAGAAATTCTGCGAGCAGGAGCAGTGCAGCGAGCGTGCGTTGCGCCAGCAGTTCCGCACCCTGACCGGGATGACGGTCAACCACTATCTGCGCCAGCTACGCATCTGCCATGCACAATATCTCCTTCAGCATACGGAGTGGATGGTCAGTGATGTGGCGATGTGCTGCGGCTTTGAAGACAGTAACTACTTTTCAGTGGTGTTTAATCGTGAGGTGGGGATGACGCCGGTACAGTGGCGTCATCGCAGTCGAAAGGGGTCGTGATCAGTTTGCCATGCCGAGCCCAACGATATTGGCAGCGATAATGATCACCACGCAGCCGAGGCTCAGTACGCCAACCGGACGATGTCCGGCGTTTTTCCACTCTTTCAGCGCCAGACCGACCAGCCCGCCACACAGTACGTAGAAACTCATGTGCAGCATCCAGCTTACGTAGTCGTATTGCACCGGAATGCTGGCATGGCCCCAGGCGTAGAAGAAAAACTGTAAATACCACATCAGGCCGCCGAGCGCGGAGAGTAACACGTTGGTGATGATAAGCGATGTTGCCAGCGAGAAGTCGGTTTTTACCGACAGGTTTTTCACTTTTGCGAGACGAATGAAGCAGAAGCCCAGGTTAACCATCGCGCCGCCACCCATAATCACGACATAGCTTGGCAGCGCAACGTACAGCGGGTCGACGCCCAGCGCGGCGGCGGCTTCATGCATAGGCCTGGCAGCATTCATCGCGAACGACATACCGGCCGAGAAGATGCCGCACATCACCGCCAGCAGCAGACCTTTCTTCAGGTTAAAATCTTCGGCTTTAATGCCCATCTTGCGCTCTTTCAGCTGCCCCGCGCGAGTCACGATTCCTACGCCAACGACCGCCACCAGCACGCCCAGGAGCGTCATCCGCCCACCCTGAGTATTAATAAGCACCTCGACGTTGCCGTTGAGAACTGGCGTCATCAGGGTTCCGACGATCAGCGTAATGCCAATCGCGATACCAATGCCCATCGACATGCCGAGATAGCGCATGGTGAGGCCATAGTTGATGTTACCGACGCCCCACATCGCGCCGAACAGGAACACCGGCAGCAGAGTGGAGGCGCTGAAGGAGGAGAAGTAGCCCCAGAAATCGGGCAGCAGCATGGCGCTAATGGTCCAGGGTAAAATCAGCCAGGACACGACCCCGCCAACGGACCACATGGTTTCCCATGACCAGCCTCTCACCTTTTTAAACGGAGCATAGAAACAGGCTGCACTGGCAGCGCCTATCAAATGCCAGAAGATACCCATCGTAATCGCATGATTCATTTTTACACCCTCATCGTTTTTATCGTCAGTGGCTTCTCTTCGACTTGAGGAGTGTAAAAATTAGGCAGTCCGGGAACCTTCAGAAGGTTGCCGCACAGGTGTTCTGGATGGCAATCAGCACGTTAACCGCGTGAGCAGACTCACATTTCCGCTATTAATCGAAAAGTGAATAACCTTATAAAAACTACGGCATTGATAATCATTTTCAATATCATTTAATTAACTATAATGAACCAACTGCTTACGCGGCATTAACAGCTGTGCCGCCCGACAATAATGGAGAGGATTATGAGTTATACACTGCCATCCCTGCCGTATGCCTACGACGCACTGGAACCGCATTTCGACAAGCAGACGATGGAAATCCATCACACTAAACACCACCAGACCTATGTGAACAACGCGAACGCCGCGCTGGAAAGCCTGCCAGAGTTCGCTAACCTGCCTGTTGAAGAGCTGATCACCAAGCTGGACCAGCTGCCAGCGGACAAGAAAACCGTGCTGCGTAACAACGCGGGCGGCCACGCAAACCACAGCCTGTTCTGGAAAGGCCTGAAGACCGGTACTACCCTGCAGGGCGACCTGAAAGCGGCTATCGAGCGCGACTTCGGTTCTGTTGACAACTTCAAAGCAGAATTCGAAAAAGCCGCTGCAACCCGCTTCGGCTCCGGCTGGGCGTGGCTGGTTCTGAAAGGTGACAAACTGGCGGTGGTTTCTACCGCGAACCAGGACTCCCCGCTGATGGGTGAAGCGATCTCTGGCGCATCCGGCTTCCCAATCCTGGGTCTGGACGTGTGGGAACACGCTTACTACCTGAAATTCCAGAACCGTCGCCCGGACTACATCAAAGCCTTCTGGGACGTGGTGAACTGGGACGAAGCAGCAGCGCGTTTCGCCGCTAAAAAATAAGGTTGCATTGACGCCTGTGAGAAGCGAGTCTGATGGCTCGCTTTTTTTGTATCTGCGTAATGGAGGCAGCGATGCATTACCCGGTGAATGTATTTACAGGCAAGGTAAGGGAGTACGACGGCAGCCGCCCGAGCGCCATCGCCAAAATTCAGGTCGACGGTGAGCTGACGTTAACCGACCTTGGGCTTGCGGGCGACGAGCAGGCCGAAAAGAAGATCCACGGTGGGCCCGAGCGCGCACTGTGCCACTACCCGCGCGAGCACTATCAGCACTGGAAAACCGAGTTCCCCGAGCAGGCGGACCTCTTCGTCGCCCCCGCGTTTGGCGAGAATCTCTCCACCGAAGGGCTCACCGAAAAGAACGTGTTTATTGGTGATATCTACCGCTGGGGCGATGCCCTGATTCAGGTGACGCAGCCGCGCTCGCCGTGCTTCAAGCTCAACTTCCATTTCGGTATTCATGACATGTCGGCTCAGATGCAAAGCGCGGGTAAAACCGGCTGGCTGTACCGTGTGGTGCTGGCTGGGCAGGTGTCAGCGGATGCGCCGCTTGAGCTGGCATCACGCCTGAGTGAAGTGTCTGTTTACGACGCCTGCGCCATTGCCTGGCATATGCCGTTTGATGACGAGCAGTATCATCGCCTGCTGTCGGCGGCGGGGTTATCGACCAGCTGGACAAGAACGATGCAGAAGCGGCGTTTAAGCAGCAAGATCGAGGATAATTCGCGGAGGTTGTGGGGTAAATAGACCTTCGTAAAGAGTAGGCCGGGTAAGGCGAAGCCGCCACCCGGCACTAACAGCTACGAACGCTTATACAACGGTAGCCACAGCGTTAACCGCAGCCCACCCAGCGGGCTGTCGTCGGCTTTCACCCAGCCGCGGTGCTGCTGCATGGCGGTTTCCACAATCGCCAGACCCAGTCCCGTACCGCCCGATTCCCGGTCACGCGCTTCGTCGGTACGGTAGAACGGACGGAAAATCTGCTCGCGGTCTTCCGGGCTGACGCCAGGACCGTCGTCGTCGACAATGACGGTGATCCCGTCTTTATCCACCGAGAACGCCACCTCAATCTTCGTGTGCGAGTAGCGCAGGGCGTTACGCACGATATTCTCCAGCGCGCTTTCCAGCGTGTTGGGGTTACCGTACAGCGGCCATGGACCCGGCGGGAAGTTGACGGTGAAGGATTTGCCCATCTGCTCCGCTTCGAACGCCGCGTTATCCAGCACTTCATGCCACAGATGATTGGCTTTCACCGTTTCGCTCACCAGCGCGTTTTTCTGCTGATTGCGCGACATGACCAGCAGATCGTTGATCATGCTGTCCAGACGATGCGCTTCGGTTTCGATACGCTCCAGCTCTTTGCTCTCCCCGCTGCGGCGGCGCAGCAGCGCGGTGCCAAGCTGTAAGCGCGTAAGCGGGGTGCGCAGTTCGTGCGAGATATCCGACAGCAGACGCTGTTGTGCCGTCATCATGCGATCGAGAGCGCTCACCATCTGGTTAAAACTGGTCCCGGCGGCAAGGAACTCCTGCGGTCCGGCTTCCAGTTCAGGGTGTTGTCGCAGGTTACCCTGCGCCACTTCGTCAGCCGCATTTTTCAGCTTACGGGCCGGTTTTGCCAGGCTCCACGCCAGCCATAACAGCAGCGGCGAGCTGACCAGCATAGTAACAATCAGCAGCAGGAGAGGGCGGTCAAACAGCAGGTTGATAAAGTCGGACTGGGAGCTGCTCGCGGGGCGAATCAGGTAGAGCTGATAGTTATCCTCGCCATCTCTGACGGAGAACGGCCCCACCATTTCTACGCGGCCATATTTTTTCTTCTGGGGGTGATCGGCGTTATCTGCCTGGCCAATGAAGTTGCGGATAATCTGCATTTCATTGCGATCGGCGCCAATGACGCGGCCTTCGCTGGTCACCAGCAGCAGGCGTTGTCCGGGCGGCGCCCACTTGTCGATAGCGCGAAATAGCCTGCGCCACCACATTAAATCGTTTGGCGGATCGTTTGCCAGCTCGGCTTCCACGTGCTGCTCGATCATCACGCCCTGACGTTGCTCGCTGTCGAGAAGCTCCGTCATCTGGCGTGAGTCGAGTTTTGGCAACATCAGTACGAGCATTAAAACCAGTGCCAGCGTCAGCCAGAAGATGGCGAAGATGCGGGCGGTTAAGCTTCCTATCATGAAGCGGAAACCATCAGATAACCGCGACCACGCAGGGTTTTAAACCATGGGTGACCGTCTTTACGCTCCGGCAGCTTACGGCGCAGGTTAGAGATGTGCATGTCGATGGCGCGGTCAAACGGGGTCAGACGTTTGCCCAGCACTTCCTGGCTTAAATGTTCACGCGAAACCACCTGGCCGAGGTGCTGCGCCAGCAGATACAGCAGGGTGAACTCCGTGCCGGTCAGTTCCAGCGTCTGGCCATCAAAGCTCGCTTCCTGACGGCCCGGGTTCAGGCTCAGGGAGTCGACTTCAAGGGTAGGTGAGCTGTTGTCGGTATTCTGCTGCTGCTCGCTCCAGTGGGAACGACGCAGGATCGCGCGAATACGGGCGACCAGTTCGCGGTCATTAAACGGCTTCGGTAAATAGTCATCCGCGCCCAGCTCAAGGCCGAGTACGCGATCGAGTTCGCTGCCGCGAGCGGTCAGCATGATAACGGGAGTCTGGTGTGTCTGGCGAAGTTCTTTCAACGTATCAATACCGTTTTTCTTCGGCATCATCACGTCGAGCAAAAGTAAATCGATGCTGTCGTCAAGGAGACTCAGCGCCTGCTCGCCATCATGGGCAACCAGGACGTTGAAACCTTCCATGTCGAGCAACTCCTTTAAAAGGGATGTGAGCTCTCGGTCATCATCAACTAACAGGATTTTATTCATTGTTTAAATACCTCCGAGGCAGAAATTACGACATCAAGGCTGTCTAATCCATGACTTTACGTTGTTTTACACCCCCTGACGCATGTTTGCAGCCTGAATCGTAGACTGTCTCTCGTTGAATCGCGACACGAAAGATTTTGGGAGCAAGTGATGCGCAAAGTTACCGCTGCCGTCATGGCCTCAACGCTGGCGTTCAGTGCGTTTAGCCAGGCTGCTGTAGCTATCATCAGCGATAACGGTTCCTCACAAGAGGACACAACGCAGCACAGTAGCCAAAGCCATATGTTTGACGGCATAAGTTTAACCGAACATCAGCGTCAACAGATGCGAGATCTGATGCAGAGGGCGAGACACGACCAGCCCCCTGTTAATGTTAGCGAAATGGAGACAATGCATCGCCTTGTCACCGCAGAAAATTTTGACGAAAGCGCTGTGCGCGCTCAGGCCGAAAAAATGGCACAGGAACAGGTTGCTCGCCAGGTTGAAATGGCGAAGGTCCGCAACCAGATGTTCCACCTGCTAACGCCCGAGCAGCAAGCGGTTTTGAACACCAGACATCAGCAGCGTATGGATCAGCTGCGTGAGGTTGCACGGATGCAGCGAAGCTCAGAAACGACGTTTTTCAGTAGCAATAGCAGTACCCGTAGTAACCAGTAAACCCTGTTTTCCTTGCCATAGACACCATCCCTGTCTTCCCCCACATGATGTGGGGGTTTTTTTTGCCCTGCATTCTGATTTGTTAACCGTTTATTCATCCTTCGACTCCACATGCTTCCGTTATACTAGCGGCATGACATGACAGGAGCGTTTATGAATCAATCCTATGGAAGACTGGTAAACCGGGCCGCCATGGCCGCGACCATCATGGCGTCGTGTTTGCTGGTCATTAAGGTTTTTGCGTGGTGGTATACCGGATCGGTCAGTATTCTGGCGGCGCTGGTGGACTCGCTGGTCGATATTGCCGCCTCGCTGACCAACCTGCTGGTGGTGCGTTACTCGCTGCAGCCAGCGGATGAAGAGCACACGTTTGGGCACGGCAAAGCGGAGTCGCTGGCCGCGCTGGCGCAGAGCATGTTTATATCCGGTTCTGCGCTGTTCCTGTTTCTCACCGGCATTCAGCATCTCGTCTCGCCGACACCGATGAACGATCCCGGCGTCGGCGTCGTTGTGACGATTGTCGCGCTTATATGCACACTTGTTCTGGTAACGTTCCAGCGCTGGGTCGTTCGCAAAACGCAAAGTCAGGCCGTACGGGCGGATATGCTTCATTATCAATCTGATGTTATGATGAATGGGGCTATTCTTATTGCGCTCGGTCTGGCCTGGTATGGCTGGCATCGGGCCGATGCGTTGTTTGCGTTAGGGATTGGTATCTATATTTTATATAGCGCCCTGCGGATGGGGTATGAAGCGGTGCAATCACTGCTTGACCGCGCCCTCCCGGACTCAGAACGCAATGAAATTTTTTCTATCGTGACCGCCTGGCCCGGCGTCAGCGGTGCGCACGATCTTCGAACGCGGCAGTCAGGGCCGACCCGCTTTATTCAGATTCATATTGAAATGGAAGACAACCTGCCACTGGTTCAGGCTCACGTGATTGCTGAGCAGGTTGAGCAGGCGATTTTGCAGCGTTTTCCTGGTTCAGACGTCATCATTCACCAGGATCCCTGCTCGGTTGTACCCGGACATGTTGGGCTTTCGTAATTCGTTGTAAAAAAGTGAGCCAGGCCAGCATTTTGTGTATAAATTACCGCCATTTGGTCTGACCTGAATCAATTCAGCTGGAAGGGATTGATATACTATTTGCAGTATTCGTTGGTCGATAAGTTTCTTCCGGCAACAGATTTCAATTTTGCATTCCTAAGTTCAGAGGTAGTCATGATTAAGAAAATCGGTGTGTTGACAAGCGGCGGTGATGCGCCGGGCATGAACGCGGCAATTCGTGGGGTTGTTCGCGCGGCGCTGACGGAAGGTCTGGAAGTTTTTGGTATCTATGATGGTTACCTGGGTCTGTATGAAGACCGTATGGTTCAGCTCGACCGTTACAGCGTGTCTGACATGATCAACCGTGGCGGTACCTTCCTTGGGTCTGCACGCTTCCCGGAATTCCGTGATGAACACGTTCGTGAAGTGGCTATCGAGAACATGAAAAAACGTGGCCTGGACGCCCTGGTGGTTATCGGTGGTGACGGCTCGTACATGGGTGCAAAACGTCTCACTGAAATGGGCTTCCCGTGCATCGGTCTGCCAGGCACTATCGACAACGATATCAAAGGTACCGACTACACCATCGGTTACTTCACCGCGCTGGGAACCGTTGTTGAAGCGATTGACCGCCTGCGTGACACCTCTTCTTCTCACCAGCGTATCTCTATCGTTGAAGTGATGGGGCGTTACTGCGGTGACCTGACCCTGGCTGCGGCGATTGCGGGTGGCTGTGAGTTTGTCGTGGTTCCGGAAGTGGAATTCAGCCGTGAAGATCTGGTGGCTGAAATCAAAGCGGGCATCGCGAAAGGCAAGAAACACGCGATCGTAGCTATCACCGAGCACATCTGTGACGTTGACGAGCTGGCCAAGTACATCGAAACCGAAACCAAGCGTGAAACCCGTGCCACCGTACTGGGGCACATCCAGCGTGGCGGTTCCCCTGGCCCGTATGACCGTATTCTGGCGTCCCGTATGGGCGCGTACGCAATCGAACTGCTGCTGCAGGGCCACGGCGGACGCTGCGTCGGTATTCAGAACGAAAAACTGGTTCACCATGACATCATCGACGCGATTGAAAACATGAAGCGTCCGTTCAAAGGTGACTGGCTGGACTGCGCGAAAAAACTGTACTGATTGGCTCTGTTGCCCGGTGGCGCTGCGCTTACCGGGCCTACAAAAGCACGACTCGTAGGCCGGGTAAGGCGTAGCCGCCACCCGGCTTTTTTATGCGTGCACGCTTTTTTATTCCACTACGTTATAGCCAATCTTTTTTTATTCTTTAATCCTCGATTCGCTTTCTGGCACGCTGCATTCATCAAAACACTACACAAGAGAGCTGGGCGATGAATAAATGGGGCGTGGGTTTAACATTATTGCTGGCATCGACCAGCGTTCTGGCTAAGGACATCCAGTTACTGAACGTGTCATACGACCCGACGCGTGAACTGTACGAGCAATACAACAAAGCGTTTGCGGCACACTGGAAACAGGAAACCGGCGACAATGTCGTGGTTCGCCAGTCTCACGGCGGTTCTGGCAAGCAGGCGACCTCCGTCATCAACGGTATTGAAGCCGACGTGGTGACCCTGGCGCTGGCCTACGATGTTGACGCGATCGCCGAGCGTGGCCGTATCGACAAAAACTGGATCAAACGCCTGCCGGATAACTCCGCGCCATACACCTCGACCATCGTTTTCCTGGTCCGTAAAGGCAACCCGAAACAGATCCATGACTGGAATGACCTGATTAAGCCAGGCGTGTCCGTCATCACCCCTAACCCGAAAAGCTCTGGCGGCGCTCGCTGGAACTACCTGGGCGCGTGGGGCTACGCGCTGCACCACAACAACGGCGACCAGGCCAAAGCGCAGGAATTCGTGAAAGCGCTGTATAAAAACGTTGAGGTGCTGGACTCCGGCGCGCGTGGCGCCACCAACACCTTCGTCGAGCGCGGGATTGGCGACGTGCTGATCGCATGGGAAAACGAAGCCCTGCTGGCCACTAACGAGCTGGGTAAAGACAAGTTCGAGATCGTGACCCCAAGCGAATCGATTCTGGCTGAGCCGACCGTCTCTGTTGTCGATAAAGTGGTTGAGAAGAAAGATACCAAAGCGGTGGCAGAAGCCTACCTGAAGTATCTCTACTCGCCAGAAGGCCAGGAAATTGCGGCGAAAAACTTCTATCGTCCACGCGATCCGGCGGTGGCGAAGAAATACGAAAGCGTCTTCCCTAAACTGAAACTCTTCACCATTGATGACGAGTTCGGCGGCTGGACGAAAGCGCAGAAAGAGCACTTCTCTAACGGCGGCACGTTCGACCAGATCAGCCAGCGCTAACCATTAGCCAATGACACGGTAACCCGGCGTGAGAAATCCGCCGGGTTTTTTATTTGGTCATCATTTTGCGTTACTCTTTTGCCTCTATTGAAAACAGGGAACGCGTTGTGAAAAAAATTATCTTATTGATCCTCATTGTCATCGCCCTTGCCGCTGGCGGCGTGTACTGGATGAAAGCGGGTAATCCAAATGCGTTGCGACATATCGTTCTCGACCAGTGCGTGCCGAATCAGATCCAGAATCGTAACCCGGCACCGTGTGCGCAGGTGAAAACGGATGCAGGCTATGTGGTCTTTAAAGACCGCAACGGGCCGCTGCAATATCTGCTGATGCCGACATATCGCATCAACGGCACCGAGAGCCCGTTGTTGACCGAAGCGCACACGCCGAACTTTTTCTGGCTGGCCTGGCAGTCGCGCAGCTTTATGACCCTGAAGCGCGGATCCGAGGTGCCCGACAGCGCCATTTCGCTGACGATTAACTCGCCGACTGGTCGCACGCAGAACCATTTTCATATTCATATCTCCTGCCTGCGCCCGGACGTGCGCGAGAAGCTCAATGCGGCACAGGGAGAAATCAGCACCCAGTGGCTGCCGCTTCCCGGCGGGCTGGAAGGGCATGAGTATCTTGCTCGTCGGGTGACGGAGAATGAGCTGGTGCAGCGCAGTCCGTTCATAATGCTGGCTGAAGAGCTTCCGGAAGCGCGCGACCATATGGGGCGCTTTGCCCTGGCGATGGCGCAGCAGTCGGATGGTTCGTTTGTGTTGCTGGCAACCGAACGTAACTTGCTGATGCTTAACCGCGCGTCAGCTGAGGAACTGCAGGATCATCAATGCGCTATTCTAAATTGACCCCACCATAAATAGCGTTTACTCGCCCTGCCTGTCGCCGTAGACTTGCTGAAAAATTCTACAGGAGACAGGTATGTCGCTCTGGTCAACGTATCCTCTGCTGCTGCCTTCACTGATCGTTGGCGTCACTATCGTGCTATGGGCGACGTCGCTGTTGCCGGAATTCATCACCGCACTGCTGTTCTTTACGGCGGCAATGACCGCGAAGATTGCCCCGCCGGAGGTGATTTTCGGTGGTTTTGCTTCGTCGGCCTTCTGGCTGGTCTTCAGCGGATTCGTGCTCGGCGTGGCGATCCGTAAAACCGGTCTGGCAGACCGGGCCGCCCGGGCGCTGTCGGCAAAGCTCACCGACTCCTGGGTTTTGATGGTGGCAAGCGTGGTGCTGCTGAGCTATGCGCTGGCGTTTGTGATGCCGTCGAATATGGGACGTATTGCGCTGCTGATGCCGATTGTCGCCGCAATGGCAAAACGCGCCGGTATCGCCGACGGCTCCCGCGCCTGGTTTGGTCTGGCGCTGGCGGTAGGGTTTGGGACGTTCCAGCTTTCGGCGACGATTCTGCCCGCTAACGTGCCTAACCTTGTGATGAGCGGTGCGGCGGAAGGCTCGTACGGCATCCATCTGAACTATGTCCCGTATCTGCTGCTGCACACGCCGGTGCTGGGCGTTCTCAAAGGCCTGATTCTGATTGGCCTGATCTGCTGGCTTTTTCCCGGCAGCCCAAAACCGCCGAAGGAACAGGCGCCGTCTGAGCCTATGGGGCGGGACGAAAAGCGTCTTGCCTGGCTGCTGGCGGTGGTGCTGGGGATGTGGGTGACGGAGAGCTGGCACGGCGTTGGGCCCGCCTGGACGGGGCTGGCGGCGTCGATCATCGTTATGCTACCGCGTATCGGTTTTATCACCGGAGAGGAGTTTTCTGCGGGGGTGAATATGCGTACCTGTATCTACGTTGCTGGTATTTTGGGGCTAGCGATCGTCGTGACGCAAACCGGTATCGGAACGGCGGTGGGCGAGGCGTTGCTCCGCATTATGCCGCTGGATGCAGATAGACCGTTCACCAGTTTCCTGGCGCTGACCGGTATTACCACCGCACTCAACTTCATTATGACCGCCAACGGCGTTCCGGCGCTGTATACCACCCTGGCGCAAAGCTTCTCGGATGCGACCGGCTTCCCGCTGCTGTCGGTGATCATGATTCAGGTGCTCGGCTATTCCACGCCGCTGCTGCCGTATCAGGCGTCGCCGATCGTGGTGGCGATGGGGCTAGGAAAGGTGCCTGCCAGGGCGGGGATGGTGCTCTGTCTGGCGCTGGCGATAGCGACCTATCTGGTGCTGCTGCCGCTGGATTATCTGTGGTTTAGCCTGCTGGGACGGCTGTAAAAAAGCCCGGTGGCGCTGACGCTTACCGGGCCTACAGAACTGTAGGACGGGTTAGCGCAAGCGCCACCCGCCACAAAGGCAATTACGCCTGTTTAGCCGCTTCTGCCGCTTTAACGATTACCGCGAAAGCGTCCGCTTTCAGGGATGCACCGCCAACCAGCGCGCCATCGATGTCTGGCTGGGTGAACAGCTCAGCAGCGTTAGACGCGTTAACGGAACCGCCGTACTGGATGATCACTTGCTCAGCCACTTTGGCGTCAGCTTTCGCAATGTGGTCACGGATGAATTTGTGAACCGCCTGAGCCTGCGCAGGGGTTGCTGATTTGCCGGTACCGATCGCCCAGACTGGCTCGTAAGCGATAACCGCGCCTTCGAACGCTGCTGCGCCCTGGGTTTTCAGCACTGCGTCGATCTGACGTGCGCACACTTCTTCAGTTTTGCCCGCTTCGTTTTCTGCTTCAGTTTCACCGATGCACAGAACCGGGATCAGACCCTGCTCTTTCAGCACGGCGAATTTCTTCGCGATGAACTCGTCGGATTCTTTGTGATAGGTGCGACGCTCGGAGTGGCCGATGATGATGTATTTCGCGCCGATATCTTTCAGCATTTCAGCGGAGGTTTCACCGGTGAACGCGCCAGACAGGTTAACGTCAACGTTCTGCGCGCCCAGAATGATGTGGCTGCCGTCAGCGGCACGTTTAGCCAGATCCAGATACATATCCGGCGGAGCGATAGCAACCGCGCAGCCCGTCACGCCAGCCAGCTCTTTACGCAGGTTCGCAACCAGTTCGTTTACCATGTGGCGGCTGCCGTTCAGTTTCCAGTTACCCATCACTAAAGGATGTCGCATTTCAATTCTCCACGCTCAATAAGCGAATTAAGGAATATGGCCACCCTGTCGGGCAGCATGGTCTGTGAATCAGTATAGAGATTTTCCCTCGAAAGGCTTTGCTTTTTGTCATTAATTCGCCCCGCCAAGGGTGTCTGATAGTGCCAGCTTAATCGGTTCAACAGCGAAGGTCAGTCCTTTTTCGCCGTTGTCCGCCACAACATAGCGGATCGCGCCTTCGGTATCGGCGTAGTAACGCTTGTTTTTACCGGCGGTGAGGAGTTTTTGCAGCTTTTGCTGGCTTTGCTTTTTCGTTAGCGCAGGGGTAAACGCCTGCAAGACCGCGCTCATATACTCCAGGGCTTTTGCCTTCGCGGCTTTCTGCTCTGGCCCCTGTATTGGCAGCCAGGTGATCTGCATGCTTTTGATTTTTAACGTCCCGCGCTCCAGCGCCGTGGAGGCATACAAATTCTCGTTAATCTTGCTTGCCGCACGGGTCAGGGTAGGCGTGTCGCGGGGGCCATCAATGGCACGAAACTCATCCAGCGGCAGCGTGGGATTGGCCTGATTGAAGGCTTCACGAAACTGGCTGATGGACTGATCGAACGACGGTGCGCCCGCCAGCAGATACGGTGCGGTAGTCGGGGCTGTGGTTTCGGCGGCGTGCAGGGTAAAGCCCGCGCTGAGCAGCGCTAAACACAGGAAAAGAGAATGTGTCGAACTTTTCATCAACATTGCCCCTGGCCGTAAGTGCTCATGATTAAAACGATATCTGGTCGGCTTGTCAAAAGGTCACAACTCCAGGGTAAAATGCGCGCGATATGATAATAAGGAACCTTACATGACCATACAGCAGTGGCTGTTTTCATTCAAAGGGCGTATTGGACGCCGTGATTTCTGGATCTGGATGGTGACGTGGGTTGTCGCCATGCTGCTTCTGTTTTTCGTTGCCTATAACGCATGGCTAAGCACGCAAACGGCGGCCTTCGCGCTGGTCTGCCTGCTCTGGCCAACGGCGGCTGTCGTCGTGAAACGCCTGCACGATCGCGGTCGTTCCGGCGCGTGGGCATTTCTGATTATTCTGGCGTGGATGCTGGTGGCGGGAAACTGGGCGATGCTGCCGTCCATCCTGCCGTGGGTTGTGGGCAGGCTGCTGCCGTCGGTCATCTTCGTGATGATGATTGTCGATCTGGGTGCGTTTATCGGCACCCAGAGCGAAAACAAATACGGTAAAGACACCGTTGAGGTGAAATACCGCTGATCACCAGTAGTGTTCGGCGGTCATATGGCCTGGCCGGCGGCGAAGATGTTTCGTCATCTGCCGGGTATCCTTCAGAAGCTGCTGCGTGTCCCGTACCATCTGCGGGTTGCCACATAGCATGACGTGGCTGGTTTCAGCGTTCAGCGGCAAACCCACCGCCTCTTCCAGGGCACCACTCTCAATAAGCGCCGGCACGCGGCCGGTCAGCGTTCCTGCTACGGTTTCGCGGCTGACCACCGTCTGAATCTTTAACTTTCCGCCGTACTGTTGTTCCAGCGCCTGCATCTGCGGCAGGTAGCTCAGGTCTGCGGCATAGCGCGCGGCGTGCACCAGCACGATGTTTTTAAAGCGCTCGAGGTCTTTGCCGTACTGCAAAATAGAGAGATAAGGACCGATGGCCGTGCCGGTTGCCAGCATCCAGAGCGTGTCACAATCCGGGATCTCTTCGAGCACAAAGAAGCCTGCTGCTTCACTCACGATCTGCACCTCGTCGCCGGGCTTAAGGGCGGCAAGGCGCGGGCTGAGTTTACCGTCAGGAACGGTGACCAGATAGAACTCGAGATCCGGGTTATCAGGCGCGTTAACGTAAGAGTAGGCGCGCTGCACGCGCTCGCCGTCGACATCCAGCCCCAGCTTCGCAAATTGCCCGGCTTTAAACGGGTGTACGGGAGCCTGCACGGTGAGACTAAATAGCGCATCGGTCCAGAACTGTACCTTTGTGACTTTACCTGTTACCCAGTCCGCCATGATCTTCTCCTGTGCTGTTTCTCTATTCTATCTTCCGTACTTAACGGGGAGATTTCCAGCCCATTTGGGCCGGAAAGCTCTATCGATCAAACGGTTTTACAGAATGTGCGTCTGTACGTCCGGGTCTTTGCGGTCGAGATAGTGGATAGACTGGATGCGGCGAATGGTGCGCGATTTGCCGCGGATCAGCAGCGTTTCGGTGGTCGCCATATTGCCCTTGCGGGTGATGCCGTCCAGTAGATCGCCTTTGGTGATACCGGTCGCCGAGAAGACCACGTTATCGCTTCGGGCCATATCATGTAGCGCCAGCACTTTGTTGGCCTCGATACCCATCGCTTCGCAGCGTGCCAGCTCGTTTTCCCCGATACGGCGGTTCTCTTCGCTGTCGCCTTTCACCTCGTGGCGGGGCAGCAGACGAGCCTGCATATCGCCGTCCAGCGCGCGGATCACTGCCGCAGAGACTACGCCTTCCGGTGCGCCGCCGATGCCGTACAGCACGTCCACTTCGCTGTCCGGCATGCAGGTCAGGATCGAGGCGGCAACGTCACCATCCGGAATGGCAAACACGCGCACGCCGAGCTTTTGCATCTGCGCGATGGCGGCGTCGTGGCGCGGTTTGGCCAGAATGGTGACGGTGAGTTCGCTCAGCGGTTTGTTCAGCGCGCTGGCGACGTTACGCAGGTTCTCTTCCAGCGGCAGGCTGAGGTCGATTGCGCCTTTTGCGCCAGGACCGACAATCAGCTTTTCCATGTACATATCCGGCGCGTTAAGGAAGCAGCCCTTATCGCCTACGGCCAGCACCGCCAGGGCGTTGGCCTGACCCATTGCCGTCATGCGCGTACCTTCGATCGGGTCGACGGCGATATCCACAGCATCACCTTTGCCGGTACCGACTTTTTCACCGATATAGAGCATTGGCGCTTCGTCGATCTCGCCTTCGCCGATCACGATAGTGCCGTCGATGTTGACCTGGTTAAGCACAATGCGCATGGCATGGACGGCTGCGCCGTCGGCGGTATTTTTGTCACCACGACCCAGCCATTTATAGCCTGCAAGGGCGGCCGCTTCGGTGACGCGGGAAAACTCGATAGCAAGTTCACGTTTCATGAGGTACTCGTGCAATCAAAAGGAATTGCACGAAGTTTATCACAGAGTGGGGAGGGGGGTTTTAAGTCCCCTCTCCCCAAAGGGGAGAGGGATAAGTTTGTCTTACTCGTCGTGCTCTTCCCACGCCAGGGCGCGTTTGACCGCTTTCTTCCAGCCGCTGTAGCGGAAGTTACGCTCGGTGGTTTCGATGCCCGGGCGGAATTCGCGTTCGATCACCGCTTTTTCCTGCAGCTCGTCCAGGTTCTGCCAGAAGCCTACCGCCAGACCGGCAAGGTACGCCGCGCCCAGCGCCGTTACTTCACGCACTTCAGGACGCTCAACGCGGGTGCCCAGAATGTCGGACTGGAACTGCATCAGGAAGTTATTCGCGACCGCACCGCCGTCCACGCGCAGGGCGTGCAGACGAATGCCAGAGTCCGCCTGCATCGCTTCCAGCACGTCGCGCGTCTGGTAGGCGATGGATTCCAGGGTGGCGCGAATAATGTGGTTAGAATTCACGCCACGCGTCAGACCGAAAATCGCGCCGCGTGCATACGGGTCCCAGTAAGGTGCGCCCAGACCGGTGAACGCAGGCACCACGTACACGCCGTTGGTGTCTTTCACTTTGGTCGCGAAGTACTCGGAGTCGAACGCATCGCTGATCAGCTTCATCTCGTCACGCAGCCACTGGATAGACGCGCCGGCCATGAACACCGCACCTTCCAGGGCATAGTTCACTTCACCGCGCGGGCCGCAGGCGATGGTGGTCAGCAGACCGTTTTCTGATTTCACCGCTTTCTCGCCGGTGTTCATCAGCATAAAGCAGCCGGTGCCGTAGGTGTTCTTCGCCATCCCTTCCTTGACGCACAGCTGGCCGAACAGCGCCGCCTGCTGGTCACCGGCGATACCGGCGATAGGAATACGGGTGCCGCCTTTACCGCCGATGTTGGTCTGGCCATATACCTCAGAAGACTTACGCACTTCAGGCAGCATCGCGCGTGGGATATCCAGCGCGTCCAGCATCTTGTCATCCCACTCCAGGGTGTTGATGTTGAACAGCATGGTACGCGAGGCGTTGGTGTAGTCGGTGACGTGAACGCGTCCCTGGGTCATCTTCCAGATAAGCCAGGTATCAACGGTACCGAACAGCAGCTCGCCGCGCTTTGCACGCTCACGTGAACCTTCCACATGGTCGAGGATCCATTTCACTTTGGTGCCGGAGAAATACGGGTCAACCACCAGGCCGGTGGCGCTGCGCACGTACTCTTCCATGCCGTCGCGCTTCAGCTGTTCGCAAATCTCAGAGGTACGGCGGCACTGCCAGACGATGGCGTTGTAAATAGGCTTACCGGTTTCACGTTCCCAGACAATCGTTGTTTCACGCTGGTTAGTGATACCAATCGCGGCAATCTCGTCGGAACTGATATCGGCTTTCGCCAGCACTTCGACCAGCGTGGAGCTTTGTGACGCCCAGATCTCCATTGGGTCGTGTTCTACCCAGCCTGGACGAGGGTAAATTTGCTCAAATTCGCGCTGTGACACGCTGACGATGTTCGCGTCATGATCCATTACGACAGCGCGGGAGCTGGTAGTGCCCTGGTCGAGCGCAACGATATATTTTTTTTCGGTCATGGTATGTGTCCCGTAGTCAGATTACAGCGAAGCTTTTTGTTGTGCGGTAGAAGTCGTTTCCTTCTCCTCTTCCACACAGGTGTCGCACGGTAAATGGCGACCAATTAATTTGCGGTAGCTGAACGCACCCAGCGCAGCCCCGACAACTGGCGCAAACAGCGGTACCAGGAAGTAAGGAATGTCTTTGCCGCCGGTGAAGGCGACGTCGCCCCAGCCTGCGATAAAGGCGAACGCTTTAGGTCCGATATCACGTGCCGGGTTCATCGCGAAGCCGGTCAGCGGGCCCATGGAAGCGCCAATCACCGCAATCAGAAGGCCAATCAGCAGAGGGGCCAGCGGGCCGCGCGGAATGCCGTTTCCGTCGTCGGTCAGCGCCAGGATAACGCCCATCAGAATAGCGGTAATCACCATTTCAACTGCGAACGCCTGCACAAAATTGATATGCGGGTTTGGATAGGTTGAGAAGATGCCTGCCAGATCCAGACTTTCGACACTGCCGCGCACCATATGATGCGTCTGTTCGAAGTCGATGAAAAGATTGTAATAAAGCCCGTAAACTAACGCCGCTGCGCAAAACGCGCCGGCAAACTGAGAAAGAATGAAAGGAACAACTTTGCGTCCGTCGAAGCACGCGAACAGCCACAGTGCGATAGTCACCGCCGGGTTAAGATGTGCACCAGAAACCCCTGCAGTCAGGTAGATGGCCATCGCCACGCCCAGACCCCAGATGATACTGATTTCCCACTGACCAAAACTGGCACCCGCCACTTTCAGTGCAGCGACACAGCCCACTCCGAAGAATATCAACAACCCGGTACCAAGGAACTCGGCAATGCACTGGCCTTTTAAGGTTGATGTCTGACTCATAATCGGAATCCTGAAGAAATTGATGTTTATTGTTAGCATGGCCGCCCGTGACAGCCACGATGCCCTGTAGACATAGTGTTAATTTATCGTTAACGAGCAAAAACGAGAAATATCGAAATCAAAATGTGTGGTCTGTGTCAATAAAATGAGCGTTTTCGCGCCATAAAGCACATTTTTACAGCAGTACAGGATCGGTACAGGAATGAGAGCTGAATCATTTCATTAACGAATGAGTTAACAATTTAGGGGGATATGACGCGAACGCACCAGGACCAGACCTAAAAGTGTTGCAAACCGCGATCTGCGCGGTGTGTCGCTGGACACAGAGCGCCGCGCTCCATACAATCGACGGTATATGTCGTGCGCGTTTATGTTAAAGCGTCGCCTTGCAATTCAGGAGAGGTAGCATCATGTCTTTAGAAGTGTTTGAGAAACTGGAATCGAAAGTACAGCAGGCGATTGACACCATCACCCTGCTGCAGATGGAAATTGAAGAGCTGAAAGAGAAGAACAACAGCCTGGCGCAGGAAGTACAGAACGCGCAGCACAGCCGCGAAGAACTGGAGCGCGAAAACAACCAGCTGCGCGAACAGCAGAACGGCTGGCAGGATCGCCTGCAGGCGCTGCTGGGACGTATGGAAGAAGTCTGATTCCCATTGGGATGAACTGAACAGGCCGGGTAAGGCGATGCCGCTACCCGGCTTTTTTTATATTTATCGCTAACACAATTAGGCTTTTATAAAGGTTCTGAAGAGTTGCCCAAGGTTTAGACGAGAGTATGATGAAGTTCCTTGGTGTTAGTCTGTAAGACTTCCCAACGGACCGCGAATCCCGAGGGACAAAAAAACCGCCACATTGCTGTTGGCGGTTTTTTTATGGTACACGCTTACGGTTTTATTACTCGATATCCAGCGGATCTTCGGAAAGGATAATGCCGGTATTATCGGCGTAGAGATGGTCGCCGGAGAAGAAGGTCACGCCGCCGAAGTTAACGCGCACGTCGCTTTCGCCGATACCGTCACCCGCCGCCCCTACCGGTATGGCCGCGATGGCCTGAATCCCGATATCGAGGTCTTCCAGATCGTCCACCTGACGCACGGAACCGTACACCACAAGGCCTTCCCACTCGTTCTGCACGGCAATACCGGCCAGCTCAGCATCAATCAATGCGCGCCGCACGGAACCGCCGCCATCGACCACCAGTACGCGGCCGCGGCCGTTCTGTTCGAGCAGATCGTACAACAACCCGTTATCCTCGAAACATTTCACCGTGACGATCTGTCCGCCAAACGACGACCGCCCACCAAAGTTGGAGAACAGCGGTTCAACGACGTTGACATCTTCCTGGTAGATGTCACAAAGCTCGGAGGTATCGTATTTCATAGGTTTAACGCTCAGTTGCTGCGAATGTGTTCAGTATATCGTGCGAAATGCGTTGTTGGCAAAATCATCAATTGTTAATTGATATTTGTCAGCTAACTGAGCGTCTGGCTTAAGACAATCCCGATGACGAACAACAGGTTAGTCAGCAGCGCGCCTTTTACGGTTCGCTCCAGCATCGGTGGCATGGCGGCCGGGCTACGTTCACGCATCACAAAACGGGCCTGCTTAATCAGCAGCGGCGCGGCAAGCACAAACAGCCAGCCCCACAGACTGTGCAGGGAAATCAGGTTAAACAACGCCAGGCAGACCAGGGCCCCCATCAGCAGGCAGGCATGGTAGCGACGCGCATTCACTGGCCCCAGACGGACCGCCAGGGTGTTTTTACCGTTCTCGCGATCGCTGTCGATGTCGCGCAGGTTGTTGATGTTGAGCACCGCTGTCGCCAGCAGGCCGCAGGCGGTCGCAGGCAGGAACAGGGCAGGAATCACCGTATGCGCCTGTAAGTACCAGCTTCCCATGACGCTCAGCCAGCCGAAGAACACCAGTACCGAGATATCACCGAGCCCAATATAACCGTAAGGTCGCGTGCCGACGGTATAGGTGATGGCCGCGATAATGGCCAATAAGCCCAGCACCAGAAAACCAATGAAATCGCTGGGAGTCTTAGACGCCACCGTCACCAGCGCCAGACCCGATAAACAGATCAGCACCACGGTGATAATCAACGCGCGCTTCATCTGCGCCTGGGTAATCACCCCTTTTTGCATTCCCCGCAGCGGCCCGATACGGTCAGGTTTGTCGCTGCCTTTCACCGCGTCGCCGTAGTCGTTGGCGAGGTTGGAGAGAATTTGCAGCAGGCCGGCGGTAATCAATGCCAGCGCGGCGACCAGCGGATCGAAATAACCCTGCCACCAGGCAAGCGCCGTGCCGACGATAATCGCGGCGAAGGCCAGAGGGAGTGTTTTAGGGCGCAGACTTTCGAGCCACGCCTGCGTACGGCTGATGTCAGTCATAAGTATTTAGCCAATAAAAATGGGGGCATTAGCCCCCATTAAACGTGATGAGAATCCAGTAACCGCGATTATAGGATAAAACGGCTCAGATCTTCATCTGCCACTAACGCATCCAGATGTTTACTCACATATTCTGCGTCAATGGTAACGGTTTGACCGTTCAGGTCGCTCGCGTCGTAAGAGATATCTTCCACCAGGCGTTCCAGCACGGTATGCAGACGACGCGCACCGATGTTTTCGGTGGTTTCGTTCACCTGCCATGCAGCCTGGGCAATACGTTTGATGCCGTCTTCGGTGAACTCGAGGTTCACGCCTTCGGTCGCCATCAGCGCTTTGTACTGTACGGTGGCAGAGGCGTTTGGCTCGGTCAGGATACGTTCGAAATCTTCGGTGGTCAGCGCCTGCAGCTCAACGCGGATAGGCAGACGGCCCTGCAGTTCCGGGATCAGATCCGACGGGCTGGCAACCTGGAAGGCACCTGATGCGATAAACAGGATGTGGTCCGTTTTCACCATGCCGTGCTTGGTGGAGACGGTGCAGCCTTCAACCAGCGGCAGCAGGTCGCGCTGAACGCCTTCGCGGGACACGTCCGGGCCGGAGCTGTTGCCGCCGCGCTTACAAATTTTGTCGATTTCGTCGATAAACACGATACCGTGCTGCTCAACCGCGTCGATAGCGTCCTGCTTCAGCTCTTCCGGGTTCACCAGCTTCGCCGCTTCTTCTTCAATCAGCAGCTTCATCGCGTCTTTGATTTTCAGCTTACGCGCTTTTTGCTTCTGACCGCCCAGGTTCTGGAACATGGACTGCAGCTGGCTGGTCATCTCTTCCATGCCCGGAGGCGCCATGATTTCCACACCCATTGGCGCGGCAGCGAGATCGATCTCAATCTCTTTGTCATCCAGCTGGCCTTCACGCAGTTTTTTGCGGAACGCCTGACGTGCAGCAGACGGTTCCGCCTGCTGTTCAGCCTGACCCCAGTTGTTTTTTGCTGGCGGGATCAGCACGTCGAGAATGCGCTCTTCGGCCATCTCTTCCGCGCGATAGCGGTTTTTCTCAATCGCCTGGACGCGCACCATTTTGATCGCCGAGTCGGTCAGATCGCGGATGATGGAGTCCACTTCTTTACCCACATAGCCCACTTCGGTGAACTTGGTGGCTTCAACTTTGATGAACGGCGCGTTAGCCAGCTTCGCCAGACGACGGGCGATTTCGGTTTTACCGACGCCGGTCGGGCCGATCATCAGAATGTTTTTCGGCGTAACTTCGTGGCGCAGTTCTTCGTCAAGCTGCATACGACGCCAGCGGTTACGCAGGGCGATAGCCACGGAGCGCTTGGCGTTATCCTGGCCGATAATGTGTTTGTTCAGTTCGCTGACAATTTCGCGTGGGGTCATTTCAGACATGGGAGATCCTTACGCTTTGGAGGTCAATTCTTCGATGGTGTGGTTGTGGTTGGTATAGATGCAGATATCACCTGCAATATCCAACGCCTTCACCGCGATATCACGCGCGTTCATGTCGGTATTTTCCAACAGCGCGCGGGCAGCAGCCTGGGCATAAGGGCCGCCAGAGCCGATGGCAATCAGGTCATTTTCCGGCTGAATCACGTCACCGTTACCGGTGATGATAAGCGATGCGGTCTCATCGGCGACCGCCAGCAGCGCTTCGAGCTTGCGCAGCATGCGGTCGGTACGCCAGTCTTTCGCCAGCTCAACGGCGGCTTTCACCAGATGACCCTGGTGCATTTCCAGTTTACGTTCAAACAGTTCAAACAGCGTGAAAGCATCCGCCGTGCCGCCTGCAAAGCCGGCGATCACTTTGTCGTTGTAGAGACGACGCACTTTCTTCACGTTGCCTTTCATGACGGTATTACCCAGCGTGGCCTGGCCATCACCGGCGATTACCACATGGCCGTTACGGCGTACACTTACTATTGTTGTCACGAGCAGACCCCCTGGTTACAGAATCGGGAAACAGAAGCCCTGAGCCTGTGCTCAGGGCTGAATTAAATGATAGATGGGGGGGAATTTGGGGGTTTCAACCCCCGGAGGCGAGTCGAATGCAGTTTGTGTGACCGGCGATTTTCAAACGAGAAAGGGTGCCATCGGCATTTTCTTTGCCTTTGACCGGACCAATCACCACGCGATTCCAGCCGTTATTGGTGGTAATACGCGAATCAAACCCTTCAAAGGCCAGCTGCGCGCGCACCGTTTCCGCCTGCTCCGCACCTTTGAACGAACCGCACTGTACCATCCAGCGACGTTCGTCTTTTTTCTCCGCCGTCTGCTTCGGCGCTTCGGTCTCTTTCGTTACCGGCGCGGCCTGCTGCGTTTTCGGCTGCTGGGCGGTGGTATGCGCTGGCGTCTGGAGCAGATCCTGATACGGCTGAGCCGCCTGCTTCTGCGGCTGCGTTTTAGGCTGCTGCTGGGCAGGCTGAGACTGCACCGTACGCGTCGGCTGCTGATACGGCTGTTCCGTGACCCGCGGCTGTGCCTTAGGCTGCTGTACCGGCTGAGTTTGCGCCCACTGCTGTTGCTGCTGAATCTGCTGTTGTGCCTGGCGACGCTGCAGCGTTTGCTGACGCTGTTCCGGCGTCTGCTCATTCCACGGCACTTCGTTCAGCTGCGTAGGCTGCTGGCGCATATCGGCCTGCATTTGTGCTAGCAGCTGACGCTGTTCATCCGTCAGCTGATTCGCATTCTGCACTTCACCACCCGCAGAAGGTTCGGTTGGCGCACGCACCCCAGGCTGACGGCTCTCCAGCTCTTTGATATAGCGCCAGCGCTCTTCAGGCTTCGGAGGGAGGCCATTTCCGGCGACTTTACTGGCCTGAAGCGCCTCGGACTCTTCTTTTTTATGGTGCGTGATAAAGTACAGGCCACCAATAAAGGCGACGACTACAGCCGCAGCAATAGCGACCATTGCTGGCGAGACAGCAGGCAGGTTACGTTGCTTTTTTCTTGAGCTACTCTTTTTGCGTCGCGAAGGTGCCGGCTGGCCGCGACGTACATAATCTCGTTGTGCCACTATCGTTTCGCTGTATTTATTCGTTCGTCAGTCCGCCATGTTACTTAAGCGGCGGGGCTTTGACCAGATAAGGGTATCCGAAAGACGTTTACTTTAAGTCAATGCCTGGGTCGTGCCGCGGACGATCAGTTCGCAGTCCAGCAACCGTGATCCGCTGCTAACTGTTTGACCGTGAAGCTGATCCAGCAGAAGCAGCATCGCTTCGCGGCCGATCTGGTAGCGCGGCTGAGCGACCGTTGAGAGCGGCGGATCGCAAAATTCCGAAAGCGAAATATTATCGAATCCGATGATGGATAAATCTTTCGGTATGCGAAGACCGCGGCGTTTGGCATACGATAATGCGCCCAGCGCCATCACGTCGCTGTGACAAAATACGGCGGTTGGCGGCTCAGGCAGGTCCAGAAGTTTCTCCAGCGCCTGTCCACCCGCAGCGAAGGTAAAATCACCGCGTGCAATGTAGTGCGGATCGACGGTGACGCCGGTCCGGCGCAGCGCCTGAACGTAGCCCTGCAAACGGTAATGACACAGCGGCATCTCTTCCGGCCCGGCGATGCAGCCAATACGCTTATGCCCCAGCTCCTGGAGATAGTTTACGGCGTTGAACGCGGCGGTAAGGTTATCGATATGGACCGTCGGCAGTTCCAGCTCTGGAGCAAACTCGTTGGCCATGACCATCGGCGGTAAATTACGCTGCTCTTCGATGCTGGCATCAAACGGCAGGCGAGAGCCAAGCAGCAGCATGCCGTCGATCTGCTTGGTGATAATGAGGTCGATGAAGGTTTTTTCCTGCTGGTTCTGGTGGGCGCAGTCGCCAATCAGCACCAGATACCCCTGTTCCGCCGCGGTGACTTCAATACCGCGGATAATCTCGCTAAAGAAAGGGTCACAGATGTCCGGCACAATCACCAGGATGGTGCGCGACTCGTTGCGTTTGACGTTACGCCCCATCGCCTGCGGAAAATAGCCCACTTCAAGCGCAGCCTGCTCCACCCGGTTACGGGTCGCCTGGGAGACTTTATCCGGGTTCATTAATGCGCGGGATACTGTTGCCGTAGAGACCTGTGCTTTCTGGGCAACGTCTTTCATGGTCGCAGTCGCAACCTCTTTCCTGGACTTCAACGTCTTCTCCTCGCCTGAACACCGAACTTCTGACATCACCATTTTTACAGATAGTTAATGGAATCGGTTACAGAATTTTCATAAAAAGTGTGAGGAGCGTTAAATTTTTCGATCCAGCTTCAGCCTTCGATAGGGTCGACGTCCAGGACCCACTTCACTTTTCGCGCTTCTGGCAGGGTGTTAATCAGCACCAGCGCGCCGCTGACGATATGCTGAAGACGAATACGCGAGGGGTGCTGGAGCAAGATCTGCCAGCGGAAACGGCCGCCGCGTTTTGGCGCGAGGGCAGGCACCGGGCCCAAAATCCACAGCTGGTTATCCACCAGCGGGCTGGCCTGCAGGAGGTTTCTCAACTGCTGCAGGAAAAGTGGCGCCTGCTGGTTGTTATGATCTTCCGCGCGGATGATGACGTGGCTGGTCCACGGCGGCAACTGCATGGTCTGGCGTTCGGCCAGCGCCTGCTCGGCAAAGGCGTCATAGCCTTTGTGCAGAAGGGTTTGCAGCAGCGGGTGCTCCGGGTGGTGTGTTTGCAGCACTACTTCGCCCTGTTTACCGGCGCGTCCTGCGCGTCCGGCTACCTGGGTGTAAAGCTGGGCGAAGCGCTCGGCGGAGCGGAAATCTGCCGAGAACAGCGCGCCGTCCACGTCCAGCAGGGCGACCAGCGTCACGTCCGGGAAGTGGTGGCCCTTGGCCAGCATCTGGGTGCCAATCAGGATGCGCGCGCCGCCGCGATGCACTTCCGCCAGCTGTTGTTCCAGCGCGCCTTTGCGGCTGGTGGTGTCCCGGTCGATACGCGAAATCGGCACGTCCGGGAAGAAGGGCCCAAGCGCCTGTTCCAGCTGTTCCGTCCCCAGACCGACCGGCACAATATGCGTTGAACCACATGACGGGCACTGGCGCGGCACCGGACGCTGGCTGTCGCAGTGGTGGCAGCGCAAATGCCGCTGGGCCTGATGGAAGGTGTAGTAGTGATCACAGCGCGGGCACTCGGCAATCCAGCCGCAGTCGTGGCACAGCAGGGCGGGGGCAAACCCGCGACGGTTGAGGAACAGAATGACCTGATTACCCGCCTGCAAATGCTGGCGCATGCGGGTAATCAGCGCAGGCGCTAGCCCCGCCTGAACCTGCTGACCTTTCAGATCCAGCACGTGCTGAATGGCCGGGCGGGCATTCCCTGCCCGGCGCGTCAGGCGCAGCATGTGGTATTTACGCTGGCGCACGTTGTGCAGCGTTTCGAGCGCAGGCGTGGCGGATCCCAATACAATAGGAATTTGCTCGCTGTGCGCGCGGTAGACGGCCAGATCGCGGGCGTGATAGCGCCAGCCTTCCTGCTGTTTATAGGAGCTGTCGTGCTCTTCGTCGATCACGATTACGCCAAGATTTTTAAACGGCGTGAACAGCGACGAACGGGTGCCAATCACAATCGCCGCTTCGCCGTTTTTCGCTTTCAACCAGGCGCTGAGGCGCTCGCTGTCGTTCAGGCCGGAGTGCAGAACCTCAACCGGCGCGTTAAAGCGCTCGCGGAATCGGGCGATGGTTTGCGGCGTCAGTCCAATTTCCGGCACCATCACCAGCGCCTGCTTGCCCTGCGCGAGCACGTTTTCCAGCACGCTCAGGTAAACTTCGGTCTTGCCGGAACCGGTGACCCCCGCCAGCAGCCAGGCAGAGAAATGATCGGAGGCGCTATGAATCGCGCCTACCGCGGTGGCCTGCTCGGTATTCAAACGCAGGCGATCCCCTGAAACGGAGAAATTTTCCCGCCAGTCGTAAAGGGCAGGCGCTTCGCTTGCCAGGTCGCTCAGCCCTTTCTTTCTCAATGCCTGTAGCGCCGTTTCGCTGACCTCAAGCTCGTCGACCTGATGCCGCCAGATTTTCCCCTGACGCAGCGCCGCCAGCGCCTGCTGCTGTTTCTGCGAACGCTTCAGGCTGTTGATGTCGACGGCCTGGCCTTCCTCCGTGGCAAACCAGTACCACATCGGCGCGTGGCTGGCGCTTTTGCCCTGACGCAGCATCATTGGCAGGGCGTGGAACAGGACGTCGCCAATCGGGTGATGATAATAATCTGCCGCCCACAGCAGCAGTCGCCAGGTGCTGGTGGAGTAAACAGGCTCGCTGTCCAGCGCCTCAACGACCGATTTCAGTTCGTTAAGCGGCAGTTCGCTTTTATCGCTGACGGAGACAACGATCCCCACGCGCTGCTGTTTGCCAAACGGCACGGTCACGCGGCAGCCAGCTTTGGCGTTCATACTGTCGGGCAGCAGATAGTCAAAGGTGCGGGGAAGCGGAACGGGCAGGGCAACGTGAGCGACGGGCATCGAATCTTCCTGACTTGAAAAGTGGCGCGTTAGTATACACATTAGTAAAAGCGGCGTGCGGATCAGTTTGCATACGTTGGTCAAATTCTGTATGATTCGCCGCCTTTGGTGTACTTTACGCCAAAGAACTTACAATCAACATCGCGTGGTGTCTGGCGTTAGGGCTGGAAGAGCGACGCGGCCTTAACTGAGGTTCTCCCATGAAAAAAGATATTCACCCGAAATACGAAATGATTACTGCAAACTGTTCTTGCGGTAACTCTATCCAGATCCGCTCTACCGTGGGTCACGATCTGAACCTGGACGTGTGCGGCAAATGCCACCCGTTCTACACTGGTAAGCAGCGTGATGTTGCAACCGGTGGCCGTGTTGACCGCTTCAACAAGCGTTTCAGCATCCCGGGCGCTAAATAAGCATCCAGAAAAAACCGCCTACGGGCGGTTTTTTTGTGCCTGTTATATCCCTTCTGAATAAATCACACCTGGATATTTTTATCTAAAATAATTAATTACGCATCATTGTATTAAAATATTTGTCTGATGTATTCTTTAACGGATAGTGAACTGCATCTCTCATTTCTTTAATTCTTTGCCACCTTTTAATGAGTGTGTCAAAAATTAAAAGGTTTCTCTCGTTTCGTAAAATTACACTTCGCCCGTCATACATTCTTATTAGCCATTACGACAAGGTGGCTTTCAGGGCGCATTTACTTCGAGGGAACTGTTATGAAATTGAAGCAAGTCTTATTTGTGCTTCCGTTAATATCGTGCGCGGCGCAGGCGGGATATGTGGATTACCGACACGAGTATTACGACGATGGGCGTAACTATGACCGTGTATACATGTCACACCGCTTTGGCACCGGCTTTGGCGTAGCGGTTGAGGCGGTATCGCGCTCCGATAACAAGCAGTCTAACGACGCGCTTAATAATATGGAAAGTAACAGCAACGAATATACCGCAAGCTATCAATTTACCTGGCAAGGTTTTATATGGCAGCCGGGCGTCGCCGTTGAAATGGGTGATGACATGGCCATCTATAAGCCTTATCTGCGCGTACAGTATAATATTAATGACAGCTGGTGGACGGCGTTTCGTTATCGTACGGAGTACACTCGCCGTAATGCTGACGGTAAAGATGACCGTATGGTTTATCGTCCGGAAGTGTGGCTGGGTTATAATATTGATAGCTGGATGTTCGAGTTAAACGGCATTTATAAATTCGCCGATAACGAAGACCTGTATAACAATAAAAAAGAAGATTACGAATATAACTTCCGCGTGGCGTATAACATCGACTCGTGGATCCCGTTTATCGAGGTGGGCAATGTCTCTTCCGGCTATAACACCGCCACCAGCGACGATCGCCAGACGCGTCTGCGCGTGGGTTTAGGCTACAACTTCTAAAAACTATCCCGCTGAGTCACCTCAGCGGGATCACACCGCAGTTAGTATTCCCACGTCTCCGGGTCAATACCCAGTTCACGCATGATTACTTTCGCCTCTTCCGGGATTTCGTCACTACGCTCTTTGCGCAGATCGTCATCGTTCGGCAACGGTTGACCGGTAAACGCATGCAGAAACGCTTCGCACAGCAGTTCGCTGTTGGTTGCGTGGCGCAGGTTATTCACCTGACGACGCGTACGTTCATCGGTGAGGATCTTCAACACCTTCAGAGGAATGGAAACCGTAATTTTCTTTACTTGCTCACTCTTCTTACCGTGCTCAGCGTATGGGCTGATATATTCGCCGCTCCATTCAGCCATGAGATACCTTTAATCCTCTCAGTCATTTATTTAAAGGTGCAAAACCGGTAACCACCCGTTTTGAACCGCAATCTTGCCTAGTTTACCGTAGAGACGATACCGTGGCACGGATATTGCCGCTGCAGCGTGCACTAAAGCATATAATTTTAACGGCTATTTGCGCATTGCTCAATCTATACGCAAAGAAGTTTAGATGTCCAGATGTATTGACGTCCATACTTTCAGTGTTTACTCTGGTGCCTGACTTTTCACCTCATTCGCCAGGAAGCCCTCACCATGACGCGTAAACAGGCCACTATCGCAGTGCGTAGCGGATTAAATGATGACGAGCAGTACGGCTGCGTTGTCCCGCCCATTCATCTTTCCAGTACTTACAACTTCACCGGATTTAATGAACCCCGCGCGCATGATTACTCGCGTCGTGGCAACCCTACGCGTGACGTGACCCAGCGTGCGCTGGCCGAACTGGAAGGTGGCGCAGGTGCTGTGTTAACCAACACGGGGATGTCCGCCATTCACCTGGTGACCACCGTGTTCCTGAAACCAGGCGACCTGCTGGTTGCGCCGCACGATTGCTACGGCGGCAGCTATCGCCTGTTTGATAGCCTGGCGAAACGCGGCTGCTATCGCGTATTGTTTGTCGATCAAAACGACGAACAGGCGTTGAAACAGGCGCTGGCAGAGAAACCGAAGCTGGTTCTGGTAGAAAGTCCAAGCAATCCATTGTTGCGCGTTGTCGATATTGCGAAAATTTGTCAGCTTGCAAGGGATGCGGGAGCGATAAGTGTAGTGGATAATACGTTCCTCAGTCCGGCCCTTCAGAACCCACTCGCACTGGGTGCCGATCTGGTATTGCATTCATGCACTAAATATCTGAACGGCCATTCTGACGTGGTAGCAGGCGTGGTGATTGCCAAAGATCCGGATGTTGTCACCGAACTGGCATGGTGGGCCAATAATATTGGCGTCACCGCAGGCGCCTTCGACAGCTACCTGCTGTTGCGCGGTATCCGCACGCTGTCGCCGCGCATGGACGTGGCGCAGCGCAATGCTCAGGCGATTGTCGACTTCCTGAAAACCCAGCCGCTGGTGAAGAAGCTGTATCACCCGTCGCTGCCGGAAAATCAGGGGCACGAGATTGCCGCGCGCCAGCAGAAAGGGTTTGGCGCGATGTTAAGTTTTGAACTGGACGGTGACGAGCAAACGCTGCGTCGCTTCCTGAGCGGGCTGTCATTGTTTACGCTGGCGGAATCCTTAGGTGGGGTTGAAAGCTTGATCTCCCACGCCGCGACCATGACGCACGCAGGAATGGCACCCGAAGCACGTGCCGCCGCCGGTATTTCTGAGACGCTGCTGCGGATCTCAACCGGTATTGAAGATTCTGAAGATTTAATTGCCGATCTGGAAAATGGCTTCCGGATCGCAGCCAAGGGGTAATCATGAGTGTGATAGCGCAGGCAGGGGCGAAGGGTCGTCAACTGCACAAGTTTGGTGGTAGTAGTCTTGCTGATGTGAAATGTTACCTGCGTGTCGCAGGGATCATGACGGAATATTCACAGCCGGGTGACATGATGGTTGTCTCGGCGGCGGGCAGCACCACCAACCAGTTGATTAGCTGGCTGAAACTGAGCCAGACCGATCGCCTTTCTGCGCATCAGGTGCAACAGTCCTTACGTCGTTACCAGAGCGAGCTGATTGCTGGCTTGCTGCCTGCGGACGTAGCGGACGGGCTGATCAGCGCCTTCACGCATGACCTTGAGCGTCTGGCCGCCCTGCTGGATAGCGGCATTACCGATGCGGTGTATGCCGAAGTGGTGGGGCACGGTGAAGTGTGGTCCGCACGCCTGATGGCTGCGGTTCTGCAACACCTTGGCGTGGATGCCGCCTGGCTCGACGCGCGTGATTTCCTGCGCGCCGAACGCGCCGCGCAGCCACAGGTGGATGAAGGCCTGTCCTACCCGCTGCTGCAACAGCTGCTGGTGCAGCATCCGGGCAAACGCATTGTGGTTACCGGCTTTATCAGCCGCAGCAACGCGGGTGAAACCGTGCTGCTGGGCCGTAACGGCTCCGACTACTCGGCAACGCAAATCGGTGCGCTGGCGGGCGTGTCCCGCGTCACCATCTGGAGCGACGTGGCCGGTGTTTACAGCGCGGACCCGCGCAAAGTAAAAGATGCCTGCCTGCTGCCGCTGCTGCGCCTGGATGAAGCCAGCGAGCTGGCGCGTCTGGCCGCGCCGGTGCTGCACGCGCGCACGCTGCAGCCGGTTTCCGGCAGCGATATCGACCTCCAGCTGCGCTGCAGCTATACCCCGGATCAAGGCTCTACCCGTATTGAACGCGTATTGGCGTCCGGCACCGGGGCGCGTATTGTCACCAGCCACGACGACATCTGCCTGATTGAGTTCCAGGTGCCTGCGGGCCAGGACTTCAAACTGGCGCATAAAGAGATCGACACGATCCTGAAACGCGCCCAGGTGCGTCCGCTGGCCGTGGGTGTTCACAATGACCGCCAGCTGCTGCAGTTCTGCTATACCGCAGAAGTGGCGGACAGCGCCCTGAAAATTCTGGATGAAGCCGGTCTGCCGGGCGAGCTTCGCCTGCGTCAGGGGCTGGCGCTGGTGGCGATGGTGGGCGCGGGCGTCACCCGTAACCCGCTGCACTGCCACCGCTTCTGGCAGCAGCTGAAAGGCCAGCCGGTGGAGTTCACCTGGCAGTCGGAAGAGGGTATTAGCCTGGTTGCCGTTCTGCGCAAAGGGCCAACCGAAAGCCTGATTCAGGGTCTGCATACCTCCCTGTTCCGCGCGGAAAAACGCATCGGCCTGGTGCTGTTTGGTAAAGGCAACATCGGTTCCCGCTGGCTGGAGCTGTTTGCCCGCGAACAGGTCACGCTTTCGGCGCGTACCGGGTTCGAATTCATTCTCGCAGGCGTGGTGGACAGCCGCCGCAGCCTGCTGAACTACGAAGGGCTGGATGCCAGCCGCGCGCTTGCCTTCTTTAATGATGAAGCCGTCGAGCAGGATGAAGAGTCGCTGTTCCTGTGGATGCGTGCACACCCGTATGACGATCTGGTGGTGCTGGACGTTACCGCCAGCGAACAGCTTGCCGATCAGTATCTTGATTTCGCCAGCCACGGTTTCCACGTCATCAGCGCCAACAAGCTGGCGGGGGCGAGCAGCACCGACAAATACCGCCAGATCCACGACGCGTTTGAAAAAACCGGCCGTCACTGGCTGTATAACGCCACCGTGGGTGCGGGCCTGCCGGTAAACCACACCGTGCGCGACCTGATTGAAAGCGGTGACAGCATTCTGGCGCTGAGCGGTATCTTCTCCGGTACGCTCTCCTGGCTGTTCCTGCAGTTTGACGGCACCGTACCGTTCACCGACCTGGTGGATCAGGCGTGGCAGCAGGGCTTAACGGAACCCGATCCGCGCGTTGACCTCTCCGGTAAAGACGTGATGCGCAAGCTGGTGATCCTGGCGCGTGAAGCGGGTTATGACATCGAACCGGATTCCGTCCGCGTCGAGTCGCTGGTGCCTGCCGGCTGTGAAGAAGGTTCTGTGGACCATTTCTTTGAAAATGGGGAAGAGCTTAACGAGCAGATGGTGCAGCGTCTGGAAGCCGCAAACGAGATGGGGCTGGTGCTGCGCTACGTGGCACGTTTTGAGGCCAACGGAAAAGCGCGAGTCGGTGTCGAGGCGGTGCGCCCTGAACATCCGCTGGCGGCGCTGCTGCCGTGCGATAACGTCTTCGCCATCGAAAGCCGCTGGTACCGCGATAACCCGCTGGTGATCCGCGGCCCGGGCGCCGGGCGCGACGTTACTGCCGGGGCCATCCAGTCCGACATCAACCGTCTGGCTAAGCTGCTGTAAAAACTCAATTTCCCTCTCCCTGTGGGAGAGGGTTAGGGTGAGTGCGGTCTGATGCACTCACCCCTATCATGAATTTCCCTCATCTTCCCTGAGCAAACCTCACCGTTATTGTTGATTATTTCTATTGACGTCCCTCCGCTTTTCCGTCATTTTTACATCTGGACGTCTAAACGTATAGAAGTTCACAACACAACAGACAATGACACGCGATTGATAGGGGTAGGGTATGAGCTTTTTTCACGCCAACCAGCGGGAAGCACTGAACCAGAGCCTGGCCGAAGTAAACGGCCAGATTAACGTCTCTTTTGAATTTTTCCCGCCGCGCACCAGTGAAATGGAGCAAACCCTGTGGAGTTCTATCGATCGTCTCAGCAGCCTGAAACCGAAGTTTGTCTCCGTGACCTACGGTGCGAACTCCGGCGAGCGTGACCGTACCCACAGCATCATTAAAGGCATCAAAGATCGTACCGGTCTGGAAGCGGCGCCGCATCTCACCTGTATCGACGCCACCCGCGACGAGCTGCGTGCCATCGCCCAGGATTACTGGAATAACGGCATTCGGCATATTGTTGCGCTGCGCGGCGATCTGCCGCCGGGCAGCGGTAAGCCGGACATGTATGCCGCCGATCTGGTCGGGCTGTTGAAGGGCGTGGCTGACTTTGATATCTCCGTTGCCGCCTATCCTGAGGTTCATCCGGAAGCGAAAAGCGCCCAGGCGGATCTGCTTAACCTCAAGCGTAAGGTGGATGCCGGCGCGAACCGCGCCATTACCCAGTTCTTCTTTGATGTCGAAAGCTATCTGCGCTTCCGTGACCGCTGCGTTTCCGCGGGCATCGACGTTGAAATTATCCCGGGTATTCTGCCGGTCTCTAACTTCAAGCAGGCGAAGAAATTTGCTGATATGACCAATGTGCGTATTCCGCTCTGGATGTCTAAAATGTACGAGGGGCTGGACGATGACCCGGAAACACGCAAGCTGGTGGGCGCAAACATCGCGATGGACATGGTGAAGATCTTAAGTCGTGAAGGGGTGAAGGATTTCCACTTCTACACGCTGAACCGTGCTGAGATGAGTTACGCCATATGCCACACGCTCGGCGTTAGACCAGGCGTGTAACAAAAAAGAGCCCTCTTCGGAGGGTTTTTTGATTTATAAGGGTTTTATTTTCCTGCCATATCAGCAATGCTGCCTTTGACGTACAAAACTCATGTATTTTCCATGGGAAATTAAACGGATTTAACTATCGAATCTGTGGGTTATCTCAACTATACCTTATCAACAAGGGCGTATATCGTAACGGTAACACTGTAAAAGGGAGCATAGCGATGAGCACGTCAGACGAGACCAATAAAGCGGCATCAGTCGGCAAATGCCCGTTCCATCAGGGCGGCGTCGATCACAGCGCGGGCGCAGGTACAGGCAGCCGCGACTGGTGGCCAAAACAACTCCGCATCGATCTTCTTAACCAACATTCCAATCGTTCGAACCCGCTGGGTGAAGACTTCGACTACCGCAAAGAATTCAGCAAACTTGATTACTCTGCCCTTAAAGGCGACCTTAAAGCACTCTTAACCGACTCTCAGCCGTGGTGGCCAGCCGACTGGGGCAGCTACGCGGGCCTGTTTATCCGCATGGCGTGGCACGGCGCGGGTACCTATCGCTCCGTTGACGGGCGCGGCGGGGCTGGACGCGGTCAACAGCGCTTTGCGCCGCTGAACTCCTGGCCGGATAACGTGAGCCTGGATAAAGCGCGCCGTCTGCTGTGGCCCATCAAGAAAAAATACGGACAAAAAATCTCCTGGGCTGACCTGTTTATCCTCGCGGGTAACGTGGCGCTGGAGAATTCGGGCTTCCGCACCTTTGGTTTCGGTGCCGGGCGTGAAGACGTCTGGGAACCGGATCTGGACGTGAACTGGGGTGATGAAAAAGCCTGGCTGACCCACCGCGATCCGGAAGCGCTGGCGAAGCGTCCTCTGGCCGCCACCGAAATGGGCCTGATCTACGTGAACCCGGAAGGGCCAAACGCCAGCGGTGAACCACTGTCAGCGGCGGCAGCGATTCGCGCGACCTTCGGCAACATGGGCATGAACGATGAAGAGACCGTGGCGCTGATTGCTGGCGGTCACACCCTCGGCAAGACTCACGGCGCGGGTGAAGCCACCCACGTGGGTACTGACCCGGAAGCCTCACCAATTGAAGCGCAGGGCTTGGGCTGGGCCAGCACGCACGGCACGGGCGTGGGCGCTGATGCTATTACCTCCGGTCTGGAAGTCATCTGGTCACAAACCCCGACGCAGTGGAGCAACTACTTCTTCGAGAACCTGTTCAAATACGAATGGGTGCAGACCCGCAGCCCGGCAGGGGCGATTCAGTTTGAAGCCGTTGATGCGCCGGAAATCATGCCCGATCCGTTCGACCCGTCGAAAAAACGCAAGCCGACCATGCTGGTCACCGACCTGACGCTGCGTTTTGACCCGGAATTCGAAAAGATTTCCCGCCGTTTCCTGAACGACCCGCAGGCCTTCAACGAAGCCTTCGCGCGCGCGTGGTTCAAACTGACCCACCGTGATATGGGGCCAAAATCGCGTTACCTTGGCCCGGAAGTGCCGAAAGAAGATCTGATTTGGCAGGACCCGCTGCCGCAGGCGGTATTCAATCCGACCAAAGAAGACATTGAAAGCCTGAAGGCGGAAATTGCGGCGTCCGGTCTGTCCGTCAGCGAGCTGGTTTCTGTGGCCTGGGCGTCGGCATCGACCTTCCGCGGCGGCGATAAACGTGGCGGTGCCAACGGCGCGCGTCTGGCGCTGGCGCCTCAGCGTGACTGGGATGTGAACGCCGCGGCGGTTCGCGCGTTACCGGCGCTCGAAGCTATCCAGCGTACCACCAACAAAGCCTCTCTGGCCGATATCATCGTGCTGGCGGGCGTGGTAGGCGTTGAGCAGGCCGCAAAAGCGGCGGGCGTGTACGTCACCGTGCCGTTCACGCCGGGCCGTGTGGATGCGCGTCAGGATCAGACGGATATCGAGATGTTTAACCTGCTCGAACCGATTGCCGATGGCTTCCGCAACTACCGTGCGCAGGTGGATGTGTCCACCACGGAGTCACTGCTGATTGATAAAGCCCAACAGCTGACGCTGACCGCGCCGGAGCTGACGGTGCTGATTGGTGGTCTGCGCGTGCTGGGTGCCAACTTTGATGGCAGCAAGAACGGCGTGTTCACCAACCGTGAGGGCGTGCTGAGCACTGATTTCTTCGTGAATCTGCTGGATATGAACACCCAGTGGAAGGCGACCGACGAATCCAATGAGCTGTTTGCCGGAAGCGATCGCGCCAGCGGTGAGGTGAAATATACCGCCACCCGCGCCGATCTGGTCTTCGGTTCTAACGCCGTCCTGCGTGCGCTGGCAGAGGTTTACGCCAGCGATGATGCGCATGAGAAGTTCGTTCGCGACTTCGTTGCCGCATGGGCGAAGGTCATGGATCTGGATCGGTTTGACGTGAAGTAACCTTTGTGCCGGGTGGCGGCTACGCCTTACCCGGCCTGGAAATTAAAGTGCCATGTAGGCCGGGTAAGCGCAGCGCCACCCGGCTTTTTTATTACTCCCACTCCTGCAGGAATCGCTGTCCATACTGGTCGGCCACCAGCAGTGCCGCATAGACCTGATCCGGCGTGACGCCGCCGGGCATGTTGTGGATGGTTTCTCCTTCCGCACAGGACGCTTCGGCAATCAGACGCATTTTGGCCGGAATATCCTCTTTGATGTTCAGCTGTGCCAGCGTGATTGGCAGCCCAACGCTGTGGCAAAGCGCCGCGACGGTTTCAATTTCTTCTACCGGCGCATTTTCCAGCACCAGCTGCGTCAGGGTACCAAACGCCACTTTCTCCCCATGATAGAAGTGATGCGCGTCCGGCACTGCCGTCATACCGTTATGAATAGCGTGTGCCGCCGCCAGCCCGCCGCTTTCAAAGCCGACGCCGCTGAGATAGGTGTTGGCTTCGATAATGCGTTCCAGCGCAGGCGTCACCACATGCTGCTCCGCCGCCAGCATCGCTTTTTCACCCTCTTCAACCAGCGTGTTGTAGCACAGCTCCGCGAGCGCCAGTGCCGCCTGGGTGCATTTACCCCCGGCCATGGTGGTCGCACCGCTGCGCGAGCAGGCGCGTGCTTCAAACCAGGTCGCCAGCGCGTCGCCAATCCCGGCGGCCAGCAGACGTGCAGGCGCACCTGCTACCACTTTCGTATCCACAATGACCATGTTCGGGTTGTGCGGCAGCATCAGGTAGCGATCGAACTCGCCGCTGTCGGTGTAAATAACGGAAAGGGCGCTGCACGGCGCGTCGGTGGAGGCAATAGTCGGCGCAATGGCGACCGGCACGTTCATAAAGTGGGCCAGCGCTTTGGCGGTATCCAGCGTTTTCCCGCCCCCAATACCCAGCACCGCCAGGCAGTCGGCGCTATCGGCCAGTCTTTTCAGCCGATCGATTTCATTTTGTGAACACTCGCCGCCAAACGGCGCGATTTCGGCATGCAGTTCAGCTTTTTTAAAACTTTGTCGTAGGGTTTCTTCGGCAAAACCCAGCACAAATTTATCGCCGACGACCAGCCAGCGGTTGGCCAGCGGTTTCAGATAGTCGCCGAGACGGGTCAGTACGTCAGCGCCCTGGATATATTTCCCCGGCGATTGAATGATACGGTCCATAACAGTTCTCCCTTAGAGGTTGAGGTTACCAAACGCGTTTTTCCAGTCCTGCTCGAACTTCTCTATGGCTGACTCTACCGCCGGTGTGCCGAGCATGTGTTGCGCTACGTCTAAGGGAAGCGTGATTGCTTCACATCCTGCCAACAGGCAGTCCAGCGCCTGACGCGGCGTTTTGAAGCTGGCGACCAGCACCTTGCTTTCCGGCGCGTGCAGTTCCAGCAGGGACTGCAGTTCCTGAACCATGCGAATGCCGTCACCGCCCTGCGCGTCGACGCGGTTTACATACGGCGCGACATATTTCGCCCCTGCGAGTGCGGCGAGCAGGCCCTGCGCCGCGCTGTAAACGGCGGTGCCCAGTGTGGTTATCCCCTCTTTTTTCAACGCTTTAATTGCGATAAGCCCCTGAGCCGTCACCGGGATTTTCACCACAATGCCCGGAATGGCGTTACTCAGACGTTTGGCTTCTGCCACCATGCCTTCGGCATCGCGGCTCATGGTTTGAGCAAACAGCGTGCCTTCCGGCCCGATGGCTTGTTGCAGGCGCGGCAGCACGTCCCAGATGGATTCACGGCTGGCGGCAATGATGCTCGGGTTGGTGGTGACGCCCACGATGGGAAAGATGCGCGCCAGGCGTTCTACTTCCGCCACGTTGGCGGTATCCAGGTACAGTTCCATTATTTTTCCTTAAGTCAGAAAGGTTGAATAAAGGATACGGCGCACCCAGGCGCGGCGAATACAGGTCAATTTTGCCAAATACTGGACAAATGTAATGTCCTTAGCGAAGTGAGAGAGCGATCACAATGCTACTTTTTGGCGATCAGCTGGCTGTGGTACTGGCGTCGATATTCGGAAGGGGAACGTTCGGTGTGCTTGCGAAAGAGACGGCAAAAGTAGTTGCTGTCCGTAAATCCGCAGCGTGTGGCGATATCTTTAATTTTGAGATCGTAGCCTTTCAGCAGCTGACGCGCATGTTCCAGGCGCGTTTTTGTTAAATATTCATTGAATCCGACGCTGCCGACTTTCTGGAATAGATGGGAAAGGTAGTTTGGTGAGATGTAGAACGCCTGTGCCACGGATTCGCGAGTTAACAAAGAGGCATAATTTTCTTCGATATAGCTCCGAACGGCTTCGAACAGCGCCCGGCTGCGGCTGTCGGTGTGAATTTCGCTTCCAAGCAGATCCCGGCAGTGGCTGAGCAGGCTTAAAACTACCAGCTTTGCTGTGTCTTGTTCCTCAGGCTGCATCTGTAATTCGGTGAGCGTTTGCAGAAGAAAAGCCCCCGTTCGCGGGCCACGTCGGGCAACCTGGAGTTGTTGTAAGAGCACATTGTCACGCTGTAGCTCGATTGTAAGCTGCTGCTTACCGAAATGTATGCTCAGGACGTGAGGCGCAGGATGCGTGATTTGTCCAAAAAAAGAAAAAAACGCCTCACAGGGAGTGCCAAGGGTAATTCCGAGGCAGGGAGAGGTTCGGGGATGCTGTTCAGCCAGCGCTGAGAAACGAATCTGACCCAGCGGTAACGTGCGGTTCACCAGGTCAGTCAAAATCTGGGTGATATCGGAATGCATAAGGTGACTACCGAAATTTGCCAGGTGGCGCTAACGCTTACCCGGCCTACTTATCGTAGGCCTGTGCAAGCGCAGCGCCGCCGGGCGTAAAGCATTAGCCGGTGTTACGCATACCTGCCGCAACGCCCGCAATCGTCACCATCAGCGCCTGTTCAACGCGTGGATCTGGCTCTTTCCCTTCTTCTTCCGCCAGACGCGAACGGTGCAGCAGCTCTGCCTGCAGGACGTTCAGCGGGTCGGTGTAGATGTTACGCAGCTGGATAGACTCGGCAATCCACGGCAGGTCCGCCATCAGGTGTGAGTCGTTGGCGATATCCAGCACCACTTTGATGTCGCCTTCCAGCAGTTCGCGCAGCTCTTTACCCAGCGCCCACAGCTCTGGCTTCACCAGGCGCTGATCGTAGTATTCCGCCAGCCAGAGGTCAGCTTTCGAGAAGACCATCTCCAGCATTCCCAGACGGGTAGAGAAGAACGGCCAGTCGCGACACATGGTCTCCAGCTCGCTCTGTTTACCGTCTTCCACCACTTTTTGCAGTGCGGCACCGGCACCCAGCCAGGCGGGCAGCATCAGACGGTTCTGCGTCCAGGCAAAGATCCACGGGATTGCACGCAGAGACTCTACGCCGCCGGTCGGGCGACGTTTTGCAGGACGTGAGCCCAGCGGCAGTTTACCCAGTTCCTGTTCAGGCGTGGCTGAACGGAAGTAAGGCACGAAATCTTTGTTTTCACGTACGTAGCCGCGGTACAGATCGCAGGAGATAGCCGACAGCTCGTCCATGATGTGGCACCAGGAGGCTTTCGGCTCCGGTGGTGGCAGCAGGTTGGCTTCCAGGATCGCGCTGGTATAAAGCGACAGGCTGCTGATGGTCACTTCCGGCAGGCCGTACTTGAAGCGGATCATCTCACCCTGCTCGGTCACGCGCAGGCCGCCTTTCAGGCTTCCCGGCGGCTGCGACAGCAGTGCCGCGTGTGCTGGCGCGCCGCCACGGCCAATTGAGCCACCGCGTCCGTGGAACAGGGTCAGCTCGATACCGGCTTTTTCGCAGGTTTTGATCAGTGCATCCTGCGCCTGATACTGCGCCCAGGATGCCGCCATCACGCCCGCATCTTTCGCGGAGTCGGAATAGCCGATCATGACCATCTGCTTGCCCTGAATAAAGCCGCGATACCAGTCGATGTTCAGCAGCTGGCTCATCACGTCGTTGGCGTTGTTCAGGTCGTCGAGAGTTTCAAACAGCGGGGCGACCGGCAGGGCGTAGTCGATTCCCGCTTCTTTCAGCAGGAGGTGAACGCCCAGCACGTCGGATGGGGTTTTCGCCATGGAGATCACATAGGCGGCGACCGATCCTTTCGGTGCGTCCACGATCGCTTTACAGGTGTTGAGCACTTCGCGGGTATCGTTGCTTGGCTCCCAGTTGCGCGGCAGCAGAGGGCGCTTGGAGTTCAGCTCGCGGATCAGGAACGCCTGCTTGTCGGCTTCGGACCAGCTTTCATAGTCACCGATGCCGAGATAGCGGGTCAGCTCGCCCAGCGCTTCGGTATGACGGGTACTTTCCTGACGCACGTCGATACGCACCAGCGGCACGCCGAAACACTTCACGCGACGCAGGGTGTCGAGCAGTTCACCGTTGGCGATGATGCCCATCCCGCAGGCCTGTAGCGATTTATAACAGGCGTACAGCGGCTCCCAGAGCTGTTCGTTCTGGCTGAGCAGGCCTTCTGGTTTTGGCAGGCGCTGGCCTTTCAGGCGCGCTTCCAGCCAGGCCTGAGTGGCCATCAGCTGACCACGCAGCTTTTTCATCAGGAAACGGTACGGCTCGCTGGCGCCTTCTTCACCGGCCAGCGCGCGCAGTTCCGGCGTCGCTTCAACCATCGATAGCTCGGAGATCAGCACCTGAATGTCTTTCAGGAACAGGTCGGTCGCTTTCCAGCGGCTCAGCAGCAGGACGTGGCGGGTGATTTCCGCGGTAACGTTCGGGTTACCGTCGCGGTCGCCGCCCATCCAGGAGGTGAAGCGAACCGGCACGAAATCAACCGGCAGACGGTAGCCCAGGTTCGCTTCCAGCTGTTCGTTCAGCTCGCGCAGGTAGTTTGGTACCCCTTCCCACAGGCTGTTTTCCACCACCGCAAAGCCCCATTTGGCTTCGTCGACCGGGCTTGGGCGATGCTTACGAATTTCATCGGTGTGCCAGGACTGGGCAATCAGCTGGCGCAGACGGCGCATCAGCTGGTTGCGTTCATAGTCGGCTATGTCTTTGTTATCCAGCTGCTTCAGGCAGTTGTTCACTTCCACCATTTTGTGGATCAGGGTGCGACGGGTGATCTCGGTTGGGTGAGCGGTCAGTACCAGCTCCAGCGAAAGCGACTCCACCGCTTTTTTGATGGTGGCTTCGTTGAGGTCGGGCTGGTCTTTCAGTTTACGAAGGGTGCGGGCAATGACTTCCGGGTTGCTGGCCGCTTCGCCGTTTGGCGAAATGCTGTGGTATTGCTCAGCGGTGTTGGCCAGGTTCAGGAACTGGCTGAAGGCGCGCGCAACGGGCAGCAGCTCATCGTTAGAGAGGTTCTGCAAGGTGGTGAGCAGCTCCTGACGACTGGCCTCGTTACCGGCACGGGAAGATTTAGACAGCTTGCGGATGGTTTCAACGCGGTCGAGGATGTTTTCCCCCAACGCATCTTTGATGGTATCTCCAAGCACTTTGCCGAGCATACTGACATTACTACGCAACGCGGAATATTGTTCGTTCATAAAAACCCAGTCACCCCATCATTTTTGTTTATGCCCATGTGAAAATCTTTTGGACATTATTTTGTCATCTCCCTTTATAAAGCCACGTAAAACCCCCGTCGTCAATTGCTGCGAAAACGGTTCAGCAAACGAATAAATGTGGGCAATTTACGAAATTTAATTCGCATTGCGTCAGATAAGAGATGCTTATGGAAATGTGACGAAGATCGCGGGATTTACTCCCCTCACCCTGCCCTCTCCCCAAAGGGGAGAGGGTGTTCAAATACCCTCTCCCCTTTGGGGAGAGGGTTAGGGTGAGGGGCAGTTTTTAATGCCAGCAGAAGTGATGCACAACCTGGGTAATCAGTTCGCGGGTGGGTTTGATAAAGCGGGTTTCCAGATATTCATCCGGCTGGTGCGCCTGGTTGATGGAGCCTGGGCCAAGAACCAGCGTCGGGCAAAGCGTCTGAATAAACGGCGCTTCGGTGCAGTAGTTCACCACGTCGGTTTTCTGGCCGAGCAGCTTTTCTACCACATCGACCAGTTGATGGTCCGGCGGGCATTCGTAACCCGGGATGGGCGGATGCAGTTCGGAGACCGTCAGGCGACCCGGCCAGCGTTCGCTCACCGGGGCCAGCGCCTCATTCAGCAGGCCGTCGAGATCGCTCAGGGTCATGCCCGGCAGCGGGCGAATATCCATGTGCAGTTCGCAGCAGGCGCAGATGCGATTGGAGGCATCGCCGCCGTGCAGGCTGCCGAGGTTCAGCGTCGGGTACGGCACGGTGAACGCGTCGTAGTGATAGCGAGCCTTCAGATCGTCGCGCAGGGCCATGATGCGGCCGATGGCGTCATGCATCAGCTCAATGGCGTTCACGCCGCGCGCCGGATCGCTGGAGTGGCCGGACTGGCCGAGCACGCGCACGGCGGTAGAGATATGGCCTTTATGCGCGCGAATCGGCTGCAGAGACGTCGGCTCGCCGATGATCGCGCAATCCGGGCGAATCGCCGTGTTTTCAGAGAAGTAGCGCGCGCCCGCCATGCTGGTCTCTTCATCAGCGGTCGCCAGAATGTAGAGCGGTTTTTTCAGCTTCGTCACGTCCACGTCACGCAGCGCGTCGAGGATAAAGGCGAAGAAGCCTTTCATGTCGGCGGTGCCCAGACCGTAGAGCTTGTTGTCGTGCTCGGTCAGGGTGAACGGATCGCGCGTCCAGCGGCCATCGTCGAACGGCACGGTGTCGGTATGACCGGCCAGCAGCAGGCCGCCCGCACCGATTCCGGTACTGGCGAGCAGGTTAAATTTGTGGCGAGTGCCGGGGACGGGCTGAACCTCAACGTTAAACCCAAGATCGCTAAACCAACCCGCCAGCAGATTGATTAAAGACTCATTGCTCTGATCCAGCGCTTCTTCCGTTGCGCTGATGGACGGTGTGGCAATCAGGGCGCGGTAGATCTCGATAAATGGCGGTAAGTTCATTTTCATTGTTGACACACCTTAGGTCGTGATAGTATCAATATTCATGCAATAAATGTGAATAAAAATACATTAACGTTGAGCATAAAGGAACCCGATGTTGAATACGCTGATTGTAGGCGCTAGCGGTTATGCGGGCGCAGAGCTTGTAAGCTACGTGAATCGCCATCCACATATGACCATAACCGCTTTGACCGTGTCAGCGCAAAGCAATGATGCAGGAAAGTTAATTTCCGATTTGCATCCGCAGCTTAAGGGCCTGGTCGATCTGCCGCTGCAGCCCATGTCTGACATCAGCGAGTTTACTGACGGCGTCGACGTGGTGTTTTTAGCCACCGCGCACGAGGTCAGCCACGACCTGGCGCCGCAGTTCCTGGCGGCTGGCTGCGTGGTCTTCGACCTCTCCGGCGCGTTCCGCGTTAACGACGGCGCGTTCTACGAAAAATATTACGGTTTCACTCATCAGCACCCTGATCTGCTTGAAAAAGCGGTGTACGGCCTGGCGGAGTGGAGCGCAGATAAACTGAAAGAAGCGGATCTGATTGCCGTTCCGGGCTGCTACCCGACGGCGGCGCAGCTTGCCCTGAAGCCGCTGATCGACGCGGGTCTGCTGGATCTGAACCAGTGGCCGGTGATCAACGCCACCAGCGGCGTGAGCGGTGCAGGGCGCAAGGCGGCGATCTCTAACAGCTTCTGCGAAGTGAGCCTTCAGCCGTATGGCGTGTTTAATCACCGTCATCACCCTGAGATCACAACGCATCTGGGCGCGGACGTCATTTTCACCCCGCACCTGGGCAGCTTCCCGCGTGGGATCCTCGAAACCATTACCTGCCGCCTGAAGCCTGGCGTGACCAAAGAGCAGGTGAGCGAGGTCTTCACGCAGGCGTATGCGGACAAACCGCTGGTACGTCTGTACGACAAAGGCGTGCCGGCGCTGAAAAACGTGGTCGGTCTGCCGTTCTGCGATATCGGCTTTGCCGTTCAGGGTGAGCATCTCATCGTGGTGGCCGCAGAAGATAACTTACTGAAAGGCGCTGCCGCACAGGCAATGCAGTGTGCAAATATTCGTTTCGGTTTCCCTGAAACGCAGGCTCTTATTTAAGGTGTGATGATGAACCCATTAATTATCAAACTCGGTGGTGTACTGCTGGACAGCGAAGAAGCGCTGGAGCGTCTGTTTACCGCGCTGGTGAACTATCGCGAATCACACCAACGTCCACTGGTGATTGTGCACGGCGGCGGCTGCGTGGTGGATGAGCTGATGAAAGGGCTCAACCTGCCGGTGATCAAGAAAAACGGCCTGCGCGTGACGCCTGCGGATCAGATTGACATTATCACCGGTGCGCTGGCGGGTACGGCGAACAAAACCCTGCTGTCCTGGGCGAAGAAACACCACATTGCCTCCGTTGGCCTCTATCTGGGCGATGGCGACAGCGTAAAAGTGACCCAGCTCGACGAAGCGCTCGGTCATGTTGGACTGGCGCAGCCGGGTTCGCCTAAGCTGATTAACACGCTGCTGGAAGGCGGTTTCCTGCCGGTGGTGAGCTCTATCGGCGTGACCGAAGAGGGTGAGCTGATGAACGTTAACGCTGACCAGGCGGCAACCGCACTGGCGGCAACGCTGGGTGCGGACCTGATCCTGCTCTCCGACGTGAGCGGCATTCTGGACGGAAAAGGCCAGCGCATCGCAGAAATGACGGCAGAGAAAGCCGAGCAGCTGATTGCGCAGGGCATCATCACCGACGGCATGATTGTCAAAGTGAACGCTGCGCTGGATGCGGCGCGCACGCTGGGTCGCCCGGTAGATATCGCCTCCTGGCGTCACGCGGAGCAGCTCCCGGCGCTGTTTAATGGCACGCCGATTGGCACGCGTATTTTAGCGTAATCGATTTAATGTTTTGTAGGCCCGGTAAGCGCAGCGCCACCGGGCAATGAAATTCAAAGATATTAAGGAAGCATGTTATGGCACTTTGGGGTGGGCGTTTTACACAGGCAGCGGATCAGCGGTTCAAACAGTTCAACGACTCTTTGCGCTTCGACTACCGCCTGGCCGAACAGGATATTGTCGGCTCTGTGGCCTGGTCCAAAGCGCTGGTGACGGTGGGCGTGCTGACCCCAGAGGAACAGCTGCAGCTGGAAGAGGCGCTGAACAATCTGCTGGAAGAAGTGCGTCTGGATCCGCAGCAAATTCTGCAGAGCGATGCCGAAGATATTCACAGCTGGGTGGAAGGTAAACTGATCGACAAGGTCGGCCAGCTGGGTAAAAAGCTGCATACCGGCCGGAGCCGTAACGACCAGGTCGCCACCGATCTGAAGCTGTGGTGTAAGGATACCGTTGGCGAACTGCTGGCGGCTAACCGTCAGCTGCAGACCGCGCTGGTGGAGACCGCACAGAATAATCAGGACGCGGTGATGCCGGGCTATACCCACCTGCAGCGCGCGCAGCCGGTGACCTTTGCGCACTGGTGTCTGGCCTATGTAGAGATGCTGGCGCGTGACGAAAGCCGTCTGCAGGATACCCTGAAGCGTCTGGACGTCAGCCCGCTGGGCAGCGGCGCGCTGGCGGGTACCGCATACGAAATCGACCGTGAACAGCTGGCAGGCTGGCTGGGCTTTGCCTCTGCTACCCGCAACAGCCTGGATAGCGTCTCCGATCGTGACCACGTGTTGGAACTGCTCTCTAACGCGTCTATCGGTATGGTGCACCTGTCGCGCTTTGCCGAAGACTTGATCTTCTTTAACTCTGGCGAAGCGGGCTTTGTTGAGCTGTCCGACCGCGTGACCTCAGGTTCATCCCTGATGCCGCAGAAGAAAAACCCGGACGCGCTGGAGCTGATCCGCGGGAAATGTGGCCGCGTGCAAGGCGCGCTGACCGGCATGATGATGACCCTGAAAGGGCTGCCGCTGGCGTACAACAAAGATATGCAGGAAGACAAAGAAGGGCTGTTCGACGCGCTCGACACCTGGCTGGACTGTCTGCATATGGGCGCGCTGGTGCTGGATGGCATTCAGGTGAAGCGTCCGCGCTGTCAGGAAGCGGCGCAGCAGGGCTATGCGAACGCGACCGAGCTGGCAGATTACCTGGTGGCGAAGGGCGTACCGTTCCGTGAAGCGCACCATATTGTCGGTGAAGCGGTGGTGGAAGCCATTCGTCAGGGTAAACCGCTGGAAGATCTGGCGCTGGCCGATCTGCAGAAATTCAGCGCGGTTATCGGGGATGATGTGTATCCAATACTGGCGCTGCAGTCCTGCCTGGATAAGCGTGCGGCGAAAGGCGGCGTGTCGCCTAAGCAGGTGGCGCAGGCGATTGCGGATGCGAAAAACCGCCTGATTTGATGCCTGAAACGTCGGGTGGCGGCTTCGCCTTACCCGACCTACAAAACCCCAGCCCAACCCTGAGTTGGGCTTTTTTACGCAAAAAAAAGCGGACCACGGGGTCCGCAAAAGTTCACGTTGGCTTTAGTTGTTCGAGTTTTGAGAGAAACTCGCTGACGGTGCGGGGACGTCAAGGGTCAAACACGTGCCGCCTCGTCTATGTGGTGTATTATTCAACAGAATGCTTGATAGGGATAATCGTTCGTTGCTATGCTATCTATCGCCATGAACTATCGTGGCGACGGAGGATGAATAATGAATATTCGTGATCTTGAATACCTGGTAGCGTTAGCCGAGCATCGTCACTTTCGCCGCGCGGCAGATTCCTGCCACGTCAGCCAGCCCACGCTGAGCGGCCAGATCCGCAAGCTGGAAGACGAGCTGGGCGTGATGCTGCTGGAGCGCACCAGTCGTAAGGTTCTGTTCACACAGGCAGGTCTTCTGCTGGTGGATCAGGCGCGCACCGTGCTGCGCGAGGTCAAAGTGCTCAAGGAAATGGCAAGCCAGCAGGGGGAGGCCATGTCCGGCCCGCTGCATATTGGCCTGATCCCAACCGTTGGCCCCTACCTGTTACCGCACATCATTCCGATGCTGCACCAGACGTTCCCGAAACTCGAAATGTACCTGCACGAAGCGCAAACCCATCAGTTGCTGGCACAGCTGGACAGCGGCAAGCTCGACTGCGCCATTCTGGCACTGGTAAAAGAGAGTGAAGCCTTTATTGAAGTGCCGCTGTTCGATGAGCCAATGATGCTGGCGATCTATGAAGATCACCCGTGGGCGAACCGCGATCGCGTGCCGATGGCCGATCTGGCGGGTGAAAAGCTGCTGATGCTCGAAGATGGCCACTGCCTGCGCGATCAGGCGATGGGCTTCTGCTTCGAAGCGGGTGCGGATGAGGATACCCATTTCCGCGCAACCAGCCTGGAAACGCTGCGTAATATGGTCGCGGCGGGAAGCGGTATTACGCTGCTGCCTGCGCTGGCGGTACCGCACGAGCGTAAACGTGATGGCGTGGTCTACTTGCCGTGCATTAAACCAGAGCCGCGTCGTACGATTGGCCTGGTCTATCGCCCTGGGTCACCGCTGCGCAGCCGCTATGAGCAGCTGGCAGAGGCCATCCGTGGTGCGATGGATGGCCATTTTGACAGCGCGTTAAAACAGGCGGTTCAGGCCGTTTAGTGCCGCGACCCGATAGGCTTCCGCCATGGTCGGGTAGTTAAAGGTGGTGTTGACGAAGTACTCAATGGTGTTACCACCACCTTTCTGCTCCATGATGGCCTGGCCGATATGAATGATTTCCGCGGCGCGTTCACCAAAGCAGTGAATCCCGAGGATCTCTTTCGTCTCGCGATGGAACAGAATCTTCAGCGTACCCACGCTCATCCCCACGATTTGCGCCCGCGCCAGATGTTTAAACTGCGCACGACCCACCTCGTAAGGCACCTTCATTGACGTCAGCTGCTGCTCGGTTTTCCCTACGGAACTGATTTCCGGGATGGTGTAGATGCCCGTCGGGATATCTTCAATCAGATGCGCCGTCGCTTCGCCTTTCACCAGCGCCTGAGCCGCAATGCGTCCCTGGTCGTAAGCGGCTGAGGCCAGGCTTGGATAGCCAATGACGTCGCCGACCGCGTAAACGTGCGGCAGGGCGGTCTGATACATGCTGTTGACCTTCAGCTGACCGCGGCTGTCGGTTTCAAGCCCGATATTTTCCAGCTGCAGGGAATCGGTGTTGCCGGTACGGCCGTTGGCGTACAGGAGGCAGTCCGCTTTCAGCTTCTTGCCGGACTTGAGGTGCATGATCACCCCGTCGTCGCAGCCTTCGATCTTCTCGTACTCTTCGTTGTGACGAATGACCACGCCGCTGTTCCAGAAGTGGTAGGAGAGGGAGTCCGACATCTCCTGATCGAGGAAAGCCAGCAGGCGATCGCGAGTGTTGATCAGGTCAACTTTGACGTCCATTCCGCGGAAGATCGACGCATATTCGCAACCAATGACCCCTGCGCCATAGATAATGACGTGGCGGGGTTCATGGTGCAGGCTCAGAATCGAGTCGCTGTCGTAGACGCGCGGGTGCGAGAAGTCCACGTCGGCCGGATGGTATGGGCGTGAACCGCAGGCAATCACAAATTTTTCAGCGGTGATGGTTTCAACCGACCCGTCGTGGCATTCGAGTGCCAGGGTGTGTTCATCCACAAAATGCGCGTTGCCCTGCAAAATTTCACAGTGGTTACGCTCATAAAACCCCTGACGCATGCGCGTCTGCTGGTTAATGACGGTATCCGCGTGGTTCAGGATGTCGGCAAAGGAGGAACGAAGAAGTCGGGAGTGGTCGCTGTAAAGAGGGTTCTGGTTGAATTCGATAATGCGGCTAACGGCGTGGCGGAGGGCTTTCGAAGGGATGGTGCCCCAGTGGGTGCAACCGCCGCCGACATTATGGTAGCGCTCAATGACCGCTACTCTGGCTCCCTGTTTCACCAGACCCATAGCAGCGCCTTCGCCGCCGGGGCCGGAACCAATAACTATTGCGTCGTAATCGTAGGAATGTGGCATGGCAAGGCTTACCTGTTCTTATACATAAAAGCAACAGAATCATAACATCATTGCCAGAGTAACCCAATTATCGTTGTGCTTTTTTCCGGCAGTGGAGCACAAACCGCACGTAAACAATCATTCACAAAGCCAGGCAAACAGATTAATTTTATTCTCTGGTATAGTGCCATCAGGCCTTTGGAAGGATTCAACTATCGTGATGGGCGTAAGAGCACAACAAAAAGAGAAAACCCGGCGTTCGCTGGTGGAAGCCGCATTCAGTCAACTGAGTGCTGAGCGAAGTTTTGCCAGTTTGAGCCTGCGCGAAGTCGCACGCGAGGCCGGGATTGCGCCAACGTCCTTCTATCGTCACTTCCGTGATGTGGATGAACTGGGCCTGACCATGGTCGACGAGAGCGGTTTGATGCTGCGTCAGCTGATGCGCCAGGCGCGTCAGCGTATCGCCAAAGGGGGCAGCGTGATCCGTACCTCCGTGTCGACCTTTATGGAATTTATCGGCAATAACCCCAACGCGTTTCGTCTGCTTCTGCGTGAGCGTTCGGGCACGTCGGCGGCATTTCGTGCCGCCGTCGCACGCGAAATTCAGCACTTCATCGCGGAACTTGCCGACTATCTTGAACTCGAAAATCATATGCCGCGTGCGTTTACCGAAGCACAGGCCGAGGCGATGGTGACGATTGTTTTCAGCGCAGGTGCCGAAGCGCTGGATGTCAGCATTGAACAACGCAAGCAGCTTGAAGAGCGACTGGTATTGCAGCTCAGGATGATCTCCAAAGGCGCGTACTACTGGTATCGCCGTGAACAAGAGAAACTGGCACATCAAACCGAAGAGTGAAGGTGAGTAATGAAACAGTCAGGTCAGGATAAAGGGACGCTGTTGCTGGCATTGATCGCTGGCTTATCCATTAATGGTACGTTCGCCGCTATTTTTAGCTCCATCGTGCCGTTTTCGATTTTCCCGCTGATTGCGCTGGTGCTGACGGTGTACTGCCTGCATCAACGCTACCTGAACCGCACCATGCCGGTGGGGTTACCGGGGCTGGCCGCCGCCTGCTTTATTCTGGGCGTATTGCTGTACAGCACGGTGGTGCGCGCGGAGTATCCGGATATCGGCTCTAACTTCTTCCCTGCGGTACTGTCTGTGGCGCTGGTGTTCTGGATTGGCTCGCGCATGCGTAGCCGTAAAAGCCAGTTACCGGAGTAAAGGTTTTGTCATTGTAGGCCGGATAAGCGAAGCGCCATCCGGCTTTTTTGGCAGGTGGCGCTTCGCTTACCTGCCCTACAAGGCCACATTACTTCGCCGTGAGCAGTACACCGCACTCCATATGGTGTGTATACGGGAACTGATCGAACAGCGCCAGACGTTCAACCTTGTGCGTCTGGCCTAACGTTTCCAGGTTCTTGCACAGCGTCTCCGGATTGCAGGAGATGTACAAAATACGCGGGTACGCCTGCACCATCTTCTCGGTTTCGCTGTCCAGGCCACTGCGCGGCGGGTCGACAAAAATCGTCTCACACTGGTAGCTCTTCAGATCGATGCCTTCCAGACGGTTAAACTGGCGAACGCCGTTCATCGCCTGCGTGAACTCTTCTGCGGCCATACGAATGATCTGCACGTTGTCGATATGGTTGGCGGCAATGTTGTACTGCGCGGCGGCAACCGACGGTTTGGCGATTTCCGTTGCCAGGACGCGATCGAAGTTACGCGCCAGCGCCAGCGAGAAGTTGCCGTTACCGCAGTAAAGCTCAAGCAGATCGCCCGTTGATCCTTCCGTCGCCTTTAGCGCCCACTCCAGCATTTGCACGTTCATTGCAGCGTTCGGCTGGGTGAAGCTGTTCTCGACCTGACGATACACCATCTCTTTACCCGCCACCGGCAGGCGCTCGTCGATGTAGTCCTGATCCAGCATGATTTTGGTTTTTGTCGCGCGGCCAATCAGGTGAACGTTGATGTTCTGCGCACGCAGCGCATCGCGCAGCGCTTCTGCCTGCTCGCGCCACTCGTCGTTCAGGGCTTTGTGGTACAGCAGGGAGACAATCGCCTGATTGCTTTGCGTGGTCAGGTAGTCAATCTGGAAAAGCTTGTTACGCAGTACCGGGTTGTTACGCACGGCGTCCATTATCAGCGTCATCAACTGGTTGATAAGCTCACTCGCCGCCGGGAAGCTGTCCACGCGGATACGGGACTTCGTCTGCTGATCGAAAATGATGTGGTACAGGTCGTCACCGTCGTGCCAGATGCGAAACTCGGCACGCATGCGGTAGTGGCTGACAGGAGAGCGGAACACCTCGGGAACGGGCGCGTTGAAAGGCGTCATCATACTTTGCAGGCGGACAACTTTCTCTGCCAGCTGCGCGTCGTACTGTTCTGTCGGGAGGTGTTCTGGGGTCATGATGCGTCCTGAGTGATAAAGAATTACGCGGCGATTGTAGGGATTGTTCAGGGGATGTCCAGATTTAATGGCCAATAGCTGTCTGGACATCCATACGTGTCTAATTGTAGCATTCTGTTTCCGGTCTCCTGAGAGTGAAAAGGGAATCCAGTGTAAATCTGGAGCTGACGCGCAGCGGTAAAGACTGGCGGGATGAGCGTTGTAGACACTGTGAAAATGGGAAGTCTTCATCCTTATATAGCCACCTAGCCCGAAGACCTGCCGGGATCACGTCGCATTTGGTTTCATCATCGCGTGCTATCGATGAGGCCTGCGGCATCCTTCTTATATTGTGGATGCTTTAACAATGATTAAAAAAGTATCGCTGTTGACGGCGTTGTCCGTCACGGCATTTTCGGGCTGGGCGCAGGATAGCGCAGACTCGTTGGTGGTGACGGCAAATCGTTTTGAACAACCTGAAAAAACTATTCTGGCTGCAAACACGGTTGTTACGCGTGCCGATATTGACCGTTGGCAGTCAACCTCGCTCCTGGATGTTATGCGTCGCCTGCCCGGCGTGGATACGGCGCAAAGTGGTGGGATGGGGCAACTCTCTTCTCTCTTTATCCGTGGCACCAACTCCAGCCACGTCCTGATCCTTGTTGATGGGATCCGCCTTAACCAGGCGGGCGTCACGGGGTCGTCCGATCTCAGCCAGTTCCCAATCTCCCTGGTACAGCGAATCGAATATGTTCGTGGACCGCGTTCGGCGGTATACGGCTCAGACGCGATCGGTGGCGTCGTAAACATTATTACTACTCGTGCGAAGGACGGTACCACGCTGAATGCTGGCGTCGGCTCGCACGGCTACCAGAATTATGGTGGCAGTACTCAGCAAACACTGGGCGACAGCACGCGCGTCACGCTTGCGGGTGATTACACCTATACCAAAGGGTTTGATGTGGTTGCGGACGGCAACAATGGTGGCCTTGCCCAGACCGATCGCGACGGCTTTATGAATAAAACGCTCTACGGCGCACTGGATCACGCATTCTCGGAGCAGTGGAGCGGTTTTGTTCGCGGCTTTGGCTACAGCAACCGTACTGCCTACGACGGTTACTACAGCTCATTTACCCCTGACGTACTGGTCGATACCCGCCAGCTTTATAGTCAGACCTGGGATGCAGGATTGCGCTTCAATGATGACATCTTCCATTCACAGCTGCTCACCAGCTATAGCCACAGCAAGGACTATAACTACGACCCGAATTTAGGCCGCTACGATTCGACAGCCACGCTGGATGAAATCAAGCAGTACAATGTCCAGTGGCTCAACTCCGTTGATGTTGGCCAAGGGAACATTGGCGCGGGCGTTGACTGGCAGAAGCAGAGCACCGAGCCGGGTACAAACTACGTGACCAACGGCTACGACCTGCGTAACACCGGCGTCTACCTGACCGGGCTGCAGCAGTTTGGTGACTTCACCCTGGAAGGAGCGGTTCGCAGCGATGACAACTCTCAGTTCGGTCGTCATGGCACCTGGCAAAGCAGTGCGGCCTGGGAGTTCGTGGAGGGTTACCGTTTCGTTGCTTCTTATGGTACGGCCTATAAAGCACCGAATCTGGGTCAACTCTATGGTTTCTATGGCAATGACCATCTTGATCCAGAAGAGAGCAAACAGTGGGAAGGTGCGTTTGAAGGCCTGACGGCAGGCGTGAGCTGGCGCGTATCCGGCTACCGTAATGACGTTGATAATCTCATCGACTTCGATAATAACCTCCAGCAATATTACAACGTCGGTAAAGCGCGCATTAAAGGTGTGGAAGCAACAGCATCGTTTGACACGGGGCCGTTGACGCACACCGTTGGCTACGACTACGTGGATGCCCGCAATGCCGCAACCAACGAACTTCTGGACCGTCGTGCTAAGCAGCAGGTGAAATATCAGCTCGACACGCAGATCTATGATTTCGACTGGAGCCTGACTTATCACTATCTCGGTACGCGTTACGACACTGACTTTGGTACTTACCCGTCTGAGAAAGTAAAAATGGGCGGTGTAAGCCTGTGGGATGTCGCAGTTTCGTATCCTGTCACCTCACACCTTACAGTTCGTGGTAAAATAGCCAACCTGTTCGATAAAGATTACGAGACAGTTTATGGCTACCAAACTGCAGGACGGGAATACACCTTGTCTGGCAGCTACACCTTCTAATCCGCGTCCCACCGTGCTGGTGTTTGATTCCGGCGTCGGTGGGCTTTCGGTCTATGATGAGATTCGGCATCTCCTGCCGGATCTCCATTACATCTACGCCTTCGATAACGTCGCTTTCCCGTACGGGGAAAAGAGCGAAGATTTTATTGTCGAGCGCGTGGTGGAAATCGTCACTGCGGTACAAAAGCGCTATCCCCTTGCGCTGGCTGTCATCGCGTGTAACACGGCGAGCACCGTTTCTCTTCCCGCCCTGCGTGAAAAATTCCAGTTCCCGGTTGTGGGCGTCGTCCCTGCAATAAAGCCTGCCGCGCGTCTGACAGCGAACGGCATTGTGGGCTTGCTGGCCACGCGAGGCACGGTAAAGCGTCCTTATACCCGCGAGCTGATCGACCGTTTCGCTAATGAATGCCAGATTGCGATGCTCGGTTCGGCTGAGCTGGTGGAGATGGCGGAAGCGAAGCTGCATGGCAAGTCGGTATCACTCGACGAGCTGCGTCGTATTCTTCGTCCGTGGCTGAGGATGCCCGAACCCCCGGATACCGTTGTGCTGGGCTGTACCCACTTCCCGCTACTCCAGGAAGAGCTATTAGAGGTACTGCCGGAGGGGACGCGTCTGGTGGATTCCGGAGCGGCTATTGCCCGTCGTACGGCATGGTTGCTGGAGCATGAAGCCCCGGATGCGAAATCTACCGATGCGAATATCGCGTTTTGTATGGCGTTAACAAAAGAAACTGAACAACTTTTACCCGTTTTACGCCGTTATGGCTTTGAAACGCTCGAAAAACTGGCGCTATAGCACGGTTTTGAGCAAAAAAGAGACGGTTGAAAGTTTTTTTTAAAAGAGGGGTTGTCAACGTCTGAGAACTCCCTATAATGCGCCTCCACTGACACGGAACAACGGCTTACAGGCCGCCGGGTTAGCGGGGTTCAGAGATGAACGCCAACAGAGAAAAGCGAAAATAATCACTTGACTCTGAATGAGGAAAACGTAATATACGGGACCTCGCAACGGTGAGCGAAAGCCGCGTTGCACTGCTCTTTAACAATTTATCAGACAATCTGTGTGGGCACTCAAAGTGACATGGATTCTTAACGTCCTCGGACGAAAAATGAATACCAAGTCTCTG
>NZ_VWWX01000011.1:0-84702 GCF_011752745.1 Enterobacter sp. Acro-832
TAAGCCGGTGCATTAATCCGGTGGTTACAAGCAGTCTTCGGTGGAGCGGTAGTTCAGTCGGTTAGAATACCTGCCTGTCACGCAGGGGGTCGCGGGTTCGAGTCCCGTCCGTTCCGCCACTTATTAAGACATTAAGCCTGCCTTACTGGCAGGCTTAATGGCAAAAAACTTTAGGGGCGTAGCTCAGTTGGTAGAGCACCGGTCTCCAAAACCGGGTGTCGCGAGTTCGAGTCTCTCCGCCCCTGCCATATATAATCCTTTGCTTCGGCAAAGGATTTTTTTTGCCCGTAATCCTGTAAAAACGCCTCTTCTTACTATTCAGCCAGCATTCCGCTGGCTGATGTATCAATCCATTACATTGATTTTTAACAGATCTTTTATCTGTGACTGCTTATCACTGTTTTGCAGCCAAATCGCATACAGCGGTCTGGTAAGCGTTGTGGAATCCAACACCGTATGCAGCCCCGCTTTAGTGTCTGCCCAGCGAACAGGTAACCAGGTACAACCTCTCAGCAAGGGCAGTTGCTGACAGGCGATCTCCGCAGAGCTGGTCGTTAACTGTGGAACATCATCAGGTGCAATCAATCCCGTCTCATGCTGCTGAAAATCTGGCCCCCATTCGAGGCGCAAATAGGTCAGGTCTGCCTTCATCATCGACGGTTCAGAGGCATAAAGCGCCAGGCCAAACTGACCGACGATCTGGCTGCTAAATTCGTCCATCTTGGGGGCTTCGGTTGTGATCAGAAGATCAAGCTGACGCTCATGAAGTTGCTTAACCAGCGACTGCCGTTGCGCAATCCTGGCTTCAAATTGCAGGTGGCTATGAGATTGATAAAGCCGGGTAAGCCACTGACTTAGCATACATTCCCACAGGGAAGCGCTGGCCCCTATCGAGAACTCATTATGCCTCGAAGTATGTGCAACCTCTTTGCGTGCCGCCTGCCAGGTATTCATCAGCGTTTCTGCGTACGGCAGCAGTTTTTCACCAGCGGGCGTGAGGCGAATATTGTTGCGATGGCGGGTAAAAAGATTCACACCCAGTTGATTTTCCAGCTGTCGAATACGAAAACTGACTGCTGACTGCGTCAGGTAAAGGGCTTCCGCTGCTCGCCCAAAGTGGCGTGTTCTGCTCACTTCAAGGAAAGTTTTAAGCAATTCCGTATCCACATCTTTCTCCGCAAAATTATTTGTCGTTATGATTTAAATGTTTTGTTTTACACTCTGTCAAGCGTAACTAATACTCCGCGCCATAAATAGCTCGGCCAAAGAATTAGGAGCGTGTAGGATGGCGGAAAGCTTTACGACGACTAATCGTTTTTTCGACAATAAACATTATCCGCGCGGGTTCTCTCGTCACGGCGATTTCACCATCAAAGAAGCTCAACTGCTTGAGCGCCATGGTTATGCCTTTAACGAGCTGGATCTGGGTAAGCGTGAACCTGCAACCGAAGACGAAAAACAGTTTGTTTCTGTTTGCCGTGGTGAGCGTGAGCCGCAGTCTGAAGCGGAACGTGTGTGGATCAAGTATATGGCACGCATTAAGCGTCCAAAGCGCTTCCATACGCTGTCTGGCGGTAAGCCGCAGATGGAAGGTGCAGAAGACTACACCGAGTCTGATGACTAAGATGATAAGAAGGGGCTACGGCCCCTTTTTTATGCCAGCAACTTCTGCAGATGCAGCAGCAAACGATCGATAGCGCGATAGCTCAGCGCCTCCTGCAAGTGTTTCCTCTCAATGTCAGTACATCCCTCCACGTCAGCAATGGTTCTGGCCACTTTTAGCAAACGCTGCCACGCACGTATAGATAGCCCAAAGCGCGTCAACGTCTCCTCCAGCCATACCGCATCCTCACTGTTAAGGGCACAAAACTGCCGGATCCCGGCATTATCCAGCCGCGCATTTAGCCTGTTCTGGCGAGTGTACTGTCGTGCCTGGGCGGCGATCACCCGCTCGCGTACCTTCGCAGAGCTTTCACCCGTGATGCCCGTCTGCCTGAGCAGGCCCGGAGGAGGAAGCGGGATTTCGAGAGATAAATCGAAACGGTCGAGGAACGGACCGGATAACTTTCCCAGATAGCGCAGCGTCTGCTCTGGCGTACAGCGGTTATGGTTGCCCTGGTAGTGGCCCGTCGGGCTGGGATTCATCGCAGCAACCAGTTGAAACTGCGCGGGATAGCTTATTTTGGCCCGCGTGCGCGAGATATGTATTTCGCCAGATTCAATAGGTTCTCTCAGCGCATCCAGCACGCGGCGCTCAAACTCGGGCAGCTCATCGAGAAACAAAATGCCATTGTGCGCCAGTGAGATCTCACCCGGCCCGGGGATAGACCCGCCGCCGACCATCGCCGTCAGTGAAGCGCTATGATGTGGGGAACGAAAAGGACGACGGCGCCACTGTTTTTGCAACGATGCAGAACTGATGAGGCTATAGATGGCAGCGCTTTCCAGCGCTTCATGATTATTAAGCGGCGGAAGCAGCCCGCTCAGCCTGCTCGCCAGCATCGTTTTCCCCGTACCTGGCGGGCCAATCAACAGAAGATTGTGTCCACCTGCGGCCGTAATCTCCAGCGCCCGCTTCCCTTGCTCCTGTCCCATAATCTCGCTGAGATCCTCCGGGACGTCGGTTATAACCTCGTCACACTCCTCCGGTTCGGACAGTTCATGTCGTCCTTCCAGCCAGGCACAAACTTCCTGTAAATGTCCCGCGATGAGGCATCCTTTTTCCGCGATAAGACTCACTTCTGATGCGTTTTCATTGGCCACAATGATTTGCCGGCCTGCTCGTATGGCCTCCAGCGCTCCCGATATCGCGCCGGGAACGCCTCTCAGCGCGCCTGTGAGCGCGAGTTCACCCACGAACTCATACGAGCCTAGCCTTGTCGTATTAAGCTGCTCAGAAGCCGCGAGAAGGGCAATTGCGATAGGTAAATCGTATCGTCCCCCTTCTTTAGGCAGGTCGGCGGGAGCAAGGTTGATGGTGATCTTCTTCGCAGGGAAGGTATAACCACTATTTATTATTGCGCTACGGACGCGATCCCTGGCTTCTTTAACCGTCGTTTCAGGTAACCCGACAAGCGTGAGTCCGGGCAGCCCATTACTCAAATGCACCTCTACGGAAACAAGCGGTGCCTTTACCCCGAGGGCCGCACGCGTATAAACAACTGACAGTGACATTTGCACTACCTCCTGGTGTGACTATGTCAGTGCTCGTTATGTTTGTTTATTGCCATTTCGTGAATTTACGCCGCTTGTTCAGGGATTTTAATGGTGCATTGCAACAATTTCATAATCGTGGAACGCTCCTCGCAGAACGAAAAAATCCTGTTTTGACGGTTAGCACCACAGTAAAAAAATGAAAAATATTCATTTTCTAATTTCCGTATATAAAACAACGCTTTTAAGAAATATGATTCGCGGGCTAACCAAATCCGTCATAAATAAATCTTGTGTTTAATTTGAAAACTGTGATACCTCTTTAGGTATTCCTTCGAACAAGATGCAAAAAGAACTGAAAATGACAGCCCTTCTACGAGTGATTAGCCTGGTCGTGATTAGCGTGGTGGTGATTATTATCCCACCGTGCGGGGCTGCACTTGGACGAGGAAAGGCTTAGAAATCAAGCCTTAACGAACTAAGACCCCCGCACCGAAAGGTCCGGGGGTTTTTTTATGACTAAAAAACGCAGATGAGGAGCAGAGAATGACGACTAGCACAAAATTCTGTTTCTCCCGATTTATGACGGGGAACTAACTATGAATGGGGCACAGTGGGTAGTACATGCGTTGCGCGCGCAGGGAGTCGAGACAGTATTCGGTTATCCAGGTGGCGCAATTATGCCGATTTACGATGCACTGTATGACGGCGGCGTGGAACATCTCTTGTGCCGACACGAGCAGGGCGCAGTGATGGCGGCCATTGGTTACGCCCGCGCGACCGGTAAAACCGGCGTGTGTATGGCGACGTCAGGCCCTGGCGCAACTAACCTGATCACCGGCCTGGCTGACGCGCTGCTGGATTCTGTTCCCGTTGTTGCCATCACCGGGCAGGTGGCGTCTCCGTTCATCGGTACCGACGCTTTTCAGGAGGTCGATGTACTGGGTTTATCGCTGGCCTGCACCAAACACAGTTTCCTTGTTCAGTCTCTGGAAGAGTTGCCGCGCGTCATGGCTGAAGCATTCGAGGTAGCCAGCTCCGGCCGCCCTGGCCCGGTTCTGGTGGATATCCCGAAAGATATCCAGGTCGCACTCGGCGAACTGGATCCGCACTTCTCCACCGTTCGAAGCGACGATGCGTTTCCGCATGCGGCAGTTGAAGAGGCGCGTCAGATGCTGGCGCAGGCAAAACAGCCGATGCTGTACGTTGGCGGTGGCGTAGGCATGGCGCAGGCCGTTCCCGCCCTGCGTGAATTTATTGCGATAACGCAAATGCCTGCCACCTGCACGCTGAAAGGGTTGGGTGCTGTAGATGCAGACTACCCGTACTATCTGGGCATGCTCGGGATGCACGGCACTAAAGCGGCAAACCTGGCGGTGCAGGCGTGCGATCTGCTCATCGCCGTCGGTGCCCGTTTTGACGACCGCGTTACCGGCAAGCTGAATACCTTTGCGCCGAACGCCAAAGTCATCCATATGGATATCGACCCGGCGGAGATGAATAAGCTGCGTCAGGCGCACGTCGCGCTGCAGGGCGATCTCAACGCGCTGTTACCGGCGTTGCAGCAGCCGCTGGATATCAACGCATGGCGTCAGCACACCGCCGATATGCGCGCTGAACATGCCTGGCGTTACGATCATCCGGGCGAGGCCATCTACGCGCCGCTGTTGTTGAAGCAGTTGTCCGACCGTAAACCGGCAAACAGCGTGGTGACGACCGATGTCGGCCAGCATCAGATGTGGTCAGCCCAGCACATGACCTACACCCGTCCGGAGAATTTCATCACGTCCAGCGGGTTAGGGACGATGGGCTTCGGTCTGCCAGCCGCCGTTGGCGCACAGGTTGCCCGCCCGAACGATACCGTAATCTGTATCTCCGGTGACGGCTCCTTCATGATGAACGTTCAGGAGCTCGGCACCGTTAAGCGCAAGCAGTTACCGCTGAAAATCGTCTTGCTCGACAATCAGCGTTTAGGGATGGTTCGCCAGTGGCAACAGCTGTTCTTCCAGGAGCGTTACAGCGAAACGACCCTTACCGATAACCCCGATTTCCTCACGCTGGCCAGCGCCTTTGGCATCCCTGGTCAGCACATCACCCGTAAAGATCAGGTTGAAGCGGCGCTCGACACCATGCTGAACAGCGAGGGGCCTTACCTGCTTCATGTCTCAATCGACGAACTCGAGAACGTCTGGCCGCTGGTACCGCCTGGTGCCAGTAACTCACAAATGATGGAGAAATTATCATGATGCAGCATCAGGTCGCCGTACAGGCTCGCTTCAACCCGGAAACCTTAGAGCGCGTTTTGCGTGTGGTGCGTCATCGTGGTTTTCAGATTTGCTCTATGAATATGGAGACGGCCACTGACGCCCAAAACATCAGTATCGAATTAACCGTTGCCAGCCCGCGGTCGGTCGACTTACTGTTTAGTCAGTTATCAAAGCTGGTAGACGTTGCCCATGTTGCCATCTGCCAGAGCACAACCACATCACAACAAATCCGCGCTTAAGCGTGACAGGACGAAAAAATGACGACAAAAAAAGCTGATTACATTTGGTTCAACGGTGAGATGGTTCGCTGGGAGGACGCGAAGGTCCACGTGATGTCCCACGCGCTGCATTACGGTACCTCCGTGTTTGAAGGCATCCGCTGCTACGATTCTCACAAAGGGCCAGTGGTGTTCCGCCATCGCGAACACATGCAGCGTCTGCATGACTCAGCCAAAATTTATCGTTTCCCGGTATCTCAGAGCGTGGATGAGCTGATGGAAGCCTGCCGCGACGTGATCCGTAAGAACAACCTGACCAGCGCCTATATTCGTCCGCTGGTCTTCGTGGGCGACGTCGGTATGGGCGTGAACCCGCCGGCGGGCTATACCACGGATGTGATCATTGCCGCGTTCCCGTGGGGTGCCTACCTGGGCGCAGAAGCCCTGGAGCAGGGGATCGACGCAATGGTCTCTTCCTGGAACCGCGTTGCACCCAACACCATCCCGACCGCGGCTAAAGCGGGCGGTAACTACCTTTCTTCCCTGCTGGTCGGCAGCGAAGCGCGACGTCACGGCTACCAGGAAGGTATCGCGCTCGACGTGAATGGCTACATCTCCGAAGGCGCAGGTGAAAACCTGTTTGAAGTGAAAGACGGCATTCTGTTTACGCCGCCATTTACCTCGTCTGCGCTGCCGGGCATCACCCGTGACGCCATCATCAAGCTGGCGAAAGACCTCGGTATCGAAGTGCGCGAGCAGGTGCTGTCCCGCGAATCCCTCTATCTGGCCGATGAAGTGTTTATGTCCGGTACCGCGGCTGAAATCACGCCGGTACGCAGCGTAGACGGTATCCAGGTGGGCGAAGGCCGCTGTGGCCCGGTCACCAAACGCATTCAGCAAGCGTTCTTTGGCCTCTTCACCGGCGAAACAGAAGATAAATACGGCTGGTTGGATCAGGTTAATCACTAAATATAAATTTGGGACGGCACGCACCGTCCCATTACATAGTCAGACGGGAGTAAATAAAGCATGCCTAAGTATCGTTCAGCCACCACCACCCACGGCCGTAACATGGCGGGTGCCCGCGCACTGTGGCGCGCCACCGGAATGACCGACGCCGATTTCGGCAAGCCAATTATCGCCGTGGTGAACTCCTTCACCCAGTTCGTCCCGGGCCATGTGCACCTGCGCGATCTGGGTAAGCTGGTTGCCGAGCAAATCGAGGCCTCCGGCGGCGTGGCGAAAGAGTTCAACACCATTGCGGTGGATGACGGTATCGCGATGGGCCACGGGGGCATGCTCTATTCACTGCCGTCGCGCGAGCTGATCGCCGACTCGGTGGAGTACATGGTTAACGCCCACTGCGCCGATGCGATGGTCTGTATCTCCAACTGCGACAAAATCACCCCGGGGATGCTGATGGCCTCCCTGCGCCTGAATATTCCGGTGATCTTCGTCTCCGGTGGCCCAATGGAAGCGGGGAAAACCAAGCTCTCCGACAAAATCATCAAGCTCGACCTGGTCGATGCGATGATTCAGGGGGCGGATCCGAAGGTTTCTGACGAGCAGAGCGATCAGGTGGAACGCTCCGCGTGTCCGACCTGCGGCTCCTGTTCCGGTATGTTCACGGCGAACTCCATGAACTGCCTGACCGAAGCGCTGGGTCTGTCTCAACCGGGCAACGGCTCGCTGCTGGCGACCCATGCCGACCGTAAGCAGCTGTTCCTCAATGCCGGTAAACGTATCGTTGAACTGACTAAGCGCTACTACGAGCAGGACGACACCAGCGCGCTGCCGCGCAGCATCGCCAGTAAAGCGGCATTCGAGAACGCCATGACCCTGGATATCGCCATGGGCGGTTCCACCAACACCGTTCTGCACCTGCTGGCCGCCGCGCAGGAAGCCGAAATCGACTTCACCATGAGTGACATCGACAAGCTCTCCCGTAAAGTGCCGCAGCTGTGTAAGGTCGCGCCAAGTACGCAGAAGTACCACATGGAAGACGTGCACCGTGCCGGTGGCGTCATCGGTATCCTCGGCGAGCTGGATCGCGCCGGGCTGCTGAACCGTGACGTGAAAAACGTGCTCGGCCTGACGCTGCCGGAATCGCTGGACCAGTACGATGTGATGCTGACCAAAGACGACGCGGTGAAAAAAATGTTCCGCGCCGGTCCTGCCGGTATTCGTACCACGCAGGCATTCTCGCAGGATTGCCGCTGGGACACCCTGGACGATGACCGCGCCGAAGGCTGCATCCGCTCGCTGGAACACGCCTACAGCAAAGACGGCGGTCTGGCCGTGCTGTACGGTAACTTTGCGGAAAATGGCTGCATCGTGAAGACCGCTGGCGTGGACGACAGCATCCTGAAATTCACCGGTCCGGCGAAAGTGTACGAAAGTCAGGATGAAGCGGTAGACGCTATCCTGGGCGGTAAAGTGGTGGAAGGCGACGTGGTGGTCATCCGTTATGAAGGGCCAAAAGGCGGCCCGGGTATGCAGGAGATGCTCTACCCAACCACCTTCCTGAAATCCATGGGCCTCGGTAAAGCCTGCGCGCTGATCACCGACGGGCGTTTCTCCGGCGGCACCTCCGGTCTCTCCATCGGTCACGTCTCGCCGGAAGCGGCAAGCGGCGGCAACATCGCCATCATCGAAGACGGCGACCTGATCGAAATCGACATTCCGAATCGCGGCATTCAGCTCAAGCTGAGCGACCAGGAAATCGCGGCCCGTCGTGAAGCGCAGGAAGCGCGCGGCGACAAAGCCTGGACGCCGAAAGACCGTCAGCGTGAAGTCTCCTTCGCCCTGCGCGCCTACGCGAGCCTTGCCACCAGTGCAGATAAAGGCGCGGTGCGCGATAAATCGAAACTTGGGGGCTAACGATGGCCGAGTCGCAACCCTTATCCGCCGCCCCTGAGGGGGCGGAGTACCTGAGAGCGGTGCTGCGCGCGCCGGTCTATGAAGCCGTGCAGGTCACCCCCCTGCAGAAAATGGAAAAACTCTCTTCGCGCCTCGACAACGTCATTCTGGTGAAGCGCGAAGACCGCCAGCCGGTGCACAGCTTTAAGCTACGCGGCGCCTACGCGATGATGGCCGGCCTGACCGACGAGCAAAAAGCGCGCGGCGTGATTACCGCCTCGGCAGGTAACCATGCGCAAGGCGTGGCGTTCTCGTCTGCTCGCCTGGGTCTGAAAGCGCTGATTGTGATGCCGGTTGCTACCGCAGACATCAAGGTCGACGCGGTGCGCGGTTTCGGCGGCGAAGTCTTACTCCACGGGGCCAACTTTGACGAAGCCAAAGCCAAAGCGATTGAGCTGGCGCAGCAGCAGGGGTTCACCTGGGTGCCGCCGTTCGACCACCCGATGGTGATTGCCGGGCAGGGGACGCTGGCGCTTGAACTGCTGCAGCAGGATGCCCATCTCGACCGCGTTTTTGTCCCGGTTGGCGGCGGCGGTTTAGCCGCAGGCGTGGCGGTGCTGATCAAACAGCTGATGCCGCAGATCAAAGTCATTGCCGTGGAAGCGGAAGACTCCGCCTGCCTGAAAGCGGCGCTGGATGCCGGGCATCCGGTCGACCTGCCGCGCGTCGGGCTGTTTGCCGAGGGCGTGGCGGTGAAGCGTATTGGCGACGAAACGTTCCGCCTGTGCCGGGAATATCTCGACGATATCGTCACGGTGGATAGCGATGCCATCTGCGCGGCGATGAAAGATCTGTTCGAAGACGTGCGTGCGGTGGCGGAACCGTCCGGCGCGCTGGCGCTGGCGGGCATGAAAAAATACATCGCACAGAACAACATCCGCGGCGAGCGTCTGGCGCACGTGCTTTCCGGTGCCAACGTGAACTTCCACGGTCTTCGCTACGTGTCCGAGCGCTGCGAGCTGGGCGAACAGCGTGAAGCGCTGCTGGCGGTGACCATTCCGGAAGAGAAGGGCAGCTTCCTGAAGTTCTGTCAGCTGCTGGGCGGTCGTTCGGTGACGGAATTTAACTACCGTTTTGCCGATGCCAAAGATGCCTGCATTTTTGTCGGCGTGCGTCTGAGCCGTGGCGTGGAGGAGCGCAAAGAGATCCTCAACCTACTGCATGAGGGCGGCTATAGCGTGGTCGATCTCTCCGACGATGAGATGGCGAAGCTGCACGTGCGTTACATGGTCGGCGGCCGCCCTTCGAAGCCGCTCAAAGAACGCCTGTTCAGCTTTGAGTTCCCGGAATCGCCGGGCGCGCTGCTCAAGTTCCTGCACACGCTGGGCACGCACTGGAACATCTCTCTGTTCCACTACCGCAGCCACGGCACCGACTACGGGCGCGTGCTGGCGGCGTTTGAACTGGGCGAGCACGAGCCCGATTTCGAAACGCGGCTGAACGAGCTGGGCTATGAGTGTCACGACGAAACCCATAACCCGGCGTTCCGGTTCTTCCTGGCAGGCTAGTGGTCGAGCTGCACGTAGGCCGGGTAAGCGTAGCGCCACCCGGCTTCAGTGGTTCGGCAATATCGTCCAGAACGCATCAATAAGCGGCTCATGCAGCCGCTTTTTTTGTGCGCACACGCCAAGCTCAAACGGCGTCTTCTCGTCGCTGCGCTCCAGAATCATCACGCGATTGCGCACCGGTTCCGGGCTGTTTTCCAGCACCACTTCCGGTAGCAGCGCCACGCCGCAGCCGAGCGCCACCATCGACACCATCGCCTCATGACCGCTGACGGTAGCGTAAATCGACGGGTTGCTGATTTTCTGGCGGCGGAACCACAGCTCAATGCGACGTCGCACCGGCCCCTGATCGGCCATGATAAACGGCACCGTCGACCAGTCCGGTTTTTCCACCGACACCTGGTTACGCACCGGGCAGGGCAGCGCCGGGGCAATCAACACCACCGCCAGATTCTCCAGCATCGAGAACGCTACCGCGCCCGGCAGGGTTTCCGGCTTCCCGGCAATGGCGAGATCCGCTTCGCCCGTCACCACTTTTTCCATTGCGTCGGCGGCGTCACCGGTAGTGAGCTTAATTTCAACTGACGGATGCGCCGCGCGAAAGCGGTCAAGGATGGGCGGCAGATGGCTGTAGGCGGCGGTCACGGAGCAAAAAATATGCAGTTCACCGGAGAGTGACGGCCCCTGCTGATCGATAGAGTGCCGCAGCTGCTGGTACTGCAACAGCGTCTGCTGGGCAAAAATGCGCAGCTCTTCGCCCGCTTCCGTGAGGGTGACGGTGCGGTTATCGCGCACGAACAGCGGCTGGCCAAGGTCTTCCTCAAGGCGTTGGATCTGGCGTGAAAGCGTGGAGGGGCTGACGTGCATCGCCCGCGCGCTGCGGCCAAAATGACGGCTTTCCGCCAGGTGAAGAAACATTTTCAGATCGCGTAAATCCACCGATTCCACTCCCTCTTTTTACATTGCAAAAATTGCAATGTGACGTTGTGAATATATCAATTTCCGCAATAAATTTCCTGTTGTAATGTGGGTACATTCTCGCTGAAAAGCGAACCGAACAATAAGACACACAACATCACGAGGTATCACCCATGGCTAACTACTTTAATACACTGAACTTGCGCCAGCAGCTGGCGCAGCTGGGCAAATGCCGCTTCATGGCGCGCGACGAATTTGCCGATGGCGCAAGCTACCTTCAGGGTAAAAAAGTGGTCATCGTCGGCTGTGGCGCACAGGGTCTGAACCAGGGCCTGAACATGCGTGACTCCGGTCTGGATATCTCCTACGCCCTGCGCAAAGAAGCGATTGCCGAGAAGCGCGCTTCATGGCGTAAAGCGACCGAAAACGGCTTCAAAGTGGGTACCTACGAAGAGCTGATCCCGCAGGCGGATTTGGTGGTTAACCTGACGCCGGACAAGCAGCACTCTGACGTAGTGCGTTCCGTACAGCCGCTGATGAAAGACGGTGCCGCGCTGGGTTACTCCCACGGCTTTAACATCGTTGAAGTAGGCGAGCAGATCCGTAAAGACATCACCGTGGTGATGGTGGCACCGAAGTGCCCGGGTACCGAAGTACGTGAAGAGTACAAGCGTGGTTTCGGCGTGCCGACCCTGATCGCGGTACACCCGGAAAACGATCCGAAAGGCGAAGGTATGGCGATTGCCAAAGCATGGGCAGCGGCGACCGGCGGCCACCGTGCGGGCGTTCTGGAATCTTCCTTCGTTGCCGAAGTGAAATCTGACCTGATGGGTGAGCAGACCATTCTGTGCGGCATGCTGCAGGCCGGTTCTCTGCTGTGCTTCGATAAGCTGGTGGAAGAGGGTACCGACCCGGCATACGCGGAAAAACTGATTCAGTTCGGCTGGGAAACCATCACCGAAGCGCTGAAGCAGGGCGGTATTACGCTGATGATGGACCGTCTGTCCAACCCGGCAAAACTGCGTGCTTACGCGCTGTCTGAACAGCTGAAAACCATCATGGCGCCGCTGTTCCAGAAACATATGGACGACATCATCTCCGGCGAGTTCTCTTCCGGCATGATGGCGGACTGGGCGAACGACGATAAAAAACTGCTGACCTGGCGTGAAGAGACCGGTAAAACCGCGTTCGAAACCGCACCACAGTATGAAGGTAAAATCGGCGAGCAGGAGTACTTCGATAAAGGCGTCCTGATGATCGCGATGGTGAAAGCGGGCGTTGAGCTGGCGTTCGAAACCATGGTGGATTCCGGCATCATCGAAGAGTCTGCGTACTACGAATCACTGCACGAGCTGCCGCTGATTGCGAACACCATCGCCCGTAAGCGTCTGTACGAAATGAACGTGGTGATCTCTGATACCGCAGAATACGGTAACTACCTGTTCTCTTACGCCTGCGTACCGCTGCTGAAAGAGTTTATGACTACTCTGCAGACGGGCGATCTGGGTAAAGCGATTGCAGAAGGTGCCGTGGACAACGCGCAGCTGCGCGATGTAAACGAAGCCATTCGCAGCCACCAGATCGAGAAAGTGGGCCACAAACTGCGTGGCTACATGACCGATATGAAGCGTATCGCGGTAGCGGGTTAACAACTTTGTCGGGTGGCGCTTCGCTTACCCGACCTACAAAACCGTAAGATGTAGGCCGGGTAAGGCGCAGCCGCCACCCGGCTTTTTTATTTGCGATACAGCACTTTAATCACGTGGTAGCCGAACTGCGTGTGCAGCGGGCCGGTTGGCTCCAGTACCGGGCAGGAGAAGACCACTTTATCGAACGCCGGTACCATCTGACCCTGGCGGAATTCACCCAGATCGCCGCCGCGTTTGCCTGACGGACAGATGGAGTGCTTCTTCGCCAGTTTGCCGAAGTCGGCGCCGTTTTTGATCTGCTCCAGAAGATCCAGAGCCAGTTTCTCTTCTTTAACAAGAATATGCAGTGCTGCTGCTGTTTTTGCCATGATCGTGCCTTGAGTGGTATGGATTAGGCTCGCTATACTACCACGCTGTTATTCTCCCCTCCTGACTTTCATTGAGTGATCATTTATGCGTTTAAACCCCGGACAACAACAAGCCGTCGAATTTGTCACCGGACCGTGTCTGGTGCTGGCGGGGGCTGGATCCGGTAAAACCCGCGTGATCACCAACAAAATTGCGCACCTGATCCGCGGCTGTGGCTATCAGGCCCGGCATATTGCGGCGGTGACGTTTACCAATAAAGCGGCGCGTGAGATGAAAGAGCGTGTCGGCCAGACGCTGGGGCGCAAAGAGGCCCGGGGCCTGATGATCTCCACCTTCCACACGCTGGGGCTGGATATCATCAAACGCGAGTATGCGGCGCTGGGCATGAAGTCCAACTTCTCGCTCTTTGATGACACCGACCAGGTGGCGTTGCTCAAAGAGCTCACCGAGGGGCTGATCGAAGATGACAAGGTGCTGTTGCAGCAGCTGATCTCGACGATCTCAAACTGGAAAAACGATCTGATGACCCCGGCCCAGGCCGCGGCGATCGCCAAAGGCGAACGGGATCGCATCTTTGCCCACTGCTATGGTCTGTACGATGCGCACATGAAAGCGTGCAACGTGCTGGACTTCGACGACCTGATCCTGCTGCCGACGCTGCTGCTGCAGCGTAACGAAGAGGTTCGCGAGCGCTGGCAGAACAAAATCCGTTACCTGCTGGTGGATGAGTATCAGGACACCAATACCAGCCAGTACGAGCTGGTGAAGCTGCTGGTGGGGCAGCGCGCGCGTTTCACTGTGGTCGGCGATGATGACCAGTCAATTTACTCCTGGCGCGGCGCGCGTCCGCAAAACCTGGTTCTGCTGAGCAAAGATTTCCCGGCGCTGCAGGTGATTAAGCTGGAGCAGAACTACCGCTCCTCCGGGCGTATCCTGAAGGCAGCAAACATCCTGATTGCCAATAACCCGCACGTGTTTGAGAAGCGTCTCTTCTCCGAGCTGGGCTACGGGACGGAGCTGAAAGTGCTCAGCGCCAACAACGAAGAGCATGAAGCGGAGCGCGTCACCGGTGAACTGATCGCCCATCACTTCGTCAATAAAACCGAATATAAGGATTACGCGATCCTCTATCGCGGGAATCACCAGTCGCGCGTCTTTGAAAAGATGCTGATGCAGAACCGCATTCCGTACAAAATCTCGGGCGGGACCTCGTTCTTCTCACGGCCAGAAATCAAAGACCTGCTGGCCTATCTGCGCGTACTCACTAACCCGGATGACGACAGCGCGTTTCTGCGTATTGTGAATACGCCAAAACGCGAGATTGGCCCTGCGACGCTGCAAAAACTCGGCGAGTGGGCGATGACGCGTAACAAAAGCCTGTTTACCGCCAGCTTCGACATGGGGCTAAGCCAGACGTTAACCGGTCGCGGCTATGATTCGTTAACGCGATTCACCCACTGGCTCGGCGAAGTGCAGCGTCTCGCGGAGCGCGAGCCGGTGGCGGCGGTGCGCGATCTCATTCACGGCATCGACTATGAGTCCTGGCTGTACGAAACCTCGGCCAGCCCGAAAGCCGCTGAGATGCGCATGAAGAACGTTAACCAGCTCTTCAGCTGGATGACCGAAATGCTGGAGGGCTCTGAAATCGACGAGCCGATGACCCTGACGCAGGTCGTCACTCGCTTTACCCTGCGCGACATGATGGAGCGTGGCGAGAGCGAAGAAGAGGCCGATCAGGTACAGCTGATGACGCTGCATGCGTCAAAAGGTCTCGAGTTCCCGTATGTCTATCTGGTCGGCATGGAAGAGGGGTTGTTACCGCATCAGAGCAGCATTGATGAAGACAACGTCGACGAGGAGCGCCGTCTGGCCTACGTGGGGATCACCCGCGCGCAGAAGGAGCTAACGTTCACGCTGTGTAAAGAGCGCCGTCAGTACGGTGAGCTCGTTCGCCCGGAGCCGAGCCGTTTCCTGCTGGAACTGCCGCAGGATGACCTGATCTGGGAGCAGGAACGCAAAGTGATTACTGCGGAAGAGCGGATGCACAAGGGGCAGGCTAACGTGGCGAACATTCGCGCCATGCTGGCAAAAGCCAAAGAGAAAGGATAATGATGAGTAGGCCGGGTAAGGCGAAGCCGCCACCCGGCAATGTTCAGCGTATTACTTCACTTCCAGCACCCAGTGCACATAGCTCTGCCACTGGCACTCCTGATCGATCATCTCTGCCCCAAGCGGGTGACGTTCAATCCAGTTTTCCGGCAGCGTCAGCGACAGTTTTTCGTCATCAGCCACCAGGCCGATCGCAGGCAGCAAATCATCGCGACGGCGGCTGGCAAACAGAATCGCCAGACGCAGCAGGCGGCACAGATGTTCGGCCACGCGCGGCGGTACGGCGTTTTGCTGATGCAAAGACGAGAGATCAACGGCATTGGTCTGGTTCAGCAGCAGCGTTGCCAGCAATTTTTTCTGTGCGGGTGTATAGCCCGGTAAATCCAGGTTGCGCACCAGATACGCTGCATGAGCAGGAGCCTGCTTAAAATCAATACTCAGCCCCACTTCATGGAGCGCACAGGCGCTCAGCAGTAAATCGCGGCTCAGTGGTTCAAGATCCCAGACGTTAGCGACCTGATCGGCGAAGCGTGACGCCAGCTGCGATACGCGTCCTGCCTGATCGATATCAACCAGAAAACGACGCTGCACGTTGCGCAGGGTACGGCTGCGGATGTCCTGATCGACTGACAGATGCAGCATCCCGTAGACCAGACCTTCACGCAGCGCGCCGCCGGCCAGGGTCATACACTGGATATTCAGCTCGGTGAAAATGGCGATCAGAATGGCCAGCCCGCTCGGGAAAACCAGCGCGCGTTCGAGCGTCAGGCCTTCAATTTCCAGCTCTTCAAGGCGTCCACATTGAATGGCGCGCTGTTTTAGCTGCTGAAGCTTGGCAAGCGTAATCCGCTCGTCCATTCCCTGCGCCATCATGATTTCCTGCAGGGCCTGCACGGTACCCGACGCACCCACGCACACTTTCCAGCCGTGATAGCGCAGCTCGTCCATGACGGGACGTAGCACCTCGCGCGCCGCATTTTCTGCCTCGTCGAAGTTCTCTTTACCCAGATTACGATCGGTAAAGTAGCGCTCAAGCCAGGTCACGCAGCCCATCGACAGGCTGAACAGCGAGGTTGCCTGCGCGCCGGTGCCGGTCACCAGCTCGGTACTGGCACCGCCGATATCCACCACCAGGCGGCGATCGTCACCCCCCGTGGTATGTGCAACCCCCTGATAAATCAGGCGAGCTTCTTCTTCACCGCTGATAACCTGAACCGGGCAACCGAGAATTTCCTGCGCTCTGGCAATAAAATCCACGGCGTTAACCGCCAGGCGGAGTGTCGCGGTGGCGACGACGGTGATTTGGGCATGCGGGATATCCTGCAGACGCTCGGCAAAGAGTCGCAGACACTGCCAGCCACGTTCCATGGCTTCAGGTGAGAGGTGATTGTCGCTGCTCAGGCCCGCCGCGAGGCGGACCTTGCGCTTAATGCGCGTCAGCGTTTGTATGCTTCCTGCCACCTCGCGCACAACCAGCATATGAAAACTATTCGAACCGAGATCGATTGCTGCATAAAGCGAGGTGGAGCTGAGCATATTTTCTTAACCTGAACGACGACGATTACGCGGTGCGCCGCCTGAACGACGCGGTCCATTGCCGGAGCGTGGGCGGGTTAGACGCTTAGGCGGCGGCAGTTCGCTTAACAGCGCTTCCGGATTGTATTTGCTCTGCGGAATAGAGTGACCGATATAGGTCTCAATGGCCGGAAGATTCAGCGCATACTCTTCACACGCAAGGCTAATCGAATGACCACTTGCGCCCGCACGACCGGTACGACCGATACGGTGTACGTAGTCTTCACAGTCGTCTGGCAGATCGTAGTTAAAGACGTGCGTTACGGCTGGAATGTGTAAACCACGTGCAGCCACGTCGGTGGCGACCAGAATATCGAGATCGCCACGGGTGAACTCTTCGAGAATTCGCAGGCGTTTTTTCTGCGCGACGTCGCCAGTCAACAGGCCAACACGGTGGCCGTCTGCAGCCAGATGGCCCCAGATGTCTTCACAGCGGTGTTTGGTGTTCGCGAAGATAATGGCGCGATCTGGCCACTCTTCTTCAATCAGCGTTTGCAGCAGGCGCATCTTCTCTTCATTCGAAGGATAGAAGAGCTCTTCTTTAATGCGGTGACCCGTTTTTTGCTCCGGTTCCACTTCCACGTACTCGGCGTTGTTCATCTGTTCGAACGCCAGTTCGCGCACACGGTAGGAGAGGGTTGCAGAGAACAGCATATTCAGGCGCTGGTTAGCCGGAGGCATACGACGGAACAGCCAGCGGATGTCTTTAATGAAGCCCAGATCGTACATGCGGTCAGCTTCATCGAGCACCACAACCTGGATGGCACCGAGGTTAATGTGGTTCTGTTTGGCGTAATCGATAAGACGGCCGGTGGTACCGATCAGGATATCCACACCGCTTTCCAGCACTTTCAGCTGTTTATCGTAGCCGTCGCCGCCATAGGCCAGGCCCAGCTTCAGGCCGGTAGCCTGCGCCAGGGGTTCAGCGTCTGCATGGATCTGTACCGCCAGTTCTCGCGTCGGGGCCATAATTAGCGCGCGCGGCTGGTTAACTTTGCGGTCTGCAATCGCTGGGTGAGAAAGTAAATAATGAAACGTTGACGTTAAAAACGCCATCGTTTTGCCGGTACCGGTTTGCGCCTGCCCGGCAACATCGCGACCGGCCAGCGTCAGCGGCAGCGCGAGGGCCTGAATGGGCGTGCAGTTATGAAACCCTTTATTTTCAAGGGCTTCAATCACCTTCGGGTGCAGCGCGAAGTCGGAAAACTTCTGTTCTGTTAAATGTGTTTTGCTCATAGTGTGGTAGAATATCAGCTTACTATTGCTTTACGAAAGCGTATCCGGTGAAATAAAGTCAACCTTTAGTTGGTTAATGCGACATCAACACGTCGTTGGTGGAGACAAAACCAACGTACCAGGCTTATTCCTGTGGAGTTATATATGAGCGATAAAATTATTCACCTGACTGACGACAGTTTTGACACGGACGTACTTAAGGCTGACGGGCTGATCCTCGTCGATTTCTGGGCTGAATGGTGTGGTCCTTGCAAAATGATCGCCCCGATTCTGGATGAGATCGCCGACGAATATCAGGGCAAACTGACCGTTGCCAAGCTGAACATCGACCAGAACCCGGGCACCGCACCAAAATACGGTATCCGTGGCATTCCGACCCTGCTGCTGTTCAAAAACGGCGAAGTGGCGGCGACCAAAGTGGGCGCGCTGTCTAAAGGTCAACTGAAAGAGTTCCTGGACGCTAACCTGGCGTAAGGTTTCTCCGCTGCGCGTTCAGAGCTCCCGGCTAAATGATCTGGAACTCTGGACGCCCGGCTGAAGTCGTGCTAAGTTAGCTATGACTTCGTTTTAAACATATCTTGTTGTTTGAATCTTGTTTTACCCGATACTTCCCGCTGTTGACATATCCAGTGCGTGAAGTGGCTAAATTCCGGGCTTGTCACTCAATCCGTCTTGTCGTTTCAGTTCTGCGTTCTTTCCCTGTGACCAGACAGCGAACAGACATGAGTTGATGGCCGCTAAACAGGCATGGATGACCCTGCCATACCATTCACAACATTAAGTTCGAGAATCACCCCGAGTTTAAGAACCCACACCATTATGAATCTTACCGAATTAAAGAATACGCCGGTTTCTGAGCTGATCACTCTCGGCGAAAATATGGGGCTGGAAAACCAGGCTCGTATGCGCAAGCAGGACATCATTTTCGCCATCCTGAAGCAGCACGCTAAGAGTGGCGAAGATATCTTTGGCGACGGTGTGCTGGAGATATTGCAAGACGGATTTGGTTTCCTCCGCTCTGCAGACAGCTCCTACCTCGCCGGCCCTGACGACATCTACGTATCCCCCAGCCAAATCCGCCGTTTCAACCTCCGCACTGGTGACACCATTTCAGGTAAGATTCGTCCTCCTAAAGAGGGTGAACGCTACTTTGCGCTGTTGAAAGTCAATGAAGTTAACTTCGACAAACCTGAAAACTCGCGTAATAAGATCCTCTTTGAGAACTTAACGCCGCTGCACGCGAACTCTCGCCTGCGCATGGAACGTGGTAACGGTTCGACCGAAGACTTAACCGCGCGTGTTCTGGATCTGGCATCACCTATTGGTCGCGGCCAGCGTGGTCTGATTGTGGCGCCGCCAAAAGCGGGTAAAACCATGCTGCTGCAGAACATCGCACAGAGCATCGCCTATAACCACCCAGACTGTGTGCTGATGGTGCTGCTGATTGACGAACGTCCGGAAGAAGTGACCGAGATGCAGCGTCTGGTTAAAGGTGAAGTGGTTGCTTCTACCTTCGACGAGCCAGCATCTCGCCACGTTCAGGTTGCGGAAATGGTTATCGAGAAGGCAAAACGCCTGGTTGAGCACAAGAAAGACGTGATCATCCTGCTCGACTCCATCACCCGTCTGGCGCGTGCCTACAACACCGTGGTGCCAGCGTCTGGTAAAGTGCTGACCGGTGGTGTGGATGCTAACGCCCTGCATCGTCCGAAACGCTTCTTCGGTGCTGCACGTAACGTGGAAGAGGGCGGTAGCCTGACCATCATCGCGACGGCGCTGATCGATACCGGTTCCAAAATGGACGAAGTGATTTACGAAGAGTTTAAAGGTACAGGCAACATGGAACTGCACCTCTCTCGTAAGATCGCTGAAAAACGCGTCTTCCCGGCTATCGACTACAACCGTTCCGGTACCCGTAAAGAAGAGCTGCTCACCACTCAGGAAGAGCTGCAGAAAATGTGGATCCTGCGCAAAATCATCCATCCAATGGGTGAAATCGACGCGATGGAGTTCCTCATTAACAAACTGGCGATGACCAAAACCAACGACGATTTCTTCGACATGATGAAACGCTCGTAACGCAAATAAAGCCAGCGAACGCCACGTTTTTACGTGGCGTTTTTCTTTTATGGACTATACGCTAGTACCACCTACTCCCAATTTTGACGTGTAGGTGTAACAATAAGACGATTCGTAGAGTAAAAACATTAATAGCTTGAATAATATACAAATGAGGTCACAAGAGGTTTACTTTTACCTTCGGGCTATGAGCCTTCATGGTTATACTTCCGAGACTAACATTTGTTGAGAATCCATTGTGAACCTATTCGATACGTTTACTGATCTAACCAGTATATTTTTATTCACCACCTGTTTTCTTTTTGTTGCGCGTAAGGTGGCGAAATACGTGGGGTTAGTGGATAAACCCAACTTCCGGAAACGTCATCAGGGAATGATCCCCCTGGTGGGTGGTATCTCAGTATTTGCTGGTATTTGCTATGCCTTCGCAATTGCTAACTACTATGTCCCACATGTCAAATTATACCTGATGTGTTCAACGGTACTGGTTATCGTCGGCGCGCTTGACGATCGTTATGACATCAGCGTTAAAATTCGCGCCTTTGTGCAGGCGGCAGTTGGCATTGCCATGATGGTCTCAGCAAAACTCTACTTGAGTAGCCTGGGCTATATTTTTGGCTCGTGGGAGATGGTGCTCGGCCCGTTCGGCTATTTTCTGACGCTTTTCGCCGTATGGGTGGCTATAAACGCATTCAACATGGTCGATGGTATTGATGGCTTGCTGGGGGGGCTCTCCTGCGTCTCATTTGCCGCGATCGGTTTTATTTTGTGGTTTGACGGACAATATAGTCTTGCTATGTGGTGCTTCGCCATGATTGCCGCCATCCTGCCTTATATCCTGTTAAACCTCGGTGCGCTGGGGCGTCGCTATAAAGTCTTTATGGGTGATGCGGGCAGTACACTCATTGGGTTTACCGTCATCTGGATCTTGCTGGAAACGACTCAGGGACAAGTCCATCCTATCAGCCCTGTTACCGCGTTGTGGATTATCGCTATCCCGTTAATGGATATGGTTGCGATAATGTATCGCCGCTTGCGCAAAGGGATGAGTCCCTTCTCAGCCGACCGACAGCATATTCATCATTTGATCATGCGAGCTGGATTCACCTCCAGACAGGCATTTGTTTTGATAACCGTAGCGGCTGCTATCCTTGCGGGAGTGGGTGTTGCCGCGGAGTATGCTCATTTTGTGCCAGAATGGGTCATGTTGGTATTATTCTTGCTAGCATTTTTCCTGTACGGCTACTGCATTAAGCGCGCATGGAAAGTGGCGCGGTTCATAAAACGTATTAAACGCCGGATGCGTCGTAACAGTGGCAAAAACACAACATTAACTAAATAAAACCGGGACTATGATGACTCAACCGTTGGCGGGAGCGAAATCAGTGGTAACAGAGAATGAACTGGATATTCGGGGTTTGTTTCGCGTGTTATGGGCAGGCAAACTTTGGATTGCGGGGATCGCGCTGGGATTTGCACTGTTAGCGCTGGCCTATACGTTCTTTGCAAAACAGGAATGGAGCGCCACGGCAATCACGGACAAACCAACGGTTAACATGCTTGGGGGATACTATTCCCAGCAGCAATTCCTGCGAAACCTGGATATCAAAGCCAACCTTGCCACGCCAGATCAGGTTTCCGTTATGGATGAGGCCTACAAAGAGTTTGTGATGCAACTGGCTTCGTGGGATACGCGTCGCGACTTCTGGTCCCAGACGGATTACTACAAGCAGCGTCGGGTTGATAACACTAAAGCCGATGCCGCCCTGCTGGACGATCTGATTAACAATATTCAGTTTATGCCGGGCGACGCGCTGCGTAACGTGAATGACAGCGTCAAGCTGATTGCAGAAACCGCGCCGGATGCCAACAACCTGCTGCGTCAATACGTCGCGTTTGCCAGCCAGCGTGCCGCAAGCCATCTTAACGAAGAGCTTAAAGGCGCCTGGGCGGCCCGTACCATCCAGATGAAAGCCCAGGTGAAACGTCAGGAAGAGGTGGCTAAAGCGATTTTCACTCGCCGTGTACACAATATTGAGCAGGCGCTGAAAATTGCGGAACAGCACAATATTTCCCGTAGTGAGACGGACGTGCCGGCTGATGAACTGCCTGACTCTGAAATGTTCCTTCTTGGTCGCCCTATGCTGCAGGCACGCCTGGAAAATCTCCAGGCCGTCGGTCCTGATGTTGACCTCGATTACGATCAAAATCGCGCGATGCTCAATACGCTTAATGTCGGTCCCTCTCTGGACCCGCGTTTTCAGACCTATCGTTATTTGCGAACGCCTGAAGAACCTGTAAAACGCGACAGTCCGCGTCGTGCATTCCTGATGATCATGTGGGGGATTGTCGGTGCACTGGCGGGCGCTGGCGTGGCGTTAACGCGTCGTCGCACAAACTAAGAATGCCGTCTACGATGAAGGCTGCGGCCTTCATCGCCTAATCGAAGAGAATCGATGTGAAAGTACTAACCGTATTTGGCACCAGGCCGGAGGCCATTAAGATGGCACCTCTGGTTCATGCCCTGGCCAGCGATCCTGATATTGAAGCGAAAGTCTGCGTCACGGCCCAGCACCGTGAGATGCTTGACCAGGTCTTAACGCTCTTTTCCATCGTCCCGGATTACGACCTTAATATTATGAAACCGGGGCAAGGGTTGACGGAGATAACCTGTCGCATACTGCAAGATCTCAAGCCGATCCTGGAGTCATTCAAGCCTGACGTGGTGCTGGTACACGGAGATACCACCACGACCGTGGCGACCAGCCTGGCCGCGTTTTATCAACGTATTCCCGTGGGGCATGTCGAGGCGGGTCTGCGTACCGGCAATCTGTATTCGCCGTGGCCGGAGGAAGCCAACCGCACGCTAACGGGCCACCTGGCGATGTACCACTTTGCGCCAACGGAAAACTCGCGTCAGAACCTGCTGCGTGAAAATATCGCCGATAACAAAATCTTTGTGACCGGCAATACGGTCATCGATGCGTTAATTTGGGTACGTGACCGCGTCCTCGCAAACGACGATCTTAAGAAAGAACTCGCTGCCCGCTATCCCTTCCTGCACAACGGTAAAAAAACCATACTGGTGACGGGCCACCGACGCGAAAGCTTTGGCCGGGGCTTTGAGCAAATCTGTCACGCGCTGGCTGAAATCGCCGCGCAGAACGACGATGTGCAGATTGTCTATCCGGTCCATCTCAATCCTAACGTCAGCGAGCCGGTTAACCGCATCCTGGGTCATGTTGAAAATGTCCTTCTGATTGAACCTCAGGACTACCTGCCGTTTGTCTGGCTGATGAACCATGCCTGGCTGATCCTTACCGATTCCGGCGGCATTCAGGAGGAAGCGCCGTCTCTCGGCAAGCCGGTTCTGGTGATGCGTGAAACCACTGAACGTCCGGAAGCGGTGAAAGCGGGGACGGTGCGTCTGGTTGGCACCAACGCGCAGCTCATTGTCGAAGAGGTCACGCGCCTTCTGCATGACGATGAAACGTATCAGGCGATGAGCCGGGCCCATAATCCTTATGGAGACGGGCAGGCTTGTGGCCGTATTTTGCATGCACTTAAACACAATCAGGTATCGCTATGAGTTTTACTACCCTCTCTGTCATTGGTCTTGGCTACATCGGCTTGCCCACCGCGGCGGCGTTTGCCTCTCGTCAGAAACAGGTTATCGGTGTGGATATCAACGCCCGCGCGGTGGAAACCATTAACCGTGGCGAAATTCATATTGTCGAGCCCGATCTGGATCGTGTAGTGAAAGAGGCGGTGGAGGGCGGCTTCCTGCTCGCCAGTACCACGCCCGTTGAAGCGGATGCCTACCTGATTGCCGTTCCAACGCCCTTTAAAGGCGACCATGAGCCCGACATGGTCTACGTCGAGGCGGCGGCGAAGTCCATTGCCCCTGTGCTGAAGAAAGGGGCGCTGGTGATTCTGGAATCGACCTCTCCCGTCGGCGCTACCGAGCAGATGGCGCAGTGGCTGGCCGACGCGCGCCCTGATTTAAGCTTCCCGCAACAGGCGGGGGAGCAGGCAGATATCAATATCGCCTACTGCCCGGAGCGCGTACTCCCGGGCCAGGTCATGGTCGAACTGATTAAAAACGACCGCGTCATTGGCGGTATGACACCCGTCTGTTCCGAACGCGCCAGCGCGCTGTACAAGATTTTCCTGGAAGGCGAATGCGTGGTGACCAACTCCCGCACTGCCGAGATGTGTAAGCTGACGGAAAACAGCTTCCGCGACGTCAATATCGCCTTTGCGAACGAACTGTCGCTGATCTGCGCCGATCAGGGGATTAACGTATGGGAGTTGATTAGCCTGGCGAACCGCCATCCGCGCGTCAACATTCTCCAGCCAGGCCCGGGCGTGGGTGGACACTGTATCGCCGTCGATCCGTGGTTTATTGTGGCGCAGAACCCAGCGCAGGCGCGCCTGATTCGCACCGCCCGTGAAGTCAATGACAGCAAACCTCACTGGGTGCTCAATCAGGTCAAAACCACGGTAGCGGATTGTCTGGCAGAGAGCGGCAAGCGCGCCAGCGAGCTGAAAATTGCCTGCTTTGGTCTGGCCTTCAAACCGAATATTGACGACCTGCGTGAAAGCCCGGCGATGGAAATTGCTCAGATGATTGCCGAATGGCACAAGGGTGAAACGCTGGTGGTTGAGCCGAATATTCATGAACTGCCGGCAAAACTGGCGGGGCACTGCACGCTGACAGCGCTGGATGAGGCGCTGGCGACGGCGGACGTACTGGTGCTGCTGGTGGATCATAAAGCGTTTAAAGCGACGCCTGGTGATGCGGTGCGTCAGCAGTATGTGGTTGATACCAAAGGCGTCTGGCGTTGAACAGCCTGAACGGGGTACTTGAGCCCCTGCAGTGGGAGAGTGCCTTTTTCGGCCTGCCGTCGGCCATTGTGCGCCTGCGTGATGATGCGCCGGTATTGGCTGAATCAGATTTGAACGCCTGGCAACGGATTCAGGCGAAGATCCCGGCGGACCGTACCGACCTGCTTGACGCGCTCCAGCAACGCGGCTTTCAGCTGGTTGAAGGTGAGGCAGACCTTTCCATAACCCTCACCCGGCACGATGCGCCCGGTGCGGAAATGGCAACCGAGCAGGATATTCCCGTGCTGCGTCAGATGGCGGCTCAGGCGTTTGCGCAGAGTCGCTTTCGTACGCCCTGGTATGCTCCTGACGATAGCGGACGTTTCTATGCCCAGTGGATAGAGAATGCGGTTAAAGGCACCTTTGATCACGTCTGCCTGGTTTTCCGCGCAGGGGACGGTCAACTCCAGGGGTTCGTCTCGCTTCGCAAGCTCAACGCGTGCGAGGCGCGTATTGGCTTATTAGCCGGGCGCGGCATGGGTGAGAAGCTCATGCAGGCGGCGCTGCACTGGGCGCAGCAGCAGCAGGTTGAGACGCTGCGGGTGGCGACCCAGGTGGGCAACACCGCCGCGCTTAAACGTTATATTGCGAGTGGTGCCAACATCGACGCCACCGCCTACTGGTTATACAGGTGACAAGATGATTCCATTTAACGCACCACCCGTCGTCGGAACGGAACTCGACTATATGCAGTCTGCCATGGGCAGCGGCAAACTCTGCGGTGACGGCGGTTATACCCGCCGCTGTCAGCAGTGGATGGAACAGCGTTTTCGCAGCGCCAAAGTGCTCCTGACCCCGTCCTGTACGGCATCGCTGGAAATGGCCGCGCTGCTGCTGGATATCCAGCCCGGCGATGAAGTGATCATGCCGAGCTACACCTTCGTTTCCACGGCGAACGCGTTTGTCCTGCGCGGGGCGAAAATCGTCTTTGTGGATATCCGCCCGGATACCATGAATATTGATGAGACGCTGATTGAAGCGGCGATCACCGACAAAACGCGCGCGATCGTACCGGTTCACTACGCGGGCGTGGCCTGTGAAATGGACACCATCATGGCCATCGCCAAAAAACATAACCTGTTTGTGGTGGAAGATGCCGCCCAGGGCGTGATGTCGACCTACAAGGGACGCGCGCTGGGCACCATCGGCCATATCGGCTGCTTTAGCTTTCACGAAACCAAAAACTACACGGCAGGCGGAGAAGGTGGCGCGACGCTGATTAACGACCGGGCGCTCGTGGAGCGTGCGGAGGTGATCCGCGAAAAAGGCACCAACCGCAGCCAGTTCTTCCGCGGCCAGGTTGACAAATACACCTGGCGCGATATTGGCTCCAGCTATCTGATGGCGGATCTGCAGGCCGCGTACCTGTGGGCGCAGCTGGAAGCCGCGGATCGCATCAACCTGCAGCGCCTCTCCCTGTGGCAAACCTATTACGATGCGCTTGAGCCTCTGGCCAAAGCCGGGCGTATTGAGCTGCCGACTATCCCGGCAGATTGCGTCCACAACGCGCACATGTTCTACATCAAGCTGCGCGATAACGACGACCGGAGCGAGCTTATCGCCTGGCTGAAAGAAGCCGAAATTATGGCGGTGTTCCACTATATTCCGCTGCACTCCAGCCCGGCGGGCGAAGCGTTTGGAACGTTCGCGGGTGAAGACCGTTACACCACCAAAGAAAGTGAGCGGTTGCTTCGTCTGCCTCTGTTCTACAACCTCGCGCCAGTTAACCAGCGTACGGTGATTAATACCCTCCTGAGTTATTTCGGCTGATATGTCTCTGGCAAAAGCATCGGTGTGGACCGCCGCGTCCACGCTTGTAAAAATTGGCGCCGGGCTGCTGGTCGTCAAGCTGCTGGCTGTCTCATTTGGCCCCTCTGGCGTGGGGCTGGCGGGTAATTTCCGCCAGCTTGTCACCGTCCTTGGGGTGCTGGCCGGTGCCGGTATCTTCAACGGCGTGACCAAATACGTTGCGCAGTATCATGATGATGCGGCCCAGCTTCGCAGGGTCGTGGGCACCTCCTCGGCGATGGTCACGGGTTTTTCGACCCTGATGGCGATTATCTTTCTGCTGGCGGCGGCGCCCATCAGCCAGGGATTATTCGGTCACACCCACTATCAGGGGCTGGTGCGTCTGGTCGCATTGGTTCAGATGGGGATTGCCTGGGCTAACCTGCTGCTGGCGCTGATGAAAGGGTTTCGTGATGCGGCCGGAAACGCGATTGCGTTAATCCTGGGCAGCGTTATCGGCGTGATTGCCTATTATTTCTGCTATCGCCTGGGGGGCTACGAAGGCGCACTGCTGGGGCTGGCGCTGGTTCCGGCGCTGGTGGTTGTGCCTGCGGCATTTATGCTGATGCGTCGGGGCGTCATCCCCCTGAGCTACCTCAAACCGCAATGGGACACGCTGCTTGCCAGCCAGCTGGGTAAATTTACCCTGATGGCGCTCATCACCTCCGTCACGCTGCCGGTGGCCTACGTGATGATGCGTAACCTGCTGGCGGCGCATTATAGCTGGGATGAAGTGGGGATCTGGCAGGGCGTAAGCAGTATTTCCGACGCTTATCTCCAGTTTATTACGGCTTCCTTTAGCGTTTATTTGCTGCCAACCTTATCGCGTTTGACCTCCAGACAGGATATTACGCGTGAGATTTTCCGGTCGCTGCGCTTTGTATTGCCGGCGGTTGCGGCTGCCAGCTTTACCGTCTGGCTATTGCGCGATGTCGCCATCTGGCTGCTGTTTTCGGCGAAATTCATCGCCATGCGCGATCTCTTTGCCTGGCAGCTGGTGGGTGATGTACTGAAAGTGGGGGCTTACGTTTTCGGCTATCTGGTGATAGCAAAAGCCTCCCTGCGGCTGTATATCCTGGCGGAAATTAGCCAGTTTGCATTACTGACCTCGTTCTCGCACTGGCTGATACCCGCGCACGGCGCGCTGGGGGCGGCTCAGGCCTACATGGCAACCTATATCGTTTATTTCGCCGCCTGTTGCGGTGTATTTTTATTGTGGCGTAAACGCGCATGACTGCACTGATTCACATCCTGGGATCGGATATCCCACACCATAACCAGACCGTTTTGCGGTTCTTCAACGACGAGCTGGCATCGGGGGATCCTGATGCGCGTGAGTTTATGGTTGCAGGTCAGGATAAGGGCCTGAGCGAGGCATTTCCGGCGCTGACGATTCGCTTCTGGCCAGATAAGGCCACGCTGGCAAAGGCGGTCGTTGCCAGGGCGAAAGCCGACCGCGAGCAACGATTCTTCTTCCACGGGCAGTTTAACACCGGCCTGTGGCTGGCGCTTCTCAGCGGAGGGATTAAACCCTCCCAGTGCAGCTGGCATATCTGGGGAGCCGATCTTTATGAAGTCTCCCGCGGCTGGAAATTCCGTCTTTTCTATCCATTGCGCCGCATGGCGCAGGGGCGCGTGGGCTGCGTTTTTGCTACCCGCGGCGATCTCAACTATTTTGCTAAACAGCACCCCAACGTGCGCGGCGAGTTGCTTTATTTCCCCACCCGCATGGATCCGGCGCTGAACGCCATGGCCAATGACACTGTGCGTGAAGGCAAGCTGACGATCCTGGTGGGGAATTCCGGCGATCGCAGTAACGAACATGTCGCGGCGCTCAGGGCGGTGCATCAGCAGTTTGGCGACACGGTGAACGTGGTGGTGCCGATGGGCTATCCCGCCAACAACGACGCTTATATTGACGAGGTTCGCCAGCAGGGACTGGCGCTGTTTAGCGCAGAAAATCTGCACATCCTCAGCGATAAGCTGGAATTTGAGGAATATCTCGCGCTGCTGAGAAAATGCGATCTCGGCTATTTCATCTTTGCCCGACAGCAGGGAATTGGCACACTGTGTCTGCTGATTCAGGCGGGGGTACCGTGCGTGCTCAACCGCGACAACCCGTTCTGGCAGGACATGGCCGAGCAGCATATTCCGGTGCTGTTTACCTCAGACACGCTGAACGTCGAGGTGGTACGTGAAGCTCAACGTCAGCTCACGCTGGTGGATAAAAACAGCATCGATTTTTTCAGCCCGAATTACCTCACGCCGTGGCACCGCGCGCTGCGTATCGCTTCAGGAGACAAAGCATGAGTCAGTTGCAATTCAGCGGCTTACTGGTTGTCTGGCTTCTGAGCGCCCTGTTTATCGCCACGCTCACCTGGTTTGAATTCCGCCGGGTGCGCTTCAACTTTAACGTCTTCTTCTCGTTACTGTTCCTGCTGACGTTCTTTTTCGGCTTCCCGCTCACCAGCATTCTGGTTTTCCGTTTTGACGTGAGCGTCGCGCCGCCGGACATTCTGCTCCAGGCGCTTCTGGCGGCGACCTGCTTCTATGCGGTCTACTACGTCACCTATAAAACGCGTCTGCGTTCAGCGCAGACAGCTGCCCCGCGTCGGGCGCTCTTTACCATGAATAGGGTGGAAACCCACCTGACATGGGTGATGCTGATGACCATCGCCCTGGTCAGCGTCGGCATCTTCTTCATGCATAACGGCTTCCTGCTGTTTAAGCTCCACTCCTACAGCCAGATTTTTTCGGCCGAGGTTTCGGGCGTGGCGCTTAAGCGTTTCTTCTACTTCTTCATCCCGGCGATGCTGGTGATCTTCTTCCTGCGCCAGGACAGCAAAGCGTGGCTGTTCTTCCTGGTCAGTACCGTCGCGTTTGGCATCCTGACCTACATGATTGTGGGCGGCACGCGCGCGAACATTATCATCGCCTTCGCCATCTTCCTGTTTATCGGCATCATCCGCGGCTGGATCTCGCTGTGGATGCTGGTTGCGGCAGGCGTGTTTGGCATCGTGGGGATGTTCTGGCTGGCGCTGAAGCGGTACGGAATGAACGTGGCGGGTGATGAGGCGTTTTATACGTTCCTCTACCTCACGCGCGATACGTTCTCGCCGTGGGAAAACCTGGCATTGCTGCTGCAAAACTACGACAAGATTGATTTCCAGGGGCTGGCGCCGATTGTTCGCGACTTCTACGTCTTTATCCCTTCCTGGCTATGGCCGGACCGCCCTGGTGTGGTGCTCAATACCGCGAACTATTTTACCTGGGAAGTGCTGAACAACCATTCCGGTCTGGCAATTTCACCCACGCTGATCGGTTCCCTGGTAGTGATGGGTGGGGCGTGGTTCATCCTGCCCGGGGCGGTTGCCGTGGGGCTGATTATCAAGTGGTTCGACTGGCTTTACGTGCGTGGCAACGAAGAGACCAACCGCTATAAAGCGGCCATTTTGCACAGTTTCTGCTTTGGTGCCATTTTCAATATGATCGTTCTGGCGCGCGAAGGGCTGGACTCGTTCGTTTCGCGCGTAGTGTTCTTCATGGTTGTTTTCGGCGTCTGCCTGTTACTGGCCAAACTGTTGTACTGGCTGTTTGACAGCGCCGGGCTTGTGCACAAGCGCGAGCGGCAGGGCAGCACAACGCTGTCGCAAGTCTGAGTAAGGATAGTAATGACTGATAGAATTTCTGCACCGCGCTATGCGCTACGTGGCCTGCAGCTTATTGGCTGGCGCGACATGCAGCACGCGCTGGACTTTCTGTTCGCCGACGGCCAGATGAAATCCGGTACGCTGGTGGCCATCAACGCGGAAAAAATGCTGGCGGTTGAGGATAACGCGGAAGTCAAAAGCCTGATTGAAGCGGCCGAATTTAAATACGCGGACGGGATCAGCGTGGTCCGCTCTATCCGTAAAAAGTATCCTGACGCTAATGTTTCCCGCGTGGCGGGGGCCGATCTCTGGGAGCAGCTTATGGCCCGCGCAGGCGCGCAGGGTACGCCCGTGTTCCTGATTGGCGGAAAGCCGGAGATACTGGCCCAGACGGAGGAGAAACTGCGTCGTCAATGGAATGTTAATATTGTCGGCATCCAGGATGGTTACTTCAAACCGGAAGATCGGCAGACGCTGTTTGAGCGCGTTCGTGACAGCGGGGCAAAGATTGTCACCGTGGCGATGGGGTCCCCGCGCCAGGAGATTTTGATGCGTGACTGCCGCCTGGTCTGCCCGGATGCCCTCTACATGGGCGTCGGCGGCACGTACGACGTCTTTACCGGCCACGTTAAGCGTGCGCCAACCGTCTGGCAATATCTTGGGCTGGAGTGGCTGTATCGTCTGCTATCGCAACCGACACGCATTAAACGACAGATCCGTCTGCTTCGCTACCTCGTCTGGCATTACACCGGAAAAATGTAATCAAAATGTAGCGCGATATGCTATTCGCGCTGCAACTCGCCTGCAAAACTGCTGATAATCTGTGCAATGCATTCATTTTTTTAATGCATCGTTTGCCATTTGGCAGATTTTAAGAAACCATTCGCACCGTATTTTAGTCCCCCTAAAAAACAATATCCGGTCTTAAGCCGGGAAACAGCAAACACAATCGAGGATCTATGGCAGAGAAAAAACCGGAGCTGCAGCGTGGGCTGGAAGCTCGTCATATTGAACTGATAGCGCTGGGCGGCACTATCGGCGTGGGCCTGTTTATGGGCTCCGCAAGCACGCTCAAGTGGGCAGGCCCTTCCGTATTACTGGCGTACATTATCGCCGGGCTGTTTGTTTTCTTCATCATGCGTTCCATGGGCGAAATGCTCTTCCTGGAGCCGGTAACCGGCTCTTTCGCCGTTTACGCGCATCGTTATATGAGCCCGTTCTTCGGCTACCTGACGGCCTGGTCATACTGGTTTATGTGGATGGCGGTGGGCATCTCAGAAATCACCGCGATAGGGGTCTACGTCCAGTTCTGGTTCCCGGATATGGCTCAGTGGATACCCGCGCTCATTGCCGTGGGGCTGGTGGCGCTGGCAAACCTGGCCGCCGTGCGTCTTTACGGTGAGATCGAGTTCTGGTTTGCGATGATCAAAGTCACCACCATCATCGTGATGATTGTCGTCGGCCTGGGCGTGATTTTCTTCGGCTTTGGCAACGGTGGACATGCTATCGGCTTTGGTAACCTGACCGAAAACGGCGGCTTCTTTGCCGGCGGCTGGAAGGGCTTCCTGACGGCGCTGTGTATCGTTGTAGCGTCGTACCAGGGCGTAGAGCTGATCGGTATTACCGCCGGTGAAGCGAAAAATCCACAGGTCACGCTGCGTAGCGCGGTGGGCAAAGTGCTGTGGCGCATCCTGATTTTCTATGTGGGCGCCATCTTCGTTATCGTGACCATCTTCCCGTGGAACGAAATAGGCTCGACGGGCAGCCCGTTTGTTTTAACCTTCGCCAAAATTGGTATCACGGCGGCGGCGGGCATCATCAACTTTGTGGTCCTGACGGCCGCGTTGTCAGGCTGTAACAGTGGGATGTACAGCTGTGGGCGTATGCTCTATGCGCTCTCGAAGAATAACCAGCTGCCTGCGGCAATGAGTAAAGTTTCACGTGCCGGGGTGCCGGTGGCGGGCGTGGCGGTCTCCATTGCAATCCTGCTGATTGGATCTTGCCTGAATTACATCATTCCTAATCCGCAGCGGGTGTTCGTTTACGTCTACAGCGCCAGCGTCCTTCCGGGCATGGTGCCGTGGTTTGTTATCCTCATCAGCCAGCTGCGTTTCCGTCATGCGCATAAAAAGGCGATTGAAAGCCATCCGTTCCGTTCAATTCTGTTCCCCTATGCGAACTATTTGACGATGGCGTTCCTGATTTGCGTATTAATCGGAATGTACTTTAATGAAGATACCCGCATGTCGCTGTTTGTCGGGGTGATCTTCCTGGCCGCCGTGACGGCTGCCTATAAGCTTTTTGGCCTGGGTCGCCGTGCCACCACGCAGAAAGTGGAGGAATAAGCGGCAAAATGTGCAAACCATAACCAAACGCGCATTTTTTTCAAAAAAGCACTAGACAGCGGGGACGGAGGTACGTAATATCCAGCCCCGCAACGGCGCTAAGCGCCCGTAGCTCAGCTGGATAGAGCGCTGCCCTCCGGAGGCAGAGGTCTCAGGTTCGAATCCTGTCGGGCGCGCCATTTTAGTCCCGGCGCTAGAGCTGCGGTGGTCTGAGAAGTAGTCAGTACCGCGTGAAAGAATACAGTGGTGGCTATAGCTCAGTTGGTAGAGCCCTGGATTGTGATTCCAGTTGTCGTGGGTTCGAATCCCATTAGCCACCCCATTATTGAAAGAGTTGTGAATTGCGAAGGTGGCGGAATTGGTAGACGCGCTAGCTTCAGGTGTTAGTGTCCTTAGGATGTGGGGGTTCGAGTCCCCCCCCTCGCACCACGACTTTTTAAATGAATTGAACTAAAAATTCAAAAAAGCAGTACATCGGCGAGTAGCGCAGCTTGGTAGCGCAACTGGTTTGGGACCAGTGGGTCGGAGGTTCGAATCCTCTCTCGCCGACCAATTTTGAACCCCGCTTCGGCGGGGTTTTTTGTTTTCTGACATTTTCATCCCTGTAGTGATTCCCCGACAGCGTCCGGTTTCATTGTCGCGATTCAGCGACATACAATCCATTGAAAATAAAAGAATTACTCATACTTCCATTTTGCTGTCTCCTCCTGGCGACAGAATTCTGTCCTTACCGATACATTGTGGGGCTTAAGACGGCGCTTAACAGCATAATTTCCTTTTATCTTAAAATGTTGCGTCATGTAAATGTTTTGGGTGCGAACCTGGCACGTTACGTGCAATAATATGCGTGTAGATGCTCATTCCATCTCTTATGTTCGCCTTCGTGCCTCATAAACTCCGGAATGACGCAGAGCCATTTACGGTGCTTATCGTCCACTGACAGATGTCGCTTCGGCCTCATCAGACACCATGGACATAACGTTGAGTGAAGCACCAAATATGTTGTCTTACAGACCTGTTTTAACGCCTGCTTTTATAGCAGGCGTTTTTTTATGCCTTATTCCTGATACCGACGTACGATCAGGGCAACCAGCACCAGGGCCGCTGACGAGACGGCATAGAGTGCCGTTACTGAGCCAAACCCGGCAGCCACTGCCGCAGCGATGCCGGTGAAAAGAGAGGCGCTGAGCGTTTGCCAGCGCCAGGCTTTCCCACTGGCTGAAGCGGTTTGCGTGAGATGAAAACTACTGAGTACCCCAAACGTCCCGGCTGCGAAGAGAATATTCGAGGCCAGATGTGCGATAAAAATCGCCCCCAGTGCACATGCCATCCATCTGGACAACAACGGTAGCGTTCCATAAGCGGCCAGAAAGATGCCGAGACAAACGATGATGCGCGGCGTGTGAGCGGCAAAGCGCGTCAGGCTCTCTTTCTTTAGCAGCATAGGACCGCAAAGCTGACCCATGCTTCTTGCGAAAAGCAGCGGCAGAGCAAGGCCCGCGGCATCCTGAGGATGGATTTGCTGTGCCAGCGCCGGAAGCAGCGCTATAGCCGGTGAGCCGACGGCCGCCAGCGACGGCAGAAGGAGCAGACTGCGTTTCTGCCGAACGGTCAACGTCCGCCAGCGTAATGCCGCAGGGGCTTCCTCTTCCCCGGAGGACGGGAGTGATGGCGCAGAAAACCGGCGTCCAGCCAGCCATAGCATGAGCAGTGACCCGAGAAAGCTGGCGGCATCAATGGCCAGCAGGGTAAACACGGACGTCTTCTGGAACAGTACCACGCCCAGGCCAGTCCCTAACAATACCTGCGAAGCAAAAATCACATTTTCCAGACAGGTCGCAGCAGGCAGCTCTGCTTCGCTAAGTCCGCGCTTAAAGAGCAACGTCAGCGCGGGCCAGCTCATCCCGCTGAGCAGCGCTTCTGTGGATTGTACGGCGAGTAATGCGGCAACGCTGTGATAACCCACACCAAGCAGGGGAAAGAGCAGGGCGAGCAGGCCCAGCCCTTCGGTCAGTATCAGCAGGGATATCGGAGACCAGCGTGAGCATAGCTTTTCGCCGATCGTACTGCCGATAAATCCCGGTACCGTCGCGAAAAGAAAAGCAAGGGTGAGCAGAGCGGGCGGAGCTGACCATGCTAACAGCAAGCCGAAGACCACAACCTGGGTTAAGCCATTCCCCAGCGAAGAAAAGATAAAAGCACAGGCAAGCAGGCGCAGCCAGCGGTGGCAACGCAGCGCTTCAATAAGCGTATATAAAAGCGAGTTCATGACGATTTCCTTTCAAAAACGATTTAGTCCACGCTGCAGCAAGTGCGCGTGTATGAAAAAAAGTTAATGAAAAGACATCGTTACATTGGCGGGTTCGTTTGCAGATGCGGGTGTAAAGAATGTAGCAGGAGAAAGGCGATAAAAAAAGGAGGCCATCTGGCCTCCTGATGAATTACTGCTGCGTACCGTTATTTTGCAGCGTCAGCAATAGCCCATCACGGCGCATGGCGGCCGCCTCTTCCGGCTTATGCTGCTTGTCCAGCGTATCGGCAAGCCATGCGTAGTCGAAGGCATCCGGACGCTGCTTGAGCGCGGCGCGGAAGGCGAGGCTCGCCTCCTGCCATTCGCCGTGCTTCATCAACGACTGACCGAGCGTGCTCCATAGCAGCGGGCGATCGCCAACGGTTTTAATCTGCTGGCGCAGCACTTTTTCGATTTGCTCAGGATTGTTGGTTTTCAGGCGCGGGATCACCATCACCAGGCGATCGTCGTACTGGCGCTTCAGACCGTCGAGGAGGATCTCCTGAGCTGTGTCGTGATCGTCACACTCGATGAGATGTTCTGCCATCGCCACCTGCAGAGGAACCTGCTGGCGTGTTTTACGGCTCTGATTCTTCCACCAGGTTTTCAGACCGTCGCTGCCCAGGTCAGCGCGCGCCTGATCCATCAGGCCTATCCACGCCAGACGTTGAAGCTCGTCACGATGTTCATCGTCGCCCACCTCGGCCTTCGCCATCGATGGAATGATGTCCAGCAGTGAGCCCCAGGCGCCGGTACGAATATAGGCCTGCTCGGCAAGACGCAGCACTTCCGGATGACGCGGCGCGACTTCCAGCAGACGGTCGATACCGTGGCGAGCCGCGTGATTCTCATTGCGTGCCAGCTGCAGACGAACGCGCGTGATTTCCACCGGAATCGGGTCGCCGTGAGCCAGCTCAGCCGCTCGCTCCAGGTGCTGATTAGCGCGGGCTTCGTCACCGCGCTGCTGCGCTGCTTCGGCCGCCAGCAGATAGTTCACCACCGGCTGTTCGGCGTGGTCGGCGTTTTTCGACATCAGCTTTTCAACCTGCTGATAATCACCCTCTGCGAGCTTAAGCAGCGCCTGCTCGGTCTGTTTACGGGCGCGGCGGCGCTTACGGCCAACGAACCAGCCGCGGGTATGGGCACCGGTACGGAAAATACGGCGCAGGATCCACTCGATCGCAAACAGCACCACCACGCCGAGGATCAGAATGATCGTCAGACCCGTTACGCTGGTTTCAATGTTGTAGTTATCGGTCTGGATCAGGACGTAACCCTGATGACCCGCAAGCATAGGCCCCAGGACGATCCCGGCGATCAGCAGGATGAAGAGTAAGAGGACTTTTAGCATCATTACTCTCCCTGCGGTGCGCTTTCAGGCGCAGGAGTCGTAGCTGGAGCCGCTCCGCTCGTCTGCTCAGCCGGAACGCCCGGTTGTGCCAGCAGGTTACGTACGCGCGTCTGCATCAATTTCTCCAGAATCGGCTGGCTGGCCAGCTTATCCGGCACGTTCATGGTGATGTTCTGCTGGCTGAGCTTATCAATGTCTTCGAGGAAGGCGGTGGTCGTCGCATCATCGGTGTTGTAGTAGGCGCGTACCCACGTTGAGACGTTATCCAGCGCCTGTTTGTAGGTCTCTTCCTGATGACGCGGCACGGCCTGGGCAGCGACCAGCAGGCGGGAACGAATGTTCTCGCGCAGATAGATGTCCTGGTTCGGTGCGAGCAGCGGTACGGCAGTTTCGTCACGACGGCGGACAGTGATAAAGCTGTCCATAAAGTTCTGCCAGCTTTTTTGCAGGTTAATGCGCCATTCGCTCAGGGAGCTCGAAAGCTCGGTACCGTCGGAATCCATCGGGGAGTCGTCGTCGTTATTATCCGCCAGCTGCAGGTTATCAATCTGATTCGACAGCTGATTCACTTTAAGGATAATGCCGTCGTAATCCACCTGCGAGACGGCGGAGAGGCTGGCGATGTCTTCGGTAATCGCGCGACGGGCGGTAATAAGGCTTGGGTCGTTCATGTCCGCCAGGCTTGCATCGGCGCTTTTCAGCAGCGCGGCAGCGGTGGTGACGTCCTGATCGCTCCAGAGCTTACGTCCGGCGAGCTTCACCAGGAAGTCAGCCTGCGAGAGCAGCCAGGTTTTGGCATCGGTGCCGGAAATGGTGGCGACTTTCTGCTGTACTTCACCCAGCTGTTTGGTCAGCTCTTCCTGTTTGCTGTTCGCTTCGGCGAGCGCCGCGGCCTGCTGCTTAATCACGGCTTCCAGCTCGGTTTTCTGCGTCTCCTGCTCTTTTTGCAGGGCCGTGAGCTGATTCACCAGCGCGTCGCTGGTGGACGTCTGGTTAGCGCTCTGTTGCTTCACCAGCCCGTACAGGCCAACCCCCGCTGCCAGCGCAATGGCGATGGCAAGCGCGCTCAGCGTGAGGCTTGTTTTGTTGCTGCCGTTTTTCTTCTCAGCGGTTTTCTCAGTCGTCTCTGGCTGTGGCGTCGTCTCCACAGTCTCCCTGGTCTCTTCAACCACGGCGGAGGATTTGTCGTGTTCCGTCATTATGGCTTCCCATTTGAGAGTTATTGTAATGCGCGCAGCAGCGCATCGTTGTCGGCGTTATCAGCGATCCGAATATCCTGCCAGCCCAGTTCCCGGGCCTGGTTCGCCAGACGCTCACTGACGACCAGAAGCCGACAGCGGAGTAACCAGTTTTCGCGATACCAAAGCGGTATCAGCGCCCAAAGCTGTTGTAACATTTCACCGCTGGTCACCACCAGCGTATTGATGCCTCGCGCGTGCCAGCGCATCGCCTCTTCCGCACCGTCGTAGTGTTTTGCACAGCGCTGATAGCACTCAACGAACGTCACGTTCGCACCACGTTCACGCAGCGTTTCGCCCAGCAGCTCGCGGCCCCCATTGCCGCGCAAAATGAGCGCACGCTTGCCGGCAACAGTTTGTAATTCAGGTAATTGTAGCAAGACTTCACTGATTTCCCGATCTAACGGGTAACGAACGTCCGCGCTGCTCACGGTATGCAGTGCCAGTGCCGTTGTACGGCCAATCGCGAAATAGCGGGGGGCGGTTGGCCAGGCCTGTCCCTGCTGCTGCAGCTGTGCGTGGGCAAATTCCACGGCATGCTGCGACAGCGCAAACAGCAGGTCACCGTCCTGAAGGGTATTCATCTGGTCGGCGAGCGCAGAGAGCTCGCGACCGGGGGAGAATTCAATGAGCGGAAAACTCCAGGCCACCTGCCCCAGTGTGCGCAGACGGCTCACTAACTGCTCTCCTGCGGGAGAAGGGCGGGTGACGAGAATACTCATGCAGGGGGTTCTCCGTTGTAAACGTCAGCCAGAATCTCGCGGGCGCCGTTATCCAGCAATTCTTCCGCCAGCGACACGCCAAGCTGCTCGGCATCTTGCGCTTTTCCGCGACGTTCGCCGCGCACCATCTGCGAACCGTCCGGGGCGCCTACCAGCGCGCGCAGCCACAGTTCGCCATTCGTCAATTCAGCATAGCTGCCAATCGGAACCTGGCACCCGCCTTCGAGGCGGGTATTCATCGCCCGCTCCGCTTTTACGCGGGTAGCGGTTTCGTCATGATTCAGTGGAGCAAGCAGCGCGCGGGTACGCGCATCGTCCAGGCGGCACTCGATGCCGACAGCACCCTGGCCAACAGCCGGCAGCGACAGCTCTGGCGGCAGCGCCACGCGAATACGTTCCTCCAGCCCCAGACGCTTCAGGCCGGCAACGGCGAGAATAATGGCATCGTAATCGCCGTTATCCAGCTTGCCCAGACGCGTGCCGACGTTACCGCGCAGCGAGCGAATGAGCAGATCGGGACGACGCTCCGCCAACTGACACTGACGGCGTAAACTGGACGTGCCAACCACGCTACCCGCTGGCAGCGCGTCGAGCGAGTCATAGCGGTTAGAGACAAACGCATCGCGCGGATCTTCGCGCTCGCAGATGGTCACCAGCCCCAGCCCCTCCGGGAACTCGACGGGCACGTCTTTCATCGAATGTACGGCGATATCGGCGCGGTTCTCAAGCAATGCCAGTTCCAGTTCTTTGACGAACAGGCCTTTGCCGCCCACTTTCGCCAGCGGCGTATCGAGGATCACGTCACCGCGCGTGACCATCGGCACCAGCTCGACGCGCAATCCGCTGTGGCAGGCTTCCAGGCGCTGCTTCACATAATGTGCCTGCCAGAGCGCGAGAGGGCTTTGGCGTGTGGCAATTCTCAAAACATTGTCTAACATGCTTGTTACCGTCATTATCAATCGCTAACCATCCTAACATTGTTGACTCTGGGATGGCAGTTTTACGGTTGATGAAGCGTGAGAGGGACAAGGCGGCGTATTCGTCAGCCATAGCCGTATTCAGGAATTTACACGTACAGAACGGTGCTACACTTGTATGTAGCGCATCTTTCTTTACGGTCAATCGGCAAGGTGTTAAATTGATCACGTTTTAGACCATTTTTTCGTCGGTACCACCAAAAATGATAAGGGCGAAAAAGGGTAACGGTTATCTTTTTGAAATACTGCGGGTCCGCTGTTACTCGTGTTTTGAATAGCTGCGACACCCGGAAACATCAGGCGATACGTCTTGTACCTCTATATTGAGACTCTGAAACAGAGACTGGATGCCATAAATCAACTGCGTGTGGATCGCGCGCTTGCTGCTATGGGCCCTGCTTTCCAGCAGGTATACAGTCTGCTGCCGACATTATTGCACTATCACCACCCGCTGATGCCTGGCTACCTTGATGGTAACGTTCCCCAGGGCATTTGCCTTTTCACGCCTGATGAAACCCAACAGCATTATTTGAACGAGCTGGAACTCTACCGCGGCATGCCGCCGCAGGAGTCCCCAAAAGGTGAACTGCCGATTACCGGCGTTTACTCAATGGGGAGCACCTCATCGGTAGGGCAAAGCTGTTCTTCGGACCTGGACATCTGGGTCTGCCATCAGTCCTGGCTCGATAACGAAGAGCGCCAGCTGCTGCAGCGTAAATGCAGCCTGCTGGAGAGCTGGGCGGCATCGCTCGGTGTGGAAGTGAGCTTCTTCCTGATTGATGAAAACCGTTTCCGCCATAACGAAAGCGGCAGTCTGGGTGGTGAGGACTGCGGCTCGACCCAGCACATCCTGTTGCTGGATGAATTCTACCGTACTGCTGTGCGTCTGGCCGGGAAGCGTATTCTGTGGAATATGGTCCCGTGTGAAGAGGAAGAGCATTACGACGATTACGTCATGTCGCTTTACGCGCAGGGCGTACTGACGCCAAACGAATGGCTGGACCTCGGCGGTCTCAGCTCTCTGTCTGCGGAAGAGTACTTCGGCGCAAGCCTCTGGCAGCTCTATAAGAGTATCGACTCGCCGTACAAAGCGGTGCTCAAAACGCTGCTGCTTGAAGCCTATTCCTGGGAATACCCGACGCCGCGCCTGCTGGCGAAAGACATCAAGCAGCGACTGCACGACGGGGAAATCGTCTCCTTCGGGCTCGACGCCTACTGCATGATGCTGGAACGCGTGACCGAATACCTGAAAGCCATTGATGACACCACGCGTCTTGACCTGGTGCGTCGATGTTTCTATCTCAAAGTCTGTGAGAAGTTGAGCCGCGAGCGCGCCTGCGTGGGCTGGCGTCGTGAAGTGGTCAGTCAGTTAGTCAAAGAGTGGGGATGGGACGAAGCGCGTCTGTCCATGCTCGACAACCGGGCCAACTGGAAAATCGATCAGGTGCGTGAAGCGCACAACGAACTGCTCGATGCGATGATGCAAAGCTACCGTAACCTGATCCGCTTTGCGCGCCGTAACAATCTCAGCGTTTCCGCCAGTCCGCAGGACATTGGGGTGTTGACCCGTAAGCTGTACGCCGCGTTTGAAGCGCTGCCGGGTAAAGTCACGCTGGTTAACCCGCAGATTTCGCCTGACCTGTCAGAACCGAACCTGACCTTTATCTATGTGCCGCCGGGCCGCGCGAACCGCACCGGGTGGTATCTGTATAACCGTGCGCCAAGCATGGATTCCATCATCAGCCATCAGCCGCTGGAATATAACCGCTATCTGAACAAGCTGGTGGCCTGGGCCTGGTTTAACGGCCTGCTGACCTCGCGTACGCGCCTGTTTATCAAAGGCAACGAGGTGGTCGATCTCGCTAAACTGCAGGAGATGGTCGCGGATGTGTCGCACCACTTCCCGCTGCGTCTGCCTGCGCCGACGCCAAAAGCGCTCTACAGCCCGTGCGAGATTCGCCATCTGGCGATCATCGTCAACCTGGAATATGACCCGACGGCGGCCTTCCGCAATCAGGTGGTTCATTTTGACTTCCGCAAGCTGGACGTCTTTAGCTTTGGCGAGCAGCAAAACTGCCTGGTCGGCAGCGTGGACCTGCTCTACCGCAACTCGTGGAACGAAGTGCGTACCCTGCACTTCAACGGCGAGCAGGCGATGATCGAGGCGCTGAAAACCATTCTCGGCAAGATGCACCAGGATGCCGCGCCGCCGGACAGCGTGGAAGTGTTCTGCTACAGCCAGCACCTGCGTGGATTGATTCGTACCCGCGTGCAGCAGCTGGTCTCGGAATGTATCGAACTGCGTCTCTCCAGTACCCGTCAGGAAACCGGGCGCTTTAAGGCGCTGCGCGTCTCCGGTCAGACCTGGGGCCTGTTCTTTGAACGCCTCAACGTGTCGGTACAGAAGCTGGAAAACGCCATCGAATTCTACGGCGCGATTTCGCATAACAAGCTGCATGGCCTGTCGGTGCAGGTGGAAACCAACCACGTTAAGCTTCCGCAGGTGGTGGACGGCTTTGCCAGTGAAGGGATTATTCAGTTCTTCTTTGAAGAGTCGGGTGATAACGCCGGGTTTAACATCTACATTCTGGATGAGACCAACCGCGCCGAGGTGTATCACCACTGTGAAGGCAGTAAAGAGGAGCTGGTGCGCGACGTCAGCCGCTTCTACTCCTCTTCGCATGACCGCTTTACCTACGGCTCAAGCTTTATCAACTTTAACCTGCCGCAGTTCTACCAGATTGTGAACGTCGACGGTCGTACGCAGGTGATTCCGTTCCGCACCCAGGCCGTCACGCCTGCCGCACCTGCCAATCAGGACACCGCGCCGCTGTTGCAGCAGTATTTCTCCTGAGCCTTTTCGCCGGGTGGCGCTTACGCTTACCCGGCCTACGGTTCGAGCCGTTGCAGGCCCGGTAAGGCGTAGCCGCCACCGGGCGACAAAACTACCTGAAACTCACCGCCTCACCCGCTTGTGCAGTCGCGGCCTGTTCCAGCAGATCCCAGAACGGTACGCCGCTGCGGTCGCAAACCCATTCCCCGTCTTTCAGATCGAAATGATAGCCGCCCTGTTTAGCGGCCAGCCAGACCTGGTGAAGCGGCTCCTGGCGGTTAATAATAATTTTGCTGCCATTTTCGAAGCTCAGGGTCAGGATACCGCCGTTGATTTCACAATCGATATCGCTGTCGCCGTCCCAGTCGTCAATACGCTCTTCGATGGTCATCCACAGGTTGTCGGCAAGGCGATGGAATTCACTGTCGTTCATGGTTTTGTTCCTGTTTTTCGTGATGCCGGCAGTATAACCCTAAATAATTCCCGTTGCAGGAAAGCGGCAAACTCTTGCTTTTGTGTCTTCTCCTGCGATGATAGAAACAGATTTGAACTTACGGGCAACTTTATAATGAAAAACGCTTTCCGAACGCTTGCCGTTCTCATCACGCTGTTTAGCCTGACTGGCTGCGGACTGAAGGGACCACTGTACTTTCCGCCTGCGGATAAAACCGCACCGCCGCCGACGAAACCGGTTAACAGCGGCATTGAGTCTTCCACGCCAAACACTAACGACCGTGGCGACAACGGCGGCCCGACTCAGGTTAATCTCTGACGACAACGTTCTGTACCCGCGCAATGGAGCAAATGATGCAGTTCTCTAAAATGCATGGCCTTGGCAACGATTTTATGGTCGTCGACGCGGTAACGCAGAATGTGTTTTTCTCCCCGGAACTGATCCGTCGTCTGGCGGATCGGCATCTGGGCGTGGGGTTCGATCAGCTGCTGGTGGTTGAGCCGCCGTACGATCCCGACCTCGATTTCCACTACCGTATTTTTAACGCGGACGGCAGCGAAGTGAACCAGTGCGGCAACGGCGCGCGCTGTTTCGCCCGCTTTGTCCGTCTGAAAGGGCTGACCAACAAACGTGATATTCGCGTCAGCACGGCCAATGGTCGCATGGTGCTCAGCGTCACCGATGATGAGCTGGTGCGCGTGAACATGGGCGAACCTAACTTCGAGCCTTCCGTCGTGCCGTTTCGCGCAAACAAAGCGGAAAAGACCTATATTATGCGGGCGGCCGAGCAGACAGTATTGTGCGGCGTCGTCTCAATGGGTAACCCGCACTGCGTGATTCAGGTTGATGATGTGGAAACCGCGGCGGTTGAAACGCTCGGCCCGGTGCTGGAAAGCCACGAACGTTTCCCGGAGCGCGCGAACATCGGTTTTATGCAGGTGGTGAAGCGCGAGCACATTCGTCTGCGGGTTTATGAGCGCGGCGCGGGCGAGACTCAGGCCTGCGGAAGCGGAGCCTGTGCGGCAGTGGCCGTGGGCATCTCCCAGGGGTTACTGGCAGAAGAGGTTCGCGTGGAATTACCGGGCGGTCGGCTTGATATCGCCTGGAAAGGACCGGGTCATCCACTGTATATGACTGGCCCGGCGGCACATGTCTATGACGGGTTTATCCATCTATGAAACAACCAGGGGAAGAACTGCAGGAAACAGTGACGGAACTGGACGACAGGGCTGTTGTTGATTATCTGCTGCGCAATCCTGAGTTTTTTATTCGCAATGCACGCGTCGTCGAAGAGATGCGCGTGCCGCATCCGGTTCGCGGGACCGTGTCGCTGGTGGAATGGCATATGGCGCGCGCGCGCAACCACATCAACCAGCTCGAAGAGAACATGACGCTGCTGATGGAGCAGGCCAGCACCAACGAAAGCCTGTTCTATCGTCTGCTGCATCTGCAGGCGCGTCTGGCGTCGGCGCACAGCCTTGACGAGTTCCTCAGCCGCTTCCACCGCTGGGCGCGCGAGCTGGGGCTGGCGGGCGCAACGATTCGTCTTTTCCCTGACCGCTGGCGCATCGGCGCGCCGTCGGGATTTACCCATCTGGCACTGAGCCGTCAGGCGTTTGAGCCGCTGCGCATACAGCGTCTGGGCCATGAACACCACTATCTGGGGCCGCTTAATGGACCTGAGCTGCTGGTGGTGTTGCCGGAGGCCAAAGCGATTGGCTCGGTGGCGATGTCGCTGATGGGGCGCGATGGCGATCTGGGCGTCATCTTATTTACCAGCCGCGACGCGCATCACTATGAGCAGGGGCAAGCCACGCAACTGCTGCAGGAGATCGCCCTGATGCTGCCTGAGCTGCTGGAGCGCTGGATTGAGCGCGTATGACGGACGGACTGCTCGCCACTGACGTCTCGCGCTTTCTGCGCTATCTCGGCGTGGAGCGTCAGCTTAGCCCCATTACGCTGCTTAACTATCAGCGTCAGCTTGATGCCATCATGCAGATCGCCGACGAAATCGGCCTGAAAAGCTGGCAACAATGTGATGCTGCGACGGTACGCGGGTTTGTTGTGCGTAGTCGTAAAAAAAACCTCAGCCCGGCGAGCCTGGCGCTCAGGCTCTCAGCGCTGCGCAGCTTCTTCGACTGGCTGGTCAGCCAGGGGGGCTTAAAAGCCAACCCGGCAAAAGGGATCGCCACGCCGAAGGCGCCGCGCCATCTGCCTAAAAATATTGACGTTGACGACGTAAACCGCCTGCTGGATATCGATCTGAACGATCCGCTGGCCGTGCGCGACCGCGCAATGCTGGAGGTGATGTACGGAGCCGGGCTGCGTCTGTCTGAACTCGTTAATCTTGATCTCAAGCATCTCGATCTGGAATCGGGCGAAGTGTGGGTAATGGGTAAGGGCAGCAAAGAGCGCCGCCTGCCGATTGGCCGCAATGCGGTCTCCTGGATTGAGCACTGGCTTGACCTGCGCGGGCTGTTTGGCTCCGACGAAGATGCGCTGTTCCTGTCGAAACTCGGCAAGCGGATCTCGGCGCGTAACGTGCAGAAGCGCTTTGCGGAGTGGGGCATTAAGCAGGGTCTAAACAGCCACGTGCATCCGCACAAGCTGCGCCACTCCTTTGCAACACATATGCTTGAGTCGAGCGGCGATCTCCGCGGCGTGCAGGAATTGCTTGGCCATGCGAACCTGTCGACAACACAAATTTATACCCACTTAGACTTCCAACACCTTGCCTCGGTGTATGACGCGGCGCATCCACGCGCCAAACGGGGGAAATAATGCGTTTTTACCGCCCACTCGGTCAGATCTCAGCCCTGACGTTTGACCTTGATGACACTCTTTATGACAACCGCGAGGTGATCCTGCGTACCGAGCAGGAGTCCCTGGTGTTTGTGCAGAACTACCATCCCGCGCTGAAGGCGATACAGAACAAGGATTTCCAGAAGCTGCGCCAGTCCCTGCGGGAGACCGAGCCGGACATTTACCACGACGTGACAGAATGGCGTCGTCGCGCGGTTGAGCAGGCGATGCTGAATGTGGGCCTGAGCGCGCAGGATGCCGCCATTGGGGCAGAAGCGGCCATGGAAAACTTCGCCAAATGGCGCAGCCGTATCGACGTGCCGCAGGAAACCCACGACACGCTGGCGAAGCTTGCCGAAAAGTGGCCGCTGGTTGCCATCACCAACGGCAATGCCCAGCCGGAGCTGTTTGGCCTGAGCGATTACTTTGAATTCGTGCTGCGTGCGGGTCCTCACGGGCGCGCGAAGCCGTTCAGTGACATGTACCATCTGGCGGCAGATAAGCTTAACCTGCCGCTGGGTGAGATCCTGCACGTGGGGGATGACCTGACCACAGACGTGGCGGGCGCTATCCGCTGCGGCATGCAGGCCTGCTGGATCAAGCCGGAAAACGCTGACTTGATGATCGCCTCCGATAGCCGTCTTCTGCCGCACGTGGAAATTTCGCGGTTGGCATCCCTCACGACGCTGATATAATCATCAATTGTTCTGTATAAATTAACAGGGTTTTGGCGAATGCGCTTCGCCTGCCCGACATGACGTGACGGTGCCAATGGACGTTTCTTACCTGCTCGACAGCCTTAATGACAAACAGCGTGACGCGGTTGCCGCCTCGCGCACCAACCTGCTGGTGCTGGCTGGAGCGGGCAGTGGTAAGACGCGCGTGCTGGTTCACCGTATCGCCTGGCTGCAGAGCGTGGAAAACTGCTCGCCGTACTCCATCATGGCGGTCACGTTCACCAACAAGGCGGCGGCGGAGATGCGCCACCGCATCGCGCAGCTGATGGGCACCAGCCAGGGCGGCATGTGGGTCGGTACCTTCCACGGTCTGGCGCATCGCCTGCTGCGTGCGCACCACATGGACGCCAACCTGCCGCAGGATTTCCAGATCCTCGACAGCGAAGACCAGCTCCGTCTGCTGAAGCGCCTGATCAAGGCGATGAACCTCGATGAGAAGCAGTGGCCGCCGCGTCAGGCGATGTGGTACATCAACGGTCAGAAAGACGAGGGGCTGCGCCCGCACCACATTCAGAGCTTCGGCAACCCGGTCGAGCAGACCTGGCAGAACGTCTACAAGGCCTATCAGGAAGCGTGCGATCGCGCCGGTCTGGTGGATTTTGCCGAGCTGCTGCTGCGCGCCCACGAGCTGTGGCTCAACAAGCCGCACATTCTGCAGCACTACCGTGAACGCTTTACCAATATCCTGGTGGACGAATTCCAGGATACCAACAATATCCAGTACGCATGGATCCGCCTGCTGGCCGGTGATACCGGCAAGGTGATGATCGTGGGCGATGACGACCAGTCGATCTACGGCTGGCGCGGGGCGCAGGTGGAGAACATCCAGCGCTTCCTCAACGATTTCCCGGGTGCACAGACCATCCGTCTGGAGCAGAACTACCGCTCAACCAGCAACATTCTGAGCGCGGCCAACGCCCTGATTGAGAACAACAACGGGCGTCTGGGTAAAAAGCTGTGGACCGACGGCGTAGACGGCGAACCGATTTCGATTTACTGCGCGTTTAACGAACTCGACGAAGCGCGCTTCGTGGTCAACCGCATCAAAACCTGGCAGGACAACGGCGGCGCGCTGGAGCAGTGCGCCATTCTCTATCGCAGCAACGCCCAGTCGCGCGTGCTGGAAGAGGCGCTGCTGCAGGTGAGCATGCCGTACCGCATTTACGGCGGCATGCGCTTCTTCGAACGTCAGGAAATCAAAGATGCGCTCTCGTATCTGCGTCTGATTGCCAACCGTAACGACGACGCGGCGTTTGAACGCGTGGTGAACACCCCAACCCGCGGGATTGGCGACCGTACGCTGGACGTGGTGCGTCAGGCCTCGCGCGACCGCCAGCTGACGCTGTGGCAGGCGTGCCGCGAGCTGCTGCAGGAAAAGGCCCTTGCCGGACGCGCGGCCAGCGCCCTGCAGCGCTTCCTTGAGCTGATTGACGCCCTGGCGCAGGAAACCGCCGACATGCCGCTGCACGTGCAGACCGACCGGGTGATTAAAGACTCCGGCTTGCGCACCATGTACGAGCAGGAAAAAGGCGAGAAGGGCCAGACCCGTATTGAGAACTTAGAGGAACTGGTCACGGCAACGCGCCAGTTCAGCTACAACGAAGAAGACGAAGACCTGATGCCGCTGCAGGCGTTCCTCTCCCACGCCGCGCTGGAAGCGGGCGAAGGGCAGGCGGACACCTGGCAGGATGCGGTTCAGCTCATGACCCTGCACTCCGCCAAAGGTCTGGAGTTCCCGCAGGTGTTCATCGTTGGCATGGAAGAAGGGATGTTCCCGAGCCAGATGTCGCTGGATGAGGGCGGGCGTCTGGAAGAGGAGCGTCGTCTGGCCTACGTGGGCGTGACGCGTGCGATGCAAAAGCTAACGCTGACCTACGCCGAAACCCGCCGTCTGTACGGTAAAGAGGTCTATCACCGTCCGTCGCGCTTTATCGGTGAACTGCCGGAAGAGTGCGTGGAGGAGGTGCGTCTGCGGGCGAGCATCAGCCGTCCGGTCAGCCATCAGCGCATGGGCTCGCCGATTGCGGAAACCGACACCGGCTACAAGCTGGGCCAGCGCGTGCGCCATTCGAAGTTTGGCGAAGGTACCATTGTGAATCTGGAAGGCAGCGGCGAACACAGCCGCCTGCAGGTGGCGTTCCAGGGGCAGGGGATCAAATGGCTGGTGGCGGCCTACGCGAAGCTGGAAACAGTCTAACATTCAGAAAAATATCATTATTTTGCAATAATCTGCTAGCCTTATACAGTGAAGGTCAATTAATGCCCTTCAGCGTTCCGTTGCGTGTTGACGCCACAGTTATAGCTGGCGTAACATGCGCGCACGATTACGCTAAGAGGACATTCGCCTTGGACACACCCAGTAGATACTGGCTCAATTCCCTGTCATCCAGGAACAACTCCTAAGGCTATCTCCTCTTGCTGATGGCCTTAGTGGTTGTCAGCGACTGCTCTATTCCCGTCGCGCTGAGTCAGGCTGTTTAATGGTCTGAAACCCAATTTGTTTCTGTGTGCCCACCGAACTGTCCGATATTTTTTGCATTGGGAGTCCCGGTCATGTTGAGCGCATTTCAACTCGAAAATAACCGACTGACTCGGCTTGAAGCCGAAGAGTCACAGCCCCTCATTGATGCCGTATGGGTGGATCTGGTCGAGCCGGACGACGATGAGCGCCTTCGCGTACAATCTGAGCTGGGGCAAAGCCTGGCAACGCGCCCGGAACTGGAAGACATCGAAGCATCCGCGCGTTTTTTTGAAGACGAAGACGGCCTGCACATTCACTCCTTCTTCTTCTTTGAAGATGCCGAAGACCACGCGGGTAACTCCACCGTGGCGTTTACCATTCGCGACGGCCGTTTGTTTACCCTGCGCGAACGTGAGCTGCCGGCATTCCGTCTCTACCGCATGCGCGCCCGCAGCCAGGCGATGGTAGACGGCAACGCGTACGAGCTGCTGCTCGATCTGTTCGAGACCAAAATTGAACAGCTGGCGGACGAAATTGAAAACATCTACAGCGATCTGGAAAAGCTGAGCCGCGTGATCATGGAAGGCCATCAGGGCGACGAATATGACGAAGCGTTGTCCACGCTGGCAGAGCTGGAAGATATCGGCTGGAAGGTGCGTTTGTGTCTGATGGATACCCAGCGCGCGCTGAACTTCCTGGTGCGCAAGGCGCGTCTGCCGGGCGGTCAGCTGGAGCAGGCGCGTGAGATCTTACGAGATATCGAATCCCTGCTGCCGCACAACGAATCCCTGTTCCAGAAGGTCAACTTCCTGATGCAGGCGGCGATGGGCTTTATCAACATCGAGCAGAACCGCATCATCAAGATCTTCTCGGTGGTGTCCGTGGTGTTCCTGCCGCCGACGCTGGTGGCATCCAGCTACGGGATGAACTTCGAGTTTATGCCGGAGCTGAAGTGGAGCTTTGGTTACCCGGGGGCGATTATCTTTATGATCCTCGCGGGCCTGGCGCCGTATCTGTACTTTAAGCGTCGTAACTGGCTGTGAGAATCCGCCCGGTGGCGCTACGCTTACCGGGCCTACAGATCCTGTAGGCCCGGTAAGCGCAGCCGCCATCCGGCAAAAAGGCACTACAGCCCTTTACGCACTCTGCGTTGGGTATAAATCGCATCCGCAACGAAAATCGCCAGCGCCACCCAGATAAAGGCGAACGTCACCATCTTATCTGCCCCCGGCACTTCGCCGTAGAACACCACTGCCAGCAGGAACATCAGCGTCGGGCCAATGTACTGGAAGAAGCCCAGCGTGGAGAGACGCAGGCGCGTCGCTGCACCGGTGAAGCACAGCAGTGGAATGGTAGTTACCACGCCCGCCGCCATCAGCATCAGGTTCAGCGACCACGGGTTGCTGCCCATGTGGCTGGTTGGGCTGTCGGCGATGCCGAAGAGATAAATCGCCGCCACCGGCAGCAGCCAGAGGGTTTCAAACAGCATCCCCGTCTGCGCTTCCACCGCAATCTTTTTGCGTACCAGGCCGTAGAAGGCAAAGCTGAACGCCAGGCCGAGGGCGATAATTGGCAGCGAGCCGAATGTCCACAACTGCACCAGTACGCCGCAGAAGGCCAGAATCACCGCTAACCACTGCATCCGGCGGAAGCGTTCGCCGAGGAAAATCATCCCCAGCACAATATTCACCAGCGGGTTAATAAAGTACCCCAGGCTCGCCTCGAGCATGTGATGGTTATTCACTGCCCAGATAAACAGCAGCCAGTTACCACCAATCAGCACGGCAGAGAGTGCCAGCAGGAAGATCTTCTTCGGGGTCTGCAGCAGCGTTTTGACGCCCGACCACTGACGGCTGAGGCTCATCAGCGCAATCATAAAGAAGAACGACCAGATGACGCGGTGAGTGAGGATCTCGTCAGCCGGAACGTAGGCGATAAGCTTGAAGTACGCCGGGGCGATACCCCAAATAAAATAAGCGGCAAGGGCGAGTAAAACGCCCTGCCGCGTCTGTTTAGCATCCATCGGGAAAATCCGTTACAAAAAAGTGAATCAATTTTACCCGATTTTCCCGCCTCAACCCACCATATAAGTGGCGGTTGCGCTGGCGATATAAACCTGTTCTTCGTTGTGTAACTCAACGCGCGCCACGGCAACTTTATTCCCCGCGCGCAGCAGGCTGCTGGTACAGGTAAAGCGATTTCCGCGCCCCGGACGAAGATAGTCGACGCGCAAATCAATGGTGCCCATGCGCGCCAGACGCTGGCGAAGTTCGTCTTCATTAATGGTGTCATGGCGCGTCAGCGTACTGCCCACGCAGACCAGACCTGCCGCCACGTCCAGCGCGGAGGCAATCACCCCGCCGTGCAAAATACTTTGCGCCCAGTTCCCTACCATCATCGGCTGGTTGTTGAAGCTCAGTTGGGCAAAGTCCTTCTCGTAACGCTCCAGCTCCAGTCCCAGCGCGCGGTTAAACGGCATATGGTAAACAAAAATCTCGCCCACGAGTTTTAACACTTCTTCGGCGGTAAGCATGGCTGACATGAGGCATCACATCCTTATTGTTAACGAAATGTTGATTTTATGCCTCGGCAACGAGGAATGCCACTTTCAGAAACGAGGATGCAGCAGTTGTCGCAGAAGTCTGTAGAATGTTCGCCACATAACTATTCAATCAATTTTACTCTTTTGCAGGAGAACACCACCGATGCGGACGTATCTGGCCTGGTTACTGGCGGCGGTTTCGCTGCCCCTCACAGCCTATGCACAGGAAGCGACAATCAAAGAGGTGCACGATAAGCCTGCCGTTCACGGTAGCATTATCGCGAACCTTCTTCAGGAGCATGACAATCCGTTCACGCTCTATCCGTATGACACCAACTACGTGATTTATACCCAGACCAGCGATCTCAACAAAGAGGCGATAAGCTCCTATAACTGGTCTGATAATGCGCGTAAAGATGAGGTGAAGTTCCAGCTCAGCCTCGCCTTCCCGTTCTGGCGCGGCATTCTGGGGCCGAACTCGGTGTTTGGTGCCTCTTATACGCAGAAGTCCTGGTGGCAGCTCTCAAACAGTGGGGAATCCTCGCCGTTCCGCGAAACCAACTATGAGCCGCAGCTGTTCCTCGGCTTCGCAACGGACTATGAATTTGCCGGCTGGACGCTGCGCGATGTCGAAGTGGGCTTTAACCATGATTCTAACGGGCGTTCCGATCCGACATCCCGTAGCTGGAACCGCGCCTATACGCGCCTGATGGCGCAGAACGGTAACTGGATGGTGGAAGTGAAGCCGTGGTATGTGGTCGGCAGCACGGATGACAACCCGGACATCACCAAATATATGGGCTACTACCAGCTTAAAGTCGGCTACCAGCTAGGTGATGCCGTGCTGAGTGCGAAAGGCCAGTACAACTGGAACACCGGCTACGGCGGTGCGGAAGTGGGCTTAAGCTATCCGGTAAGCAAGCATGTTCGCCTTTATACGCAAGTCTACAGCGGCTACGGCGAGTCGCTTATCGATTACAACTTCAACCAGACCCGCGTCGGCGTGGGCGTGATGCTGAACGATATTCTCTAGCTTGCTCGAATGTTTTTGCGTTAAACGTTGAAGTTTCTCTCTCAGGCGCTGAAAATAGCGCCTGTTTCATTTCAGGCATATGGGGTTAATGTGGCGCAGGCGGAAGTATTGAATCAGGAGTCGCTGGCTAAACAGGTTTTGCATGAAACCTTTGGCTACCAGCAGTTCCGCCCTGGCCAGGAAACCATCATTGAAACGGTGCTGGAAGGCCGTGACTGCCTGGTGGTGATGCCGACCGGCGGCGGTAAATCCCTCTGTTATCAGGTGCCCGCGCTGGTGCTTAACGGCCTGACGGTCGTGGTATCCCCGCTTATTTCGCTAATGAAAGATCAGGTTGACCAGCTGCTCGCCAACGGCGTGGCGGCGGCCTGCCTTAACTCGACCCAAACCCGGGAGCAGCAACAAGAGGTGATGGCCGGGTGTCGCACAGGGCAGATCCGTCTGCTGTATATCGCGCCGGAACGCCTGATGCTGGATAACTTCCTCGACCATCTCGCGCACTGGAATCCGGTCCTGCTGGCGGTGGATGAAGCGCACTGTATTTCCCAGTGGGGACACGATTTCCGCCCGGAATACGCCGCCCTCGGCCAGCTGCGTCAGCGCTTCCCCGAGCTGCCGTTTATGGCGCTTACCGCCACGGCAGATGATACCACCCGTCTGGACATCGTTCGTCTGCTGGGGCTGAACGACCCTTATATTCAGGTCAGCAGCTTCGACCGCCCCAACATCCGCTACATGCTGATGGAAAAATTCAAGCCGCTGGATCAGCTCCTGCGCTACGTCCAGGAGCAGCGCGGCAAGTCCGGCATCATCTACTGCAACAGTCGGGCGAAGGTGGAAGACACCGCCGCGCGGCTGCAAAACCGCGGCTTTAGCGCCGCCGCCTATCATGCCGGGTTAGAGAACCACATCCGCGCCGACGTGCAGGAGAAATTCCAGCGTGATGATCTGCAGATCGTGGTTGCGACGGTGGCGTTCGGGATGGGCATCAACAAGCCGAACGTGCGCTTTGTGGTGCACTTCGACATTCCGCGCAATATCGAATCCTACTATCAGGAAACCGGCCGCGCCGGGCGTGACGGCCTGCCTGCGGAAGCGATGCTGTTTTACGATCCGGCCGATATGGCATGGCTGCGCCGCTGCCTGGAGGAAAAACCGCAGGGGCAACTGCAGGATATTGAGCGGCACAAGCTCAACGCGATGGGCGCGTTTGCCGAAGCGCAAACCTGCCGTCGTCTGGTGCTGCTCAACTACTTTGGCGAAGGGCGACAGGAGCCCTGCGGTAACTGCGATATCTGCCTGGATCCGCCGAAACAGTATGATGGTCTGATGGACGCACGTAAGGCACTCTCGACCATTTACCGCGTGAACCAGCGCTTCGGGATGGGCTACGTGGTGGAGGTGCTGCGGGGTGCCAACAACCAGCGTATCCGCGACATGGGCCACGACAAGCTGCCTGTCTACGGTATTGGCAAGGACCAGAGCCACGAGCACTGGGTCAGCATTATTCGTCAGCTGATCCACCTCGGCTTTGCCACGCAGAACATTGCTCAGCACTCCGCGCTACAGCTGACCGAAGCGGCGCGTCCGGTCCTGCGCGGTGACGTTGAACTGAAGCTCGCCGTGCCGCGCGTGGTCGCCCTCAAGCCGCGGGTGATGCAAAAATCGTACGGCGGCAACTACGACCGCAAGCTGTTCGCCAAACTGCGCAAGCTGCGTAAAGCCATCGCCGATGAAGAGAATATCCCGCCTTACGTGGTGTTCAACGACGCGACCCTGATTGAGATGGCCGAGCAAATGCCGCTCAGCGCCAGCGAAATGCTCAGCGTCAACGGCGTCGGCACGCGCAAGCTGGAGCGCTTCGGTAAAGAGTTTATGGCGCTCATCCGTTCTCACGCCGACGGTGATGATGAGGAGTAGTCAGCCGGGCGAAAAAGTGCCAGGATGATGACTCACTGAATTATTTCCCCGCGAGTTAATTATGTTGATGCTATTTCTCACCGTGGCGTTAGTGCACATTGTTGCGCTGATGAGCCCGGGACCTGACTTTTTCTTCGTGTCACAAACGGCCGTCAGCCGCTCCCGCAAAGAGGCGATGATGGGCGTGCTCGGTATCACCATGGGCGTTATGGTCTGGGCGGCCGTTGCGCTGCTCGGTCTGAACCTGATCCTGGCGAAGATGGCCTGGCTGCATAACATCATTATGGTCGGCGGCGGGCTGTACCTGTGCTGGATGGGCTACCAGATGCTGCGCGGGGCGCTGAAGAAAGAAGAGAAAAAACCGGAAGAGCCAAAGGTAGAGCTGGCAACGGGCGGCCGCAGCTTTGTAAAAGGGCTGCTGACCAACCTGGCGAACCCGAAAGCGATTATCTATTTCGGCTCCGTGTTCTCGCTGTTTGTGGGGGATAGCGTCGGTGCGGGCGCACGCTGGGGCATCTTCCTGCTGATCGTTGTGGAAACCTTTGCCTGGTTTACCATCGTGGCCAGCCTGTTTGCCTTACCGGCGATGCGCCGTGGCTACCAGCGTATCGCGAAGTGGATTGACGGCTTCGCCGGCGCGCTGTTCGCCGGCTTCGGCATTCATCTCATTATCTCTCGCTAAGCATGACGCGCTGACGCAAGCAGCGCGCCAACCAGCATAAACAGCGAACCAAAGACTTTATTCAGGGCCTTCATCTGCTTAGGCCCTTTAATCCACGCCGCAATCCGCTGCGCCAGCGTCGCGTAACCAATCATCACGATGATATCGACAATAATGGTGGTCGCGCCCAGCACCACGTACTGCATCACCTGGGGCTGATGCGGCACGATAAACTGCGGGAACAGCGCGGCGAGGAACACAATGCTCTTCGGGTTGGTCAGGTTGACGAAGACCGCGCGCTTAAACAGATGGCCGCGGTTTTGCGTCTTCGCGAGCGTGTTGAGGTTAATGGAGCCTGCCGCGCGCCACTGCTGGATGCCGAGCCAAATCAGATACGCCGCCCCGGCCCATTTCAGCACTTCAAAGGCCAGCACGGAGCGGGAGAACAAGGTTCCCAGACCAATCCCGACCAGCACGATATGAATGCCCAGCCCGGTCTGCAAACCGGCAATGGATGCCGCCGCACCGCGATAGCCGTGGTTGATGGAGGTGGTCATGGTGTTAATGGCGCCCGAGCCCGGTGAAAGGCTAAGGATGATGGATGTCAGCAGGTAAGCGAACCACCACTCGAAGGTCATTTGAAACTCCCGAAACGTCTGTTTTTATGCCACAATACGCTATTGTTGAGTCATTTTGTGACCGGTTACGAAAAAACGATATTCCTTGGCATAGGTGAGTAGAAACCCGATGTTTCAGCAGAAAAAGGACTGGGAAACACGAGAAAACGCATTTGCTGCTTTCTCCATGGGGCCGCTGACCGATTTCTGGCGCCAGCGTGAGGAAGATGCGTTTACGGGCGTCGGCGGCATCCCGGTACGCTTCGTTCGTTTCCGTAATGAAAAAAATGATCGGGTCATCGTGGTCTGCCCGGGGCGTATTGAAAGCTACGTTAAATACGCCGAACTGGCCTATGACCTGGTCCATATGGGGTTCGATGTGCTCATCATCGACCATCGAGGACAGGGGCTGTCCGGGCGCATGCTTCCGGATACGCACCGTGGGCACGTCGATCGCTTCAGCGATTACGTCGACGATTTTGCCGCGTTCTGGCAGCAGGAAGTTCAGCCCGGTCCCTGGCGTAAGCGATACATCCTTGCGCACTCCATGGGGGGCGCGATATCGACGCTGTTTTTGCAGCGTTATGAACACCAGTGCGATGCCATTGCGCTGACCGCGCCGATGTACGGTATCGTCATACGTTTCCCGGACTGGATGGTGCGCCATCTTCTTGACTGGGCTGAGGGCCATCAGCGCATTCGTGAAGGCTATGCCATCGGAACCGGACGCTGGCGCGCGCTGCCGTTCGCCATCAACGTCTTAACCCACAGTCGGCAGCGTTATCGCCGCAATCTGCGCTTTTATGCCGATGAACCACGCTTACGCGTCGGCGGCCCGACCTGGCACTGGGTGCGGGAAGGTATTCTGGCCGGTGAGCAGGTGCTGGCAGGCGTGGGCGATGATGACACGCCGACGCTTCTGATCCAGGCGGAAGAAGAGCGTGTGGTGGATAACCGCATGCATGACCGCTATTGTGAACTGCGCGCCGCCGCCGGTCACCCCTGCGAAGGGGGTAAACCGCTGGTCATCAACGGCGCGTACCATGAGATCCTTTTTGAAAAGGACGCTATGCGCTCAGTCGCGCTCAACGCCATTGTTGAATTTTTCAACAGGCATAATTGATTATCGTTTTCCACCAGAGGTTGAAATCCCTATGTACCAGGTTGTTGCATCTGATTTAGATGGCACGCTGCTTTCCCCTGACCACACCCTGTCGCCTTACGCGAAAGAGACCCTAAAGCTGCTGACGGCACGGGGCGTGAACTTTGTGTTTGCCACCGGCCGCCACCATGTCGACGTGGGGCAGATCCGCGATAATCTTGAGATCAAATCGTACATGATCACCTCCAACGGTGCGCGCGTGCATGATACCGACGGCAACCTGATCTTCACCCACAACCTGGATCGCGATATTGCCGCCGATCTGTTTGGCGTGGTGCACAATAATCCGGCTATCGTCACGAACGTTTACCGTGACGACGACTGGTTCATGAACCGCCACCGTCCGGATGAAATGCGTTTCTTCAAAGAAGCGGTATTTAACTACTCCCTGTACGAGCCGGGCCTTCTTGAGCCAGAGGGGATCAGTAAGGTGTTCTTCACCTGCGACAGCCACGAAGAACTGCTCCCGCTGGAACAGGCGATCAACGCCCGCTGGGGCGATCGCGTTAACGTCAGCTTCTCAACGCTCACCTGTCTGGAAGTGATGGCGGGAGGTGTCTCGAAAGGCCACGCCCTGGAAGCGGTCGCGAAACGTCTGGGCTTCGAGCTGAAAGACTGTATCGCCTTTGGTGACGGCATGAACGATGCCGAAATGCTGTCGATGGCGGGCAAGGGCTGCATCATGCAGAACGCGCATCAGCGTCTGAAAGATCTGCACCCGGAGCTGGAGGTGATTGGTTCTAACGCTGACAACGCGGTACCGAAATACCTGCGCAAGCTGTTCCTTGAATAATCTTCATTTGATTGTTTATTGCTCAGATGTCAACTAAAGAGTTCGCTACAATGCCTGTCCTTCTTTCTGAGAGACAAGCATTGTGGCGCTACTCATTATCACCACTATCCTGTGGGCCTTCTCCTTTAGCCTGATTGGCGAATACCTTGCCGGTTCAGTCGACAGCTACTTCTCGGTGCTGATGCGCGTAGGGCTGGCGGCGCTGGTGTTCCTGCCGTTTCTGCGCACGCGCGGACAGTCGCTGAAAACGATTGTGCTGTACATGCTGGTGGGGGCGATGCAGCTCGGCATCATGTACCTGTTCAGCTTCCGGGCTTACGTCTATCTGTCTGTCTCGGAATTCCTGCTCTTTACCGTGCTGACGCCGCTCTACATCACGCTGATTTACGATCTGCTGAGTAAACGCCGTCTGCGCTGGGGATACCTGCTGAGCGCGGCGCTGGCGGTGATCGGCGCGGCGATTATTCGCTACGACAAAGTGAGCGATCACTTCTGGACCGGGCTGATGTTCGTCCAGCTCGCCAATATCAGTTTCGCCATCGGCATGGTGGGCTACAAACGCCTGATGGAAACCCGTCCGATGCCGCAGCATAACGCGTTCGCGTGGTTCTACCTGGGGGCCGCGATGGTCGCGGTGGCGGCGTGGTTTATGCTCGGTAACCCGCAAAAGCTGCCGACTACTCCCGTGCAGTGGGGCGTGCTGATCTGGCTGGGCGTCGTGGCTTCCGGGTTGGGGTACTTCATGTGGAATTACGGCGCGACGCAGGTCGACGCCGGTACGCTGGGGATCATGAACAACGTGCATGTCCCGGCTGGGTTGTTGGTCAACCTTGCCATCTGGCAGCAACAGCCGCACTGGCCGAGCTTCCTTATTGGGGGAGCGGTGATCCTGGCTTCGCTGTGGGTCCATCGCCGCTGGGTCGCTCCGCGCTCCGCACAAACGGAAGATGGTCGCACGCGTGGTTCCGCGCTGAGCGAATAAACGCCTCCGTAATCGGCTGACGCTGCTCGCCATCGCGCACAGCGGCGTACAGCCGGCTCCACAGTCCTTCACCCAGGGTTTTGGTCACCACCAGATCCTGGCGCTCAAAGCTCTCTACCACCCAGTGCGGCAGCGCCGCGATACCCATTCTGGCCGCCACCATCTGAATCAACAGCAGGGTGTTATCCACGCTTTTCAGCTGCGGACTGATGCCCGCGGGCTGCAGGAAGTGTCGCCAGATATCCAGACGACTGCGCTGAACCGGGTAAATCAGCAGCGTTTCCGTCGCCAGGTCTTCCGGCGTGATGCGCGTTTTGGCCGCCAGCGGATGATCCGGCGCCAGTACCAGGCGTACTTCATAATCAAACATCGGCGAATAGTGCAGGCCGCTGCGCGGCAGAATATCGGACGTCATCACCAGATCCAGCTCGCCCTGCTGCAGCGAGGGCTGCGGGTCGAACGTTACGCCGGATTTGAAGTCCATCTCCACCTGCGGCCACTTCTGGCGGAAGTTCTCAAGCGCGGGGGTCAGCCACTGAATACAGCTATGGCACTCAATGGCGATACGCAGCGTGGTCTGCTGCGGTTCGTTGCACGCCTGGAGCGCGCTGGCGATTTGCGGCAGGACCTGATTCGCCAGCTGCAACAGGATCTCGCCCTGGGGCGTAAAGCGCAGCGGCTGGCTCTTGCGCACAAAAAGACGGAAGCCGAGGCGTTGTTCCAGATCGCTGAACTGGTGAGAAAGGGCGGACTGGGTCTGGTGCAGCGTGGCCGCCGCCGCCGCGAGCGAGCCGCAGTTCCGCAACGCTTGTAGCGTTTTCAGGTGTTTTATCTCGATCATGAAAGTCCTTCACTTCGCCATGAACATTTTGCGCTTGAGGAATATACAGTACCTGCCAATTATAGATGTGTAAACATCTGGACGTCTAAATAACGAATTTCATAAGGGGCACACCATGACAATCCGCAATCACACACTCGGTTTCCCTCGCGTTGGCCTGCGTCGCGAGCTGAAAAAAGCGCAAGAAAGCTACTGGGCGGGTAACGCCACCCGTGAAGAACTGCTGGCGGTGGGACGCGAGCTGCGCGCCCGTCACTGGGATCAGCAAAAACAGGCGGGAATTGACCTGCTGCCGGTGGGCGATTTCGCCTGGTACGACCATGTTCTGACGACCAGCCTGCTGCTTGGCAACGTGCCGGCTCGTCATCAGAACAAAGATGGATCGGTAGATATCGATACTCTGTTCCGCATCGGCCGTGGCCGTGCGCCAACGGGTGAGCCAGCGGCAGCGGCGGAAATGACTAAATGGTTTAACACTAACTATCACTATATGGTGCCGGAGTTCGTAAAGGGTCAGCAGTTCAGGCTGACCTGGACGCAGCTTCTGGATGAAGTGGACGAAGCGCTGGCGCTGGGCCACCAGGTGAAACCCGTGCTGCTTGGGCCGGTAACGTACCTGTGGCTGGGCAAAGTAAAAGGCGAGCAATTTGACCGGCTCAGCCTGCTGAAGGATATTCTGCCGGTCTATAAACAGGTGCTGATTGAGCTGGGCAAGCGCGGCATTCAGTGGGTGCAAATCGACGAGCCGGCGCTGGTGCTCGAACTGCCCAAGGTTTGGCTCGATGCCTTCAAACCGGCGTATGACGCGCTGGCGGGGCAGGTGAAGCTGCTGCTGACCACCTATTTTGAGGGCGTCACGCCGAACCTGAACACCATTACCGCGCTGCCGGTTCAGGGCCTGCACGCTGACCTGGTTCACGGCAAAGACGATGTCGCGGAACTGCACAAGCGACTGCCTGCAGACTGGCTGCTCTCCGCGGGTCTGGTTAACGGTCGTAACGTCTGGCGCGCCGATCTGACCGAGAAATACGCGCAGATTAAGGACATCGTCGGCAAACGTGAGCTGTGGGTGGCCTCGTCCTGCTCCCTGCTGCACAGCCCGATCGATTTGAGCGTGGAAACCCGTCTTGATGCTGAGGTCAAAAGCTGGTTTGCCTTCGCCCTGCAAAAATGTGAAGAGCTGACGCTGCTGCGCGATGCGCTGAACAGCGGCGACACGGCGGCGATCAGCGCATGGAGTGCGCCGATTCAGGCACGTCGTCACTCGGCGCGTGTGCATAACCCGGCGGTGGAAAAACGCCTGGCGGCCATCACCGCCCAGGACAGCCAGCGTCAGAGCCCATATGAGGTGCGCGCCGAAGCGCAGCGTGCCCGCTTCAACCTGCCTGCGTGGCCGACCACCACCATCGGTTCCTTCCCACAAACCACCGAAATCCGTGGCCTGCGTCTGGACTTCAAAAAGGGCAACCTGGATGCGAATCACTACCGCACCGGTATCGCCGAACACATCAAGCAGGCGATTATCGAGCAGGAGCGACTGGGGCTGGACGTACTGGTGCACGGTGAGGCTGAGCGTAACGACATGGTGGAGTACTTCGGTGAGCATCTCGACGGCTTTGTGTTTACCCAGAATGGCTGGGTGCAGAGCTACGGCTCCCGCTGCGTGAAGCCGCCGGTGGTGATCGGCGACGTCAGCCGTCCGGAAGCGATCACCGTGGAGTGGGCGAAATACGCGCAGTCCCTGACCGACAAGCCGGTGAAAGGCATGCTCACCGGTCCGGTGACCATCCTTTGCTGGTCCTTCCCGCGCGAAGACGTAACCCGTGAAACCATCGCGAAGCAAATCGCGCTGGCGCTGCGTGATGAAGTGGCAGATCTGGAAGCTGCAGGCATAGGCATCATCCAGATTGACGAACCGGCCCTGCGCGAAGGTCTGCCGCTGCGTCGCAGCGACTGGGATGCCTACCTGAAGTGGGGCGTGGAGGCGTTCCGCATCAACGCCGCGGTGGCGAAGGACGACACGCAGATCCACACCCACATGTGTTACTGCGAATTTAACGACATCATGGATTCGATTGCCGCGCTGGACGCTGACGTGATCACCATTGAGACGTCGCGCTCAGACATGGAGCTGCTGGAATCGTTCGAAGAGTTCGAGTACCCGAACGAAATCGGACCGGGCGTGTATGACATTCACTCCCCGAACGTGCCGAGCGTGGAGTGGATTGAAGCCTTGCTGAAAAAAGCGGCACAGCGCATTCCGGCTGAGCGCCTGTGGGTGAACCCGGACTGCGGCCTGAAAACCCGCGGCTGGCCGGAAACCCGCGCCGCGCTGGCGAATATGGTGAAGGCAGCACAGAATTTGCGTCAGGCATAATTGTGACGCGCGATGGCCGGGCGTCTGCCCGGCCTGGAATGCGCATGCTTAGTTCAGATCTGCGCCGTTGCTGGCAATCACCTTTTGGTACCACCAGAAGGAGTCTTTTTTCAGCCGTTTCAACGTACCGTTGCCTTCATCGTCCTGATCGACATAGATAAAACCGTAGCGTTTGGACATCTGCGAGGTGCCCGCGCTGATGATGTCGATACAGCCCCACGTGGTGAACCCCATCACCTCGACGCCTTCATTAATCGCGGCCAGCGTTTGCGCGAAGTGTGCGCGGAAGTAGTCGATTCGATAGCTATCGTGGATCTTGCCGTTTTCGACCACATCCTTCGCGCCCAGACCGTTTTCAACGATAAACAGCGGCTTCCGGTAACGGTCATACAGCTCCAGCAGCGATATTTTCAACCCAAGCGGATCAATCTGCCATCCCCATTCGGACGCAGGCAGATACGGGTTTTTCACACCGAGAACGGTATTCCCGGGAATGCGTTCGGCGTCAGGCTGCGTGGATTCGGTCATCGACATGTAATAGCTGAAGGAGACGAAATCGACGGTATGCGCCTTTAAAATACGCCGATCGTCAGGGTGCATTTCAATATGGATATTTCGTCGTTCCAGATCGCGCAGGATCAGCGGCGGATAGTCGCCAAATACCTGCACGTCGGCATAAAAATAGTTTTCCAGGTTTTTCTTCAGCGTGGCTTCAACGTCTTCCGGACGGCAGCTGTGCGGATAGGTCGTCAGTTTCGTCAGCATGCACCCGACCTGGCTGCCCGGAATTTTGGCGTGGCAGTCGCGCGTGACCAGTGCAGACGCGACAAACTGATGGTGCAGACCCTGATAGATATCCTGTTTCGCGTTGCCCGGTGCGCTTTTCTCTTCGCGAATGCCCGCGGTCGTAAAGGGATGGCGGTGAATACTGTCTATTTCATTGAAGGTTAGCCAGTAACGCACCAGCTCTTTGTAGCGGTCGAAACAAACATTGCTGAAGCGAACAAAGGCATCAACCACATTGCGATGCACCCAGCCGTTATATTTTTCGCTCAGCGCCAGCGGCATTTCGTAGTGGGAAAGGGTGACCAGCGGCTCGATGTTATGACGACGCAGCTCGCGAAACAGTTCTTCATAAAACTGCAGCCCGGCCTCGTTTGGCTCGGCGTCCTCTCCGGTCGGGAAAATACGTGACCAGGCAATGGATACGCGCAGCACCTTAAAACCCATCTCAGCAAACAGCGCGATGTCGTCTTTATAGTGGTGATAAAAATCGATGCCGCGGCGTTTCGGGTACAGCGCATCATTTTTACCTTCAAACGCGTCGCGAATATTTTCGTCCGTCAGGGCCATGTGGCCGCTGTAATCTTTCACGGAGAGGTTGGGTTTCCAGGCGACAGCGTCGGCAACGGACGGCCCTTTGCCGTCCACGTTCCATGCGCCTTCGGCCTGGTTGGCGGCAATCGCGCCGCCCCATAAAAAACCGTGTGGAAACGCGAGGGAATTGTCCATAACACGCACTCCTTATACGTCATGATGATGGGAAAGGCTTACCCTTTTTTACCACCGTACTGACGGAACCACGTAAGCATCCGCTGCCATCCATCTTTAGCCGATTCAGCGTGATAGCTCGGACGATAGTCGGCGTTAAACGCATGCCCGGCATCCGGGTATACCACGATCTCCGCCTTCGCATTTGCCGCGCGGAGCGCATGGCGCATGGTTTCTACCGAATCCAGCGAAATACCGGTGTCCTGACCGCCGTAAAGCCCTAACACGGGGGCATTTAAGTCTGTGGCGATATCAACCGGATGTTTCGGTGAATTCAGCGTTTTTTCACCCACCAGTTTGCCGTACCAGGCGACAGCGGCTTTGAGCTGCGGGTTATGCGCGGCATACAGCCAGCTAATGCGTCCGCCCCAGCAGAAGCCGGTGACCAGCAGACGATGGGGATCGCCCCCGTTGCGCGCCGCCCAACTGGCGACGTGGTCGAGGTCGGCCAGCACCTGCGCGTCCGGGACTTTGCTGACCAGGTTGCTGAGCAAGGTGGGAATATCGCTGTAGTCGTTCGGATCGCCCTGACGGAAGTAGAGCTCTGGCGCAACGGCCAGATAGCCTTCCAGCGCCAGCCGGCGGCAGAGGTCGCGAATGTGTTCGTGAACACCGAAAATTTCCTGAACCACGATCACGATGGGCAGCGGGCCGTCTGCCGATTTTGGTCGTGCGTGGTAAGCAGGCATGTTCTCTCCCTGCGTGGGAATAGAGGTCTCACCCGCGGTGATGGCATCTTCAGACGTTGAGACGATGGTTGAGGCATGCGGGGCCGCAGCAGGTGCAAAACCGGTTTTTTCAGTCATGGCATTCTCCGTACCAATCAGTTAGCGCAAAGGTAAATATAGACACCAGGTTAACAACTCACAGTGCCTTAAACGGTCTATCTTTTGTGCAGCACCTGACGATATAACTTGTTAATGTGATGTAAATCACTTTTTTATGGAAATTCGATGCAATCATTTTCATTCATGGTGAGATGCGTCACGAAATTATGCTTACTGCTTCTGTAAAGTACCGTTTTACTTCTTCTGACTAACCGACCCACAGAGGAGTCACCTATGTCTAAGTCTGATGTTTTTCATCTCGGCCTCACTAAAAACGATTTACAAGGGGCTACGCTCGCTATCGTCCCTGGCGATCCGGAGCGTGTGGAAAAGATCGCCGCGCTGATGGATAAGCCGGTTAAGCTGGCAGCCCATCGTGAATTTACCACCTGGCGCGCAGAGCTGGATGGTAAAGCCGTGATTGTGTGTTCTACCGGTATCGGTGGCCCGTCTACTTCGATTGCTGTTGAAGAGCTGGCACAGCTGGGCATTCGTACTTTCCTGCGTATCGGTACCACTGGCGCTATTCAGCCGCATATCAACGTCGGCGACGTGCTGGTGACGACCGCGTCTGTGCGTCTGGATGGCGCAAGCCTCCACTTTGCACCGATGGAGTTCCCGGCGGTGGCAGATTTCGAGTGCACCACCGCGCTGGTTGAAGCCGCGAAATCTGTGGGTGCAACCACCCACGTGGGCGTAACCGCTTCGTCCGATACCTTCTACCCGGGCCAGGAGCGTTACGACACCTTCTCTGGCCGCGTGGTAAGCCGCTTCAAAGGCTCCATGGAAGAGTGGCAGTCGATGGGCGTGATGAACTACGAAATGGAATCCGCCACGCTGCTGACCATGTGCGCAAGCCAGGGTCTGCGTGCCGGTATGGTGGCGGGCGTTATCGTCAACCGTACCCAGCAGGAGATCCCGAACGCCGAAACCATGAAGCAGACCGAAAGTCATGCGGTGAAAATCGTGGTAGAAGCGGCGCGTCGCCTGATCTAGTCCTCTCCCTTCGAAACCAAAGGCCGACACGTTCGGCCTTTATTTTTTTCAGAAAGTCACTTACCCCATAATCACATGAAAATCAGCTCACTTAATCAGCGCCATATGGAGTGAATAAATATAGCAATTGTAAAAACTGAAGTTACGAACTCCATGATTTCGTTAGCATTGTGTACCAGATTCATAAACAAGATATTCCCTTAGGTATTCTGTTGGTTTGCATATCATGTTCAAGAAAATGCACCGCTTTGCGTTAATGGTTTCTGACAAGACAAAATAAGGAAACTACTGAAAACCTTACCTTGAGCAGATATTGGTTTAAGGATACAAATTTTAATTTGGAAGCTTCCTTCTAATCCCTTATATCCACCTCTGTTATTGTCACGACCCTTGCTATTAAATGAATATTTTTTGCGTAGCGCCTCGCAGGAACACCCAGTCGAACTGGACGTTTATACAGGTTCGTTATAAAACACGTCCTTCAGAGCAGGAGCATAGGGTGTGATTTTGGGTTAACCTGGTATTCGTTGTCGCTCAACGTATTGTCAAATCCGTGTCGGCAGCACTGCTACAACTACTTGTAAAATAACCTTGAGTCCACAGAACGCCTTTGTAGTAATCGTGCTGAGCAATCTCTCAGTAGTCACGGCGAATGCGGTTTCATTTGCCATAGACCAAAGTAGAATAGTGTCAATGAAACGACTTCAAGCCTTCAAATTTCAGTTGAGACCCGATGGTCAGCAGGAGCGAGATATGTGGCGCTTCGCTGGAGCTTGTCGCTTCGTTTTTAACCGCGCGTTGGCGCTTCAGAATGAGAACTATGAGACAGGGAATAAGTACATTCCCTATACAAAAATGGCTTTTTGGCTCACAGCCTGGAAAGCCGATCCGGAAACAGAGTGGCTTAATGCATCTCCATCGCAGACGTTACAGCAGTCGCTAAAAGATCTGGAACGTGGTTACAGGAACTTTTTTCAGAAACGCGCGGCATTCCCCCGTTTAAAAAAACGCGGGAAGAATGATGCTTTTCGTTACCCTCAGGGGGTGAAGCTTGATCAAGCCAACAGCCGTATATCGTTGCCAAAGTTGGGATGGATACGCTACCGCAATAGCCGCAAAATCACTGGTGAAGTGAAAAATGTTACAGTTAATCAGTCATGTGGCAAATGGTTTGTTAGCATCCAGACAGAGTGCGACGTTGCCGAACCCGTTCATAAGGCAGCGTCAATTGTTGGCCTGGATGCTGGAGTTATGAAACTCGCAACGCTTTCAGATGGCACAGTATACAAGCCCGTCAACAGCTTAAAAAACCGTCAGCTTAAGCTGGCAACGCTCCACCGCCAGTTAAGCCGTAAAGTAAAATTCAGTGCTAATTGGAAAAAACAGAAACGGAAACTGCAAAGTTTACATTCGCACATTGCTAATATTCGGCGCGACTATCTGCATAAAATCACCAGTGAAATCAGCAAAAACCACGCGATCATTGTCATTGAGGATCTTAAGGTCAGCAACATGTCGAAGTCGGCGAAAGGCAAGGTAGAGTTGCACGGGCGAAACGTCAGAGCCAAATCAAGCTTAAATCGCGCGATACTGGATCAGGGGTGGTATGAAATGCGTCGCCAGCTTGAGTACAAGCAGCGATGGCGAGGCGGTCAGGTGATTGCAGTTCCTCCGGCATATACCAGCCAGCGATGCGCCAATTGTGGTCATACTTCGAAGGAAAATCGCCTGTCTCAGAGTAAATTTGTTTGTCAGATATGCGGATACAGGGCGAACGCCGATATCAACGGTGCGCGTAATATTTTAGCGGCAGGGCATGCCGTGCTTGCCTGTGGAGGGATGGTGCAGTCAGGCCTTTCATTGAAGCAGGAACCCACCGAGGCGAGTCAGGTTTCGATCTGATCGCTGTAGGGGTCTCGGTCCTTCAGGACAGGGAGGATGCCAAACAGCACAATCCTATTTTGTGCGGGTAATACGTTGATGCAGGGGGCATTGTGGATATCTCAATCCTGATTTATGCGGTGATTGCGCTGGCGGGCGTGGCGATAGGCTGGCTGATGTCCAGCTATCAGCATGCGCAGCAGAAGGCCGATCAGCTGGCTGAACGCGAAGAGATCGTCGCCGATTTAAGCGCGGCCAGGCAGCAGCTTGCCCTGAGTGAACACTGGCGCGACGAGTGTGAACTGCTCAACAACGAGCTGCGCAATCTCCGTGATATCAACACCTCGCTGGAGGCCGATCTCCGTGAAGTGACCACCCGCCTGGAATCCACTCAATTGCATGCGGAAGATAAAATCCGCCAGATGATCAACAGCGAGCAGCGCCTCAGCGAACAGTTTGAAAACCTCGCAAACCGCATTTTTGAGCACAGCAACCGACGCGTTGACGAGCAGAACCGCCAGAGCCTGAACAGCCTGCTGACGCCCCTGCGTGAACAGCTGGACGGCTTCCGCCGTCAGGTACAGGACAGCTTTGGTCAGGAAGCCCGCGAGCGGCATACCCTGGCGCATGAAATTCGCAATCTCCAGCAGCTGAATGCCCAGATGGCGCAGGAGGCGGTCAACCTCACCCGCGCGCTGAAAGGGGATAACAAAACCCAGGGCAACTGGGGAGAAGTGGTGCTGACCCGCGTCCTGGAAGCTTCAGGCCTTCGGGAAGGGTACGAATACGAAACGCAGGTGAGTATTGAAAATGATGCCCGCTCGCGAATGCAGCCGGATGTGATCGTGCGGCTGCCCCAGGGCAAAGATGTGGTGATTGACGCCAAGATGACCCTGGTGGCGTATGAGCGTTACTTCAATGCGGAGGACGACTACACCCGCGAATCGGCGCTGCAGGAGCACATTGCCTCCGTGCGCAATCATATTCGCCTGCTCGGCAGAAAAGACTATCAGCAGCTGCCTGGCCTGCGATCGCTAGACTATGTCCTGATGTTTATTCCGGTAGAGCCCGCGTTTCTGCTGGCACTCGACAGGCAGCCTGAACTCATCACCGAAGCGCTCAAAAATAACATTATGCTGGTCAGCCCCACCACGCTGCTGGTGGCCTTACGCACCATTGCGAACCTGTGGCGCTATGAGCACCAGAGCCGCAACGCGCAGCAGATTGCTGACCGCGCCAGCAAGCTGTACGACAAAATGCGCCTCTTCGTGGACGACATGTCCTCCGTCGGGCAGAGCCTGGACCGTGCGCAGGATAACTACCGTCAGGCGATGAAAAAACTCGCCTCGGGACGTGGCAATCTGCTGGCGCAGGCCGAATCATTCCGCAGCCTGGGGGTAGAGGTTAAACGCGAGATTAATCCGGAATTGGTGGAACAGGCCACCGCCCAGGACGACGAGTTTCGCCTGCGTGAAGGGGCGGACGAACAAAAGACAAACAGTGAAGACAACACGTTAGCGGTGGATTTATCACCAGGCGAGACTTCGGCGCGTTTCTTTCGCGGTGGTTGAAACGTAGGGCAAACGCGCCCAATCTGTTACACTTCACGAACATTTTACTGATAAGCAGGCTCTAAGATGGCTGACGATTCACAAGACACAACGCACTTTGGCTTTCAGACTGTCGCCAAAGCGCAGAAAGCTGACATGGTGGCCCACGTATTTCATTCCGTGGCGGCGAAGTACGATGTGATGAATGACCTGATGTCGTTCGGCATTCATCGCTTGTGGAAGCGCTTCACCATTGACTGTAGCGGCGTGCGTCGCGGACAAACGGTGCTGGATTTAGCCGGTGGTACGGGCGATTTAACCGCGAAATTCTCTCGTCTGGTGGGCGAAACCGGGCGCGTTGTCCTCGCCGATATTAATGACTCCATGCTGAAAATGGGCCGCGAAAAGCTGCGTAACATCGGCGTGGTGGGGAATGTGGAATATGTGCAGGCAAATGCCGAAGCGCTGCCGTTCCCGGACAATACCTTTGACTGCATCACGATCTCCTTCGGTCTGCGTAACGTGACCGACAAAGAAAAAGCGCTGCGCTCCATTTATCGCGTGCTGAAGCCGGGTGGACGCCTGCTGGTGCTCGAATTTTCCAAACCGATTATTGAGCCGCTGAGCAAAGCTTACGACGCCTATTCCTTCCACGTTCTGCCACGCATCGGTGAGCTGGTGGCCAACGACGCGGAAAGCTACCGCTATCTGGCGGAATCTATCCGTATGCACCCGGATCAGGACACATTAAAAGCCATGATGCAGGATGCAGAATTTGAGAACGTTGAATATTTCAACCTGACGGCGGGTGTCGTCGCGCTGCATCGCGGTTACAAGTTCTGAGTGGAGGTGTCCCGTGCCCTTTAAACCCTTAGTCACCGCAGGTATCGAAAACGTACTGAATGCTTTTCTCTATCGTGCTCCGGCGCTTAAAGCAGCGCGTCAGCGGCTAAACGGGAAGGTATTACGTATTGTTTTAAAAGAGTTCTCGACGCCGCTTGTGCTGGTCTTCAGCGAACGCCAGCTTGACGTTCTGGGGGCGTGGGAAGGTGACGCCGACTGCTCGGTCATCACGCACATGAGCGTGCTGCCAAAACTGCGCGATCGCCAGCAATTAACGGCGCTTATCCGCAGCGGTGAGCTGGAAGTAGAAGGCGACATTCAGGTCGTGCAGAACTTCGTTGCGCTCACCGATCTTGCGGAGTTCGACCCGGCAGAGCTGCTCGCGCCTTTTATCGGCGACATTGCCGCTGAAGGTATCGGGAAAGTCCTTCAGGGTGGCACCTCCTTTGCGCGTAAAAGCCTGCAACGTCAGCAACGCTATGCGGCGGAAGTGCTGACGGAGGAGTGGCGAATGGCGCCCGGTCCACTGGAAGTGGCATGGTTTGCGGAAGAGACCGCTGCTGTTGAACGTGCGGTCGATGCCTTAACCAAACGGCTGGAAAAACTGGAGGGCAAATGACGCCTGGTGAAATTCGGCGCCTCTATTTTATTATTCGCACCTTTTTGAGCTACGGGCTCGACGAGCTTATCCCCAAAATGCGTATCACGCTGCCGCTTCGTATCTGGCGGCGGATGCTCTTCTGGATGCCCAATCGCCATAAAGGTCAGCCGCTGGGTGAGCGCCTGCGCCTCGCATTGCAGGAGCTCGGTCCGGTATGGATTAAATTTGGACAGATGCTGTCGACCCGTCGCGATCTCTTCCCGCCGCTTATTGCCGATGAGCTCGCGATGCTGCAGGACCGCGTCGCACCGTTTGACGGTGCGCGCGCGAAAAAGCAAATTGAAGAGGCGATGGGCAACATTCCCATTGAGACCTGGTTTGACGATTTCGATATTCAGCCACTGGCATCGGCCTCTATCGCTCAGGTACACACCGCGCGCCTGAAAGAAAATGGCAAGGAAGTGGTTATTAAGGTCATTCGTCCGGACATCCTGCCCATCATCAAAGCAGACATGAAGCTGATTTATCGTCTGGCGCGCTGGGTGCCGCGTCTGCTTCCGGACGGACGTCGTTTGCGTCCAATGGAAGTGGTGCGGGAATATGAAAAAACGCTGATTGATGAGCTTAACCTGCTGCGTGAATCGGCAAACGCCATTCAGCTGCGTCGCAACTTTGAAAACAGCCCGATGCTCTATGTCCCTGAAGTCTATTCTGACTACTGCAGCCAGAACATGATGGTGATGGAGCGTATCTACGGTATTCCGGTTTCGGATGTGGTGGCCCTGGAGAAGCAGGGAACGAACATGAAGCTGTTGGCCGAGCGTGGCGTGCAGGTCTTCTTCACCCAGGTGTTCCGCGACAGCTTTTTCCATGCGGACATGCACCCGGGCAATATCTTCGTGAGCTACGAGCACCCTGAGGATCCGAAGTATATCGGTATCGACTGCGGGATAGTGGGGTCGCTGAATAAAGAAGATAAACGCTATCTGGCCGAGAACTTCATCGCGTTCTTCAACCGCGACTACCGTAAGGTGGCCGAGCTACACGTCGATTCCGGCTGGGTACCGCCGGACACCAACGTCGAAGAGTTCGAGTTTGCGATCCGGACCGTTTGCGAACCGATTTTTGAAAAACCGCTAGCGGAAATCTCCTTCGGACATGTGCTGTTGAACCTGTTCAACACGGCTCGCCGCTTTAATATGGAAGTTCAGCCACAGCTAGTTTTACTTCAGAAAACATTACTTTACGTTGAGGGTGTAGGCCGACAGCTCTATCCTCAGTTAGACTTGTGGAAGACCGCGAAACCTTTCCTTGAATCCTGGATTAAGGATCAGGTTGGTATTCCGGCGCTGGTGCGCTCGCTGAAAGAGAAAGGCCCGTTCTGGATAGAAAAAATGCCTGAAATTCCTGAACTGGTTTATGACAGTTTGCGTCAGAGCAAGAACCTTCAGCACAGCATGGATAAAATCGCTCGCGAACTTCAGTCCAGCCGTGTTCGTCAGGGGCAGTCACGCTATCTCTTTGGGATTGGCGCAACGCTGCTGCTGAGCGGTACGCTGCTGCTAATCAACCGCCCGGAGTGGCAGATGATGCCCGCCTGGCTGATGGCCGCCGGGGTGGTTGTCTGGCTTGCCGGATGGCGAAAAACGCGCTGAGTTTGCGTCGCTATCGACGGGTCGCATACGTATAATGCGACCTGACTCATTAATCATCTATCCCTGAGGAACGTGTATGGGTGGTATCAGTATCTGGCAATTGTTGATCATTGCCGTCATCGTCGTGCTGTTGTTTGGCACCAAAAAGCTCGGTTCTATTGGTTCCGATCTGGGCGCGTCTATCAAAGGCTTCAAGAAAGCGATGAGCGATGATGAGAGCAAGCAGGATAAAACCAGCCAGGACGCTGACTTTACTGCTAAATCCATCTCCGACAAGCAAGAAGAAGCCAAAAAGGAAGACGCTAAACGCCACGATAAAGAGCAGGTGTAAGTCGTGTTCGACATTGGTTTTAGTGAGCTCCTGCTGGTCTTTGTGATTGGCCTGATCGTGCTGGGGCCTCAGCGTCTGCCGGTGGCGGTGAAAACCGTTGCGGGCTGGGTTCGTGCGCTGAGATCGCTGGCATCGACCGTTCAGAATGAACTGGCTCAGGAGCTTAAGCTGCAGGAATTTCAGGAAAGCCTGAAAAAGGTTGAGAAGGCGAGCATGGATAACCTGACGCCGGAACTGAAAGCGTCAATGGATGAGCTGCGCGAAGCGGCGGAATCCATGAAGCGCTCCTACAGCATTAACGATCCTGAAAAAGCGAGCGATGAAGCGAACACCATCCATAACCCGGTGGTGAAGGGCAGCGAAGAGCAGCGTGAAGGCGTAACGCCTGCCAGCGCTGAACATCAGGCTGCTGCGCCTGAACAGACGCCGCAGGAAACCGAAGTGAAAAAGCAGGTGCAGCCGGAAAAGCCCGTGGTTAACGCTGCCGAGGCAAAACCCGCCGCGCCCGTTTCCGAATCATCCCCTTCGTCGAGTGATAAAGCGTAAACATGGCTGTAGATGATACTCAACCGCTGATTACGCACCTCATAGAGCTGCGTAAGCGCCTGTTAAACTGCATTATTGCGGTTCTCGTTATTTTTCTATGCCTGGTCTATTTCGCCAACGATATCTACCAGGTGGTTTCTGCGCCGCTGATCAAGCAGATGCCGCTGGGCGCAACGATGATTGCAACAGACGTTGCTTCTCCGTTCTTTACCCCCATCAAGCTGACCTTTTGGGTGTCGTTGATTGCCTCTGCGCCCGTGATTCTGTACCAGGTGTGGGCCTTTGTGGCGCCAGCACTGTATAAGCACGAACGCAAGCTGGTCATCCCGCTGCTGGTGTCCAGTTCGCTGCTGTTCTATATCGGCATGGCGTTTGCCTATTTCGTTGTCTTCCCGCTGGCCTTCGGCTTCCTGACGCATACCGCGCCGGAAGGCGTCCAGGTGTCGACAGATATCGCCAGCTACCTCAGCTTTGTGATGGCGCTGTTTATGGCGTTCGGCGTGGCCTTTGAAGTACCGGTGGCCATTGTGCTGCTCTGCTGGGTAGGAGTCACCACGCCGGATGACCTGCGTAAGAAGCGTCCGTATATCCTGGTCGGCGCATTTGTGGTCGGCATGCTGCTGACACCGCCGGATGTGTTCTCCCAGACGCTGCTGGCCATACCGATGTACTGCCTGTTTGAGGTCGGCGTCTTCTTCTCACGGTTCTACGTGGGTAAAGGGCGTCGGTCGGATGACGAAGACGCGACGTCCGACAAGACCACTGAAGAGTAAAACCAGCCGCCCGTCAGGGCGGTTGTTATATGGGGATTCGCATGTTTGATATCGGACTTAACCTGACCAGCTCGCAGTTTGCGAAAGATCGCGATGAGGTGGTTGCGCGCGCGTTTGCCGCCGGGGTGAAAGGACTGCTGCTGACGGGCACCAACCTGCATGAGAGCGAGCAGGCGCAGCAGCTGGCGCAACGCTACGAACGCTGTTGGTCTACCGCGGGCGTACACCCACATGACAGCAGCCAGTGGACCCCGGAAAGCGGTGAAACCCTGCGCAGGCTGGCGAAGACACCGGAAGTGGTGGCGATTGGCGAATGCGGTCTCGATTTCAACCGTAACTTTTCCACGCCTGAAGAGCAGGAAAAGGCATTCACTGCCCAGCTTGCGCTGGCGGCAGAGCTTGAAATGCCCGTATTTATGCACTGTCGCGACGCGCATGAGCGTTTCCTGACTCTGCTGGATCCGTGGCTTGAGAAACTGCCGGGCGCAGTGCTGCACTGTTTTACCGGCTCACGGCAGGAGGCGCTGGAGTGCCTGGAGCGCGGGCTTTATCTGGGGATTACCGGCTGGGTTTGCGATGAGCGCCGCGGGCTTGAGCTTAGGGAACTGTTGCCAGCGATCCCGGCTGACCGGTTGCTCCTTGAAACGGATGCGCCTTATCTGCTGCCGCGCGATATGAAACCCAAACCGGCATCGCGACGCAATGAGCCCGCTTATCTGGGGCACATTGTTGAGCGCGTCGCGACGTGGCGCGGAGAGGATCCGCACTGGCTTTCCGCACAGACGGATGACAACGTGCGTAAGCTGTTTGGGATAAACGTTTAAAGTTTACGGAAGTCGGTGTTTTTAACGCTCTGCAGCACCTGCTTGTTCAGCAGATTAAGCAACAGCATGGAGCGCGCTTCCCCGTCCGGCTCGGCAAAAATCGCCTGCAGGCCTTCGAAAGCCCCTTCAGTAATCACGACGCTATCGCCCGTGTAGGGCGTTTCCGGGTCGGTAAGGCCTTCGGGCTGCTGATAAATCGACAGCTGGTGGATCACCGATGAGGGAACCGTCGCGGGGTGAGCGCCAAAGCGAACAAAATGGCTGACGCCGCGCGTGGCGCTGATGGTGGTGGTGTGGATCACCTCCGGGTCGAACTCCACGAACAGGTAGTTCGGGAATAACGGCTCGCTCACGGTTGTGCGCTTCCCGCGCTGCATTTTTTCAAGCGTGATCACGGGCGTCAGGCAATTGACAGACTGACGTTCAAGATGTTCCTGCGCGCGCTGAAGTTGCCCGCGTTTGCAATACAGTAAATACCAGGCCTGCATAATCACTCTTTCCCTTAGTTCGGGGCGCAAGCATATCAAAACCCTGGCGGGATCGCTAAGTTGATTATAATGGGCGAAAATGGGACAGAACGCATAACTTCACGCTAATTTAACAAAATTACAGCATCAAGCAGGCTTACGCCGTATAATGAAGCGCTTACAGAGAGGCCATGATTAACTGCATGAAATACCACGATCTCCGCGACTTCCTGACGCTGCTGGAAAAGCAGGGTGAACTCAAACGTATTACACTTCCTGTTGATCCTTATCTGGAGATGACAGAAATTGCTGACCGCACCCTGCGTGCCGGTGGCCCCGCGTTACTGTTTGAAAATCCGAAAGGGTACGCCATGCCGGTGCTGTGCAACCTGTTTGGTACACCGCGTCGCGTCGCACTGGGGATGGGGCAGGAAGACGTCACGGCCCTGCGCGAAGTCGGTAAGCTGCTGGCCTTTCTGAAAGAGCCGGAGCCGCCGAAAGGCTTCCGCGATCTGTTCGACAAGCTGCCGCAGTTTAAGCAGGTGCTGAACATGCCCACTAAACGCCTGCGCGGCGCGCCATGCCAGCAGAGGGTGCTGGAAGGCGATGCGGTTGATTTGACTAAAATCCCTGTCATGCAGTGCTGGCCGGAAGATGCCGCGCCGCTGATCACCTGGGGACTGACCGTTACGCGCGGCCCGCACAAAGAACGCCAGAATCTCGGTATTTACCGCCAGCAGTTGATTGGCAAGAATAAGCTTATTATGCGCTGGCTGTCGCATCGCGGCGGCGCGCTGGATTTCCAGGAGTGGTGTGCTGCGCATCCAGGTGAACGTTTCCCGGTGTCCGTTGCGCTGGGCGCCGATCCGGCCACCATTCTCGGGGCCGTCACGCCCGTACCGGATACGCTCTCGGAGTATGCCTTTGCTGGCCTGCTGCGCGGGACGAAAACCGAAGTCGTGAAGTGTATCTCTAACGATCTTGAAGTCCCGGCCAGTGCAGAAATTGTGCTGGAAGGTTACATTGAATCGGGTGAAATGGCGCCGGAAGGCCCTTACGGCGACCACACCGGCTATTACAACGAAGTGGATAACTTCCCGGTGTTTACCGTGACGCACATTACGCAGCGTGAAGATGCGATTTATCACTCCACGTATACCGGGCGTCCACCGGATGAACCGGCGGTACTGGGCGTGGCGCTGAATGAAGTGTTTGTGCCGATCCTGCAAAAGCAGTTCCCGGAAATTGTTGATTTTTATCTGCCGCCTGAAGGATGCTCGTATCGCATGGCGGTGGTCACGATGAAGAAGCAGTATCCAGGTCATGCTAAACGCGTGATGATGGGCGTGTGGTCTTTCCTGCGCCAGTTTATGTATACCAAATTTGTTATTGTCTGCGATGATGACGTTAACGCCCGCGACTGGAATGACGTAATCTGGGCCATTACCACGCGAATGGACCCGGCGCGCGATACGGTGTTAGTCGAAAACACGCCGATTGATTATCTGGATTTTGCCTCGCCGGTTTCCGGCCTTGGCTCAAAGATGGGACTGGATGCCACAAATAAATGGCCTGGCGAAACCGACCGTGAATGGGGTCGCCCGATCAAAAAAGATCCTGCTGTGACCGCGCGCATTGACGCGATCTGGGACGAGCTGGCCATAATGAATAACGGTAAACCCTGAGCTGACCGTTAAGCCCTATAGACTTCCCGACAGAGAGAGCGAATGACAACCTTAAGCTGTAAAGTGACCTCGGTAGATGCCATCACCGACACCGTATATCGCGTCCGTTTAGTGCCAGAAGCGCCATTCTCTTTCCGCGCGGGTCAGTACCTGATGGTCGTGATGGATGAGCGTGATAAGCGTCCTTTCTCCATGGCCTCCACGCCAGCGGAGCAGGAATTTATTGAGCTTCATATCGGTGCGTCAGAGCTTAACCTGTATGCGATGGCCGTCATGGACCGCATTCTGAAAGAGCGCGAGATCGTAGTGGATATTCCGCACGGTGATGCGTGGCTGCGCGATGACGAAGACCGTCCGCTGATCCTGATTGCCGGTGGTACAGGCTTCTCCTACGTGCGCTCCATTCTGTTGACCGCCCTGGCGCGTAATCCCGACCGTGATATCACGATCTACTGGGGTGGCCGTGAAGAGAAACACCTGTATGACCTGTCTGAACTGGAAGCGCTGAGCGTTACCCATCCTAACCTGCGCATTGAGCCGGTGGTTGAGCAGCCGGAAGAGGGCTGGCGCGGGCGTAGCGGGACGGTGCTGACGGCAGTGCTGCAGGATCACGGTACGCTGGCGGGGCATGATATCTACATTGCAGGGCGTTTCGAGATGGCGAAAATAGCCCGCGATCTGTTCTGTAACGAACGTGATGCGCGTGAAGACCGCCTGTTTGGCGATGCGTTTGCCTTCATTTAAATAAAAAACCCGCCCCTGACAGGCGGGAAGAACGGCAACTAAACTGTTTCTCTTCGCCAGTGACACGACTGGCGGTGAGGTACCTCTCGTAGGCCGGGAAAGCGCAGCGCCTCCCGGCAAAAGCCCGATGGCGCGATGCTTATCGGGCCTACGTTATAGCCTTACACTCTCTCAAACACCGTCGCGATACCCTGACCCAGCCCGATACACATCGTTGCCAGACCAAACTGGGCATCTTTGCGTTCCATCAGGTTGATCAGCGTCGTGCTGATACGCGCCCCGGAGCAGCCCAGCGGGTGACCGAGGGCGATCGCGCCGCCGTTGAGGTTAATCTTCTCGTCGATCTGCTCCATCAGCCCCAGATCTTTAATGCACGGCAGGATTTGCGCGGCGAACGCTTCGTTCATCTCAAAGAGATCGATGTCGCTGGCGGTTAAGCCCGCTTTTTTCAGCGCCAGCTTTGAAGCCGGAACCGGGCCGTAGCCCATGATCGACGGATCGCAGCCCACGACCGCCATCGAGCGTACCCGAGCGCGAGGCGTTAATCCCAGCTCGCGGGCGCGGCTTTCGCTCATTACCAGCATCGCGGCGGCGCCGTCGGACAACGCCGACGAGGTCCCTGCCGTGACCGTACCGGTGACGGGGTCAAACGCCGGACGCAGCGTGGATAGCGCTTCGACGGTGGTTTCCGGGCGGATGACTTCGTCGTAGCTGAACTGCTTCAGAACGCCGTCTGCATCGTGGCCGCCGGTAGGGATGATCTCGTTCTTAAAGGCACCAGACTGCGTGGCGGCCCATGCGCGAGCGTGAGAGCGTGCGGCAAAGGCATCCTGCATTTCGCGGCTGATGCCGTGCAGGCGGGAGAGCATCTCGGCGGTCAGACCCATCATCCCCGCAGCTTTCGCCACGTTGCGGCTCATCCCCGGGTGGAAATCGACCCCGTGACTCATCGGGACGTGACCCATATGCTCGACGCCACCGACCAGGCAAGCCTGAGCATCGCCGGTCATGATCATGCGGGCAGCGTCGTGCAGCGCCTGCATTGATGAACCGCACAGGCGGTTAACGGTGACGGCCGGAACCGAATGCGGGATCTCCGCCAGCAGCGACGCGTTGCGGGCGATGTTGAAGCCCTGCTCCAGGGTCTGCTGCACGCAGCCCCAGTAGATATCGTCGAGCGCAGCCGGATCCAGCGCCGGGTTACGCGCCAGCAGGCTACGCATCAGGTGCGCGGAGAGGTCTTCCGCACGCACGTTACGGAACGCGCCGCCTTTTGAACGGCCCATCGGGGTGCGAATCGCATCAACAATGACAACCTTTTCCATTGTGACTCCTTAAGCCGTTTTCAGCTCGCCAACCGGACGGGCTGGCTCAACTGCGGGATAGTAGGGTTCGTTATGGCGCGCTTTGTTACGCAGCCCTTCCGGCACTTCATACAGCGGGCCGAGGTGCTGATACTGCTGAGCCATATCGAGATAGCGGGCGCTGCCGAGTGTGTCCAGCCAGCGGAACGCGCCGCCGTGGAACGGAGGGAAGCCCAGGCCGTATACCAGCGCCATATCCGCTTCCGCCGGGCTGGCGATAATGCCTTCTTCGAGGCAACGCACCACTTCGTTGATCATCGGAATCATCATGCGGGCGATGATCTCATCGTCGGTGAAGTCGCGTTTCGGCTGACTGACATCGGCCAGCAGGCTATCCACCGCCGCGTCTTCTTCTTTCTTCGGTTTGCCCTTGCTATCTTCTTTATAGCGCCAGAAGCCCAGACCGTTTTTCTGACCGAAGCGGTTAGCGTCGAACAGCGCGTCAATCGCGTCGCGATAGTCTTTCTGCATGCGCTGCGGGAAGCCTGCCGCCATTACCGCCTGGGCGTGGTGGGCGGTATCAATGCCCACAACGTCCAGCAGATACGCCGGTCCCATCGGCCAGCCGAACTGTTTTTCCATCACTTTGTCGATTTTGCGGAAGTCCGCGCCGTCGCGCAGCAGCTGGCTAAAACCGGCGAAATAAGGGAACAGCACGCGGTTGACAAAGAAGCCCGGACAATCGTTAACGACGATCGGCGTTTTGCCCATCTTGCTTGCCCAGGCCACCACTTTGGCGATGGTGTCGTCAGAGGTTTTTTCCCCACGGATCACTTCGACCAGCGGCATACGGTGTACCGGGTTGAAGAAGTGCATACCGCAGAAGTTTTCCGGACGCTTCAGCACGCTCGCCAGTTCGCTGATTGGAATAGTGGAGGTGTTAGAGGCCAGCACGGTATCCGGGCGAACCTTGTCTTCTGTTTCCGCCAGCACCGCTTTTTTAACCTTCGGGTTCTCGACGACGGCTTCGACCACCACGTCGACACGATCAAAACCGCTGTATTCCAGCACGGGCTGAATGGTGGAAATCACGCCTGCAAGCTTCAGACCGTCAATTTTGCCGCGCTCAAGCTGTTTATTCAGCAGCTTGGCCGCTTCGGTCATGCCCAGCGTCAGGGATTTCTCGTTGATGTCTTTCATCACCACCGGCACGCCTTTCCAGGCCGACTGGTAAGCGATGCCGCCACCCATAATGCCCGCGCCGAGTACCGCCGCATGTTTTGGCGTCTCAACGTTTTTGGTCAGCTGTTTGGCTTTGCCTTTCACAAACTGATCGTTCAGGAAGATACCGACCAGCGCGCGAGCCTCATTGGTGTGCGCCAGCGGGACAAAGCTCTGATTTTCGAGCTTCAGCGCTTCATCGCGCCCGAAACGGGCAGCCGCTTCAATGGTTTTCACCGCCGTGATCGGCGCCGGGTAGTGTTTACCCGCCGTCTGCATCACCATGCCTTTGGCGATGGTGAAGCTCATGGTGGCTTCAATCTTGCTGAGTTTTAACGGCTCCAGCTTCGGCTGGCGTTTGGCCTTCCAGTCCAGATCGCCGTTAATGGCCTGACGCAGAATAGCGAGTGCGCCTTCAACAAGCTTCTCCGGTTTTACAACGCCGTCGACCAGTCCAATTTTCTGCGCCTGTTCTGCGCCGACATCTTTACCCGCGGCAATGATCTCCAGCGCGCTGTCGGCACCGAGCATGCGCGGCATACGGACGGAGCCGCCAAAGCCCGGCATAATGCCCAGCTTGGTTTCCGGCAAGCCGATGCGCAGGTCCGGCGTCGCCAGGCGATAGTCGGTCGCCAGCACGCACTCGCAGCCACCGCCCAGCGCATAGCCGTTAACGGCGGAAATAGTCGGGACAGGCAGATCTTCCAGACGATTAAAGACGCTGTTGGCAAAGTGCAGCCACTGGCTCAGCTGTTCTTCCGGGACCAGGAACAGCGAAAGGAACTCGGTGATATCGGCACCGACGATAAAGGCCGCTTTGTTCGAACGCAGCAGCAGCCCTTTTAATTCAGGTTGTTTTTCAAGAACATCCAGCGCCTGGCCAAGACTGGCCACCGTCGCGGTATCAAGCTTGTTCACTGAGCCGGGGGCATCGAACACCAGTTCGGCAATGCCATCTTCCAGCCAGTTGAGGTACAGGGTGTCGCCTTTGTAGAGCATGTCAGTCTCCTGAATCCAGCAATTGGATCTGGTCATACCAGATGAATCGGAGTGTGGGATTTATGTTAATAAAATGCAAATTACTCATTAAGAAATTGCTGCATTGATCACGGTCGGTGGAAATCACGCAGGCGGAGTGAGGTGTGCTAAGATGCGATGACTTGAGGTCAAAAAACGAAAGGAATAATGATGGACTCACTGGCTTCGCTTTATAAAAATCATATCGTTACCCTACAGGAACGTACCCGCGATGTACTGGCCCGCTTTAAGCTGGATGCGCTGCTGATCCACTCCGGCGAGCTGATGAATACCTTTCTGGATGACCACGCTTATCCGTTCAAGGTGAACCCACAGTTTAAGGCGTGGGTGCCGGTGACGCAGGTGCCCAACTGCTGGCTGCTGGTGGATGGCGTGAACAAGCCGAAACTATGGTTCTACCTGCCGGTCGATTACTGGCACAACGTTGAGCCGCTGCCGACCTCTTTCTGGACGGAAGAGATTGAGGTCATTGCGCTGCCAAAAGCGGACGGTATTGGCGGCCAGCTGCCTGCCGCACGTGGCAACATCGCCTATATTGGCCCTGTTCCGGAGCGTGCATTGGGTCTGGATATTGCGGCAGACAAACTCAACCCGAAAGGGGTGCTAGATTACCTCCACTATTACCGCGCGTATAAAACTGACTATGAACTTTACTGCATGCGTGAAGCGCAAAAGACCGCGGTGAACGGTCACCGTGCGGCGCATGAAGCCTTCCAGTCCGGCATGAGCGAGTTCGATATCAACCAGGCGTACCTGACTGCCACCGGTCATCGCGATACCGACGTGCCGTACAGCAACATTGTCGCGCTCAACGAGCACGCGTCCGTCCTGCACTACACCAAACTGGATCACCAGGTTCCGTCGGAAATGCGCAGCTTCCTGCTGGACGCAGGGGCAGAGTATAACGGCTACGCGGCCGACCTGACCCGCACCTGGGCGGCGAATGCGGACACCGAGTTCGCGCAGCTGATCAAAGACGTGAACGATGAACAGCTGGCGCTGATTGCCACCATGAAGGCGGGCACCAGCTATGTGGATTACCACATCCAGTTCCATCAGCGCATCGCCAAACTGCTGCGTAAGCACCAGATTGTGAAAGACATGAGTGAAGAGGCGATGGTCGAGAACGATCTGACCGGGCCCTTCATGCCGCACGGCATTGGTCACCCGCTGGGCCTGCAGGTGCACGACGTTGCGGGCTTTATGCAGGATGATACCGGTACGCACCTGGCGGCACCGTCTAAATATCCTTACCTGCGCTGCACCCGCATTCTGGAACCGCGCATGGTGCTGACGATTGAACCGGGGATCTACTTTATCGAATCCCTGCTGGCGCCGTGGCGTGAAGGCCAGTTCAGCAAGCACTTCAACTGGGAAAAAATTGACGCGCTGAAGCCGTTTGGCGGTATTCGTATCGAAGATAACGTGGTGATTCACGAAAACGGTATCGAGAATATGACGCGAGACCTGAAGCTGGCCTGATGGAAAGCTGGCTAATACCGGCTGAACCGGTCACCTTTGTTGAGGAAATCAAGAAAAGCCGCTTTATTACGCTGCTGGCACATACCGACGGCGTAGAGGCGGCAAAAGCGTTTGTCGAGTCCGTCCGGGCTGAGCATCCTGACGCCCGTCACCACTGCGTGGCGTGGGTAGCAGGGCCGCCGGACGATTCGCAGCAGTTGGGGTTTTCCGATGACGGTGAACCGGCGGGCACGGCCGGTAAACCCATGCTCTCCCAGCTAATGGGCAGCGGCGTGGGCGAAATAACCGCCGTGGTGGTGCGCTACTACGGCGGCATTTTGTTAGGCACCGGTGGGCTGGTTAAAGCCTATGGCGGGGGCGTGCAGCAGGCGCTTAATATGCTGGTCACTACCCGCAAAACGCCGCTTACCGAATATACTTTATTATGCGATTACGCCCAGCTATCGGGTATTGAAGCGCTGCTGCGGCAGTTTAACGGTGTCATCGCACACAGTGAATATCAGGCAATGGTGCAATTACGCGTGGCGCTTCCTCAGGCGGAACTGGCTGCTTTTTCAGCAAAACTCGCTGATTTTAGTCGTGGTTCGTTGCAATTGCTGCCGATTGAAGAATAATCCCCACCTCACTTTTGAATACCAAAGGAAGCGGCAGAGATGCATTTTCGTGCCATAACCCGAATCGTTGGACTGCTGGTCATACTCTTTTCCGGGACGATGATTCTCCCTGGACTGGTGGCGCTTATCTACCGGGACGGCGCGGGGCGGGCATTTACCCAGACCTTCTTTGTCGCGCTGGCGATCGGCTCCCTGCTGTGGTGGCCGAACCGTCGTCAGAAAGGTGAACTGAAATCTCGCGAAGGCTTTCTGATTGTGGTCCTGTTCTGGACGGTGCTGGGGAGCGTCGGTTCGCTGCCCTTTATCTTCTCTGAACAGCCTAACCTGAGCATCACGGATGCCTTCTTTGAATCTTTCTCCGGCTTAACGACGACCGGGGCGACGACGCTGGTAGGACTGGATTCGCTGCCGCACGCGATTCTCTTTTATCGTCAGATGCTGCAGTGGTTCGGCGGTATGGGGATCATCGTCCTGGCGGTGGCCATCCTGCCTATACTGGGCGTCGGGGGGATGCAGCTTTATCGTGCCGAAATGCCCGGGCCGCTGAAAGACAATAAAATGCGGCCGCGTATTGCCGAGACGGCGAAAACCCTGTGGCTGATTTATGTCTTGCTGACTGTTGCCTGTGCGCTGGCGCTATGGTTTGCCGGGATGCCCGCGTTTGATGCTATCGGGCACAGTTTTGCGACGATTGCGATTGGCGGGTTCTCTACCCACGATGCCAGCGTGGGCTACTTCGACAGCCCAACGATTAACACTATCATTGCCATTTTCCTGCTGATCTCTGGCTGTAACTACGGTCTGCATTTCTCTTTACTGAGCGGGCGCAGCCTGAAGGTATACTGGCGTGACCCTGAGTTCCGCATGTTTATTGGCGTCCAGCTGACGCTGGTGATCATCTGCACCCTGGTGCTCTGGTTCCATGATGTCTATAACTCCGCGTTGACCACGCTAAACCAGGCTTTCTTCCAGGTGGTGTCGATGGCGACGACCGCCGGGTTTACCACGGACAGCATCGCGCGCTGGCCGCTGTTCCTGCCGGTGCTTTTGCTCTGTTCCGCGTTTATCGGCGGCTGTGCGGGGTCGACGGGCGGTGGTCTGAAGGTAATTCGTATTCTGCTGCTGTTTAAGCAGGGTAACCGCGAGCTGAAGCGTCTGGTCCACCCGAACGCGGTCTACAGCATCAAGCTGGGGAACCGCGCGCTGCCGGAACGTATCCTCGAAGCGGTGTGGGGATTCTTCTCGGCGTATGCGCTGGTCTTTATCGTCAGTATGCTGGCGATTATCGCGACGGGAGTGGATGATTTCTCCGCTTTTGCGTCCGTCGTCGCAACATTGAATAACCTCGGGCCTGGCCTGGGCGTGGTGGCGGATAACTTTGCCAGTATGAACCCTGTCGCGAAATGGATCCTCATCGCCAATATGCTGTTTGGTCGTCTTGAGGTCTTTACGCTGCTGGTACTGTTCACCCCTACATTCTGGCGCGAGTAAGGAGCCGTTGATGAAAACACTGATTCTTTTCTCTACGCGAGACGGGCAAACGCGGGAGATTGCCGCCTATCTGGCATCTGAACTCAAAGAGCTGGGGATTTACTCGGATGTGGTAAACCTGAACCGTGTGGATCAGATTACCTGGCAGGATTACGATCGCGTGGTGATTGGTGCATCTATTCGTTACGGGCATTTCCATCCGGCGCTGGATCGCTTTGTGAAAAAGCATACGGCGAAGCTCAATACGTTGCCCGGCGCGTTCTACTCGGTCAATCTGGTCGCGCGTAAACCCGAGAAGCGCACGCCGCAGACCAACAGCTACACGCGCAAGTTTTTACTCAACTCGCCGTGGCAGCCAGAACTGTGCGCCGTCTTTGCTGGCGCGCTGCGCTATCCTCGCTACCGCTGGTATGACCGCTTTATGATCCGTCTTATTATGAAGATGACGGGGGGCGAAACCGACACGCGTAAAGAAGTGGTTTATACCGACTGGTCGCAGGTAGCCAGTTTTGCGCGAGAAATCGCACATTTAACGGGCGATTCGAGACATAAATAAGCGTTAAGTTTGAAAAGTGAGCGAACGAAAAGTTTTTTGTATTTTGTGCTTGTCACTTCAGAATAACTCCCTATAATGCGCCTCCACTGACACGGAACAACGGCACACACGCCGCCGGGTCAGCAGAGAAAAGCGAAAATAAACGCTTGACTCTGAAGCGGGAAAGCGTAATATGCACACCCCGCGCCGCAGCGAAAACGAAGCGGCACTGCTCTTTAACAATTTATCAGACAATCTGTGTGGGCACTCAAAGTGACATGGA
>NZ_VWWX01000012.1:0-29257 GCF_011752745.1 Enterobacter sp. Acro-832
ATACTCCGTTCTTCAAAGGCTACCGTCCACAGTTCTACTTCCGTACTACTGACGTGACCGGTACCATCGAACTGCCAGAAGGCGTTGAGATGGTAATGCCAGGCGACAACATCAAGATGGTTGTGACGCTGATCCACCCAATCGCGATGGACGACGGTCTGCGTTTCGCAATCCGTGAAGGTGGCCGTACCGTTGGCGCGGGCGTGGTTGCTAAAGTTCTCGGCTAATTGCTGATAACATTTGACGCAATGCGCAATAAAAGGGCATCATTTGATGCCCTTTTTGCACGCTTTCACGTCAGAACCTGGCTCATCAGTGATTATTTTTGTCATAATCATTGCTGAGACAGGCTCTGCAGAGAGCGTATAATTCGAAAAGCGAATTAGCATTTCGATTTGGTTTGCCTCGCAATCGCGGGGTGAAAATGTTTGTAGAATACTTCTGACAGGTTGGTTTATGAGTGCGAATACCGAAGCTCAAGGGAGCGGGCGCGGCCTGGAAGCGATGAAATGGGTAGTAGTAGCCGTTCTGCTGATCGTAGCGATTGTCGGCAACTACCTTTATCGTGACATGATGCTGCCGCTACGCGCGCTTGCAGTGGTAATTCTGATTGCTGCAGCGGGTGGTGTCGCGCTGTTGACGACGAAAGGCAAAGCGACTGTCGCTTTTGCTCGCGAAGCGCGTACCGAAGTCCGTAAGGTAATTTGGCCGACTCGCCAGGAAACATTGCACACCACGCTGATCGTAGCGGCGGTTACCGCTGTAATGTCACTGATCCTGTGGGGACTGGATGGTATTCTGGTTCGCCTGGTATCCTTTATCACTGGCCTGAGGTTCTGAGATGTCTGAAGCCCCTAAAAAGCGCTGGTACGTCGTTCAGGCGTTTTCCGGTTTTGAAGGCCGCGTAGCAACGTCGCTGCGTGAGCATATCAAATTACACAACATGGAAGAGTTATTTGGCGAAGTTATGGTTCCGACCGAAGAAGTGGTCGAGATCCGTGGCGGCCAGCGTCGCAAAAGCGAACGCAAATTCTTCCCGGGTTACGTGCTGGTTCAGATGGTGATGAACGACGCGAGCTGGCACCTGGTGCGCAGCGTACCGCGCGTGATGGGCTTTATCGGCGGCACGTCTGACCGTCCGGCGCCAATCAGCGACAAAGAAGTTGATGCGATTATGAACCGCCTGCAGCAGGTTGGTGATAAGCCGCGTCCGAAAACGCTGTTTGAACCGGGTGAAATGGTGCGTGTTAATGACGGTCCGTTTGCTGACTTTAACGGCGTCGTTGAAGAAGTGGACTACGAGAAGTCCCGCCTGAAAGTTTCTGTATCTATCTTCGGTCGTGCGACCCCGGTAGAACTGGACTTTGCTCAGGTCGAAAAAGCCTAAGCAGCGATCAAAAAAGCGACGATTTAATCGTTGCACAGGGCGCGAGATTGGAATACAATTTCGCGCCTTTTGTTTTTATGGGCCCGGCCCGTAAAACGAATTTTATTCACGGGGAGCCTCACTGAGGCGCTATTACCCAATCAGAGGATTTTAGAATGGCTAAGAAAGTACAAGCCTACGTCAAGCTGCAGGTTGCAGCTGGTATGGCGAACCCAAGTCCACCAGTTGGTCCAGCTCTGGGTCAGCAGGGTGTGAACATCATGGAATTCTGTAAAGCGTTCAACGCAAAAACTGAATCCCTGGAAAAAGGTCTGCCAATCCCAGTCGTAATCACTGTTTACGCTGACCGTTCTTTCACTTTCGTTACCAAAACCCCTCCAGCAGCAGTTCTGCTGAAGAAAGCGGCTGGTATCAAGTCTGGTTCCGGTAAACCGAACAAAGACAAAGTGGGTAAAATTTCCCGCGCTCAGCTGCAGGAAATCGCGCAGACCAAAGCTGCCGACATGACTGGTGCCGACATTGAAGCGATGACTCGCTCAATCGAAGGTACTGCACGTTCCATGGGCCTGGTAGTGGAGGACTAAGAAATGGCTAAACTGACCAAGCGCATGTCCGTGATCCGTGACAAAGTTGATGCGACCAAACAGTACGACATCAACGAAGCTATCGCTCTGCTGAAAGAACTGGCAACTGCTAAGTTCGTTGAAAGCGTTGACGTTGCCGTTAACCTGGGCATCGACGCGCGTAAATCTGATCAGAACGTTCGTGGCGCAACTGTACTGCCACACGGTACTGGCCGTTCCGTACGTGTAGCTGTATTTGCTCAGGGTGCAAACGCTGAAGCTGCTAAAGCTGCCGGCGCTGAACTGGTAGGTATGGAAGATCTGGCTGATCAGATCAAGAAAGGCGAAATGAACTTTGACGTTGTTATTGCTTCTCCGGATGCAATGCGCGTTGTAGGCCAGCTGGGCCAGGTTCTGGGTCCACGCGGCCTGATGCCAAACCCGAAAGTGGGTACTGTAACGCCTAACGTTGCTGAAGCGGTTAAGAACGCTAAAGCAGGTCAGGTTCGTTATCGTAACGACAAAAACGGCATCATCCACACCACCATCGGTAAAGTGGACTTTGACGCTGACAAACTGAAAGAAAACCTGGAAGCTCTGCTGGTTGCGCTGAAAAAAGCAAAACCAACTCAGGCGAAAGGCGTGTACATCAAGAAAGTTAGCATCTCCACCACCATGGGTGCAGGTGTTGCAGTTGACCAGGCTGGCCTGAGCGCTGCTGCAAACTAATGCCTTTACGTGGGCGGTGATTTTGTCTACAATCTTACCCCCACGTTTGCTAACAAAAGTTAGCGGCTAAAAGATTTGTTCGTTGGAGCCTGGCCTAATCCAGGCCTCCGTCGAAGACCGCAGGTGTTTCGCAAGAGACTTAATCCCCTGCGTAGACGGTGACAGAACGCTAAGATTATTTTTGGATACTCTGGCTTGTTTCTGCTCACCGTATTAAGACGCTCTTTCCGTTGGGAAGAGTGAAGTGAGTTCCGGAACATGAGTTCCGGCAAACATCCAGGAGCAAAGCTAATGGCTTTAAATCTTCAAGACAAACAAGCGATTGTTGCTGAAGTCAGCGAAGTAGCCAAAGGCGCGCTGTCTGCAGTAGTTGCGGATTCCCGTGGCGTTACTGTAGACAAAATGACTGAACTGCGTAAAGCAGGTCGTGAAGCTGGCGTATACATGCGTGTTGTTCGTAACACCCTGCTGCGCCGCGTAGTTGAAGGTACTCAGTTCGAGTGCCTGAAAGACACGTTTGTTGGTCCGACCCTGATTGCATACTCTATGGAACACCCGGGCGCTGCTGCTCGTCTGTTCAAAGAGTTCGCGAAAGCGAATGCAAAATTTGAGGTCAAAGCTGCAGCCTTTGAAGGTGAGTTGATCCCGGCATCGCAAATCGATCGCCTGGCAACCCTGCCGACCTACGAAGAAGCAATTGCACGCCTGATGGCAACCATGAAAGAAGCTGCGGCTGGCAAACTGGTTCGCACTCTGGCTGCTGTACGCGATGCGAAAGAAGCTGCTTAATCGCAGTTATCTTTATAAAGCATTTGCTTACGTATAAACTTATTCTGATTTTCAGGAACAATTTAAATGTCTATCACTAAAGATCAAATCATTGAAGCAGTAGCAGCTATGTCCGTAATGGACGTTGTAGAGCTGGTTTCTGCAATGGAAGAAAAATTCGGTGTTTCTGCTGCTGCTGCTGTAGCTGTAGCTGCGGGCCCGGCTGAAGCTGCTGAAGAAAAAACTGAATTCGACGTAATTCTGAAAGCTGCTGGCGCGAACAAAGTTGCTGTTATCAAAGCAGTACGTGGCGCAACTGGCCTGGGTCTGAAAGAAGCTAAAGACCTGGTAGAATCTGCTCCAGCTGCGCTGAAAGAAGGCGTGAGCAAAGACGACGCAGAAGCACTGAAAAAATCTCTGGAAGAAGCTGGCGCTGAAGTTGAAGTTAAATAAGCCAACTTTTCTGGTTGCAGCCTAAGTCATTAGGCTGATGGCTGGTGACTTTTTAGTCACCAGCCTTTTTGCGCTGTAAGGCATCAGTAGCATTTCACACTGTTTGACTGCTGATTGTCCTGACAATGCATGTTTCTATCGACGACTTAATATATTGCGACAGGGTGCTCGCTCTGTGTAAATCGCGACGAAATGATTTAAGCGTGATAGCAACAGGTATTGCGGAAAGTATTCAATTTTCCGGTCCACAAAATGGTGTTGCACAAACTGTCCCTTCGTCGGACAGATGGGTCGACTTGTCAGCGAGCTGAGGAACCCTATGGTTTACTCCTATACCGAGAAAAAACGTATTCGTAAGGATTTTGGTAAACGTCCACAAGTTCTGGACATTCCATATCTCCTTTCTATCCAGCTTGACTCGTTCCAGAAGTTTATCGAGCAAGATCCTGAAGGGCAGTACGGTCTGGAAGCAGCCTTCCGCTCCGTGTTCCCGATTCAGAGCTACAGCGGTAACTCCGAGCTGCAGTACGTCAGCTACCGCCTTGGCGAACCGGTGTTTGACGTTCAGGAATGTCAGATCCGTGGCGTGACCTATTCCGCACCGCTGCGCGTAAAACTGCGTCTGGTGATCTACGAGCGCGAAGCGCCGGAAGGCACCGTAAAAGACATTAAAGAACAAGAAGTCTACATGGGTGAAATTCCACTCATGACTGACAACGGTACTTTCGTTATCAACGGTACTGAGCGTGTTATCGTTTCCCAGCTGCATCGTAGCCCGGGCGTCTTCTTCGACAGCGATAAAGGTAAAACACACTCTTCCGGTAAAGTACTGTATAACGCACGCATCATTCCTTACCGTGGTTCCTGGCTGGACTTCGAGTTCGATCCAAAAGACAACCTGTTTGTCCGTATCGACCGTCGTCGTAAACTGCCTGCAACCATCATTCTGCGTGCACTGAACTATACCACTGAGCAGATCCTGGACCTGTTCTTTGAGAAAGTGATCTTTGAAATCCGCGACAACAAGCTGCAGATGGAGCTGGTGCCGGAACGTCTGCGTGGTGAGACCGCGTCGTTCGACATCGAAGCCGACGGCAAAGTGTATGTGGAAAAAGGTCGCCGTATCACCGCGCGCCACATCCGCCAGCTGGAAAAAGATGATATCAAACACATCGAAGTTCCGGTTGAATACATTGCAGGAAAAGTAGCCGCGAAAGATTACGTTGATGAATCAACTGGCGAGCTGATCTGCCCGGCGAACATGGAGCTGAGCCTGGATCTGCTGGCTAAGCTGAGTCAGGCTGGCCACAAACGTATCGAAACGCTGTTCACCAACGATCTGGACCACGGTCCGTACATCTCTGAGACTGTACGCGTCGACCCAACGACCGATCGTCTGAGTGCGCTGGTTGAAATCTACCGCATGATGCGTCCTGGTGAGCCACCAACTCGCGAAGCGGCGGAAAGCCTGTTCGAGAATCTGTTCTTCTCCGAAGACCGCTACGATCTGTCTGCGGTTGGTCGTATGAAGTTCAACCGTTCTCTGCTGCGCGACGAAATTGAAGGTTCCGGTATCCTGAGCAAAGACGACATCATCGAAGTGATGAAGAAGCTCATCGATATCCGTAACGGTAAAGGCGAAGTGGACGATATCGACCACCTCGGCAACCGTCGTATCCGTTCCGTCGGTGAAATGGCGGAAAACCAGTTCCGCGTTGGCCTGGTGCGTGTAGAGCGTGCGGTGAAAGAGCGTCTGTCTCTGGGCGATCTGGATACCCTGATGCCTCAGGATATGATCAACGCCAAGCCGATTTCTGCAGCAGTGAAAGAGTTCTTTGGTTCCAGCCAGCTGTCTCAGTTCATGGACCAGAACAACCCGCTGTCTGAGATTACGCACAAACGTCGTATCTCTGCACTCGGCCCAGGCGGTCTGACCCGTGAACGTGCAGGCTTTGAAGTTCGAGACGTACACCCGACGCACTACGGTCGCGTATGTCCAATCGAAACGCCTGAAGGTCCAAACATCGGTCTGATCAACTCCCTGTCCGTGTACGCACAGACGAACGAATACGGTTTCCTTGAGACGCCGTACCGTAAAGTGACTGACGGTGTTGTAACCGACGAAATTCACTACCTGTCTGCTATCGAAGAAGGCAACTACGTTATCGCTCAGGCGAACTCCAACCTGGATGACGAAGGCCACTTTGTAGAAGATCTGGTGACCTGCCGTAGCAAAGGCGAATCCAGCTTGTTCAGCCGCGACCAGGTTGACTACATGGACGTATCCACCCAGCAGGTGGTATCCGTCGGTGCGTCCCTGATCCCGTTCCTGGAACACGATGACGCCAACCGTGCATTGATGGGTGCGAACATGCAACGTCAGGCCGTTCCAACTCTGCGCGCTGATAAGCCGCTGGTTGGTACCGGTATGGAACGTGCTGTTGCCGTTGACTCCGGTGTTACTGCAGTTGCTAAGCGTGGCGGTACCGTTCAGTACGTCGACGCATCCCGTATCGTTATCAAAGTTAACGAAGACGAGATGTATCCGGGCGAAGCAGGTATCGACATTTATAACCTGACCAAATACACCCGTTCTAACCAGAACACCTGTATCAACCAGATGCCTTGCGTATCTCTGGGTGAGCCAGTTGAGCGCGGCGACGTGCTGGCAGACGGTCCGTCCACCGACCTCGGTGAACTGGCGCTCGGTCAGAACATGCGCGTAGCGTTCATGCCGTGGAACGGTTACAACTTCGAAGACTCCATCCTCGTCTCCGAGCGTGTGGTTCAGGAAGATCGTTTCACCACCATCCACATTCAGGAACTGGCATGTGTGTCCCGTGACACCAAGCTGGGGCCTGAAGAGATCACCGCTGACATCCCTAACGTGGGTGAAGCTGCGCTCTCCAAACTGGATGAATCCGGTATCGTTTACATCGGTGCGGAAGTGACCGGCGGCGACATTCTGGTAGGTAAGGTTACGCCTAAAGGTGAAACCCAGCTGACGCCAGAAGAGAAACTGCTGCGTGCCATCTTCGGTGAGAAAGCGTCTGACGTTAAAGACTCTTCTCTGCGCGTACCAAACGGTGTTTCCGGTACGGTTATCGACGTTCAGGTCTTCACTCGTGACGGCGTTGAGAAAGATAAGCGTGCGCTGGAAATCGAAGAGATGCAGCTCAAACAGGCTAAGAAAGACCTGTCTGAAGAACTGCAGATCCTCGAAGCGGGTCTGTTCAGCCGTATCTATGCGGTGCTGGTTGCCGGTGGCGTTGAAGCTGAGAAGCTCGACAAACTGCCACGCGATCGCTGGCTGGAACTGGGCCTGACCGACGAAGAGAAACAAAATCAGCTGGAACAGCTGGCTGAGCAGTATGACGAACTGAAACACGAGTTCGAGAAAAAACTCGAAGCGAAACGCCGCAAAATCACTCAGGGCGACGATCTGGCACCAGGCGTGCTGAAGATTGTTAAGGTGTATCTGGCTGTTAAACGTCAGATCCAGCCTGGTGATAAGATGGCAGGTCGTCACGGTAACAAGGGTGTTATCTCTAAGATCAACCCGATCGAAGATATGCCGCACGATGCTAACGGTACGCCGGTAGATATCGTACTGAACCCACTGGGCGTACCGTCTCGTATGAACATTGGTCAGATCCTGGAAACTCACCTGGGTATGGCTGCGAAAGGCATCGGCGACAAGATTAACGCCATGCTGAAACAGCAGCAGGAAGTCGCGAAACTGCGCGAATTCATCCAGCGTGCCTACGATCTGGGTACCGACGTGCGTCAGAAAGTCGACCTGAACACCTTCAGCGATGAAGAAGTGCTGCGTCTGGCAGAAAACCTGCGCAAAGGTATGCCAATTGCAACGCCGGTATTCGACGGTGCAAAAGAAGCTGAAATTAAAGAGCTGCTGCAACTGGGTGGTCTGCCAACGTCTGGTCAGATTACGCTGTTTGACGGCCGTACCGGTGAACAGTTCGAACGTCCGGTAACCGTAGGTTACATGTACATGCTGAAACTGAACCACCTGGTCGACGACAAGATGCACGCTCGTTCTACCGGTTCTTACAGCCTGGTTACTCAGCAGCCGCTGGGTGGTAAGGCACAGTTCGGTGGTCAGCGCTTCGGGGAGATGGAAGTGTGGGCGCTGGAAGCATACGGCGCGGCATACACCCTGCAGGAAATGCTCACCGTTAAGTCTGATGACGTGAACGGTCGTACCAAGATGTATAAAAACATCGTGGACGGCAACCATCAGATGGAACCGGGCATGCCAGAATCCTTCAACGTACTGTTGAAAGAGATTCGTTCGCTGGGTATCAACATCGAACTGGAAGACGAGTAATTCTCGCTCAAACAGGTCACTGGTGCCGGGTTAATCCCCGGCACCGGATTGTGCTAACTCCGACGGGAGCAAATCCGTGAAAGATTTATTAAAGTTTCTGAAAGCGCAGACTAAAACCGAAGAGTTTGATGCGATCAAAATTGCTCTGGCTTCGCCAGACATGATCCGTTCATGGTCTTTCGGTGAAGTTAAAAAGCCGGAAACCATCAACTACCGTACGTTCAAACCTGAGCGTGACGGCCTTTTCTGTGCGCGTATTTTCGGGCCAGTAAAAGATTACGAGTGCCTGTGCGGTAAGTACAAGCGCCTGAAACACCGTGGTGTGATCTGTGAGAAGTGCGGCGTTGAAGTGACCCAGACCAAAGTACGCCGTGAGCGTATGGGCCACATCGAGCTGGCGTCTCCGACTGCTCACATCTGGTTCCTGAAATCACTGCCGTCCCGTATCGGTCTGCTGCTGGATATGCCGCTGCGTGATATCGAACGTGTTCTGTACTTCGAATCTTATGTGGTTATCGAAGGCGGGATGACGAACCTGGAACGTCATCAGATCCTGACTGAAGAGCAGTATCTGGACGCGCTGGAAGAGTTCGGTGACGAATTCGACGCGAAGATGGGTGCGGAAGCTATTCAGGCCCTGCTGAAGAGCATGGATCTGGAGCAAGAGTGCGAGCAGCTGCGTGAAGAGCTGAACGAAACCAACTCCGAAACCAAGCGTAAAAAGCTGACCAAGCGTATCAAACTGCTGGAAGCGTTCGTTCAGTCTGGTAACAAGCCAGAGTGGATGATCCTGACCGTTCTGCCGGTTCTGCCGCCAGATCTGCGTCCACTGGTTCCGCTGGATGGTGGTCGTTTCGCAACGTCCGATCTGAACGATCTGTATCGTCGCGTGATCAACCGTAACAACCGTCTGAAACGTCTGCTGGATCTGGCTGCGCCGGACATCATCGTACGCAACGAAAAACGTATGCTGCAGGAAGCGGTAGATGCCCTGCTGGATAACGGTCGTCGTGGTCGTGCGATCACCGGTTCTAACAAACGTCCTCTGAAATCTTTGGCCGACATGATCAAAGGTAAACAGGGTCGTTTCCGTCAGAACCTGCTCGGTAAGCGTGTTGACTACTCCGGTCGTTCTGTAATCACCGTAGGTCCATACCTGCGTCTGCATCAGTGCGGTCTGCCGAAGAAAATGGCACTGGAGCTGTTCAAACCATTCATCTACGGCAAGCTGGAACTGCGTGGCCTGGCCACCACCATCAAAGCCGCGAAGAAAATGGTTGAGCGTGAAGAAGCTGTCGTTTGGGATATCCTGGACGAAGTGATCCGCGAACACCCGGTACTGCTGAACCGTGCACCAACCCTGCACCGTCTGGGTATCCAGGCATTTGAGCCGGTCCTGATCGAAGGTAAAGCTATTCAGCTGCACCCGCTGGTTTGTGCGGCATATAACGCCGACTTCGATGGTGACCAGATGGCTGTTCACGTACCGCTGACGCTGGAAGCCCAGCTCGAAGCGCGTGCGCTGATGATGTCTACCAACAACATCCTGTCTCCAGCGAACGGTGAGCCAATCATTGTTCCTTCTCAGGACGTTGTACTGGGTCTGTACTACATGACCCGTGACTGTGTTAACGCCAAAGGCGAAGGCATGGTGCTGACTGGTCCGAAAGAAGCTGAGCGTATTTATCGCGCTGGCCTGGCCTCTCTGCATGCGCGCGTTAAAGTGCGTATCACCGAATACGAAAAAGATGCAAACGGCGAATTCGTTGCGAAAACCAGCCTGAAAGACACGACCGTTGGCCGTGCCATTCTGTGGATGATCGTACCGAAAGGTCTGCCTTTCTCCATCGTCAACCAGGCGCTGGGCAAGAAAGCGATCTCCAAAATGCTGAACACCTGTTACCGCATTCTGGGTCTGAAGCCGACCGTTATCTTCGCTGACCAGACAATGTACACCGGCTTTGCGTATGCAGCGCGTTCAGGTGCATCTGTTGGTATCGATGACATGGTCATCCCAGAGAAGAAACACGAGATCATCTCTGAAGCGGAAGCTGAAGTTGCTGAGATCCAGGAGCAGTTCCAGTCTGGTCTGGTTACCGCGGGCGAACGCTATAACAAAGTTATCGATATCTGGGCCGCGGCGAACGATCGTGTATCCAAAGCGATGATGGATAACCTGCAGACCGAAACCGTGATTAACCGTGACGGCGTAGAAGAGCAGCAGGTTTCCTTCAACAGCATCTACATGATGGCCGACTCCGGTGCGCGTGGTTCTGCAGCACAGATTCGTCAGCTGGCAGGTATGCGTGGTCTGATGGCGAAGCCAGATGGCTCCATCATCGAAACGCCAATCACCGCGAACTTCCGTGAAGGTCTGAACGTACTCCAGTACTTCATCTCCACGCACGGTGCGCGTAAAGGTCTGGCGGATACCGCACTGAAAACAGCGAACTCCGGTTATCTGACGCGTCGTCTGGTTGACGTTGCGCAGGACCTGGTTGTGACCGAAGACGATTGTGGCACCCTCGAAGGTATCACCATGACCCCGGTTATCGAGGGTGGTGATGTTAAAGAGCCACTGCGCGATCGCGTTCTGGGTCGTGTAACCGCGGAAGACATTCTGAAGCCGGGTACGGCAGACATTCTGGTTCCACGCAACACGCTGCTGCATGAGCACTGGTGTGACCTGCTGGAAGCGAACTCTGTTGACTCCGTGAAAGTCCGTTCCGTTGTATCCTGTGACACCGACTTTGGTGTATGTGCACACTGCTACGGTCGTGACCTGGCGCGTGGCCACATCATCAACAAAGGTGAAGCCATCGGCGTTATCGCGGCACAGTCCATCGGTGAGCCGGGTACACAGCTGACGATGCGTACGTTCCACATCGGTGGTGCGGCATCTCGTGCGGCTGCTGAATCCAGCATCCAGGTGAAAAACAAAGGTAGCATCAAGCTCAGCAACGCGAAGTCGGTTGTGAACTCCAGCGGTAAACTGGTTATCACTTCCCGTAACACCGAGCTGAAGCTGATCGACGAATTCGGTCGTACCAAAGAGAGCTATAAAGTGCCTTACGGTGCGGTTATGGCGAAAGGTGATGGCGAGCAGGTTGCCGGCGGTGAAACCGTTGCAAACTGGGATCCACACACCATGCCGGTTATCACCGAAGTAAGTGGTTTCATCCGCTTCACTGACATGATTGACGGCCAGACCATTACTCGTCAGACCGACGAGCTGACCGGTCTGTCTTCTCTGGTGGTTCTGGATTCTGCTGAACGTACTACCGGTGGTAAAGATCTGCGTCCTGCACTGAAAATCGTTGATGCTCAGGGTAACGACGTTCTGATCCCAGGTACCGATATGCCTGCGCAGTACTTCCTGCCGGGTAAAGCGATTGTACAGCTGGAAGATGGCGTACAGATCAGCTCTGGTGACACCCTGGCGCGTATTCCTCAGGAATCCGGCGGTACCAAGGACATCACCGGTGGTCTGCCACGCGTTGCGGACCTGTTCGAAGCGCGTCGTCCGAAAGAGCCTGCAATCCTGGCTGAAATCAGCGGTATCATCTCCTTCGGTAAAGAGACCAAAGGTAAACGCCGTCTGGTTATCACACCAGTAGATGGCAGCGAACCGTACGAAGAGATGATTCCTAAGTGGCGTCAGCTCAACGTGTTCGAAGGTGAACGTGTAGAACGTGGTGACGTGGTTTCCGATGGTCCAGAAGCACCGCACGACATTCTGCGTCTTCGTGGCGTACACGCGGTAACGCGTTACATCACCAACGAAGTACAGGACGTTTACCGTCTGCAGGGCGTTAAGATTAACGATAAGCACATTGAAGTTATCGTTCGTCAGATGCTGCGTAAAGCAACCATCGAAAACGCGGGCAGCTCCGAGTTCCTGGAAGGCGAGCAGGTTGAATACTCACGCGTCAAGATCGCTAACCGCGAACTGGAAGCGAACGGCAAAATCGGTGCGACCTTCTCGCGCGATCTGCTGGGTATCACCAAAGCGTCTCTGGCAACCGAGTCCTTCATCTCTGCAGCATCGTTCCAGGAAACGACTCGTGTCCTGACCGAAGCCGCTGTTGCAGGTAAACGTGATGAACTGCGCGGTCTGAAAGAGAACGTTATCGTGGGTCGTCTGATCCCGGCTGGTACCGGTTATGCGTACCATCAGGATCGTATGCGTCGTCGTGCTGCGGGCGAACTGCCAGCTGCACCGCAGGTGACTGCTGAAGATGCATCCGCGAGCCTGGCAGAACTGCTGAACGCAGGTCTGGGTGGTTCCGACAACGAGTAATCGTTGAGCCGCTAATAAAAAACCCGCCTCGGCGGGTTTTTTTACATCTGCATATTTTTAATTCACCAACGGGATCCGGCGATAAAGCTCAATCATATCGCCCGCCAGGTCCTGAATGACCATGGCGTTCATCAGGTGATCCTGAGAATGGACGGTGATCAGGTTAACCGGAAGCTTCCCGGTCCCCTCATCAAGACCAATAAGCTGCGTCTGTATGGTGTGCGCATGCTTCACATATTCACGCGACTCTTCCATCGCTTTTTCAGCTTCGTCAAACTCACCTTTACGCGCCATCTGCAACGCCGTCAGGGCCGCACTGCGCGCTGCGCCTGCGTTAACAAGCAGTTCCATAATCGTGGTTTCTAAGTCTTCCATTATGACTCCAGAAGTTTGAGCGCTTTATCCAGTACGGCATCACCTTTCATCATGCCGTAATCCATCATGTCGATCACCGCGACCTTTTTACCTAACGGGTCGGCCTGTGCCTGTAATTTAGCCTGCTCGTATTTAACCTGTGGCCCCAGTAATACGATGTCGGCCGTCGCGATGTTGTCTTTAAACTCCGCAACCGGAACGGCTTTAATGGTGACTTCAACCCCTTTTTTCTGCGCGGCGTCTTTCATACGTTGAACCAGCATGCTGGTTGACATTCCCGCTGCACAGCATAAAACGATGTTCTTCATAATCAGCCTCGATCTACATGTGTTTATTGATAATTATCCCGTGCAGACCGCTTCAACAACCGCTTTACCGCGATTGTGTGTCAGGCATCACAAAGAAACAGGCGATTTTCTGAAACCGGTTACAATTTTACACTGACGGGTACCCGGCCCGTTGAAACGGGCAGGGTGAAGGAGAGAGGATTAGCTGATGGATGTGCGAACGATGCGGTTTTTTCCCTGCTGTTTGGCGCTGTAGAGGGCGTTATCAACGCTTCCGACGAATTGCTCCAGCGGTTCAAAATGCCACTCCCCAAGACCACCGCTGAACGTAACGCGCAGGTTTTCTTCCCGCCAGACGCGATTTTCAACGGCGGTACGCCATGCTTCGAGCAAGGAGAGCGCGGAAGACATCTGTTCAGCCTGGAAGATGACCGCGAACTCTTCTCCACCATAACGGTAAACCGAAACATGATGTGGCTGCATAATCTGGATCCCTTCCCGAGCCACGTTGCGTAGAACGATATCACCGGTCAGGTGACCCAGCGTGTCGTTAATTGACTTGAAGTTATCGATATCCACCAGCGCCATCGCGAAAGGCTGCTGGGTATTCAGCAGCTCTGCGACATCGCTGTCGAACGCGCGGCGGTTTTTACAGCCTGTCAGCGCATCGTGGGTGGCCTGGCGCACATACGCCATTTCGCGCTCTTTATTGGACTGAATCGTGTGGCTCAGCATCGCTTCCAGGCGCGGCGCCTCGCTGACATCGCCGGTTTTGATGGCATTGATAATGTGCATCAACACGCTACGCGAGGCGTGGCGGAGGTATAAGCCGAAAAGGATGATGATGATGGCCGCCAGCGCAAACCCCCAGCCAACGATCGTCGTTTCGTGGCGGGTAATATCGGTGAGCGTGGCGCCGGATACCCGGTAGATGACAAACCAGTCCGGGTTGGTAAACGAGTAGTAGTAATACCAGGCGTTGCTTTTCTTGTCGTAAAGATGACCTTCGCCGCTGGTCATTTTGTCCATCAGCGCTTCGCTCACGTACTGCTTGAAGAGCGCGCCGGTATCCGGATGCAGCACCACGGCACCATCGCGTTCGACGACGAAGAATTCCCCCTGAACGGGCGCCACCATCTGACGCAGGGTGAAGCCCATTGAGGTCAAATCGAGATGGAAAGCGAGCGTTCCCTTCAGCCTTCCTTCAGGCGATATCAAAGGCTTATAAAGCGTCACCGTCGGATGGCCGGTGAAGTAGTCCATGTAAGGACGGGTATAGTGGCTGAAGATGCTGGCTTCCGCCTGAGCGACAAACCACGGTCGCGTCCGGGGATCGAAGGTTTTACTCGTCTCCGTGGGGAGCACTTCCGGTGCGCGGAGATAATGCCCTTGCGTGTCCGCCAGCGAGATGGAGGAGACGGTCGGCATCAGGTTCTGCAGATGCATCATCATCTGCAGTCCCTGCGTCGGATTGACGTTGAGCGTCTCGTTTAGCCTGTCGTCGCGCGCAAAGTACATCGCGGAACGGCCCAGGATATAGTCGTTTTCACGCAGGATAGATTCGGTGTAGTTCACCGCCAGGTTGTGCGTGAAGTTGCTATTGATCTTATGATAATCCTCAAGAAAATCCTTCCGTTGCGAAAGCGTCACCGCGATCGCGATCACCGCAAAACTGCAGAGGATCCCCGCGAAGCTGAGCATAATGGGCCGGGTAAAAGAGAGCTTTTTGCTGTGAAGTGCCATGAGCTGTACATCGTTCCTGATGGTGAATACTTTTCGTCTGCCGATATCCTCTCAGCATAGTCGCTGTCCTGCGGTTAGCGGTGAATTATACGGCACACGATTTCTGACGGGATGATTTATCTTAAGAACCATTAAGAAAATACTTATTAAACTGGCAGGGACCGTTTGTGTAATGCACCAGAGGCAGGGCGAAACGAGGAAGAAGCTTTTCGCCCTGGTCAGCATCCGTTGCTGACCGTGTGACAATAAAAAACCGGACGATCGCTGACAATCCTCCGGTTTTGCCTTTTCGTTGCGCCTCGACAATTTTTTAACGTGTTGCAGTGTGTTTCAATGTCACTGCGAGGCTCTTCCCAGCCAGCTGTCCCAGTCTTTCCAGACAGGCTGCAGACCCTGCGCTGTCAGGGCGGCAGCGACCGCTTCCGGACGTCGGCCATCATGCGGTACAAACTGTTCCAGCTCCGGACGATCGTCGGCGTAGCCGCCTGGCTGCGTTTTGGAAAATGCACTGACGTTGTTAATCGCAAGCGGGATGACGCGATCGCGAAACGCCGGGGACTCGCGCGTTGAGAGCGATAATTCCACTTCCGGGGCGAGCAGGCGAAACGCGCAGATGGTCTGCACCAGCTGGCGTTCATCCATCAGAGAAGCCGGTTCAATTCCTCCCGCGCAGGGACGAAGGCGCGGGAAGGAGATGGAATAACGGCTCTGCCAGTAGCGCTGTTGAAGCCACAGCAGATGTTCCGCCACCATGTAACAATCCACCCGCCAGCTGTCGGAGAGCCCGATCAGCGCACCCAGACCGATTTTGTCGATGCCGGCGCGACCCAGCCTGTCGGGCGTTTCCAGGCGGAAAAAGAAATCCTGTTTCTTGCCTTTCAGGTGGTGCCGGGCGTACGTCGCCTCATGGTAGGTTTCCTGATAGACCATAACGCCGTCCAGCCCGAGCGTTTTGAGCTCCGCGTACTCCTCCTGCGACAGAGGCTGCACTTCCATCTGCAACGACGCAAACTGACGGCGAATGGCGGGAAGGTGTTGACGGAAATAGTCCATTCCCACCTTCCCCTGATGCTCGCCCGTGACCAGCAGAAGGTGTTCAAAGCCCATTTCACGGATGGCTGCACACTCACGGGCAATCTCACCCTCATCAAGGGTTTTTCGCCTGATGCGATTGCTCATGGAAAAGCCGCAGTAGGTGCAGTCATTGGCGCACAGGTTGGAGAGATAGAGTGGCACGTAGAAGCTCACCGTGTTGCCAAAACGCTGGCGGGTGAGCTGCTGCGCTCGCTGAGCCATCGGTTCGAGGTACGCGCTGGCCGCCGGGGAGAGCAGGGCCATCAGATCCTCGCGGGTCAGCTGACGGGCATGCAGCGCGCGCTCCACGTCTGCCGCCGTTTTGCTGTTAATGCGCAGGGCAATGTCGTCCCAGTTAAGCTGTCGCCAGCGCTCGGTAAACGTGCTCATGAGATCGCCTCCAGAAAACCGGTCAGCGGGCTGGTGGCCTGCGCCTGGAAACTGCGCGAGCCGGGGCCGGATCCCCTTGCCAGCAGGCCGGCCTCCACGGCCAGGCGGAATGCCCGCGCCATCATGACCGGATCGTCGGCAACCGCGATAGCCGTATTGACCAGCACCGCGTCAGCCCCCATTTCCAGCGCCTGCGCGGCATGGCTGGGCACGCCAATGCCCGCATCCACCACCACCGGTACGGTAGCCTGCTCAATAATGATTTCCAGCATCGCGCGGGTCTCCAGCCCCTGGTTGGAGCCAATGGGGGCCCCCAGCGGCATGACGGCGGCGCAGCCGACCTCTTCTAGACGTTTGCACAGCACCGGGTCGGCCCCGCAGTAAGGCAGAACGGTAAATCCTTGCTGAACCAGCTTTTCAGCCGCTTTCAGCGTTTCAATCGGATCGGGCAGCAGCCAGCGGGCATCCGGATGGATTTCCAGCTTCAGCCAGCCGGTGCCGAGCGCTTCACGCGCCAGCTGTGCGGCAAAAATCGCCTCTTCGGCGGTTTTCGCTCCGGAGGTGTTGGGCAGCAGCGTCACGCCTGCTTCCAGCAACGGAGCCAGAATGGCATCGCTGTGATGGCGCAGATCCACGCGCTTGAGCGCCAGCGTCACCAGCTGGCTGCCGCTTTCACGAATGGCATCCACCATCAGCTGCGGCGAGGCGAATTTTCCGGTTCCGGTAAACAGATGCGAATCAAAAACCTTATCGGCAATACGTAACATCTCAGCCCCCTGCGATAACCTGAAACAGCAGGATCTGGTCGCCTTCATTGACCTGCTGATGTTCCCACTGCTCGCGCGGCAGGATCTGTTGATTGAGCGCCAGCGCCGTTCCCGGCTTGAGCTGACGCAGCTTGTCGAGCAGTGCGGCAACGGTAAGCCCGTCGTCGCATCTCATCGGCTCATCGTTAAACAGAATGCGCATCGCGGCCTCCACATACCGGGCAGCGGCTGGCGCGGCGTAACGCCAGCTGGCGCCAGCCGCTGGAGCGGGCATCAAACAGCCGCAGCGTATTGCGTTCCGTCTCCATGCCGCTGAGCAGCTTGATAGCCTCCAGCGCCTGCATGGTGCCCATCACGCCGACCACCGGACCCAGAATACCCGCCGTACGGCAGTTGCGCGTCGGCTCGGCATCGTCCGGCCACAGGCAGCGATAGCAGCCCTGCGTCCACGGTGGCGTCAGAACCATCATTTGCCCGCCGAACCCCACCGCGCTGGCGGTGATAAGCGGCGTATGATTTGCCACGCAGGCGGCGTTGATCGCCTGGCGCGTCGCCATGTTGTCGGTACAGTCCAGCACCACGTCGGCAAGGGCGACTTCACGGTGCAGGCTTTCACCGCTAAGACGCTCCTGTAAGGCAATCAGCTCGATATCCGGGTTAAGCTGGTTCAGCCGCTGCCGGGTGATTTTCGCTTTCGGCTGGTTGATATCGTCGGTAGTAAAGAGGATTTGCCGCTGCAGATTGCTGAGGTGGACCTCATCGTCGTCGGCCAGCACCAGCGTGCCGATACCCGCACCTGCCAGATAGAGCGCGGCGGGTGCACCTAATCCCCCCAGGCCAACAATCAGCACCCGGCTGGCGAGCAGTTTTTGCTGGCCGTCGATTGCGATATCCTCCAGCAGGATCTGACGGCTGTAGCGCATAAAGTCGCGATCATTCATCACCGGCTCCTGCCAGCTGTAAAAGCTGTTCGGTGGCGGACCGCCAGTCTGCCGCCTGGGTGATGGCGCTGACGACGGCGATGCTGCCGACGCCGGTCTCCAGCACCGCCGGGGCACGTTCAAGACTGATTCCGCCGATGGCGACGGTGGGGTAATCGGCAAGGCGTTTAACGTGACTCGCCAGCTGCATCAGACCCTGCGGTGCGGAGGGCATCTGCTTGGTTTGCGTCGGGAAGACGTGACCGAGCGCGATGTAAGAGGGACGGGCCGCCAGGGCCACGTCGATCTCCATGTCATCGTGCGTTGACACGCCAAGACGCAGCCCGGCTTCACGGATTGCGCTCAGATCCGTTGTTTCCAGGTCCTCCTGACCCAGATGCACGCCGTACGCCCGGTGCTTAACGGCCAGCCGCCAGTAGTCGTTGATAAACAGGCGGGCGTTATACCGACGCCCCAGCGCAATGGCGGCAACCACATCGGCTTCCACCTCGTCATCGCGCTTATCCTTGATGCGCAGCTGGAGGGTGCGAACGCCTGCCTCCAGCAGTCGCGCTATCCACGCCACGCTGTCCACCACCGGATAGAGCCCTAAACGGTAGGGGACGGGTGGGAAATCGGGCTGGTACATTACGCCTCCTCTTTTTTGAGGTAGATTTCGCCGCCTTTGGCGCGGAAGGTTTCAGACATGTCCGCCATACCCACTTCAATGGTTTGCGTGGCGGCGTAGTCGCGCACTTCCTGGCTGATTTTCATCGAGCAGAATTTTGGTCCGCACATGGAGCAGAAGTGCGCGACTTTGCCCGATTCCTGCGGCAGGGTTTCGTCGTGGTAGGCGCGGGCGGTGAACGGGTCCAGCGCCAGGTTGAACTGATCTTCCCAGCGGAATTCAAAGCGCGCCTTCGACATGGCGTTATCGCGGATTTGCGCGCCCGGGTGGCCTTTGGCCAGATCCGCCGCGTGGGCGGCAATTTTGTAGGTAATCAGCCCCTGCTTCACGTCCTCTTTGTTTGGCAGGCCGAGGTGCTCTTTCGGCGTCACGTAGCAGAGCATGGCGCAGCCGAACCAGCCGATCATCGCCGCGCCAATGCCTGACGTGAAGTGGTCGTAGCCCGGCGCAATATCGGTGGTTAACGGTCCCAGGGTGTAGAACGGCGCTTCGTGGCAGTGCTCCAGCTCCTCGGTCATGTTGCGGCGGATCATCTGCATCGGCACGTGTCCCGGGCCTTCAATCATCACCTGCACGTCATACTCCCAGGCGATTTTGGTCAGTTCGCCCAGCGTGTGCAGCTCGGCAAACTGCGCTTCGTCGTTGGCGTCACGGATGGAGCCCGGGCGCAGGCCGTCGCCCAGCGAGAGGGAGACGTCATAAGCGGCGCAGATTTCGCAGATCTCGCGGAAGTGTTCGTAGAGGAAGTTTTCCTGGTGATGGGAGAGGCACCACTTCGCCATGATCGAACCGCCGCGCGAGACGATACCGGTCAGACGCTTCGCGGTCATCGGCACGTAGCGCAGCAGCACGCCCGCGTGAATGGTGAAGTAGTCGACGCCCTGCTCGGCCTGCTCCAGCAGCGTGTCGCGGAACGCTTCCCAGGTCAGATCTTCGGCAATGCCGTTGACCTTCTCCAGCGCCTGATAAATCGGGACGGTGCCAATCGGAACCGGGCTGTTACGCAGGATCCACTCGCGGGTTTCGTGAATATAGCGGCCGGTGGAGAGATCCATTACCGTGTCCGCACCCCAGCGCGTTGACCAGACCAGCTTTTCAACCTCTTCTTCGATGGAGGAGGTGACGGCCGAGTTACCGATATTAGCGTTGACCTTCACCAGGAAGTTGCGGCCAATAATCATCGGCTCGGATTCCGGGTGGTTAATGTTGGCGGGGATAATCGCGCGCCCGGCGGCCACTTCGTCACGCACAAATTCCGGCGTGATGTTCTCTGGCAGGCGCGCGCCAAAGCCCTCTCCCGGATGCTGGTAGCGCAGCACTTCGCTGCGGATACGCTCGCGGCCCATGTTCTCGCGGATGGCGATGAACTCCATCTCCGGCGTGACGATCCCCTGGCGGGCGTAGTGCAGCTGGGTCACGCATTTGCCCGCTTTGGCACGTTTTGGCGTCAGCAGGCCGGTAAAGCGCAGACCGTCCAGACCGTCGTCGGCCAGGCGTTCTTTGGTGTACGCAGAACTGCGTACGCTGAGTTCTTCGCAGTCGTTACGCGCCTCTATCCACGGCTGGCGCAGCTTTGCCAGACCCTGCTGAACGTTGATCGTAACAGAGGGATCGCCGTACGGGCCGGAGGTGTCATACACCGGTACGGCTTCGTTGTCTTCATACTGCGGATTCTCTTTGCTGCCGCCGATAAGCGTCGGGCTGAGCTGGATTTCGCGCATCGGGACGCGGATATCGGCCTGCGAGCCGGAAATGTAGATGCGTTTCGAGTTCGGGAAAGCCGTGCCTTCCAGGGTGTCGATGAAGTATTGGGCCTGTGCGCGCTGTTCGCGGCGGGTCAGTTTTGCAGTAGACATAGCTCATTCCAAAAGTGAAGGACATGGCTTGTCAGACGACGGATGAAGCAAGAGAGGATCGCCCGGGGGGCGATACAACAGCAGTGTGACTCTTGTTCCCTTCGCAGGTATTAACCTGATCAGGTTCCGCGGATCCCGAATTAACGGTCTCAGCCCGGCTTTCGCTCTGGGCACTCCGACAAGAAAAATCCCCCTCGTGAGAGGGGCGAATGGTTGTAAATTACTCGTTAACGATTAAGAACTCAAGCCGGGCGCGCGACGTTATCTTCGGGACTGGCATCCAGGACGAGGCTAATCAGCCTATCTTCCAGCGTGAATCGCTCCTCCAGCGCTTCACCGAGGTCGGATAATGCCCGCTGAAACTCAAGGTAGTTATCGTGATCGATGGCATTCTCGAGCGTGGAATCATAGTAATCCATGATCTGCTGGGTGTTGGCCTCCAGCAGCGGATAGAGTTTGCTGGCCGCTAAATACGGCGTTGTCCCTTCCATTTCGCGGATAATGCGTTCATAAATATTGAAATGGCCGTCGGACAGATAGTCGACCAGGCCCTGACAAAAATCATCCAGCGCTTTTTCGTTCAGCCGCATAAACGATTCTTTGCCAGGCTTAATGCCGACCAGATTGTAATAAGCCACGAGTAGATGCTTGCGCACATGAAGCCAGCGATCCACCAGTTTGTTACTTCCTCTAACGCGCTCAGTCAGGCTTTCTAGCTGGTTTAACATGGTCGACTCCGCAAAGTGTAGGATTGAATCTGCTTATCCAGAATGTAACCACAATGCTAACAACATGTCAGTGAAGCGAAGGTAGTGCAATAGATATGGATCGTATTATTGAAAAATCAGATCTGGGTTGGTGGATCGTCAGCCACGAACAAAAATTATGGTTGCCCGGTGGAGAACTGCCCTACGGTGCGGCGGAAACGTTCGATCTCGTGGGCCAGCCAGCGCTAAAGATCGGCGAGTGGCAGGGTGAGCCCGTGTGGTTGATCCAGCAAGCGCGTCGTCAGGATATGGGATCCGTTCGCCAGGTGTTGGATCTGGACGTGGGCCTGTTCCAGCTGGCGGGGCGCGGCGTGCAGCTGGCGGAGTTTTACCGCTCGCATAAATACTGCGGCTATTGCGGTCATACCATGCGTCCGAGCAAAACCGAGTGGGCGATGCTCTGCAGCCACTGCCGCGAGCGCTACTATCCGCAGATTGCGCCGTGCATCATCGTCGCTATCCGCCGGGATGATTCTATTTTGCTGGCGCAGCATACCCGCCATCGCAACGGCGTTCACACCGTGCTGGCCGGCTTCGTCGAGGTGGGCGAAACGCTGGAGCAGGCGGTGGCGCGCGAGGTGATGGAGGAGAGCGGGATCAAAGTGAAGAATCTGCGCTACGTCACCTCCCAGCCGTGGCCGTTCCCGCAGTCGCTGATGACGGCCTTTATGGCCGAATACGACAGTGGCGAGATCGTTATCGATCAGAAAGAGCTGCTGGACGCGAACTGGTATCGCTACGACGATTTACCGCTGTTACCACCGCCGGGCACCGTGGCGCGCCGGCTGATAGAAGATACCGTAGCGATGTGTCGGGCCGAGTATGAGTAGTGTTACACTGAGGCCATGACGCTTAAGGAACTGCAAAAATGACCGAACTGAAGAACGATCGTTATCTGCGTGCGCTGCTGCGCCAGCCCGTTGATGTCACCCCGGTGTGGATGATGCGCCAGGCGGGACGCTATCTGCCAGAATACAAAGCCACGCGCGCGCAGGCGGGCGATTTTATGTCGCTGTGCAAAAACGCCGAGCTGGCCTGTGAAGTGACGCTCCAGCCGCTGCGCCGCTTCCCGCTGGATGCGGCGATCCTCTTCTCGGATATTCTGACCATTCCGGATGCCATGGGCCTGGGCCTGTACTTTGAAACGGGTGAAGGCCCGCGTTTCACTTCTCCGATTAAAAGCAAAGCCGACGTGGACAAGCTGCCGATCCCCGATCCGGAAGGTGAACTGGGCTACGTGATGAACGCCGTGCGCACCATTCGCCGTGAGCTGAAAGGCGAAGTACCGCTGATTGGCTTCTCCGGCAGCCCGTGGACGCTGGCGACCTATATGGTGGAAGGGGGCAGCAGCAAAGCCTTCACCCTGATTAAAAAGATGATGTACGCCGAGCCGCTGGCCCTGCATGCGCTGCTCGACAAGCTGGCGAAGAGCGTCACGCTCTATCTGAACGCGCAGATTAAGGCGGGTGCGCAGTCGGTGATGATTTTCGACACCTGGGGTGGCGTGCTGACCGGCCGCGATTATCAGCAGTTCTCCCTGTACTACATGCATAAAATCGTCGACGGCCTGCTGCGTGAAAACGAAGGTCGCCGCGTGCCGGTGACGCTGTTCACCAAAGGTGGCGGCCAGTGGCTGGAAGCGATGGCGGCCACCGGCTGCGACGCACTGGGTCTCGACTGGACCACCGATATTGCCGATGCCCGCCGCCGCGTGGGCGACAAAGTGGCGCTGCAGGGCAATATGGACCCGTCCATGCTCTATGCGCCGCCTGCCCGCATTGAAGAAGAAGTGTCGACTATACTGTCTGGTTTCGGCCAGGGGGAAGGCCACGTCTTTAACCTCGGCCACGGTATTCATCAGGATGTACCGCCAGAGCACGCAGGCGTATTTGTGGAGGCGGTGCATCGGCTTTCTGCCCAGTATCACAAGTAAGGAGTCGTTATGGATCTCGCGTCGCTACGCGCTCAACAAATCGAACTGGCCTCATCGGTGATCCGCGAGGATCGTCTGGATAAGGATCCTCCGCAGTACATTGGCGGAGCAGACGTCGGGTTCGAGCAGGGTGGGGACGTGACGCGAGCGGCGATGGTGGTACTGAAGTACCCTTCGCTCGAGCTGGTGGAGTACAAGGTCGCGCGTATTGCCACCACCATGCCCTATATTCCCGGCTTTCTCTCCTTTCGCGAATATCCCGCGCTGCTGGCAGCGTGGGAGCAGCTCTCGCAAAAACCTGACCTGCTGTTTGTCGATGGGCACGGGATCTCACACCCGCGCCGTTTAGGCGTTGCCAGCCACTTTGGGCTGCTGGTGGATGTGCCGACCATTGGCGTTGCCAAGAAACGTCTGTGCGGCGCGTTTGAGCCACTCTCCGCTGAGCCGGGTGCGCTGGCGCCGCTCATCCATAAGGGCGAGCAGCTGGCGTGGGTCTGGCGCAGCAAGGCGCGCTGTAATCCGCTGTTCATCGCCACCGGCCATCGGGTGAGCATGGACAGCGCCCTGGCGTGGGTACAGCGCTGCATGAAGGGTTACCGCTTACCGGAGCCGACGCGCTGGGCTGACGCGGTGGCCTCTTCGCGTCCGGCTTTTGTTCGTTGGCAGGAAATTCAGCGATGATTCAGGTAAACTGCGCCTAATTTTCGATTCGAGAGATCATCATGCTACAAAACCCGATTCACCTGCGCCTTGAAAAGCTGGAAAGCTGGCAGCACGTCACCTTTATGGCTTGCCTGTGCGAGCGCATGTATCCCAACTATGCCGCGTTCTGCAAGCAGACGGGCTTTGGTGATGGCCATATCTACCGCCGTATTCTGGATCTGATCTGGGAAACGCTGACGGTGAAAGACGCGAAGGTGAATTTCGACTCTCAGCTCGAAAAGCTGGAAGAGGCGATTCCGGTGGCGGATGATTTTGACCTGTACGGCGTCTACCCGGCAATTGATGCCTGTGTGGCGTTAAGCGAATTGCTCCACTCCCGCCTGAGCGGTGAGACGCTGGAGCACGCTATCGAAGTCAGTAAGGCCTCTATCACTACCGTAGCGATGCTGGAAATGACCCAGGAAGGTCGCGAAATGACCGACGAAGAGCTGCGCGCAAACCCGGCCGTTGAGCAAGAATGGGATATCCAGTGGGAAATTTTCCGCCTGCTGGCAGAGTGTGAAGAACGCGATATTGAACTGATAAAAGGGCTACGTGCGGACTTACGTGAGGCCGGTGAGAGTAATATTGGTATAATTTTTAACCAATGAGATAAGAAAACTTGAGATAACGCCCGTTTTGTCGCTCCTCGACTCTTCCCTTTCGCCCCTTGTCTGGTCTACATTTGGGGGGCGAAAAAAAGTGGCTATCGGTGCGTGTATGCAGGAGAGTGCTTTTTTGGCATTTTCGTCGCACTCGATGCTTAGCAAGCGATAAACACATTGAAAGGATAACTTATGAACAAGACTCAACTGATTGATGTAATTGCGGACAAGGCTGATCTGTCTAAAGTGCAGGCTAAAGCTGCTCTGGAATCTACCCTGGCTGCTATTACTGAGTCTCTGAAAGAAGGCGATGCTGTACAACTGGTTGGTTTCGGTACCTTCAAAGTGAACCACCGCGCTGAGCGTACTGGCCGCAACCCGCAGACCGGTAAAGAAATCAAAATCGCCGCAGCGAACGTGCCGGCATTTGTTTCTGGTAAAGCACTGAAAGACGCAGTTAAGTAAGACGCGTGGCAGTGAACAGTTTTAGCGAAGGGGCGGCAACGCCCCTTTTGTCTTTCTGGCGCGGAACGCTCGCGCTGGCAGGCATGCTGCTGCTGTCAGCCTGTAGCCACGACACCGCTTTGCCGCCGTTTACCGCCAGCGGCTACGCGGACAACCAGGGCGCGGTCAGGATCTGGCGTAAAGATTCCGGCGGCGAAGTGCATCTGCTTTCTGCCTTCAGCCCGTGGCATAGCGGCAATACGTCGACGGCGGAGTATCGCTGGCAGGGAGATGACCTGTCGCTGATTGAGCTGAACGTCTACAGCAAGACCCCCGAACACGTGAAAGTGCGTTTTGACGACCATGGCGAGCTGAGCTTTATGCAGCGCGAAGTCAGCGGTCAAAAACAGCAGCTTTCCAGCGATCAAATCGCCCTCTACCGTTACCGTGCCGAACAAATCCGCCAGACCAGCGATGCGCTTCGTCTGGGACGCGTCGTGCTGCGCCAGGGGCGCTGGCATAACGACGGGACGGTGACGACCTGCGAAGGGCAAACGGTCAAGCCTGAGCTCGAGTCCTGGGCGACCGAACACATTCAACGCCGTCAGCGTCATTCATCAATGGAAGTGAGTGTGGCGTGGCTTGAGGCGCCGGAAGGTTCTCAATTGCTATTGGTGGCGAACGAAGACTTCTGCACCTGGCAGCCGACAGAGAAGAGTTTCTGAGTTCTGTGGATTAAGCCGGATGGCGCTGACGCTTATCCGGCCTACGAACGTTCCCCTCTCCGTGAGGGAGAGGGTTAGGGCGAGGAGGAATTACTCCCCCTGCTCGCGCGCAATCGCGCGATAGCCGATATCCTGACGGCTAAAGCTATCGTTCCAGTGAATATCCGCCATCAGCGCATAGGCGCGCTTCTGCGCTTCTGCCACGGTATGGCCCAGCGCGGTTGCACACAGCACGCGGCCGCCGTTGGTCAGAACGCGATCGTCCTCAGCCAGCTTCGTACCGGCGTGGAACACCTTCGCACCTTCCCTCTCTTCCAGCGGCAGACCGTGGATTTCATCTCCGGTGCTATAGTTGCCCGGATAACCACCCGCAGCAATCACCACGCCGAGAGACGCACGCTCGTCCCACTCGGAGGTTTTCTCGTCCAGCTTGCCATCGCAGGCTGCCAGGCACAGATCCACCAGATCGGATTTCATGCGCAGCATGATTGGCTGCGTTTCCGGATCGCCAAAACGGCAGTTGAATTCGATGACCTTAGGGTTACCCTGCTTGTCGATCATCAGACCTGCATAAAGGAAACCGGTGTAGGTATTCCCTTCTGCTGCCATTCCCTTCACGGTAGGCCAGATGATGCGATCCATGGTGCGCTGGTGGACGTCGTCAGTCACGACCGGAGCAGGGGAGTAAGCGCCCATCCCGCCGGTGTTAGGACCCGTGTCGCCATTACCTACACGCTTGTGATCCTGGCTGGTGGCCATCGGCAGAACGTGCTCGCCGTCGACCATGACGATAAAGCTCGCCTCTTCACCGTCGAGGAACTCTTCAATCACGATGCGGTGACCCGCATCGCCAAAGGCGTTACCTGCCAGCATGTCCTGAACCGCGGCTTCGGCTTCGTCGAGCGTCATCGCGACGATCACGCCTTTACCGGCGGCCAGACCGTCGGCCTTGATAACAATCGGCGCGCCCTTCTCACGTAAGTAGGCCAGAGCAGGCTCCACTTCAGTGAAATTCTGATATTCCGCCGTCGGGATGTTATGACGCGCGAGGAAATCTTTGGTGAAGGCTTTGGAGCCTTCCAGCTGCGCGGCGCCTTCCGTTGGGCCGAAGATTTTCAGGCCCGCTGCGCGGAACGCATCCACCACGCCAATCACCAGCGGCGCTTCCGGGCCGACGATGGTCAGGTCGATTTTCTCACTCTGGGCAAAACTCAGCAGCGCCGGAATGTCGGTCACGCCGATAGCCACGTTCTGCAGCGCGGGTTCCAGTGCGGTACCGGCGTTGCCCGGTGCCACGAAGACCGTTTTCACCAGCGGAGACTGCGCCGCTTTCCACGCCAGCGCGTGCTCGCGTCCGCCGTTACCAATCACTAATACTTTCATTTTCAGCTCCGGGAATTAATGGCGGAAGTGGCGCATGTCGGTGAAGATCATCGCGATGCCGTGTTCGTCGGCAGCGGCAATCACTTCGTCGTCGCGGATTGAACCGCCAGGCTGGATCACGCAGGTGATGCCGACAGCGGCTGCGGCGTCGATACCGTCACGGAACGGGAAGAAGGCGTCAGAGGCCATGGCGGAGCCTTTGACTTCCAGACCTTCGTCACCTGCTTTAATACCCGCGATTTTCGCAGAGTAAACGCGGCTCATCTGGCCTGCGCCTATCCCGATGGTCATGTTCTCTTTCGCGTAGACGATGGCGTTGGATTTCACGAACTTCGCCACTTTCCAGCAGAACAGCGCGTCACGCAGTTCCTGTTCGGTCGGCTGACGTTTGGTCACCACGCGCAGGTCGGCTTCTGTCACCATACCCAGATCGCGATCCTGAACCAGCAGACCGCCGTTCACGCGCTTGAAGTCCAGGCCCGGCACGCGTTCTGCCCACTGGCCGCAAACCAGTACGCGCACGTTCTGTTTTGCCGCGGTGATTTTCAGCGCTTCCTCGGAGGCCGATGGTGCGATGATCACTTCAACGAACTGGCGGGAGATGATGGCCTGTGCGGTTTCCGCATCCAGTTCGCGGTTGAAGGCAATGATGCCACCGAACGCGGAGGTTGGGTCAGTTTTGTACGCGCGATCGTAAGCTTCCAGAATCGACGTGCTTACCGCCACGCCGCATGGGTTGGCGTGCTTGACGATAACGCAGGCCGGCTCGCTGAACTCTTTCACGCATTCCAGCGCCGCGTCGGTGTCGGCAATGTTGTTATAGGAGAGCGCTTTGCCCTGCACCTGCTGAGCGGTTGCAACAGAGGCTTCTTTTACCTCTTCTTCTATATAGAAAGCCGCCTGCTGGTGGCTGTTCTCACCGTAACGCATATCCTGCTTCTTAATGAAGTTCAGGTTCAGGGTGCGCGGGAAGCGGCCGGACGGATCTTTGCTTTCACCGTGGTAAGCCGGTACCAGGCTACCGAAGTAGTTGGCGATCATGCTGTCGTACGCCGCGGTGTGTTCGAAGGCTTTGATGGCGAGGTCGAAACGCGTTTCCAGGGTCAGCGACCCTTCGTTGGCGTCCATCTCATTAATAATGGTGGTGTAATCGCTGCTCTTTACCACGATGGCGACATCTTTATGGTTCTTGGCCGCAGAGCGCACCATGGTCGGGCCGCCGATATCAATGTTCTCTACAGCATCTTCCAGAGAGCAGCCTTCACGGGCAACTGTCTGGGCAAACGGGTAGAGATTAACGACAACCATGTCGATCGGCGCGATGTCGTGCTGTTCCATAATGGCGTCGTCCTGGCCGCGACGGCCAAGAATACCGCCGTGGACTTTCGGATGCAGGGTTTTGACGCGTCCATCCATCATTTCCGGGAAACCGGTGTAATCGGACACTTCGGTTACCGGCAGACCTTTATCTGCTAACAGGCGAGCGGTTCCACCTGTGGAAAGCAGCTCCACACCGCGTGCAGAAAGTGCCTGAGCGAATTCGACGATACCGGCTTTATCAGAAACACTGAGCAGAGCGCGGCGGACTGGACGACGTTGTTGCATGGTAAATCCCCTGGATTTCACGATTACAGAGAGCGTTAGATGAATTTTCCTGTGAAAAACTCATCTAACACACCTGACGAGGCATCCTTGTTAAGCGCGAGCATTTTAACGAAAACGTTTGCGCAACGCTCGCACATTTTTACTTTTTCGTATCATTGTGGATAAGTCTGTGTGTAAAAAGGTATAAGGCGGGGTTTTGCTGTGGAATGCAGCAGTCAGTCATTTTTCTGTCATTTAGCGGTTGCGGCCTGCGGAGAACTCCCTATAATGCGCCTCCATCGACACGGCGGATGTGAATCACTTCACACAACAAGCGGTTCGGTTGAAGAGAAAAAATCCTGAAATAACGGGTTGACTCTGAAAGAGGAAAGCGTAATATACGCCACCTCGCAACGGTGAGCGAAAGCCGCGTTGCACTGCTCTTTAACAATTTATCAGACAATCT
>NZ_VWWX01000013.1:0-26385 GCF_011752745.1 Enterobacter sp. Acro-832
ATACTCCGTTCTTCAAAGGCTACCGTCCACAGTTCTACTTCCGTACTACTGACGTGACCGGTACCATCGAACTGCCAGAAGGCGTTGAGATGGTAATGCCAGGCGACAACATCAAGATGGTTGTGACTCTGATCCACCCAATCGCGATGGACGACGGTCTGCGTTTCGCAATCCGTGAAGGCGGCCGTACCGTTGGCGCGGGCGTTGTTGCTAAAGTTCTGGGCTAATTAATTATCCCCGAATAAAAAAAGGACGCTTCGGCGTCCTTTTTTGTTTTCTGCCGCTCAGGCGTTGTCACAAAATTTCGCATTTTTTGCCTGCTCCCGCCCCGCATTCTGGCGTTTGTGCTATTGTAATCATAACCATTCTCACTTACACTTTGCGCATAATTTGAACGGGAGTTTCTATGTACGTTTGTTTATGTAATGGTGTAAGCGACAAAAAAATACGTCAGGCCGTTCGCCAGTTTCAGCCCCAGTCATTCCAGCAGCTTCGCAAATTTGTTCCGGTGGGAAATCAATGCGGTAAATGTGTACGTGCTGCGCGAGAGATCATGCAGGACGAACTGATGCAGATCCCGGAATACAAAGAGATCGCGTAAGCGCCCATCTTTTTTTTGACATCCCTGTAGCCCGATCTACGCTTCAATGAGTGGAAGCGGAGGGACTATATAATGAAAGGTGATGTTAAAATCATAAGTTATCTCAATAAATTATTGGGAAATGAGCTTGTCGCAATCAACCAGTATTTTCTTCACGCGAGAATGTTCAAAAACTGGGGACTCAAACGTTTAAACGACGTTGAGTACCATGAATCTATAGATGAGATGAAACACGCTGATAAATATATCGAGCGTATTTTATTCCTTGAAGGCATTCCAAACCTGCAGGATCTCGGCAAGCTGGGTATCGGAGAAGATGTCGAAGAGATGCTGCGTTCCGACCTCAGGCTGGAACTTGAAGGCGCTAAAGATCTCCGTGAAGCCATTGCCTATGCTGACAGCGTACATGACTACGTCAGCCGCGATATGATGATCCAGATCCTGGCCGATGAAGAAGGGCATATTGACTGGCTGGAAACAGAGCTGGATCTCATTGCTAAAATTGGCCTGCAAAACTATCTTCAGTCACAGATTAAAGTGGAAGAATAAGCAACGTCTTCCAGCCTACGCATAAACCCGCTGCTGCCAGAAATGGCCCAAAAGGCAGCGGGTTTTTTATTGCCTTCTTATCAGGGCGGATTAACGAAAAGACAAGAATGCAGAGAAGCGCCATCAGCGCCGCGAGTAACGCCAGCATTGGCAGTACGCACCAGCCGTGCCATGCACCAAGCGCCGCCAGGTATTTCACATCGCCATATCCCATACCTTCACGCCGGTAGATAAACCAGTAGCCCCAGTAAATAACGGCAAAGCCAATATATCCAGCCATCGCACCCGCCACCGCGCTCGGCAGAAAATCAGGTTGGATACAGAGCTGGAAGAGCAGCCCCGCCCATAGCAGCGGGCAGAGAAATTTATCGGGAAGCAGACCGTAGCGAATATCGGCATGTACCAGTAAGGCAGTCAGTGAAAGATAGATCAGCAGAAAGGGGAGGGTGGTTAGCATGTAAAAGGCCTCAAACGGGTTTGAGCGCATAGTCGTTATAATCGGCCTGTCCGGCAATGCACAAAAAACGGATATGCGTAGCGGCTCGAATCAAAGCATCGCCGCAGAATACATTGCATAAAACGTTGTGCGCTCTTACGCATCCTGCGCCTTTAGCGCTTAATTTCTAAACGGCACTTGCGTCTTGCCCAGATTTACGTATAATGCGCGGGCTTGTCGTAATTGACGGCGGGTTCAATCAGAACCAGAGTAGCTCATTTTGTTACTCAACAATGCTCCCAATTGGGGAGCTACGTAAGAACGGTTACACTCTCCCATCAATCGTAATGGGTTTGAGGAGTAATCATTTTCGTTTATAAAATAATTGGAGCTCTGGTCTCATGCAGAACCAAAGAATCCGTATCCGCCTTAAAGCGTTTGATCATCGTCTGATCGATCAATCAACCGCGGAAATCGTCGAGACTGCTAAGCGCACTGGTGCGCAAGTCCGTGGTCCGATCCCGCTGCCGACCCGCAAAGAGCGCTTCACCGTTCTGATCTCTCCGCACGTTAACAAAGACGCGCGCGATCAGTACGAAATCCGCACTCACAAGCGTCTGGTTGACATCGTTGAGCCAACTGAGAAAACCGTTGATGCTCTGATGCGTCTGGATCTGGCTGCCGGTGTAGACGTGCAGATCAGCCTGGGTTAATCAGGTCATCGAGCGATTGAGAGGTTGAAACAATGATTGGTTTAGTCGGTAAAAAAGTGGGTATGACCCGCATCTTCACTGAAGATGGCGTTTCTATCCCAGTAACCGTAATCGAAGTTGAAGCAAACCGCGTTACTCAGGTTAAAGATCTGGCTAACGATGGCTACCGCGCTATTCAGGTTACCACTGGTGCTAAAAAAGCTAACCGTGTAACCAAACCAGAAGCGGGTCACTTCGCTAAAGCTGGCGTAGAAGCTGGCCGTGGTCTGTGGGAATTCCGTCTTGCTGAAGGCGAAGAGTTCACCGTAGGTCAGGACATTAGCGTTGAGCTGTTTGCTGACGTTAAAAAAGTTGACGTAACCGGTACCTCTAAAGGTAAAGGTTTTGCTGGTACCGTTAAGCGCTGGAACTTCCGTACCCAGGACGCTACCCACGGTAACTCCTTGTCTCACCGCGTTCCGGGTTCTATCGGTCAGAACCAGACTCCGGGCAAAGTGTTCAAAGGCAAGAAAATGGCAGGTCAGCTGGGCAACGAACGTGTAACCGTTCAGAGCCTGGACGTAGTACGTGTTGACGCTGAGCGCAACCTGCTGCTGGTTAAAGGTGCGGTCCCGGGTGCAACCGGTAGCGACCTGATCGTTAAACCAGCTGTGAAGGCGTAAGGGGATAGCAATGGAATTAGTATTGAAAGACGCGCAGAGCGCGCTGACTGTTTCCGAAACTACCTTCGGTCGTGATTTCAACGAAGCGCTGGTTCACCAGGTTGTTGTTGCTTATGCAGCTGGTGCTCGTCAGGGTACTCGTGCTCAGAAGACTCGTGCTGAAGTAACTGGTTCTGGCAAAAAGCCATGGCGCCAGAAAGGTACCGGCCGTGCGCGTTCAGGTTCTATCAAGAGCCCGATCTGGCGTTCAGGTGGCGTGACCTTCGCTGCGCGTCCACAGGACCACAGTCAAAAAGTTAACAAAAAGATGTACCGCGGCGCGCTGAAAAGCATCCTGTCCGAACTGGTACGTCAGGATCGTCTGATCGTTGTCGAGAAGTTCTCTGTTGAAGCGCCTAAAACTAAGCTGCTGGCACAGAAACTGAAAGACATGGCTCTGGAAGATGTGCTGATCATCACCGGTGAGCTGGACGAGAACCTGTTCCTGGCCGCACGTAACCTGCACAAGGTTGACGTACGCGATGCGACTGGTATCGACCCGGTTAGCCTGATCGCCTTCGACAAAGTCGTAATGACTGCTGATGCTGTTAAGCAAGTTGAGGAGATGCTGGCATGATTCGTGAAGAACGTCTGCTGAAGGTGCTTCGCGCACCGCACGTTTCTGAAAAAGCGTCTACTGCGATGGAAAAAACAAACACCATCGTTCTCAAAGTTGCTAAAGACGCGACCAAAGCAGAGATCAAAGCTGCTGTGCAGAAACTGTTTGAAGTCGAAGTCGAAGTCGTTAACACCCTGGTAGTTAAAGGGAAAGTTAAACGTCACGGACAGCGTATCGGTCGTCGTAGCGACTGGAAAAAAGCTTACGTCACCCTGAAAGAAGGCCAGAATCTGGACTTCGTTGGCGGCGCTGAGTAAGTCGGAGGAGTAATACAATGGCAGTTGTTAAATGTAAACCGACATCTCCGGGTCGTCGCCACGTAGTTAAAGTGGTTAACCCTGAGCTGCACAAGGGCAAACCTTTTGCTCCGTTGCTGGAAAAAAACAGCAAATCCGGTGGTCGTAACAACAATGGCCGTATCACCACTCGTCACATCGGTGGTGGCCACAAGCAGGCTTATCGTATTGTTGACTTCAAACGCAACAAAGACGGTATCCCAGCAGTTGTTGAACGTCTTGAGTACGATCCGAACCGTTCCGCGAACATCGCGCTGGTTCTGTACAAAGATGGCGAACGCCGTTACATCCTGGCCCCTAAAGGCCTGAAAGCTGGCGACCAGATTCAGTCTGGCGTTGATGCTGCAATCAAAGCAGGCAACACCCTGCCGATGCGCAATATCCCGGTTGGTTCTACCGTTCATAACGTAGAAATGAAACCAGGTAAAGGCGGTCAGCTGGCGCGTTCCGCGGGTACTTACGTTCAGATCGTTGCGCGTGATGGTGCTTATGTCACCCTGCGTCTGCGTTCTGGTGAAATGCGTAAAGTCGAAGCAGACTGCCGCGCTACTCTGGGCGAAGTTGGCAATGCTGAGCATATGCTGCGCGTTCTGGGTAAAGCAGGTGCTGCACGCTGGCGTGGTGTTCGTCCTACCGTTCGCGGTACTGCGATGAACCCAGTCGACCACCCACATGGTGGTGGTGAAGGTCGTAACTTTGGTAAGCACCCGGTATCTCCGTGGGGCGTTCAGACCAAAGGTAAGAAGACCCGCAGCAACAAGCGTACTGATAAATTTATCGTACGTCGCCGTAGCAAATAATTTTAGAGGATAAGCCATGCCACGTTCTCTCAAGAAAGGTCCTTTTATTGACCTGCACTTGCTGAAGAAGGTAGAGAAAGCGGTGGAAAGCGGAGACAAGAAGCCCCTGCGCACTTGGTCCCGTCGTTCAACGATCTTTCCTAACATGATCGGTTTGACCATCGCTGTCCATAATGGTCGTCAGCACGTTCCAGTCTTTGTTACCGACGAAATGGTTGGTCACAAACTGGGTGAATTCGCACCGACTCGTACTTATCGCGGCCACGCTGCTGATAAAAAAGCGAAGAAGAAATAAGGTAGGAGGAAGAGATGGAAACTTTAGCTCAACATCGCCATGCTCGTTCTTCTGCACAGAAGGTTCGCCTTGTTGCTGACCTGATTCGCGGTAAGAAAGTGTCGCAGGCCCTGGACATCCTGACCTATACCAACAAGAAAGCTGCGGTATTGGTCAAGAAAGTACTGGAATCTGCCATTGCTAACGCTGAACACAACGATGGCGCTGACATCGACGATCTGAAAGTCGCGAAAATTTTCGTAGATGAAGGCCCAAGCATGAAGCGCATTATGCCGCGTGCGAAAGGTCGTGCAGATCGCATCCTGAAGCGCACCAGCCACATTACTGTGGTTGTGTCCGATCGCTGAGACTCTGGAGACTAGCAATGGGTCAGAAAGTACATCCTAATGGTATTCGCCTGGGTATTGTAAAACCATGGAACTCTACCTGGTTTGCGAACACCAAAGAATTCGCTGACAACCTGGACAGCGATTTTAAAGTACGTCAGTACCTGACTAAGGAACTGGCTAAAGCGTCTGTATCTCGTATCGTTATCGAGCGTCCAGCGAAGAGCATCCGTGTGACTATTCACACTGCTCGTCCTGGCATCGTTATCGGTAAGAAAGGCGAAGACGTAGAAAAACTGCGCAAGGTCGTAGCGGATATCGCTGGCGTTCCTGCACAGATCAATATCGCTGAAGTTCGTAAGCCTGAACTGGACGCTAAATTGGTTGCTGACAGCATCACTTCTCAGCTGGAACGCCGTGTTATGTTCCGTCGTGCTATGAAGCGTGCTGTACAGAACGCAATGCGTCTGGGCGCTAAAGGTATCAAAGTTGAAGTTAGCGGCCGTCTGGGCGGCGCGGAAATCGCACGTACCGAATGGTACCGTGAAGGTCGCGTACCGCTGCACACTCTGCGTGCTGACATCGACTACAACACCTCTGAAGCGCACACCACTTACGGTGTAATCGGCGTTAAGGTATGGATCTTCAAAGGTGAGATCCTGGGTGGTATGGCTGCTGTTGAACAACCGGAAAAACCGGCTGCTCAACCTAAAAAGCAGCAGCGTAAAGGCCGTAAATAAGGAGCGTCGCTGATGTTACAACCAAAGCGTACAAAATTCCGTAAAGTGCACAAAGGCCGCAACCGTGGTCTGGCGCAGGGTACGGATGTTAGCTTCGGCACTTTCGGTCTGAAAGCTGTTGGCCGTGGTCGTCTGACTGCACGTCAGATCGAAGCAGCACGTCGTGCAATGACCCGTGCAGTTAAGCGTCAAGGTAAGATCTGGATCCGTGTATTCCCGGACAAACCGATCACCGAGAAGCCGCTGGAAGTTCGTATGGGTAAAGGTAAAGGTAACGTGGAGTACTGGGTTGCCTTGATCCAACCGGGCAAAGTCCTTTATGAAATGGACGGTGTTCCGGAAGAGCTGGCCCGTGAAGCCTTCGGCCTGGCAGCAGCGAAACTGCCTATCAAAACCACCTTTGTAACTAAGACGGTGATGTAATGAAAGCAAAAGAGCTGCGTGAAAAAAGCGTTGAAGAGCTGAACGCTGAGCTGCTGAACCTGCTGCGTGAGCAGTTCAACCTGCGTATGCAGGCTGCAAGTGGCCAGCTGCAACAGACTCACCTGCTGAAGCAAGTGCGTCGCAATGTTGCACGCGTTAAGACTTTACTGACTCAGAAGGCGGGTGCGTAATGACCGATAAAATCCGTACTCTGCAAGGTCGTGTTGTTAGCGACAAAATGGAGAAATCCATTGTTGTAGCTATCGAACGTATTGTGAAACACCCGATCTACGGTAAATTCATCAAGCGTACGACCAAACTGCACGTACATGACGAGAACAACGAATGTGGTATCGGCGACAAGGTTGAAATCCGTGAATGCCGTCCACTGTCCAAGACTAAGTCCTGGACGCTGGTTCGCGTTGTAGAGAAAGCGGTTCTGTAATACAGTACGCCTTCTCAATACGAATAAACGGCTCAGCGATGAGCCGTTTATTTTTTCTACCCATATTGCAGAAGCGGTGTTATAATGCCGCGCCCTCGATATGGGGCTTTTTAACGGCTCTGATTTTAGAGTCTCAGGTAGTAGTTGACATTAGCGGAGCACTAAAATGATCCAAGAACAGACTATGCTGAACGTCGCCGACAACTCCGGTGCACGTCGCGTAATGTGTATCAAGGTTCTGGGTGGCTCGCACCGTCGCTACGCAGGCGTAGGCGACATCATCAAGATCACCATCAAGGAAGCAATTCCACGTGGTAAGGTCAAAAAAGGTGATGTGCTGAAGGCGGTAGTGGTGCGCACCAAGAAGGGTGTTCGTCGCCCTGACGGTTCTGTCATTCGCTTCGATGGTAATGCATGCGTTATTTTAAACAATAACAGCGAGCAGCCTATCGGCACGCGTATCTTTGGGCCGGTAACTCGTGAACTTCGTACTGAGAAGTTCATGAAAATTATCTCTCTGGCACCAGAAGTACTCTAAGGAGCGAATCATGGCAGCGAAAATCCGTCGTGATGACGAAGTTATCGTGTTAACCGGTAAAGATAAAGGTAAACGCGGTAAAGTAAAAAATGTTCTGTCTTCCGGCAAACTTGTCGTTGAAGGTATCAACCTGGTTAAGAAACATCAGAAGCCGGTTCCGGCCCTGAACCAACCAGGTGGCATCGTTGAAAAAGAAGCTGCTATTCAGGTTTCTAACGTTGCAATCTTCAATGCGGCTACCGGCAAGGCTGACCGTGTAGGCTTTAGATTCGAAGACGGCAAAAAAGTCCGTTTCTTCAAGTCTAACAGCGAAACTATCAAGTAATTTGGAGTAGTACGATGGCGAAACTGCATGATTACTACAAAGACGAAGTAGTTAAGAAACTCATGACCGAGTTTAACTACAATTCTGTCATGCAAGTCCCTCGGGTCGAGAAGATCACCCTGAACATGGGTGTTGGTGAAGCGATCGCTGACAAGAAACTGCTGGATAACGCAGCAGCTGACCTGACAGCAATCTCCGGTCAAAAACCGCTGATCACCAAAGCACGCAAATCTGTTGCAGGCTTCAAAATCCGTCAGGGCTATCCGATCGGCTGTAAAGTAACTCTGCGTGGCGAACGCATGTGGGAGTTCTTTGAGCGCCTGATCACTATTGCTGTTCCACGTATCCGTGACTTCCGTGGCTTGTCCGCTAAGTCTTTCGACGGTCGTGGTAACTACAGCATGGGTGTCCGTGAGCAGATCATCTTCCCAGAAATCGACTACGATAAAGTCGACCGCGTGCGTGGTTTGGATATTACCATTACCACTACTGCGAAATCTGACGAAGAAGGCCGTGCTCTGCTGGCTGCCTTTGACTTCCCGTTCCGCAAGTAAGGTAGGGTTACTGAATGGCTAAGCAATCAATGAAAGCACGCGAAGTAAAGCGCGTAGCTTTAGCTGATAAATTCTTCGCTAAACGCGCTGAACTGAAAGCGATCATTTCTGATGTGAACGCTTCCGACGAAGATCGTTGGAATGCGGTTCTCAAGCTGCAGTCTCTGCCGCGTGATTCCAGCCCGTCTCGTCAGCGTAACCGCTGTCGTCAAACAGGTCGTCCACATGGTTATGTGGGCAAGTTTGGGTTGAGCCGTATCAAACTGCGTGAAGCCGCTATGCGCGGTGAAGTGCCAGGCTTGAAAAAGGCTAGCTGGTAATTACCAATTGAATCACGGGAGTAAAGACAGATGAGCATGCAAGATCCGATCGCGGATATGCTGACCCGTATCCGTAACGGTCAGGCCGCGAACAAAGTTGCGGTCACCATGCCTTCCGCCAAGCTGAAAGTGGCAATTGCCAACGTGCTGAAGGAAGAAGGTTTTATCGAAGATTTTAAAGTTGAAGGCGACACCAAGCCGGAACTGGAACTTACTCTCAAGTATTTCCAGGGTAAAGCTGTTGTAGAAAGCATTCAGCGTGTCAGCCGCCCAGGCCTGCGCATCTATAAGAAAAAAGATGAGCTGCCAAAAGTTATGGCTGGTCTTGGTATCGCAGTTGTTTCTACCTCTAAAGGTGTTATGACTGATCGTGCAGCGCGCCAGGCTGGTCTTGGTGGCGAAATTATCTGCTACGTAGCCTAATCGGAGGAAAGAATGTCTCGTGTTGCTAAAGCACCGGTCGTTATTCCTGCCGGCGTTGATGTAAAAATCGACGGTCAGGTTATTACGATCAAAGGTAAAAACGGCGAGCTGACTCGTACCCTCAACAAAGCTGTTGAAGTTAAACATGCAGATAACGCTCTGACCTTCGGTCCACGTGATGGTTTCGTGGATGGATGGGCTCAGGCTGGTACCGCGCGTGCCCTGCTGAACTCAATGGTTGTTGGTGTTACCGAAGGCTTCACTAAAAAGCTTCAGCTGGTTGGTGTAGGTTATCGTGCAGCTATCAAAGGGAATGCAGTAGGCCTGTCTCTGGGCTTCTCACACCCTGTTGAGCATCCGCTGCCGGCCGGTATCACTGCAGAATGCCCGACTCAAACTGAAATCGTGCTGAAAGGCGCTGATAAACAGCTGATCGGTCAGGTTGCAGCAGATCTGCGCGCCTACCGTCGTCCTGAGCCTTACAAAGGCAAGGGTGTTCGTTACGCCGACGAAGTCGTGCGTACCAAAGAGGCTAAGAAGAAGTAAGGTAACACTATGGATAAGAAATCTGCTCGTATCCGTCGTGCGACCCGCGCACGCCGCAAGCTCAAAGAGCTGGGTGCAACTCGCCTGGTGGTACATCGTACCCCGCGTCATATTTACGCACAGGTAATTGCACCGAACGGTTCTGAAGTTCTGGTAGCTGCTTCTACTGTAGAAAAAGCTATCTCAGAACAATTGAAGTACACCGGTAACAAAGACGCCGCTGCAGCTGTAGGTAAAGCTGTTGCTGAACGCGCTCTGGAAAAAGGCATCAGCAATGTTTCCTTTGACCGTTCCGGGTTCCAATATCATGGTCGTGTCCAGGCACTGGCAGATGCTGCCCGTGAAGCTGGCCTTCAGTTCTAAGGTAGAGGTGTAAGATGGCTCACATCGAAAAACAGGCTGGCGAACTGCAGGAAAAGCTGATCGCGGTAAACCGCGTATCTAAAACCGTTAAAGGTGGTCGTATTTTCTCCTTCACAGCTCTGACTGTAGTAGGCGATGGTAACGGTCGCGTTGGTTTTGGTTACGGTAAAGCGCGTGAAGTTCCAGCAGCGATCCAGAAAGCGATGGAAAAAGCCCGTCGCAACATGATTAACGTCGCGCTGAACAACGGCACCCTGCAGCACCCAGTTAAAGGTGTTCACACGGGTTCTCGTGTATTCATGCAGCCAGCTTCAGAAGGTACCGGTATCATCGCCGGTGGTGCAATGCGCGCCGTTCTGGAAGTTGCTGGGGTTCATAACGTTCTGGCTAAAGCATATGGTTCCACCAACCCGATCAACGTGGTTCGTGCAACTATTGATGGCCTGGAAAATATGAATTCTCCAGAAATGGTCGCTGCCAAGCGTGGTAAATCCGTTGAAGAAATTCTGGGGTAATTGACCATGGCAAAGACTATTAAAATCACTCAAACCCGCAGTGCAATCGGTCGTCTGCCGAAACACAAGGCAACGCTGCTTGGCCTGGGTCTGCGTCGTATTGGTCATACCGTTGAGCGCGAGGATACTCCTGCTGTTCGTGGTATGGTCAACGCGGTTTACTTCATGGTTAAAGTTGAGGAGTAAGAGATGCGTTTAAATACTCTGTCTCCGGCCGAAGGCTCTAAAAAGGCGGGTAAACGCCTGGGTCGTGGTATCGGTTCTGGCCTCGGCAAAACCGGTGGTCGTGGTCACAAAGGTCAGAACTCTCGTTCTGGCGGTGGCGTACGTCGCGGTTTCGAGGGTGGCCAGATGCCACTGTACCGTCGTCTGCCGAAGTTCGGCTTCACCTCTCGCAAAGCAGCGATCACAGCGGAAATCCGTCTGTCTGACCTGGCGAAAGTTGAAGGCGGCGTTGTAGACCTGAACACGCTGAAAGCAGCAAACATTATCGGTATCCAGATCGAGTTCGCGAAAGTGATCCTGGCTGGTGAAGTTTCTACTCCGGTAACTGTTCGTGGCCTGCGTGTTACTAAAGGTGCTCGTGCTGCTATCGAAGCTGCTGGCGGTAAAATTGAGGAATAAGTAGCAGATGGCTAAGCAACCGGGATTAGATTTTCAAAGTGCCAAAGGTGGATTTGGCGAGCTGAAACGCAGACTGCTGTTTGTTATCGGCGCGCTGATTGTGTTCCGTATTGGCTCTTTTATTCCGATCCCTGGTATCGATGCCGCTGTACTTGCCAAACTGCTTGAGCAACAGCGAGGCACCATCATTGAAATGTTTAACATGTTCTCTGGTGGTGCTCTCAGCCGTGCTTCTATCTTCGCATTGGGTATTATGCCGTACATTTCGGCATCTATTATTATCCAGCTGCTGACGGTCGTTCATCCGGCCCTGGCAGAGTTGAAGAAAGAAGGGGAGTCTGGACGTCGTAAGATTAGTCAGTACACCCGTTACGGTACTCTGGTGCTGGCAATATTCCAGTCGATCGGTATTGCTACCGGTCTGCCGAATATGCCTGGTATGCAGGGCCTGGTGTTAAACCCGGGCTTTGCATTCTACTTCACCGCTGTTGTAAGTCTGGTCACAGGGACAATGTTCCTGATGTGGCTCGGCGAACAGATTACTGAGCGTGGTATCGGTAACGGTATCTCAATCATTATCTTCGCCGGTATTGTTGCGGGCCTCCCGCCAGCCATCGCCCACACTATCGAGCAAGCGCGTCAAGGCGACCTGCACTTCCTCCTGTTGCTGTTGGTTGCAGTATTAGTATTTGCAGTGACGTTCTTTGTTGTATTCGTTGAACGTGGTCAACGCCGCATTGTGGTGAACTACGCTAAACGTCAGCAAGGTCGTCGTGTCTATGCTGCACAGAGCACACATTTACCGCTGAAAGTGAACATGGCGGGGGTTATCCCGGCTATCTTCGCTTCCAGTATTATTCTGTTCCCGGCGACCATCGCGTCATGGTTCGGGGGCGGTACTGGTTGGAACTGGCTGACAACAATTTCGCTGTATTTGCAGCCTGGGCAACCACTTTATGTGTTACTCTATGCGTCTGCGATCATCTTCTTCTGTTTCTTCTACACGGCGTTGGTCTTCAACCCGCGTGAAACAGCAGATAACCTGAAGAAGTCCGGTGCATTTGTACCAGGAATTCGTCCGGGAGAGCAAACGGCGAAGTATATCGATAAAGTAATGACCCGCCTGACTTTGGTTGGTGCGCTCTATATTACTTTTATCTGCCTGATCCCGGAGTTCATGCGTGATGCAATGAAAGTACCGTTCTACTTCGGTGGGACCTCACTGCTTATCGTTGTTGTCGTGATTATGGACTTTATGGCTCAAGTGCAAACTCTGATGATGTCCAGTCAGTATGAGTCTGCATTGAAGAAGGCGAACCTGAAAGGCTACGGCCGCTAATTGGTCGCCTGAGAAGTTACGGAGAGTAAAAATGAAAGTTCGTGCTTCCGTCAAGAAATTATGCCGTAACTGCAAAATCGTTAAGCGTGATGGTGTCATCCGTGTGATTTGCAGTGCCGAGCCGAAGCATAAACAGCGCCAAGGCTGATTATTTCGCATATTTTTCTTGCAAAGTTGGGTTGAGCTGGCTAGATTAGCCAGCCAATCTTTTGTATGTCTGTACGTTTCCATTTGAGTATCCTGAAAACGGGCTTTTCAGCATGGTGCGTACATATTAAATAGTAGGAGTGCATAGTGGCCCGTATAGCAGGCATTAACATTCCTGATCAGAAACATGCTGTGATCGCATTAACTTCGATCTACGGCGTCGGCAAGACCCGTTCTAAAGCCATTCTGGCTGCAGCGGGTATCGCTGAAGATGTTAAGATCAGTGAGCTGTCTGAAGAACAAATCGACACGCTGCGTGACGAAGTTGCCAAATTTGTCGTTGAAGGTGATCTGCGCCGTGAAATCAGCATGAGCATCAAGCGCCTGATGGATCTTGGTTGCTATCGCGGTTTGCGTCATCGTCGTGGTCTGCCAGTGCGCGGTCAGCGTACTAAGACCAACGCACGTACCCGTAAGGGTCCGCGCAAACCGATCAAGAAATAATCGGGGTGATTGAATAATGGCAAAGGCACCAGTTCGTGCACGTAAACGTGTAAGAAAACAAGTCTCTGACGGCGTGGCTCATATCCATGCTTCTTTCAACAACACCATCGTTACTATTACTGATCGTCAGGGTAACGCATTGGGTTGGGCAACAGCCGGTGGTTCCGGTTTCCGTGGTTCTCGCAAATCCACTCCGTTCGCAGCTCAGGTTGCAGCAGAGCGTTGCGCTGAAGCCGTAAAAGAATACGGCATCAAGAATCTGGAAGTTATGGTTAAAGGTCCGGGTCCGGGTCGTGAATCTACTGTTCGCGCTCTGAACGCCGCTGGTTTCCGCATCACGAATATTACTGATGTGACTCCGATCCCTCATAACGGTTGTCGTCCGCCGAAAAAACGTCGCGTATAACGCTCCGTTTTTTAGGTTAGTTGGAGATAGAAAATGGCAAGATATTTGGGTCCTAAGCTCAAGCTGAGCCGTCGTGAGGGCACCGACTTATTCCTTAAGTCTGGCGTTCGCGCGATCGATACCAAGTGTAAAATTGAACAAGCTCCTGGCCAGCACGGTGCGCGTAAACCGCGTCTGTCTGACTATGGTGTGCAGTTGCGTGAAAAGCAAAAAGTTCGCCGTATGTACGGTGTGCTGGAGCGTCAGTTCCGTAACTACTATAAAGAAGCAGCACGTCTGAAAGGCAACACAGGTGAAAACCTGCTGGCTCTGCTGGAAGGTCGTCTGGACAACGTTGTATACCGTATGGGCTTCGGCGCTACTCGTGCTGAATCACGTCAGCTGGTTAGCCACAAAGCAATCATGGTAAACGGTCGTGTTGTTAACATCGCTTCTTATCAGGTTAAAGCGAATGACGTTGTTAGCATTCGTGAGAAAGCGAAAAAGCAATCTCGCGTGAAGGCCGCTCTGGAGCTGGCTGAGCAGCGTGAAAAGCCAACCTGGCTGGAAGTTGATGCTGGCAAGATGGAAGGTACGTTCAAGCGTCAGCCAGAACGTTCTGATCTGTCTGCGGACATTAACGAACACCTGATCGTCGAGCTTTACTCCAAGTAAAGCTTAGTACCAAAGAGAGGACACAATGCAGGGTTCTGTGACAGAGTTTCTAAAACCGCGCCTGGTAGATATCGAGCAAGTGAGTTCGACGCACGCCAAGGTGACCCTTGAGCCTTTAGAGCGTGGCTTTGGCCATACTCTGGGTAACGCACTGCGCCGTATTCTGCTCTCATCGATGCCGGGTTGCGCGGTGACCGAGGTTGAGATTGATGGTGTACTTCATGAGTACAGCACCAAAGAAGGCGTTCAGGAAGATATCCTTGAAATCCTGCTCAACCTGAAAGGGCTGGCGGTGAGAGTTCAGGGTAAAGATGAAGTTATTCTTACTCTGAATAAATCTGGCATTGGCCCTGTGACTGCAGCCGACATCACCCACGACGGTGATGTTGAAATCGTCAAGCCGCAGCACGTGATCTGCCACCTGACCGATGAGAACGCAGCAATTAGCATGCGTATCAAAGTTCAGCGCGGTCGTGGTTATGTGCCGGCTTCTGCCCGAATTCATTCGGAAGAAGATGAGCGCCCAATCGGCCGTCTGCTGGTCGACGCATGCTACAGCCCTGTAGAGCGTATTGCCTACAATGTTGAAGCAGCGCGTGTAGAACAGCGTACCGACCTGGACAAGCTGGTCATCGAAATGGAAACCAACGGCACAATCGATCCTGAAGAGGCGATTCGTCGTGCGGCAACCATCCTGGCAGAACAACTGGAAGCTTTCGTTGACTTACGTGATGTACGTCAGCCGGAAGTGAAAGAAGAGAAACCAGAATTCGATCCGATCCTGCTGCGCCCTGTTGACGATCTCGAATTGACTGTCCGCTCTGCTAACTGCCTCAAGGCAGAAGCTATCCACTATATCGGTGATCTGGTACAGCGTACCGAGGTTGAGTTGCTGAAAACGCCGAACCTGGGTAAAAAATCTCTTACTGAGATTAAAGACGTGCTGGCTTCACGTGGTCTGTCTCTGGGCATGCGCCTGGAAAACTGGCCACCGGCAAGCATTGCTGACGAGTAACCGGATCACAGGTTAAGGTTTTACTGAGAAGGATAAGGTCATGCGCCATCGTAAGAGTGGTCGTCAACTGAACCGCAACAGCAGCCATCGCCAGGCTATGTTCCGCAACATGGCAGGTTCACTGGTTCGTCATGAGATCATCAAGACGACCCTGCCTAAAGCGAAAGAGCTGCGTCGCGTAGTTGAGCCGCTGATTACTCTTGCCAAGACTGACAGCGTTGCTAATCGTCGTCTGGCATTCGCCCGTACTCGTGATAACGAGATCGTGGCAAAACTGTTTAACGAACTGGGCCCGCGTTTCGCGAGCCGTGCCGGTGGTTACACTCGCATTCTGAAGTGTGGTTTCCGTGCAGGCGACAACGCGCCGATGGCTTACATCGAGCTGGTTGATCGTTCAGAGAAAGCAGAAGCTGCTGCAGAGTAATCTGCAGTAACGTAAAAAAACCCGCTCCGGCGGGTTTTTTTATATCCGCGATATCCCCACTTCTCTACAATGTCTGTATCAATTCTGTTCATCCTCTGGAGCTGGTAATGTGGTTGCTCGACCAGTGGGCAGAATGCCATATTCGCGATGCCCAAAAAAAAGGTGAATTCGACGATCTTCCGGGACGCGGCGGACCCCTTGTGCTTGACGATGACTCGCACATTGCGCCTGAACTACGGGCGGGCTACCGTTTACTGAAAAATGCAGGCTGTCTCCCACCGGAACTTGAACAGCGCAGAGAGGCTGTTGAACTGGCCGATCTACTGAAAGGGATCCGTCAGGACGATCCGCGACATTCTGAACTGAGCCGCCGTCTGGCCCTGCTTGAACTTAAGCTACGCCAGGCAGGAATGAACACTGACTTTCTGCACGGTGAATACGGTGAAAGCTTGTTGCGGAAAATTAACGAGGGGTAGTTATGTACCGTATCGGTGAACTTGCGAAGCTTGCGAACGTCACGCCGGATACCATCCGATATTACGAAAAGCAGCAGATGATCGACCATGAAGTCCGTACTGAAGGTGGCTTTCGACTTTATACCGATAACGATCTGCAGCGCCTGCGGTTTATTCGTTATGCGCGCCAGCTCGGTTTCACATTAGACTCGATCCGCGAGCTATTATCGATCCGCATCGATCCGGCACATCACACCTGCCAGGAGTCTAAAAGCATTGTGCAGGCCCGGCTGGATGAAGTGGAAGCACGCATTCAGGAACTGCAAACCATGCAGCGCTCTCTGCAAAGGTTGAATGATGCCTGCTGCGGTACGGCTCACAGCAGTATTTATTGTTCCATACTGGAAGCCCTTGAACAGGGGGCCAGTGGAGAAACCGAGGACTGTTGATTTTTAGTCCATCCGGATCTAGACTCCCGTCGTCATAAACCATGCTCAGGAGAATTTATGAGCCGCTATCAGCACACGAAAGGACAGATAAAAGATAATGCCATTGAGGCACTACTTCACGACCCGCTATTCAGACAGCGTGTTGAGAAGAATAAAAAAGGGAAAGGGAGTTATCTGCGTAAAGACAAGCATGCAAAACGGGGTAACTGGGAGGCCAGTGGCAAACAAGCGAATCGCTTATTTACCACTGGCCTTCCTGCTTTAAGCTTTCGATTAAACGCGGTTGTTCTGCTCTTTTAACAGATCGCGAATCTCACTCAGCAGCACTTCTTCTTTTGTAGGCGCAGGCGCCGCTGCCGGCTCTTCTTTTTTACGGTTCAGCTTGTTGATCAGCTTGATAGCCATAAAAATGGCAAACGCCACAATCACGAAATCAAATACGTTCTGAATAAATACGCCGTAGTGCATCACGACTGCCGGAACATCACCTTGTGCTTCACGCAGCGTGAAAGCGAATTGTTTGAAATCAATGCCCCCGATCAGCAACCCTAAAGGTGGCATGATAATGTCGGCCACTAATGATGAAACAATCTTGCCGAATGCCGCACCAATAATGACACCCACTGCCAAATCCACCACGTTTCCGCGCATCGCAAATTCGCGAAATTCTTTAATAAAACTCATTTTGTTCTCCTTGTGCCAGCTGACGTCTATAAGTTTAACAAATGATTAGCTAATTGCCATTCGGGATAATTAAACGTTATGAAAAATAAAAGGCACAGAAATGAAAAGGATAAAGGTCGGGTGCACTTTTTCAGGCACCCGACACATTAAAGGAAGAATGGGCTTGGCTGGAATAAACGTTCGACGTCGGTAATAAACTTTTTATCGGTAAGGAACATAATAACGTGATCGCCTTGCTCAATACGTAAATTATCATTGGCAATCATGACATCATTTCCGCGCACGACGGCACCGATAATCGTTCCCGGTGGCAGCTTAATTTCGTCTATCGAACGGCCCACGACGCGTGACGTGGTTTCATCTCCGTGCGCCACGGCTTCAATGGCTTCCGCGACACCGCGGCGGAGCGATGACACCCCGACAATATCGGCTTTACGCACATGGCTCAGGAGCGCGGAAATGGTCGCCTGCTGAGGTGAAATGGCAATATCAATGACGCTGCCCTGCACCAGATCAACGTATGCCCGACGCTGGATAAGCACCATGACCTTTTTGGCCCCCATGCGTTTGGCGAGCATGGCGGACATTATATTCGCTTCATCGTCGTTGGTGACGGCAATAAAGAGATCAACTTGATCAATATGCTCTTCAGCCAGTAATTCCTGATCGGACGCATCGCCATAAAATACGATCGTATTTTGCAGTTTTTCCGCCAGTTCAGCAGCACGCTGCTGATCGCGCTCGATCAACTTCACGCTGTAATCTTTTTCCAGCCGGTGTGCCAGGCCTGCACCGATATTGCCGCCGCCGACCAGCATAATGCGTTTATAGGGTTTTTCGAGACGCTGAAGTTCACTCATCACCGCACGAATATGCTGTGAAGCTGCAATAAAGAAGACTTCATCACCGGCTTCGACAATCGTGGAGCCCTGCGGGCGGATTGGCCTGTCGTGACGGAAGATGGCTGCGACGCGCGTATCGATATGCGGCATGTGCTCGCGCATGGTGGAAAGCGCATTGCCGATCAATGGCCCGCCGTAATAGGCTTTAACGACGGCCAGGCTCACTTTACCTTCGGCAAAGTTCACTACCTGCAGGGCGCCCGGATATTCGATCAGACGGTAGATATTATCGATAACCAGCTGTTCTGGGGCGATGAGATGATCAATAGGGACCGCTTCTGAGTTAAACAGCTTCTCAGCATCGCGGACATAGTCCGGAGAGCGGATGCGCGCGATTCGGTTTGGCGTGTTGAAAAGCGAGTAGGCCACCTGACAGGCCACCATATTGGTTTCGTCAGAACTGGTCACCGCAACCAGCATATCGGCATCGTCAGCGCCCGCCTCACGAAGAACGCGCGGGTGTGAACCATGGCCCTGCACAACGCGCAGGTCAAATTTGTCCTGCAAAACACGCAGGCGATCGCCGTTGGTATCCACGATGGTGATGTCGTTGTTTTCGCCAACCAGGTTTTCCGCCAGCGTTCCGCCAACCTGTCCTGCGCCCAGAATGATAATCTTCATATCTCGTGACCTGTTCTCAACATCACTCTTTGATTAGCTTAGCGTAAAAGAAGCCATCACCCTCTTCTGCACCCGGCAGATTCTGCTGACCCGGGCATTCAGGCGTTCCCGTATCGCGCAGCGCCGCGTCCGGGGTACGTTTAAGGAAGGCCGCGATTTGCTGACTGTTTTCTTCAGGAAGTACCGAGCAGGTCGCATACACCAGCGTGCCGCCGGGCTTGAGATGCGGCCAGATGGCGTCGAGGATGTCGGATTGCAGCTGGGCAAGTTCGTTAATATCACGATCGCGGCGCAGCCACTTGATATCCGGATGACGACGAATCACGCCGGTTGCAGAGCAGGGGGCATCCAGCAAAATGCGATCGAATTGTGTTTCACCACACCATTCTGCGGGTTTGCGTCCATCGCCTTGCTTAACCTGCGCCTTCATGCCCAGGCGCTTGAGGTTGTCATAGACGCCTGAAAGACGCTGCTCATCAACGTCCACCGCCATCACGCTGGCCTGTGGAGCCACTTCAAGAATATGCGTCGTTTTGCCCCCTGGCGCGGCGCAGAGATCGAGGATCTGCTCACCGTTTTGGGGTTCAAGCCAGGTCATGCAACCCTGAGCAGAAGCATCCTGTACCGTTACCCAACCCTCTTCAAAGCCGGGTAATGCATTTACCGGTGCAGGCGATGCTAAGCGCACGGCATCAGGGTATGCGTCATGGGTGAAGCCGCTCATTCCAGCTTCTTCGAGTAATGCCAGCCATGCGTCACGGGTGTGGTGATTCCGATTCACGCGTAACCACATTGGCGGACGCTGGTTGTTGGCATCAGCAATGCCCTGCCACTGCTGCGGATAAGCTTTTTTCAGGCGCTTCAACAGCCAGTCCGGATGCAGGAAGCGCGCTTCGTTTTGGGCAAATTCAGCCAGAAGCTCATCCTGCTGTCGCTGGAACTGACGCAATACGCCGTTGATCAGCCCTTTCAACTGAGGACGTTTAATCGCAACGGCACCTTCCACCGTCTCTGCCAGCGCAGCGTGAGGTGGGATGCGGGTATGAAGAAGCTGATAAAAACCCACCATAATCAAATAATGTACGGTGCGCTGCTTGCCCGTCATTGGGCGGGACATCAGCTTGTTAATCAGCCACTCAAGCTGAGAGAGTGTGCGCAGGACGCCAAAGCAGAGCTCCTGAAGCAGGGCTTTATCTTTATCAGAAACTTTTTGCTGCAGGGGAGGCAGGACGTTACTCAATGACTGGCCCTGCTCGATAACCTGCTCGACGGCCTGGGCCGCCATACTGCGTAGATTTTGTTTTTTCATAACCGTAAAAATAAAAATGCCCGGAAACACCGGGCCTTAAGAATAAATTTGCTCAGGCAAGGCGATTGCCCGGGATAAACCATTCACGACGGGAATTTAACAGATCCTGAGCGCTCATGGCTTTCTTACCGGCCGGTTGGAGCGATTCAAGATTCAAAATCCCTTGCGCAGTCGCCACCTGGATACCGTTCTTGCTGGCATCAATAATCGTACCGGGTTCCGCCGTCGTCGCACCGCTAATGACGGAGGCCTTCCAGACTTTTACTGGCTGCTCATCAATTTCCATCCAGCTCATTGGCCACGGATTAAAAGCGCGAATGCAGCGTTCAAGTTGAGCGGCGGACAGGGACCAGTCGATACGCGCTTCTTCTTTGCTCAGCTTTTCGGCGTAGGTTACCAGCGCGTCATCCTGAACTTCCGGTTTTGCCGTATTGTCAGCAAGCTGCTGAAGCGTCTCGATAAGACCTTGTGGGCCAAGGTCTGCCAGTTTGTCATACAGCGTGGCGCTGGTATCGTCTGGCGTAATGGGGCAGGCCAGTTTATACAGCATGTCGCCGGTGTCTAAACCTACGTCCATCTTCATGATGGTCACGCCCGTTTCGGCATCACCCGCCCACAGCGCGCGCTGGATAGGTGCTGCGCCACGCCAGCGTGGGAGCAGAGACCCATGCACGTTGATACAACCCAGGCGCGGCATATCAAGCACGGCTTTGGGCAGAATTAAACCGTAAGCCACCACCACCATTACGTCGGCATTCAGGTCAGCAATCAGTTGCTGATTTTCCTGCGGGCGCAGCGATGCGGACTGAAAAACGGGAAGCCCATGCTCTTCTGCCAGCACTTTGACCGGGCTCGGCATCAGTTTTTTGCCGCGACCAGCAGGACGGTCCGGCTGGGTAAAGACGCCAACAACCTGGTGACCAGACGATAACAGCGCGTCAAGATGACGCGCTGCAAAATCAGGGGTTCCCGCGAAGATAATACGTAGTGTTTTAGACACGATGATCCTTGTATCCGGGGGGATGTTATGCGCGAGAACGCAAACGATCCAGTTTCTCTACTTTCTGACGAATACGCTGCTGTTTCAGCGGCGAGAGATAATCGATAAACAGTTTACCGACCAGGTGATCCATCTCATGCTGAATACAAATTGCCAGCAGGTCGTCTGCCTCCAGTTCGAACGGATTACCGTCACGATCCAGGGCGCGAATTTTCACTTTTTCGGCACGAGGCACTAACGCACGCTGTTCAGGAATAGACAGACAGCCTTCCTCAATACCGGTTTCGCCACTCTTTTCGAGCAGCTCAGGGTTGATCAGCACCAGGCGGCCATCGCGATTTTCCGAAACATCAATCACGATAATACGCTTGTGAATGTCCACCTGCGTCGCCGCCAGGCCAATGCCTTCTTCGGCGTACATGGTATCGAACATATCATCAACGATACGCTGGATTTCTGCATTCACTTCTTTGACCGGTTCAGCGACGATGCGAAGGCGCTCGTCCGGAATATGTAACACTTGCAAAACTGCCATAAATTTCCAGAGTCGTGTTCAGGAGTTGATAAGAATACTCCCTCTATTCTAGACAAATCCCCCATCGATTGACAGCATCAGTGACCAATCGCAATGATTGCGGAGAGCGCTTATGGCAGGGGAAAGGATGACGTCTACCGAGATTTGGCTACGGCTCATGCACACAGGTTCTCTGTGTGGTGATGTCATGGTGGAAGCGGCTGCACGATTGCAGAGGCAGGAAGGCATCGATACGCTTGTCTTAAGAAATGCTGGACTGACAGCAAAGCAGGCTGAACGGTTCGTTGCGTTCGATGAGAGTGAGCTGGAACGTAGCCTGATATGGCTTGAGCAGCCGGGACATCATTTATTAACGGCCAATCATTCCCTTTATCCCCCTTTGCTCCGCACGATCCCTGACTATCCCGGGGCTTTATTCATAAAAGGTAACCCTGAGACGCTTAATACCGTTCAGCTGGCGGTGGTAGGCAGTCGTGCGCCGTCATGGTACGGCGAGCGATGGGGGAAAATCCTGTGCGAACAACTTTCACATAGTGGTTTCACGATTACCAGCGGGCTGGCCTGTGGTATTGACGGCGTTGCCCACAGCGCGGCGCTGTCAGTAAAAGGACGAAGTGTCGCGGTGCTGGGGAACGGTCTTTTTAGCATTTATCCACGCCGGCATCAGGCATTGGCGATGCGGCTTATTGAGTCTGACGGTGCGATAGTGTCTGAGTTTCCGCTTTCCGCGCAGCCCCGACCGGCAAATTTTCCGCGTCGTAATCGCATCATCAGCGGCCTTAGCAAAGGCGTGTTGGTGGTTGAAGCCGCGCGGCGAAGCGGTTCGCTGGTCACGGCACGGTGCGCGCTCGAACAGGGGCGAGAAGTCTTCGCCTTGCCAGGCCCGATAGGTAATCCCGGATGCGAGGGACCGCACTGGCTGATTAAGCAGGGGGCAACACCGGTAACGGAAGTCGGGGACATTCTTGAAAATTTGCAATATGGGCTGCAATGGCTGCAGGAAGATCCCGAAAAGCGACAATATTCATCAGATCAGGGAAAGGTGGCATTGCCATTTCCCAAGCTCCTGGCTAACGTAGGAGATGAGGTAACACCTGTTGACGTTGTCGCTGAACGTGCCGGCCAACCTGTGCCAGTAACGGTAGCACAGCTACTCGAACTGGAGTTAGCAGGGTGGATCGCAGCTGTACCCGGCGGCTATGTCCGATTAAGGAGGGCATGCCATGTTCGACGTACTGATGTATTTGTTTGAGACTTACATCCATAACGAAGCAGAAATGCGAGTGGATCAGGACAAGTTGACACAGGATCTTACCGATGCGGGATTTGAGCGGGAAGATATCTACAATGCGTTGATGTGGCTGGAAAAACTGGCTGATTATCAGGAAGGCCTTGCCGAACCGATGCAGCTTGCTTCTGACCCATTGTCTGTACGCATTTATACCGCTGAAGAGTGTGAACGGCTGGACGCCAGCTGCCGGGGATTCATTTTATTCCTTGAGCAGATTCAGGTGCTAAACCTCGAAACGAGAGAAATGGTGATAGAGCGCGTCATGGCGCTGGATACGGCAGAATTTGAACTGGAAGATCTCAAGTGGGTGATCCTGATGGTTCTGTTTAATATCCCGGGCTGTGAAAATGCCTATCAGCAAATGGAAGAATTACTCTTTGAAGTGAATGAAGGTATGCTGCACTAATTCAATGTGCAGCACCAAGAGTTGTTATGGCCAAATCAGCACTGTTCACGGTGCACAAAAACGAGCCCTGCCCGCAGTGCGGGGCTGAACTTGTTATTCGGTCCGGGAAACACGGCCCGTTTCTCGGTTGTTCTCACTATCCGGAATGTGATTATGTTCGTCCTCTGAAAAGCCAGGCGGATGGACATATCGTCAAAATTCTGGAGGGTCAGCTGTGCCCTCTCTGCGGTGGCGAACTCGCGCTACGCCAGGGGCGTTTCGGCATGTTTATTGGATGTAGCCGCTACCCGGAATGTGAACATACGGAACAAATTGATAAGCCTGATGAAACGGCAATTGCCTGCCCTCAGTGTCAGCGCGGTCAGCTTGTACAGCGCCGTTCCCGTTATGGTAAGACCTTCCATTCGTGCGATCGCTACCCTGACTGCCAGTTCGTTATCAATTTTAAGCCGGTAGCGGGAATCTGCCCTCATTGCAATTATCCGCTACTGATAGAGAAGAAAACCGCGCAAGGCATGAAACGCTTCTGCGCCAGTAAACAATGTGGAAAGCCGGTAACGGCGGATCAATATAGTGAATAATAACCTGCCATCAGGCTCCATTGCCCATGCAGTGGACGTACTGAAAAATGAAGAAGTCATCGCCTATCCAACTGAAGCTGTTTTTGGGGTCGGTTGCGATCCTGACAGCGAGACGGCTGTGAGCCGTCTGCTTACCCTGAAACAAAGACCCGTCGAGAAAGGACTGATTTTGATCGCTGCGAATTACGAGCAGCTTAAGCCCTATATTGATGACTCTATGCTAACGCCAGCACAGCGCGAGACAATCTTCTCCGCGTGGCCTGGACCGGTCACCTTTGTTTTCCCGGCGCAGCCGACAACTCCGCGCTGGTTAACCGGACGCTTTGATTCCCTTGCCGTTCGCGTCACTGACCATCCGCTGGTGGTGGAGCTGTGCCTTGCATTTGGTAAACCACTGGTCTCAACCAGCGCCAACCTGACCGGGCAGCCGCCATGTCGGACAACCGAAGAAGTGCTGGCGCAGTTCGGGAATGACTTCCCTGTCGCTGTCGGTGAAACGGGAGGGCGCCTGAATCCATCTGAAATTCGCGACGCTTTGACCGGCGAACGTTTTCGCCAGGGGTAATCTCATGGAAACCTATGCTGTTTTTGGTAATCCCATTGCACACAGCAAGTCACCGTTGATCCATCAGCAGTTCGCGGAGCAGCTGCAGATAGATCACCCCTATGGTCGCGTACTGGCGCCAGTGGATGCCTTTATCCCTACGCTTGAGGCCTTTTTCGCCGCGGGGGGCAAAGGCGCGAATGTGACGGTCCCGTTTAAAGAAGAAGCCTTCGAACGTGCGGATGAGCTGACCGAACGCGCTTCACTTGCTGGTGCAGTCAATACCCTAAAACGGCTTGAGGATGGACGCCTTCTGGGGGACAACACCGACGGGATTGGTTTACTCAGCGATCTGGAAAGACTCTCCTTTATCAAGCCCGGTTTCCGGATTCTGCTGATTGGCGCGGGTGGCGCATCGCGGGGCGTTTTGTTGCCTCTGCTTTCACTGGACTGTTCGGTGACCATCACGAACAGAACCTTTTCCCGGGCAGAAGCGCTGGCGGCGTTGTTTGCGCATACCGGCAGCGTGAGCGCGGTAGCGCTTGACGATCTTGCCGAACGTGAGTTCGATCTTGTCATTAATGCCACATCCAGCGGCATCAACGGTGAGATCCCAGCGATCCCCGCTTCGCTGGTCAGTGCGCATATGTACTTCTATGACATGTTCTATCAGAAAGGGAAGACGCCTTTCCTGAACTGGTGTGAACAACACGGCGCGAAACAGTTAGCCGATGGACTGGGAATGCTGGTGGGGCAGGCTGCGCATGCGGTGCTGCTCTGGCACGGCGTGTTGCCTGCGGTCGAGCCGGTCATTGAAAAGCTAAAGCAGGAGCTTTCGGCGTGAATCAGGCTATTCATTTCCCGGACAGAGAGAGCTGGGATGAGCATAAACAAGCGGTCTGTTTTCCGGTGCTGGTGCAGGGCATGCAACTTACCTGCGCCATCCATGGAGAAACGCTGTTGCATCGTTTTGGCGGCACAGACCCGCTAGCGGTATTTTGCGAAAATCGCTGGGATCTTGAAGAGGAAGCCAGCGATTTAATCCGCGAACAGCAGGAAGACGATCAGGGCTGGGTTTGGTTATCCTGATCCAGATAGTCATTCTTCCATTTTACGTAGTTGTTCGCCGAGTATTTTAATCCTTCGATCTCTGCCTCCTTAAGGGGGCGGATCTGTTTTACCGGACTTCCCAGATAGAGATAACCGCTCTCCAGCCGTTTGTTCTGCGGGACCAGGCTACCGGCACCAATCATTACGTCATCTTCTACTATGACGCCATCCAGCAAAATCGACCCCATGCCAACAAGGACGCGATTTCCGATCGTGCAGCCGTGGAGCATCACTTTATGGCCGACGGTAACATCCTCTCCAATGATGAGGGGATGACCCTCGGGGTTATAGGAGGATTTGTGCGTGACATGCAGAACGCTACCGTCCTGAATGTTGGTACGTGCACCAATCGACACATAGTTAACATCTCCCCTGATGGCGACGAGCGGCCAGATGCTGACATCTTCGGCCATTCGCACATCACCAACGACCACGCTGCTGGCATCGATCATCACGCGATCGCCTTTTTGGGGGAACAGATCTTTATAAGGACGCAATACTGCAGACATATCTACCTCTAAGAATGAGCGCTATACAGAAGACTTTGATCGTATTAATGGATCGAGGCAAGGCAAAATACGTCAATATTTAAGCAGATCGGGCGGGATTTCAGCGAAAAGCGCGGAAAATCAGCAGTCGGAAAAAAAGATCTAAAAAATACTTGTGCTAAAAATTGGGATCCCTATAATGCGCCTCCATCGACACGGCAGATGTGAAACACTTCACAGACAACGCGGTCGGTTGAAGAGAAAAAATCCTGAAATAACGGGTTGACTCTGAAAGAGGAAAGCGTAATATACGCCACCTCGCAACGGTGAGCGAAAGCCGCGTTGCACTGCTCTTTAACAATTTATCAG
>NZ_VWWX01000014.1:0-4671 GCF_011752745.1 Enterobacter sp. Acro-832
ATGTCCGCTCTGTGCCAGATGCGGACGTCGAGGAGAATGTTATTTTGATGCGAAATATTTGCGTAATATTTTTTCTAATAACGAGAAAACGACCGTCACCCTTTTGGGAGTAATCAGCTGGTAAGGCCGATATAAATAAAATTGCCATTTCTCCTGTCGCAGTTCTGGCAATGGGGGAACAAGTTGGCCGCTTGCTAAGTACTCCCTACAGATAAAGTCGCTGGACTGTACAACCGTTCTCCCGGCCAATGCAGCCTGAATTTCGGCATATGGATCTGTAGTATAAAACTCAATATGACGAGGGACAAAAGTATTTACTGCGTCACTCATAAACTCAAATGATTTTCCCGTTTCAGGATTAATTAAACCACTAAATGGATAACGCTGTCGAAGATCTTCTAAATCAGTAGGTGCTCCCAGTCGCTCAATAAGTTCAGGTGATGTAACCAAAATATGTTCAACTTGTCCGATATTTTTAATGATAAAGTTTGGATTAGGTTCTCGCCCTACGCGTATACCTATATCGATACGATGCTCAATAGTATCAAGTTTCATCATATCTAAACGCCAGTCGATAAATAACTCAGGATAGGGACGTAGTGCAGTCAATAGTTCATACAAGATTTGTTCATGATTTGGAAATCGAAGTAATGTGATACGAACAATACCCTTCATGTCATTATCATCTTTCCCTGTCTGAAATAGTTTTTCAGAATCTTCAAGCAGTCGCTTCGCTTGGGGTAAAAATAGTTCGCCGAAACTAGTGAGAAAGATCGAACGAGTATTGCGTTTGAATAAAGGTTCACCAAGTTGTTTCTCCAGCTCAGCGACTGTTCGGGTTACTACTGAAGGTGAAACCGACAGCTTGATGGCTGCTTCGCGGAAGTTCAAGGTCTCAGAGGCGATGATAAAAAATTTTAGAGCGTCAAGTTTGTCCATGATTATTGTGAAATCTGCAATAATGTATTTTGATAATAGCAATTAATTTGCAACTATTCCAGCCATATAATAGAACAATCAAATAAGTAACCTGTCTTACTTTTTATCAGAACTCAAAAGAGTAAACTATGTCAATTCAACCAGTAGAGTTAAACAAAGCCTATCGTTTATTACAGGTCGGGCCAACGACGATGATATCGGCTAAAAATGATGGCATTGAAAATGTCATGGCAGCGGCCTGGGTGGGATTAGTAGGCAATAACAAAGTGATGGCTTTTATAGGTCCACAGGCATTTACTCGCGGGCTTGTAGAAAAAAGCGGATATTACGTTGTACAGATCCCAGTAGTAAATCAGATGGAAATGGTTTTATATGCTGGAGGTCACAGTTATTCCAACACACCCGATAAAAATAGTAAAATCCCACTATTTTATCAGAAAGAGTTTGATCTGCCTTTAGTGGAAGGTTGCGCTGGCTGGTTAGTATGTAAGGTCATACCCAATGAAGAAAATGAAAAGCAGCACAACTTGTTCATGGGGGAAATTGTCGGAGCATGGAGTGATGACCGCGTTTTCAAAAATGGGCACTGGATTTTTGATGATGCACCAGATGAATTACGTACTGTCCATTACGTTGCTGGCGGACAGTTTTACGCCATTGGCAAAGGGACAAAATTTAATTATGGGCCGGGAAAAGACTAATCCTTACTTCTGCATAAATGTAGCCATATAACATGGCTACATAGAGGTAGTAGCATAAAAGAACAACCTACTTAAGATGTTTGCTTCTCACTCACAGCGGACCTTTAGCTCAGTTAGCATATCCGCTCAGTGCCAGAAGCGGATGTCGTAAGATTCGTTCGGCTAAAAGAGCAAATTCTTCTGCATCAGAGTGACAGGCCCTGCGGATTCACATTTATCATTACTCTCTGAAAAGTACTTTTATTTTTGCCCGGGGTGACGATAAATATCGGGTCGATTGATTTGCCAGACAAAATCTGGTCGGTTCAATGGGTTATACCCCAGCTTCTGGTATAACCATGGCGCGCTGTCGGTTACCAGCATTATCCGTCGCAGACGTGACAACAATGGATGGGCATGACAGCATTCAATCAGCCAACGTCCAAGACCACTTTTCTGATAATCGTTCAGCACGTAGACGTCACACAAATAACCAAAAGTGGCATAGTCTGTGACCAGACGGGCGAAGCCGATTTGTCTTGTTCCATCCAGGAGCGCGAAACAAAGGCTGTTCTGGATTGATATCCTGACCGTTTCAGCATCAATACCAGGAGCCCAGGACGATTGCGAGAGGTAATCGTGAATGGCTTCCAGCTGAAAAAAGCTGGGATCGGTTGTGACAATAAATTTGTCTTTGGTAAAACGCAGATGCTGATTATTCACCGAACTTCTCCTTTTGGGCTACTTGTGATGAGGCACAGGGCTGTCCTCTATCCGGGGAATGCTCAGGATGCTTTTTCATGTACTGTCATGATAAATACCAGCGGGTTCTCCCCCTGGTTTTCATAGAAATGAGGAACGTCCGTTCTGGCGGTTGCCGAACAGCCAGTATTTACCCGATACACGTGTTCCTGTACGCCGAGTGTGAGCGTGCCCGACTGCACATAAAACAGTTCAAGCGTACCTTCCGTGTGGCCGGGGGACGCAAAATTTTCCCCCGGCTGCATTTCCCACATCCAGAGCTCGGTCATATCAGGGCCACCCGACCCTGCTAGCAATCTTGCTCTCCCGCCTTTTTCACCTTCCCACAATTCAGGGATCTCATCTTCAGCGATGAGATGCACGGTCGGTTTTGAACTGACATCCACAAAATCAGCCACTGAAACCCCCATTGCGGCAGCCAGGCGGCATAGCAGGGCAATGCTGGGATTCGCCCGGCATCCCTCTATCTCAACCAGCGCTCCCTTGCTGACGCCTGCCCGACGCGAGAGTTCATCAAGGGAGATTTTCTTTTGCTTACGATACAGTTTTATTCGCTGCGATACGGCTTCATTCACGGAACTGGCGATCGAATTTGCATCGGTCATTAAATTGACTTTTTTGGTCATTGGTCATTATCATGGAATAAATTGGTCATTACAGGATTATCACGTGCTAACAGTATCGCCGTCAATTGCCCCTGAAATTTATCGTATTGCTCCCGGTTTTCGGGCACTCAGCATCTGCGTAAAAGCTGCGCCAGTGCTTAATCCCGACACTGGAGAAATGGCGCTGCGTGAAGCCTGTGAAGCCGTTCTGGCCGGTGAACCAGAGTGGGCGGACTCTCATCTGGCGGCATGGGCCGACGTTTTTCAAAAGTTTGGTGCTAAACCTAAACGCACTCCTTGCTCAGCGGATGCGTTACGCAAGCGCGTGTTACGTGACGGAACGATGCCAGCGCTCGATCCTATCGTTGATCTTTATAATGCCGTTAGTCTCCGCTATGCCGTTCCGGTTGGTGGAGAGAATCTCTCTGCCTATCAGGGGGCGCCGCGTCTGACTGTGGCAAAAGGAACAGAGCCTTTTGATACCGTCAAAGAGGGAGAGGCCACCGTTGAGTATCCTTCACAAGGCGAGGTTATCTGGTGTGATGATATTGGCGTGACCTGCCGTCGCTGGAACTGGCGACAGGGGATCAGAACCCGCTTAGGCGTGGAAGCTCAGGAAATGTGGTTCATTCTGGAGAGTCTCCCGCAGATGCCGCTGGATAGACTTCACGAAGCCGGGAAGATGCTGACCGACGGCCTGGAAAAAATGATGCCCGGTCTGTGGTTTGAAGTTGCTCTCATCGAATAACAACAGCAGTAATACCCTTCAGGAGAAACAGTTATGTTTACCGGTTTGTCGGCGTTTCCATTAACCCCAGTCACTGCCAGCGGCGTGGATGAAAAGGGTTTCAGCCATATTCTTTCCCGTCTTACAGACGCTCGGGTTGATTCTATGGGCATCCTGGGGTCAACCGGAAGCTACGCCTATCTGACCCGGGAGCAGCGCAAGCGCGTAGCAACGCTGGCGAAACAGCATGCAGGGAACATCCCCGTTATGGTGTGTGTGGGAGCGGTCAGTACCGATGCCATTCTGCATCTGGCAGATGATGCACAGGCAGCTGGTGCGAATGCGCTGTTACTCCCGGCGGTCAGTTACCAGCCACTCCGTGACGAAGAAGTCTTCTCACTCTTTGAGACCGTTACCCGGCACGTTTCTGTACCGGTGTGTATCTATGATAATCCGGGCACTACGCATTTTACCTTTACGGATGAACTCCACGGTCGTCTCTCCTCACTTGAGGGGGTTCGCTCGGTCAAGATCCCTGGCGTCCCGGATAGCCCCGCTGCAGCGATTGAGCGGGTGAATGCGTTACGTCAACATTTGCGCCCTGGCGTAACAATCGGTATTAGTGGCGACGCTTATGCGGGGCTGGGATTAAACGCCGGTTGTGAAGTGTGGTATTCCGTGTGTGGCGGTCTGTTCCCTGAGATGGCGAAACAAATCACCGAAGCTGCGGCGGCAAACGATCATCAACGCGTTACAGCCCTGACAACCCGCCTCGAGCCGTTGTGGTCGCTCTTCCGGAAACATGGGGGAAGTATTCGCGTTATTGCCGCTGCTGCTGGTGTGCTTGGGCTTACCGACATGGATTGCCTGCCTCGACCTCTGCAACCATTGTCAGCTGGTGATATCGCGGATATTGCCCATGTGATAAGCATGCTGGAGCTGAAGTGATCTCTCCGCA
>NZ_VWWX01000015.1:0-2749 GCF_011752745.1 Enterobacter sp. Acro-832
CACAGGTTGTGAACTCGAAGAGTAGGGCGGGACACGTGGTATCCTGTCTGAATATGGGGGGACCATCCTCCAAGGCTAAATACTCCTGACTGACCGATAGTGAACCAGTACCGTGAGGGAAAGGCGAAAAGAACCCCGGCGAGGGGAGTGAAAAAGAACCTGAAACCGTGTACGTACAAGCAGTGGGAGCACCTTCGTGGTGTGACTGCGTACCTTTTGTATAATGGGTCAGCGACTTATATTCTGTAGCAAGGTTAACCGTATAGGGGAGCCGAAGGGAAACCGAGTCTTAACTGGGCGTTAAGTTGCAGGGTATAGACCCGAAACCCGGTGATCTAGCCATGGGCAGGTTGAAGGTTGGGTAACACTAACTGGAGGACCGAACCGACTAATGTTGAAAAATTAGCGGATGACTTGTGGCTGGGGGTGAAAGGCCAATCAAACCGGGAGATAGCTGGTTCTCCCCGAAAGCTATTTAGGTAGCGCCTCGTGAACTCATCTTCGGGGGTAGAGCACTGTTTCGGCTAGGGGGCCATCCCGGCTTACCAACCCGATGCAAACTACGAATACCGAAGAATGTTATCACGGGAGACACACGGCGGGTGCTAACGTCCGTCGTGAAGAGGGAAACAACCCAGACCGCCAGCTAAGGTCCCAAAGTCATGGTTAAGTGGGAAACGATGTGGGAAGGCACAGACAGCCAGGATGTTGGCTTAGAAGCAGCCATCATTTAAAGAAAGCGTAATAGCTCACTGGTCGAGTCGGCCTGCGCGGAAGATGTAACGGGGCTAAACCATGCACCGAAGCTGCGGCAGCGACGCTTATGCGTTGTTGGGTAGGGGAGCGTTCTGTAAGCCGTTGAAGGTGTGCTGTGAGGCATGCTGGAGGTATCAGAAGTGCGAATGCTGACATAAGTAACGATAAAGCGGGTGAAAAGCCCGCTCGCCGGAAGACCAAGGGTTCCTGTCCAACGTTAATCGGGGCAGGGTGAGTCGACCCCTAAGGCGAGGCCGAAAGGCGTAGTCGATGGGAAACAGGTTAATATTCCTGTACTTGGTGTTACTGCGAAGGGGGGACGGAGAAGGCTATGTTAGCCGGGCGACGGTTGTCCCGGTTTAAGCATGTAGGCGGAGGTTCCAGGTAAATCCGGTACCTTTTAACGCTGAGGTGTGATGACGAGGCACTACGGTGCTGAAGTAACAAATGCCCTGCTTCCAGGAAAAGCCTCTAAGCATCAGGTAACATTAAATCGTACCCCAAACCGACACAGGTGGTCAGGTAGAGAATACCAAGGCGCTTGAGAGAACTCGGGTGAAGGAACTAGGCAAAATGGTGCCGTAACTTCGGGAGAAGGCACGCTGATATGTAGGTGAAGCCCCTGCGGGTGGAGCTGAAATCAGTCGAAGATACCAGCTGGCTGCAACTGTTTATTAAAAACACAGCACTGTGCAAACACGAAAGTGGACGTATACGGTGTGACGCCTGCCCGGTGCCGGAAGGTTAATTGATGGGGTTAGCGGCAACGCGAAGCTCTTGATCGAAGCCCCGGTAAACGGCGGCCGTAACTATAACGGTCCTAAGGTAGCGAAATTCCTTGTCGGGTAAGTTCCGACCTGCACGAATGGCGTAATGATGGCCAGGCTGTCTCCACCCGAGACTCAGTGAAATTGAACTCGCTGTGAAGATGCAGTGTACCCGCGGCAAGACGGAAAGACCCCGTGAACCTTTACTATAGCTTGACACTGAACACTGGTCCTTGATGTGTAGGATAGGTGGGAGGCTTTGAAGCGTGGACGCCAGTCTGCGTGGAGCCGTCCTTGAAATACCACCCTTTAATGGCTGGTGTTCTAACGTAGACCCGTAATCCGGGTTGCGGACAGTGTCTGGTGGGTAGTTTGACTGGGGCGGTCTCCTCCCAAAGAGTAACGGAGGAGCACGAAGGTTAGCTAATCCTGGTCGGACATCAGGAGGTTAGTGCAATGGCATAAGCTAGCTTGACTGCGAGAGTGACGGCTCGAGCAGGTGCGAAAGCAGGTCATAGTGATCCGGTGGTTCTGAATGGAAGGGCCATCGCTCAACGGATAAAAGGTACTCCGGGGATAACAGGCTGATACCGCCCAAGAGTTCATATCGACGGCGGTGTTTGGCACCTCGATGTCGGCTCATCACATCCTGGGGCTGAAGTAGGTCCCAAGGGTATGGCTGTTCGCCATTTAAAGTGGTACGCGAGCTGGGTTTAGAACGTCGTGAGACAGTTCGGTCCCTATCTGCCGTGGGCGCTGGAGAATTGAGGGGGGCTGCTCCTAGTACGAGAGGACCGGAGTGGACGCATCACTGGTGTTCGGGTTGTCATGCCAATGGCACTGCCCGGTAGCTAAATGCGGAAAAGATAAGTGCTGAAAGCATCTAAGCACGAAACTTGCCCCGAGATGAGTTCTCCCTGAGACTTTAAGTCTCCTGAAGGAACGTTGAAGACGACGACGTTGATAGGTCGGGTGTGTAAGCGCAGCGATGCGTTGAGCTAACCGATACTAATGAACCGTGAGGCTTAACCTTACAACGCCGAAGCTGTTTTGGCGAAGAGACGAACAATCAAATTTCAGCCTGATACAGATTTAACAGAATTTGCCTGGCGGCTTTAGCGCGGTGGTCCCACCTGACCCCATGCCGAACTCAGAAGTGAAACGCCGTAGCGCCGATGGTAGTGTGGGGTCTCCCCATGTGAGAGTAGGGAACTGCCAGGCATCAA
>NZ_VWWX01000016.1:0-1632 GCF_011752745.1 Enterobacter sp. Acro-832
CAAAGGCAGGTTCTTTAAGGTAAGGAGGTGATCCAACCGCAGGTTCCCCTACGGTTACCTTGTTACGACTTCACCCCAGTCATGAATCACAAAGTGGTAAGCGCCCTCCCGAAGGTTAAGCTACCTACTTCTTTTGCAACCCACTCCCATGGTGTGACGGGCGGTGTGTACAAGGCCCGGGAACGTATTCACCGTAGCATTCTGATCTACGATTACTAGCGATTCCGACTTCATGGAGTCGAGTTGCAGACTCCAATCCGGACTACGACGCACTTTATGAGGTCCGCTTGCTCTCGCGAGGTCGCTTCTCTTTGTATGCGCCATTGTAGCACGTGTGTAGCCCTACTCGTAAGGGCCATGATGACTTGACGTCATCCCCACCTTCCTCCAGTTTATCACTGGCAGTCTCCTTTGAGTTCCCGGCCGGACCGCTGGCAACAAAGGATAAGGGTTGCGCTCGTTGCGGGACTTAACCCAACATTTCACAACACGAGCTGACGACAGCCATGCAGCACCTGTCTCAGAGTTCCCGAAGGCACCAATCCATCTCTGGAAAGTTCTCTGGATGTCAAGAGTAGGTAAGGTTCTTCGCGTTGCATCGAATTAAACCACATGCTCCACCGCTTGTGCGGGCCCCCGTCAATTCATTTGAGTTTTAACCTTGCGGCCGTACTCCCCAGGCGGTCGACTTAACGCGTTAGCTCCGGAAGCCACGCCTCAAGGGCACAACCTCCAAGTCGACATCGTTTACGGCGTGGACTACCAGGGTATCTAATCCTGTTTGCTCCCCACGCTTTCGCACCTGAGCGTCAGTCTTTGTCCAGGGGGCCGCCTTCGCCACCGGTATTCCTCCAGATCTCTACGCATTTCACCGCTACACCTGGAATTCTACCCCCCTCTACAAGACTCTAGCCTGCCAGTTTCGAATGCAGTTCCCAGGTTGAGCCCGGGGATTTCACATCCGACTTGACAGACCGCCTGCGTGCGCTTTACGCCCAGTAATTCCGATTAACGCTTGCACCCTCCGTATTACCGCGGCTGCTGGCACGGAGTTAGCCGGTGCTTCTTCTGCGGGTAACGTCAATCGATGAGGTTATTAACCTCACCGCCTTCCTCCCCGCTGAAAGTACTTTACAACCCGAAGGCCTTCTTCATACACGCGGCATGGCTGCATCAGGCTTGCGCCCATTGTGCAATATTCCCCACTGCTGCCTCCCGTAGGAGTCTGGACCGTGTCTCAGTTCCAGTGTGGCTGGTCATCCTCTCAGACCAGCTAGGGATCGTCGCCTAGGTGAGCCGTTACCCCACCTACTAGCTAATCCCATCTGGGCACATCTGATGGCAAGAGGCCCGAAGGTCCCCCTCTTTGGTCTTGCGACGTTATGCGGTATTAGCTACCGTTTCCAGTAGTTATCCCCCTCCATCAGGCAGTTTCCCAGACATTACTCACCCGTCCGCCGCTCGCCGGCAAAGTAGCAAGCTACTTTCCGCTGCCGCTCGACTTGCATGTGTTAGGCCTGCCGCCAGCGTTCAATCTGAGCCATGATCAAACTCTTCAATTTAAGTTTGATGCTCGTGAATTAAACTTCGTAATGAATTACGCATGTTCACTCAGAGACTTGGTATTCATTT
>NZ_VWWX01000017.1:0-1020 GCF_011752745.1 Enterobacter sp. Acro-832
TAGGTAGCTTAACCTTCGGGAGGGCGCTTACCACTTTGTGATTCATGACTGGGGTGAAGTCGTAACAAGGTAACCGTAGGGGAACCTGCGGTTGGATCACCTCCTTACCTTAAAGAACCTGCCTTTGTAGTGCTCACACAGATTGTCTGATGAAAAAACAGCAGTAAAAATCTCTGCAGGCTTGTAGCTCAGGTGGTTAGAGCGCACCCCTGATAAGGGTGAGGTCGGTGGTTCAAGTCCACTCAGGCCTACCAAACTCCTTTTAAAGGATGAGCGGTACAGAGATTGCAAAACGATGGGGCTATAGCTCAGCTGGGAGAGCGCCTGCTTTGCACGCAGGAGGTCTGCGGTTCGATCCCGCATAGCTCCACCATCTTTTACTGCGAACCCAAGAAAACTTCAGAGTGAACCTGAAAAGGTGCACTGCGAAGTTTTGCTCTTTAAAAATCTGGATCAAGCTGAAAATTGAAACGACACATCTTAAATGGTGTGTTCGAGTCTCTCAAATTTTCGCAATCAGAAGTGAAACATCTTCGGGTTGTGAGGTTAAGCGACTAAGCGTACACGGTGGATGCCCTGGCAGTCAGAGGCGATGAAGGACGTGCTAATCTGCGAAAAGCGCCGGCGAGGTGATATGAACCTTTGACCCGGCGATGTCCGAATGGGGAAACCCAGTGTGATTCGTCACACTATCGTTAACTGAATACATAGGTTAACGAGGCGAACCGGGGGAACTGAAACATCTAAGTACCCCGAGGAAAAGAAATCAACCGAGATTCCCCCAGTAGCGGCGAGCGAACGGGGAGCAGCCCAGAGTCTGAATCAGCTTGTGTGTTAGTGGAAGCGTCTGGAAAGTCGCACGGTACAGGGTGACAGTCCCGTACACGAAAACACACAGGTTGTGAACTCGAAGAGTAGGGCGGGACACGTGGTATCCTGTCTGAATATGGGGGGACCATCCTCCAAGGCTAAATACTCCTGACTGACCGATAGTGAACCAGTACCGTGAGGGAAAGGCGA
>NZ_VWWX01000018.1:0-875 GCF_011752745.1 Enterobacter sp. Acro-832
GTCACAACCATCTTGATGTTGTCGCCTGGCATTACCATCTCAACGCCTTCTGGCAGTTCGATGGTACCGGTCACGTCAGTAGTACGGAAGTAGAACTGTGGACGGTAGCCTTTGAAGAACGGAGTATGACGGCCGCCTTCGTCTTTGGACAGGATGTACACTTCAGATTCGAACTTGGTGTGTGGCTTGATTGAGCCTGGCTTAGCCAGAACCTGACCACGTTCGATTTCTTCACGTTTGATACCACGCAGCAGAACACCAACGTTCTCACCAGCACGGCCTTCGTCCAGCAGTTTGCGGAACATTTCAACGCCAGTACAGGTAGACTTCGCAGTCTCTTTGATACCAACGATTTCAACTTCTTCACCAACTTTGATGATACCGCGCTCTACACGACCGGTAACAACGGTACCACGACCGGAGATGGAGAATACGTCTTCGATTGGCAGCAGGAATGGCTTGTCAATCGCACGCTCTGGTTCTGGGATGTAAGAATCCAGGAAGCCAGCCAGTTCGATGATTTTCGCTTCCCACTCAGCTTCGCCTTCCAGCGCTTTCAGAGCAGAACCACGAACGATTGGGGTATCGTCGCCTGGGAAATCGTACTGAGACAGCAGTTCACGAACTTCCATCTCTACCAGTTCCAGCAGCTCTTCGTCATCAACCATGTCGCATTTGTTCAGGAACACGATGATGAAAGGAACGCCTACCTGACGACCCAGCAGGATGTGCTCACGAGTCTGAGGCATTGGGCCGTCAGTCGCAGCAACAACCAGGATCGCGCCGTCCATCTGCGCAGCACCGGTGATCATGTTTTTAACATAGTCGGCGTGGCCTGGGCAGTCTACGTGTGCGTAGTGGCGAGTCGGGGTGTC
>NZ_VWWX01000019.1:0-844 GCF_011752745.1 Enterobacter sp. Acro-832
GCGCGAAACGGATTTTCCCCTGGGCAACGCTGGAGTCACGAGATTGGTCGCCAGGCACACTCCACACGTGCGCTCGCCCTCGGGCGGGCGCCACGACAGCTCCCGCACCACGAGGGGCGGCATGGGCGAGCTCATTGCCCAGCATGACTGGAGCACGACCAGCCTTGGGCCGTTGCCGCAATGGCGTGCTTCACTGCGCATCGCGGTCGACATGATGCTGATGTCGCCGTTTCCCAGCGCTGTGGTGTGGGGCCCCGACATGACGGTTATCCATAATGCCGGTTACCTGGCGCTGCTCGACAGCCCCGGCACGGTGCTGGGCCAGCACTTCGATACGCTGTGGCAGCAGCATTGGCAGAGCATCGGGCCGTGGGTGTACAAAGCCTTGGCCGGCAGCGCCAATTTTGTCGAGGCGCAACCCGTGCTGATTGCATCGCCGAACGCCGTTGGGCCTGCCTGGTATGCCTTCTGTTATACGCCCATTCGTGACGAAATGAATGAAGTCGCAGGGTTTCTGCACACGGTGATCGACACCACCGACAGCGTCGATGCGCACGCCCGCCGGCGCGACCAGGCGCTGGCCTTCGAGGGGCAGATCCACCGCTACATGGCCGACCGCGAGCAGATGTGGAAGTTGTCGCGCGACGCCATGCTGGTGGTCACCACCGACCTTAAGATCCAGGCCGCAAACCCCGCCTGGCAGCGGATTCTTGGTTGGCAGGAGGACCAGGTGCGGGACACCTCGATCCTGGCGCTGGTGCACCCGGCGGACCGGGCCGAAGTGGAAGTGGCGGCGCTCGAATTCACCCGTGGCGAGGGCGCCGGCCAGCTGGAAACCCGCCTG
>NZ_VWWX01000001.1:0-1400486 GCF_011752745.1 Enterobacter sp. Acro-832
GCTGCTGGTGTGCTTGGGCTTACCGACATGGATTGCCTGCCTCGACCTCTGCAACCATTGTCAGCTGGTGATATCGCGGATATTGCCCATGTGATAAGCATGCTGGAGCTGAAGTGATCTCTCCGCAGGACGGGGTGTCTACCGGTCCTTTTGAAACCTGGTGGGGGATCAATCGTCAGATGTTTGACACAAGTTCTTTAGGTCCGCTCTTCGCTAAAAGCGGACCATACTTTAAAACTTTATTAGTGACGTGACTCTTCCTCTCCTGAGAGCGTATCCGCATCAGGTGAATAATTCCGGTAAACGCATGCCAGTTTATGCCCGTCAGGATCGCGCAGATAGGCAACATAAAAATCGGGGCCGTAGGCGGTTCGTGTACCGGGCACGCCTTCATCCTTTCCTCCCGCAAGAAGGCCCGCTGCATGGAAGCGTCTGACAATTTCCGCGTTATCGGCTCTGAATGCGAACATTGTCCCGTTTCCCGCCGTCGCGGGTTGCTGGTCAAAAGGAGGACAAATGCAGAAGCTAAATTCGTCATCCGGATGATTTTCGTTTCCCCACATCGCCCAGCTATCAGTCCAGGCGGGCAGACGTGAATAGCCCAGCACGTTAAAAATAGCGTCATAAAAGTTCACGGCGCGCTGAAAGTCATTTGTCCCTATCGTGATATAAGCCAGCACCTTATAACATCCTCTATCCACGCAGCCACGGCGTAATCGTCAGACCGGTCAGCAAACCTTCCGGGCTGAGCAGGCGAGTGACGGTCTGCCCCCACGGTTCCGTGCGGTTGGCGACCAATAACCGATAGCCTTTTTCACTCAGAACACGGGTAGCGGAATCGAGATCCTGCACCTCGTATTCAATCCATCCTTGCGGTATCGGATGCTCCACGGGCCACTGCGCTTCACCAAAACAGGACGTTGCCGCCTGTGACAGCGGCCAGACGGCAAAATGCTTCACGCCCGGTAAGTGTCCCTCTTCAGTGAGCAGATAATCGGCATTGCCCTCCATCGGCTTCAGCGGCAGTCCGAGAGTCTGGATATAAAACGCGGTGCTGGACGCTGTATCCTGTGAAATGGGCCCGAACCCGGCGACGAACATGACATCAATTCCCGGTAACGTCTGCGACATATCCACTCCTTAATAGACTGAAATGATGGAATTTAGCGTAGAGCCGTCTTAAATACGACTCTCAATTATGGTATCGCATTCACCGCGCCTGCACGTTCACGGTGGGTCTGAAAGTGAACGCGATAACGATCAACAGCACGACTCCTGCACTCATCACCAGCCATGCGCTGGTGAGCGAGACCGAACTGTCGCGAACGATCCCTGCAACTAGCGGCATGAGCGCGGCGATCATATATCCTCCTCCCTGAACTTTAGACAGTAACTTCCCGGCCTGCGCGGGCGTTCGCGCATGATCGAACGTGACGATAAGCGACAGCGGGAAGAGGGCGCCGATACCGATGCCAAGAAGCAAGGTTGATAAGACCGGCGTGGTACCTGGAGAGAAGACCAGACACAGTAATCCCGCCAGCAGCAGTAACAGTACAGTTATCAGCGGAACACGGCGGTCGGGGAATTTACCGATCAGCGCGGAGACGGCAAACCCGGCGGCCACCTCGGTTAAGGTCAGCCAGGCCAGCATATAGCCGCTGCTGCGTGCGGACCATCCTGCCTGAATATAGAGCGGGGGCAGCCAGGCTAAGACCAGCGTGTAGGCACCCGTCCCCACGCCAAAAAAGAGCAGAAGGAGTCCAGTCCGGGAGGTAGAAAGCGTAACGGGTTCATGTGCTGTTTGTTCCCCTTGAGGCTGTTTAACCAGGGGTAACCACAGCATCAGCGCCAGCAGCGCGAGCACACCTGCCATAGCCAGCGCGGGCTTGAGCGAGAGCCATGAAAACAGCGGCTCGGCGCTGGCGGCGGCGACTGCCGCACCGGCCATAATGCCCGTGCTGAATAGCGACATGATCGTGCTGGCCGTTTGCGTATACGCCTTTTTTATCAGGGCAGGCATTAACGCCTGGATCGTGCCGATGCTGGCCCCGCCCAGTAACGCGGTGCCCATCAAACCCGTCAGCGAGGTGCTAAAACCGCGTAATGAACAGGCTACCAGCAGGATGAACAGCCCGAGCATAATTCCCCTGACGGCACCGATCCTGGCTAAAAGCCAGGGGCCACACAGGGCAGCCAGTCCCATCATCGCCACCGGCAGGGTAGTCAGCAGGCTGAATTGCGTCGCGGTCAGGCCCGCTTCGCGCTGCAGCACGGAGAAAAGAGGGCCGACCGAGGCCAGAATGGGGCGCAGGTTCAGCCCGACGATAAAAGCGATAACGGCGAAGAGTAACGGTGATGTACGTTTCAACATGGCATCCTTTTCGGTTGTGAATGGCCCAGGCAAATTGCCGCGAGCATTTATCTTAACGTTAAGATAAAATCTGTTTTTGTGTAAGATGTACCGCACAACTCGATAAATTCCCACGCTATCCGGGGTGAAGATGAAAGACCATGTAGACTTCGTTGTCGGCCAGTGGAGCAGCGCCATGCCTGAGCTGGACGCCTCGTCGATGAAAATTTTTGGCCGAATGCTCAGGCTGATGAAGCACCTGGGAAAAGAACGCGCGCAGGCCATGGCGCCGTTTGGCTTTCGCGAGGGCGAGTTTGATGTCCTCGCCACGCTGCGTCGCGCCGGGGAGCCGTACTGCCTTTCGCCCACGCAGCTGTATACATCCCTGTTGATCACCTCAGGGGCGATGACGAACCGGCTCAACCATCTTGAACAACAAGGCCTTATCAGGCGGATTGCCGATCCTGATGACAAGCGCAGCTCGCTTGTCAGCCTGACGCCGCACGGGCAGGCTCGTATCGAACAGGCGCTGCTCGTGCACACGGAAACGCAAAATGCGCTGCTGAGAAACCTCTCTGAGGCGCAGCGCGCGCAGCTTGAGTCTCTGCTCAGGATACTGCTGCTGACGTTTCCGGCTGAGGAATGGGGTGAAACGTCACCGAGTGCCGATAATACAAAAACTGCATGATTACACCTGACAAAAAGGGAACGTATGTCTTTACCGCCACTGTATGCGCTGCGCGCGTTCGAAGTTGCCGCACGGCTGAACTCCTTCAGCAAAGCGGCTGAAGTCCTGAATATCACGCCGGGGGCAGTCAGCAGACATGTCCAGACGCTTGAAATGTGGTTCGACTGCGAGCTGTTTAAACGCCAGGGTCCGAAAGTAGAGGTCAGCGATGCCGGGCGTATTCTGGCCGGGCAGCTTAGCGAAAGTTTCTCGACTATTGAGTGGGCCTGTCGCGCATTCAAAAGCGAAAACCACCTTCTGCGCCTCAAAGCGCCCAGCTCGCTGACGATGCGATGGCTTCTGGATGTGCTTAAATCCTTCCGCGAGAACCACGCGAAGCCGAAAATCGAAATTGCCAGCGTCTGGATGGACTTCGACACGGTTGATTTCAGCCGGGAACCTTATGATTGTGCGATCCTCCTCGGTAACGGTTATTTCGGCGAGTCAACGGAGAGTCGGCTGCTGTTCAGCGAATGGCTTATTCCGGTTTGTACGCCGTCTTTACTGGAGTCTGCCCGGCATCAGCTTCCAGAATGCGATCTTATTCATCCGTCACCGGACAGACGGGACTGGAAGCGCTGGCTGAAAAGGACGAGCCTATTCCCCGGCCTCGACATGAGCGGTGGGATCGTGTTCGACACCCTGGAGCAGGCAAGCCTTGCGGCCATGCACGGACACGGCGTGGCGATGGCCGATCTCCGGCTCACGCTCGACGCGTTGAAAAGCGGCCTGCTCGCGCTGCCCTTCAGGGAGGCGATAGCAACAGGAGAAGGTTACTACCTTGTCTGGCCCAAAAATTCGCTCAGAGGACAGAGTATTGAACGGTTGCTGACCTGGCTTAACCTTAATGCGCCAGTGGTGCCCTCTTTGGATATTGTCTGTCTTGATTTCAATGAAAAGCGGATTTAATAAATAGCGGAATATTAACAGGGAGATATTCCGCATAGTGAATGTATTTATGCGTAGGGAATATTTGCCATCTTTTTATATCTTTCCGGCAGGGCGCTGTTCAGATTGAGCAATTTATCCAGTATATAAAGCGCAGGCGTTCCCTTTGCGCGTTCAGCTTCGATCAGCGCAGAACGTAACAGATTGGTAGCCGATGTCATTTCATGGAAGTACTTCTCAGATTCAGGCGTCTGAACTTCACCTGACCCCACGTAACGCACCCTGGGCCAGTCCGCGAAGTCCAGAACCGGAAGGATCCCGTTGTCTTTGGGTAAATGCGCAGAGAGTAACTCTTCGGCGTTACGCGGATTGCTCTGGGCAAAAGAGAGCAGGTGCAGTCGATGAATAAAGGGTGAAAGCACCTCAGTGCTATCGTCTTCTGACGAAAGTAACGTTATTAACGTATGTATATTTTCACCCGCGATGTTTTTTTCAGGTGAGATCATTTTCATTAGATGAAATAAAACATCGAGTGTCATACGTACTCCATAGACATGCAGGTGTATTTATTATTTGAGTTTCGCTCTCTGTTCCAGGTCAGGAAGAGATTGGGAATGAAGGGATGGTATTTCAATGCGATCAGGTTTGAAAAACGAGAAATAGTGGGAATCAATGTGAGTTTTACTCAACGTCAAATGTTGAACAACCACACTATACTTACGCCCTGAAACCGAACGCGTGGCATGAGGATGGTATGACCGCCGAGAATTTATCCAGAATGGGAGCTGCAAAAGTCCGCCAGGTGATGGATCAACATGGCAATACGTTGATAGAAAAATACCCTGTTAGCGATGTTGAATATGGCTTTTATGAGCGTGCTGCGGACCGGCTACGTCGCGTTGTTGAATCCCCGAGACTGTTGCACGCCGATCCGCATCGACGCTACCTGAGGATCGAATATGTTCCTCATAAGCTCTTTCAGGGTGAGATTTCCGGGGATGAGATATTGAGACGCCTTGTCCGCCTTCATGATTATCCTGCCGATCCTGCATGGATTTATCACACCCATACCTGGTCTGAGTCAGCGCTTGAAAAATCCTTGTCTCTTTTGGAATTACCCATGCGTGCTGAGCAGCAGATGCGATGTTTTCAACAAGCGGGCAGCGTTTTGTTTAGTCAGGAATGTTTAATTTCTGGTGATACCAATGCGGGTAACTGGGGCAGAAGAGAAAACGGCGATGTGATCCTTTTCGACTGGGAAAGATTCGGTACTGGCAGTCCGGCTATCGACCTTGCTCCGCTGGTTCAGGGGATGGGCTCAAAACAAAGCATTTTACAACTTGCCGAGCGCTACTGTTTTTTTGCCACGCATTCTGATGCATATCAACTAGCCAGGGAAATCACTATCGCCAAAGCATGGATTGTCACAGAAGTGGTGTTATTACTGCACGAAAGGAAAAAGCCTGATTTGAATCTATACCTTAACTGGTACAGAAAACACCTCCCTGATTGGCTTGAAGAGTCCGTCTCATCTCTTTAATGCCTTATATCAGCCTTCGGGGCGATAACGCAGGCAGCGATTTGTTTCACAAATCCCATCGCTCCTCGACCGTTCAGGATGGTATAACGTCTTGCGGCAATCGGGTTGCCGTAGACAGCCCACATTCCTAAAGGTGTATATGAAACAAATTACTTTCAGTGACCTGCAGCAGCAAAGCGAGCAGGCCGCAAATTCTCCTCGCTTACGCGCCCATCGTAATTTACACCCTGAACTGAGCGACCCGGTGCAGCGCCTGGCCATTGCAATGGAGCCCGGTACCTATGTTCGCCCCCATCGCCATCCTCACACCTTTGAACTGCTGACGGCGCTGAGCGGTCGCTTTCTGGTGCTGAATTTTGACGACAGCGGCAACGTGACCCGGCGTGTGGTGTTAGGTGAAGAGTGTAAAGTGCTGGAGATGGATGCCGGAACCTGGCATGCCGTGCTGTCGCTGGATAAAGGTGGCGTCATTTTTGAGGTTAAACACGGGGGGTATCAGCCCGTGCCCGAGCATGATACCGCCCCATGGTCACCGGCAGAAAACGAGCCCGGCACCGAGAAGCTGATGCAATGGTACGCTCAGGCACAGGTGGGTGACGGTGGTTTTACCCTGTAATTATTCTCTTATGTGCCCGGCGCGCGGAAAGGCGAGCCGGGTAAAGAGATAAGATCTCGCCGATTCAACTTACGCGAGCCGATTTTATTGAAGGTTCCCGATCTCGCTCAGGAATTCTTCTATCTGATCGGGCGTTGCCGTGTCTGCCTGGTAAAGGATATCGAGCTTAACGTTCTTCAACCCGCAGAAGCCAAATACCCCTTCAATTATCTGCGTCTGAATCGCCGTCGAATAGCCGTGTTTATCAAATCCGGTGAGATCGCTACCGCCAGTGGCAATCAGGCGAACGGGAACATCCCGTAAATTGCCCACAATCCGGCCGTCGTCGGCCACCTTATACGCCCAGTTCAGGGTCAATACGCGGTCGAACCAGCCTTTCAACAGCGCGGGAACCGACCACCAGTACACCGGGAAGACAAACACCAGCATATCCGCACGCTCGACGCGCTGCTGCTCGCGCAGAATATCGTCGGGGAGGGCGCTCGGATCCCCGTGATACAAGTCAAGATCGGCGCGAGACATGGCCGGATTAAACCCTTCAGCATGCAGATCGGCGAACTCAACCTGCATACCTTCCTCGCGTAATTTTCCGGCAATGCGGGCGGCCAGTGAATGGGACAAGGACGTGTCGACAGGGTGAGCCGTCACGATCAGCGCGTTACTCATGGCATTTGTAGCAGACATAGCAACCTCAAAATGGGGGAGAAGAGATGCCTATGTTACTATTGGTAACTTAAGTGTCAATCCACCCCCGGCGATCATTTTGTGCTATTCGCGTAGGTCGCAAGCACGCCGGTCATGGCGCCGCTGAGCGTATCTTCCGCCACATTCCGGGCGAGCACGCCGTTGCCGGCCGCGGTGCTGAGCGCCTCCGCCGCCCCAATGATGGCCGTCAGTACCGCTTCCCCCTGAACGCCTTTTAAGACGATAAAAGGCGAAAGCGCGGTGCGCAGGCAGTCGGCACATTCGGCCACGCATGCTTCCCGGAACGTCTGCAGCGCGCGAGAACCGGACAGCGCCGCGGCGATTGGCCCGGTTTCAGGCCCGGCGGCAATGGCACAGTCGATATAGGCCGCGCTGAAAAAGCGGATCGTCTTCTCCAGCGTTTTGCTGTCAACCGCCAGCGTCTCGCGGAATTTCGCCAGTTGCCGATCGCTATAGTCCTGATACAGCGCCATCAGCAGCCCTTCGCGATCGCCAAAGTGGTCGTAGGGGATGGGCTTGGTCACATTGGCCCGTTCTGCCAGATAGCCAAGGGTCAACGCCTCGGTGCCTTGCTGACGCACGATTCCACGCGCAACCTCCAGCAGCTGCACGCGGCGGTCCTCTTTTCTTAAGCGCTTAACAACCATGCTTTCCTCAGATTAGTTATCTACCAATGGTAGTTTACACGTTTTCCGTGCCGTGCTGAACGCGTTGTTCAACCGGGCGGATCCGAAACCAGATCGCATACATCGCGGGCAGGAAGACGAGGGTAATGATCGTCCCGCCCAGCGTACCGCCGATCAGCGTCCAGGCCAGCGTGCCCCAGAACACCGAATGCGTCAGGGGAATGAACGCCAGCACGGCCGCCATGGCGGTGAGTAAGACCGGTCGCGCTCGCTGGACCGTCGCCTCGACCACCGCCTGGAACGGATCGAGGCCGTCCTTCTGGTTATGATCGATTTGACCGATCAGAATCAGCGTATTGCGCATCAGAATGCCGGAGAGGGCGATCAAACCGACCAGCGCGTTGATGCCAAACGGCTGATTAAATATCAGCAGGGTCGGCACGACGCCAATCAGCCCCAGCGGCGCGGTTAAGAACACCATGACCATCGCGGAGAGTGAGCGCACCTGCAAAATGATGATCAGCAGCGTCAGGGCAATCATGATCGGGAACAGCGGTAACATGGCCTGCGTGGCTTTACCCGATTCCTCAATCGAACCCGCCATGTCGATACGGTAGCCGGCCGGTAGCGCATCGGCGATCGGCTTGAGCTGCTTCATGATGGCGACCGACACGTCCGGCGGCTGAAGATTGTCGGCGATATCACCCCGTACGGTAATCGTGGGGGTGCGATCGCGGCGGCGCAGGATCGGGTCTTCCATGCCGATCTCAATCCTGCCGATTTGAGACAGCGGCACGCGCTGTCCCGCATTGCCGACCAGGGTAAAGCCTTCGATTTTTGCCGGGTCAAGGCGGATATCACCCGCCGCGCGGGCAACGACGTCTACCGATCGAATATCTTCCCGCACGGAGGTGACAGGCACGCCTGATAACAGGAACTGAAGCTGCTCGGCAACGGCGCTGGAGGTTAAGCCGGTCGCCTGCAGGCGGTTCTGATCGAGAGTGAAATGCAATACCGGAACGCGTGACCCCCAGTCAGTGTTGACGGTTCGCATCATCGGGCTTGCCTGAAGCACGGCTTTCACCCGCTCGGCGATGTCCTGTACCTGTTTGACGTCCGGCCCCGACACGCGCCAGGCAACCGGGAAGGGCGAGTAGGGGCCAAACACCAGTTGTGTTACCCGCACGCGGGCTTCAGGTGCAAGACCGCTGGCGACGGCCTCCCTGAGCCTGAACTTAAGCGCCTCACGTGACGTCTCGCTGTCCGTCAGGATCACGATTTTCGCAAAAGAGGGATCGGGCAGCTCGGGAGCCATTGCCAGATAGAAACGGGGCGAGCCCTGACCAATATAGGCCGTGACGATTTTGGCTTCCGGCTGCTGGCCCAGCCATGCTTCTATTTTTGCGGTTGCGGCGCTGGTTTGCGCAATCGAGGTGCCATAAGGCATCTGTACTTCAACCAGCACTTCCGGGCGATCGGAGGTCGGGAAGAACTGTTTTTTTACCAGCCCCATGCCAAGCACGGCCAGAATGAAAATGGCGACCACGGACCCGGCCACGCGCCATTTTCTGGCGATAACGCGGCCAAGCAGCTGGCGAAAACGGTTATAGCGAGGCGTGTTATAGATGGCGGCATGACCCCCTTCCACTTTGGGGATCGCCGGCAGGATCTTCACCCCAAGATACGGTGTGAACACCACCGCCACAAACCATGAGGCAATCAGGGCGAGGCCGACAATCCAGAACATATTGCTGGTGTATTCCCCGGCGGTCGACTGGGCAAAACCATTCGGCATAAAGCCAATGGCCGTCACCAGGGTACCGGCCAGCATCGGCGCGGCGGTGTGGCTCCAGGCGTAGGCCGAGGCTTTGATTCTGTCGTAACCTTCCTCCATCTTCACCACCATCATTTCGATGGCGATAATGGCATCGTCAACCAGCAGACCGAGGGCGAGGATCAGGGAGCCCAGCGTGACGCGGTCAAAGTTAATTCCCGCGGCTTCCATCACCACGAAAACGACCGCCAGCGTCAGCGGTACCGCCGCGGCAACCACCACCCCCACGCGCCAGCCCATGCTGACAAAACAGACCACCATGACCACAAGCAGGGCGACGAAGAATTTGATCATAAACTCATCGACCGAGGAGCGGATATTCACGGACTGGTCGGTGACTTTGGTCAGGGTCATGCCAAGCGGCAGGCTATCGTTGATTTTCGCCGTTTCCGCATCCAGCGCTTTACCCAGCGCCAGGCCGTTCCAGCCCTCACGCATGACAATGCCCAGCAGCAGGGCGGGTTCATGCTGATTGCGTATCAGCATCGTCGGGGGATCTTCGTAGCCTCGCTCAACCGTTGCCACATCCGACAGCGTGAGCGTTTTGCCCTTGGCGACTAAAGGCGTATCACGAATTTTCTGCAGTTCATCGAACGCGCCGTCCAGGCGGATAAAAATCTGCGCGCCCCGGGTTTCAATGGCACCCGCCGCGGCCAGGGCGTTCTGGCTATTGAGGGCATTGAAAATATCCTGCGGTGAGAGGCCCATCGTGGCCAGACGGTCATGGGAGAAGGCGATATATATCCGCTCGGCCTGTTCGCCGATAATGTTCACTTTCTTCACGCCGGGAACGTGCAGAAGCTGCTGTCGCAGGCCTTCGGCATCGCGTACCAGCTGCCGCTGCGGTTCGCCTTTTGCTTTCAGGGCAAAGAGGGCAAAGGTGACATCCGAGAATTCATCATTGATCATCGGGCCAATGACGCCCGCCGGAAGACGCAGGGATTCATCACCAAGCTTCTTACGCGCCTGATAGAACTCCTCCTGCACTTCAGAAGGCGGGGTTTTGTCCTGCAGTGACAAGGTGATATACGCCATGCCGGGGCGGGTGTAGGTTTCCGTACGGTCATACCATTTGAGCTCCTGCAGGCGCTTTTCCAGCGGTTCGGCCACCTGATCCTGGATCTCCTGCGCGGTTGCGCCCGGCCAGACGGCGATCGCCGTCATCTGCTTCACGGTGAAGGGCGGATCTTCCGCGCGCCCGAGCCCAAAAAAGGCGTAAATACCGGCAATCGTCACCAGAACGATCAGAAACAGCGTGACGGAACGCTCGCGGACGGCCAGCGCTGACAGATTGAAGCGGCTTCCGCTCATGGTGCATTCTCCGCCGGAGCGGCATGGCGCTGTTCTGCCAGCCTGACAACTTCACCTTCGTGCAGAAGATGGGCGCCTAACGCAACGATCTTCTCCCCAGGCTTCACGCCACCCGTGACCTGGACCGCATCTTCGCCCACGCTCAGCACCTTAACCGGCGTCCATGTGACCTTTGCTGGCTGGGCGGAAATGAGCCAGACGCCGGGCCCTTTACCCGCATCGTAGAGTGAGGCCAGCGGGACCTGCATCGCCTGACCTTCCGTTTTCGCGTCTTCAATGCTGAGCGTGACGGTCGCCCCCAGCGGCGCGTTCGCCAGCTGACCATCCAGCACGTAGCGGGCTTCATACGTGCGGGTTGTGGCATCCGCGGAGTCAGACAGCAGGCGCAACGTCGCGGTGACCGGGTGTTGTTCACTGCCATAAAGCGTGGCCTGTGCTTCGCTGCCCACGGCAGGGCGCAGCGTCTCCGGAAGCTGGACGAGCGCTTCGCGCTGTCCCGCTCTGGCAAGGCGGATGACGACCTGTCCGGCACTAACGACCTGACCGGGTTCGGCGAGCGTCTCCATCACCACGCCGTCTGAATCCGCCAGCAATACGGCATAGCCCGTGGCGTTTTGCGCCACGTTGGCCTGCGCGCGGGCAGCGCTGAGATCCGCCCGGGCCGTATCGGCCGCCGCTTTAATCTGATCGTACTCCGAGGCGGACACTGCGCCGGACGCCACCAGGCCGCGATAACGCGACTCATCGCTGGTGGCTTTTCTCGCCCGTGCCTGGGCAGCATCCACCGCGCGCTGCTGCGCCTGGGCCTGTAATTTCAGGTCAACAGGATCGAGACGCAGCAAAGGCTGTCCCTGTCTGACGGTCTGCCCGGTATCCACCAGGCGTTCGAGGATTTTTCCCTGAACCCTGAAGCCCAGGTCGCTTTGCGTTCTTGCCACCACCACGCCCGTGAAGGCGCGGGCGGCAGGGTTCGCCATCTCGACAGAGGCGGATCTGACAAGCGGTGGCTTAGTGCGCGGATCGTCACTCGCGGAATTATCGCCGCACGCCCCCAGGGCAAACGGCAGAAGACATACGGCAACGCGGGCTGAAGTGAGCCTGAGCATGGGAAACCTTATTGAAGTAACAGGACGGTATCCGCATTCTCTGACTAGTGACCAAAAATGTCAATGGTCACAAATTAGGGGGCCAGGCTTCTTAATATCAATGAGGAGAGAAGCACCGCGGCAGCGGGGGCCATTTCAAGGTTGTACTGCAGCTGAACGGGATTAATAAAAGGACACATCACCATGTGGATGGCCTGCGTGACCTCATCCAGCGGCGTTTTTCTTTCAAACTCTCCGGCCTGCCTGCCCTCAAGAACGATGCTCTCAATCAGCTTCATCAGGCTTTCAGCATACCGTTCAGTCGACGGCCACTGCTCGCGTGCGGCGACGGCGGCGATGTCGTAAAGCTTGCGATCGTGGAAAAACAGCTCGCTTCCTGCCTCGGTAAGCGCTTTGAAAAGCCGGCGTAATTTTTCGCTTGCTGACGGTGCACCCTCAAGGGCGGAAAGCACTGCCGCCATGATCAGCTCCAGGCGGTTAGCGCAGATCACCTCGCCGATAGCCTGCTTGGAATCGAAGAACTTATAAATGTAGGACTTTGAAAAACCGATCGATTTCGCCAGCTCGGCGACGGTGGTTTTTTCATAGCCGTAGTGACCGAAGTGCTCAAAAGCCGCTTCGACGATTTGCTCTCTGACAGAATGGTCAAGTGGACCACGTATTGATGGGGCGTTCATAGTTTTAGTCATTATGTAAGCTTAGCGTGACAGGCGACGATTAACAACGAGTGACCATTTCGTACTTTGGTTACCGTCATTGATCATGAGCCCTTCAGATGGGACGATCAACCCGGTGGGGTAAGTGTATCACTGTTTTTCACGCACGAAGGCATCTATCTGCCGACGATAAGCGAGGGTTTCAGCGCAGTTCCCTTGCGCTGAACAAAGACGTTTTTTGCTTAAGCCGAGAGTGGACGCAATATGATAAGAATGTCCAGGGAAACCGTGTTTTGATCGGCGGGTGAGAGGAGGCCGCAGAACCGATGCGGCCTTATATTTCAGGCAGCCAGTTCAGGCATCTGTTCCTTTACGAAATCCAATACCTTCCTCGCGTCCAGAGAGGCATAGGGAAGACTCTCAACGATGGCGAGTGAACGCGTATTACCCACCGTTTCTTTTATCTCATCGAGTTTGTACTGAATGTGCGGTGCGATGAGAAACCCATCGAACGCGGGAGCGACGCTGGCGAAGTTATCCAGCCCTACAGCGCTAATCATCAGCGGATAGCCTTCGCGTTCTGCCAGAGACTGCATCTTTTTGGCGAGCGAGTTTGCGGTATTACCAAACAAACAACATATCAGAAGCTTTTTCATGTTTTGTTCCTCCTGAAAACCGCTCTCAGGGTAGTCCTGAGGGTGTCACCGAAATGGGCGCTGTCTCTTATTTTGGCGACAAATTAATGTTCTTTTAGCCAGTCGAGAAAAAACTGGCTGAACGCCGTAACCTGAAGCGGCTGCAGCCTGCGCTGCGGATAAACAAACTGCAGCCCGACATCTTTGCGATCGTATCGGCTAAAGCCGGTGAAGCTGTCGGCAAACAGCACCGTGAGTCTTCCGGCCTCAACGTCGTCTTTGACGTCCCACCACGATTTCCCCGCGATGCCGGCCCCGCTGAGCGCCCACTGACGAAGCACTGCGCCGTCGTCGCACACCATGGCGGGCTCGACGCGTACAATGTTTTCCTCTCCCTCTTTTTCAAAACGCCATTCGTTCATCACCACGCCCTGAGACTCTAGCGCCAGGCACCGGTGTCCGGCTAAATCTGCAAACGTGGCGGGGATGCCGTGGTCGTTAAGATACTCCCCGGAGGCAACCAGCACCCGATGGTTCGGGCGGATGTTTCTGACGACAAGGCTGCTGTCCGGCAGGTTACCGAAACGCACGCTCATATCCAGCCGGTTAGCGACCAGATCCTCAACGTGTTCTTTTAGCGAGATGTAAAATTTGACGGCAGGATGGTGACGAGAAAATTCAATGACGGCGGGGCTGAGATACTGTCTGCCAAAGTCCGAGGGAGAGGAAAGGCGAATGTTGCCGCTGAGCACGCCCTCTTTTTGCGTCAGCAGCGACTCGGCGTGATGCACCTCTTCCAGCACGCGCAGCGCGGCGTGGTAAAACTCTTCGCCTGCGCGGGTCAGGGTGAGGGATCGCGTGGAGCGATGAAACAGCCGCGTCTGGTAACGCTCCTCAATCGCCTTCAGCCTGGCCGTCATGGTGGCAGGGGAAAGCGACAGGCGTCGTCCGGCGGCGGAAAGACTTCCGGCCCTGGCGACTTCCACCAGTAAGGCCATGTCTTCGAGTTTACCCATTATTCATTTTTTCCGAAAAGTGCATCTATTTTTAGCGTAATTATCAAAATCAGATGCCGACTGTAAAGTGATTTCATCCAAACCATAAGGGATGAAAACATGAAACCTACCTCACTCTTTGAACGTTACAGGCTGGGTCAGCAAGAGCTGAAAAATCGTATCGTCATGGCACCGATGACCCGCGCGCGCTCCCTTCAGCCGGGCAACATTCCCTCCGCGCTGATGGCCGAGTATTACCGGCAGCGGGCCACCGCCGGATTAATCATCACCGAAGCCACGCAGATCTCGCCTCAGGGCCAGGGATACTCCTGGACGCCCGGTATCCATTCGCAGGAGCAGGTTTCAGGATGGCAGCTCACGACGGGCGCCGTGCATCAGGCGGGCGGGGTGATTTTTTCGCAGCTCTGGCACGTTGGGCGAATGTCGCACGCCAGCTTTCACCCGGACGGTAAGCCTGTCGCCCCGTCTGCCCTTGAGCCAGACGCGCAGGTGTGGGTGGTGAATGAGCGTGGAGAAGGCCAGATGGTTGACTGCCCGCAGCCGAGAACGCTCTCACGCAAGGACATTCAGAACATCGTCGCGGACTACCGCCAGGCCGCTTTAAATGCCGTTCAGGCCGGGTTTGATGGCGTGGAGATCCACGGCGGAAATGGCTATCTGATCGACCAGTTCCTGCGCCAAACCTCCAACAAACGCACGGATGAGTACGGCGGCTCGCTGGCGAACCGGATCCGTTTTGCTCAGGAGGTGTTAAGCGTAATTGCCGAAGCCATAGGTCACGAACGTACGGGCATCCGTCTTTCGCCATTTATTACCCAGCGCGGGATGAACGACCCGCAGGTCTCTGAAGCCATACTCGCGCTTGCGGCCTGGTGCGAACAAAAGGGGATTGCGTTCATCCACCTGGCGGAAGCCGACTGGGACGACGCGCCGCAGATTCCTGAGCATTTCCGTCAATCGCTTCGCGAGACCTTCAGCGGAACCCTGATCGTCGCGGGTAACTATGACCTTGCCAAAGCCGAAGAAATTCTGGTGGCGGGCTATGCCGATTTGATTGCCTTCGGACGACCGTTTATTGCCAACCCGGATTTGCCTCACCGGCTGGCGCACCGCTTGCCGCTGGCCCAGGTGCGCGACCCCGCCACGCTGTTTGGCGGCACCGCCACGGGCTATACCGATTACTCAACGTACACCCAGCAGGAGGAAACATGATGACCCGTAAAACCTTAATTATCGGCGGCGCTTCCGGCATCGGTTTCGCCGTGGGCACCCTGCTTGCCGGGCGCGGTGAGGAGATTATTCTTGCTGGGCGCGACAGCGCGAAACTGGACGCGGCACGGCAACGACTGAGCGCTCATGCCGCGTCTGTTAGCACCCTCGTGCTCGATATCAGCCGTGAGGAAGAGCTTGTTGCGCTCAGTGAAACGCTGGGCGAGGTCAATAATATTGTCGTCACGGCGGGTTCACAGGCGCCGGGCGGGCTGCTTTCCGGACTGGATCTCCGTGCGGCAAGACAGGCCTTTGATACAAAATTCTGGGGAAGTCTGAATGTCGCCCGCTATCTCAGCGGGAACATCGCTCCCCGCGGTACGCTGACCTTTACCAGCGGCTTTGTCGCGCGCCGCACCGTGGCGGGCGCCATCGTAAAAACAACGATGAATGCCGCCATTGAGGCCGCGATAAAAGTGCTGGCGAAGGAGCTTTCCCCGCTGCGCGTCAACGTCGTGAGTCCGGGGCTGACCGACACGGAAGCGTATGCGGGGATGGACGCCGCCGCGCGGGAAAAAATGCTCGCCGGCGCGGCGGATACCCTGCCAGCCAAAGCCTGGGGAAGGGCGGAGGACATCGCGCAAGGATATCTCTTCGCCATGGACAATCCCTTTGTCACGGGGTCGGTCATTGATATTGAGGGCGGGGCGTTAATTAACTGAATCCCCGCCGGTTTGAACCGCAGGAAATCGTCTGCGGGTAACGTAATACTCTGTTGAGAGACATCATGAAATATACGACGTGTTTTCGTCCAGCTGTGGCGATGCTTATTCTTGCCGGTCTGTCCGGCACCACATTTTCGGCGCAGCTGGAATGGCTTCAGCCGAAACAGCTTATTGTTGATAAGAGCTTACCCCAGGCGAAATTAAGGGCGAATGAAGCCGTTGCCAGAGAATATGCAACGTTCTGGAATACGGGAGAAGAATCCCTGGCGCGTGATGCGCTGGCGGTGAATTTCATCGATAAAACGCCCCCGGAAGGTCGTAAGCAAGGGCCTGAAGGCGCTATTTTAGCCTCCCGGGCGTTTCGTGCCGCCGTGCCGGACTTACGCTGTGACGTTGAGCAGATGATTATTTCAGGCACTCGCGTGGTTTCGCATTTGCATTTTTACGGCACATTCACCGGGACATTTGGCACGCTGAAAGGAAAAGGGCAGAAAATAGATTTCATCGCTACGGATATTTATGAAGTCCGCGACGGTAAAATTGCGGCAAACTGGCATATTGAGGACAACCTGACGCTGATGAAACAGCTGGGCGCACTCTAAACCCATCACTCCGGGGCGCCCCGGAGTGATGTAAAAATTCTATAAGCCCAGATCGCTCAGCGACGGGTGATCGTCCGGGCGTCTGCCCAGCGGCCAGTGGAACAGTCGCTCGGATTCTTTTATCGGCATATCGTTTACGCAGGCAAAGCGGCGCTTCATCAAGCCGTCCGGGTCGAATTCCCAGTTTTCGTTGCCGTACGAGCGGAACCAGTTGCCTGAATCATCATGCCATTCATAGGCATAGCGGACCGCGATGCGGTTTTCCGTAAAGGCCCACAGCTCTTTAATCAGACGATAGTCCAGCTCTTTTTTCCATTTCCGCTCCAGAAACGCCCGGGCCTCTTCACGGTTGGTGGCGAACTCTGCGCGGTTGCGCCATTGGGTATCCAGCGTATAGGCCAGCGCGACTTTCGCCGGGTCGCGACTGTTCCAGCCATCTTCTGCCAGCCTGACTTTTTCGATGGCGCTTTCACGGGTGAAGGGCGGTAAAGGAGGACGTGTGTTCATGGCGGTTACCTCAGTGTGATTTTATGTAGACAGATCTGTCTACCTGGGGTAATCTATGCCTGAAAAATAACGCTGTCAACACCCTTTTTGAGGCTGTCGAAAAAATGAAAACTGAACACGCAGGCAACGAAACAAAAATTAGCGTCCGGGATAAAATATTACTGACGGCGCACGATCTGTTTTATTCCACGGGCTTCAGGGCGACGGGGGTGGATACGCTGATTAAAGAGGCGAAAGTGACGAAGGTGACGTTTTATCGCCATTTTCAGAGCAAAAGTTTACTTATTCTCGCCTATTTGCACTATCGGCATGAAATATGGATTAACTGGTTTGAATCCACGCTGCGCCGACATCTCGATGACGGCGAAATACCTGCTGATGCGATTTCTGCAACGCTCTGTGAATGGTTTATTTCGCCGGAGTTCCACGGCTGTGCGTTTATTAATGCCAGCGCCGAAGCCAAATCCGAAGATATTGAAAGCGAAATAAAAGCGATATGCCGCGATCATAAAATCGAAACAAAGAATATTATTGCGTCGCTGACGACCATCGCGGATGAGCGCGTCGTCAATGAAATCATGCTGCTCATTGACGGCGCCATTATTCATGCGCAGATGGGCATGGAGACGGATGAGGTCATCACGTCGTTGAAGAGGGCACTAGAAGCAGCGTTTTTAGGGGGCAAATAATGTTTACACCTGAGACGACTGACAAACGCCAGCAACACAACAACACTAAGCGTTGAATAACCTTCACACCGGAATGAGCAAATGGCCTATAACCGTACTTTCGCTCTCGATATAAGCTGGAAAACGCTGCTGAAAGACGCGGGGCTTGAGCCAGAACGCATCCTCCGCAGGGCAGGATTACCTGACGATCTCTTTTTACAAAAAGCGCGGGGACTCGATACGAATGAATACATTCGCTTCTGGAATGCGCTGGAGGCTGAAACGAACGATCCTGCCTTTCCCGTCCCGCTCATTGAGTTGATCTCTGCGGATGTGTTTGATCCGCCCCTTTTTGCCGCACTGTGTAGCAGCAATATGATGCAGGCTGTCCAGCGTCTGGCCAGATATAAACAGCTTATTGCTCCCATGGTTCTGGAGACAACAGTCGACCAAAACGGCAACCTTACCGTCTCACCGCGCTGGCTTTTTGCGACAATTATTCCGCCGTTTCTCCAGGTGGCAGAGTTGGGCTTCCTGCTCAAGCTTCTGCGGCTGGGAACGCGCGAACCGGTTAACCCCTTACGGATCTGCGTTTCTGCGCTACCGTCATCGGTTCAGAACAGCCACTTTTCGCGTTTCTTTGGTGCTGACGTGCAATACGGAGAACAGCCCGCCATCAGCTTTTCCGCAGCCGATGCGCTTCGACCCTTTTTAACGGTCAATGAGGGAATGTGGCAGGTATTTGAACCGGAACTGCAGCGTCGTCTCGGTCAGTTAAATGAACGGGCTTCAACCGCCGAGCGCGTACGAGCGGTACTCCTGGAGCTAATTCCCGGTAACGAAGCGACTATTGAAAAAGCGGCTGAGCGTCTGGGAATGAGCAAACGCACGCTGCAGCGAAGGCTTGAGCAGGAAGGGGAAAACTTTCGCAACCTTGTCAACGCGTGTCGTGAACACCTGGCCCGTCATTATCTTCGTAATACGCGTCTTTCCGGGTATGAGATCGCGTTTTTGCTGGGTTTCGAAGATCCTAACTCCTTCTATCGCGCATTTATGACCTGGACGGGCCAGACTCCTGAAGCGGCCAGGACAGCCATGCGTCTTGAGTAAACACGTGCGTATTTATCGCTCTGATGGCGCAGTTTGCGAGTCAAATGGCGCGATACGCTAGTTAACATGAGATCGAAGGAGAGCAAACTAGCCACAGTCTACTCACCGAGGTATCTATGTTTACTCAGGACAAAAAAACTGCGCTGGTCACCGGTGCATCGTCAGGTATGGGCAAAGCCATCGCCCGTCGTCTTATTCAGGATGGCTATCAGGTTTACGCTGCTGCCCGTAGCGTTGAGAAAATGCACGATCTCGCCCAGCTTGGCGCGTACCCTCTGCGGATGGATATCTCACGTGATGAAGACATTGTGGTTGCCGTGAATACCATCATGTCGCAGACAGGTGGGGTTGACGTACTGGTCAACAACGCGGGTTTTGGGCTCTATGGACCGGTAGAAGAGATTGGTATTGATGAAGCTCGCTATCAGTTTGAGGTTAACGTGTTTGGTGCGGCCCGCCTTACGCAACTGCTGATCCCGGCCATGCGCGCCAGACGCAGCGGTTACATTATTAATATCACCTCTATGGGGGGTAAGATTTACACCCTTCTGGGAGCCTGGTATCACGCAACGAAACATGCGCTTGAGGGATGGTCTGACTGTCTGCGTCTTGAAGTGGCTGAATTTGGCATTAAGGTTGTGATTGTTGAACCGGGTTTAATCGAGACAGGCTTTGGTGATGTGGTCAGTGGCAATATAGTTAAACGTTCAGCAAATGGCCCTTACGCTCGCCTCGTGGAGAAAGTGGCTAAATCGGTCAAAAATGCATACGGGAATGGCAGAGGCAGCGACCCGAAGGTGATTGCGGACGTGGTTGCCCGCGCCGTTAAAAGCCCTCATCCGCGTACACGTTATGCAGCCGGCAAGTATGCAAAGATGCTCATCCGCATGCGTCTCTGGTTGGGAGACCGTCTGTTCGATCGCGTTATCCTTGGCCAGACGCTATGACCCAAGCGCCGAGGATGAAAAAATCCTCGGTGTCAGTATGTGCCCTTACACAAGGCTGTAAACCCCCCTCCCCAGTAACCGGTTACCGGGGAAGTCTGTTCTTTCCAGCCTGATGCGATCAGTTCCTTCGCAATAAACCGATTGATCATTCCGTGCCCCATGAGCAAGACGGGGCCGTCAGAGTCCTTCGCGACATTCACCAGGATTTCTGCCGCCTTAACGGCACGTTCTTTTGCGACGCTCACGCACTCTGACTCGCCAGACAGGCCGCAGAGCCAAAGAACGCGAAACAGCGCTGCCCAGTTAAAAGGCGATAGCCGTAACCCCGGAATACGGAACACCGGCAGCTCTGCTTCCCGAAAAACCTCATCAATTAAGCCCGGTTCACACCCCAGCGTTTTCAACGATGAAAGGGCTCGCGGGAGAGGGCTGCTGAGAAACGTCAGTGCGCGGTACGCGAGGATTTGAGCCATCTCCGAAGGTCTGTCGCTGCCCGTTGAAGAGCGGTTATAGCTGTCGATCCATCCCGCCATTTCCCTGTACGACACCTTTCCCGCGCCCCTGTATTCGGGTTCGCCGTGGCGCATCAAAATAATTTCCATATGTTTTTTATCACCCATCATCCCTTCTTCAGGGGCAGATTAGCGCGATCGAAAGCGGTCTTTCACCCACCCGTTTTAGTGTGTCTGAGCCTGGAGCGTACGTAGCAGACTGATCAATCTGTAAAATATTTTCACGCGCGCGTATTCTGTGGAAAAGCGCTGAGCATAACCATTTAGAGTAAAGGTAACGGAAATGAGAACACAGAAACGATGCCTCGGCTGCGTGGCTATTGTGGTTGATGACTACGATCGTGCCATTGAATACTACACCGACAAGCTGGGGTTTACCCTCGTAGAAGATACGCCTCAACCCGGTAAACGCTGGGTAGTCGTCTCGCCCAACCCGGAAAGCGACTGCAATATTTTGCTGGCTCGTGCGTCTAACGAGAGGCAGGAAGGTTTTATCGGTAATCAATGCGGTGGCCGAGTTTTCCTGTTCCTTCAGACGGATGATTTTTGGCGCGATTACCATGCCATGAAAGCAAAAGGCGTTCATTTTTGTGAAGAACCTCGTGAGGAAGAGTACGGTATGGTGGTGGTGTTTGAAGATATTTACGGCAACCGCTGGGACCTCTATCAACATGCCCAACGCGGGTGATGACCAGGGATATCTTCCATGACTCTTCGAATTCGACAGGCCAGCGGGGCCGATTCTGCGCTCTTAAGCGAACTTGGATACCGCATATACCCCGCCCATTTTCAGCATCTGTGGGTATCAGACGCCGAGATGAAGGCCTTTCTGGACGGCGAGTATGCCGTTTCTGTACTTGAACAGAGCCTGAAAGATAACGCTGTTTCCTGGTATGTTGCAGAGACCGATCGGCCAGTGGGGTTTATGAAAGTGACCTGGGACGCCATGCTTCCCGAAACGGACAAGAGGGGCGTTCTCCTCAACAAGCTCTACCTCGATCCTGCCGAGACCGGCAAGAACTATGGTCAGGACCTGTTCAATAAAATTATCGACATGGCCCGGAGCAGGGGAAAGGACTATCTCTGGCTGGAAGTGCTTGAGCAGAACGCAGGAGCGTACCGGTTCTACAAGAAGCAGGGCATGCTCTGCATTAAGAACGTCCTTTTTGAAACAGCCTCACAGCAGAGCATACTCAGAATTATGGGGATGTCTCTTTAGGGCCAGGGCTCTCGTCCCGCTGTGCCAGCGACAGCGCGCTGGCGCTGGCGGGATCGAACAGCGAGATGCTCTCAATCTGATTGAGTAAAATCACCTTACGGAATGACATGGCGCTGCGGGGTTCTGAGTCGAGCGTAATGTCATGCTCGGCGTACCACCGGCTGTAATTATTCTCGATGCGCAGGTTCATCGTCTTCTCGTCCCGGTACCCGCTCAACATCGGGATCAGCACGATATTGGCCGTTTTTTCATATTCCAGCGTCGCGGTGTGGATCATACCCACGTATATCCGCCTCGAGCGGAGCGTGACCTGCGCCAGCTCGCCTTGCTCCATACACTGATAGAGCAGTTGCTCGATCCCGCTCGCCTGCGCAAGCCGTTTGTAGAGCTTTTTCCGGCTCTCGCCGTCCAGCCTGGCGCTGCCTGCCCAGTTAGACCGGTAGAGACAAAACAGGATGGCAAACGCCAGCATCACCACCACCGGCGCCTGAATGCCTAAAAAACTCCAGTTCATAAAGTCGATTTGCCAGTCGGTGTATTTCGGTGAGGCAAAGTGAAAAGCGTTGTTGGCGGCGGAAAGGCTAAGCAACAGCAGCCAGAGCAGCCCCGTGGCAATCACCCCTTGCAGAACGAAAATACAGCCGTAAAGCGCAACGAGAAAATAGACATCCCAGCCGAAGGAACGCTTGATTTTAAAGCGGGTCGACAGGTCGCGACTGGTGTACCAGTACCCGCAGACCATCAGCACCATAAATATCGCCGTTCCCATATCAGGCCCTCTTCAGCGCGTTAACGTGACGCAGAAAGTCCTGCCGCACCTCATTGCTCTTGTAGTTCACCGAGGCGTTCCCGTCCTGGTCGATGATGATGCGGTCGCCATCTTCCACGGCTTCAATAATTTCCTGCTGGCTCATCACCTGCAGTAAGGATTCCGGGCTTGAGAATAGGGAGAGAAAGAAACGTTTCATGTCAGGCATCCTTATGAATAAAAAGGATAAGCCTGGAAGATGACCGCTGAATTTGCCTTAAGGATAACCTGAAAGTGAGTGAAAGCCGGGTGGCGGCTATGCCTTACCCGGCCTACAAAACCTTCAAATGAATGATCTTTCAACTAATTGATATTTATGAATAATAAAAAATAAACTTGCACAAACTTGGACAAATAACGTTAATTGTGTAAGTTTTAATTATGCGATTACGCCACGTTGTTTACAGCCAGGATGTGACCCATGAGCACTTTGCCCTCTGTCGTGAGTCGGTTTGTCGAGTACTACGCCGCACTGGATAGCCAGCCGCCGTCCGCGCTGGCTGGGCTTTATGATTCGAATGCCACGCTTATCGATCCCTTCGGTGAGCACAACGGTATCTTTGCGCTTCAGCGCTATTTCACCCATCTGCTGGCCAACGTCGAGAACTGCCGTTTTTCTATCGATCCGCCGCTCTGCAGCGGGAACCGGTTTGTTGTCACCTGGGTGATGCACTGGTCGCATCCGCGCATTGCCGGAGGCGAACCGCTCGATCTGCCGGGGTGCTCGGTGGTGGAGACGGAAAACGATCTCATCACGCGCCAGCGGGACTACTACGATGCGGGAGAGATGATCTACGAACATCTTCCTCTGCTGGGCTGGGCGGTTCGCGGCGTGAAGCGGAGGGTGAAATCATGAAGACGGTGTTGATTACCGGCGCAAGCTCGGGGATTGGCGCCGGGCTGGCGAAATCCTTCTCTGCTGACGGCTACCATGTGATTGCCTGCGGGCGCGATCCGGCGCGTCTGGAAGCGCTGCATCAGACCTGCCCCAATCTCACCGTGCGCCTGTTCGATATGACGGACAGGGATGCCTGTCGCCAGGCGCTGACCGGCAGCTACGCCGACCTGATCATTCTCTGCGCGGGTACCTGCGAATACCTCGACGGTGGCGTGGTGGATGCGGCGCTGGTGGAGCGGGTCATGAACACCAATTTCCTTGGGCCGGTGAACTGCCTTGAGGCGCTACAATCGCAGCTGGTTGCCGGTAACCGTGTGGTGCTGGTGAGTTCGATGGCGCACTGGCTTCCCTTCCCGCGTGCAGAGGCCTACGGCGCGTCCAAAGCGGCGCTGAGCTGGTTTGCCGAGAGCCTGCGCCTGGACTGGGAGCCAAAAGGGATTGCCGTCACGGTTGTCTCTCCGGGCTTTGTCGATACGCCCCTGACGCAAAAAAACGATTTTGCCATGCCGGGCAGGGTGACCGTCGACGAGGCGGTGAAGGCGATCCGTATCGGACTGGCGGCCGGGAAAATGCACATCGCGTTTCCGTCCGGGTTTGGCTTCATTTTGCGGCTGCTCTCCGGGCTGCCTGCGTTTCTTCAGCGCACGCTGCTGCGCAGGATGGTGCGTTCATGAACATTGCGATTATCGGCAGCGGCATTGCCGGGCTGACCTGTGCCTGGCGGCTGGCCGGACACCATCAGGTGACTCTGTTTGAAGCGGGATCCACGCCGGGCGGCCATACCGCAACGGTTGACGTGACGACGCCACAGGGTACATACGCGATCGATACCGGGTTTATCGTCTACAACGACCGTACCTACCCGCGCTTTATGGGCCTGCTCAGCGAGCTGGGCATCAGCGGGCAAAAAACGCAGATGAGCTTTTCGGTGCACGACCCCGCGACGGGGTTTGAGTACAACGGCCACACGCTGACGTCGCTGTTTGCCCAGCGTCGAAACCTGGTGAATCCGGCATTCTGGCGGCTGCTGGGCGAGATCGTACGCTTTAACTGCCTGGCAAAACAGGCGCTGGACGGGGAAGTGGATCCGAACGCCACGCTGCAGACGTTTCTGGACCAGCACGGCTTTACGCCGTTTTTTGCGCGCCACTATATTCTGCCGATGGGGGCCGCCATCTGGTCATCGTCGCTGCAGGAGATGACGCGCTTCCCGCTGCCGCTCTTTTTACGTTTCTTCCAAAACCACGGTCTGCTTGATATCACTCATCGCCCGCAGTGGTACGTGGTGCCGGGCGGCTCGCGGGAGTATATCCGCGCGATGCTGGACAAATTGGGCGATCGGCTGACGCTGCATCTCAATACGCCGGTTCAGCAGGTGAGCCGCCACGAGCGCGGGGTCACGCTCCAGCTCGAAAACGGCAGCCATACCTTCGATCAGGTGATATTTGCCTGCCACTCCGCTCAGGCGCTGGCCATGCTTGACGACCCGACCACCGCAGAGCGCGAGGTGCTGGGCGATATCGGCTGGCAGCGCAACGAGGTTGTGTTGCACAGCGACTCGCGCTGGCTGCCGGTGCGGCCGCGCGCCTGGGCCAGCTGGAACTACCGCCTGAGCGAGCATGCGCAGGCCAGCGCCTGTGTCACCTACAACATGAATATCCTGCAGGGGCTGCCTGCGGGCAGCCCGCTGTTCTGCGTCACCCTGAACCCGGACGCGGCGGTTGATGAGCGCTTCGTTCTGCAACGCTTCGTTTATGAGCATCCGCTGTTTAACCCGCAAAGCTGGCGGGCGCAGGCGCGGCGCGGCGAGATCAACGGCCGCCGGCGGAGCTGGTTCTGCGGAGCCTACTGGTACAACGGTTTTCATGAGGACGGGGTGCGCAGCGCGCTGGACGTGGTCAATGCGATAGCGGCCGGGGAGGGGAACTGAGATGAACAGCTGCCTTTACCACGGCGTATTACGCCACCGCCGCCTGCAGCCGAAAACCCATGAATTTCGCTACAGCGTCTTTATGGCCTGGCTGGATCTCGATGAGCTGCCGCTGCTCGCGTCCGTCGGTGTGCGGCGCAATCGCTTTGCTGCCGCCTCTTTCCATGACGCGGACTATCCGCTCGGCACGCCGCTTAAAGAGAACGTGCTGAGCAGGCTGGAGAGCCTGACCGGGGAACGTCCGGACGGGCGGGTCATGCTCCTGACGCAGCTGCGCTATTTCGGCTTTCATTTCAATCCGGTCAACTTTTACTACTGCTATGACGGGAGGGGAATCCTGCGCTGGCTGCTGGCGGAGGTCCGCAACACGCCGTGGAACGAACGTCATTATTACGCGGTCGACGGGCAACATGCCCAGCCTACGGAAAAAGCGTTTCACGTTTCTCCCTTCAATCCGATGGACATGACCTACCACTGGCGCTTTAACGAGCCGGATAACACGTTGCATATGCACATTGAAAATCATCAGGAGGCGAAGGTGTTCGACGCCACGCTGGCGCTGCGCCGGGAGCCTATGACGCGCCCCGCGCTGCGTTCGCTGCTCCTGCGCATCCCGCTTATGACCCTGAAAACCGTTTTCGCCATTTACTGGCAGGCGCTGCGCCTGTGGCTCAAGCGCGTGCCGCTGTATAACCATCCCGTCAGCAGGAGTGAACGCTCATGACCGATCCCGTCTTTGCGTTAGAACCCGATATCCCGCGCAACGTGCGCCTTGCGCGCTGGCTGCTTTTTCGTCTGTTAAGCGGTATCCGCGGTGGCTCGCTCACGCTGCGAGAGGGGGCGCAGACCTTTCATTTTGGTGAGTCAGCCTCCGCGCTGCATGCCGACGTACAGATCCTGACGCCCGGCGTCTACTGGCGCGTCTTAACGGGCGGGAGCCTTGCCGCGGCAGAAGCCTGGATGGACGGCGAATGGGAAACTACGCACCTTACGCCGCTACTGGAACTTCTGGCGCTCAACGGCGAGGTGCTTGGCCGTCTGGAAAACGGGTTCCGTCTGTTCGGCAGGCCGCTGGAGCGGCTACGCCACTGGACGCGACGAAACTCCCGCGCGCAGGCGCGTGAAAATATTGCCGCCCATTACGATCTGGGTAACACCTTCTATGCCCATTTTCTGGATAAGGAGCTGCTCTATTCCAGCGCCTTGTTTACAGAGGACGAGCAGGATCTCACGGCGGCCCAGCAGGCCAAAATGGCGCGTCTGTGCGAACAGCTGGCGCTGAAACCGGGCGATCATCTGCTGGAAATTGGCACTGGCTGGGGAGCGATGGCGGAATACGCGGCCCGTCATTATGGCTGTCGGGTGACCACCACCACGCTATCGCAGGAGCAATACGTCTGGGCGACCGAACGAATTGCCCGCGCCGGACTGCAGGAGCGGGTCGAGGTGCTGCTCTGCGACTATCGCGACCTCACCGGGCAGTATGACAAGCTGGTCTCGATAGAGATGATTGAAGCTGTCGGGCAGCGCTATCTGCCCACGTTCTTCCGTACCTGCCAGGCGCGGCTGCGCCCGGGAGGACGCATGGCGATTCAGGCCATCACCATTCAGGACCAGCGCTATCGCGACTACAGCAAAAGCGTCGATTTTATCCAGCGCTACATTTTCCCCGGCGGTTTTCTGCCGAGCATCACCGCGATGAACGATCTGATGACGCGCCACACCGATTTCGTGGTGCGCAATCTGTTCGACATGGGGCCGGACTACGCCCGCACGCTGGCGCACTGGCGACAGCGCTTTGTCCACGCCTGGCAGGAGATTGAAAAGCTCGGCTTTGATGAGCGGTTTCGCCGCATGTGGCTGTACTACTTTGGCTACTGCGAAGCCGGGTTTAACGCCCGCACCATCAGCGTGGTGCAGCTGACCGCCGAGCGCGTATGAAACGATATCTTCAGGTCTTTCTGCTGGCTGTCGCGTTCGATCTTTACTGGACGCTGGTGGTGCTCTTTCGCGAAAAGGGCCTGATTATCTGGCTCGCGCTGGCGCTCCTGGCGTGCCTGCTCTTGCCGTCTGTATACCGTTTTTACGCCATCGGGCTGGCCGCGGCGGGCAGTTTGCTGGATACGCTCTGGGCGCTGACGGGACTGATAGCCTTCACGGGCGAGTCTCTGATGCCGCTATGGATGGTGGCATTGTGGCTGATGTTCGCCACCGTCTGGACGCAGCTTACGCGCACCACCACGTTGCCCGGCTGGCTGCTGACCCTGCTGGCCGCCGTGGGTGGCCCGGTGGCGTATCTGATTGGCGAGCGGCTGGATGCCATCACATTTCTGGAGCCGACTTTTATCGTCGTCAGCTGGATGGCGCCGGGTTGGCTGGTGTTGATGCTGTTTTTCCACCTGCTGATGGGGAGACAAAAATGAGAGCTGCGATTTTGCTGCTTTGGCTGATCGCCATGCCTGCGGCCCAGGCCGCCGACTGGCTGGCGTGGCGTAAGGTGGGTGATGCCACGCTCACCTGGGGGCCGTTCACCGTCTACACCTCCCAGCTGCGTACGCCGGACGGGCGTTACGGTCGGGAGAACCAGGATCAGGCGCTGATAATTACCTATGCGCGCGACATCGATCGCGATGAGCTGGTCGAGGCGACCCGCGACCAGTGGCAGGCGCAGGGGATCCTGGCGCAGGAACCGCAAAGCGAAGCCTGGCTGCGGATGCTCCGGTCGCTGTGGCCGGATGTTCGACCGGGCTCACAGCTGGCGTTTGTCCTTGATGACCAGCAGGGGCAGTTCTGGTACCGCGATCCGACCCTTCAGAAAACCTTTATTCCCCTGGGACCACGCCAGTCAGAAGCGTTCAGTACCCGCTTTCTGGCCATCTGGCTGGCTCCCCGTACGCAATATCCTGAGCTGCGTCAGCAGTTAATCGGAGGCCAAAAATGAAACGTTTCCTGATGATGGTGCTGGCATTAACGATGCTGCTGGCGGGCTGTAGCACAGAGGTGACCGAGTACCGCCACCAGCAGCCGCGGCTGGATATCTTCCACTTCTTCCAGGGCAAAACCGAAGCGTGGGGGATGGTGCAGGATCGCAGCGGCAAGCAGATCCGACGTTTTCACGTTGAGATTGCCGGGGACGTTATCGGCGATACGCTGACCCTGAACGAGCACTTCGTTTACGACGACGGCGAGAAGCAGCAGCGGATCTGGCATATCCGGCGCCTGGGGAACGATAGCTACGAGGGCACGGCGGGGGATATCGAAGGGGTAGCGACGGGGCAGGCCGCAGGCAACGCGTTCAACTGGCATTACAGCATGAACGTGAAGGCCAACGGCAGCACCTGGCTACTGAACTTTGACGACTGGATGTACCTGCAGGATGAGAACCATCTGTTTAATAAAACCGAGATGAAGAAACTGGGCGTCACCGTCGCCACGGTGACGCTGTTCTTTACCCGTAAAGAGTGATGATACGAGCAGTGAACAATCCCCTCGCCCCTATGGGGAGAGGGTTAGGGTGAGGGGAACATACGGCTAAGGTGGTATTTCCGTTCACTTTATGTTCCTTGCTACTCTGTAACGACATGACCGGTGAACGTGCCAGGGTGGCTCAGTCGCCACCACCCTGGCGACCCGGGCTCCCGGCGGTAAATCGCCGCTTCGCGGTACCCTCAGCTTATTCCTTCAGGCTATCGGGTCGGGCATGAGCCTGCATCCCTGCAGGCCACGCCCTCTCGGCGCATCCCTGCGCCTCGCCCCGGCCTTACGGAAACGCTTCGGCGATTTACAGCCGGACCAGGGCATGGCTGCAAGTAATTGCTTCACTTTAAAAAAACTTAATCGCTTTCGGTAAAAATTTTCTGGGGAGCCCTCAGTCCGAAAGATGCGATCTCATGTCCTGTCGGTGCGGGTTTTACTACCCGAGTAAATAAAGACAAGCGCAATCCCCAGGCAGACTACCGCCCCCAGACGACTCGTTGAAAACGAAATGGCGGGATTACCCAGCCAGCCAAAGTGATCAATCAACATGCTCATGGCGAGCTGGCCAAAGATGACCGCCACCGTGGCGACGGCGGTGCCGATACGCTGCACCGCCACGACCATAATCACAATATAAGGCACGCCAAACATTGCCCCGAGAAGCTGCCATTTCGGCACGTCCAGCAGGCTGACGGCCTGCTTAGGCTCAAAGAAGAAAATCAGCAGGGCGGTCACCAGCGCGCCGACGGAGAAGGTCAGAAACGCACTTTTAAATACCCCCACGCTGCTGCCGAGCTGGCCGTTAATGGCGGCCTGAATGCTTAGCGTTGCGCCGCCGCAGACGGCCAGAAGAATCATAATCAGTGTCATACGTTACCCCTGCGCGACCAGAACCAGTGCCGCAATAATGAACCCCAGTGCAATAATGCGCTTTGCGTTTATCTTCCTGTGCGGCGAACCCAGCAGACCATAATGATCAATGATCAGGCTTTTAAAGACCTGGCCGGCCAGAATGCCAATCATGGTCATGGCGATGCCGATGGTGGGTGTCGCCACGGTCAGGATGACCACGTATACCGGACCGAGCACGCCGCCGAGCAGCTGCCAGCCAGGCTGTGCGAAAAACGACGGGCTGTTGCGCGGGCTGAAAAACAGCATAAGCAGAAACGTTAGCGCGGCGCCGACGCCAAAAATGCTGAACGTCGCCCATAAATCCCCGACCTTTCCCCCCAGAGGTCCCAGCAGGCCCGCCTCGACGGAGAGGCCCATCCCGCCAGCAATCACCAGTAAAATCAAAACAAACTGCATTCTTCTTCCTCCGTTTTCAGGCGAAGAAGATTACGTGGGTTGTTCAATGAGAAAAATGCCATAATGCAGTAAACACCTTTGCGAGAAATGCATTAATGGTTGACGCCAGCAACATCAACATCCGCGCGCTGCTGATCTTTATCGACGTGTATGAAGCGCAGAACTTCTCCGTCGTGGCGCGGCGGCAGGGGATATCGGCCTCGCAGATATCGCGCGTGATCCACCAGCTTGAGGATGCGCTCGGGCAGCAGCTTTTCTATCGCAATACGCGGGCCGTCATTCCCACGGAAAGCGGTCATCTGTTTATTCGCTACGCCCGGTCAATGGCGGAAAACCTGGAAGAGGCGCGCCGGGAGCTGGACGCGCGGGCGGTGGAACCGTCCGGTGCGATCCGCATTAACGGACCGGTGTTTTTCGGCCAGAAGCATATAGCCCCAGGACTTCCCGGCCTGTCGGAACGCTATCCTCGCCTGAGCGTAGAGCTGACGCTGACCGATGATTTCATTGACCCCCACCGGGATGCGGCAGACCTTATCTTCCGCATTGGCGTACTGACGGACTCCTCGTTTCGGGCGCGGGTGTTCGGGCAGCAGGTGTATCATCTGGCCGCGTCGCCAGATTACGTGCGTAGACACGGTGCGCCTGAAGGGCCGGACGATCTGAATCGGCATCACTGTCTTGTCTATCGCGGATCGTCAGGGCCTAACCGCTGGCTGTTGCGCAGAGCGGGCGAGGCGTGGGTACACTATCCCGTGACGCCATTGATGACCTCGAATAATGCGGAAGCGCTGCTGGCTGCGGCGCGGGGCGGGATGGGGATTGTGCTGTTCCCGGACTGGCTGGTGAGCGAGCCGCTTCAGCGCGGTGAGCTGATTCCGCTCCTGCCCACGCTGGAGTGTGCCATCAATACGGAACAGCAGGCGATCGCGGCGATCTACCCTGATGCCCGACATCCGCCCCTGAACGTCAGGGCGGTGATTGATTATTACGTCGAGCGTTTTGGTACGCCGCTTTACTGGCAAAGGTAAGGGGATTACGCGCCAAGCTCTTTGCGGATAATCTCTGCGCCAGCGCTGAGTGCTCTCAGCTTGCCGTTAGCCACCTGACGGGAGAGGGGAGCCATGCCGCAGTTGGTCGACGGATACAGCTTGTCGGCATCGACAAACTGCAGCGCTTTACGCAGCGTATCGGCCACTTCCTCCGGCGTTTCAACCGTGTTGGTTGCTACGTCAATCGCGCCAACCATCACTTTTTTGCCGCGGATCAGCTCAAGCAGATCCATCGGCACGCGAGAGTTGTGGCACTCCAGGGAGATGATGTCGATGTTAGAGGTCTGCAGCTTAGGGAAGGCCTCTTCGTACTGGCGCCACTCGGATCCGAGCGTCTTTTTCCAGTCGGTATTGGCCTTGATGCCGTAGCCGTAGCAGATGTGGACCGCGGTCTCGCACTTCAGCCCTTCAATGGCGCGCTCCAGCGCGGCGATGCCCCAGTCGTTGACCTCATCAAAAAAGACGTTAAACGCCGGTTCATCGAACTGGATAATATCCACGCCTGCGGCCTCTAACTCTCGCGCTTCCTGGTTGAGGATTTTGGCGAATTCCCAGGCCAGCTTTTCGCGGCTTTTATAGTGCGCATCGTACAGGGTGTCGATCATGGTCATTGGCCCCGGCAGAGCCCATTTGATAGGCTTGTCCGTGAGCTGGCGCAGGTACTTTGCATCGTCGACGAAGACCGGTTTCTGGCGCGCGACGGCGGAGACCACGGTCGGCACGCTCGCGTCATAGCGGTTACGAATGCGCACCGTCTGGCGGTTCTCAAAATCGACGCCGCTCAGGTGTTCAATAAAGGTGGTGACGAAATGCTGGCGGGTCTGTTCCCCGTCGCTGACGATATCGATTCCCGCACGGATCTGCTCATCCAGAGACAGGCGCAGCGCATCCTGCTTGCCTGCCAGCAGTTCCTGATCCTGCAATTTCCAGGGTGACCATAGCGTTTCAGGTTGCGCAAGCCAGGTCGGCTTTGGCAGGCTGCCAGCCGTTGAAGTCGGGAGCAATGTTTTCATAATAAAAGACCTTTTTTGATGTATTAAAGCGTGTAGTTATCAGACCACTGCTCAAGAATTTGTTTGTAAGGCTTAATGAAGTACTCTTCGGTAAATCGACCCTGTTCAATCGCCAGACGGCTTCGCTCTTCCCGGTCATACACAATTTTGGTTAAGGAGTGATCCTGCTGGTTCAGATCCGGTTGGTAGCACAGTCCGGCCGCCGAGTTGGCGTTATAAATTTCCGGGCGATAGATCTTCTGGAACGTCTCCATCGTGCTGATGGTGGCGATCAGTTCGAGATCGGTGTAGTCGCTCAGTAAATCCCCGGTAAAGAAGAACGCGAACGGCGCCACGCTGTGTTCCGGCATGAAGTAGCGCACGTTCAGGCCCATCTTCGCGAAGTACTGCTCCGTAAGCGATTCGCCATCCGGCCGGTACTCAACGCCCAGCACGGGGTGCTGGTTACCGGTGCGGCGATAGGTGTCTTTGCTGGAGACGCTCAGGCAAATCACCGGTCCTTTTGTGAAGTTCTCTTTGTATTCCGGTGAACTCACAAAATGGCGGAAGATATTGCCGTGCAGTTCGCCAAACTTTTCCGGAATGCTGAAGTGCTGCTGGTTCTTGTTGTGCTCCAGCAGCAGGACGCTGAAATCATAATCCCGCACGTAAGACGAGAAGTTATTCCCGACGATGCCAGGGATACGCTGGTTGTTTTTCTTGTCGACAATGGTGGTTTGCAGTATCTCAATGGCCGGGAACGGTTTTTCCGCGCCAATATTCAAATCGACAGAGATGATCTCAAGCTCAACCGCATAGCGATCTGCGTTTGGGTTATCCCAGCGTGCTAAAGCGTTAAAGCGGTTGTTGATCATCACCAGGGTATTGCGCAGGTTCTCCTGACGCTTTTCCCCGCGCGCCAGGTTGGCGAAGTTGGTGGTCGTACGCGTATTTTCTGACGGGTTGTAATTCTCATCGAAGCAACTGCGCTTAAGGGTATATGTGAAAGCTTTGCTCATTGTGGTTATGCATCCTAAGTTCATGTTGCTAAGAAGTTACCAATGCATAATTTATGCCTGAGCCCGTGGCGCAGGGGAAGTGACTTAATTTCAATGCAACATGAGGGAAGTTCATGAACGGACTGCGATGGTTATCTGCTTCGTGATTGTTCGGGCGGCGCTGGGAAGAAATAGGCTGGTTGCAATTACAACCAGCAATGGATGTTGCGGATTTCAGTTCATTATATCAATCAGCGAGGACAACAATTCGCTGAAGTTAACATGTGATTCAATGGCAAATTCGGTCGATGCCTTATCACGGATCTCGAAACAGTCATCTTTGAAGTTGTAGGCAAACACGGACATAGCATCTTCACCAATGAGTACCTTGTCAGTAAGGTTTGGATCAACATAGATGTCGTTGTCACGTATTTCAACGTTTCGAATGTAGATATTCGACCATACGGGTTCACCGTTTTTCGCCTGCGCCAGGCTGTACAGCGTCAAACCGTTATACTCGAGTCCATCCATGATTTCGAACATACCAGAGTAGTCCAGCCGGTTAATCATCAGGCGTTGGATATCCTCGTAAACTGTTCTCCTCTGAGCATCCCATTCAGCAGGGGCGGCGTTGCGCATCAAATCTGCTATTACGTCTGGATCTACTGGGTTGGCTACGGGGAAATTATTGTCAACCAGCAATGTTTTAAGGATATTTGGGGTGAAATAACTCTTCAACTGAGCGGGAAGCAAAGCAGGCATTGCTATTGTTCTTCCTTCTTCGTCGCAAAACTCGACAAGATAGGCCAGCGTCGGGGTATTGAAAACCATAACAATCGTACCAATAGTCCCTTTTACCAGCCCTTCATTCGGTAAATCCTCTCCTAAAACCACAACGTCTAATTCGGCTCTTTTCATTTGTACTTTCTCATTTAACGAATAGGGTTGTCAGGCGAGGAACTAACGCGTCTGTTTCATACATCCAGCCAGTACGCACGATCGCTGTTTCACCGTTGACGCCTAAAATGGGCATTTCGACAGCTATTGTTTGACCGTAACTATTTGCCTGCAAAACTTTTGCTGGGGCCAATAATACGCCGTCCTGAATTCTTGCGGCTAAAACATCTGCATTAGTTGGGTTGTATCCCAGCGCTGACTCAAACACTCGGGCTTTGTGTCCTCCAGTAGGATGTGTTGAATCTAAAGCATAAGCCGCGAGTTTTTTCGGGTCGACAATCGCGTGTTCAGCATTCACTAGTGTGCCGCTCTGAGAGGTGAAACCTTTTACATATGGGCTCTCAAGTGCTGGTATTTTACTGAGCCCCGATATTTCATCTATTTCGCTTAAAGGATTTAACCTGCCCATTGTTAATCCTGCTGCAACGGAGGCGCTCGCAATGATTAACCCTTTGTTGTTCATGACTTGCTCATAACCTGCTGGAGCATCTCCGCCAAGCTGCAGCGCGGTTTCATGAAACCCTGTAATATTGCCGTTATAAATACCACCCGCGGCGAGCAGACGACCCACAGCTTTACTGTTCAGCGTTTTCTCCGACGGTGCAGTGGTTGGCGCGTAATAATCATAATGCATCCGTTGAGTAGGAGCGGGCTTCCTGCCTTGCCGATCGGCAATAACGTGCCGGTAGGCACTCAGGATTTCGTCCTTATACCATGCATGCCACGATGAGGAAGTAGGGGTGAAAATTAGCTCGCCGTTATTGTCGATATAAAACGGGTTCCGGTCACTGCTCCAGCGCCTGGAGGTATCCACACCAACAAGCCAACCAATTTTCAGCTCGTGTTTTACTTCGTCATAAATGGGATCTGCGCCGCTGCGATACCTGCGTTCATACGGTCTTTGATGTGGGGATACGCTATATTTTTTCTTGGGGAGACCAAAAGTAAGACTGTGACCGTTCGCTTCATAAGAGAGATCGTAATAAATACATGCCTCTCTCAGCGAGCCCGCAGGCGTCAGAATATATTGAAAATCTTCAGGGTCTAATCGCCGTGTTAATTCATGTGATCTGTAGAGTCGAAACATCTGAAATCCTTATCCTTTATTTTTTTTGTGGATTCTCCGCCTCGACAGTTTAAAAATCAACCGATGAACACAGTGAATATTTAACAATTCAGTGCTGATCATGAATAGAGGCAGACAAAAAATGTAAATTACAGTCTCCTGAAATGCGCTATGAATATGCCAACGCCTGTAGTGGGTACAGATATAAACCTCACATCATATTTATGAACAGCTCATTTTTTTAAGAAAATGACCTGGTGATTTTTAACCACTATTCACGCATTACCATTCGTAGAAGTTGCATGAAGAATGAACCAGACTCCGGCAGCAAAACGCCATGCCTACTTCTCTGGCACACGCTCCGCAATTCCCGCTATAATCCCCAAAATTTCCAACCGGTTTAGAAACAATCATGACAAAACTCACCTTACAAGAGCAGATGCTGAAAGCGGGCCTCGTCAGCAGCAAGAAAGCGGCGAAAGTGCAGCGTACGGCAAAGAAATCACGCGTTCAGGCGCGTGAGGCTCGGGAAGCGGTAGAAGAGAACAAGAAGGCGCAGATCGAGCGTGATAAGCTGCTGAGCGAGCAGCAGAAGCAGGCCGTACTGGCGAAAGAGTTTAAGGCGCAGGTGAAGCAGCTGATTGAGATGAACCGCATCACCGTGGCGAAAGGCAACATCACCTTTAACTTCACCGACGGCAATGTGATCAAGAAAATCGAGGTGGACAAACAAACCCAGGCTCAGTTGATCAACGGCCGTCTGGCGATTGCGCGCCTGGTGCTCAATGCTAACGGTGACTGCGACTACGCGATCATTCCGGCAGTGGTGGCCGATAAAATTGCCCAGCGCGATGCCGACAGCATCGTGTTAAATAGCGCGCTCAGCCAGGAAGAGCAGGACGAAGACGATCCATACGCGGACTTCAAAATCCCTGACGATTTGATGTGGTAAACCGCGTTCAGAACGGGGCGGCGTGACGGGCGTTAACCGGCTCGCCGCTCACGGGATGAATAAAATTCAGCTCGCAGGCATGCAGCATCAGCCTGGGCGTTTCCTCAGCACCCGGCACGTCAAGACCGCCATACAGATCGCAGCCCAGAATCGGGTGTCCCAGCTGCTGGCAGTGAATACGCAGCTGATGGGTTCGCCCGGTCTCCGGGATCAGTTTCACCCGCGTTAACGGTAATTCCGCCCCCTGATAAAACCGTTCCACAACCTGGTAGCGGGAGCGGGCGGGTTTACCGGTGATGGCGCAAATCGACATCAGCGGGAACAGCGCCGGGTCTTTGGCAATCGGCGCATCAATAACCCCTTCATCATTTTCCACGTGGCCGCAAAGCAGGGCGCAGTAGGCTTTCTCCACGCTGCGCTGGCTAAACTGCTGGCACAGTGCCGCGTTGATGGCCTTATTGCGCGCAACCACCATCAGCCCGGACGTACCAAAATCCAGACGGTGCACCAGCGTGCAGCCCGGGAACGTCTGAACCAGACGATAATGGACGGAATCAAGGTTTTGCGGATTTTTGCCCGAGAGGCTGAGCAGGCCGGAAGGCTTATCGATCAGCAGCAGATGTTCATCCTGCCAGAGGATCTGAATGTCATCGTGACACGGTGGGGCAATAAAAGAATCAATGATCGCAGACATCAGGCCGCCCGGCTGGAGAGTGGGAGCGGATGATAACGAAATGCGGGGGAAAAGAAAAACCCTCCCACCGGGCGGTGAGAGGGTGAAGTCTTACGCTGCAACCAGGCTGTCGATGGCGGCTTTCGCGTCGGTCTGCGCTTTGGTCGCCACTTCAGGACCGTAAGCGATACCTTCCGCGAACACGAAGTTCACGTCATTGATGCCGATGAAGCCCAGGAACAGGCTCAGGTACGGCGCAACCAGGTCGGTTGGGGTGTCTTTATGGATACCGCCACGGCTGGTCAGTACGATCGCACGCTTGCCTTTCACCAGACCTTCCGGGCCGTTCTCGGTGTAACGGAAGGTTACGCCAGCGCGCGCCACCAGGTCGAAGTAGTTCTTCAACTGGGTTGGAATGTTGAAGTTGTACATTGGGGCGTTGATGACGATAACGTCATGCGCCTGCAGCTCAGCAATCAGCTCGTCGGACAGGGCCAGGGCTTCCTGCTGGCGTGGAGACAGCGGTGCATCGCTTGGGCGCAGCGCGCCAACCAGCTCGCCATCCAGCACAGGAATTGGGTTTGCAGCCAGGTCACGCACGGTGATTTCGTCAGCAGAATGCTGTTCACGCCACTGTTCAACGAAGTAATCAGACAGCTGACCAGACTGAGAGTACCCTGCCAGAATGCTGGATTTCAAAACTAATACTTTGCTCATGGGTGATTCCTGTTGTTGCATTTGATTGAAGGGGGTTGCCCCGTTGCTTGTTGACACTCTATTCACAATCCTGCCACAGAGATAGCGCAATATATCGAAGCCTATGTTCGAATTTTTTGAATAAGGCGCGAAAGGCGTCAGTGTGGTACTCTATAGCAATCATTAAAAAGAGAGTTTATCAGGGCGTGTACTGCCCTTTAACGCTATGACAGAACAACAAAAATTCACCTTCCCGATGCTCCTGCAACAGCTCGATTCTCTGACGCTGCGCGACAAACAGCGCTTCGTCCGCCGTCTGCACGGTGTCAAGAAGGTTAAAAATCCTGATGCACAACAGGCCATTTACCAGGAGATGGCGAAAGAGATTGAACAGGCAGCAGGGAAGGTTGTGCTGCGCGAAGCTGCGCGCCCGGCGATTACCTACCCGGAAAACCTGCCCGTCAGCCAGAAGAAACAGGACATTCTTGAGGCCGTCCGCGACCACCAGGTGGTGATTGTCGCGGGTGAAACCGGTTCGGGGAAAACCACCCAGCTGCCGAAAATCTGTATGGAGCTGGGCCGCGGGATCAAAGGCCTGATTGGCCACACCCAGCCGCGTCGTCTGGCGGCGCGCACCGTTGCCAACCGTATTGCCGAAGAGCTGCAGACGGAGCCGGGCGGCTGCATCGGCTACAAGGTCCGTTTCAGCGATCACGTTAGCGACAACACCATGGTCAAACTAATGACCGACGGTATTCTGCTGGCGGAAATCCAGCAGGATCGCCTGCTGATGCAGTATGACACCATCATCATTGACGAAGCGCACGAGCGCAGCCTGAACATCGACTTCCTGCTCGGCTACCTGAAAGAGCTGCTGCCGCGTCGCCCGGATCTGAAAGTGATCATCACCTCCGCGACCATCGATCCGGAGCGCTTCTCGAAGCACTTCAACAATGCGCCGATTATCGAGGTGTCAGGTCGCACGTATCCCGTGGAAGTGCGCTATCGCCCGATTGTGGAAGAGGCGGATGATACCGAGCGCGACCAGCTGCAGGCCATTTTTGATGCCGTTGACGAGCTGGGTAACGAAAGCGCGGGCGACATTCTGATCTTCATGAGCGGCGAACGCGAAATCCGCGATACCGCCGATGCGCTCAGCAAGCGCGACCTGCGCCACACCGAGATCCTGCCGCTGTACGCCCGCCTGTCCAATAGCGAACAGAACCGCGTCTTCCAGCCGCACAGCGGACGCCGCATCGTCCTGGCAACCAACGTGGCGGAAACCTCGCTCACCGTGCCGGGCATTAAATACGTGATCGATCCGGGTACGGCGCGCATCAGCCGCTACAGCTACCGTACCAAGGTTCAGCGGCTGCCGATTGAGCCCGTTTCGCAGGCGTCTGCTAACCAGCGTAAGGGCCGCTGTGGCCGCGTGTCGGAAGGGATCTGTATTCGTCTCTATTCCGAAGACGATTTCCTGTCGCGTCCGGAATTTACCGACCCGGAAATTCTGCGCACCAACCTGGCGTCCGTTATCCTGCAGATGACCGCCCTGGGGCTGGGCGACATCGCGGCGTTTCCGTTCGTCGAGGCGCCGGACAAACGCAACATCCAGGACGGCGTGCGTCTGCTGGAAGAGCTCGGGGCGATCACCACCGACGAGCAGGCGACGGTCTACAAACTGACGCCGCTGGGTCGCCAGCTCAGCCAGCTGCCGGTCGACCCGCGTCTGGCACGCATGGTGCTGGAAGCGCAAAAGCACGGCTGCGTGCGCGAGGCGATGATCATTACCTCGGCGCTCTCCATTCAGGATCCGCGTGAGCGTCCGATGGACAAACAGCAGGCGTCGGACGAAAAGCACCGCCGCTTCCACGACAAAGAGTCCGATTTCCTCGCCTTTGTGAACCTGTGGAACTACCTCGGCGAGCAGCAGAAGGCGCTCTCCTCGAATCAGTTCCGCCGTCAGTGCCGCGTAGATTTCCTCAACTACCTGCGCGTGCGCGAGTGGCAGGATATCTACACCCAGCTTCGCCAGGTGGTGAAAGAGCTGGGCATTCCGGTCAACAGCGAACCGGCGGAGTACCGCGAAATCCATATCGCGCTGCTGACCGGCCTGCTGTCCCACATCGGCATGAAGGACGCGGAGAAGCAGGAATATACCGGCGCACGTAATGCGCGTTTCTCTATCTTCCCCGGTTCCGGCCTGTTCAAGAAGCCGCCAAAGTGGACCATGGTCGCGGAGCTGGTGGAAACCAGCCGCCTGTGGGGACGCATTGCCGCGCGTATCGATCCGGAATGGGTGGAGCCGGTGGCGCAGCATCTGCTTAAGCGCTCGTACAGTGAACCGCACTGGGAGCGCGCGCAGGGCGCGGTGATGGCGACCGAAAAAGTGACCGTTTACGGCCTGCCGGTCGTCGCCGCGCGTAAGGTCAACTACAGTCAGATCGATCCGGCCTTGTGCCGCGAGCTGTTTATCCGCCACGCGCTGGTGGAGGGCGACTGGCAGACGCGGCACGCCTTCTTCCGTGAAAACCTGAAGCTGCGTGCTGAAGTGGAAGAGCTGGAGCATAAATCGCGCCGCCGCGACATTCTGGTGGATGATGAAGCGCTGTTCGAGTTTTATGACCAGCGCATCAGCCACGACGTCATCTCCGCTCGCCATTTCGACAGCTGGTGGAAGAAGGCCAGCAAAGAGACGCCGGACCTGCTCAACTTTGAAAAGAGTATGCTGATTAAAGAGGGCGCGGAGTCGGTCAGCAAGCTCGACTACCCGAACTTCTGGCATCAGGGCAACCTCAAGCTGCGTCTGACCTATCAGTTTGAGCCGGGGGCAGACGCGGACGGCGTGACCGTCCACATTCCGCTGCCGCTGTTAAACCAGGTGGATGAGAGCGGGTTCGAGTGGCAAATCCCCGGCCTGCGCCGCGAGCTGGTGATTGCGCTGATCAAATCCCTGCCGAAACCGGTGCGCCGCAACTTTGTGCCTGCGCCAAACTACGCGGAAGCGTTTTTGGGCCGCGTCACGCCGCTGGAGCTGCCGCTACTGGACGCGCTGGAGCGTGAGTTCCGCCGTATGACCGGAACGACCATCGACCGCGACGACTGGAACTGGGATCAGGTGCCCGATCACCTGAAAATCAGCTTCCGCGTGGTGGACGATAAAAATAAAAAGCTGCTGGAAGGGCGTTCCCTGAGCGAGCTGAAAGAGGCGCTGAAAGGCAAAGTCCAGGAGACGCTGTCTGCGGTGGCCGACGACGGCATCGAGCAGAGCGGGCTGCATATCTGGAGCTTTGGCCAGCTTCCGGAAAGCTACGAGCAGAAGCGCGGCAACTATAAGGTGAAAGCCTGGCCTGCGCTGGTGGACGAGCGCGACAGCGTGGCGATCAAACTGTTTGATAACCCGCAGGAACAGCAGCAGATGATGTGGCGCGGGCTGCGTCGCCTGCTGCTGCTCAACATCCCGTCGCCGATCAAATATCTGCACGAGAAGCTGCCGAACAAGGCCAAGCTGGGGCTCTACTTTAACCCGTACGGCAAAGTGCTGGATCTGATTGACGACTGCATCTCCTGCGGCGTGGACAAACTGATCCACGAGGCGGGCGGCCCGGTCTGGACGGAAGAGGGCTTTGCTCAGCTGCATGAAAAGGTGCGCGCGGAGCTGAACGACACCGTGGTGGAGATTGCCAAACAGGTCGAGCAGATCCTCACCACCGTGTTCAATATCAACAAGCGTCTGAAAGGGCGCGTGGATATGACCATGGCGCTGGGGCTGTCGGACGTGAAGGCGCAGATGGCGGGGCTGGTTTACCGCGGCTTTGTTACCGGCAACGGCTTCAACCGTCTTGGCGATACGCTGCGCTATCTGCAGGCGATTGAAAAACGGCTGGAGAAGATGGCTATCGACCCGCACCGCGACCGCGCGCAGATGCTGAAAGTGGAGAGCGTGCAGCAGGCGTGGCAGCAATGGCTGAACAAGCTGCCGCCAGCGCGCCGCGACGATGAAGACGTGCAGGCGATCCGCTGGATGATCGAGGAGCTGCGCGTCAGCTTCTTTGCCCAGCAGCTCGGTACGCCGTATCCGATTTCGGATAAGCGTATTCTGCAAGCGATGGAGCAGATTTCCGGTTAAACCCTTGCCCGGTGGCGCTGCGCTTACCGGGCCTACGGGAGAACGGGTAGGCCGGGTAAGGCGTAGCCGCCACCCGGCTGGTTATCGTTCTACAATCGCCAGCGTAAACCCATCCCAACCCTTAATCCCCACCGTTTGCAGCGCGGTGGCGGTTAAGCGCGGGTTATCCCTCATCATCTCAATAAAACGCCGCACGCCCAGCACGCGCGCATCGTCGCTTTCCCCGTTGATTACCTCGCCGTCACGCACCACGTTATCGCCGATAATTACCGTGCCGGGGCGGGAGTAGTGCAGCGCCCATTCCAGATAGCCGGGATTGTTTGGCTTATCGGCATCAATAAAGATCAGGTCGAACGGCGGAACCTCACCGAAATTCTCCAGCGAGCTCAGGGCCGGGCCTTCAATTAATTCAATACGTTCGTCTAGCCCCGCGAGGTGAATATTCTGGCGGGCAACCCCGGCATGCGTCGGATCGGCCTCAAGCGTAATCAGCTTACCGTCCGGCGGCAGCGCACGCGCCATCCAGATTGAGCTGTAGGCACCCAGCGTCCCAATCTCAAGAATGCGTCTTGCCTGCGTCATGCGCACGAACAGCGCCAGCAGCTGCCCCTGATTGGCCGCGACATCGTGTTCGGGTAGCCCGGCGCGCTTGTTGTTTTCCAGCACCTGATTCAATACGTCATCGTCAGGAATCAGCGACGAGATCATGAAATTATCAACTGCAGACCACTGTTGTTGCATAGATTGTCTCCTGAGGGGGAATCGCCGGGTGGCGGCTGCGCCTTACCCGGCCTACGTGACGAAATCCAGGCCCGTTAAGCGCCTTCAGACATTGACCCAGCCGCCGCCCAGCGCTTTATACAAATCAATCTGCGCCAGCAGCAGGTTATTTTTCACCTGCACGACGCTGGTCTGGACCGAGAACAGCGTGCGCTGCGCGTCCAGCACGTCAAGATAGGAGGAATAACCGTTGCGATAGCGATTCTGCGCAATGCGCAACGTCTCCTGGGCCACATCCTGCTGGGCAAGCAGCTCCGTCAGCTGTTCCTGATAGCGACTTATCGCATCAAGGCTGTTGTTCACTTCGGCAAACGCGTTACGCACGGTTTTTTCATAGGCGTACAGCGCCTGGTTTCGCTGGGACTGGGAAATATCCACCTGCGCATTCAGCGCCTGGCGGTTCAGCAGCGGGGCGAGAATACTGCCTCCGACGCTCCAGAGCTGAAGCGGGTTGTCCAGCAGGCCGGAGAGGGTGCGATCCTGAACCGATCCGCTGGCGGTCAGGTTGATCGACGGCAGCAGGCTGGCGCGCGACGCCGCGAGCGAGGCGTCAGCCGCCACCAGCTGGCGTTCGGCCTGGACGATATCCGGGCGGCGGTTCAGGAGCGCAGAAGGCAGCTGCGACGGCAGCGTCAGCGGCGTCAGTGCCGCAAAGCTTGCGCTGCGCGCCACGTCGCCGGGGTTGCTTCCCAGCAGCAGGCTCAGGGCATTCTCCTGCTGTGCAATCTGGTGCTGCAGCACGGGCACCTGCGCCCGTGTTGAGCGAAGCTCGGAATCCGACTGCATCAGCTCCAGACGCGAGCTGTAGCCCGTCTCAAACTGACGTTTCGCGAGGTTAAATGCCTCCTCGCGCGATTTCAGCGTGGATTCGGTCACCCGCAGCTGCTCGTCAAGCGAGAGCAGGGTGACATACCCGGATGCCACAGACGAGGCGACGGTCAAATCCGCGGCCGCGGCCGCGGCTTTTTGCGCCGCCAGCGAGGCTTCGGCAGCGCGCGAGGTGCTGCGGTTGACGCCCCAGATATCCACGTCATAGCTCGCCGTCAGGCTCCCTCTGTACAGCGTGCCGTAAACCGGCAGCCCGGTCGCGGCGGATTGTGAACGGGCGCGCGTCCCCGTTACGCCTACGTCGAGGGAGGGAAACAGGCTGCCGTCGGCCGCATAGACCCGCGCCTGATACTCGTTTATCCGTTCGCGGGCGATCAGCACGTCGCTGTTATGCTGTAGCGCCTGGTCCACATAGCGGTTGAGATGGTTGTCATGGAAATTACGCCACCAGAGCTGCTCCGTCGGGCTGGCAGGGCCGGAGACGGTGCGCCACTGGGTGGGGATGTGCAGCGTCGGCTGCGCCGGTTTGACGTCAACGGACTGGCATCCGGCCAGCATGACCGCCGCCACCAGCGCGGCTATCGGGCGAAGGATCATTACTTCGCCTCCCGTGTATCAATGGTCACCTGTACCGACATACCCGGACGCAGCAGCGCGGAATCTTCTGGCTTACCGAGTACCTCAATGCGCACCGGAATACGCTGGGCTATTTTGACAAAGTTGCCGGTGGCGTTGTCCGGCGTGATGGCGCTGAACTCCACGCCGGTTGCCGGGGAGATGCTCTCCACGCGGCCCTGATACGCTTTGTTGTTCAGGGCATCAACGGTGAACTTCACCGGCTGACCGACGCGCAGCTCCGCGAGCTGGGTCTCTTTAATGTTGGCGATGACCCAGTGCTGCGGCGGCACCAGGGTGGTGAGGTGCGTCCCGGCGGTCACATATGCCCCGAGGCGCACGGCGATCTGGCCGAGCTGACCGTCACGCGGTGCCACAATGCGGGTGTTTTGCAGGTCAATCTGTGCCAGCTCCAGCGCCGCTTTGGCGTTTTCAACATCCGCCTCCAGCGCACCGCGATTGACAATCACCGTCTGCAGATCCTGACGCGACATCTCAAGCGCGGCTTTCGCCTGGTCGATATCGGCGCTGCCCTGAGCGGCACTGGCCAGCGCCGCGTCGCGCTCGCGAATGGAAAGCGAGCCGTCAGACGTCAGCTCTTTCACCCGCTTTAAATCCGCCTGGCTTTTCAGGCTCTGGGCGCGGGCATTTTTCAGCGCAGCGTCATTTTTGGCGATCGTTGCTTCGGCGCTTTTACGCTGCTGCAGGTTGTTATTCAGGGCGGCAATTTTCATCGCCAGCTGCGCCTCGGCCTGGTGCACCCGCTGACGGTAGATACGGTCATCAATCTGCAGCAGCAGGTCGCCTTTTTTGACCTGCTCAAAGTCCTGAACCTTCACCTCGGTGATATAGCCGTTCACCTGCGGGCTGATAAACGTCGTCTGGCCGCGCACGTAGGCGTTATCGGTAAACTGCGCGTGACGGGTGAACGGCGGCAGCTGCCACGCATAAAGGATTACCAGCACGCCGACGATACCGATGGCGGCGGCGGTGAAAACGGAAACAATGCGCACATTTTTGCGGGTGTTGGCCTGCTCTTTGGCGGCATCCTGCTGACTCATAAACTCTCCAGAAGTATTTCAATTATTTGTTGCCGGTGGCGTTCTTCAGCGCCAGACGGGCAGTGATGCGCAGGCGCAGCAAGCGCCATAAAATCCAGACCAGCGTGGCGGCAGCGATGCTCGCCGTCAGCAGATAAGTATCGTTATAAGCCAGAATATTCGCCTCCAGCGCGGTCACCGTTTGCAGCTGCGTTATCGCCTGGGTGCCCAGCAGCGCGCTGTCACCAATCAGGCTTTTGTACATTTGGGTATAAAGCTGAATTCGCTCGTTGACCAGCGGGTTGAGCGTGGTGAGCTGGTCCGCCAGCAGGCTGGAGTGGTACTTCTCGCGCCAGGTCTGGAAGGTGCCGAGGATCGCGGAGCCCAGCAGGCCACCGAGGTTCTGGCTCATGCCAAACATCACCGAGAAGCTGACCAGGTTACGCGGGTCGGCGATCACCCCGCCAATGGCGGCCAGCATAGCGGGCGCCAGGAAGAAGGCGCTGCCGAAGCCCAGCAGGAACTGGCTTACCATCAACTGATCCGGACGGGTCAGGTTGTTGGACTGGCTGTCCAGGAGCGAGGCAACAATCATCAGCGCCAGGGAGGTAATGATTGGCCACGCCAGTTTCGTCGGCTTGATGGTGAGACAGCTGGTGACAATCCCGCAGACGATCCCGGCGAAAATAGACCATGCCAGATGCGTCATCTGCTCGTTCTGTAAGCCCACATACTGCAGCCAGCCGATGACGCCGGTGTTTTGCTCGGCCAGCACGATTCGGATCAGCAGCATAATTAGCCCCAGGCGGACGATGCTGCCGCTCGACAGCCAGCGGGTGTTCAGCAGCGGGTTGCTGCGGTTATGTTCAAAGACGATGGCTGCGACAATCAGCACCAGCGATAGGGCCAGCGACCAGCCGATCCACGGCGCTTCGAACCACCAGTCCAGACGGCCTAAAGAGAGCACGGCGCAGAGGAGGGCCATCCCGGGGGCCATTAAAAAGAAGGTGATAAAGTCTTTTTTCTCGAAGACCTTGCGCCGGTCGCCCGGCGGCAGTTTTAAGGCTATCACGCAGGCCAGGGAGATCAGCGCCAGCCCCAGCTCGAAGAAATAGAGCCCGCGCCACTCGTCCAGCTGCAGCAGCTCGGTCGAAAACAGGCGGGCCAGCGGGATGGCGAGCGACGATCCGGTGATGCCGATGGTCAGCGCCTTCAGGCGGTGCTTCGCAGGCCAGGCCTGGATTTGATAGTAAATCCCCAGTGAGCTGAGCGCGGCGGCCACCATGCCGTGCGCGGCGCGAACCATCAGCGCCGAGCTGAGATCGTTTACGAAAAGATGGAAGAAGGTGACCAGCACGTACAGCACCAGAAAACCTTCCGTAAAGGCGCGCAAACCGTACTGCTGGCGGAATTTCACCAGCAGCAGGTTGATGGAGATGTTGGTCATCACATAGACCGCGGGCAGCCAGGCGATTTCGGTGGACCAGGCCCCGAAAGTCCCCTGCAAATTTTGCAGGTTGGCGGTCACCACCGCATTCCCCAGCGCCCCCGTCAGGCAGACCAGCAGACCCACGACGCCGTAGGCAATGCGTTTTGGCGTGCTGTGTTCGGGCGTGGAGGGCGAACCCAACAGGGCGGGTTTCTCATGTGGCTGCCACTCGCGAGGAGCATAAGGGTCGCGTTCGGGCAGGCGCATAACGTCGTTTACCTTAGAAATGATTGAATAATTAGCGGGCTAGCGATTCTACGTCTGCCGCAAATGATAATTCAAGTGAATATGATTTACGCATGTTAATCAAATGGTGAAGGGAAATTTAAGGAAAAAGAGCGGCCCGCAGGACGGGCCGGGAAGGGTCAGAGACGTTCGGGCTGCGCCTGGATGAGAGTGGCGCGCTTAACGCGGCTGGCGCAGAAAATCGCGATTAAAGAAATGGTCACCGTGACGGCAAGATACCAGGCCACCGGCACCCAGTCGCCGTCGTATTTTGCCAGCAGTCCGGTCGCAATCAGCGGCGCGGTACCGCCTGCCAGCGCGGCACCCAATTGATAGCCGAGCGTAATGCCGGTGTAGCGCACGTTTGCACTAAAGATTTCAGAGCACAGCGTGCCGAGTACCGCGGTGACAGGGGCCCACAACACGCCAAAGGCGATGACCGTCGCGAGCACGATACCCCATGTGGTGCCGGTATTGAGCAGCATAAACCACGGTACGATAAACAGGCCCAGCACGAAGACGCTGATCGCGTACATGCGCTGACGGCCTACCTTATCGGAGAGCAGCCCCATTAGCGGGATCATAATGGTCGCCACCAGCGCACCCAGCGTCACGGCTTCCAGCGCCTGCGATTTCTGGTACGTCAGCGTGCTGGTGGCATAGCTCACCACGAAGGTCGAGAAGATGTAGAAGGGGGCGGTTTCAACCACCTTCAGACCGGCGGCAATCAGCACTTCGCGCCAGTGATGCTTCAGCGTATCGCGCAGCGGGGCCTTAGCCACCTGACCGGACGCTTTGACTCGCTGAAAATCGGGCGTTTCATCAATATCTTTGCGGATCCACAGGCCGAGCAACACCAGAACCGAGCTCAGCAGGAACGGGATGCGCCAGCCCCAGGAGAGGAAATCCGCCTCGCTGAACAGGGTCATCAGCGAAACGATAAAAGTTGCCATCAGCATACCGATGGTGACGCCCGCCTGCGGAATACTGCCGAAGAAGCCTTTACGTTTTTCTGGCGCATATTCATAGGCCAGCAGTAGCGCGCCGCCCCATTCACCGCCAATGCCCATCCCCTGAATGATACGCATCAGGATCAGCAGAGCGGGCGCCCACAGGCCAATCATCTCATACGTGGGCAGCAGGCCAATCATGACGGTTGCACCTCCCATCAAAGAGAGGGTCAGCACGAGGGTTTTTTTACGTCCGATGCGGTCGCCAATGTGAGCGAAAAGTACCCCGCCAATGGGGCGAATAAAGAAGGTTAATGAGAAAGAGAGATAAGAGAGGATGAGTCCAATCACCGGATCGACCATCGGGAAAAAGATCTTATTGAAGACCAGCGCGGCCGCCGTACCGTAGAGAAAATAGTCAAACCATTCAATGGCACTCCCGGTAAGGCTGGCGATTAACACCTTTTTATTTTTTCGTAATACCGTCGTCGTACTTTCATGTTCTGTCATGACCTGAAACCCCGCCACGTTGATGATGAGAGAGGTGTCACCTGGCGCGCTTCAGGTGCAACCTGTGATGATGAAAAAGGTTGTGAAATTGTTAAGCAACTTAGGGTTGGATGTTGCGTTTAGCAAGCGCAGGGGGGATAAAACTGGTCAGATCACGGTGAAATAAGTAGCGTTGGGTGCTTTTTCATGACGCCTGTACAATACAATGTTTTGTAAGGCTGGAAATCAAAAGCATAATAAGCAGGTGCAACCCGATGATTTTTGGATGTTTCTGGTTATTTCAGAAAAATGATAAATTCGGTGCTTCAACAACGTGAGGAGTTCACCATGGTTCAGCCCCATTTTCCCGTTCTGGCGAATGCCACGCTGGCGGCCATCAATACTGTCGGTGAATGGCTGGCGCAGGATGACCTGAGCGCGACGCGTCCGCTCCCGGAAGTCGATGCGGTGATTCTGGCAGGAAACGCGGTGATCCCAACCATTGACGCGGCCTGCCGGATGGCCTCTCAGCAAGACGTGCCGCTTCTGATTAGCGGCGGCATCGGGCATTCGACTAGCTTTTTATATACCGCGATTGGCAATCATCCGTGTTACCACACCGTACCGGTCACGGGGCGGCCTGAAGCGAGCATTCTTGCCGACATTGCGCGGGCGTTCTGGCAGATCCCCGAGGCGCAGCTGTGGGTTGAGGATCGCTCCACCAACTGCGGTGAAAACGCGCGCTTTAGCTGGAACATGCTGAAACAGCATCATCGAACGACCGGGCGGGTGCTGGTGGTGCAGGATCCGACGATGCAGCGCCGCACGATGGCGACATTTGCCCGCGTTTGTCGGGATGAGCCCATTTCGCCGCAGTGGGTCAGCCATCCGGGGTTTACGCCGACGCTGCAAAACGGTAACGAGGGCGTGGAATTCAGCGAGGGCAACACCGGCCTGTGGCCCGTTGACCGTTACCTTTCACTGGTTATGGGGGAGCTGCCGCGCCTGTATGATAACGCCAACGGCTATGGCCCGGCCGGGCGGGATTTTATCGCCCACGTTGCCTTTCCGGAGGCGGTGACTGCCGCGTGGAAACAGCTACAGCAGGATCCTGTCCTGAAGGGTGCACGTAATATAATTTAGGCACGGAAAAATCCCCTCGCCCCTTTGGGGAGAGGGTTAGGGGGAGGGGTGGGTGGGAAAAATCACAGCGCCGCAAACTTATCCAGCGTCCGCACCAGCTGCGTCACAAACCCATACTCGTTGTCATACCAGGCAACGGCTTTCACCAGTTGAAGGTCTCCCGCTTCTGACACCTCCGTCTGCGTGGCGTCAAACACTGAACCATAATGTGAACCAATCACATCTGACGACACGATCTCTTCATCGGTATACCCGAACGATTTATTGCCCTGCGTCGCCTTTTTCAGCGCGGCGTTGATCTCCTCAACGGTCACTTTCTTGCCCAGAATGGCCACCAGTTCGGTAACGGAGCCCGTTTTAACCGGCACGCGCTGCGCGTGGCCTTTCAGTTTGCCGCTGAGCGCAGGGATCACCAGACCAATGGCTTTGGCGGCGCCGGTGGTATGCGGAATGATATTCTCTGCCGCCGCCCGCGAGGCGCGAAGATCTTTCCCGCGCGGGCCATCCACCAGCGCCTGGGTACCGGTATAGGCGTGAATGGTGGTCATGGTGCCCACCTTAATTTCAAACGCGTCGTTCAGGGCTTTCGCCAGCGGGGCGAGGCAATTGGTGGTGCAGGAGGCGACGGAGATGATGGTGTCACCGGCGTCAATGGTGTCGTCGTTCACGCTGTAGACGATGGTTTTCATGTCACCCGCAGGCGCAGAGATCAGCACCTTCTTCGCGCCCGCGTCCAGGTGCGCCCGTGATTTTTCTTCAGACGTATAAAAACCGGTGCACTCCACGACGATATCCACACCTGCGGTTTTCCACGGAATATGCTTTGCCTCTTTTTCGGCATAGACCGCTATGGTTTTACCGTCAACAATCAGCGCATCCTCGGTGAAATCCACGCTCCACGGGAAGCCACCGTAGTTGGAATCATGCCTGAGCAGGTAGGCCAGCACTTTGGGGGAGGTGAGGTCGTTGATGGCGACGACGGTATTACTATCCTGGGTTTCAAGAAGGCGACGCAGAACAAGACGTCCGATGCGTCCAAAGCCGTTAATGCCAATTTTACTCATGGTGTTCTCCTGTAAACGTGTCGATGCGACAGTTTGAACTCATCCAGGCTTAGACCATCACGGGCAGGGCGGCAATTGAAGATGCTTCATGCGGGGGGAAGTATTTGAAAAACCATACAGAAAAGTTAATGAATTTTTAAGGAAAGGGGATTATGTTGGCGCGGTAACTGTTTTTAATCGAGAAATCACATGCGCACTAAATATACAAGCCTGCAAATCGGCATCCACTGGCTGGTGTTTCTGTTAATCATCGTCGCTTACTGCGCGATGGAGTTCAGAGGTTTCTTCCCGCGCACCGCGCGTCCGGCGATCAATATGATCCACGTCTCATGCGGGATCGGTATTCTGGTGCTGATGGTGACGCGTCTGCTGGTTCGCCTGAAGTTCCGCGCGCCGCCGATTCAACCGAAGCCAAAAGCGATGGTGACGGGGATGTCTCATCTGGGGCATCTGGTAGTGTATCTGCTGTTTATTGCGCTGCCGCTGATTGGCATTGTGATGATGTATAACCGGGGCAGCGACTGGTTTGCCTTTGGCCTGGCGATGCCGCATGCGGCGGAGTCCAATTTTGACCTGGTGGATACGCTGAAGGCGTGGCACGAGACGCTGGCAAACCTGGGGTATTTTGTGATTGGCCTGCACGCGGCGGCGGCGCTGATGCATCACTATTTCTGGAAAGATAATACTCTTCTGCGCATGATGCCGAAAAAGCGTTCGTAGTCTTCTCGCCCGGCGGCGCTTCGCTTGCACGGGCCTACAAACGGCTCTGAATCGTAGGCCGGGTAAGCGCAGCGCCACCCGGCTTGTTTTTAACCCAACAGAGCACGCTCTTCGGCACTTAACGCCAGCGCCTGGGTTGACCCTGTCTCCGAGGACTTCACCGCCGCTTCCAGCACGGCCATGACTGCCAGTGCCTCAACCGGGTGGACCGGATTGGTGATTTTCCCAAGCAGCGCGTCACGCACATTGATGTAATACTGGCGCTGATCGCCTTTCGGAGTAGGGATCGTCTGCGATGCGCCGTCAGCGCCAAAGAACACCATACTGTCGATGTCTTCGCCCCAGGTTTCACTGCCCGGGATCACCCCGGAGAGCAGCTGTGCTTCCTGCTGATCGATTCTGGCCTTCACCACGCTGCCCTTGTCCCCGTGGACGGCAAAGCGCGCCGTTCCGCCTGCCACCAGCATGCTGGCGTGCAGAATCACCTTATGCTCCGGATAGTTTAAGACCACGTGCGCCCAGTCGTTGATTTCTGCGCCGTCGCGCAGCGTCGCGATATTCCCCTGAACCGACTGCGGCAGACCAAAGAGCTGTAGCGTCTGGTCGATAAGATGAGGCCCCAGGTCAAACCACAGGCCGCTCCCGGGGACATTCTGCTCACGCCAGCGCACGCGCACTTCCGGGCGGAAGCGGTCGATATGCGACTCCAGGTGCTTAACCTTGCCGAGCGTGCCTTGCTCAATGACCTGCTTAATGCCGAGGAAATCGCTGTCCCAGCGGCGGTTGTGGAAGACAGAAAGCAGTAGCTGCTTTTCCTCCGCCAGCGCAATCAGGTCGCGGGCTTCCTGCATGTCGAGGGTGAAAGGCTTATCCACGACCACGTGTTTGCCTGCGTTCAGGGCCAGCGTCGCCAGCGGGGCGTGCGTGGCGTTGGGGGAGGCAATCACCACCAGGTCAACATCAGGATGCTGAATAGCATCTTCCGGTGTTGCCACTACCTGTACGTCCGGCAGATCGCGTTTCACCTTCTCTTCATCACGAGAAGAGACCACGGCCAGCTTAAGCCCGTCCACAGACTGGATTAACGGGGCATGGAAAGTTTTGCCCACAAATCCATACCCGATCAGCGCAATGTTAATTGTTCGAACTGTACTCATGAACTTCTCCACGTTAATTCGCGCACACCGTGACCTGCAATGCGCCAGGGTCCCCAAGCTCAGGCCAGGGACGATCTAAAAAGAGTTGTTGAATGTTAGATAACCCGGAAACCAGATACGGCTCGCAGCGGTTGACTTTCAGGTGGTCGGCAACAATCCAGTGCGCATGGCTTGCGTCAAGCATCGCGCGTTTAACCTCGGCATCCGCTTCTTTACCGGCGCTCAAACCGAGTTCAGCATGAATGGCGCACGCCCCGAGGATGGCGATATCTGCCCGATAGCGGGACAGCAAGGACAAGGTGGCGCTTCCGGCAAACAGGCGCTGCTTATGGTCCCATTTCCCGCCGAGCAGGATCAGCTCAACGTCTTCCCGGTCGCTAAAGTGCTGGGCGATATCTAGCGACGTGGTAATGACGGTGAGCGGCCCGCGAAGAAAGGAGGCGACAGCCATCACCGTGCTGCCCGCATCCAGAAACAGGGTAGAACCCGCAGGAACCTGCTGTGCGACCTGTTTTCCCAGGCGTTGTTTGGTTTCCGGCAGCAGCGTATTGCGGCCCTGGCGATTCATGGCGGAAAGATTCAGCGCGATGGCCCCGCCGTGGTTCTTCTGCGCCAGCCCCTGGTTTTCCAGGTCGGTCAGATCCCGACGGATGGTATCGGCTGAAACCTGCAGCTTTTCTGCCAGCTCGGTGATGCTGGCCTGGCCTTGCTCGCTCAGGATATCCAGAACGTGGCGTTGTCGTGCGGTTTTGTGCATCGGTCTGCGTTCCTGCAAAATGTCGCAATAGTTTGCATAATACAGCATTTTAACGCAGAGAAAAGGGCAACGTCGTTTTGATGTCGTGGAGAGGCGTGATGATTCAGATGCGTGATTATTAAAATTTTATTAAGCAGGTATAGGTAAGCCGTTTTGAATGTTAACCACAATGTTATTGTTATGTTTTATTTAACGATTTGGGTTATGTAACCACTGCATTCCTATTGTCTGGGTTTTTATTCTGAAAAATATTGTTAGTGTGGCTTTTGATTGCTTTAATTAGTTTATTAATGGCATTAAATTCTAATTTGTCTGGTTTAGCTACTTAAATTGACACTTCTTTGAAAATCTTTGTGTCTGACCCGCCCGGAAATTAACGCAAAAATGTGCAGGTGACGAATTAAGAATTTTCCTTAAATAACAGTCGGTTTATATGTTTCATCTGAAAGGTCATTTTAAGAGTTTTGTCCAGAAACCCCATCTTTTTTCTTAATTGTAACACCACATTAACATTGGGGGTGTAGTGGCTTATAACGCATTTTGTTATGCTGCTAACCACTTTAGGAAATAAGTAAATTCTTAATTTAAATAAGACGCAGGCAGATCTCATCTCCAGAGGAAATGGGTATGGGGAGTTTTACCTAAAATTCGGCAAGGATGCGAAATAAGATATTTGTCTAATTATCTATACCTCTTTTTGGGTAATTGCTTCAGTGTCACTCAGAGTCAGGGAGATAAAAATGACGATATTGCGAAAGCCTATGTTACGTCGATTTACAGCAGCACTGGCATTCATTTCATTAGCCATAAATACGGCGTACGCCAATAGTAGTCAGGTGGGTATTGCCCCGGTTGCCACGACAACCTTAAAAGAAAGTATTCTTTTTGCTATCGATCGCGATCCGTCGATTAGTCAGCAGGCCGCGCAACTCGGTATTGGTCAGGCGCAAATAGATGAAGCGCGCAGCGGCTGGATGCCGCAAATATCGCTGAACGGCAGCACGGGCCATAGCCAGACCACCGATTCCAGCGGGTCGCTGAAGAATTCAGCCGCGTGGGGGCTGAGCCTGACGCAGCTGATATATGACTTTGGCAAGACCAATAACAGCATCAGCCAGTCTTCCGCCCAGCGCGATAGCTACCGCTACCAGCTGATGAGCACGCTCTCTGACGTGGCGGAAAAAACGGCGCTGAGCTATGTCGAGGTCAAACGCTATGCCGATCTGCTGCAGGCGGCAAAGGAGAACGTTCAGGCGCTAAAAAATGTTGAGCAGCTGGCAAAGCTGCGCGCCGACGCGGGCGTGAGCTCGACCTCCGATGAGCTCCAGACCCGCACGCGTATTGCCGGCATGGAGGCGACGGTCGCGCAGTATCACGCCGCCTTAAACAGCGCCCGCGCAAGGCTCGCGGTATTAACCGGAATGCAGGCCGATAACTTTTCGCCTGTACCCGCAAATCTCGCTGTTGAGCCTGATTCGCTCAACCGCATTGATTATTCGCTGATACCGGCGGTCATGGCCGCACAAAACATGGAGCGCTCAGCCCAGTATGGCGTGGAAACGGCGAAGTCCCAGCACTGGCCGACCCTAAGCCTGAAGGGCGGACGTACCCGTTACGAGTCGGACAACCGTTCGTACTGGGACGACCAGATCCAGCTCAACATTGACGCACCGCTTTATCAGGGCGGCGCGGTCTCTGCACGCGTGCGGCAGGCTGAAGGAGCACGGGCGATGGCTTCCTCTCAGGTCGATCAGGCGCGTTTCGATGTCCTGCAAAAAGCCTCCGTCGCGCAGGCGGACTGGACCGGTGCACGGGGAAGAATGGAGGCCGGGAAACAGCAGCTGGAAAATGCCCTGCGCGCCCGTGATGTCTATAAAAATGAGTACACCCTGAGCAAGCGGAGCATTAACGATCTGCTCAGCGTTGAGCAGGATGTCTGGCAGGCCACCTCGGCGAAAATAATCGCTGAGTATGATGGCTGGAGTTCGGCAATTAATTATGCTTCCGCGGTTGATAATTTAATGCCGCTTATTGGAATAGAGAAAAACGCTGCCGCAAAACTACCCGATTTGAGTTAAAAAAAGACGCGTATTGTCGCGAAAAATAAGTCTGAAAATAATGGGTGTTTTTTCCCAGGGATAGCTACATCCGTCTGGTGGACATATCCACAGGAATCCGTACACCTGCAAGGAGAGAAATATGAGTAACATAAAGGTTGTTGATGTCATCATTCGCAAAACGGCGGAGAAAACGAAATTAACCGGCGAAGGGAATTTGTCGGTCTCTATTTCATCCCCGAGCGTGATTGAAATCCAGGGTTCTGCTCAGGATGTGGCGCGTTATGTCCGTCAGGGGAAAGACCTCCTCATTTATATGAAAGATGGCAGCGTGATTCGCTGCAATAACTATTTTGTTGAAGATCCTGAAACGCATACTCAGTCAGAGCTGGTATTCAACGATCGTCAGGAACTGACGCATATTTCTTTTGCCGATGCCGGGGAAGCATCAGGCGTGGCGGTGACCGAGTTAACCGCGCAGGCCACACCGATTAGCAGCATTCAACCTTTCCTGGAGCAGGAAAGCGTCTTAAGCGATGCGCCGTGGGGCTGGATTGCGGGAGCTGCATTAGGCGGCGGTGCCATCGGGGCGCTGCTGGCAAACGGCGGCGACGGCGATACTAAAACAAAAGTTATTGATAATACGAAAGAGGTGGAAAGCGCCACACCAACCTTCCTGCTGTCGGATAAAGCGGGCGACAAGCAGGGCGTGCTGACAGCAAACGCGATCACGGACGACAACACGCCAACCTTTAGCGGCACCGGTCAGCCGGGCGCGACGATCCAGATCAAAGACAGCAGCGGCAGCACCATCGCCAGCGCCATGGTGAGTAAAGAGGGCACCTGGACGGTAAAATTACCGACCCAGACGGACGGGGAACACACCTGGTCGGTGGTGCAGATCGACGGCAGTAAGACTACCGATGCGGGCAATATCACCGTAACGGTCTCGACCGCCGAGGCCGCCATTACGCTGGCCACCACGGCGGGCGATAATGTGCTTAACGCCAGCGAGCAATCCGCAGGCTTTACGCTCTCCGGCGCCAGCAAGAATCTGGCGCAGGGCACCGAACTTACCGTGACGCTAAACGGTAAAACCTACGGGGCCGTGGTGGGCGCTGACGGGAAGTGGAGCGTTAACGTACCCGCGGCCGACGCGCAGGCGCTGGGCGATGGCACCTGGACGGTCAACGTCAGCGGCAAAGACGCGGCGGGTAACACCGTGAGCGGCAGCCAGACAATCGGCGTGGATACCGTCGCGCCAACCCTCTCTGTCGATACCCTCGCGCAGGACAACATCATTAATGCCGCCGAGCACAGCCAGCCGCTGACGCTGACCGGCAAAACGAATGCGGAAGCCGGTCAGATCGTCACGGTCACGCTGAACGGTAAAAATTACAACGCCACGGTGGGCAGCGACGGCACCTGGTCCGTCACGCTTGCGGCGGGCGATGTGCAGGCGCTCAGCGAGGGCAATCACACCCTGACGGTGAACGTCAGCGACAAAGCGGGCAACGGCTCGTCTGTCACCGCCGATTTTGCGGTGGATACCACCGCGCCGGTCGTCACCATCGATACCGTGGCGGGCGACGATATTCTCAATACCAGCGAGCAGGGTCAGGCGCAGATTATCTCCGGGCAGGCAAACGGCGCCGCCGCGGGGGATGTGGTCACCGTGACCGTTGGTGGCCAGTCCTTCACCGGCGTGGTGCTGGCGGACGGCAGCTGGAGCGTAGGCGTTCCGGCGTCCGTGCTGGGCGCGCTGGGGGAAGGTAACCATACGATTTCAGTTTCCGTGACCGACGCGGCAGGTAACACCGGCAGCGCCACACACGGCATTACGCTGAGCGGCAACCCGCCAGAATTTACGATTGATACCATCAGCCAGGACAACGTGTTGAATGCTCAGGAGGCAATGCAACCGCTGAGCCTGACCGGCACCAGCAACCTGCCTGACGGCAGCGCCATCACCGTGACGTTGAACAACGTCAGCTATCAGGCCACCGTTGAAAACGGCATCTGGGCGGTCCAGGTGCCTGTTTCCGACGTCCTGAATCTGGCGAACACCCTTTACACCGTCAGCGTCAGCGGTACTGACAGCGTGGGTAACAGCGGCTCTGCCGCGGCGACGCTGCTGGTGGATACCGTGCTGCCGCAGGTGATCATCAACACCTTTGCGGGGGACAACCTGGTCAATAATGCCGAAGCGGGTGTGGATCAAACGCTCAGCGGTCGCGTCACCGGCGCGGCGGCGGGCGATACCATTTCTGTCACCGTGGGCGGCAAGAGCTACACCGCCACGGTGGGCAGTGATCTGACCTGGAGCGTAAAAATCCCGTCAGCGGATCTTCAGGCGTTCGGCGACGGCGATTTAACCTTCACCGCGTCGGTGACCAATTCGCACGGCAATACAGGCACCGGCGAGCGCAATATCAACATCAACGCGCAGCTGCCGGGTCTGCGCGTGAACACCATTTCCGGCGATGACGTGGTCAACGCCATTGAGCAGCAGCAGGATCTGACCGTCACCGGCTCCAGCACCCATCTGGCTGCCGGCACGCAGATTACCGTCACCATCAATAACGTTGAGTACGTTACCGCGGTGAACGCCAGCGGCCACTGGCAGATCGGCGTCCCGACCGCGGACCTGCAGGCCTGGACCGCGGGAGAGGTGACGGTAAGCGTCAGCGCTGAAGATGCCTGGGGCAATACCGTTGCGGCTGAACACCCGATTGAACTCGATCTGAACGCCGTGGCGGTCACCATTGATACCGTCTCCGGCGATGACCTGCTGAATGCGGCAGAAAAAGGCGCCGATTTAACCCTTTCCGGCCAGACGCAGGGCGTGGAGGCGGGGCAGACCGTGGTGGTGAAATTCGCCGACCAGACCTTTACCGCACAGGTGCAGCAGGACGGCTCCTGGAGCCTGACCGTGCCTGCCAGCGCCATGGAAACCCTGATCGACGGGCGCGCGCAGGTGAGCGTCAGCGTCACGAACGTCAATGGCAACAGTGCCGACGCGTCGCGCGTGGTCACGGTGGATACGCTGCCGCCAGCGATTACGCTCGATAATCTGACCGCCGACAACATCATCAACGCGGCTGAGGCGCAGCAGGATTTAGCCTTGAGCGGCACCAGCAGTGCGGAAGCAGGCCAGACGGTCACCGTGACGCTGAACGGTAAAACGTATCAGACCACGGTCCAGACGGACGGTACCTGGCAGCTGATCGTTCCGGCGGCTGATGTCGGCGCCCTCAATGATGGCATCGTGACCGTGACGGCCACCGTGAGCGACGTGGCGGGCAACAGCAGCAGCGCCGACCGCGTGGGTCTGGTGGACGCGACCGTGCCGCAGGTGACCATTAACGACTTTGTCACCGACACTAACACCGTTAACCAGCTCGCCCATTCACAGGCGCAGATCCTGAGCGGCTCCGTCGCCGGTGCGGCAGCGGGCGACCTTGTGACCATTACCATTAACAGCGTCGATTACACCACCGTGGTGGATGCAGCGGGCAACTGGAGCCTTGGCCTGCCGGCGTCTGTCGTACAGGGGCTGACGGACGGCACCTGGACCATCGACGTCTCCGTGACCGACAGGTCCGGTAATACCGGAAGCACTTCGCTGGATGTGGTGGTGAATACCGTGACGCCTGTCATCGGTATCAACACGCTGGCGGCAGACGACGTGATTAACGCGGCTGAGAAAGGCGAAGCTCTGCAGATTTCCGGCACCAGCAACCAGCCGGAAGGCACGACCATTACGGTGACCCTGAACGGCATACACTATACAGCCACCGCTGATGCCAGCGGCAACTGGAGCCTGACCGTTCCAGCGGCAAACGTCTCGGCGCTGGGCGAGGCGAATTACACCGTGACGGCGAGCGTCACCGATAGCGTAGGCAACAGCGCCTCAACCTCGCACGATGTGCTGGTGGACAGCTCGCTGCCGGTGGTAACGATCAACACGCTGGCGGGCGACAATATCGTTAACGCGGCGGAAGTGGCGGCGGGGCAAACCCTGTCCGGTAAGGTGACGAACGCGGCGGCAGGTGACACTGTCACGATTATCCTCGGCGGTCAGACATACACGGCTACCGTGCAGGACGATCTCACCTGGAGCCTGCCGTTAACGGAGAGTCAGTTCACCGCGCTCGGCAACGGCGATCTCACCGTATCGGCCAGCGTGACCAACGGGCACGGCAATACCGGCTCTTCTTCTCTCGACTTCACCATCGACGCCCAGCTTCCGGGGCTGCGTATTGATACGGTCGCAGGCGACGACGTGATTAACGTGATTGAACACGCGCAGAACCTGATTGTGTCCGGCACCAGCACCGATCTGGCGGCGGGCAGCGCCGTGACCGTGACCATCAACGGCAAAGCGTATTCCGCAACGGTACTGGCGGACGGTACCTGGCAGGCGGCGGTACCGGCGGCGGACGTGTCCCAGTGGGCGGATGGCTCGCTGGATATCAAGGCAAGCGCGCAGGATGCCTCCGGCAACCCGGTAACCATCGGGACCGTCGTGGACGTCGATCTCGCGCCGGTCGCCATCACCATCAGCAGCGTGACCGACGACAACGTGCTTAACGCGGCGGAAAAAGGCCAGGATCTGGTGCTGTCCGGTACGACATCCAACGTTGAAGCGGGCCAGACCGTCACCATCACCTTCGCAGGGAAAACGTATACCACGACGGTGGATGGCAACGGCGACTGGACCTGGACCGTTCCGGCTGCCGATCTGAGCGGCCTGAAAGAGGGAGACGCCAGCGCGCAGGTCAGCGTCACCAACGTGAACGGCAACACGGCCTCTTCGGCGCAGGCATTCAGCGTCGACACCACCGCGCCGACGGTGACCATTAACACCATTAGCGGCGATAACATGCTGAATGCGGCTGAGGCGGCGCAGGATCTGACCCTGAGCGGGACGTCTACGGCCGAAGCAGGCCAGACGGTCACCGTGACCTTCAACGGCAATCAGTACACCGCGCAGGTGCAGGCGGACGGCAGCTGGACGCTCGACGTGCCTGCGGCGGATCTGGCAGGCATTACCGACGGCAGCGCGGCGGTCACGGCGACCGTGTCCGATAAAGCTGGTAACCCGGCCAGCGCGGGATCCTCGATGCTGGTGGACACCACCGTGCCGCAGATCACCTTCAACATCGTTGCCGGCGACGACATCGTGAATATTGCCGAGCACGGCCAGGCGCTGATCGTCTCCGGTAAGGTGACGGGCGCGCAGGCGGGCGACGTGATTACCGTGACCCTGAACGGTAAAGACTACACCGCCATGCTGGACGCGTCCGGCAGCTGGAGCGTGGGTGTTCCGGCGGCGGACGTGGGCGCGCTGGCCAATGGTGACCAGACGATCTCCGCGACCCTCACCGACAAAGCCGGTAACAGCGCCACTGCGACGCACGAATTTGACGTCTCCCTGACCGCACCGGTCATTGCCATCAATACCCTGGCGGTTGACGACGTGATCAACGCGACCGAGAAAGGCCAGGATCTGCAGGTATCCGGCACCAGTAACCAGCCGGACGGAACGACCATTACGGTGACCCTGAACGGAATCAGCTATACGGCCACCACCGACGCGAGCGGGAACTGGAGCGTGACCGTTCCGGCGGCAAACGTCTCGGCACTGGGCGAAGCGAGCTACGTCGTGACGGCGAGCGTGACTGACGCCGCGGGCAACAGCGCGAGCACCGGCCACAGCGTGCTGGTCGACAGCGCGCTGCCGCAGGTCACCATCAACCCGGTCGCCACGGACGATGTCATTAACGCAGCGGAAGTGGCTGCCGGACAGACCCTGAGCGGGAAAGTGAGCGGTGCGGCGAGCGGTGACACTGTCACCATTTCCATCGGCGGCAATATCTATACTGCGACGGTTCAGGACGATCTGAGCTGGTCGGTCAACGTGCCGTCCTCGGTCTTAACCGCCATCGGTAACGGCGATCTGACGGTGTCAGCCAGCGTCACCAACGGCCACGGCAACACCGGCACCGGCGAGCGCGACATCAGCATCGACGCAAACCTGCCGGGCCTGCGCGTCGATACCGTGGCAGGCGACGATGTGATCAATAGCATTGAGCACGCTCAAAACCTGGTTATTACCGGCTCCAGCGACGGACTGGCGAGCGGCTCCGCGCTGACGGTCACCGTCAACGGCAAAACCTACGCGGCCACCGTACTGGCGGACGGCACCTGGACGGCGGCCATTCCGGCGGCAGACGTCAGCGCGCTCGGCGCGGGCACGGTTACCGTGACCGTGGAGGGGCAAAGCGCGGCGGGGAATCCGGTGACCATCAGCCATGACGTGAAGGTGGATCTGGCGGCAGTCGCCATCAGCATTAACCCGATTGCCTCTGACGACGTGATTAACGCGGCAGAGAAAGGCGCGGACCTGGTGCTGTCCGGCTCCACCACCAACGTGGAAGAAAACCAGACCGTTACCATCACCTTCGGCGGCAAGTCGTACACCGCGACGGTCGATGCCGACGGCAACTGGACGGCTACCGTACCGTCTGCCGACGTGGGCAGCCTGAAGGACGGCGACGCCAGCGTGCAGGTGAGCGTGACCAACGTGAACGGCAACAGCGCGTCGGCGGGCCGTGAGTACAGCGTGGACGCGACCGCGCCGACGGTGTCTATTGAAATCATCAGCGACAACAACATCATCAATGCGGCCGAAGCGCAGCAGGATCTGGTGATTAACGGCGTCACCAACGCCGAAGCGGGCCAGACCGTCACCGTGACTCTGAACGGTATGGACTATACCACCACCGTGCAGGCTAACGGCAGCTGGAGCGTGACCGTGCCGTCCGCGGATCTGAGCGGTATTACCGACGGGAACTATACCATCAGCGCCGCCGTATCGGACAAAGCGGGCAACCCGGCCTCCGCGGATCGCGACGTGCTGGTGGATACCACCGTTCCACAGTTGACCATTCACACCGTGTCCGACGACGACGTGATCAACAGCGCCGAGCATGCGCAGGCCCTGATTGTCACCGGTTCCGTGACGGGCGCGGCGGCGGGCGACGTGGTCACGGTCACCCTCAACGGCAAATCGTACACCGCAACCCTGGACGCCTCCGGCAACTGGAGCGTGGGCGTGCCGGCGGCGGACGTCACCGCGCTGACCGCCGGGGATTACACCATTACCGCGGCGCTGACCGATAAAGCGGGCAACAGCAACAGCGCCACGCACGGCGTGGCGGTGAACCTGACCGCGCCGGGGCTGACCATTGACACCGTTTCCGGTGACGATGTTATCAACAATACAGAGAAAACCCAGGACCTGACCCTCTCCGGTACGGCTTCCGGCCTGGCGGCAGGCGCGGTGGTGACCGTGGTGCTGAACGGCAAAGCGTACAGTGCGCAGGTGGACGATAACGGAAAATGGACCACCACCGTTCCGGCGAGCGAAGTCGGTCAGTTGGGCGAGGCGCTTTACACCGTCACCGCCTCGGCGACGGACAGCGTCGGTAACAGCACCAGCGCGTCGCACACCGTAAACGTGGAGTCCGTTCTGCCTGGCGTGATCGTCAACACCATTGCGGGCGACGACGTCATTAACGCGGCGGAGCTGGCAGCCGGCCAGACCATCAGCGGTAAGGTGGTGAATGCCGAAGCGGGCAATACCGTGACCGTGACGATTGGCGGTAATATCTACACCGCAACGGTGCAGAGCGATCTCACCTGGTCCGTTAATGTGCCGTCGGACGTGCTGACTGCGCTGGGTAACGGCGATTTAACGGTGTCGGCCAGCGTGACCAACGGCGTCGGCAACAGCGGATCCGCTGAGCGCGATATCACTATCGACGCTAACCTGCCGGGCCTGCGCGTGGATACCGTGGCGGGTGACGACGTGATCAACAGCATCGAACACGGGCAGAACCTGATTATCACCGGCACCAGCGACGGGCTGGCGGCGGGCGCGGCGCTGACCGTGACCGTCAACGGCAAAACCTATCCGGCGACCGTGCTGGCGGACGGCACCTGGCGCGCGGCGATCCCGGCTGCGGACGTGGGTGCGCTGAATGCAGGCACGGTCACCGTGACCGTTGCCGGCCAGAGCAGCGCCGGTAATCCGGTCTCCATCAGCCACGATGTGACGGTGGATCTGGCGACCGTTGCCATCAGCATCGATGCGATTGCCGCCGACGACGTGATTAACGCTGCCGAGAAGGGCGCGGATCTGGTGCTCTCCGGGGCGACCTCGAACGTTGAGGAAAACCAGACGGTTACCATCACCTTCGGCGGCAAGAGCTACACCGCGACCGTAGGCGCCGACGGCAAATGGACGACCACGGTGCCAGCCGCCGACCTGGCGGGTCTGAAAGACGGCGACGCCAGCGTGCAGGTGAGCGTAACCAACGTGAACGGCAACAGCGCCTCGGCGGGCCGCGAGTACAGCGTGGATGCGACCGCGCCGAGCGTGACCATTAACACCCTTGCGACGGACGACATTCTTAATGCCGCCGAAGCGAAGAGCGATCTGACCGTGTCCGGTACCAGTACCGCCGAAGCGGGCCAGACGGTCACCGTATTGTTGAACGGCAAAGACTACACCACAACCGTCAGCGCGGATGGCAGCTGGACGCTGAACGTTCCGGCGGCCGATGTTGCGGCCCTGACGGACGGCAGCGTGACCGTGACCGCAAGCGTCAGCGACAAGGCGGGTAACCCGGCGTCCGTGGACCACAACCTGACGGTGGATGTGACCGTTCCTGCGGTCACTATCAACACCATCGCGGGTGACGATGTGATTAACGTGGCTGAACACAGTCAGGCACACGTTATCAGCGGCACCGCCACCGGCGCGGCAGCGGGCGATAAGGTGACCGTCACCATCGGCGGCCAGACGTACACCACCGTGCTGGACGCGGCGGGGAACTGGAGCGTGGGCGTACCGGCCAGCGTCATTTCCGGCCTCAGCGACGGCACCGTGACCGTGACTGCGTCCGTCACCGACGCGGCGGGCAACACCGGCACCGGCAGCCATAACGTGACCGTCGATACCGGTCTGCCTTCGGTCAGCTTCAACGCCATCAGCGACGATAACGTGCTGAATGCGGTGGAAAAAGGTCAGGACCTGAGCGTCAGCGGCACCAGCGCCAACCTGGCGGAAGGCACCGTGGTGACCGTGACCCTGAACGGCAAAAACTACACGGCGACGACCGCGGCAGACGGCACCTGGAGCCTGACGGTTCCGGCGGCGGATCTGGCCGGTCTGGGTCAGGCCAACTACACCCTGAACGCGACCGCCACCAACGGGGTGGGCAACAGCGTGAGCAACACCGCGAACCTGCTGGTAGACACCGCGCTGCCAACGGTCACCATCAACACCGTGGCGGGCGATAACGTCATTAATGCGGCGGAAGTGGCCGCAGGCCAGACCCTGAGCGGCACCGTGGCGAATGCCGAAGCGGGCAACACCGTGACCGTGACCATTGGTGGCAACAGCTACACCGCAACGGTGCAGAACGACCTGTCCTGGTCCGTGAACGTGCCGTCTGACGTGCTGACCGCGCTGGGCAACGGCAGCCTGAGCGTGACGGCGACCGTTACCAACGGCCACGGCAACACCGGAACCGGCGAGCGCGCGATCGCGATCGACGCTAACCTGCCGGGGCTGCGCGTCGATACCGTCGCGGGTGATGACGTGATCAACAGCATCGAGCACGCGCAGAACCTGATCGTCAGCGGATCCAGCGACGGGCTGGCACCGGGCACGGCGCTGACCGTCACCATCAACGGCAAAGACTATGCGGCCACGGTGCTGGCGGACGGCAGCTGGAGCGCGGCTGTGCCGTCTACCGACGTGAGCGCGTGGCCGGAAGGCACCGTCAAAATCAGCGTCACCGGCGACAGCGCTGCGGGCAATCCGATTACCATCAGCCACGATGTGACGGTAGATCTGGCGACCGTTGCCATCAGCATCAATGCGATTGCCACCGACGACGTGATTAACGCGGCGGAGAAGGGCGCGGATCTGGTGCTGTCCGGTGCGACCATCAACGTGGAAGCCGGGCAGACCGTGACCATCAGCCTGAACGGCAAAATCTATAGTGCGACAGTGGACGACAGCGGCAACTGGACCTGTACCGTACCGTCTGCGGATCTGGCTGGCCTGAAGGACGGCGATGCCAGCGTGCAGGTGAGCGTCACCAACGTGAACGGCAACAGCGCCTCGGCGGGCCGCGAGTACAGCGTGGATGCGACCGCGCCGAGCGTGACCATCAACACCCTGGCGACGGACGACATTCTTAATGCCGCCGAAGCGAAGAGCGAACTGACCGTGTCCGGCAGCAGCTCTGCCGAAGCGGGCCAGACGGTGACCGTGTCGCTGAACAGCAAAGACTACACCACCACCGTCAGCGCGGACGGCAGCTGGACGCTGAACGTTCCGGCGGCCGATGTTGCGGCCCTGACGGACGGCAGTGTGACCGTGACCGCAAGCGTCAGCGACAAGGCGGGTAACCCGGCGTCCGTTGATCACAACCTGACGGTGGACGTCACCGTTCCGGCGGTGACCATCAATACCGTGGCGGGCGACGATGTCATTAACCTCGCAGAACACAGCCAGGCGCACATCATCAGCGGCACCGCCACCGGCGCGGCCGCGGGTGATAAGGTCACCGTCACCATCGGCGGCCAGACGTACACCACCGTGCTGGACGCGGCGGGGAACTGGAGCGTGGGCGTACCGGCGAGCGTGATTTCCGGCCTCAGCGACGGCACTGTGACCGTGACTGCGTCCGTCACCGACGCGGCGGGCAACACCGGCACCGGTACGCATAGCGTGACCGTCGATACCGGTCTGCCATCGGTCAGCTTCAACGCCATCAGCGACGATAACGTGCTGAACGCGGTGGAGAAAGGTCAGGATCTGAGCGTGAGCGGCACCAGTGCCAACCTGGCGGAAGGCACCGTGGTGACCGTGACCCTGAACGGCAAAAACTACACGGCGACGACCGCGGCAGACGGAAGCTGGAGCCTGACGGTCCCGGCGGCGGATCTGGCGAGCCTGGGCGAAGCCAACTACACCCTGAGCGCGGCCGCCACCAACGGCGTGGGCAACAGCGTGAGCAACACCGCGAACCTGCTGGTAGACACCGCGCTGCCGGGCGTCACCATCAACACCGTGGCGGGCGATAACGTCATTAACGCGGCGGAAGTGGCCGCGGGCCAGACCCTCAGCGGCAAGGTAACGAACGCGGAAGCGGGCAATACCGTCACCGTGACCATTGGCGGTAACACCTACACCGCGACGGTGCAGAGCGATCTGACCTGGTCCGTGAACGTGCCGGAGTCCGTCCTGACGGCGCTGGGCAATGGCGATTTGACCGTGTCAGCAACCGTCACCAACGGCCATGGCAACACCGGGACCGGCGAGCGCGACATCGCGATCGACGCTAACCTGCCGGGCCTGCGCGTTGATACCGTGGCGGGCGACGATGTGATCAACAGCATCGAACATACTCAAAACCTGATCGTCTCCGGCACCAGCGACGGGCTGGCGGCAGGCACAACGCTCACCGTGACCGTCAATGGCAAAACTTATGCGGCCTCCGTGCTGGCAGACGGTTCCTGGAGCGCGGCGATCCCGGCGGCAGACGTCGCGGCCTTCGCAGCAGGTACGGTCACCGTGACCGTTGCAGGCCAGAGCGCGGCGGGCAACCCGGTGACCATCAGCCATGACGTGACCGTCGATCTGGCGGCGGTGGCTATCAGCATCGATGCGATTGCCACCGACGACGTGATTAACGTGGCGGAGAAAGGTGCGGATCTGGTGCTCTCCGGCAGCACCTCGAACGTGGAGGAAAACCAGACCGTTACGGTTACCTTCGGCGGCAAGACGTACACCGCGAAGGTGGATGCTGACGGTAACTGGACGGCCACCGTGCCGTCCGCGGATCTCGCGGGCCTGAAAGACGGTGACGTCAGCGTGCAGGTGAGCGTCACCAACGCGCACGGCAACAGCGCCACGGCGGGCCGGGAGTACAGCGTGGACGCGACGGCGCCAACCGTGACCATTGATACGGTCGCAGGCGATAACGTGATTAACGGCAGCGAAGCGGCTGCGGGCGTTGCTATCTCCGGCACCACCACGGCGGAAGCCGGGCAGACGGTCACCGTGATGCTGGGCGGTAAGAGCTATACCGCGCAGGTGCAGCAGGGCGGCGTCTGGAGCGTGAACGTTCCGGGCAGCGATCTGGCCGCACTGGCGGATAGCGGCTACACCGTGCAGGTGAGCGTGAGCGACGCGGCGGGGAACCCGGGCAGCGCGGGTAAGACGATTACGCTTGATACCACGCCGCCGACCGTCAGCTTTAACGTGGTGGCGGGCGATGACGTGATTAACAGCGTGGAGCACGGCCAGGCGCAGATCGTCAGCGGGTCGGCAACCGGCGCGAACGTCGGGGATAAAGTGGTTATCACCCTCGGTTCGCACCAGTACACCACTACCGTTGACGCCAGCGGCAACTGGAGCGTGGGCGTTCCGGCCAGCGTGATTTCCGCGCTGACCGACGGCACCGTGACCCTCAGCGCGACCATTACCGACAGCGCGGGTAACAGCAGCACCCAGACCCATGACGTGGTGGTCAACACCGCCTCCGTGGCGCTGACGGTGAACACCGTTAGCGGTGACGACGTCATCAACGCGGCTGAAGCCGGTTCGTCACTGGTGATTAACGGCTCCAGCGCGCAGTTCGCCAGCGGGACCCAGGTCACCGTGACCCTGAACGGCAAGAGCTATACGGCCACGATTCAGAGCGACGGCACCTGGACGACCACCGTACCGGCCGCAGACGTGGGCGCCCTGGCCGATGGTGCACGCTATCAGGTGTCCGTATCGGCACAGGACAGCGCGGGCAACAGCGCGTCGGCAACGCACGGCATCAGCGTGGATACCACTGCGCCGGTGGTGAGCATTGGGACGCTGTCGGTTGACGACATGCTGAACGCCGCGGAAGCGCAGCAGCCGCTGACCGTGCACGGTTCTTCCAGTGCGGAGGCGGGTCAGACCGTTACCGTGACGCTGGGCGGCAAAACCTACACTGCGCTTGTCGGCAGCGACGGCACCTGGACGCTCGACGTGCCGGCAGCCGACCTGGCCGCCCTGAACCAGGGCGCGCTGACGGTCACTGCCTCGGTCAACGATAAAGCGGGTAATAACGGCCAGACCACGCACACCTTAACAGTGGATACCGTTGCGCCAACCGTAACCATCAGCACTGTGGCCGATGACGATATCGTCAACAACGCGGAGCAGCTGGCGGGCCAGACTATCCGCGGCACCACCACAGCGGAACAGGGCCAGACGGTGACCGTCTCCTTCAACGGGCACAGCTATCAGGCGACCGTCGGGGCAGACGGATCGTGGTCGGTCTTCGTGCCGGGCCGTGATTTCCTCGGCCTGAGCGACGGGGAGTACACCATCACCGCGTCGGTAAGCGACAAGGCGGGCAACCCGGGCAGCGCAACGCACGACGTGACGCTGAACGGCGATGTTCCAACCATCACCATTAACACCTTTGCGCAGGACGACATCGTCAACGCCGCCGAGCACGGCACGCCGCTGGTCATCAGCGGCACCACCGACGCGCCGGCAGGCCAGACGGTGACCATCACGCTGAACGGTAAAACCTATGCGGCTACCGTCCAGAATGACGGTACCTGGAGCTACACGGTGGGAAGCGCTGACGTGGCCGCGCTGGCAGACGGCGGCTCGTACGTGATTAACGCGCAGGTCAGCAATACCATCGGCAACAGCGCCAGCGATAACCATACCGTCACGGTCGATCTGACCGCGCCGTCGATGGGGATCGCTATTGATTCGCTGCAAAACGACACCGGCCTGAGCGCAACGGATTTCATCACCAACGACAGCCAGGTCGTCGTCAACGGCTCGCTGACCGCGCAGCTCGGCAATAACGAGAAGGCGCAGATCAGCCTCGACGGCGGCGTCACCTGGATTGACCTGACCGTGACCGGCACCACCTGGCGCTACGCCGATGGCCGCACCCTGACGGACGGGACGTATCAGTACCAGGTCCGCGTGATTGATAACGCGGGCAACGTGGGGGCCACGGACAGCCAGGACGTGGTGATTGACCTGACGAAGCCTGCGGCAACCACCATTACCGTGGATTCCATTACGCAGGATACCGGCCTGTCCGGCAGCGACTTTATCACCAGCGACAACCAGATCAGCCTGAAAGGGACGCTGGGCGCGGCGCTGGGCAGCGGCGACCACGCGCAGATCAGCCTTGACGGCGGCGTCACCTGGACCGACGTCAGCGTCAGCGGTCTGAGCTGGACGTATGTTGATGGCCGCACGCTGGCCGACGGGGATTACAACTACCAGCTGCGCGTGATTGACGATGCGGGCAACATCAGCGCCACCGCCTCTCAGGTGGTGACCATTGATACCGTTGCGCCGGACGCCAGCAAAACGATCGCCATCGACAGCATCAGCGACGATACTGGCCTGAGCAGCAGCGACTTTATCACTCGCGACACGTCCCTGACGTTGCACGGCTCGCTCGGCGCGACGCTGGCCGACGGCGAATACGCCCAGATCAGCATCGACGGCGGCGTCACCTGGCTGAACGTGATCGTCACCGGCAACAGCTGGTACTACGTCGATAGCCGCACGCTGGGTAACCAGACCTATGACTACTACGTCCGCGTGGTGGATGCCGCCGGTAACGTGGGGGCCAGCGCCCATCAGCAGGTGACCGTGGATACGGTCGCCCCGGATGCGGCGATTACGGTGACCGTGGATAACATTACCGTGGATACCGGCTTCGATAATAACGACTTCCTGACCAGTTCGACCTCGTACACGCTGCACGGAACGCTCGGCGCAGAACTCGGCGCGGGTGAATTCGTGCAGGTGAGCATGGACGGCGGCACGACCTGGGTATACGCCACCGTAAGCGGGACGCAGTGGAGCTACAGCGACACGCGTACCCTGACCGACGGCAGCCATAACTACCAGGTGCGGGTCGTTGACCAGGCGGGTAACGTCGGGGCCACCACCTCGCAGGCGGTGACAGTGGATACGCAGGCGCCGCAGTACGGCGTCACCATCGACAGCATCAGCGAAGATACCGGCCAGTCCGGCAGTGATTTCATCACCATGGACACCACGCTGACCATCAACGGTTCGCTGGGCAGCGCGCTGGCCAGCGACGAGCGCGTACAGATCAGCCTCGACGGCGGGAATACCTGGCTTGATACCACGGTCACCAACCAGCGCTGGAGCTACACCGATACTCGCGATCTGCCTGACGGGGACTACACCTACCAGGTGCGGATTATCGACCAGGCGGGCAACGTGGGTTCCACCGCGTCTCAGGTCGTCACGGTAGACACCACGCCGCCGACCACGGTTGGCACGGTTGTGAGCTACACCGACGGCGAAGGCGAGCGTCAGGGCACCTTTGGCAGCGCGGTGGCAACGGACGATAACTCGCCGCTGATCAACGGGACGCTTAACCGTGCCCCGGACGACGGCGAGATCGTGCAGCTTTACCGTGACGGGGTTCTGCTCGGCCAGGTGACCATGAACGGTAGCGCAAGCTGGTCCTTCCAGGACAACGGCCTGAGCGACGGGAATCACACCTACATCGTGCGCGTCACCGACAGGGCCGGAAACTACACGGAATCCGACGGCTTCGTGCTGAACGTTGATACCAGCATCCCGACCACCACGGCGGCGATTACCGCGCAGACCACGTCTGATACCACGCCGATCGTCACCGGTACCGTCTCCGCTGACCTGGTGAACGGTGAATATCTGGTGGTGACGGTGAACGGCAAAACCTACACCTCCCAGACGGGCGGTGCGGTGGTGGTCGACCCGGATCACAACACCTGGTATCTGCAGATCCCGGACGGCGATGTGCTGAGCGTGGCGAGCTACAGCGTGACCGCGCAGGTGAAGAGCAGCGCGGGTAACGGCAATACCACGGGTACGGCGACCGGTAGCCTGGTGATTGATACCACCTCGGTGAACACCGACTGGGCAACCACGGCGGGGAACAGCAACAACTCCACCATGACACTCGGCATGAACAGCAGCGGTCTGTGGAATATCATCGCTAACGGCCAGTCTTACTCCAGCAGCGATAGCTCGACCTATGCCGGCAATACGCTGACTAACACCCGTAACTACTACGTGGTGAGCCAGACCGCCGCCGACTTTGACCGTAACGGCACGCAGGACATTTTCGCCACGGAGACCACCTACTCAGGATCCACGCAGGTGATGTGGACCTACGATGGCAGCACCTATAACGCCAGTCAGCTGGCAATGGGGACCACCATCTGGTACGGCGGCGTGATTGCGTACGATAAAACAGGTGATGGGTATCTGGATCTGGCGTACGGTGACTCCGGCGCGGACTCCATTACCTATCTGATCAACAACAACGGGGTACTCTCGCCTGACGGCACCTACGGCGGCGCGGGGTTCTGGGGACAGTTCACCACCATGCGTGAAATCTCCGGCGTCGATATTAACAATGACGGCACCGTGGATGTGGTTCAGCACACCAACCGCAGCGGCGCGTACTCGTTAACCGTGATCAACAACAACGGCAACGGGACGTTATCCATCGGTCAGAACCTGACGAACGTGTTTGTGGCAAACGCCTCGAATACCACCACGGCGGCGTCCATGACGTGGGCAGACTTCAACGGCGATGGCTACATGGATCTGTACCTGGGCAGCAGCTACAACAACAACGGCGGGGTGATCTACTACAACGACGGCACCGGGAAGCTCTCGGCCACCAAGAGCGCGGTCGAGGCCTCTAACGCCTCGGCGGGCTATCTGTCGGTGGCGGTGGACTGGAACGGTGACGGGCAGATGGACATCGTCAAGCTCAGCACCTACGGCGGCTCGCAGACGGCGACCCTGTTCACCAACAACGGCTACGGTTCCACCTGGACCGCCAGCCAGCTGGCTTCAGGCATTGCTTACGCCACCGGCGTGGCGGCAGTGGACTACAACTGGGACGGCGCGCAGGATCTGCTGGTCTCTCAGCAGAACGGCAAGGTGGTGCTGGTGCAAAACAGCAAAACCATTGCTGACGGCACCGCGATGCATCTGCACATTGTCGACAGCGAGGGCATCAACGCCTACTACGGCAATACGGTCAACCTGTACAACGCCGCGGGTGTGCTGGTGGCCTCGCAGATCATCAATGCCCAGTCCGGTATCGGGTCGAACGATACGTCCGCGCTGGTGAGCTTCTACGGGCTGGATCCGAATGAAACCTATTCGGCCGAGATCCTGAAGATCACCAACGGCGTGTCGGATAACGTCACCTGGAGCGGCCTGGAGGCGGGCAACGGCAAGGAGGGCTACGTCCTGACGGCCGAAGCGGCCACCGGCGGCCACAGCGGAACCATTACCGGAACCGGGTATAACGACACCTTTATCGCCGAAAATGGCACTTATACCTACAACGGTTCCGGCGGCTGGACTACCCATTCCGACCATGACACCTGGAGCAACACCGGTGGAATGGACGTGGTGGATTACCGCAATGCGACCTCCGGCGTGACCGTGGATCTGCGCCTCTCAACCGCGCAGGACACCGGCTTCGGCACCACGCGTCTGCTGAACATTGAAGGGATTAACGGCTCGGATTACGACGACGTCATCACCGGCAACAGCGGTGATAACCGGTTCGAAGGCCGCGGCGGAAACGACACCTTCAACATCGGCAGCGGCGGTCACGATACGCTGCTCTACAAGCTGATCAACGCCTCGGACGCCACGGGCGGTAACGGTCACGACGTGGTGAACGGCTTTACGGTCGGCACCTGGGAAGGGACGGCGGACACGGATCGTATTGACCTGCGCGATCTGCTTTCCGGCAGCGGCTATACCGGCACGGGCTCGGCGAGCTATGTGAACGGCGTGGCCACGCTGGACAGCAGCGCGGGCAATATCAGCGATTACATCCGCGTGGTGCAGAACGGCAGCAATACCGAGATCCAGGTTGACCTGGACGGTACCGGCGGTCAGTTCTCGCCAACCACCCTGGTGACGCTGAACGGCGTGCAGACGGATCTGGCGACGCTGCTGGCGAACCATCAACTGTTAATTGCGTAAAACAACGCCGCGGGGAGCGATCCCCGCGGCCTTTTGGCGTTTCTTTACACGAATTGCGTTAACCCGGAGATTATGAAGACACATCCACAGTACGAACCCTGGCTGCAGGGCATGCTCATCATCGCGAAGCACTACCGGCTGGACTTTTCGGTGGAGCACGTTCGGGTCACGATTAACCATGAAAGCCAGTCGCCGCGCCAGCTGGTGCTGGAGGAGATGGCGCGCCAGCTTGGGCTGGGGATGCGTGTGGTGGCGGCGGAAGCGGTCTCCCTCGATCCGTGGCGTCTGCCGCTGCTGGCAGAATTCACCGGCGGGCAGATTGCGGTGATCAACCGCATGGACAACGAAGGCAACGTCAGCCTGCAGTTCAGCGGCGACGGCGGCCTGGAGACGACGCTGACGCGCGAGGCGCTCGGGTCGCGATTAAAGGGCCTGATGGTGCTGCGCCCGCTCGAGTCCACGCCGGATGCCCGCGTGGATGACTACATCAAACCGTATGAGAAAAACTGGTTCTGGCAGCTGGCGCTGAAGGACTGGCGACGCTACAGCGACATTATGCTGGTGGCGCTGGTCGCCAACGTGCTGGCGCTTTCCGGCATGGTCTTCTCCATGCAGGTCTACGACAGGGTGGTACCGTCGCAGTCAGAAGCCACGCTGTGGGTGCTGTTTGGCGGCGTGATGATTGCCATCGTGTTCGAATTCATCATGCGCATGCTGCGCGTACACATTTCTGACGTGGTGGGGAAGCGCGCCGATCTGCGTATCTCTGAACGCGTCTTTGCCCACGCGCTGCGGATTAAAAACGGCGCACGCTCGAAATCAACCGGATCGTTTATCGCGCAGATCCGCGAGCTGGAGTCGGTGCGCGAGCTAATCACCTCGACGACCATTGCGGCCCTCTCCGATCTGCCGTTCTTCCTGCTGTTCGTCTTCATTCTGTGGATGATTGGCGGTCCGCTGGTGCTGGTGGTCCTGCTCGCCGTGCCGCTGTTGCTTATTCCGGGCCTGCTGGTGCAGCGCCCGCTGGGGAAACTCTCCAGCGAAGGGATGCGTGAATCCGCCATTCGTAACGCCACGCTGGTGGAAGCGGTGCAGGGCATTGAAGACATCAAGCTGATGCGCGCCGAGCAGCGTTTCCAGAATCAGTGGAATAACACCAACGACGTCGCCGCCAGCGTCGGCATGAAGCAGCGCTGGCTGACGGGCCTGCTGCTTACCTGGACCCAGGAGGTGCAGTCCATTGTTTACGCGGTGGTGCTGCTGGTGGGCTGCTATCTGGTCATCAGCGGTGACATGACCACCGGTGCGCTGGTGGGTACCTCGATTCTGGCGTCGCGGACCATTGCGCCGCTGTCGCAGATCTCAGGCGTGCTCTCACGCTGGCAGTCGGCAAAAGTGGCCCGTAAGGGGCTGGACGACCTGATGCAGCGGCCGATTGACGATCCGCAGCACGGCAAGAAGGTGCACAAAGCCCACCTGCGCGGCGACTATGCGCTTGAGGACGTGGGGTTTTATTACGACGAGGAAGAGAAACTCACCGTGCTCAACATCAGCAAGCTGCAGATCCGCGCCGGAGAGCGTGTGGCGGTGCTCGGGCGCAATGGCTCCGGCAAAAGCACGCTGTTACAGCTTCTGGCGGGCATGCAGGAGCCGCAGCAGGGCAGCATTCTGCTGGACGATATTGCCCTTAATCATCTTGATCCGGCCGACGTGCGTCGCGACATGCAGCTGCTGAGCCAGCAGGCCCGTCTGTTCTTTGGCTCCGTGCGGGACAACATCCTGATGGGTAACCCGCTGGCGACCGACGATGAGATTCACCAGGCGCTGGTCAACAGTGGCGCGCTGGAGTTTGTGCGCAAACAGAAAATGGGGCTGAACACTATCATCAACGAGGGCGGAACGGGCCTCTCGGGCGGACAGCGTCAGGCGCTGCTGCTGGCGCGCGCCCTGATCACCTCGCCGACGATTCTGCTGCTGGACGAGCCAACGGCCTGGCTGGACGAAATGAGCGAGAAGCAGTTTATTCAGCATCTTCACACATGGCTGGGTAAGCGCCGGACGCTGGTGGTGGCGACGCATCGCCTGCCGATCCTTGACCTGGTTGACCGCATCATCGTGCTGGAAAACGGCAAGGTGGTGATGGACGGCCCGCGTGACGCCATCCTGCGCCAGCACGGTATGGCGCCGCAAAAGACAGCACAGCGCACCGTGACCATGAAACCGGCGGCGGTTGCAGAGGAGGGCGCGGCATGAATGATTTCTCCCGTTTTAATAGCCGACTGAAGGAGCCTCGCCTTCCGCGCTCTACCCTGGTGGCATGGTCCCTGTTCGCCCTGCTGGTGGTGTTTATCGCCTGGGCGAGCCTGTTCCATCTTGATGAGGTGACGACAGGCAGCGGCAAGGTGATACCGTCTTCGCATGAGCAGGTCATCCAGTCCCTGGAAGGCGGCATTATCCATAGCCTGATGGTGCGCGAAGGCGACATCGTCGAGCGCGGCCAGCAGCTCGCGCAGCTTGATCGGACAAAAACCGAGTCGAGCGTGCTGGAGAGCGAGTCGCGTCTGAATGCGGCGCTGGCCACGGCGGCACGCCTGAAGGCCGAAGTTAACGACACGGAGCTGACGTTTCCCGAGGAGCTGGAGGACGACGTTGAGCTGGTTAAGCAGGAAACGGCGCTCTATCAGTCCCGTCGCGAGAGCCTTGAAAAAGGGCTGGCGGGTTTACGTCAGGGTGCCGAGCTGGTGCAGCGTGAGCTGTCGTTGACCCGTCCGCTGGTGACCCAGGGGGCGGCCAGCAAGGTGGAGGTGCTGCGTCTTGAGCGTCAAAAAAATGAGCTTGAGAATAAAATCACCGAGATGAAAAACCAGTATTACGTCCGCGCCCGCGAAGAGCTGGCGAAAGCCAATGCGGAGATCGAAGCCCAGCGTTCGGTGATGAAGGGGCGGGAAGACTCCCTGACCCGACTGACCTTCAATGCGCCGGTTCGCGGGATCGTGAAGGATATTGACGTCACGACCGTGGGCGGCGTCATCCCGCCGAACGGCAAGCTGATGAGTCTGGTTCCGCTTGACGATCAGATGGTGGTAGAAGCGAAAATTTCGCCGCGCGATGTGGCGTTTATCCATCCCGGCCAGAAGGCGCTGGTGAAAGTGACGGCCTATGACTACTCCATTTACGGTGGGCTGGAAGGGGAAGTGACCATGATTTCGCCGGACACCCTGCAGGATGAGGTGAAAAGAGATGTTTATTACTATCGCGTCTATATTCGTACCGACAGTAACCATCTGACTAATAAGCAGGGTCAGGAATTTCCGGTCTTTCCGGGCATGATTGCCACCGTTGATATTAAAACCGGCAGCAAAACTATTCTGGATTATCTGTTGAAACCGCTGAACAAGGCAAAAGAGGCGCTGCGGGAAAGATAAGTGAAAGGCGTTCGGGATACCGAACGCCTGGTGGATTATACGGTTGACGTCACGTTGTGAACGTGGCGTCGCTCTTTAGGAACAACGTTGATGTAATGCGTAACATACGCAAAATATAACCCGGCATAATTTTCGACGAGTTCGATAAACGCCGGATAGACCGATAGCCGACCATCACCCCGATCTTTCAGATAGCCTGCCTCCTGAGCCGATTTGATAATCCGGTTGACGTGGATACGCGATACAAAAAATTCTTTTGCGAGCGTGCTGGCTGAATAGTCGATGACGGCACCATGGGCAGATTTATTTTTCATGGCCTGCAGGTAAAGATAAAGCATAATCATACGTCCGCCATCTTTATCGATAAATAATCCCACTTCAGGCAACACCTTTCTGAACGTTAATCCCCGAAAAAGATATTCTGCCGCGCGGCGGAAGAAGTTATTTCTCAAAATATCATTATCCAGCAGGTTCACGTTAATATTGAATGTTGGGTAAAGAATGCTGACGGGCAAAAAAGCGCCGGACATATATCGCTTAAGTTCATTCAGGCCTTTTTCGGTTGGCGCGATTCTCGTTTTGCGTCTGTCTTCCGTACAGCGCCAGGTCCTGATGCGCCCGGTGGTTCTGAGTATCGTAATGATCGCAATAACGCTGTTGGGGCTGGCTATCTTATAGCGAGAACATAACTCTTTAATTTCTGAGACTGACTCGGCCTGATTTCCAAAAATAAAACAACACATGGAGAGGATAATGTTGAACCGTGATTCCTGCAGCATTGTCTTGTAGAACAAAGGTTGTTTTTTGTAGATGGTGTCATTAATTGTGTAGTGCTCTAATATTGCCTCACCGAATCGTGGATTGTTTTTTATAACATCCCTTCGATGTAGCAAGGCCCTGGATGAGATATGATTATCCATAGCATTTTTCTCGTATTTGAATGAGCCGATAGATGAAGTATCCAGTCTTCTTTTTCGGAATTTTCATTATACCCTGAGAATAAAACATTTGCCGTGGTTATTTGAAAAGAAAAGTATATTTAAACGCGGGTGATTAACGCAAAGATGTTCCGGTGAATTAGACTGATAACAGTTTCTTAACCCTGGGTGCTACTGTAAAATTATACTTCGCAACAGATGCAATAAATTTTACGCATACTCAAATGGAAATGGCGCTTTGGTGCCCAGGAGCAGGTTATGACCCACAAAATTTCTCTCAGAAATGGGGCGTGCGATGAACATAAGTTTGTCATCTCAGCCTGCGGTTTCACATTCCAGGGATATTGTTCGATCCTTAATAAATACGGAATCCATGCTTCCCGGATCCACTTTAACGGAGATGAGGCATCTCAACAGGATATTGAAAATATCCTTAAAAATCAGGATGCCCATATCGTGGTGTTTCTCGGGAAAGGCGTGGTCAACCTCCTGGAAAGCCTGAAGCGACTGGCCTCGGTACTCAATGCACTCCCCGTTATTCGGCATGTCACCCTGTATGGTGATATTCCTGATGGCTGGCTGTACCGCACGCTGGGCAGTCTTTTAAATAACCGCTATCAACTATCATTGATTCGCGTAGCCAGCGTTTCTGATGTAATAGCCTGTTTTCATACCCATTACAAAAGTTTTAAGGATCGCTCTCGCGCATTACGCGAACGCTACATGGATATTTCCTCGCAAGAAAATCTCAAGTGGTTAACACGAAGGGAAATTGACGTATTATTAAGTTTCTACCGCGGCATGTCCGTAAAAGAAATGTGCGATAGAATGGGGTTGTCGAATAAAACGGTGTATACCCACCGTAAGGAAGGTGTGCTTAAATTACACTTAATTAAGCGTTGGCTACACGATCCGCATAATTTTAAAGCAGAAATGCCTGCTAAACACCCACGTCAAAAAACGGGGCTCACGGAGAAGGAAACCGACATTTTTAATGCCCTACGTAATCGCGAAATATTTCCGGCATATCAGATTATTACCGATCGTGATAAAAAAGGTGTTGGGTTTGAAATACTGATTCGCTGGAATAAAAACGGTAAAATTGTCAAGCCTGCCAGTTTTTTAACGGATATTACCAATCATGAGATATGGCTGCAAATAACGGCCTTGGTCATCCATGCTGCCGTTTCAGGTATTAATAAGTATAACGGGAAATATTATTTTTCTGTGAATATCCCGCCTCGTCTGGCTTCCGGAAATGCCTTGCCTGATATGGCACGAAAGGCCATCGATATGCTGCTTAAACCGCAGTGGGCGGAAAAGCTGGTCTTTGAATTTGCAGAGGATATCGACGTGACGAAGGATAAAAGGATCCCTGAAACCATGCGGCATTTACGCAAAACGGGGTGTCGTTTATTTCTGGATGACTGCTTTTCTAACCATCAAACCATGTTCCCGGTGCGCCAGGTCCATTTCGATGGACTCAAGCTGGATCGGGACATCGTCGATCACTTTGTGGCAAATGACAATGACTACAATTTGATAAAAGCGATTCAGATTTATAGCGACATGACCGGCACTGACTGTATTGCAGAAGGGGTTGATAGCGAAGAAAAGTTCGAGAAACTCGTCGCGCTGGGCGTTAAAAACTTTCAGGGATATTATCTTTCACGTGCCGTGAAAGAGGATGAGTTAGACCGCATGGTACGGTTATTTAGCTGATGACAAAAATAAAGCCCCGAAGGGCTCTGATTTATTTTCGACCCAGCAACAGGCCGAGAACAATACCGACAGCACCCGCGGCGATGAGGCCGGTGAGGGGATTATTTCTGACCGCTTCTGTGACGTCGGAAACGGCATCGCTGGCCTGAGCGGCGTATTTTTTCGCGGCACCTTTAACCTGATGTTTTGGTGAATCGACGAATTCACCAAACTGCTGCTGCGCTGAACCTGCAAGTTCATCAAATTTATTTTTTGCCTTGTCTTCAGCAAACTGGGTGTTTTTATCAGTACCGATATCAGACATTTTTGCCTCCTTTTGTTGATAGTTAAAGGATAGCCGCTCTTTGCGGATGTGGGAGACGCAAGGCTAAATTCAGCACCTGACAGGGCGGTTTTCGGATATATCTCTATACCGGGAACCTGTTATTTCTCATTGTCATCCTGACCGTAATACAGTTTCCCGATGCGGATCAGCGGGCGACCCTGAGACTTACGGTGCAGGTTACTGTCTCTAAGCGAATAAACGCACCCGCAATATTCCTGCTGGTAAAATTGCTCCCGCTTGCTGATCTCAATCATGCGTGAGGAGCCGCCCTGTTTGCGCCAGTTATAGTCCCAGTAAACCATACCCGGATAGCGTGCGGCCGCACGCTGGCCGCAGTCGTTTATCTGCTGCATGTTCTTCCAGCGGGAGATCCCCAGCGAGCTGCTGATAACGCTGAATCCATTTTCTGCCGCATAGAGCGCCGTGCGCTCGAAACGCATATCGAAGCACATGGTGCAGCGGACGCCGCGCTCGGGTTCCCATTCCATGCCTTTCGCACGCTCAAACCAGTTATCGGTGTCGTAATCGGCATCAACAAACGGCACGCCGTGCTTTTCCGCAAACCGAATATTCTCCTCCTTACGAATGAGGTATTCCTTTTGCGGATGGATATTGGGGTTATAGAAGAAAATGGTGTACTCAATGCCCGACGCCTGAATAGCCTCCATCACTTCACCGGAGCAGGGGGCGCAGCAGGAGTGCAGCAGCAGTTTGTCAGCGCCGTTGGGCAGGGTGAGTTGAGGGCGGATAAAAGGGGCTGTCGTCATGGCGTTCTGCACTATGTTTATGAAATTTATGGAAGGGTAGCATAAATTCAGAAACTGTTGAGACGGGATCGACGCAGGAAAGCGCGATCCCGTGGGGTGGGATCTTCTCGGGTAGCGCGTGCCGCTATTCGGCAAAGTTCAGCAGCGCTTCACCATCCAGACGGTAGCGTACCCACTCGGGCTGCGGCAGCGCGCCAATGCTCAGGTAAAAGTCGATGGCGGGCTGGTTCCAGTCCAGCACACTCCATTCAAGACGACCGCACTGTCGTTTTACCGCCAGCTGCGCGATATGTTTCAGCAGTGCTTTTCCCGCCCCCAGGCCGCGATAAGCTGGGGAAACATACAGGTCTTCCATATAAATCCCGTTGCGTCCGAGCCAGGTAGAATAGCTGGTGAAGAACACGGCATAGCCGGCGATCTTGCCTTCACACTCCGCGATCAATGCCTCTGTTTTAGTACCTGCGCCAAAGAGCGTTTCCCGGATCTCCTCCGGTGTGGTAACCACTTCTTCCGGGGCTTTTTCATACACCGCCAGCTCGTAAATCATGGCGTAAATGGCCGCCGCATCTTCGGGACGGGCCTGACGAAGGGTGATGCTCATTGTTTTTCCTGCTTTTTAGCGTGTGTCCTGGTTGATGGCATTAAGCATACGGCGTATTGTCCGAAGAATTAAGTGCAATGAAATCAACATATGATGAATATTATGCATCCGATACTGAGACGGCTTGATTTGAACCTGCTGCCCGTTTTCGACGCGATATACCGCCACCGTTCCGTTCGGCTGGCCGCTGACGAGCTGGCGATGAGCACATCCGCGCTCAGCCATGCGCTGTCGCGTCTGCGTGCCACCCTGAATGACCCGCTGTTCTTCCGCGAAGGGCATCGCATGTCCCCCAGCGTGTATGCTTCTCAGCTCGCGCCTTCGATTGCTTCTGCACTGTCGTTCCTGAATCATGAGCTGACCCCGCAGCCGGAGTTTGATGCAGCCAGCAGTACGGAGAGCTTGCAGATTGCGATAACGGACTTTACCGCGCTTTGCATTTTTCCGGCTCTGATGCACAGGCTGCAGCTTACAGCCCCGGGTTTACGCTTTGAATTGCGCTATCTGCCGCACAGCCCGGCGCTGACGGAACTGCTGGCGGGCGAGGTGGATCTGGCGCTGGGCTTCAGCACGCCGGAGGATATCCGTCATCCGGAACTGGAAGAGATCGGCTGGTTTGAAGATGAGTATGTGGTCATCAGCAACGCAAGCCGGACCCGGCTGACGCTGGAGGATTATCTCGCGGCCCGGCACCTGGTGGTTACGCCGTGGAATGAGAAGCAGGGCGTTCTGGACGTGCGGCTTGAACAATTGGGCTTTACCCGACAAATCGCGATCAAAACGCCGTCGATGCTCAGCGCACCGTTTATCGTAGCGGAAAGTGACCTGCTGATGGCGATCCCCCGCTATGCCGCGGAGAAGCTGATTAAGACAGCGGATCTCAGGATTTTTGCGCTACCGTTTCCGATACGCACGTTTGAAGTGAAAATTTACTCGCATAAACGCAGCGGCCAGCGGGGCGCGACCCGCTGGTTGAAGGAGGAACTGCAGACGCTGGCGCAGGCTGTCAGGGGACGGTAGGCCGGGTAAGCGCAGTGCCACCCGGCAGAAAGGGAGGTCTGTAACGGATCGTCAATTTAACGGCAGGTAGATATCCGTTTGCAGCGCGTGTTCCGGCACCTCGTGAATAAAGTTGAGGTAGTGGAAAAATGCCGGGGCATCGCGCAGCGTTTCGCCGCTGGCCGGTAGCCAGTCGCGAAACATCGACCACACCATGGCGGAAATGGTATCCAGCGAACCGGTGTGGCGCCCGACGGCGTAGCGTCCGCCGTCAATTTCACCACTGGAAACGCCAAATTCATTCTCTGGTATCGGTTCCCGGATACTGCCGCAGATATCGAAACGAAAGGCGTCTGCTGGCGTAGTTGCCGGGTCATCCCAGGCAATGCCAAACGTGCTGCTTTCGTGTACTGGCGATAAGCCCGTGGTTTTACGCCAGGCAATAAACTTCGCCGCGCTGTCATTAACCCGATCCGGACTGCCACGGTGCTGCAGCATTGCCACTTGGGTCTGTGGGAAATCGACAATCTTAATTTCCATCGTTTTTTGCTCCTGAAAGGTCATTTTCGGTACGCGTTGATGCCATTTCAGCCAGTCCGGCTGTTGCCGAAACTGACGGGGGCTTTTTCCAAACGCGTTTCTGAAGGCGCGACTGAACGATTCCGGGCTCTGGAAACCGGCATCGAGCGCAATATCAATCACCTTATCCTGAGGATTAAACGCCAGTCGCCAGGAAGCATGACGCAGGCGTAGCCACTGGATATAGCGATACAGAGGCTGACCGCTAAATGCCAGAAACTGCCGGTGAAAATGATAAGGCGAACAGCAGGCTATCGCGCTGAGCTTCTCCAGCGTGAGTGGCTCATCGAGATGGTGGGCAATATAGTCGCACACCATCGTGAAGCGCTCGCGGTAGGTCGTTTTGATTGCATCGTTCATTGCATCCTCCTGATGACCCACTTTGCCTCATTGAATGGTCATAATCCTGACCGATCTTGCTAATTATGGTGAAGTTATACTGGCCGCATATCGTTGTGCCGCAGCAATCGCCCTCTCGTCAAAAATATACTGTTCGAAATGATGGCTCGCATCGGTGACGCGATATATTTTCCATTTACCGTCTTCATTGCGCAGATACACTTTTAGATGCAGTTTCCGCTCATTACCCACACCCAACTGAACGTTAACAACTTTCCCGGACACCGAGTTTATCGCGTTGCTTACGCTTAGGTCAGGGATCCACTCCGCCGCATAGTCTTGCGTATAGGTAAAATAATCAGAACCGATAATTTCTTGTTCATAGAAAGAGGAAATTTTTTGCAGTCGGGAGAGCGTGTCTTGCGCAATATAGTCACGCATTTTTGGTGAATCGAGATTATCTTCTTTGCTGTCTGTAACGAAAGCAGTGAGGTAAAACGTGTAAAAGTCATGAGTACGTTTTTCCGGCGCATCCATTTGTGTTGAACATCCCGTAAGAAAGGTAGTGGCGTCATAAATTGCCATGTGACCCGCAGGATTACCGCCATCATAGGGCTGAATAACAACCACATCGCCTTCCTTTAATGATGGCAATTCACCATCTTACTTTCATAAGTTGATGAATTTTAACTTTTCATATCGTCGCTGGTTGCAGCTGGCCAACGTCCTGCAGCTGCGACCGGCGAGGCTGAAATTCAACGTCAAATTCAAAAAAAATGATGAAACATTTCACCGCCGCAGTGTAAGGGGCGCTACGTCCGGATGTGCTGGTCGTCATTTTCTCCTGTGATGCATTTCCCCTTCGTATCAGCTTCCGGTAATCGTTCCCCGTCATAAGCTGTCCAGCAAGGGTATATGAACGCTGCGCGTTTTGTTGTGGCGCTATATTACAGGTAAATCCTCGAACTCCCCCGATCTCGCGTCGGTGAAGGTACTTACCACTTTGGCCCCTTGCAATAGCTTACCGTTCTCATTTTTGGGTAGGTTTTAGTATAATTTTGGCTGGAGATATAAAATTTTGCGAGGGCGTCGTTAGCCTCCTCATTATGCAAAAAATTTCTTTCCTTTGTTTTGCAAAAATTAAGAAACTCTTTGGGCGTGCATAACCCAACAGCACAGAACGTTCCTGTCATTATATTAAATGTGTTGTTTTCTTTAAATGCTTCATGCAACATGTTTAGCTGTAACTTGCCGTTATCACTCCATGTCCATGGATGCACAACCCAAGAATTTAAATATATAAAAGCAAGATCTTGAGTTTGCTGTTGCATTTTTGCTGGGATTTCTTTATTTGTGCATGCATATTCCGCCACATCATAAGTTTCATTTATTATTTTAGCAGAAAAAGTACGAGATTTACTTATAAGAGATTTTTGTTCTTGTCCGGACAGTTTAATATTATTTGAGTCAACGTACACAGGCGAACTGGTATCTTCTTCTTCACTTAGTCCCATTCCAAATGGACAGAACTCGTTTTGATCTAATGAATAGCATCCATGCAAAAAAAATGTAATTATGAGCAATATAAATGATTTAATTTTTGAGCTAACGGTGTTGCGCCTCATTTAAGTTCCTTCTTTGTCAATAAAATAAATTCTATACATCGCGGCCGTCTGGGCGTTGAGGTGATTCTGCTCACTTAAAATGATAATGTGTTAGCTCGAAAATCCTCTATAAATTATAATAACCGCAACCAGGCAAATAAACGCTGATAGTGATATTTTCACAGGTCTGGTTCCAAATTTGAAAATCATTAAACTTAAATAAATAAAAGCTAGGGCGGGTAGTCCCCATATTATACAGATAACCATTAATTCAAATCCCCAACCAAAATATGGGGTATAACCAAAAAATTGACTCATAAATCCCCTTTTATATCAAAGCGGTCACAACAAAAACAGTTCTCTTGGGTTGATGTTGGTTATTTATTAATGACCGCCACTATAGAAAGAGAAAGGCAAAACAAAATAAATGAACAGGACCACTCCAACGACAACAAGGCATAACGCTCTAAAAAAAGAGCCACCGCCACCCTTTTTAAGTAATCCAACAACAGTGATAACTAATATGACTAAAACAATACAAACTGGTAACAAAATCATCCCCATGATGATAACTCCCTGAATAATAGCACTGTGCTTATGCAATATATCATTTGCACGAAATGACTGTAACCCAGAACTTAATCCAACGAAAGACTGGGAATGAAAGCAATTACAGCGGCTTTTCCGCCATCTGGACGTTCAGATTATTCTGTCCAAAAGAACCCCTTCGGCTCCTGCCCATTTCGGGCAGTCGTCGAGCCGCACTCCGCTAACCCGCTGCCAGCACCGGCTAAGCTACGCCGAACCCCTGCTGGTTTCGGGCTACTCGCTAGCGTCTAAGGTAGGAAACCCCGCCACGCCCTGCGCCGGACTCGCCCAAATAGCTGGCTATTTGCCCCGCCCCCAAAGGGATAGCTTCGCTATCCTCTTCGAAAGACATTTCACCGCCGCCGCGTAAGGGGCGCTACGTCCGGATGTGCTGGCCGTCATTTTCTCCTGTGATGCCTTTCCCCTCCGTATCAGCTTCCGGTAATCGTTCCCCGTCACAACCTGGCCAGCAAGGGTATATGAACGCTGCGCGCCCTTGCTGGGCAGGTTGTGGCAGGGAGGCCGAACCGTCAGGCGACACGAAGACGAAATTCACACTGACGGAGAAAGAACCCATGACTATGACCCATCACACCCAGACTAGCACCCCTAACGCCGCACCGGCGACCAGCTTATCCCCGCTGGAGCAGTCAGGCTCAACAAAAACGAAATTTCCAGAAGTCAAAACCGTTAAGACAGCGATCGCAAAACTGATTTACGATATCGAAAATAACCGCTGCCATCGCCTGGCATATCGTGATGCTGTAGAGGGGCTTTGTCAGGATGTAGCAAACCAGATCACTCGCTGCATACATTCACACGATACAGGGATGACGTTACGCGATCTGGGTGAACTGGCTTAGGTAACGCTGGAAACCATCATTGTTACTGAATCAGAAGAGGGGCAGACACGCCAGAACTACGGTGGTCATTCTGCGAGTGACGTGATAAAGATTCTCAAAAGATTGCACCGGCAGGGTATAAAAGCCGCTTAACATGAACTGTCCAACGTTCTGGGGTCAGTCCAGAGACGGGGCTTTTTCAGTAACAGGAGCCTATTCTCAAAAATTCCAGGGGGAGTCTAATCAATACAGAACAACTTTACTAGGTATAAGCTCAAGCCTATCCCGACATAAAGAGATACCTTACCGCTGTCATGTTTGAATTTTGCGATACCTGCAATTAAGCAAACCGGAGTAATTAATATAATAATTGCGTGCAGGAACAGAAACATTCCCATGCCACTAAAATCAACACTTGATAACATTCAGCTCACCATATCCATCTGATTTTTAAGGTTATTATATTCATGGATCAAGCCATGTCCAGCTAATTAAGGTTGCCTGACTTCTTTTCAGATTCGTTCCACAGCCTGTTAAATTCCCCCTGGTACGTTGCGGCCAGCTCCGGAACCTCCTTAATCAGCAGAACGTTTTTGGCGTTGCGGCTTACGGCGGTGGCCGTGTAGTTAAATGATCCGGTTTGCACTGTGTTGCCATCCACAACCATAAATTTATTGTGCATGATGTCGTACCGGCCATTAAGACGCACCGGCACGCCCTGGTTTGCAAGGAACGTAACGGCGGTGTATTTGCCGTTGTTACTCTTTTCATCAGCCACAACCCGCACTGCCACCCCGCGATTTTTGGCGGCGACGAGCGCCGCCGCCACCGGCTTACTGGTGAAACTGTAAGCCGCAACATCAATGTTGAGCCTGGCGCTGTTAATGGTGCTCAAAACGAGCTGTAACGCGTTCTGAGACGCAGAAAATGTTTCACCTTGCCCTAAAACTCGAAAACCTGCTCGTTCAAGGTTACTGCCATAGTCTTTTGCGTTGGGTGTATTGCCAATATCCACGCCACCTGCACGTATTGCCTTACGCGTAAATTCTCCACAGCGTCTTTGCGATGAAGTGCCGGCATTCTGGCGTGCGTGCAGGGCTGCTGCGTGTTTGTTCCATGCCATGTGTTAACTCCTGCTGTGTATGAAATCGTCACTAAACAACGGGAGCTTCAATTCGGTTAGGCAAATAATGTTATTTAAAAATAATATATTTCAGTATTTTATACCTTTTTAATGTTTCATTTGCCTGGTTGATGATATGCAGTAGATACGCTGCTGTTGCAACGGAAACAGAAGGTTTACATCACCAGGAAACTGAAATACCATACCCCCCTATAGTATCAGGAGGGCGTATGCCGCATTCACCCGAAGATAAAAAACGTATTCTTACCCGCGTCCGCCGCATTCGGGGCCAGGTTGATGCCCTTGAACGCGCGCTGGAGTCGGGCGACCCCTGCCTGGCCATCCTGCAGCAAATTGCCGCCGTGCGCGGGGCTGCCAATGGCCTGATGGGCGAAATGGTTGAAATTCACCTCAAAGATGAGCTGGTTGCGGGGGACACCACGCCGGATCAGCGAGCCGTACGCATGGCGGAAGTCGGCCATTTACTGCGCTCTTATCTAAAATAAATCCACATACCTGACAAAAAAGGGAAGGCATATGAAATCTCGCGCTGCAGTTGCATTTGGCCCCGGCCAGCCGCTCAAAATCGTTGAAATTGACGTGGCACCGCCGAAGAAAGGCGAAGTGCTGATCAAAATCACCCATACCGGCGTCTGCCATACCGATGCGTTTACGCTCTCGGGCGATGACCCGGAAGGCGTCTTCCCGGCGGTGCTCGGTCATGAAGGCGGCGGGATTGTGGTGGAAGTGGGCGAGGGCGTGACCAGCCTGAAGCCGGGCGATCACGTGATCCCGCTGTACACCGCGGAATGCGGCGAATGCAAGTTCTGTAAATCCGGCAAAACTAACCTCTGCCAGGCGGTGCGCGCCACCCAGGGGAAAGGGCTGATGCCGGACGGGACGACCCGTTTCTCTTACAACGGCGAGCCGGTTTATCACTACATGGGCACCAGTACCTTCAGCGAATACACCGTTTGCGCGGAGATCTCGCTGGCGAAGGTGAACCCGCAGGCGCCGCTGGACAAAGTCTGCCTGCTGGGCTGCGGCGTGACCACCGGTATTGGCGCGGTGCATAACACGGCAAAAGTCAAAGAGGGCGATACCGTGGCGGTGTTCGGTCTCGGCGGCATTGGTCTGGCGGTGATTCAGGGCGCGGTGCAGGCGAAGGCCGGTCGTATCATCGCGGTCGACACTAACCCGGAGAAATTCAGGCTGGCGGGTGAAATGGGCGCGACCGATTTCGTGAACCCGAAAGATCACGAGAAGCCGATTCAGGACGTTATCGTTGAGATGACCGACGGCGGCGTGGACTTCAGCTTTGAGTGTATCGGCAACGTGAACGTGATGCGTTCCGCACTGGAGTGCTGCCACAAAGGCTGGGGCGAGAGCATCATCATTGGCGTGGCCGGTGCGGGCCAGGAAATTAAAACCCGTCCATTCCAGTTGGTCACCGGGCGCGTATGGCGCGGTTCCGCGTTTGGCGGCGTGAAGGGGCGTACCCAGCTTCCGGGTATGGTTGAAGATGCCATGGTCGGCAAGATTCAGCTCGATCCGTTCATTACCCATCGCTTACCGCTGGAGCAGATCAACGAGGCGTTTGATCTGATGCACGAAGGAAAATCCATCCGTACCGTTATCCATTTCGGCGACAAGTAACTCTTCTGCCAGCGGTTTTTCGCCGCTGGCGTTTCTTTAATAATCTTCTCTAAAGTGTGACCAGTGCGGCGTTTTTAGCCGTAATCTAAATCTCTGCCGTGCCGATGACTATTTAACAGGCGTGTTTTTACGCATCTTACCTACAAGAGAGTCGACGGTCATGGACAACACTACTTCGATGCTGGCGCAGCGCAAGCTGAGCTTCTTGCATCACATCAGGCTGGTTCCGCTGTTTTCCTCCATTCTCGGTGGCATTATTCTTCTGTTTGCCTTGAGCTCGGGTCTTGCGGGTTATTTCCTGCTGCAGGCCGATAACGATCAGCAGGATGTCACAGCTGAAATTCAGGTGCGTATGGGGCTGTCGAACAGCTCAAACCATCTGCGAACCGCGCGTATCAATCTGATCCACGCCGGTGCGGCAAGCCGTATCGCGGAGATGGACGCCATGAAGCAGAACATCAGCGAGGCGGAAACACGCATTAAGCAGTCCCAGGAGAGCTTTACCGCCTACATGAATCGTGCCGTGCGCACCGCCGAGGGCGCAGCGCTGGACGCGGATCTCAAGGCGCGTTACGACGCCTATATCGCTGGCATGCAGCCGATGGTCAAATTCGCCAAAAACGGCATGTTCGAAGCGATCATCAATCACGAAAACGAAACGGCGCGTCCGCTGGATGACGCTTATAACGCCGTACTGCTGAAGGCGATTAAGATCCGTACCGACCGTGCCAATGCGCTGACGGCGCAGGCGCACAGCCGCACGCAGTTGGGCCTGATGTTTATGGTGGGCGCGTTTGCGCTGGCGCTGGTGCTGACGGCGATGACCTTTGTCGTGCTGCGCCGCACGGTAATCAATCCGCTGCAGCGAGCAGCGAAACGTATCGAGAATATCGCTAAGGGCGACCTGACGATGCCGGACGACGTGGCGGGGCGCAGCGAAATTGGTCGCCTGACGCGCGATCTGCAAACCATGCAGCACTCGCTTGAAAAAACGGTCGGCACCGTGCGTCAGGGGGCGGAGGAAATCTACCGTGGCACCAGCGAAATTTCTGCCGGTAACACCGATCTCTCTTCCCGCACCGAGCAGCAGGCTGCCGCCATCGAGCAAACCGCCGCGAGCATGGAACAGCTGACCGCGACGGTGAAGCAGAACGCCGATAACGCCCATCATGCCAGCAAGCTGGCGGAAGATGCTTCCGGCAAAGCCACCCGCGGCGGCCAGATGGTCTCCGGCGTGGTGAAAACCATGGGCAATATCTCCAGCAGCTCGAAGAAGATCTCTGAAATCACCGCCGTGATTAACAGCATTGCCTTCCAGACCAATATCCTGGCGCTTAACGCGGCGGTAGAAGCGGCCCGTGCGGGTGAACAAGGGCGCGGATTTGCCGTGGTGGCAAGTGAAGTGCGCACTCTGGCAAGCCGCAGTGCGAATGCCGCAAAAGAGATCGAAAGCCTGATCAACGAATCGGTATCGCTGATCGACCAGGGCTCCGGCGAGGTTGTGGCCGCCGGTAACACCATGAATGAGATTGTCGACGCGGTGAAACGCGTTACCGACATCATGCTGGAGATCGCCGCAGCGTCCGATGAGCAGAGCCGCGGTATTGTGCAGGTGAGCCAGGCGATTTCTGAAATGGATAAAGTGACCCAGCAGAACGCCTCGCTGGTGGAAGAAGCCTCCGCGGCGGCGGCGTCTCTGGAAGAACAGGGCGCGCGTCTGACCGAGGCGGTTGGCGCGTTTCGGTTGAACAGCGCAAAGCAGGGCCGCGTGATGACGGCTGCACCGGTGGCGCAGAACGTACCATTGCGCCCGGCGGCGACGGTTTCCGGGGATAACTGGGAGACGTTCTGAGCGGCGTGTTGCGTCGGCTGGCGCTTCGCTTACCCGACCTACAAAAACTGACCTACAAAAAAGGGACCTTTCGGTCCCTTTTTCACATCTTATTTCTTATCAGGTAATGCGTACGCGATAACGTAATCACCGCGGTCCGGCGACTGACGGGCGCCACCGGCGTTAATGATGATGTACTGCTTACCGGTTTTCGGCGACACGTAGGTCATCGGGCCGGACTGGCTGCCAACCGGCAGGCGATCTTTCCAGATCTCTTTCCCGGTGGCGGTATCAAACGCGCGCAGGTAGAAATCCTGGGTACCGGCAAAGAACAGCAGACCGGACTGGGTAGAGAGCGACGCGCCCAGGGTCGGCATACCGATTGGGATTGGCATGTGCATGCGAATGCCCAGCGGGCCGGTATCTTCCACCGTGCCGACAGGAACCTGCCACACCAGCTTGCCGGTTTTCAGGTCAACGGCTGACATGGTGCCAAACGGCGGCTTCTGGCACGGAATGCCCAGCGGTGACAGGAAGCGTTCACGCATCGCGCCGAACGGCGTGCCGTCCATTGGAACAATCCCCATCTCGATGCCGCTGGCATTTTTCGCCACGTTCGCGCGCGGCACCATATAGTTCGCCAGACCCAGACGCATATCGTTGACGAACATCAGGCTGTTGTTCGGGTCAACGGAGACGCTGCCCCAGTTCATCCCGCCGAGTGAGCCAGGGAACTGCAGGGAACGGTCGAGACCAGGCGGGGTGAAGACGCCCTGATGACGCATCTCTTTAAACTGAATGCGGCACAGCAGCAGGTCAACAGGTGTGGCGCCCCACATGTCGGACTCGGTCAGCGTCTGGTTGCCAATCATCGGCATGCCAACGGAGTACGGCTGGGTTGGGGAGTAGCGTTCACCTTCAACGTTACCCGCCGGGACAGGGCGTTCCTCTACCTTCGCCACCGGCTTGCCGGTTTCGCGGTTAAGCATGAAGATCATGCCCTGCTTGCTGGTCTGCACCAGCACCGGCGTGGTGCCGCCCTTACCGTCAGGCAGGTCGTACAGCAGCGGCTGGGAAGGCAGATCGAAGTCCCAGAGATCGTGGTGGGTGGTCTGGAAATGCCAGCGGACCTGACCGGTGGCCGCGTCGACGGCGACGATGGAGGAACTGTACTTATCGTCCAGCGCGGTACGCTCGCCCGCCCAGAAGTCTGGCGTGGCGTTGCCGGTTGGCAGGTAGATCAGGTTCAGTTTGGCGTCGTAAGACATCGCAGACCAGACGTTCGGCGTACCGCGGGTGTAGGTCTGGCCTTCCGGCGGCAGGCCGGTCAGGTTCGGATTACCCGGATCCCACGCCCAGGCCAGTTTACCGGTGTGAACGTCGTAGGCGCGCACCACGCCCGGCGGTTCACCGGTAGAGTAGTTATCCGCGACGCGACCGCCAACGACGACAACATTCCCGGCAACCAGCGGCGTGGAGGTTTGCTGATAATATCCGGGCTTAATCTCACCCATGCCGACGCTCAGATCCACGATGCCATGGTCGCCAAAGTCGTCGCAGACCTTGCCGTTATCCGCGTTGATGGCAATCAGACGGGCATCGGTGGTGGGCAGGAACAGGCGGCGAGGGCATGCCGCTGGCGATGTTCCGGTCTGTGACGCTGTCACGTTTGCATGATCTTCAAAGTAGCCCAGACCGCGGCAGCGTTGCCAGTTCGGCGCGGTCGCTTTCGAATCATAACGCCATTTTTCTTTACCGGAATCCACGTCCAGCGCCAGCACTTTACTGTACGGCGTACAGACATACAGCGTGTCGCCAATCTGCAGAGGGGTGTTCTGATCTTCCGCACCCGAGCCGTTGCTCTGCGGAATATCGCCGGTGTGCGCAACCCACGCGACTTTCAGCGAGCTGACGTTTTGCTTGTTAATCTGGTCCAGCGCGGCGAAACGGTCGCCGTGGGTGGTGTTGCCCCAGTGTTCCCAGTTCTTTTGCTGCTCGCCGGGTGCAACGGGTTTCACCGGAACGGGCTCGTTCGCTGCCACGAGGGTTTGCGGCTTAAACATCCAGCCCAGGCTGACCAGCATGGCCACCGCTAGTAGCGCCGCGACGCCAAAAGCGGGGGCTTTGTTCGGTGCAGTGTGGTTTGCTGCGCGCAGGAAGGGCCAGACGATGGCGCACAGGAACGCCAGCACGGCAAAGGTAAACAGGCGGGAGAAGAGCGGCCAGAAATCCCAGCCTGCATCGCTTACCGCCCAGAACAGCGAGGCAATAAACGCGATGCCGTAAAGCAGGATCCCGCTGGTGCGGTTGAGGAAAATCAGGATCGCGGCAATCACCATTACCACGCCCATTATCAGGAAGTAACTACTTCCGCCTACGGTGGCGAGCTTTAAGCCCAACCCGCCGACGGCCAGACCGATGAGCATCATCAGTCCGGCAAGAAGCCACTGCAGAATACGAGGTATCCCGCGCGGCGCGCTGCCAAATGCCATTTCTGTCTCCTTAGATCCCCCGCCGTGTCGGGTATGTACCAGTTGGGTAATAAATGCGGTGGGATTGATGGTTAATGCCGGTGAATTCGTTTCTGTCAAATAATTAGCGAACCATTTGGTGAATTCGCCGCTATGATAAAACTGTTAAATTGTTTTACGCAATTGTTAATGATTTATTCCGCATTATTTGATTAACGCGCAGGACAGCCCCCTCGCCCCTGAGGGGAGAGGGTTAGGGGGAGGGGCGAAAAGGTTTTAAACCGGCATTGATTTGCGGATGGCGCTCAGTAGCGTCTGCGCACCCGTGGAAAGCGGAGTATCTACCCGGGTCAAAATACCAATAGGTTCACCGGCGCCGGGGGCCGTTACCGGGAGAGCGGTCAGCGTGCCCTGGCGCAAATCATCTTTTACTGCGCCGGAGGGAACGAACCAGACGTAGTCATAGTCGAGCGTGAGCTGGCGTGAAAGCGAGGCCGACAGCGTTTCGATGCACCCTGATGGCAGCGTACACCCCTGCATTTGCAGCAAGGTTTCGGCGGTCTGACGTGGGACGGTCCCTTTTGGACACACCACCACCGGCCACTCCATCACGCGGCTTAACGTCACCGTGTCCTGCAGCAGAGGGTGATCGGGACGAACCACCAGCTTCAGGGATTCCAGGAACAGCAGTTCGTAATTGAGACCCCCCATCAGTTCAGGATCGGACATGCGGCCGATACCGATATCCAGTTCGCCCGATTTCAGTCCCGCGAGCAGCATGGTGTTATTCATGGTGGCAACCTGGATCGTAGTATGCCGTTGCTGCTTGTGGAACTGACCAATCACCGGCGGAAGAATGCCCAGCGCGGCGGTAGGCAGGGCCCCGACGCGGACGACCTCGCTGCTGTGCTCTTCTTTTCGATGCAGGGACTGGCCTGCGGTATTGAGCGCATCCAGCACCTTAACGGCGTGCGTAAGGAACTGTTCGCCCACGATGGTAAGCTGCGCACCCAGCCGACCGCGGTCAAAAAGACGGGCGCCGGTCAGCTGTTCCAGCTCGTTGAGGGTTTTCGAGAGCGCAGGCTGGCTCAGGTTAAGAGTTTCAGCCGCACGCCCCAGCGTTCCCTGTTGAGCGACGGCCACAAATGTATGCAAATGGCGCAAGCGTATGCGCTGACTGAACAGACCATTTTTTTCCATAGGCGATGTTAAAAACAGAGCGATGCGGGTGACAAGTTAAGTTGTTTAATTTTGATAACCTGATAGCAAAATATTTTTAACATTTGATCTGTTTGAGTTACAACATGTTTTTCGGCAGGGGAATAGGAGCGAACATCCTTGTTCATTTATTGCTCATTGCTGAGGGGAAAGGGTTATGCGGTTAGATGACCCCGTCACCGCCGTCAGAACACCACACCTGGCCGGACGTAAATGAACATTCATCCGAGGCCAGCGTGACGTACAGCGGGGCAATCTCGACGGGCTGACCCGGACGTCCCAGCGGCGTATCTCCGCCAAACTCCTTCACTTTTTCCATCGGCTGGCCGCCGCTGGACTGCAGCACCGTCCAGTAGGGACCGGGAGCGACCGCGTTGACGCGAATGCCTTTCGGACCCAGCTGCTTGGCTAAGGATTTGGTAAATACCGCCAGACAGGCTTTCGTCTGAGCGTAGTCCAGTAGCACCGGGCTGGGCTTCACCGCCTGGACGGAGGAGGTATTAATGATCACGGACGAGGCTTTCAGGTGGCGCAGAGCCGCCTTCGTGATCCAGAAAGGCGCGTACACGTTAGTTTTAAACGTCGCGTCAAAATCTTCGGTGGTCAGCTCTTCAAGCGATTCACGGAACTGCTGGCGACCGGCGTTGTTGATCAGAATATCCAGCCCGCCCAGCTTCGAGACGGCTTCTTCGACCAGATTCTGGCAGAAGGTTTCGTCCCGGACGTCCCCCGGCAGCGCGACGGCGTTCCGCCCTTCGGCTTTGATCAGGTCGATAACCTCAGCGGCGTCTTTTTCCTCTTCAGGCAGGTAGTTAATGGCCACGTCCGCGCCTTCACGGGCATAGGCGATGGCTACAGCGCGACCGATACCCGAGTCACCGCCGGTGATCAGCGCTTTTTTGCCCGCCAGGCGGCCATGCCCTTTATAGCTGGTTTCCCCGTGGTCGGGTACGGGTTGCATTTCGGATGCCAGTCCCGGTGGCGTTTGTGGCTGTTCCGGGAACGGGGGCTGCGGGTAAGCGTTCGTACGTTGTTTAGTATCACTCATAGCTGACTCCTTAAGCCAAGGGGTGAGATTTGATGGATAACTGCAGCGTTAACGCTTCGCTGAATTATTTCTGCAAACGATCAACACGGACGACGGCAGGGGATGATTTTTTATCAAGCGAACCGTTGATACTGATCATCTGGTCGGGTTTTACCGTTCTGCCGTCGAAGACTGCCTGGGGAATAATAACGTCGATTTTTCCGGTTTTATCCTGAAATACAAACTTATCGCCGCTACCGTCAATAAGATTACCGCGTAATGAAATGGTCGCACCGTCGTGCAGTTGTTTTGCCTGATCGATGGTCATAATACGCGCATCATCGGTTCCGCGATATCCGCTATCCAGCGCATGGGGTGGCGGCGGAGCTTCACCTTTTTGTAACCCGCCGTTATTATCTGCGAAGGCGGCCGGAACCAGAAATATCATAAAAGCGGAAATAAGTGATAATTTCATCGGATATCCTTCATTTTGGGTGTCTTGACTTATTAAGTATTGTTGCTATTTCTTTATGTGGCAAATGTGATAAGTCCTAAAAACATTCGCGTGAAAAATCAAACTTATCGGATAATAAGCGAAACGGTGACGATGACCATGAAGCGTGAAAATGAAAAGTTGCCCGGGATAGATGAGAGTTATCGCTTGCTGACGTTTGAATACGCGTTTCGTCAGGTGGGTTTTATTGTTCTGCTGGCTATTATCATCGCCGCTATCGCCGGTCTGTTTTCAAGCGGGTGGGTCAGCGATACGGTTAAAACCAATTCCGCTAAATCACTGACCATAAGCTATGAACGGTTTGGCCGCCGGGAGACGGAGACGCGAATGGCGCTGGCGTTCCCGGTGCGAACAGAGGGAAAGTATGTTCTCAGCATGGCCAGCGAGAGCAGCGATGTTTACGAGCCTGGCAGCGTCTGGCCGCAGCCGGACAGCATGTTCAGCCGTGGCAAGACCCTCTATTTTGTCTATAACAACCTGAAAAAGTCAGACCGCTTCGCGGTGTTACTTTTCACCACGCCTTCGAGAGCCGGTAAATGGAACACGACCGTTCGTGTAAACAACGAACCGGAGATAACCCTCTGGCAATTTATTTACCCCTAGGAGGCTGATATGGATATGGTCTTTCGTGCGCTGGCGATTTATCTGTTCCTCGTGGTGGTATTTAAAGTGGCCGGGCGGCGTGCGCTGCTGCAGATGACCAGCTTCGATCTCATTCTGCTCCTGATAATTAGTGAAGCTACGCAGCAGGCGCTTCTCGGACAAGATTTTTCCGTCACCGGTGCGATGATTACGATTACCACTCTGGTGGTAGTGGATATTATTTTTGGCCTTATGAAGAAGTATTTTTCCCCGGTGGAGAATATTCTGGACGGCACTCCCGTGATTCTGGTGGAAAACGGCGTACCCCTGGCGGATAAACTCAAAAAGGTCGATGTCTCTTGCGATGATATTCTGGTGTCAGCGCGTCAAAATAATGGTATTACCGAAATAAGCCAAATTAAATATGCCATACTTGAGCGCAATGGACATATTTCAATCATTCCTTTTGAGAAATAAGAGGCGAAAAGATGAGCAATCTTTTTCACGACAACAATTATACCGTGGGTGAACTGACGAAAAAACTGGCGAGCAAACTAACCGATCTCGGGCTTCGCTTAACCACGGCGGAATCCTGTACCGGCGGAAAGCTATCGGTAGCACTTTGCGCCGAAGAGAACACGGCCGATTTTTATGATGTTGGCCTGGTCGTATTCAGCGACGAAGCCAAAGCGCGGATCCTCGGTGTTCGTCCTGAGACGCTCGCGCGCTATACCGCCGTCAGTGAGCAGACGGTGACCGAGATGGCCGCCAGCATCCGCGACATCGCCCAGGCGGATATCAGTATCGCCATCAGCGGCTATGCTGGCCCGGAAGGGGGCGACGATGGCACGGCGGCGGGGACGGTCTGCTTTGCGTGGAACATCCAGGGCGAGACGCAAACCCGCACCGTGCTTTTCTCCGGCGACTGTCAGGACGTGGTGGAAAAAGCGGTGCATTTTTCGCTGGCCGAGCTGGTGACAGCATTGTCGGACGGGCATAACGGTTGATTTCGCGTGGAGGTTCTATGGCTGTCATAGTAATTACCGGTGGGACGGCGGGCGTGGGAAAAGCCACGGCGCTGCACTTTGCAAAAGCAGGTTACGATGTCGGCCTCATCGCCCGCGATGAGGCAAGCCTGCACTCCACCCAGGAAGAGTTGCGCCGCTTCGGCGTGAATGCACACGCCGTGCAGGCTGACGTCGCCGACAGTCAGGCGGTGGTGGACGCGGCTAACGACATTGAGTATCGCCTCGGCGCGATTGATGTCTGGGTCAACAACGCCATGGGGGCCGTGCTGGCACCGTTTCGCACCCTTACGCCGGACGAGTTTCGACGCGTGACTGAGGTGACGTACCTCGGCTACGTGAACGGTACCCGCGCGGCGCTCGAGCTTATGGTTCCGCGCGACAGGGGCGTGATTATCCAGGTAGGGTCCGCGCTGGCCTACCGTTCCATTCCCCTGCAGTCCGCCTACTGTGGGGCCAAAGCGGCGATCCGCGGGTTTACCGACGCGGTACGTACCGAGCTGATGCATGAGAACAGCCGGGTTCAGCTTTCGATGGTGCAGATGCCGGGGCTTAACACGCCGCAGTTTGAATGGGCAAGGAACAAGTTCGCGTGGGCGATGCGGCCGGTACCGCCGGTTTTCGAGCCTGAAGTCGCCGCCAGCGCCATCTTCAGGGTGGCGCAAAAGCCGGTGCGTGAGCTGTGGGTAGGCAGCAGCACCATCCAGTCGATTGTCGGGCAGTTCCTCTTCCCGAGTTTTCTGGACCGGCTGATGGTGAAGAAAGCCTGGGAAGGTCAGATGACGGACGATCTGAACGCGCCGGACCGCCGGGACTATCTCGACCAGCCGGTTAACGACCTGCACAAGATCCATGGCCGTTTCACTGACGAAGCGAAAACCCGCGCGACGTCCGTGACCTCCGGTATGCCGGGCAAAGTGGCGTTAGGGGGGCTGGCGTTGGCGGGGATTGTATTAACGCGTTTGCTCACCCGCCGGAAACCGTAATCAGCGCAGCGCGCTGCGGTGCGTCCAGAACCAGCGATAGCCGTAGCCGCCAAGGCTGAGCTCGACGGTTTTACCGCAAACCAGCGCGTCATCGTAGCGTTTGTCCGCAAGACAGGCGGTCCAGGTGGCGTTGCGGATCCCTTTGACGGTGAACCGTACCGGCTGGTCGCTGAAGTTAACAAAGGTCAGGATGCTGCGTTCTTCGGTCTCGTAATAGATCCCCAGCACCGCGTCACTATCGATCGTGAGGAGCCGAAAGGGCGCAACGGCGATTTCGGGGAACTCCGAGCGGGTATTGGCGATATCAATGATCCGGTGCAGAAGCGAGTTGCGGTGGAGCAGCGAATCGGCGACGTTGATTTTCTGATAGCGATAAGGGCCGCGGTCGATAATCGGCGCGATAAATTTTTCCGGGTCGGCTGCCGAAAAACCGCCGCCTTGCGATCCCGCCCACTGCATCGGCGTGCGGACGGCGTAGCGCTCCTCCAGATCGAGGTCATCCCCCATGCCGATCTCATCGCCATAACGCATCACCGGAACGCCAGGCAGGGAAAAGAGTACCGCGTGGCAGAACGCCAGCCGCTTCAGATCGCCGTTGAGCATCGGGGCCAGGCGACGGCGGATCCCGCGCTGGTAGACGTTCATCTCGTCGTCAGGGGCGAAGGTATCGAGGACAAACTGTTTGTCTTTCTGGCTGATGCCCTCCAGATCCAGTTCGTCGTGATTGCGCAGCCAGTTGGCAAAACAGCATGAATCGGGCGGAACGATCATCTTCTTCACCGCGTTGCGCAGCGGGCGGGCGCTTTTTCGGGCCAGGCTGACGTAAAAATACTTGTTGAGCCAGAAATTGAGCACCAGATTCAGGCGGTCATTATTGCCAAAGTAGTCCTGATAGGCCTCCACCTCGACGTCCACTTCACCCAGCAGGATCGCCTCCGGATTATGCTCCTCAATAAGACGGCGCATATGCTCGAGGATCCACAGACCCTTTTTTTCATCACCATTTCCCGCCTGCGTGGTCAGGTGGGAGGCGGCATCCAGGCGGAACCCCGATACGCCCAGCTTGAGCCAGAAGAGGATGATGTTCTCAATCTCTTTCAGCACCGCGGGTGAGGTCAGGTTCAGGTCCGGTTCGTGGCGATAGAACATGTGCCGGTAGTATTGTCCCGCCTCGTCGTCCCAGCTCCAGATGCTCTCCTCCACGCCGGGAAACATCGGGGGCGTATCGTCGTCGTCAGTGTCTGACCAGAGGTAGTAATCCCGGTAGGGTGACGCCGGGTTACGGCGGGCCTGCTGGAACCAGGGGTGCGCGTCGGAGGTGTGCTGGATCAGCAGCTCAATAATGACCTGCATGCCCAGCTCGCGGGCCTGTTCGATAAGGGCAATGATATCGGCCAGCTTTCCGAAGCGGGGGTCCACCTGGAGATGGTCGCTGACGTCATAGCCTTCATCGAGAAAGGGTGTTAGGTAAAACGGGGTGATCCAGATAACCGTCGCCCCCATCCGGCGAATGTAGCGCAGCTTGGCCGCTATCCCGGCGATGTCCCCGCAGCCATCGCCGTTCAAATCATAAAAGAGTGCGGTATCTATCTGGTAAATAATGGCCCGTGTATGCCAGTCCGTCATAGCGTTCCTCAGTGATAGCCTTCAGTATCCGAGACCTTGCCCCGGAAAACGTAGTAGCTCCAGGCGGTGTACACCAGGATCACCGGAATAATCAGTAACGTCCCAACCAGCATAAACAGCTGGCTGGCAGGCGGGGCTGCGGCCTCCCACAGGGTGATGCGTGGCGGAATAATGTTTGGCCAGAGGCTGATGCCCAGCCCGCTAAACCCGAGGAAAATCAGCCCCAGCGTCAGCAGGAAAGGGCGCGCGTGGCTGGCCGGGTTGCGGGTCAGGCGCCAGATCAGCACGCTGAAGATGCCGACCAGCAGAGGAACCGGCAGGAACCAGAAGAAGTTGGGCAGGGTAAACCAGCGGTCGGCGACGTACTGCCAGCCGAGCGGCGTCCAGACGCTGACTACCGCGATAACCACCATCAGGGCCAGCAGCACGTGGCGGGTCAGCTCGCGCATGCGTTGTTGCAGCGCGCCTTCGCTTTTCATAATGAGCCAGGTGGTGCCCAGCAGCGTGTAGGCGACGACCAGTCCGATGCCGCAGAAGAGGTTAAAGGGGGTGAGCCAGTCCAGCGCCGAGCCGACAAAGCGTCGGCCCTCCACGTCAAAGCCGTTGATCACCGCCCCCACCACCACGCCCTGGCTAAAGGTGGCGAGCAGGGAGCCGCCGGCAAAGGAGTAGTCCCAGAACCGACGGTGTGAGGGGGTGGCTTTGAAGCGGAACTCAAAGGCGACGCCGCGAAAAATAAGGCCGATCAGCATTGCGGTGAGGGGGATCGTCAGCGCATCAATAATCACCGCGTAGGCCAGCGGAAACGCGCCGAACAGCCCCGCACCGCCGAGCACCAGCCAGGTCTCGTTGCCGTCCCAGACAGGCGCTACGCTGTTGACCATCACATCGCGCTCTTTCGCATCGCCCACGAAGTTAAACAGCAGGCCAATGCCCAGATCGAAGCCATCCATAATGATGTACATCAGCGTGGCAAACACGATAATGGCAAACCAAATCACTGAGATATCGACGCCCATCAGATTCTCTCCTCTTCCGGAACAGACTCAGCGGCAGACAGCGGACGGGCAGGTGTGCCCGAGGTGTTTGACGTCAGCGTATCGACGGGCTGAGGTCCTTTCTTAATCAGCCGGATGAGATAAACATAGCCCACGCCAAACACGGATGAGTAGACAACGAAGAACGCCAGCAGGCTGATGCTCATCTGTAGGGTACTGTGCAGCGATACCGCGTCGATGGTGCGCAGGTAGCCATAGACGACCCACGGCTGACGCCCCACTTCGGTGGTCACCCATCCGGCGAGCAGCGCCAGCAGCCCGGCCGGCCCCATGCAGAGGGCAAACCACTGGAACGGACGCGACTGGTAAAGTCGATGGCGATAGCGTAGCCAGAGGCTGACCAGACCAAGGGTAATCATCAGCAGTCCCATCCCGACCATCACGCGGAACGACCAGAAAACGATGGTCGAGTTTGGCCGATCCTCTTTCGGGAAGTCTTTCAGCGCCGGGACCTGCTTGTCCAGACTGTGCGTAAGAATCAGGCTGCCGAGCGCGGGGATCTCCAGGCCGTATTTGGTGCGCTCTTCCTCCATATCCGGCAGACCAAACAGCAGCAGCGGGGTGGCCTCACCGGGGGGATTTTCCCAGTGGCCCTCAATGGCGGCAATTTTTGCCGGCTGATGTTCAAGCGTGTTCAGGCCGTGCATATCGCCCACCACCGCCTGAATGGGCGCGACCAGCAGCGCCATCCACATCGCCATCGAAAACATGGTGCGAACGGCGGGCGTATCGTTACCGCGCAGCAGATGCCATGCCCCCGATGCCCCGACAAACAGCGCGCTGCTCAGAAACGCGGCGATAGCCATATGAATAAGACGGTAAGGGAAGGAGGGGTTAAAGACGATGGCCAGCCAGTCCTGCGGGATCACCTGGCCGTTCTCGATAGTAAAACCCTGTGGCGTGTGCATCCAGCTGTTGGAGGCGAGGATCCAGAAGGTCGACATCAGCGTGCCGAGCGCCACCATGCAGGTCGAAAAGAAGTGCAGCCCGGGGCCGACTTTGTTCCAGCCGAACATCATGACGCCAAGGAATCCGGCCTCCAGGAAGAAGGCGGTTAATACCTCGTAGGTCAGAAGCGGGCCGGTAATGCTGCCCGCGAACTGAGAGAACCCGCTCCAGTTGGTGCCAAACTGATACGCCATCACCAGCCCGGAAACGACGCCCATGCCGAAGTTAACGGCAAATATCTTTAGCCAGAAGTGGTATAACGATCGCCAGACGTCGTTTTTGGTGCGCAGCCACATGCCCTCCAGCACCACCAGGTAGCTGGCGAGACCGATGGTGATCGCTGGAAACAGGATGTGGAACGAGACGGTAAAAGCGAACTGAATTCTGGCCAGATGAAACGCATCGAGTTCGAACATGGTCCGTACCTCTGAGACGATGGGGCACGCGAATTGCCGGGCAGTTCAGGCCTGCCCGGCAAACCGATTACGGTTTAGTCTTACCGGCACCCAGCTCGGCACCGGTCAGCGGGTCGGAATGTGGATCGGATTTCGTGCGGGCAGACATCGCCTTGACCAGGGTTGCCTGCTCGGTTGTGAGCGTGACGCTGGCACTGCCATCGCCGCCATCCACCGCAGGCTGGGGGGACTCAACGTAATCGAAGTGTTTATCGCTGTTCCAGCTTCCGCGAACCTCTCCACCTTCAGACATATTGTAGTACTTGTTGGTGAATTCCTCGATTGGCGGCAGTTTTCCCGGCGGGAAATTATTACGGATGGACTGCAGCGCCTTCTCAAAGGAGAGCTGATGCGCCGCCTCACGCGTCATCAGAAACGCCAGGGCATCTTTAACGCCGGGATCGTCAGTCACGTTGATCAGCCGTTCATAGATGATTTTGGCTCTGGCCTCGGCCGCCACGTTTGAGCGCAGGTCCGCCGTCGGCTCGCCAATGGTGTCGACGTAGGCCGCCGTCCAGGGCACGCCCGCCGAGTTGGTGAGCGGGGTACCGCCGCCGTAGAGCAGGGAGGTGATGTGGCTGTCATTGCCGTTTTCGGTCATGGAGCGATACAGCTCGGCCTCATTTTCCACCCCTTCCGCCAGCGCGCCCTTGGCACCTTTATTCAGCATACCGACCAGGGTACCGATGATTTCGAGGTGGCTTAATTCCTCGGTCGCGATATCCATCAGCATATCCTTGCGGCCCGGATCGTCATCGCTCAACCCTTGCGTAAAGTAGCGGCAGGCGGCGGCCAGTTCACCCTGCGGTCCGCCAAATTGTTCCAGTAAAAGGTTGGCCAGGCCGGGATTCGGTTCGGCGACGCGAACCGTGTATTGCAGCTGTTTGACGTGTCGAAACATAGGCACTCTCCTGTGGGTTATTTTTTCGCTTCGACACCCGATGCGTCTGAGCGCAGCAGGAACTGTTCCGTCGTTTGCGGGATATGGCGAATCAGCCAGTCGGCCATTTCGCGCTCTTCTGCGAGGATCGTCTCAATAGCGGGTACCGAAGCGGTGTCCCCGGCTTTTTTGGCCGCTGCCAGCAGGGAGGTATAGCAGGCGATTTCAAACTGTTCGAAGACATAGCCGCTGATCGAGCCCTTCACGATTTCGTCTGAAGGGAACATGCCGCCGATGGATTGCCCCAGCGCCGCCATTTTGCTCATCGAGTCTTTTAAGACCGAACGAGAAATATCATTACGGTCGAGGATTTCCTCCAGCAATGTGATTTGCCGTTTTGTCTCATTAATATGCTGTTCAATTCTGGCGCGAACATCAGGATAATTATCGATACGGCTGGCCATGGATTCCAGCATAGATTCGGCTTGCTTTTCCATCGCATGGGCATCGCGTAGCCAGTCATGGTAGTGTTCTACGTGATTCATCATTGTATCCTCATTAGGGGTTCGCTTATTTGGTCTCACTTTCAGCAGCCTGATCGGCACGTGCGGCACTGTAGCCAGATAAATGGCCGACAATATTGGCATAGATACTGATGATAATGACCCATAGCACGCTGTTCTTCCACCATATTACGGAAGGGATAGCGAGTATGAACCATATTATAGCTGCCGTTAAATGGCACCGTTTAATTGTCCTGGGACTGATGCTCATTTTATTTAACCTGTGTTATTGCGTTATTTCTGCGCTTTTTGGTTAATATTTCCAACGGCCAGGTCGGTGAGTTTAAGGTCGGTCTCTTTTTCTTCTTCCAGCGTTTCGGCAAGAAGTTTAACGGCTTTTTTATAGCCCAGTTGTTCTGCTAATGTGGCAAGGGTACCGTAGCTGGCTATTTCGTAATGCTCAACTTTTTGTGCAGCGGCAATTAACGCGGCATCTCGGACTTCATTTTTTTCCGTGCTTTCGATGACTTCGTTGGCTTCTTCAATTAAGCCTTCCATCGCCACGCACTTCATGCGTTTGATCTTAATACCGTCTTCCTGCTCGACGATCTGGTCGATACGTTCAATCTGACCTTGCGTCTCCTCCAGGTGTGCGGTAAAGGCGGCGCTCAGCTTCTCGCTGGAGGCGGCGCGGGCAAGTTTACTTAACGCTCGGGTAAGCTGCTTTTCTGCGCTGTAGGTATCCGACAGAAGATGAATAAATACATCCTCAACACTTTTCATATTCATAATAATTACGCTCCGGTAAAATAATGAAAGGGTACTGCGAGCTTTTCAGCCCGCAGCATGCTCTCTGGTTTTATTAAAAGAGTACTAAATAAGATCAGGAGTTATCAGACTTACGGCCTCCGCCGTGACTGTTCTGTCCCCCTTTCTTACCCGCTTCAGATGCGCGTTGCGGATCGTTTTTAAAATTACCACCGCTGTGCTGGCCACCTTTACGTCCAGCTTCTGATGCTTTTTCACGGTCTTCAGCGAAATTACCGGAACCACCACGATGCTCTGCCATATTAAACCTCATAGTCATATATTGGTTATGTCAGTACGATACGAAAATATTCCGTATCACTCGTCGTTCGAGTAATAACTCTAGTCGCTGTGCGTCATCCGTCAAATGCGTTTTGCTATTTGCGGCTGCGTTATTTTTTAAATATTTGTAAATTTACGCTTCGCTTGAAATGGAAATATGGATAGGCAGGAAGGACTTGTAAACAACCATTAAGATTAATCCTAACTTAGAGCTAAAAATTTGAAAGGTGAGGATAAAAATAATGGCGTACTCAAATTTGTTGATTTGTAGTCAGGGAAAATAAAAAATACTCCTTTATAGCTAGAAAGCGAAACCCTAAATAATTATAAGGAAAATCCTGGATAAATGCGTTCAGGTCGAAAGGGCGGTTTCGTTAAGGCTCGTTCAGGGGCTAGTAGCATACGGTTTGACCACTGTCGTCTTAAGATCACAAATCAGAAATTCTTCCCCCCGGAAGGAACGGGTTTCTCTACACTCCAGGTAATATTCACTGGAGGCATGACATCATGGCGAACACCATCACGGCTGATGACATTCGGGAACACTTTTCGCAGGCTATGTCGGCGATGTACCAGCAGGAAGTTCCGCAGTATGGCACCTTGCTCGAACTGGTTGCGGACGTAAACCTGGCGGTGCTGGAAAATAACCCACTATTACATGAACAACTGGCAAACGCCGATGAGCTTGCGCGCCTGAACGTGGAGCGTCACGGGGCGATCCGCGTTGGCACAGCACATGAACTTTCAACCCTGCGTCGTATGTTTGCCATTATGGGGATGTACCCGGTCAGCTATTACGATCTCTCCCAGGCGGGGGTGCCGGTCCACTCAACGGCGTTTCGCCCGATCGATGATGCGGCGCTGTGCCGTAATCCGTTTCGTATCTTTACGTCGCTGCTGCGCCTTGAGCTGATTGACAACGTCGCGCTGCGCGAACGGGCGGCGGAAATCCTCTCTCACCGAAACATCTTTACCCCGCGCTGCCTGGCGCTGCTCGATCTGTATGAATCTGAGGGGCAGTTTACTGACGAACAGGCGCACGAGTTTGTGCAGGAAGCGCTGGAAACCTTCCGCTGGCACCGTCATGCGACGGTCGATCAGGAAACCTATCAGGCGCTGCATAACGAGCATCGCCTGATTGCCGATGTGGTCTGCTTCCCGGGCTGCCATATTAACCACCTCACGCCGCGCACGCTGGATATTGACCGGGTGCAGGAGCTGATGCCGAAGTACGGTATCGAGCCGAAAATTTTGATTGAAGGGCCGCCGCGTCGCGAGGTGCCCGTCCTGCTGCGTCAAACCAGCTTTAAAGCCCTGGAAGAGCCGGTGCTGTTTGCCGGGGAACATAAGGGCACCCACACTGCGCGCTTCGGTGAGATTGAGCAGCGCGGCGTGGCACTGACCCCGAAAGGGCGTGAACTGTACGATAGCCTGCTTTCCCAGGCCGGTACCGGCAAAGATAACCTGACGCATCAGCTGCATCTGCGGGAGATCTTTAGCGCCTTCCCGGACAGTGAACTGCTAATGCGCCGTCAGGATCTGGCGTATTTCCGCTACCGTCTGACGCCTGCGGGTGAAGCGCATCGCCATGCGTTCCGGCCGGGCGATGATCCGCAGCCGCTAATAGAGCGCGGATGGGTGGTCGCTCAGCCGATCACCTACGAAGATTTCCTCCCGGTTAGCGCCGCCGGGATATTCCAGTCCAATCTCGGGAATGAAACCCAGGCCCGTAGCCACGGCAACGCCAGCCGCGATGCGTTTGAAGACGCTCTGGGCTGCCCGGTGTATGACGAGTTCACGCTCTACCAGGAGGCTGAAACCCGCAGCAAACAGCGTTGCGGTTTGCTCTGAAATCGTTACTCTGCTGGGGTGTGATGGAAAAAATAAGGTCGTTATGCAAAATCCTTCCGCCCCTGTGGTTGAAACGCGCCAGGGCGCACTGTCTGGTTTAACCGATGAAAATGTCCACGTCTGGTGCGGCATGCCCTACGCCGCACCGCCCGTGGGCGAGTGGCGCTGGCGCTCCCCGCGGCCCCCTGAGCCGTGGGATGGCGTTCGCCAGGCTACTACCTTTTCGGCCTCAAGCTGGCAAAGCAGCGAATATTGTCAGGAGCTGGGCGGGGGCGATCCCGGTCAGTTCTCGGAAGACTGTCTTTATCTGAACGTCTGGTCCCCCAAAGAGCGCGCCGGGGCGCTTCCGGTTATGGTCTGGCTGCACGGGGGCGGGTTTACGATTGGCGCAGGCGGCCTGCCGCCTTATAACGGCAAATCGCTGGCCACACGCGGGGTGGTTGTGGTCACGATTAACTATCGTCTCGGCCATCTCGGCTTTTTCGCCCATCCCGCGCTGGAAGGCGAGGAAGATCGCGTGGTGCATAATTTTGCCCTGCTGGATCAGATCGCGGCCCTCGAATGGGTTAGGGACAATATCGCCGCATTTGGTGGCGACCCCGCTAACGTGACCCTGTTTGGCGAATCCGCCGGTGCGCGCAGCGTGCTCTCTCTGCTGGCATCGCCCCTGGCGGCTGGCTTGTTCCACAAGGCGATTGTGCAAAGCGGGTATACCTTGCCGGACACGCCGCGTGAACAGGCGCTGCAAAAAGGGGAGGCGCTGGCCGCCCATTTTGGCCTGGAGAAGGCGACTGCTGAGCAGCTGCGCGCCATTCCGCCGGACGCGTTCTGGCCGTTAACCGCGCCGCTGAACGTCGCCCCGGCGCCCATCGTCGGGGACTGCGTTCTACCCGAAGCGATGCTGGACGTCTTTTTCGCTGCCCGCCAGCATCCCGTACCGGTGATGATTGGGTCGAACAGCGATGAGGCCAGCGTGATGGCGGTGTTTGGCATCGATCTCGCCGGGCAAATCCAGAAGCTCCGCCGGGAGCGACGCTTCGGGCTGGGGCTGATTAAGCTGCTCTATCCGGGCGTCAAAGGTGATGAGGAGTTGGGCAGGCAGGTGTGCCGCGACATGGCGTTCACCACGATGGGCTACGTCGTGATGCAGGCGCAGCAGCGCGTCGGCGGACTGTGCTGGCGTTACTGGTTTGACTATGTTGCGGAAGCGGAACATGCCACCTATATCAACGGCGCCTGGCACGGCAATGAAGTGCCCTACGTCTTCGATACCCTCGGCCAGGTGGAGCCTTCACGCCAGTATGTCAACGAACGGGATTTACAGTTTGCTGCGCAGGTCGCCGATTACTGGGTGAGCTTTGCGCGAGACGCAGGGCCTCGTGAGATCCTGCCAGGGCCGACGCACTGGCCCGCATGCCGAAAAGGGCGGGACGTTTTGTTACGCATTGGCGTGAATAAACATGCAGGTTTCCGGCTTGAAAACCGCTTTATGCGCGCCCGCATGAGCCTCTTCAAGCGGGTGATGAAGCACCACGTCAGCCTCGATTAAGCAAACAGGCGCGAAACGCCGCCAGTCCATTTTCCTCCCCTGGCGTTTCGCGCAGTACCAGCCGGTAGCTCGCGCCGGTTTTTATGCTGGTTTCATAAGGCCGCATCAGTCTTCCCGCGCGGACATCTTCGGCCACCAGCGTTTCGTCGGCAATGGCCACACCCAGCCCCTGAATGGCGGCCGTGATGGCGAGATCCATCGTGTCGAAGTGTTGATTTTTGTGCATGGCAAAGCCCGGACCTTCCTGTTTCGTCAGCCACAGCGACCAGTCTGTCTTATCCCTTGTGGGGTGCAGGAACGTCAGCGATCCCATCGCTGCACCCGCCCGCACCGGGCTTATCACCGGGGTGAGCGCCTCTTCGAACAGCAGGTCGCCTGCGCTCATGTGTGTGCCGAACACGATGGCCGCGTCGTAAGATTCGGTTTTGAAATTGACGTTGTGATCGGTGGTGGTGGTCAGGGCAATCTGCAGATCCGGCTGCTCACGCTCCACCTCCAGCAGGCGCGGCACCAGCCAGCGCATGGCACAGGTGGGTGCCTTGAGCCGGATCACGGTCTGCTGGCTGCGGGCCTGGTCGGCCACGGTCAGCAAGTGTTCGAAAGCAGACTGCAGTTCCGGGAGCAGGGCGCTGCCCTGCGAAGAGAGGCGCAGGCCGCGCGCGTGGCGTTCAAAAAGCGGAAAGCCAAACCACGCTTCGAGGGAGGCTATCTTGCGGCTCACGGCCCCCTGCGTCAGGCAAAGTTCTGCGGCAGCATGGGTCAGATTCAGGTGACGCGCGGTGACTAAAAATGCGTCGATGGCATTAAGCGGGAGCGAACGGCGCGACATGGAAACACCTCAGCTATGCATTTTTCTCATGGCTATTATGACAACAATTCGATTGTCCCGACAACAGAGATGTTGTTTGAATAGTTATGCAATGTCCATGAGAAGGGAAAGAGGATGACTTTACGAACGCCAGTGCAAACGCGCTCTAAACTGCCCGATGTGGGCACCACCATTTTTACCGTTATCGGCCAGCTCTCGGCGCAGCATAACGCGATTAACCTTTCTCAGGGCGCACCGAATTTTTCCTGCGACCCGAAGCTTGTTGCGGGCGTTACCCGCGCAATGGAGGCGGGGCATAACCAGTATGCGTCGATGACCGGTCTGCAGCCGCTCAAAGAGCGTATTGCCGATAAAATTGCCACCCTATACGGCACGCGGTATGACCCGGCCAGCGAGGTGCTGGTGACCGCCAGCGCCAGCGAAGGGCTCTATTCGGCAATCAGCGGGCTGGTGCACCCGGGTGATGAGGTGATCTACTTTGAGCCGTCATTTGACAGCTACGCGCCGATTGTCCGTCTGCAGGGGGCAACGCCGATTGCCATCAAGCTCACCGTGCCGGATTTTGCCGTCAACTGGGACGAAGTCCGGGCTGCCATCACCCCGCGCACGCGCATGATCATCATCAATACGCCGCACAACCCGAGCGGCCAGGTTTTTTCAGCCAACGACCTGCAGCAGCTGGCGGCGCTGACGCGCAATACCGACATCATTATTTTGTCTGACGAAGTGTATGAACACGTGGTGTTTGACGGTGAGCCGCACCACGGGATGGCCACGCACCCGCAGCTGGCGGAGCGTAGCGTGATTATTTCTTCTTTCGGAAAAACCTATCACGTCACCGGCTGGCGCGTGGGTTACTGTGTTGCACCGGCGGTGCTGATGGACGAGATTTGTAAAGTCCATCAATTTTTAATGTTTTCTGCCGATACGCCAATGCAGCACGCGTTTGCTGAACATATGGTCGACCCGCAAACCTGGCTGTCGCTGTCGGCGTTTTACCAGCGCAAGCGCGATCTGCTGCAGAGTCTGCTGGCCGATTCGCCGTTCACGCTGCTGCCCAGCGCCGGATCGTTCTTCATGCTGGCGGACTACAGCCAATTCAGCAACGAGCGCGACAGCGAGCTGGTGAAACGGCTGATCGTTGAGTACGGTGTAGCTACCATTCCGCTGTCGGCGTTTTATGCGGACGGTACGGATAATAAATTGATTCGTCTCTCTTTTGCGAAAGATGAGGCGACGTTACGGGCAGGTGCCCAAGCCCTGTGTCGGGTTAAACCACGCTGAGATAGGCTCTGAGGAGTTTGAGATGAAAATACGCGCGCTAGTTGTCGGCATGGGATTGCTGTGTACCTTTTCCTCCTTCGCGGCGTCCGAGCTGCGTTACGGTCTGGAAGCCGAATATCCGCCGTTTGAAAGCCGCAATGCGGCAGGCGAACTGGAAGGGTTTGACGTTGAGCTGGGGAATGCCATCTGCAAAGCGGCAGCGCTGAAGTGCAGTTGGGTGGAAACCTCGTTTGATGCGCTGATCCCGGGCCTGGTGGCGAAGAAATTCGACGCCATCAACTCGGCGATGAATATCACCGAGCAGCGCCGCAAGAGCATTGATTTTACCCAGCCGATTTACCGTATTCCGTCGCAGTTGGTGGGCAAGGCCGGCACGGCGGTTGAGGCGACGCCTGAAGGGCTGAAGGGGAAAACCATCGGCGTGCTGCAGGGATCCATTCAGGAAACCTATGCCAAAGAGCACTGGGAAAAGCAGGGTGTCACCGTGGTGTCGTATAAAGATCAGAATATGGCCTGGGGCGATCTGCTGAATGGCCGTATCGACGCCTCGCTGGTCATGTCCGCGGCCGGGCAGGCAGGTTTCCTCAGCAAGCCGCAGGGGAAAGGGTTTGGCTTCATCGGCAAGCCGGTGTCTGACGACACTATCCTCGGCAGTGGGATCGGCTTTGGTTTGCGTAAAGGTGACGAGGCCACCAAAAAGCAGCTTGATGCCGCAATTGATAAAGTACGTGCCGACGGCACGATCGCCAAACTCGCTGATAAGTACTTCCCGGGTATCGATGTCAGCGTAAAATAACCGCCTCATTCGCCCCGTCAGCTGATGTCCTGACGGGGCATTTTTATACACATTTTCCAGGCTTTCTTTACACCACTTTCGGGCCGTTCTGGTCGACAGAAAATATTTCTCACTTTGTTCAGATAATCACCGGCCAACAATTGGATTCTTAACCATTTTTGTTTAGGCTGTGCGTTCTTTCTTGCCGTCATTTCGCCGAGCGCGAAACACATTCACACGACCATAAGGACGTTTTTCCAGGCATGAATCGCAGACGTTTTCTAAAAGGCTCGCTGGCAGTGGCAGCCCTGAGCGGCACATCCGGCCTTGCTTCCCTGTTTTCCAAAGCGGCATACGCTGCTGACTCTGACATTGCTGACGGCCAGAGTCGTCGTTTTGACTTCTCCGTCCTGCAATCCATGGCGCATGACCTGGCGAAAACCCCGTGGGGTGGCGCGCCGCGCCCGCTGCCGGAGACGCTGGCCACGATGACGCCGCAGGCGTACAACGCCATCCGCTACGATGAAAAGCAGTCACTGTGGAACAACATTGAAGGGCGTCAGCTGGACGTGCAGTTCTTCCATATGGGAATGGGGTTCCGCCGTCGCGTGCGGATGTTCTCGCTGGACCAGTCCACCTCTATGGCGCGCGAGATCCACTTCCGTCCGGAGCTGTTCAGCTACGGTGAAACGGGGGTGGATACCAAACAGCTGGAAGGGCAAAGCGATCTCGGCTTTGCGGGCTTCCGCGCGTTTAAGGCGCCGGAGCTGGCGCGTCGCGATATCGTCTCTTTCCTGGGCGCGAGCTATTTCCGCGCGGTGGATGACACTTACCAGTACGGCCTTTCCGCCCGCGGCCTGGCGGTAGATACCTTTACCGACACGCCGGAAGAGTTCCCGGACTTTACCTCCTTCTGGTTTGAGACCGTCAAGCCCGGCGACACGACCTTTACCGTCTATACGCTGCTCGACAGCCCGAGCATCACGGGTGCCTATAAATTCGTGATCCACTGCGAGAAGAGTCAGGTGATCATGGAGGTGGAAAACCATCTCTTCGCGCGTAAGGACATCAAGCAGCTCGGCATCGCGCCGATGACCAGCATGTTCAGCTGCGGTAATAACGAACGCCGCATGTGTGACACTATTCACCCGCAAATCCATGACTCCGACCGCCTGGCGATGTGGCGCGGCAACGGGGAGTGGATCTGTCGTCCGCTGAACAACCCGCAGAAGCTGCAGTTCAATGCCTATATGGACAAAAACCCGAAAGGGTTCGGTCTGCTGCAGCTCGATCGCGATTTCTCGCACTATCAGGACGTGATGGGATGGTACAACAAGCGTCCAAGCCTGTGGGTGGAACCGCGTAACGACTGGGGTAAAGGCGCGGTTGGCCTGATGGAGATCCCGACCACCGGTGAAACGCTGGATAACGTGGTCTGCTTCTGGCAGCCGGAAAAAGCCGTCAAAGCGGGCGACGAGCTGGACTTCAAATATCGCCTCTACTGGAGCGCGATGCCGCCGGTGCGCTCCCCGCTGGCCAACGTCTACGCCACCCGCACCGGCATGGGCGGCTTCCCGGAAGGCTGGGCACCGGGCGAAAACTACCCGAAAGTGTGGGCCCGTCGCTTTGCCATCGACTTCGTCGGCGGCGACCTGAAGGCTGCTGCGCCAAAAGGCATCGAGCCGGTGATTACGCTCTCCAGCGGTGAAGCGAAGCAGGTAGAGATCCTCTACGTTGAGCCGTTTGACGGCTATCGCATTCTGTTTGACTGGTACCCGACGTCAGATTCGACGGAACCGGTGGATATGCGCCTGTTCCTGCGCTGCCAGGGCGATGCCATCAGCGAAACCTGGCTGTACCAGTATTTCCCGCCAGCGCCGGATAAACGTCAGTATGTTGACGACCGGGTAATGCGTTAACTTTTGTGGGATTGTGCCGGGTGGCGGCTTCGCCTTACCCGGCCTACGTTTCAGTACTGTAGGCCCGGTAAGCGCAGCGCCACCGGGCGATGACGAGGCACCATGACATCTGAAATCATCCCCGTTTCACAACACATCGAACTACGTTCCGTCGAAGAGCGCTACACCGCCGACCTGCACAATCTCGTCGTCAAAAACAGAGCCTTTCTGCAAACCGCCTTTGACTGGGCGCAGCACGTGGGCAGCGAAGAGGATACCCGCCGCAACGTGCAGAGTAACCAGATGCTGCACCAGCGCGGCTACGCCAAAATGTTTCTGATCTTCATGGATGATGCGCTGGTTGGCGTGCTGTCGTTCAACACGATTGAACCGACCAACAAAGCCGGCTACATCGGCTACTGGTTGGATGAAGCCCACCAGGGTCAGGGCATTCTCTCTCAGTCACTGCAGGCGTTTATGCGCTACTACGCTGAACGCGGTGAGATCCGTCGTTTTGTGATCAAGTGTCGGGTGGCGAATCAGCACAGCAACAGCGTTGCCGTGCGCAATGGTTTTACGCTGGAAGGGTGCCTGCGGGAAGCGGAATACCTGAATGGCCGCTTTGACGATGTCAATATCTACGGCCGGATCTATACCCTATAACGCGCCCAGCAGCGGCGTGCGGGTGATGCGCTGGTCGCCGTTAATCACTTTTTCGCCGCGCAGGTGAATGCTCTCGCCGGCAAACGCTTCAATGACCGCATCGTCGGTGATTTCAACACGGTGTTCGATAAGCACATCTCCGCTGATGCGCGCGCGCCCCTGGATCACCACTTTATCATCCAGCATGATCGGCCCGCCGCGCAGCCAGGCCTGCCCGCCAATCAGGACGTGATGCTTGATGACGCAGTTGCCTTCGACCACGGCATTCTCCGCAATCTGCGAGCTGTAGCGCACCGTGGGGATGGCATCGTCGTCAAACCCGGCTATCACGCGGGCGTTACCATAAACTTTTGCGCAGTCGCACACCCAGACGTTGTTCAGTTCGTTACCCTCCAGGATCGCGCTGTCGAAGACTTCGGCCCGGTGTTCAACAAAGGCAAAATTGACCATCGCCTTGCCGTAGATTTGTGCCTGGTGCAGAATCCGCGACTGGCTCACCGTCGCCTTGTCGTAGATTTGCAGGATCTGTTCATGGTCCGGCGTCAGCCCTTTGGCGGCAATGACCACGCTGTGATGCAGCACGCGCGCGTCGCCGTAGATATGACACTCGCCCCGTACGCAGGATTGCTGAATGGTGACGTTGTCACTTATTCGCGCCCCGTGGCTGACCTCCGCGCCGTCCAGCCAGCAGCTGTCGCCGATATGCGCGTCATGGCTAATGAAGCATGGAAGGGTAAGACGCGCGTTGCCGGAGACGACTGCCCCCGCGAACACCACGCTGTTTTCATCGTAGATCCAGCAGTCGCCGTCCTGCGCGAGGGCGCGCTCATCGTCAATCCAGCCGCCTCTCGTGCCGACTGTCACGTCGTTAAAGTCCGCCGTGGCGATAATCTGCCGCAGCGCGGTGGCGTGGGTGGTTTCGCCGTTTTTCCATTGCCAGAGGCGGGTCTCGTCGCTAAGGCGATATTTGTTCATCTTCATGTCTCTGATAAGCGTCTTCACTAAACGTAGCAAAGTTTTCGCTTTTCGAGCGGCTGGCAACCAGACGGCAAACGCCTTAAAATGGCATGTAAAATGCACTTTCACTTTATGCGAACGCAGGAAAAATAATGACGGTCGATGAGAATTACTTCACAGAGAAATATGGCTTAACCCGTACCCATTCAGAGGTGCTGTACAGCGCGGAGATTGTGAAACCCGGTAAAACGCTGGATCTGGGCTGCGGCAACGGCCGAAACAGCCTGTACCTTGCGGCCAACGGGTACGATGTGACCGCGTGGGACAAGAACCCGATGAGCATCGACAATATCGAGCGCATCAAGGCGGAAGAAGGGATCGCTAATCTGCATACCGCGATTAAGGATCTGAACAACCTGAGCTTTGACGGCCAGTACGATTTTATTCTCTCTACCGTGGTGATGATGTTCCTGGAGGCAAAAACCATCCCGGGCCTTATCGCCAATATGCAGCGCTGCACGACGCCGGGCGGTTACAATCTGATCGTTGCCGCCATGGATACGGCAGACTACCCCTGCACGGTCGGCTTCCCGTTTGCCTTCAGGAGCGGTGAGCTGAGCAACTACTACGAAGGCTGGGAGTTGCTCAAATACAACGAGGACGTTGGCGAACTGCACCGCACTGATGAAAACGGCAACCGCATCAAGCTGCGCTTTGCCACGATGCTGGCACGCAAGCCCGCTTAACGGGCGGCCAGCAGGCAGATCTGCAGGGCCGTCTTATAAGACGCCTCAAACGACGACAGCGGCAGGAATTCAAACTTCGAGTGGAAGTTATGCGCCCCGGTGAAGAAGTTCGGCGTGAGTAGCCCTTTAGCCGAGAGCGCCGCGCCGTCGGTGCCGCCGCGCATTGGCGTCGGTTTCGGCGTGATGCCGAGCGATTCCATCGCCTCGAACATCAGATCGATTGCGCGCCGGTCTTCGCCAATCGCATTGCTGATATTGCTGTAGGTATCTTCAATGCGATAGTCCACGCTGGCCGTCGGATATTGGGCGGCAATCAGCGCGGCCACGTCGGCAATCTGCTGCTTGCGCGCGGCAAAGCTCTCCTTATCAAAGTCGCGTATATTGGCCTTAAGAACGGCCTCGTTCTGTCCGGCCTGAATGCCGTTAAACCAGATATAGCCTTCACGTCCCTCGGTGCACTCTGGCGTTTGCTGGCGGTCAAAATGGCTGATGTAATCAGTCGCCATCAGCAGGGGATTCACCAGCACGCCTTTGGCGGACATCGGATGCGCCGTCACGCCGGTAAAACGGATTTCCGCGGCTGCCGCATTAAAGTTCTCGTAGACAATCTCACCCAGCTCGCAGCAGTCAATGGTCCAGGCAAAATCGACGTCGAAGCGCTTAAGATCCAGCGCCTTGGCACCGTTCAGGCCGATCTCTTCGTCAGGCACAAACGCCACGACGATATCCCCATGCTGATGTTCCGCCGTCAGGTTTTCCAGCACCGTCATGACCACCGTGACCGCCGATTTATTATCGGCGCCCAATACGCTGGTTCCGTCGCTGAAAATAATCTCCTCGTTCGGATAAGCCAGAATTTCGGGATGCTCGTTTACCCGTAGCCAGATGTCTTTCTCTTTATTCAGACAGAGATCTTCACCGCTAAACGTTAATATTTGTGGATGAATATCCGGTGAAAGTCCCACGTCGACGGTATCAATATGGGTAATAAAGCCGATGCGCGGCGCACCGGGCACGTTGCCTTTTTTAACCGCCGTCACCGTGGCGAATTCATCAATCACAATGTCGTCTAACCCCAGTTGTGCCAGCTCCTGCGCCAGCTCGCGCGCCATGTCATGCTGGCCCGGCGTTGAGGGCAGGGTTTTGACTCTGGGATCGCTCTGGCTGGTGATCGCGAGATAGCGGAAAAAACGGTGCGTTAATTGTCTGGAAAGCGGCGAGCCCATAGTGATTTATTCCTTATTTATTTTTCAGGTGTTTGCCACATCACTTTAATGTTATTTATGAAATGGCAAAAGAATTAATTAGCCGTCGAATTAAAAAGACAGGAATAAATGATGACAAGCAAACTCACAACTTTCACATTGGCGCTCGCGGCACTCACGGTCAGTTCCGCTGTCGCTGCGAAAACGCTGGTGTATTGCTCCGAAGGATCGCCGGAAAACTTTAACCCTCAGCTTTACACCTCAGGAACCAGCGTCGACGCCAGCGCCGTGCCGGTCTATAACCGTCTGGTCGATTTCAAACCCGGCACCACGGAGCTGGTGCCGAGCCTGGCGGAGCGCTGGGAGGTGAGCGACGACGGCAAGGTTTACACTTTCCATCTGCGTAAGGGCGTGAAATTCCAGAGCAATAAATCCTTCACGCCGACCCGTGACTTTAACGCCGACGACGTGATCTTCTCGTTTATGCGGCAAAAAGACGTGAATCATCCCTACCACAACGTCTCTAACGGCAGCTATTCCAACTTCGAAAGCCTGGAGTTCGGCAGCCTGATTACCGCCATTGATAAAGTCGATGACCACACCGTGCGCTTCACCCTGGCGCACCCGGAAGCGCCGTTTGTCGCCGATCTGGCCTGGTATTTTGCCTCGATCCTTTCAGCGGAGTATGCCGACGCGATGCTGAAAGCGGGCACGCCGGAGAAGGTGGATATGGAGCCCATCGGCACCGGGCCGTTTAAGCTGGCGCAGTATCAGAAGGATTCCCGGATCCTGTTCACGGCGTTTGCCGACTACTGGCAGGGGAAATCGAAGCTGGACAGGCTGGTGTTTAGCATCACCCCGGATGCCTCCGTGCGTTTTGCCAAAATAGAGAAGAACGAATGTCAGGTGATGCCGTTCCCGAACCCGGCCGATTTGCCGCGCATGAAGGCCAACAAAGATATCAACCTGATGAGCAAAGCCGGACTGAATACCGGCTTCCTGGCGTTCAACACGCAGAAGCCGCCGCTGGATAACGTGAAGGTCCGTCAGGCGCTGGCGATGGCCATCAACAAACCGGCCATTATTGATGCGGTTTTCCACGGTACCGGCACCGTGGCGAAGAATCTGCTGCCGCCGGGCGTCTGGAGTGCCGACAGCGAGCTTAAGGATTACGACTACGATCCTGAAAAAGCCAAAGCGCTGCTGAAAGAGGCCGGCTTTGCCAGCGGCGTCAGCATCGATTTATGGGCGATGCCGGTTCAGCGTCCCTATAACCCGAATGCGAAACGCATGGCGGAGATGATTCAGGCGGACTGGGCGAAAGTCGGCGTACAGACCAAAATCATTACCTACGAATGGGGCGAGTATCTGAAACGCGTGAAGGGCGGAGAGCATCAGGCCGCGCTGATGGGCTGGACGACGGCCACCGGCGATCCGGATAACTTCTTCGGCCCGCTCTTTACCTGCACCTCGGCGAACGGCGGGTCAAACTCGGCGAAATGGTGCTACAAACCCTTCGATAACCTCATTGCCGAGGCGAAATCGATAACCGATCATGATAAACGCGTGGCGTTGTATAAAGAGGCGCAGCAGATGATGCATGACCAGATGCCTGCGGTGATGATTGCGCATTCAACGATTTTCGAACCGGTACGCAAGGAGGTGAAGGGCTATGAAATCGACCCGTTTGGCAAACATCTGTTCTGGCAAGTGGATATAAATCAGTAATTTTTCACTGCCCGGCTTGTGTCCGGGCAATCTTTTTGCAATTTGTGCTCACCGCATCATTTTTTGTCACAACAAACCCGCCCGTCTTTTGCTATAACTTCAAATGCATACTTGCAGATAACATGGAAAACTATCATGCGTACTCAAACTTTTTTTAAAGTTGCAGTGCTTACTGGTCTGTTGGCGTTGGCGGGCTGTTCTTCAAAAGTCGCCGCTCCAGAACAATACTCCGGCTTTTTAAAAGACTACTCAGGCTTGCAGCAGACAACGTCTGCGACGGGTAAACCAACGCTGCGTTGGGTTGATCCTTCTTATAATGAGGCTAACTACGACAGTATTCTCTGGACACCGATTACCTATTACCCAACGCCAAAACCGACCACGCAAATTGGTCAAAAAACGCTTGATGAGTTGTTGAATTACACCAATAACAAAATGAAAACGGCGATTGGTACGCGTAAGCCGGTTGTGACCACGCCGGGTAAACATAGCCTGATTTTCCGCGGCGCGATTACCGGGGTGAGTTCGCAGAAAGAGGGGCTGCAGTTCTATGAAGTGGTGCCTGTTGCGCTGGTGGTTGCCGGTACGCAGATGGCGACCGGACACCGCACCATGGATACGCATCTCTTCTTTGAAGGCGAGCTGATCGATGCGGCCACCAACAAACCGGTCATGAAGGTGGTACGTAAAGGCGAAGGTAAAGAGCTGAATAACGAAAGCACGCCAATGACCTTTGCGACGCTGAAGCAGGTTGTTGATGATATGGCGACGGATGCCACCATGTTTGATGTGAAAAAGACCGCAAAATAAAATAAAACGGCCTGCGTAATGCAGGCCTTTTTATTTACGCCATCCGTAAGCGTCTGAACCAGGTTTCCGGTTTGGTAAACATCACCATATTTCCTCCCAGGATCAGCACTAATCCCACGATACCGTTGACATGCCAGACGTAGCCTTCATAGACCGTGGAGATGGAGAGCGCCACCAGCGGAAAGAGCAGCGTGCTGTAGGCCGCTTTGCCTGGGCCAATACGTCCCACCAGCGTGAAGTAGGCACCAAAAGCAATCACCGAGCCAAACAGGGCCAGATACACCAGCCCGCCGAGATAGTTCACCGTCCATTCCGGCACAAAGCTATCGCCTCTGAACAGCGCAATGCAGCCCATCACCAGCGTGCCATAGAGCATCGCCCAGGCGTTGGTGGTCATGGTTTCCAGGCCTCTGCGCTGATGGCGCATGCTGATCATATTGCCCAGCGAGAAGCCGTAGGTTCCGAGCGCGGAAAGCCCAATGCCGGTCAGGAGTGACGCGCTCCAGCCGCTGGCCAGCAGATCGTCCCAGAAGAGGGTGACAATCCCAACCAGCCCCAGTGCCGCCGCCGTCCAGAAACGCGCGGGCGGGCGCTGTCCGAAGAAAATAAAGCTGTTAATGGCGTTATAGAGCACCGCCATGGAGAAGATCACCGACTCCAGTCCGGTATTGATATGTGCCGCTGCCGTGTAAAAACACCAGAAGTTAAAGCAGAAAACACAGCATCCCTGAAGCAGGCAAAAAAGATGATCCCGAAGCGCCAGCGTGCGCAGGCGACGCAGGGCGAGTAACACCACCATCATGGTGAGGCTGGCGACGGCGAAGCGCCAGAAAATCGACACCGGCGCCGCGACGGGGCCTTGCTGCAGGAAAATCGCAATCCAGGTGGTTCCCCAGATAATGACCACGAGTCCATATAATAATGCGTTCATAGTTGTCTCTTCTCAAACCGCGGAAGCCCGCAGTATGGCGCTGAACTGCGTATCGGGCTTTCACCTGCTTGCGGGTGACTTGCAAAATCTTGCGCTTTTTTCTTCCCTGGGGTCTGGCAACGGGGGACAACTCTTTTTAGACTGATATTCCGATCATTCATGCGCTAACGGTTATGTCTCACGCTTACGATACCTTTGAAACGCTTTGCCAACAGAATGCAGTCCTGCGGGAAACCATCTCGCTGAATTCGGGTATTCAGCTGGCAGCGTGGTACAACAAGCACGACACGATAACCGTTAAAAGTAACCATCATACCCTCAGCCTGTACGTGGCGGACGGCTACGAAAGCTATCAAAAAACGCCGGGCGGCTGGAAGAACGGTGGGGGGCCGGACCGTTTCTGCCTGATGCCCAAAGAGAGCGAATCGACGTGGGATATCCGTGATGACCTGTCGTTTGTGCATCTCTACTGCACCGATGAACACCTGCGCGACGTGGGGGAGAAAATCTGGGACAAGCGACCGCTTTCGCTGACTCTGGACGAGCGTATTTTTGGCAGCGATCCGAAGATCACCACGCTGTATCGCCAGTTTTTACTGGGCTGTGACTGGCAGCAGCACGCCAATCAGCTGGCCCTGAGCACGGCCTCCACGCTGCTGCTGACCCATCTGCTGCAAAACTACTCAAACGTGCAGTGGAAGCTGCCGGTTGTCACGGGAGGGTTGTCGCCGTTTGTGCTGCGCAACGTCCTCGCCTTTATCGAAGAGAATCTCGGGCAGCCCCTGACGCTGGCCGAACTGGCGGCGCAGGCTGCCCTCAGCGAATACCATTTTGCCCGCATGTTCCGCCAGTCGACGGGGCTGGCGCCGCATCAGTATGTGATGCAGAGGCGAATGGATAAAGCGAAAGCCCTTGTCCAGCATACGACGACGCCGCTGACGGAGATCGCGCTTGCCTGCGGGTTTAACTCCGCCAGCCACTTCAGCAACCGCTTTCGCAGCGCGACGGGCATGACGCCTTCGCAGCTACGCGCGGCGAGCGCGTGAAAACAGGGCGTAGCATACCCCGCCCAGCACCAGCCCCCAGAATGCCGAACCGATGCCCAGGATTGTCACGCCGCTTGCGGTCATCAGAAATGTGACGATAGCCGCGTCGCGCTCCGCTTCGTGACTCAGCGCCTGATATAAACTCCCGCTGATGGTGCCCAGCAGGGCCAGACCGGCCAGCGTCTGGATCCAGCTGAGCGGCAGCGCGGCCATCAGTCCGGTAATGGAGCCACCGAAAATTCCCGCCAGAAGATAAAACCCTCCCGCAGCGATGGCCGCCAGCCAGCGTTTACCCGCATCCGGGTGTGCATCCGGGCTTTGGCAAATGGCGGCGGTAATGGCCGCAATGCAGATTGAAAAGACGCCAAACGGAGAAAACAGCAGCGCCATTCCCCCCGTAACGATAATGAGCGGTGAGACCGCCAGCGGGTAACCGGAGGCTTTCATCGTGGCGAACCCCGGCGCGTTTTGTGAGGCCATGGTGACCAGGAAGAAGGGCAAGCCAATACTCACCAGGCTGGTGAAGGTGAAGGCGGGCGCAATAAATTCGGGCATCACCAGTGAAAGCGTGAGCTTATCCGTGACAACGTCACCACCGACCCATGCCACCATACCGCCTACCAGCAGCGTGACCACGATGGCATAGCGCGGCGACAGCGCTTTCGCGATCAGCCACGCCGCAATCATGCTGCCGCACAGCAGAAAGTGCCCCTCCAGATGCGCAAACGCGTGCAGGCCAAACTGCAGCAATACCCCGGCCAGCATGGCGGCAGCAAGTGAATGGGGGATCAACTTCATCAGACGGGCGAAAAGCCCGGTAACGCCGCAGAGCAAAATAAGCGCATTCGCAAAGATGAACACGCCAATGGTTTCCGCCAGCGTGACGCCGTGCAGGCTGGTGGCGAGCAGCGCCGCGCCGGGCGTCGACCAGGCGGTCAGTACGGGCGCTTTGTACCACCAGGAGAGCGCCAGCGTGCTGACGCCCATCCCAATCCCCAGCGCGGTCATCCAGCCCGCAATCTGCTGCGCGCTGGCGCCTGCCGCGGCGGCGGCCTGCCAGATGATGGCTGCCGAGCTGGCGTAACCGACCAGCACGGCGACAAATCCAGCCAGTGCGACTGGAATAAGATGAGAGGAAGGGCGCATGAAAACTCCGTTGTGCGTTATAACGTCCGCAGTAAGGTAGCACTGTGCGCTATAGCGTACAAGTGGTATGCTGAATGTCACCAGGAGGGAACATGGACATCACACGACATCTTGCAACCACATTGAAAACGCTGCGCCAGGCACGCGGCTGGAGTTTGTCGAAGCTCGCGGACGAGACCGGCGTGTCAAAGGCAATGCTCGGGCAAATCGAGCGAAATGAATCCAGCCCCACGGTGTCGACGCTGTGGAAAATTGCCACAGGACTGAACGTGCCGTTTTCCGCCTTCATCACGCCTGAGGCGGACCGACAGGCGGTGTTTGACCCGCAGCAGCAGGCGATGGTCGTCAAGCCGCTCTTTCCGTGGGACGAGGCGCTCCGGTTTGATTATTTCTCCATTACCCTGGCCCCCGGTGCCCTGAGTGAATCCACGCCGCATGAGGCAGGGGTGATTGAACATGTGGTGGTGGTCAGCGGCGAGCTGGAGATGAAGCTCGAGGGCAAGTGGCAGACGATTTCTGCCGATTCGGGCGTCCGCTTCGCCGGCGATAAACCGCATGCCTACCGCAACAGCAGTGACCGGACGGTGCATTTTCACTCCCTGATTCATTATCCCCGCTGAGGCTACGCAAAACTGTTTCGCTGACGCAGACTTCTGACTACAATAGCCGCCATTTTGACCATAACGGATAACGACGAAGTATGCGCCTGCAATCCCATCATCTTGAACTTTTAAGCCCGGCCCGTGACGCCGCCATTGCCCGTGAAGCGATCCTTCATGGCGCAGATGCCGTCTACATTGGTGGTCCTGGCTTCGGTGCCCGCCATAACGCCAGCAACAGCCTGAGCGATATCGCTGAACTGGTGCCGTTCGCCCACCGTTTCGGGGCGAAAGTGTTCGTGACCCTGAATACCATTCTTCATGATGATGAGCTGGAGCCTGCGCAACGTCTGATTACCGATCTCTATCAGGCCGGGGTGGATGCCCTGATTGTTCAGGATATGGGCGTGCTGGAGCTGGATATTCCGCCCATTGAACTGCACGCCAGTACCCAGTGTGATATCCGCACGGTTGAGAAGGCGAAGTTTCTCTCTGACGTCGGCTTTTCGCAGATCGTCCTGGCCCGCGAGCTGAACCTGAATCAAATCCGCGATATTCACCAGGCGACAGACGCGACGATTGAATTCTTTATCCACGGCGCGCTGTGCGTCGCCTATTCCGGTCAGTGCAACATTTCCCACGCGCAAACGGGGCGCAGCGCCAACCGCGGCGACTGTTCACAGGCCTGCCGTCTGCCGTATACCCTGAAAGACGATCAGGGCCGCGTCGTGGCATTTGAAAAACACCTGCTCTCGATGAAGGATAACGATCAGACCGCCAACCTGGGCGCGCTGATCGACGCGGGCGTGCGTTCCTTCAAGATTGAAGGGCGCTATAAAGATATGAGCTACGTGAAGAACATCACCGCGCACTATCGCCAGATGCTGGATGCCATTATCGAGGATCGCGGTGACCTGGCGCGCGCGTCGGCCGGTCGTACCGAGCATTTCTTTATTCCGTCGACGGACAAAACGTTCCACCGCGGCAGCACGGACTATTTTGTGAATGCCCGTAAAGGGGATATCGGCGCGTTTGACTCACCGAAGTTTATCGGCTTGCCGGTTGGCGAAGTGCTGAAAGTGGCGAAAGATCACCTTGATGTTGCGGTGACGGAGCCGCTAGCGAACGGCGATGGCCTTAACGTGATGATTAAGCGTGAAGTGGTGGGCTTCCGCGCCAACACGGTCGAAAAAACCGGCGAGAACCGCTACCGCGTGTGGCCGAATGAAATGCCGGCCGATCTCTACAAGGCGCGACCGAACGCGGCGCTTAACCGTAACCTCGATCATAACTGGCAGCAGGCGCTGCTGAAAACCTCCAGCGAACGTCGTATTGCGGTGGACATTGAACTGGGCGGCTGGGAAGAGCAGTTGATTCTGACCATGACCTGTGAAGACGGCATCAGCGTAACGCATACGCTTGATGGCCTGTTCGAGGTGGCAAACAACGCGGAGAAAGCGCTCAACAGCCTGAAGGATGGCGTCGCGAAGCTGGGTCAGACGATTTACTACGCCCGCAACGTTGAGGTCAACCTGCCGGATGCCCTGTTTGTGCCGAACAGTTTGCTCAACCAGTTCCGCCGTGAAACCGCCGAGATGCTGGATGACGCGCGCCTGGCGAACTACCCGCGCGCTAGCCGTAAAGCGGAAGCCGTTCCTGCGCCCGTCTACCCGGATACGCATTTATCCTTCCTGGCCAACGTCTATAACCATAAAGCACGTGAATTCTATCATCGCCACGGCGTGCAGCTGATCGACGCGGCCTATGAAGCGCATGAGGAGAAGGGCGATGTGCCGGTGATGATCACCAAGCACTGCCTCCGTTTCGCGTTTAACCTGTGCCCTAAGCAGGCGAAAGGCAACATCAAGAGCTGGAAGGCTACCCCTATGCAGCTCGTAAACGGTGACGAAGTGCTGACTCTTAAATTTGACTGCCGTCCTTGCGAAATGCATGTGATTGGCAAGATGAAAAACCACATCTTCAAAATGCCGCAGCCCGGCAGTATTGTGGCGTCCGTCAGTCCGGACGATCTGATGAAAACGCTGCCAAAACGCAAGGGCAGCTAATTATCGAAGGTGCGTGTCCGGTTTGCGCGATTTCTGCCACAGGTGGTGTTCGCGCAAACCTTCCGCCGACTCCTCCGCCGCACTTCGCAATTCATCGCTGTCGGCTTCATGACGCAGCTGATGCTCCACATTCTTTACCCACAAATATTCATGTCCTTTGTGCCCGGCCATAAGCTGGCCTGAAAAAAGGGCACAGATCAGCATCACGAGAGATAAACCTTTTTTAACCATGAAGTCACCGCCGAATAACATTGCGGCTTGATCATGCCGATTATTTATTATGGTTATTATTCAAAACTTCAAATTAGCGCAAAGGAAATGTCAAAGAGTATGATTTCGGGCGCGCTGCATGTCATGAGAGAGCTTTACCCATGCGGGTTAAAAAAGGCTGTTTAACCTTCGTTAAGACAACGGGTGTTAGCTTGTATGGGATCCGCAGCCCGGTCATGTCGTGTCGGGACGTAGAGACCAAAATACAAATCTATCCATGCAAGCATTTACCGCCATTTTTGGCGGTTTTTTTTTGCGCAGTGTTTACCGTGGTTTTACGGCATCAGTCGGTAGTGCGACTGCACCAGACCCGAAGGGAAGCTGCGGCTGGAGACCAGCGTCAAGTCGATATCCCTGGGCAGGGCGCCAAACAGTGATTTACCCGAGCCGAGCAGGACAGGAACGGTCGTGATCACCATATCGGCGACCAGTCCTTCCCGCAGAAACGACTGTATCACCTGCCCACCATCAAGATAGACGCGATGGACGTTCTGCATCGCCAGATCGTCGAGTACCTCCTTTGGCGTGCGGCCGGAAAACTGTACTTTTCCCCTCAGTACGTCGGGCACCGGCGTGTCGGCCAGCCGTCGGGAGAGGACCAGCACGGGCCGGTCATAGGGCCAGGTGTCAAAAGTCAGCACCTTCTCATAGCTCCCCCGGCCCATCACGATCCACTCTTTGTCCGCGATGAACGCCGCATAGCCATGATCCTCAGTCGGGTCATCGCGCTGCAGCAGCCACTCGATATCGTCATTGTGTTTGGCGATGTAGCCATCAAGACTGGTTGCGATAAAAACGTGTGTGGTGACCATCAGGTGCTCCGTATTAACCATAAAACTAACGCCTCAGCGGGCTGTACCAGAATGAGAAAATTGTTTACGGTACTGGGCCGGGGAAATCGCGAACTGCTGGCGGAAATGATGACGCAGCGTCGATGCCTGACCAAACCCGGTCTGTTCCGCGATGCTGTCGATGCTTAAACGGCTGCTTTCCAGATAATCTTTCGCCCGCAGCAGGCGCTCATTGAGTAACCAGCGGGCAGGCGTCGTTCCCGTTGCCGCTTCGAAGCGACGAAGAAACGTGCGCTGACTCATACCGACGCGGCGCGCCAGCGAGTCGACGCTGTGCGGCTCGGTAAGATGCGTGTGCAGAAAATCAAACAGCTGACCAAGGCGCTGGCTTTCGCGCAGCTGCGCCACCGGGCGACTCAGCTGTTGCGGCTGAGAGCCATCCCGGTGAGGGGGAATGACCAGCCGACGCGCCACGCTGTTGGCGGTTTCCATCCCATAATCTCTTCGTACAACGTGAAGGCAGAGATCGATTCCCGCCGCGCTGCCTGCGGAAGTCAGTATATCGCCTTCGTCCTGGTAGAGCACATCCTCGACCACGTCGATGTCAGGGAAGCGGGTTTTTAGCGTCTCAATGTAGCGCCAGTGCGTCGTGGCTTTACGTCCGTTCAGCAGCCCCGAGGCGGCCAGCACAAATACGCCCGAGCAGATGGAGAGCAGCTGACAGCCTCGCGCACTGGCCTGACGTAATGCGTTGCGGAGCGCGTCCGGAACCGGCGAGTCCAGCCCACGCCAGCCCGGCACCACGATCAGATCGGCAGACTCAAGCAGGGAGAGATCGCCATCGGTAATGATACGGATCCCGCCTGTCGCCCGAAGCTCACCGCTGTCAACGCTTGCCACGGCAAAACGATACCAGTCGTCGCCCAACTCGGGGCGCGGCAGGCCGAAGATTTCCACCGCCACCCCAAACTCAAAGGTACACAGACCGTCATACGCCAGCACCACCACCTTAGGGCGGGCAATCTGTCTTAACGTTGTCATCTTTTTGCTGTTTTCTGGCATAAGCGAGCGCATTCACGGGCTGAATTTGTGGATAGAGTAGTGTTAACACAAACGCCAAAGATGAGGAAGGATCATGAGCTATGTTACTGAATTTCCAGCTGCCGAGCCGCAGGAAGCCGTTACCCATTTCCTGCGCCGCCTGAGCGTCGAAACCGACTGCGCCGATGTGCATCATGCCATCACGCATAATGAGCAGGACTTTGTTTTACTGCACGTTGTGGGAAGCCCGGAGCAGTTTGCCCGTCGCCATGTGCCGGGCGCTCTGCATATGCCGTGGAGCCAGATGACCGCTGAGCGCATGGCCCAATGGCCTGAAGGAACGCTGTTCGTCGTCTACTGCGCAGGGCCGCACTGTAACGGCGCGGACAGAGCCGCGCTGAAGCTGGCGCGTCTCGGTCTGCCGGTCAAAATCATGCTCGGTGGGATCACCGGCTGGGAAGATGAACGCTACGCGTTTGCCAGCGAGGCGTCCGTGGCCGCGCTGTGAAGATGAATTTTTTTCAACACCCGTGAAATTTTCTCGTTTGCCGGCACCGGTGAGGTATGACATTGTTTTTGGACATTTAGACATCCAGAAGTCTAAAACTTCAAATGATGAATTATCACTGCGGGCAATTATTGCCGGCAGACTGAGGAGATTTCCATGCAACGACACCACGCCCCGTTCCGCGCCGATGTAGTCGGCAGTTTTTTACGCCCGGATGCCATCAAGCAGGCTCGCCTGAAATTTGCCAGCGGTGAGATTGATGCCGGGCAGCTTCGCGCGGTGGAGGACGAGGCCATTCGCCACGTCGTCGAGCAGCAGTGTGCGTGCGGCCTGCATGTGGTGACCGACGGTGAGTTTCGTCGTGCCTGGTGGCACTTCGACTTCTTCGACGGACTGCAGGGCGTTGAGCGTTACGATTCGCAGCAGGGCATCCAGTTTAACGGCGTGCAAACCAAAGCCCACGGCGTGCGCGTCACCGGCAAGCTGGGCTTTGGCGAGCATCCGATGCTGGAAGACTTTCGCTATCTGAAAAGCATCAGCGGGAACGCCCAGCCGAAAATGACCATTCCCAGCCCGAGCGTGCTGCATTTCCGCGGCGGTCGCAAAGACATTGACGCGACCGTCTACCCGGACCTGAACGTCTATTTTGATGACCTGGCGACCACCTGGCGCGACGCCATTCGGGCCTTCTACGATGCGGGCTGCCGTTATCTGCAGCTGGATGACACCGTCTGGGCCTATCTCTGTTCGGACGATCAGCGCCGTCAGATCCGCGAGCGCGGCGACGACGCCGATGAGCTGGCGCGCATCTATGCCCGCGTGCTGAACAAGGCGCTGGAGGGCAAGCCGGACGACCTGACCATCGGGCTGCACGTCTGTCGCGGCAATTTCCGATCCACCTGGATTTCCGAAGGCGGCTACGAGCCGGTAGCGGAAGTGCTGTTCGGAACCGTCAACGTTGACGCCTTCTTCCTCGAATATGATAACGACCGCAGCGGGGATTTTGCGCCATTGCGCTTTGTCCGCCCGGGCAAGCAACAGGTGGTGCTGGGTCTTATTACCACGAAAAACGGCGAGCTGGAGAACCCGGAGGGGATTAAAGCCCGTCTGGAAGAGGCGGCGAAATACGTGGCGAAAGAGCAAATTTGCCTTAGCCCGCAGTGCGGCTTTGCCTCTACCGAAGAGGGCAATAGTCTGAGCGAAACCCAGCAGTGGGACAAAGTCCGTCTGGTCACGCAGATCGCCAGCGAAGTCTGGTAAAACCTTCCTCCTCAGCGCTGCATTATAAAAGTGCAGCGCTGTGCCATTGTGAGACGTTCTCTTTACATCCGGCGTTCCCCTCCCAGAAATAGCGCTATCTCCATTCTGGCATTCTTTTTGCTCCTGCTTCGCTGACACATTTATTTCCGCGTCCACGCCGTAACGGACGTTTTCGCACAGCGTTCTTTTTCAGGAGTGAAAATATGCACCGTCGTACTTTACTAAAAGCCTTCGCGTTGTCTGCGTCCGTCGTGGCGATGGGGATGAGTTTTGGCGCGCAGGCGGCCGATACCATCAAAGTGGGGATAATGCATTCTCTTTCCGGCACGATGGCTATCTCCGAGACCCCGCTGAAAGATGTCGCCCTGATGACCATCGACGAGATCAACGCCAAAGGCGGCGTGCTGGGCAAGAAACTGGAGCCGGTGGTGGTGGACCCGGCCTCAAACTGGCCGCTGTTTGCCGAGAAGGCCCGTCAGCTGCTGAGCCAGGATAAAGTGGCAGTGGTATTCGGCTGCTGGACCTCGGTTTCGCGCAAATCCGTACTGCCGGTTTTCGAGGAGCTGAACGGCCTGCTGTTCTATCCGGTGCAGTATGAGGGCGAGGAAATGTCGCCAAACGTCTTCTATACCGGCGCGGCGCCGAACCAGCAGGCGATCCCGGCGGTGGAATACCTGATGAGCGAAGACGGCGGCGCGGCGAAACGCTTCTTCCTGCTGGGAACCGATTACGTCTATCCGCGTACCACCAACAAGATCCTGCGCGCGTTCTTGCATTCGAAAGGGGTGGAGGATAAGGACATCGAAGAGGTGTATACCCCGTTTGGTCACAGCGACTACCAGACCATCGTCGCCAACATCAAAAAATTCTCTGCGGGCGGCAAAACCGCCGTGGTGTCGACCATCAACGGCGACTCCAACGTACCGTTCTACAAAGAGCTGGCTAACCAGGGGCTGAAAGCGACCGACGTGCCGGTGGTGGCCTTCTCTGTCGGTGAAGAAGAACTACGCGGGATCGACACCAAACCGCTGGTGGGTAACCTGGCGGCGTGGAACTACTTTGAGTCCGTCGATAATCCGACTAACCAGGCGTTCGTGGCGGATTACAAAGCCTATGCGAAGGCGCACAAGCTGCCGAACGCCGACACCGTGGTGACCAACGACCCGATGGAAGCGACTTACGTGGGGATTCATATGTGGGCGCAGGCGGTGGAAAAAGCAGGCACTACCGATGTGGACAAAGTGCGTGCGGCGATGGCCGGTCAGTCCTTTAAGGCGCCGTCAGGCTTTACGCTCACCATGGATGCCACCAACCATCATCTGCATAAGCCGGTCATGATCGGTGAAATCGAAGGCAACGGTCAGTTTAACGTGGTGTGGCAGACCGAACAGCCGGTTCGCGCCCAGCCGTGGAGTCCGTTCATCGCCGGGAATGACAAAAAGCCCGACCAGCCGATGAAAACCGCCAGCAACTAAGCCATCACCGCAGGGAGAAACGTCATGAACGCCATGCGCCTGTTCATCGCTCTTGTATGGCTTTCCGGACTGCTGCCAGGGATGGTGCAGGCATCGGATGCCGATCGTTTTGTTGCCGCCAGCCGCAGCCAGCAGGCGAATTTGTTGACGCAGTGGGCCGCCGCGCCGGATGCGTCAAGACTGCCGCTCCTTGAGGCGCTGCAAAAAGAAAACCTCTACGTCGATACGCAAAAGCACGCCTTTGCACAACGCAATGGCAGCGTCATCCCGCTGGGGGAAAGTCAGACGGCAGAGGGCCCAACCAAAGCCGTTCGTCTGACGAACCGGCTGCGCGTGCTGGCTGCGACCGCCATCGCCACGCATCAGCTGGTGAGTGACAGTGTCACTGAAAGGCGGGCGGCGGCGCGTCAGCTGCAGCGCGATGCCCGGCCCGACATGCTCGCGTTTCTGGAAAAGCGAGTGAGCGATGAAACGGATGCCGTGGCGCGTCAGGCGCTGCTGCTGGCGGTCGCGAATCTTCAGCTGGCAAGCCCGCAGGCCGAGGTGCGCCGCAAGGCCGTGGCGTTGTTAGGCCAGTCCGACGATCCGGACGTACAGTCCAGACTCACCCCGTTTACCCAGCCACAGACGGAGCCGGATAGCGGCGTTCGCGCGGCCGCAGAAGAGAGTCTTAGCCAGATCCAGCACCGACTGATGTGGGGCGATCTGCTGGGCCAGGCGTTTATGGGGCTGTCCCTCGGATCGGTACTGCTGCTGGCCGCGCTGGGGCTGGCTATCACCTACGGCCTGCTGGGCGTGATTAACATGGCCCACGGCGAGATGCTGATGCTGGGGGCATATGCCACCTGGATGGTGCAGCAGGCGTTGGCCGGGCTTGCGCCCCAGTGGCTGGCGCTCTATCCCGTTATCGCCTTGCCGGTCGCATTCTGCCTGACGGCGGGCATTGGAATGGTGCTGGAGCGCACGGTGATCCGTCATCTGTACGGTCGTCCGCTGGAGACGCTACTGGCGACGTGGGGCATCAGCCTGATGCTTATCCAGCTGGTGCGCATGACCTTTGGCGCCCAGAACCTCGAGGTGGCGAACCCGGCATGGCTCTCAGGCGGGGTGCAGGTTTTTGCCAACCTGACGCTGCCGTGGAACCGCATTGTGGTACTGGGCTTCGTGCTGCTGGTGCTGTTCTTCACCTGGCTCATTCTGAATAAAACCCGTCTGGGGCTCAACGTGCGGGCGGTGACGCAAAACCGCAGCATGGCCGCCTGCTGCGGGGTACCGACAGGGCGCGTCGATATGCTGGCGTTCGGGCTTGGCTCCGGGATTGCGGGGTTAGGCGGCGTGGCGTTATCGCAGCTCGGTAACGTCGGGCCGGAGCTGGGACAGGGCTATATCATCGACTCCTTCCTTGTGGTGGTGCTTGGAGGCGTAGGCCAGCTGGCAGGCAGCGTGGCCGCGGCATTTGGTCTGGGGATCTTTAATAAAATCCTTGAACCGCAGATGGGGGCGGTGCTGGGCAAAATCGTGATTCTGGTGGCGATCGTGCTGTTTATTCAGAAACGTCCCCAGGGACTGTTTGCGCTGAAAGGGAGGGTAATTGACTGATGAGCCAGCCGCTGACCTTAACGCTGGCGCGCAAAGCGCCACGCACAACGCAACTTGCAGGCAGCCTGCTGGTGGTGTGTCTGCTGATATTGCCGTTTTTCGCCTTACTGCCTGCGACGCATCCGCTGGCCTTGTCGACCTGGATGCTGACGCTGATTGGCAAGATCCTCTGCTATGCCATCGTTGCGGTGGCGCTGGATCTGGTGTGGGGCTATGCCGGTATGCTGTCGCTTGGGCACGGGATCTTCTTCGCGCTGGGCGGCTACGCGATGGGCATGTACCTGATGCGCCAGGCTGCAGGTGACGGTCTGCCTGCGTTTATGTCGTTTCTCTCCTGGAGCGAACTGCCGTGGTTCTGGTGGGGCACCCAGCATTTTGCCTGGGCGCTGGTGCTGATTGTGCTGGTGCCGGGGCTGCTGGCGCTGGTATTTGGCTGGTTTGCCTTCCGCTCGAAGATCAAAGGGGTCTATTTCTCGATTATGACCCAGGCGCTGACCTATGCCGGGATGCTGCTGTTCTTTCGCAACGAAACCGGCTTTGGCGGCAATAACGGCTTTACCGGCTTCACCACGCTGCTCGGGTTTTCAGTAACGGAAACGACGACCCGTATCGCGCTGTTTCTGGCCACCGTGCTGTTGCTGCTCCTGGCCCTGGGCACAGGGTTTGCGCTGGCGAAGAGCAAGTTTGGCCGCATTCTGACCGCCGTTCGCGACGCCGAAAACCGGCTGACGTTTTGCGGCTACGATCCGCGCGGGTTCAAGCTGCTGGTGTGGACGCTCTCTGCCGTACTGTGCGGTCTGGCGGGGGCGCTCTATGTGCCGCAGGTCGGCATTATCAACCCGGGGGAAATGTCGCCGACAAACTCGATAGAGGCCGCCATCTGGGTGGCGCTGGGTGGGCGCGGCACGCTGGTGGGGCCGGTGATTGGCGCGGCGCTGGTGAACGGGGCGAAAAGTTTCTTCACCGTTGCGATGCCGGAGTACTGGCAGCTGTTTCTGGGGCTGATTTTTATCGCCGTTACGCTGTTTTTACCGCGCGGCGTCTACGGACTGTTTCGTAAGGGAGAAAAATAATGCAGCCAGCCGAAGGGTTATTCACCCGCCAGCTACCCGGCGATCGTTACCGCGAGCAGACCGACCCGGTCCTGCAGCTTGTGGCGATTAACGTCAATTTTGATGGCTTTCAGGCCCTGACCGATCTCTCGCTGAATATCGGCGTGGGCGAGCTGCGCTGCGTGATCGGTCCCAACGGGGCCGGTAAAACCACGCTGATGGACGTTATCACCGGCAAAACGCGGCCAAAGAGCGGCAGGGCGATTTACGACCAGTCCATCGACCTGACCGCGCTGGAGCCAGCGGCCATTGCGCGCCAGGGCATCGGGCGTAAATTCCAGAAACCCACGGTCTTTGAGGCGCTGACGGTGTGGGAAAACCTGGAGATCGCGATGAAAACCGATAAGTCCGTCTGGGCGAGCCTGCGGGCAAAACTCAACGGCGAGCAGCGCGATCGGATCGACGAGATGCTGGTTTTACTGCGGCTGACCGGCGAGCGCGACCGCCGCGCCGGGCTGCTTTCCCACGGACAAAAGCAGTTTCTGGAGATCGGCATGTTGCTGGTGCAGGACCCGCATCTGCTGCTGCTGGATGAACCCGCCGCCGGAATGACCGACGCGGAAACGGAATACACCGCAGAGCTGTTCAAAACGCTGGCGGGCAAACACTCCCTGATGGTGGTGGAGCACGATATGGGCTTTGTTGAAACCATCGCCGACCATGTGACCGTGCTGCATCAGGGGCGGGTGCTGGCGGAAGGGTCGCTTCGCGAAGTTCAGGCCAACGAGCAGGTGATTGAGGTCTATCTGGGACGTTAAGGAGAGGGAATGTTACAGGTCAACGAACTGAATCAGTATTACGGCGGCAGCCATATCCTGCGCGGCGTGAGCTTTGAGGCCGTCACCGGGGAAGTCACCTGTCTGCTGGGGCGCAACGGCGTGGGGAAAACCACGCTGCTAAAGTGTCTGATGGGGCTGATCCCGGCGAAAACCGGGGAGGTCATCTGGCAGGGAAAAACGATCACCCACAGTAAACCGCACCAACGGGTGCAGTCTGGTGTGGCGTATGTCCCGCAGGGACGGGAGATTTTCCCGCGCCTGACCGTGGAGGAGAACCTCCAGATGGGACTGTCGCGATTTTCTGCCCGCGAGGCGAAGCAGGTGCCGGAGGAGATCTGGCAGCTGTTCCCGGTGCTCAAAGAGATGAAGCATCGTCGCGGGGGCGATCTCTCCGGCGGGCAACAGCAGCAGCTGGCGATTGGGCGCGCGCTGGCGAGCCGTCCGCAGCTGCTGATCCTGGATGAACCGACCGAAGGCATACAGCCTTCCGTTATTAAAGAGATCGGCCACGTGATCCGCACCCTGGTAAACAGAGGTGACATGGCGATCCTGCTGGTGGAGCAGTTTTACGACTTTGCCGCCGAGCTGGCCGACAGCTATCTGCTGATGTCCCGCGGCACCATTATTCAGCGCGGGCGGGGCGAAAACATGGAGCAGGAGGGCGTGCGCGGCCTGGTTGCGATTTGAAATGTTATAATATAACATCGTCATTCTTATAAAACGGAATGAGGGCGTTACTTTGGCTGCACATATTGGAAAATTTGCCATGACTCTGGGGGCGCTGCTGGTCAGCGGCCAGCTGTTTGCTCACTCGCACGGCCATCAGATGACCGAAGCGGAACAGAAGGCGGCGAACGGCGTGTTTGAGGATAAAGACGTGAAGGACAGAGCGCTGTCTGACTGGGACGGCACCTGGCAGTCGGTCTATCCGTTCCTGCTCGATGGTTCGCTGGATCCGGTCTTTAGACAGAAAGCCCAGAAAGACAAAAGCAAATCCTTTGATGAGGTGAAAGCCTACTACCGCACGGGATATGCGACGGATGTGGATGCCATCGGCATCGAAAATAACGTGATGGAATTCCATCAGGGCAAAGCGGTCAGCCGGTGTCAGTATGATTACAGCGGCTACAAAATTCTGACCTACGCGTCAGGTAAGAAAGGCGTTCGCTATCTGTTTGAGTGTAAGGATGCCGCTAGCAAGGCGCCGAAATTCGTGCAGTTCAGCGACCATACCATCGGACCGAAGGCCTCGTCTCACTTCCATATCTTCATGGGCAACACTTCTCAGGAGGCGCTGCTGAAAGAGATGGACAACTGGCCGACCTATTACCCGAACGAGATGTATAAAGAGCAGGTGGTGGAGGAGATGTTGCACCACTAGTTTTTTGCTTTTGCCGGGGGGCGGCTTCGCCTTACCCGGCCTACGATTAGGGTTTTGTAGGTCGGGTAAGCGCAGCGCCACCCGACACGCTATCTTCACTTTTCACGCTCATCCCGCGCAAAATCATCAGCCAGGCCATGGCGATGGCGACCATCATGATCACAAACAAGGACCAATGCGGCAGGTTGGTCAGGATGATACCGGTGATCATCGGGTTTGCCGCCGCGCCGAGCCAGCCCAGCGCCTGCGCGGAGAAATAGCTCGCCTTCATTCCCGGTGGCGCAATGTTGTCGATCAGCATGTATTCACCCGGCGCATAGATAATCTCACCCAGCGTGAAAATGGCGGCAGCGATGCCCCAGTAAACCAGGTTTTCCCCGGAGAGCATAAAGCCGCCCAGTCCCACGATAAAAAACAGGGTGGCAAGGGTCATCAGCGGGCGGATATTTCTGGCTGAGATTTTGCGGCCCAGCGCATATTGCAGCGTCACCACCACGGCAGCGTTGACCGGGAGCACCACGGCGACCACCTTTTCGGCGAAATCACTGTCCGCATGCGCGGCCAGAACGTATTGCGAAATACAGCTCGCGAACGACCCACCCACGTAAGACGCCAGCAGGCCAGAGAGCGTGTACCAGAACAGCGCGCGGTCTTTCAGCAAGACCGACGGCTGCCAGGGCATCTTCTCCTCTGCGGTATCTAACGCCACGCTTTTTTGCACAAAGAAATGGATAAAGCCCAGCGGCAGGGCGGCACAGAAGGCTGCCAGCCAGAACGGCAGCTGCAGGCTGTACATCACCAGCAGGGTGCCAATCGGCGGGCCGACCGTCCAGCCAATGTTCAGGAAGCTGTAGTTCAGCGAGAAGACCCGCGCCTTCTGGCTGGAGGTCAGTACGTCGGAGAACCAGGCTTTCAGCACCGTCGAAAAGACGGAGTAAGCGCAGTTGATCAGCGCAAAGAACAGCACCACCAGCGTGACGTTATTGACCAGCGGGATCGCCACAAAGCCGGCGATAAACGCCACAATCGCGATCAGCATGTAGCGTTTTTTATCAAACTTATCGGCCAGAATGCCAAATCCCAGGCTGAATACCACGCCAATGGTCAGCGCCACGGTCAGGGCATAACCAATATTCTCGACGCTCATGCTGTAGACGCGCGTGAGATAGATGGTCATGAACGGCAGCGTTGCCCCTCTACCGATGGTTAACAACAATGACGATGCCAGCAGCGCTGCGGTTGAGCGCCTGAGAGATGGTTTCATATTCCTGCCCGACAGTTGCTTATGCTTTTATTAGATGTGTGTTAACAGGATTACCATGACATAAGGGGCTTGTATAGCACCTGATTTATCCCTAAGTGCTTCAGCTGCCTGCCAGAAATAATGATCTTCTCGTGATGTACTTTTTTCTGTTACCTTGAAGTGTTAACAAATTATTAATAATTCAGGGGCGGGATATGACGCGGAAAGACGGGCTGCTGGCATTGCTGGTGGTCGTAGTATGGGGGCTCAATTTTGTGGTCATTAAGCTGGGGCTGCACAACATGCCGCCGCTGATGCTGGCCGGTTTACGCTTTATGCTGGTCGCTTTCCCGGCCATCTTCTTTGTGGCGCGTCCAAAGATCCCCTTTAAACTGCTGTTGGGCTACGGTCTGACCATTAGCTTTGGCCAGTTCGCGTTTCTCTTTTGCGCCATCAAGTTCGGTATGCCGGCGGGTCTTGCCTCGCTGGTGTTACAGGCGCAGGCGTTCTTTACCATTATTCTCGGGGCGTTCGTGTTTGGCGAGCGTCTGCAGGGCAAACAGCTGGCGGGGATCACCCTGGCGGTGTTCGGCGTGCTGGTGCTGATCGAGGCCAGCCTGAATGGTCAGCATGTGGCGCTGCTCGGGTTTATGTTGACGCTGGCGGCAGGGCTGAGCTGGGCCTGCGGGAATATCTTCAACAAGCTGATTATGCAGCACGAGGCGCGCCCGGCGGTGATGTCGCTGGTGGTGTGGAGCGCACTGATCCCGGTTATTCCGTTTCTGCTGGCGTCGAGTATTCTGGACGGTCCGGCGGTGATGCTGAACAGTCTGGTCGACATCGATATGACCACGATCCTGTCTCTCGTCTATCTGGCCTTTGTCGCCACCATTGTGGGCTACGGGATCTGGGGATCGCTGCTGGGGCGGTATGAGACCTGGCGCGTCGCGCCGTTATCTCTGCTGGTGCCGGTGGTAGGACTTGCCAGTGCGGCGATTTTGCTGGATGAAACGCTAAGCGCGCTGCAGCTGTTGGGTGCCGTGCTGATCATGGCCGGGCTGTACATTAACGTGTTTGGTCTGCGGGTTCGTCGGACGACGCGGGTAAGCGAAAAGGCATAAAAAAAGCCCCGCATCGGCGGGGCAAAAACGAATCAGAAGCCGTGCTGATTATAATAAGGCACGCCTAATTCGTCGGATTTGTCGCTACCAGCACCCATGTGGTTGAAATCATAAGGCGACTGGTCATGTGCTGACGGCAAAATCATCGTATCAGGATTATTTTGCTGCGTTGCACGAGGGGTTTGCTCCGCGAAGGTCTGGCTGGAGAACAGCACCAGCAAGGCGAGGGCGGCGGAGGCGATAACTTTCATGATTTCCTCGGTTACGTCTGTTACAGGCGATGATTAACTACAGTGTTTTAACGGATACAGGTATCGGGATTCGCCCGGCACGCTGGTGATTCGGTACTTATGAGGCGGCACGTCAAAATAGTTCTTGAACGTACGCGTCAGGGTTTGCTGTGATTCAAATCCGTAACGCTCCGCCAGATAAAGGATCGGCTCATTGCTTTCTTTCAGTTTCTGGGCAATTTCCGTCAGCTTGCGGCTGCGAATATATTGACCTAATGAATGACCAGTCTCTTTTTTGAACATCCGTTGCAGGTGCCATTTGGAGTAACCCGAACGCTCTGACACTTTTTCAAGGGAGAGCGGCGATTCCAGGTTATCCTCGATCCAGTCCAAAATGCTATGAATGGTGATAGCGTCAGTATTGCGTCTGGACATCGTCATACCTCTTTTTTTCTGTTTACGGCAGGATTTTCTTCAGCAGAAGCTCAAGGGTTGCCACTTCATCTGCCGTTAAGTTTTTTGTTAGTTCCTGATGCAGTGTTTGTCCTACTAATTGATGACATTGCTCGCACATGGCCGCGCCATCGCTGGTTAGCTTCACCAGTACGCCGCGTTTGTCATTCGGGTTAGGGCTTCGTTCTATCCATCCTTTGCAGACGAGACGATCGAGCATGCGGGTTAACGCACCCAGATCGACAGAGAGCACCTTTTTCAGCTCAACCGGCGTGATACACACTTCGCAGCGAATGGAACACAGCACTTTGAACTGTGTTGCGGTGATATCCAGCGGTGACAGGTAGTCATTGAGCAGGCGATCTTTTTTCTGATTGACCATATGAATAAGACGACCCAGCGGAACAACGTCGTTAAAGATATCACTGGTGCTTTTCACAATGGTTGCCCTGGCAAGTAGTTAGTCACGGCAGATATTATTGCTCAGGCAAGTATAAGTCAACTGAATGAATCAGCCGATGCCACGAAATGCTAAAACGTTTCATGAACTTTTTTTGAGGTCTTTCAAATCATAGAGATAACTGACAGTTATCTTTTCTGAAGGAAAATAATCGTTACGTTGCCCCCATGGCTGAATGTCACACTTTACCCCTATAATTGCTGTGTTAAATATGGATAAGGACGACAACGCACTATGTTGGATTTAATTAAAGCAATCAGCCTTGGGCTGGTGGTCTTGCTGCCGTTGGCTAACCCGTTAACGACGGTGGCGCTTTTCCTCGGGCTGGCAGGGAACATGAACAGCGCCGAGCGCAACCATCAGTCGATGATGGCCTCGGTGTATGTGTTTGCCATCATGATGGTGGCTTACTACGCCGGACAGGTGGTGATGAATACCTTCGGGATTTCCATCCCTGGTCTGCGTATCGCCGGGGGGCTGATTGTGGCCTTTATTGGTTTCCGCATGTTGTTCCCGGCGCAAAAAGCGCATGAGTCGCCGGAAGCGACCAGCAAATCGGAAGAGCTGGAAACCGAACCGAGTGCGAATATCGCCTTTGTGCCGATTGCCATGCCGAGCACGGCGGGGCCGGGAACTATTGCGATGATCATCAGCTCCGCGTCAACGGTGCGTGACAGCGCAACTTTTCCGGACTGGGTACTGACGGTTGCGCCACCGCTGATTTTTGCGATTATCGGTCTTATCGTGTGGGTGTCGCTGCGCAGCTCCGGCGCCATTATGCGCTGGGTAGGTAAGGGCGGTATCGAGGCAATTTCCCGTCTGATGGGCTTCTTACTGGTCTGTATGGGCGTGCAGTTTATTATCAACGGCGTGCTGGAGATTATTAAGACCTATCATTGATGTCTTGCCCGGCGGCGCTTCGCTTGCACGGGCCTACGGGTTTTGTAGGCCGGGTAAGCGCAGCGCCACCCGGCACCAACAACCCTCACCCGTGCTGCCCCTGTTCCTCCAGCGCCACCGGCCACTTACGGAAGATGAGTACCGACCAGATCAGCGCCACCAGGGCCGGAATAGCCCCCAGATAGCCAATGGCCGACATCGACACGTGCAGTATGACCTGATTTCCCACCAGCGCGCCCGCGCCAATGCCCAGATTGAAAATCCCCGAGAACAGCGACATGGCGACGTCCGTCGCATCCGGCGCCAGGGCCAGCACCTTCACCTGCATGCCCAGGCCAATAATCATGATCGCCACGCCCCAGAACAGGCTGAGGACCGCCAGATGGCTTTCACTGCCCGCGGCGGGCATCAGCAACAGCAGACAGCCCAGCAGCAGGCCGATGGCGCTGCTCACCAGCAAGGAGGCGTGCCGGTTACCCAGCTTGCCAAACAGCACGCTGCCGATAATGCCCGCGCCGCCGAGGATCAGCAGTAAGACGGTGGCAAAGTTGGCGCTAAAGCCCGCCACCACCTGTACAAACGGTTCAATATAGCTGTATGCCGTATAGTGGGCCGTCACGACGATGGCGGTCAGCAGGTAGATGCTCAGCAGTGCAGGGCGACGCATCAGCAGCGGCAGGCTTTTCAGCGAGCCGGAATGTTCGCTCGGCAGCGCGGGCAGCAGTTTAATCAGGCATACCAGCGTCGCCAGTGCGCCCATACCGATGGCGAAGAAGGTCGTGCGCCAGCCGAAGTATTGCCCCACGATGCGGCCAATTGGCAGACCCAGCACCATCGCCAGTGCGGTACCGGTAGCAATCAGGCTCAGCGCCTGGGCGCGTTTACCTGCCGGCGCCAGGCGAATCGCCAGCGACGCGGTAATCGACCAGAACACCGCATGGGCAAAGGCGATGCCGATTCGGCTCATGACCAGCACCGTAAAATTCCACGCCATAAACGACAGCACATGGCTCGCAATGAACAAGACAAACAGACCGATCAGCAGCTTGCGCCGCTCCATCTGGCTGGTCAGCAGCATAAACGGCAAAGACATCAGCGCCACCACCCAGGCGTAGATGGTCAACATAATGCCCACCTGCGCTGTTTCCATCTGGAAACTGTCAGCGATGTCCGACAACAGCCCAACCGGCACAAATTCTGTGGTATTAAAAATAAACGCGGCAACTGCCAGCGTGACCACGCGTAGCCACGCGACCCTGCGGGAAACTGTGTTCGTTGTCATAGGGATGTCTGAGATTCGTTGCTGAAAAGAAGAGGAGACGATCTTAAAACGTCGAACGGCGAAAACTCAACCATTATGTGACGCAGATCTCAATATTTACCTTATGAAAGCGGTAGCCGGGGACGCTGTTTTCATTGAATATAAAAGAACAACACAATAAAAACAGGCGGTAAGACAATGCAGGAGATTGATTTTTATCTGGTCGATGCGTTCAGCGATACCACGTTTGGCGGTAATCCGGCCGCCGTGTGCCCGCTGAAAGCATGGTTACCCGATGAGATCTTGCTGAAGATGGCGCAGCAGCATCATCAGTCGGAAACGGCGTTTTTCGTCTGCAGCAAAGGGGGCATTGAGCTACGCTGGTTTACCACGCTTAGCGAAGTCAATCTCTGCGGTCACGCTACGCTGGCGGCGGCGCACGTACTGTTTACCGAGCTGGATTACCCGGACGCGCGGATCCACTTTGATACCGCCTCTGGCCGCCTGACGGTCACCCGGGAGGGGGACTGGATGACGCTGGACTTCCCTGCATGTCCAACCCATGAAGAGACGCCCCCGCCGGAAATGCTTTCGGCGCTGGGTATCAGCCGCTACGTTGAAGCCCGTAAAGGGCGCGCCTGGGTCATCGTTCTGGAAAATCGCCAACAGGTCGAGGCCCTCGCCCCGGACTTTTCGGCGATGACGCCGGGCGAGCATAAGGTGAGCGTGACGGCGCGCGGTGAGGGGGAATACGATTTTGTCAGCCGCTTTTTCTCCCCCGGCGTTTCCGTTCCGGAAGATCCGGTCACCGGCTCCGCGCACACCATGCTAATTCCCTGGTGGAGCGAAAAATTGGGGAAAACAGCCATGCTTGCCCGTCAGGTTTCCGCGCGCGGCGGCGACGTGCGCTGTGAGCTGAAAGGCTCGCGGGTGCTGATGAGCGGGCAGGCCACACTTTATCTGAAAGGCACAGTTTTTCTGCGCTAAATACCCATAACAAGAGAGGAAGAGACAATGCAGGAAATTGATTTTTATCTGGTGGATGCCTTCAGCGACAAAACCTTTGGCGGCAACGCGGCAGCGGTCTGTCCTCTGGAAGAGTGGCTGCCGGACGAGACGCTGCTCAAAATGGCGCAGCAGCATAACCAGTCTGAGACCGCCTTTTTCGTCCGTACCGACGGTGGGTTTGAGCTGCGCTGGTTTACCACGCTGGATGAAATTAACCTGTGCGGCCATGCCACGCTTGCCGCATCGCACGTTATTTTCGAATACCTTGACTATCCGCACACTGAAATCACCTTCACCACGCGCTTCGTGGGCGAGCTGACGGTTAAACGCAGCGGCGACTGGCTGACGCTGAACTTCCCCGCGTGGTCAACGGAGGTGGTCGAGAACCCACCTGCGCTGTTGTTTAGCGGCCTGGGCATCACAGAGGCAAAAGAGGTGCGCGTTGGACGTGATTACCTGGTGGTGCTGGAGAGCCAGCAGCAGGTAGAAGCGTTAACGCCGGATATTGGGGCAATGCTTCCGCTGGATAAAATGATCTGCGTGACGGCGCCGGGTGATAAATATGACTTCGTCAGCCGCTTTTTCTGCCCGGGCGAAGGGGTGCCCGAAGATCCGGTTACCGGATCTGCCCACAGCATGCTGATCCCTTACTGGAGCGAAAAGCTGGGTAAAAAGTCACTCAATGCCCGCCAGGTGTCACACCGTGGCGGGGATCTGCGCTGCGAATTGAAGGGCGACCGCGTACTGATCGGCGGTCAGGCCACCCTGTATCTGAAAGGGCGTGTTTTCCTGCGCTAGCCGAGTGAGGCGCCGCCGCATATCACCATCTCCTGACCGGTGATAGCGGCGGCTTCATTGCTAAGTAAGAAATTCACCAGTCCCGCCACCTCCTCTGGGGCGATCAGACGTCCGATTGGCGGACACTTCGGCGGCGAGGTTTCTCTCCCCGGTGCGCTGAGCATCGGCGTTTGGGTAGCCCCTGGCGCGACCACGTTAGCGGTGATCCCGCGCGGGGCCAGCTCCGCCGCCCAGCTTCTGACCATCCCTACCATTGCTGCTTTGGTGGAAACGTACTGCGATCGTCCTGCTGCACCGCGAGAGGTTCTGCTGCCAATCGCCACAAACCGTCCACCTGCGGCCATTGTGGGCGCAAAATGGTTAAACAACGCCTCACAGGCCCGGACGTGGAGTTGCCACAGTGAGGTGCTCACATCGCTTTCGAGCTGGCCCAGGGGCGCAGCGGCCATCATCCCTGCAGCATGGATCACCGCCTGGGGCGTCGCGATGGTTTGCAGGGCGCTGCACAGCGCAGCAGGATCGCTGATATCCACGCGCAGGCTCGTGAAGCCAGGGGCATTCAGCATCACGGCCCGGCGGCTGAGCCCGGTGACCTGCCAGCCTTCCGCCAGTAAACGCTTGACGATGGCCTCACCAATTCCGGAGCTGGCCCCGGTGACGACGGCGTGACGCATGTCAGACCTCCAGCATCGCTCGGGGAATTTTAAATACCGCTTTGCGAACGGTCAGCGGCGCCTCTGCGGCGCACAGCGCCTGGTGGGGTTCTCCCGGACAAAAGACCGCAAAGTCTCCTGCGGCAAGACGGATCCTCACGCTGTGTTCAGCAGGTGAAGTAATAAAGAGATCCGGTTTACGCTCTTCGTCCTCCGGCTTGCCAGTGGGGCGAGCGCCAGCATAAATATGTTCTTCTCCTGCCAGTACAACCTGAATATCGGCCCACTGGCGATGATACTCCGTATGCCGATCTGCACGTGGCTGCGTCTGCGCCGGACCAATCTGGCAAAACCAGGTTGCATTTTCCGGCTGCCAGCGCCCGTCATCGCGTTCGCTGAGCGCCTGCAGCGTGCAGTCCGGACGGGATAGCAGGGCGTACAACGCCGACGGAAGCCCTGCCAGCGGCAGGGCGTTGAGATGACCGATAATCATATGGACTCCTTAACCCATTCCGGGGTCACCCGCACATATTTGATGGCCTGGCGGAAGTAGGTGTACGCGATATGAAGCGCGCCATCGGGCCCCTGTTTGATGCTGGGATAGGAGAATTCGCGGTTCAGCTTTTCCAGAGAGTTGTTGGTCATGCAGTAACCATCCCCCTCGTCCAGATGACGCTGCCACGGCCAGGTTTTTCCGCCGTCAGGCGAAATGGCGACGGTCATCGGCGCCCGCGGTGCGCCCCAGAAGGCCGCCCGACCGTGGGTAACAACCGGCTCCTTGCGGTCATCACCATCGTCAATTTCATCGTATAACGAGGCGCGACGTTCCCGCGCCCCGGCGGCGCTCATGGGGTTAAAGACCAGCGCGAGTTCACCGCCCGCAAGCGTGGTCACCTGGATAGAGGAGTTATTATTAGGGAGCTCCGTAGGCTCCGGTACGGACCAGCTTTCGCCGTTATCCGTTGACTGGCTGTAATAGATATTGTCTGCCCAGCGGCTGCGGAACAGGGCGACCAGTGTGCCGTTGAGCAGGCGGGTAATATTCATATGTACGCAGCCGAGGCTTTCCGGAACCTCAACATCGCGCCACGTTTTGCCGCCGTCACCGGATATTTTTACCGCGCTGATATCGTCGTTTCCGACCCATTTCTCACCTGGTTGGGTACGGCAATAAAACACCGGGAGCAGCCAATTACCGTTATCCACCACGACAATCGGCTGACGGATAAACGTGCCCGGTTTATCGAGCAGGGTAGCGATCTCCCCCCAGGTTTTCCCCAGATCCCGGGACTGGCGATAGCGAACGATAGCCGTATCCTGATTACCTGAGATCTGCGCGGTCCACAGCAGCCACAGGACGTTGTCCGGGGCCAGGAACAGAACCGGGTTCTGTTCGGAACGCGTGGCATCGTCCGACAGTTTTACCGCATCACTCCACTGCTGGCTGCCCGGTGCCAGGCGTGATCCCCACACGGAGATATCGGCAATGCCTTCCTGAGTGCCGCCAAACCAGACGCACATCAGCGAGCCATCCGGCAGCGGCAGCAGATTCGCCGCGTGGTTTTGTGGGCAAGAGGAGGGCAGCATGGCGGTTTGCACGTGCGCATCCTGTTGTGGTCGAACAATCCCGTCGCGGGTTACGGTTACAGACATATCAGACTCCATTATTTTGAGCGGGGGTTGGCGCTTTACCCTGCGCTTTTCCCGGAATGAGGCGGTCGATCGCCATGATGACGGCAGGGGTCAGCAAGGCAATGTACATATTGTTGATGCCGAAAGGATCGCCCAGCAGATACCAGACGGAGGTGACGACGCAGGCGCCAATCAGGCCCGCATTGGCACCGCGGGTGCTGCGGAAGAACGGCGCGTAAAACGCAATAACGGCCACCACGGAAATCGACAGGCGAATGGCGCGGGTAAAGAACGAGAGCTTCAGGACTTCAGGTACCAGCAGAACAAAAATCAGCGGCAGGAAACCAATCAGCAGGGAGATCCAGCGGGTGGCCTTAAACTCTTGATCGGGCGTTGGGTTGCGCATCGGCACGTAAAAGTCTTTTACCACCAGAGAGGCGATAGCCAGCGCCACGGTACTGACGCTGACGAAAATAGACGCCACCAGAGAGGTGGTGACCAGGCCGGCCAGCCACGGGTTCATGTCCTGCAGGAAAATCGGCATTGCATACAGGCTGTTAATTTCCGGGTGCAGGTATTTTGCCGCCACCCCAATCACCGCAATGGCCAGCGCAATCGGCAGGCAGAAGAAGAAGGCGACCCAGGTAGAGCGTTTGGCCGATTTCACGTCTTTGGTGGAGGAGATTGCCTGGATTACAAACTGGGTACAGAAGATAGAGCCAATGGTGCCGATGAGCCAGGCGAAAATGGTCGACGCACCGATGTTACCGTCCCAGGTCCAGTAGAAGGCCGGCATGTTTTCAATCATTGGCGTAAAGCCGCCGGTTTTGGAGAGCGCAAAGCCCATGATAGCGAGGATACCAAAGTATTTCAGCGCGCTGTGCAGTACGGTCACCCAGGCTACCCCCTTCATGCCGCCAAAGGCGAAGTAGAAGGTACTGACGATGGCCGTAATGAAGGCGGCAACGGGCAGGTTGACTTTCAGTACGGTGGAAATAGCCGCTGCGCCGCTGACGTAATTCCCCACGTTAACCAGCAGCAGGGCGTAAATCATGATGACAGAGATAATGTTTTTGGTGCTGTTACCGTATTTTTCAGCAATCGCACCAGAGATAGTGATTTTCCCGGTGTTGTAGATGCGTTTTACCAGCAACAGGCCAAAGAGCGGGAAGCCAATCGCGGCCCCGATGACCGACCATGACGCGGCAAAGCCGTCTTCAAACGCCGCCTGTGCGGTGCCGATGGTGGATTTAGCGCCGATATACTCGGACATCAGCAGGATCCCGACAATAAACGCCGGCATCGCGCGGGAGCCTTCCATAAAATCGCCGGAATTTTTACTGCGGATCCGGAAGGTCAGCCAGGTGGTGAAAAGGATGTAAGCAATAACAATGCCAACAATGATCAGGGTATCTTCAGCGGTAAAATTATTCATCTTTGCCTCTCTTCAGGGCGAGTGAATCCTGGGCACCTCAGGTACCCGGTATTCTTATTGACGAAACCAACGCCGTTTAGTTAAGTGACGTTGTCACTATTCGGCGTATCTGTTGGCACTGCTGCTCGCTAAATGCCACGGCATATCGACTCTCACCGACGTCTTCCCCCATGATCTGCAGTGCTTTTTTGACTGCGGCAGGGGAAAACGCCACGTTGTACAGCTCGGTGCGCAGTTGGGTGACGCTCTCCTGCGCAAGGCGGGAACCGTCAATATCCCCCGCGTTAAAGCGTGACCAGATAGCGTTGATGGCCGTCGGCGCCACGTTTGCCAGCCCGGAAATGCAGGCCGAACATCCGTCGACGAAGCCCTGGTGGATAAGCGAATCTGGGCCGTTGAGCACGTCGAATCCATCCATGTCCCTCACCGCATTAAGGAATCCACGCAGGCTTTCATAGCTCCCGGCACTGTCTTTAATACCGACGATGTTGGGATGTTCGGCCAGCGCGCGTGCGGTAGCGGGTTCAATGGTATTGCCGGTACGCGCTGGAATGTTGTACAGAAATACCGGTACGGCTAGCGCGTCGGCGATAGCGGTGTAGTGCGCGACCAGTTCAGACTGTTTCAGCGGAACGAAGTAAGGGGTAATGACGGAAACGGCATCGACGCCCAGCGAGGCGATCTGTTTCCCCAGACGGATGGTTTCGCGGGTCGAAATTTCCCCAATGTGCGCCACGACCGGTGCGCGCCCGGCCACCGTTTCCACGCAGGTGCGGGTGACGGCGATTTTTTCTTCTTCGTTAAGCACGAAGAACTCGCCGTTTGTGCCGCCGCAGAAGATGCCGTTGCCAGCACTGAGTTGACGATCGATCTGTCGTTTCAGGCCCGACAGGTTCAGCGCGCCTTCCGTGTCAAAGGGGGTTACAACGGCCGTTAGCACGCCCCTGATGTTGTTACGCATTACACACTCCTTGGCTATTAATGTTGGGGAAACAGTGTCCGGTAAATCGCCTGCACCTCGTCGTGATTAACCTGACAGGGTGCATTGTTCATGAGCCGCTTAACGTTAAGAGCTGCATCACTGAGGGAGGCGATATCTTCACGCGGTACGCCCAGTGTCTCGAGGTTATCCGGCAGGTTGAGTCTGCGAACCAGCGCGGCAAAGTATTCCACCAGCGCGTGGGATTTTTCTTCGTCTGACAGCGACGTATCCGCGCCGGGCACCAAATCCCAGACTTGCGCAAATTTCGTCACGCAGTGGGGACGAACCACGCGCATGCAGGGCGCCAGCAGAATCGCGTTGGCCACCCCGTGAGGCAGGTGATATTTGCCGCCGAGCGGGTAGGACAGGGCGTGAACCAGGTGCGTGCCAGCATGTGCAATGGCGACCCCGCCGTAGTAAGACGCCCACAGCATCTCCAGCTTCGCCAGCAGATTGCCCGGTTCGGCGCAGGCCGTTTCAATGTTGTTGAGCAGCTTAGACAGGCCCATCAGCGCGGCGTTATCGCTAACCGGATTAGCGACCGTTGAGGTGAAACACTCAATCAGATGGCACAGGGCATCAATCCCGGTGGATGAGGCAATGTGTGCGGGCATGCTGGTCGTCAGCTCCGGCAGCAGGGCGACGTAATCGGGCAGGAGGACGGGGGAGATGATGCCCACTTTCGTGCTTTGCTCCGGTATGGCCAGAATGGCATTCGGCGTCGCTTCCGATCCGGTTCCTGCAGTGGCCGGGATCAGCAGTGACGCGATGCGTGCCACCGGTTTTATGCCCGCGAGCAGGTTGTCCAGCCCCGGAGAAAGCGGGTGACAAAGTACTGAAAGCAGTTTGGCTACATCCAGTACGCTACCGCCGCCGAGCCCGACGACCAGCCCAAACGTTCCCTTTAACGTCGAGAGCAGTTGGTTAACGTCGTGATGGGTGGGCTCAGGCGGGACATTGTCGATAATCGTGACGCCGCGCTGGTCCTCTTCGAGGATCGCGCGGATCTGCTTTGCTGCCTCCAGACGCGCAATATTGCCGTCCGTCACCAGCAGGATCTGCGTTTTATCAGTAAGTAATGGCCTGATGGCGGCGATGGCATTCGCCCCGCTAATCAGGGTGCTGTTGATCGTAACCACGCTTTTCTCCTGTCTCTGTATCCATGATTGATTTCGCTCAAGCAAGACGCTTCATGGTCATCGTGTGGCTAAATTTATAATTTATTCGCAAACTGATTAACTTGATCTTGCTCACATATAATCAATCATGATTGAATATAATCATTAACGGGAAAGGCTAACCCGAAGTGGGGATGAAAGTGAGCAATGTGAACAGAGAGGTCGTGGTCGTCGCCGATGACTTTACCGGCGCAAATGATGCCGGTGTCAGCCTGGCGCTGTGCGGCAAAAAAGTCAGCGTGGCGTTTCATACACCGTTTAACCAGGCGAGCGATGTGCTGATCGTTAACACCGATTCCCGGGCGCTGAAGGCATCGGAGGCGGCCGAAAGGGTGGCCGCACTCGGGGCTGAAATCGCGGATGCCCGCTGGCTCATTAAAAAGATGGATTCCACGCTGCGTGGCAATGCGGGAGCCGAATCTCAGGTTCTTAAGGTATTAAGCGGCAGGCGGCAGGTGATCGTGGCGCCGGCATACCCGTCAGCAGGGCGGATCACGCGGTACGGCAGGTGTCTGGTAAACGGCGTTCCGGTGAATGAAACCGAATTTGCCAGCGATCCCAAAACGCCCGTCCCGTCTGCCGCTATTGCTGACCTGTTTACCGGGGTGAGCGCTAAAAGCGTGACCGTGAAAACGCTCACTGCCGAACTTGCCCGAGGAACGGAATGGCTCATCGTGGATGCGCACACCGATGAGGAGATGGACGCCATTATTGATGCCGCGTTGGCCTGCTCACAGACGCCGCTGCTGGTGGGCTCTGCCGGACTATGCGATGCGCTGGCCCGTCATCTGGCTCCGGTCCGGCGTAAACAACTGCTGGCCGTCGTCGGCTCGATGAGTGAGATCGCGCAACGACAGATTGCGCTGGCGGTAAGCCAGGCGGACGTCTCGTCGGTACTCATTGATGTGAATGACGCGCTGCGCGGCGACACGGCCGGGTATCTCGAACAGATTGCGCAGGCGCTTCAGTCTGGCCATCACTGCATTGTGCATACCTGTGCGGGCCACGAGGCCCGGCATCAGGTCGAGCAACTCTGCCAGCAGTATCGCGTCACCCGCGCAGGCCTGGGCGAAAAAATTTGTACGTTTTTAGGCGAACTGACCCGACAGGTGCTTGCGGCGCAGACGCCTGACGCGCTGTACGTCTCCGGTGGCGACGTGGCGATGGCTGTCGCGAGGGCACTGGATGCTCGGGGGTTTGAGATTACCGGGTGCGTCGCACAGTGCGTGCCAGTCGGAAAATTTCTGGGTTGTGGCTGGCAGCAGCCGGTAATGACCAAAGCAGGGGGCTTCGGAAACGAAGAGACGCTGCTTGAGGTGTTGCATTTTATCGAGGAGAGACTGCGTGACTAAAATTATTGCTGTAACCATGGGTGACCCGGCTGGCATTGGCCCGGAAATCATCATCAAATCCCTCACCGAGGGTGAGTTGTCAGGGGCGCCTGTGGTGGTTGTGGGCTGCGCCAGAACGCTGCAGAGGGTGCTTGAGAAAGGAATCACCGGGCAGGCGGATATCCGCACTATCGACACGGTCAGCGGCGCGCGCTTTGCCGCTGGCGTGATTAACGTGCTTGATGAACCGCTGGCCGATCCTGATGCACTGAAGCCGGGTATCGTTCAGGCTGAGGCCGGGGATCTGGCTTATCGCTGCGTGAAGCGTGCTACCGAACTGGCGATGGCGGGTGAGGTGAAGGCGATTGCAACGGCTCCCCTGAATAAAGAGGCGCTGCACCTGGCCGGTCATCTCTATCCGGGTCATACCGAGCTGCTGGCGCATCTGACCGACAGCAAAGATTACGCCATGGTGCTGTATACGGACAAACTGAAGGTGATTCACATCACGACCCACATTGCGTTGCGCAAATTCCTTGATACGCTCAATCAGGATCGGGTAAAAACCGTGATTGGGATTGCGGATAGATTCCTGAAACGCGTCGGCTTTCAACAACCGCGCATTGCGGTTGCCGGCGTTAACCCGCATGCGGGTGAAAACGGCCTGTTTGGCGATGAAGAGATCAAGATTGTCGGCCCGGCTGTCGACGCGATGAAAGCGCAGGGGTTAAACGTCACCGGACCGTGTCCACCGGATACGGTATTTATGCAATGCCACGAAGGAATGTATGACATGGTCGTTGCGATGTATCACGATCAGGGGCATATTCCGCTAAAATTACTCGGCTTTTATGACGGGGTGAATATCACCGCTGGCTTGCCGTTTATCCGTACCTCTGCGGACCACGGTACCGCATTCGATATTGCCTGGACCGGCAAAGCGAAGTCTGAGAGCATGACGGTGTCTATCCAGTTGGCTATGCAAATTACACGGGAATGATATGAAGGGATATAACCGGTTAGAGCAGATAATGGATTACCTGAAAGGGCACAATCTGGTGACGGTGGATCAGCTGGTGGCAATTACCGATGCCTCTCCGGCGACGATCCGCAGGGATTTGATAAAGCTCGATCAGGAAGGTGTCATTAGCCGTACCCATGGCGGCGTTACCCTTAACCGGTTTATTCCTTCCCAGCCCACAACGCATGAAAAAATGCAGCGCAGTCTGGCAGAAAAACACGCCATCGCCAGCGCGGCGGCAAGCTTTGTTAAAGCGGGCGACGCCATTGTGCTCGATGCTGGCACCACGATGATTGAACTCGCTCGCCAACTTACGCATCTGCCGCTTCGCGTCATCACCAGCGACTTGCACATCGCGCTGTTTCTCTCGGAATTCCGTCAGATTGAAGTGACGATAATTGGCGGGCGTATTGATGATTCAAGTCAGTCCTGCATCGGTGAGCACGGGCGTCGCTTGCTGCAGAACGTGTGGCCAGACGTGGCTTTCGTTAGCTGTAACGGATGGGATATCACCCGCGGCATTACCTCACCAACGGAAGAGAAGGCTGCCTTAAAGCGGGATCTGATTGCCAATGCAAAACGTCGCGTGCTGCTGGCGGACAGTTCCAAGTACGGAGCCTGGTCATTATTTAACGTGGCGCATCTTAATACCCTGACGGATATCGTCACGGACAGCAGGCTGGACGAAGCGACACAGGCCGGGTTGAGGGCGTTAGATGTCCAGTTGACGCTGGCGTCATGACATAAGTTAATACTATGAAGCACCCTGGCAGGCCTGCGCTATGTTGAAATTTAGCCTCATAAAAAAAGCAAGGAGCCTGCCATGTATTCCATTACCTCTGAATCTGCACGTCACCCGGACATTCTTAGCCTGATCGCGGCGCTTGACCGCTATCAGAGCGAACTCTATCCCGCTGAAAGTAATCATCTGCTCGATCTGGCTGCGCTGCCGGAAGCCTCGCTGATCCTGATGATCATTCGCGACCAGCAGCTTCAGGCCGTTGGCTGTGGCGCTATCGTGCTCAACGGCGACGGTACGGGTGAGATGAAGCGGGTCTATATTGACCCGGCCCATCGTGGCCAGCACCTGGGAGAGACGCTGCTGGCCGCCCTGGAAGATGAAGCTCTGAGCCGTCATTGCCATACGGTACGGCTGGAGACGGGCATCAAGCAGCATGCCGCGGTGCGTCTTTATGAACAGTGCGGATACGATTTGCGCCCGGCGTTTGCCCCGTACGTTGACGATCCGCTCAGCCTGTTTATGGAGAAGGCGCTGGTTGAAGACGTTCGTTTAGCAGCGCTATAAAGGCCTCCAGCTGGCGGGTCATCGCCCCGCGTCGCCACACCAGCCAGGTGGTGAGCCAGCGCCAGTTTTCTGCCAGCGGCCAGGCTTCCACCTGATGATGCCCAGGCATACTCTCCAGCATCGAGCGCGGCATCAGCGCGATGCCCGCGCCCGCAATAACGCAGGCGAGCATGCCGTGATAGGACTCCATCTCATGAATGCGGCCGGGCGCGGCGCGGTCAGCGTGAAACCAGCTCTCCAGGTGTCGGCGATACGAGCAGTTGGCGCGAAAGGCATACACGTCGCTGCCGCTGACCTGCGCGGCGCGCGTCACCTCCACATGCCCGGCAGGCGTGACCAGCATCATCTCTTCCCGGTAGACCGGCATTCCTTCCAGCTCCGGGTGCGACAGCGGCCCGTCGACGAAGGCGGCGCTGAGTGTTCCCTCCAGTACGCCATCAATCATCGTCCCGGATGGCCCGGTCGAAAGGGCAAACTGAATGCGCGGATAGCGCTGGTTAAACTGTGCCAGCGTTTCCGGAATGCGCACGGCGGCGGTACTTTCCAGTGCGCCGAGGGCAAATAACCCCTGCGGCTCATCCCCCGCGACAACCATGCGCGCTTCATCCACCAGCGCGAGGATCTGCTTGCTGTAGCGCAGGAAGTTATGGCCAGCCGGGGATAAACGCAAACGCTGGTTCTCACGAATAAACAGCTCAACACCCAGATCGGCTTCCAGCTGACGAATGCGGGTCGTCAGGTTAGACGGCACGCGATGCACCTTTTGCGCCGCCTGGGTGATACTGCCCGTCAGCGCGACGGCGTTAAACATCTCAAGCTGGGTTAAATCCATAATGTTCTCGTTTCGTGAATAAGGTGGTTAGTATTATTCATTTTTAAGAAATAGCAGAGTGGGCCACAATTAATCAACCGAAAAACGTGGAGAACACCATGACTTATTCCTCTGCTACACATGCCTTCTCTGTCAACCCGGCCACGGGTGAAACCCTCGCCGCGTATCCATGGGCGACGCCGGAACAGGTTGAACGCGCGATTTCTCAGTCCGACGCGGGCTATCGCCAGTGGCGTCGCGAAAGCGTCTCCCACCGGGCGCAAAAGCTGCGCGATCTTGGTGCCGCGCTGCGTTGTCGCGCTGAAGAGATGGCGCAGACGATCTCCCGTGAAATGGGCAAACCTATTCAGCAGGCGCGGGCGGAAGTGGCGAAATCCGCTGGCCTGTGCGACTGGTACGCCGAGCACGGCCCGGCGATGCTGCGTGCGGAACCCACGCAGGTGGAAAACCAGAACGCGGTTATTGAATACCGTCCGCTGGGGCCGATCCTCGCGGTAATGCCGTGGAACTTCCCGCTCTGGCAGGTGCTGCGCGGCGCGGTACCGATTCTGCTGGCAGGGAACAGCTATCTGCTCAAACACGCGCCCAACGTGCTCGGCTCGGCGGATCTTATCGCGCAGATTTTTGCGGATGCGGGTTTCCCTGAAGGCGTGTTCGGCTGGGTGAATGCCACCAACGACGGCGTCAGCCAGGCGATTAACGATCGTCGTATTGCGGCGGTGACCGTCACCGGCAGCGTGCGTGCCGGGGCCGCCATTGGTGCTCAGGCGGGGGCCGCGCTGAAGAAATGCGTTCTTGAACTGGGCGGCTCAGACCCGTTCATCGTTCTCAACGATGCCGACCTGGATCTTGCCGTGAAGGCGGCGGTAGCAGGCCGCTACCAGAATACCGGACAGGTGTGCGCGGCGGCAAAACGCTTCATTGTGGAAGAAGGTATTGCGGGCACCTTTACCCAACGCTTTGTCGATGCGGTTGCGGCCCTGAAGCTGGGTGCGCCGGACCAGGAAGAAAACTATCTGGGCCCGATGGCGCGTTTCGATCTGCGCGATGAACTGCATCAGCAGGTACAGGCGACGCTGGCAGAAGGGGCAACGCTGCTGCTGGGCGGTGAGAAAATCAGCGGCGAGGGGAATTATTATGCGCCAACCGTGCTGGCGAATGTCACCCCGTCGATGACGGCGTTCCGTCAGGAGCTGTTTGGGCCGGTCGCGGCCATTACGGTTGCGAAAGACGCGGAGCACGCCCTGATGCTGGCCAACGACAGCGATTTTGGTCTGTCAGCCACGGTCTTTACCGCCAGTGATGCGCTGGCAGAGACCTTCTCCCGCGAGCTGGAGTGCGGTGGGGTGTTTATCAACGGCTTTAGCGCCAGCGATGCGCGCGTAGCCTTTGGCGGTGTGAAGAAAAGCGGCTTTGGCCGCGAGCTTTCCCACTTTGGCTTGCACGAGTTCTGTAATGCGCAGACGGTGTGGAAGGATCGCGTGTAATCCTTAATTTCGGCCCTCATCGCGAGGGCCGTTGTCACTATTCTGCAATGGTTCTGTCATTTTCATTTCGTAGACTCGCTCGCGTCTAACGCATTGTAAATGAAGCTAATTATGAACCTAACGCAAATTTTTCGCCGTATTGCGCAGCGTCTCACCCCCCGTCACTTTGGCCTGCTGACGGGTATCTTTTGCATCATTGGCCTTTTCTCCGCGCTGCAGCTCTCCTCGTCACTTCTGCTTAATGCCTCCCTGAACGAAGCCCAGCGCAACGAGCAGCACAACCTGTTGGCCTGGCAGCAGCAGAGCAAGCTGGATTTGGCTCGCGTCTCTCTGCTGGCCGCAAGCGATCTCCTTAACCGCTCCGGCGTCTGGTTTATGCAGGATAAAGAGACCGGCTCAGACGGAAGCTGGCATAGCCTGATGGATGACGCGCAAAAGGCGCTGACGGTTTCGCAGCAGGCATGGAAGGCCTGGCTGGCACTGAATCCGCCGAAAGACGACGCGCTGGTGAACAGCTATCAACTTTTCTACGGTGCGATCAAAGAGCAGGCGGAAGGTCTGGTCAAAACCAACACCATTGACGCTTTTTTTGCCGTCCCGGCGCAGGCGTTTCAGACGGATTTTAACGACAACTATGCGCGCTATCAGCAGGCAAGCGAGAAGCAGGCGATGCAGGGGCGTCAGAGCCTCATGGCGCAGCTCTCCGACCTGCAAACGTTATTCCTGTTTGCCCCGGTGCTGTTAGTCGCCATCGCCGCTGTCGTCTGGTTCGGTATGTCCCGATGGGTGATTACACCGCTGCGTCGGCTCATCGCGCATATCAACCGGCTGGCAGCAGGGGATCTCTCCGGCACGCCGCCGAACGTTATGCGCTTCAATCGCGAGATTGGGCAGCTTAGCGACAGTATTGCCACGATGCAGCTTGGCCTGCAGCAGCTGGTGACGCAGGTCAGCTATGCCACGGCGACCATGGTGGAGAACATTGATGCCCTGGCACAGGGTAACCAGAAGCTGTATCAGCAGTCGGCACGCCAGGCGAAAGAGCTTGAGGATGTGACGGCGCATATTGCGGCGCTCGAAAGCCACGTTGAAGGCAATACCGGGTATGCCAGACTCGCCAGCGCCCGGGCCGATGAAGCGCGCCAGGCAGCCGTGGGGGGAGACCAGATGATGTCGACCGTAAACGCGTCCATGCAGGCGATCGTCGAGCGATCGTCAGAGATGCGCGGGATCGTGGCGATGATCGACAGCGTGGCGTTTCAGACGAACATCCTGGCGCTGAATGCCGCCATTGAGGCGGCCCATGCCGGAAATCAGGGGCGCGGATTTGCCGTCGTTGCCCGGGAGGTTGGGCTGCTGGCCAGAAAGAGCAGCCACTCAACGCAGACCATTCAGGAGCTGATCAACCGCTCGGTGCAGGGGATTGAAGACGGTTCTCGTGCCGTCACCCTGATGGAAGAGAATCTGCAGCAGGTCACCGGTCTGGTGGGCAATTTAAGCAGTTTGCTTAATGAGATCTCCACCGCCACGCTCAGCCAGGGAGACAGTATTCACCAGATGACGCGTCAGCTTCAGGCGCTGAACCAGGTCTCCCGTCAGACGGATTTGCTGGTCTCTGACGCCTCGGATGCTTCTGAACGTCTGCAAAAGCAATCCGATCTTTTATTGCAGGCCGTTTCGCGTTTTCGTCTTAGCGCCTGACGCAATACATAAGCCTCTGTTATACTCGCAGCCCGTTTTAGCCTGAGGGCAAGGAGCAAAGTGTGGCTGCGGTCATCCATAATGAGATGTTGGACGAGATTCTGGCGCAGGTTCGTCCGTTAATTGGAAAGGGGAAGGTTGCCGACTATATTCCGGCCCTTGCCTCGGTCAGCGGGAATAAGCTGGGCATTGCTATCTGTACCATCGACGGACAGCGATACCAGGCAGGGGATGCAACAGAACGTTTTTCCATTCAGTCCATTTCGAAAGTGCTCAGTCTGGTTGCGGCGATGCGCCAGTATGAAGAAGACGAGATCTGGCAGCGGGTGGGCAAAGATCCGTCCGGCCAGCCTTTTAACTCGCTGCTTCAACTCGAGATAGAACAGGGTAAACCGCGAAATCCCTTTATTAACGCCGGTGCGCTGGTGGTCTGCGATATGCTGCAAAGCCGCCTCAGTGCGCCGCGTCAGCGTATGCTGGAGATCGTGCGCCAGCTTTCGGGCGTCGACGACATTGCCTACGATCCGGTGGTGGCCCGCTCGGAATTCGAACACTCCGCCCGCAACGCGGCCATCGCGTGGCTGATGAAATCCTTCGGCAATTTCCATAACGACGTGGCGACCGTCCTGCAAAACTACTTCCATTACTGCGCTCTGAAGATGAGCTGCGTTGAGCTGGCTCAGACGTTCCTGTTCCTGGCGCATCAGGGGCACGCGCCGCATCTCGATCAGGAGGTGGTTTCACCTCTGCAGGCACGCCAGGTTAACGCGCTGATGGCGACCAGCGGGATGTATCAAAACGCCGGCGAGTTTGCCTGGCGCGTTGGTCTCCCGGCTAAATCGGGCGTCGGTGGCGGAGTCGTGGCTATTGTGCCGCATGAAATGGCGATTGCGGTCTGGAGCCCGGAGCTGGATGAAACCGGAAATTCGCTTGCCGGTGTGGCGGTTCTGGAGAAACTGACCCAGCGTATGGGACGTTCAGTCTACTGATGTCTGACCTGGATCCTCTTTTTTCCCGTCTGGCGCGATCGACGTTTCGCTCGCGCTTTCGCTTAGGCGATAAGGAACGGCAGTACTGCTGGGACAAAGGACCGGATACCATTGACCAGCATGCCGCGGATTTTGTCGAAAAGCGTCTTGCCCCTGCACAACCTGCAAACGACGGGAAACAGACGCCCATGCGCGGTCACCCGGTGTTTATCGCCCAGCATGCTACCGCCACCTGTTGTCGGGGCTGCCTGGCAAAATGGCATAATATCCCACACGGTGTTCAGCTCACCGCGCAGCAGCAGCAGTATATCGTCAGCGTTATTCACCACTGGTTGGTACTGCAGATGAACGCCTAAATTTGACGAGTTATGATCCCGCTGTATTTGTGTTATAGATGCATCTTAAGTGAGCTCCGATCATGCTGACGACCGCAATAATTGCCATAAGCTTTCATATGGAATGATATTTAATGCGTTCTGCTCTTACCGCTTTCAGACCGTTCCAGCCTGACACGCCGCTGCGAAATGCATCGACGATCTTTATCCTCACCACCTTGTTCTATTTTGTGGGCGCGGAATTACGTCTCGTGGAGGCCTTGTCGCTGTTCTGGCCACTCAATGGCGTGATGGCAGGGATCTTTGCCCGATATGTTTTCCTGAATCGCCTGCATTACTATGCGGTATCCTATGTCGCGATGCTGTTGTACGACGCGGTCACGACCAGCTGGGGGATGGCCTCCGTGGTAATCAACCTGTCTAACATGGTCTTTATCGTCGTTGTGGCCGTGCTGGTTCAGCGTGATAAGCGGCTGATGAAGAAAACCCCCGATCCGCTTAACGCATTACGCCTGTTCAACTACTGTCTGATCGCCGCGCTGCTATGCGCGTTGCTCGGCGCGGTAGGTTCGGTCGGGATTGACAGTCATACGTTCTGGCCGTTGTTCGCCGACTGGTTTAGCGAGCAGTTCTCAACCGGCGTGCTTGTTGTGCCGTGTATGCTCACGCTGGGCATGCCCGTGCGCGAATTCAGGTTGCGTCTGGAGCAACTGTTACCGGTTATTGCGCTAATTGTCTCGGTGGTCGCGTCGGTGGTGATTGGCGGAGCAGGGAGCCTCTCTTTTCCTCTGCCTGCACTTATCTGGTGTGCCGTACGCTACCCATTGCCTGTGACCTGCTTGCTGACGTTTATGACGGGCGCCATTGAAATTATTCTGGTCGCCAACTCGGTGATTAATATTGCCGTGGCGACGCCGTTTACCACCCCAATGATGTTTTCTGCCCGGCTGGGTATTGCCACGATGGCGATCTGTCCGGTGATGGTCTCCGTCAGCATGGCTGCCATTAATTCCCTGATCCGTCAGGTTTCCCTGCGGGCGGATTATGACTTCTTAACGCATGTTTACTCGCGTTCCGGGCTTTATGAGGCGTTAAAACACGAAGAGACGCACCGGCACTCACGTTTTCTGACCGTCATGCTGCTGGATATCGATTACTTCAAAAGCATTAATGATAACTATGGTCACGAGTGTGGTGACCGCGTGCTGGCGTCATTTGCCAGACAGGTTCAACAGGTTGTCGGCGAAGACGGCATGGTTGCGCGAATGGGCGGGGAAGAGTTCGCGGTGGTGGTAAACTCTGGTAATGCGCAAAACGGTTATGAACTGGCGGAGCGTATCAGAACCACTGTCGCCAGCCATCCTTTTACGTGGCGCCACCAGACGCTCTATCTGACGGTCAGTATTGGCCTCGGAAGCGGAAAGTCTGAGTCATGGCAGTTGACCGAGGTCTTCAACACGTTGATGACCGAAGCGGACGATCATCTTTATCGTTCAAAAAAAGCGGGTCGAAATCGTACCAGTGCCCGGATGTCGGACGAGCAGGTTGCCGCGACCTCCGGGAGTGAAATATAGCTGCGTTAATCGTCATAAGGCATTGACGTGAATAGCAAGCGGCTTAACAGGATGTTCGAACACTGACAATGTCTCTGTTTAAGCTACGCTTTTAGTAACGCTTTACGTCAGGAGACATTATGAAAGCACCTGCAACCCCTGAAAATGAAACAGACAGACTGAACTCGCTGCGCGAATCCGGTTTGCTTGAGATAGACAGCTCCCCGGCGTTTGACCGGTTAACACGTCTGGCAAAGCGCTTCTTCCAGGTGCCGCTGGCGATGGTCAATCTGATTGATGAGCATTCACTTATTGTGAAGTCGGCCGACGGGCAGGCACCCAATTCCGTACCGCGTAACATTTCGTTTTGTGGCCATACGATCCTCACCGAAGCACCGCTGGTGGTGGGGGATATGCTGCAGGACGATCGTTTTGCGGATAATCCGCTGGTGGCCGGTGAACCTCGCGTGCGTTTTTACGCGGGCTTCCCGCTGCGCCTGCGTGACGGCGCGAGCGTGGGCTCGCTCTGCCTGATTGACTACGCGCCCAGGGAGTTTTCAGCGGCCGATCTCGCCGTGCTGGGGGATCTTGGCGCGCTGGCAGAAGATGAGTTTGCCGCTATCAGCGCGGCGACAACGGATGAATTAACGGGTTTATTCAACCGTCGGGGCTTTAATCAGCTGGTGCGGTTCACGCTTTCTGTTGCCCGGCGCCGGGCTGAGCCGCTCACGCTCGGCTGGCTGGATTTGGATCGCTTTAAGGAGATTAACGATCGCTACGGGCATGAAGAGGGCGATAAGGCGCTGAAAGTCATGGCGCAACTGATGCGTGCTTCTTTCCGTGAAGCGGATCTGCTGGTGCGTTTTGGCGGGGACGAGTTCGCCGTGCTGTTTGCGGATACCGACGAGCAGGGCGCCTGGATAGCCATGCAGTATCTCGCTGAGCAGGTGGAACACTATAACGCCCGCAAGCTGCATCTCTGGTCGCTTCAGTTCTCATGGGGGCTTAGCGAATTCGATCATAACGGCAACGACCTGCAGCAGTGGTTAAAAGATGCCGATGAAAAGATGTACGCCATGAAACAGCAGCGCCAGCGCGCCCGGTGACATAACAAAAGCCTATGTCCGATCCGCTTGCGTTAATAAGTTGTTAAATACAAAGTGAGTGTATTCAACGTAAGGAAAAACAATGAATACCTCACTGCAAATCAAAAATCTCACCCGGGAAGAGATCCTCACCCATCTTGATGCGCTGGCCGGGATCCTCGAAAACTGCGTAAACGGCGGGGCATCCGTCAGCTTTATGCTTCCTTATGGCCTGGATAAGGCCCGTATTTTCTGGCGCGGTATTGCCGAAAGCGTCGCGCGTGGCGAGCGACTGGTGCTTGCCTGCGTCGATGCGCAGGACGGCGTCATCGGAACGGTGCAGCTGATCACAGATCAGCCGGAAAACCAGCCGCATCGCGCCGATGTGGCGAAGCTGCTGGTCCACGAGAAAGCGCGCCGGAAAGGGGCCGCGATGGCATTGATGGAAGCGCTGGAAGCTGAGGCCAGAGCCAGAGAGATTTCGGTGCTGGTGCTCGATACCTCCACCGGCAGCGGGGCCGAGACCTTCTACCAGCGTGCTGGCTGGCAAAAGGTTGGTGAGATCCCGCGCTATGCCCTGATGCCGGACGGTGCCATGACATCCACGTCCGTGTTTTATAAGTTCTTATAATTTTTCTGCACAACTACGCGACGTATTGATCAAAACAGGGTTTCTGGTCGTTAAGTTTTGATAAGTTATCGTACCAATCTTATCAGGCTGTATGACTAATCATAAAAGGAACCTCTTGTGAACACGCTCAACCGTCGCGATTTTCCCGGTGCTTTGTATCCCGAACGCATCATTCAGTTTGGTGAAGGCAATTTCCTGCGCGCGTTTGTCGACTGGCAAATTGACCTGTTAAACGAACATACCGATCTTAACGCCGGCGTGGTTATCGTCCGTCCGATTCAGAGCGACTTCCCGCCGTCACTGAATACGCAGGACGGTCTCTATACCACGCTCATTCGCGGTCTGAATGAGAAGGGAGAGGCGGTGAGCACAAGCCGGCTTATCCGCTCCGTTAACCGGGAAATCGACGTCTACGGCCAGTATGATGCGTTCCTGAAGCTGGCACACAATCCGGATATGCGCTTTGTTTTCTCGAATACCACCGAAGCGGGTATCAGCTACCACGAGGGTGACCGGTTCGACGATGCCCCTGCGGTGAGCTATCCGGCGAAGCTGACACGTCTGCTGTTTGAGCGCTTTAGCCACTTCAACGGTGCGGCTGACAAGGGCTGGATCATCATTCCCTGCGAGTTGATTGACTACAACGGTGACGCACTGCGTGAACTCGTCTTGCGCTATGCGCAGGAGTGGGCGCTGCCCGCCGCCTTTATTCAGTGGCTCAATGACGCCAACAGCTTCTGCTCGACGCTGGTTGACCGTATCGTGACGGGGTATCCACGTGACGAAGCGGCTGCGCTTGAAGCTGAGCTGGGTTATCACGATGGGTTCCTGGACACGGCCGAACACTTCTATCTGTTTGTTATTCAGGGACCTGCATCCCTTGCCCGCGAACTTCGTCTGGATAAGTACCCGCTAAATGTACGGATTGTCGACGACATCAGGCCCTACAAAGAACGCAAGGTTGCCATTCTGAACGGGGCGCATACGGCGCTGGTGCCGGTCGCCTTCCAGGCCGGGCTGGATACGGTAGGCGAGGCGATGAATGATGCGGAGATCTGCGCGTTCGTCGAAAAAGCAATTTATCAGGAGATCATTCCGGTCCTCGATTTGCCGCGTAACGAGCTGGAATCTTTCGCCAGTGCGGTGACTGGGCGTTTTCGTAACCCTTACATCAGACACCAGCTGCTTTCCATTGCGCTTAACGGTATGACCAAATACCGTACCCGCATCCTGCCGCAGCTGCTGGCAGGGCATAAGGCAACGGAGCAATTACCGGCACGTCTGACGTTTGCCTTAGCCGCGTTGATCGCGTTCTACCGCGCGGAGCGTAACGGGGAGAGCTATCCGGTGCAGGATGATGCGTGCTGGCTGGAATGCTATCAGCAGCTCTGGGCGCAGCACCGCGATCGGCAGTTGAGCACCCGTGAGCTGGTGCAGTCGGTGCTCAGCGCACGCGAACACTGGGAGCAGGACTTGACGCAGGTAAGCGGTCTTGTCGACCAGGTCACGCTGGACCTTGATGCCATTCTGCTGAAGGGCATGCGCGCTGCGGTTAAACCGCTTTGCTGATGTTCATGCCCGGTTTAAGCCGGGCAAAGTTGATTCTAAAAATTACCTAAATGCATTCAAGATTGACTAATGCGTTGCTGGATCATGAAAAACTCAGTTACATCAATTTGATGTTTGTTAAAACTTCAGTACTCATTATGTTTGTTGACTAGCCTGCATAGAAGATGTTGCGTATTACGGCGGAAGAGGCTAATGTCAATATTGACATACACAGGCGAATTTTAGAACGCGTTATACAGGAATCTTTGTATGCTGTGGACGTTACTAGCTAGTTCGATGTCATGTTTAATTTATGATATGATAATGAAGCAAAACCATAATTATGATTGGTTATATTTATATAAGTTTTGGTCAAGACAATAAATATAATTTACTTACATGAAGGTTGAATATGGATTTAAATATCACTTCAAAATCTAACCCTTTCGGTGATACAACAGCAGAAAATGATAAGGTAATGCTCAGTAGTGCATTCATTGAAACTGCTGATTTCAGAACGCTGATTGAAACAGATGATCGTACTGTTGTCGTCGGTAGACGTGGAACAGGAAAAAGCGCTTTATTCATCCAATTAAATGAGCACTGGAAAAAAGACAAAAAAATATTAATACTTAGCTTTTCGCCAGATGACACTCAAATTATTGGTTTTCGATCAATGTTGAAACCCTTTACTGGTTCATTCAATTTGTCAAGAGCGGCTACAAGATTGCTTTGGAAATATGCAATGCTAATGGAAATCGCGTCGTATATTTCTTCGCATTATAAATTAGCATCTCAAATTACAACTGAAGTTTTATTGAACGAGCATTTAAAAAAATGGAACTCAGTTCATGGTGATATTTTAAGGAAGTGTAGGCTCGTTGCAAAAGAGTATCTCGATGAAACTAATCCTGAAGAATCCATTGGAGACCTTCAGTTTAATCTAAACATTTCCGAGGTTGAAAATAAAATAACATCTCTCTTGGAGAGATCTGACAGAAAGGTTGTGATATTAATGGATAAGCTCGATGAGGCCTATGAGCCTGATAACATCGGGATAGGAATAATAGCAGGTCTTGCATATGCATCTATAGAACTTAATCAAAAATCAAAATACATCAGACCAATTATTTTTCTAAGAGACAATATATTCAGGGCGTTATCAAAAGAGGATCCTGATTATTCTCGGAATATAGAAGGACAGGTAATAAGATTGCATTGGGATTGGGCGCAATTACTCATGTTATCAGCTAAGAGAATGAAAGTTGCTTTTAATCTTGATATTGAAAAAGATCAACGAGTTTGGGATAGATGTACAGCTGATGATCTTAAAGGTAGAGGCGGATTTAAGCGATGCTTGCAGTTCACGCTTTATCGTCCGAGGGATTTGCTATCACTGTTGAATGAGGCTTTCTTTGCAGCCTTTAGAGAAAATAGAGATACAATCATCAATGCTGATCTTGAATATGCGGCCAGATCTATTTCTATGGCTAGACTTGAAGATCTGTGGAAAGAATATCAAAAAATATTCCCTTCGATACAAATCATAACAAGTTCATTCCGTAACATTGAACCAGAACTTACAGTCTACACTTGCTTGAGAAAAATTGAGGCTTGCTTCCAAATTATTGAAGAGAATGGCGATCCTAAAATAACATCCGAAATTAAGCTATTAAAGGCTAGCGGAATACTCCAAAGCTTGTATAGCGTAGGTTTTATAGGAATTCGTGATAAAAATACTTCAGCCTACTCTTTTTGTCATGATGGCAGAACTCCGGATAAAGGTTTTGAAAATGATGAAAAACTATTAATACATCCGTGCTATTGGCTTGGTCTTAATCTTAATCGTAATGCATTGGCTCCTGAGGAAGCTGAAGAAATCAATGATGAATACGATATAAACATTGTATCTGACACTCCCGCTATTAGAAATAAAAATATCGGACAAATAACTTCGCACTTAGATCAAATCCCGAGTGGTAACGACGGTGCAAATGAATTCGAGCAATGGTGTTTAGATGCACTAAGAATTGTTTTCGCATCTCATCTTACTGATATAAAGCCTCATCCAAATGGTAATGCCGTACAAAGAAGAGATATCATAGGTACCAATGGTGGTAAGTCTGATTTTTGGAAACGAGTACTTGAAGATTATAAGGTGAGGCAAGTGGTGTTTGATGCTAAAAACTTTGAAGAATTAGGACCATCTGAGTATAGACAGATGCAATCATATCTTACAGGACCATATGGTAAGTTAGGTTTCATAGTAAATAGAGAAGAAAGTGAAGTATTGAAGTCAGGAAAAGATTTGGATTGGACGAAAGAAATGTACCAATCTCACAATGTGTTAATAATAAAGTTGCCGGCGAAGTATATCTCAAAACTGTTACAAAAATTAAGAAATCCTGAAAAACATGATGCTATCGATAGTCAAATGGGAAAACTGTTAACTTTATATGAAACTTCATACATGGCGATAAAGAGTACTCAAAAGAAAAGACGAAAATAATATCGTCATGGTTTAGAAGGGGCGTTAAAGTCCCTATAAATCAAATAATTACAGCATCATACATTGTCAATATATTAATTAACATTTTTTAGTTACAACATACTACCATGCATTGTTTTTAAAAAGCACATGCAGCACTGTGCGGATGTCGCTAATCAGGGGAGAAAATGCAATGTCCCGTTAACAAGCTTGCAACGGTGACGGGGATCTCGTTTAATAGCCTCGCTCTTTTCTTTCCTGAAACTCACTATGATCGTTCGTCCTAAACAGCACTGGCTACAACTGATTTTTGTCTGGCACGGTTCGGTACTGCCTAAGATCTATACCCGATTGCTGCTCAATTTCCTGCTTTCTATTGCCGTTATTCTGATGTTGCCGTGGTATACCTCGCTGGGCATCAAATTTACCGTGGCGCCATTCAGCATTCTCGGCGTGGCGATCGCTATCTTTTTGGGTTTCCGAAACAACGCCTGTTATTCACGCTACGTTGAGGCTCGTCTGCTCTGGGGGCAGTTGATGATAGCGGCACGCTCGCTGTTTCGCGAGGTAAAAAACACCTTGCCTGACGATAAGCACCTTGGCGAATTCGTGCGACTGCAGATTGCTTTTGCCAACTGCCTGCGGATGACCCTGCGCCGGGAGCTGAACGCAGAGCAACTCTCTCGCTATCTTTCTCCGGATGATTTACGTCAGGTGATGAAGGCCAGTGCGCCCGCGAACCGTATTTTACTGATCATGGGGGAGTGGCTGGCCGTGAGGCGACGTAACGGGCAACTCTCAGACATCCTGTTTCACAGCCTGAATAACCGTCTGAATGATATGTCCATCGTCCTGTCCGGCTGCGAGCGCATTGCGACCACGCCGGTACCGTTTGCCTACACGCTGATTTTGCACCGTACGGTCTATCTGTTCTGCATCATGCTGCCGTTTGCGCTGGTTGTGGATCTGCATTACATGACGCCCTTTGTCTCGGCGCTGATTTCATACACCTTTATCTCGCTGGACACCCTGGCGGAAGAGCTGGAAGAGCCGTTTGGCACAGAAGATAACGACCTGCCGCTGGACGCCATCTGCAACATGATGGAACGCGATCTGCTGCAGATGAACGACGAAGAGAATATTCCGGAAAGGCTGGTGCCGGATAAGCACTATCAGCTGACCTGACGGGCGTTCCACTCGTCGCGGGTGATCTCCCACAGCTCGGAGTCCAGCATCCCGCTGACGTAGGCTTTCTTCTCCGTCCTGATAAGCCGCATGCCGCTACTGTCTGAAATACGACGGGATCGGCTGTTAGCAGCGGCCTTCGGGGCCCGCAAAACGGATTTGTTTAGCGTGTTGAACCAGTAATCCGTCGCGGCAATGCTGGCTTCGCGCATAAATCCCTGACCCTGGAACTCCGGCGCGAGCCAGAACCCGCGGTTGTTATCCTCGACGTCGTACAGGCAAATAATGCCCATCAATTCATCCGGCACCTCACGTCGCCGGATGCTCCAGAACCAGGCAATCCCTTTCGCCATATCCGGCAGCGCCACCTTGTTGACATAGTTTTCCGCGCCGTTATCCGGATAGGGCCAGGGCACGGAAGAGACCATATAGCGGACAATCTCCCAGCGCGGATACAGCGTTTGTATCTGGACGGCATCTTCCGCTACCAGCGGTTTCAGCAGTAAACGTTCTGTCGTGAGCGTCGGTATCGTCATGCGCGGATCTCCCTATTTAGGCGTTATGCTTTTGTTTGCGTTCTGGTATTTTCATCTCTATCACATTCTGTTGAGACGTGCTGTGGTCATTCACTACCAAAGATGGGTTGCATCTCTAATGGCGAAATTTTAATGGAATTTTTGTCTCTTTTAGTTGGACGCGTATTCCAGAATCTCTTGCAGCATGGCAGAGAGATAGAGGAAGCTGTTACCCGTGGGGATACCCGACCCACTCCCGAGCTGGAACGGTATTTTTCGCGCCCCCTCAGCGAGCTTCCGCGTCAAAATCCTTATCCGGTAGCTATGCTGTTACCTCTGTTTTTAGTGGCGTTTGCGTTAAACCTTTTGCCTTTTCTCAGCACGTTGCAAGGTTTGTCACCTTTACATCATGCATTGAGCTTTTTCTTACCATCATTGACGATGGCAGGCGCGCTCATTGTGACAAGCGTACTACTGGCTCGTGGTAAGACCTCGGGATTGTCGGGCTTTATGGCGTTGTTCATCATCCTGCTGATAACGACCCTCGTTCAGGTTCTACATATCCTGCTTTCTCATGATGGAAGCCTCTGGCCACTCGTCATTGCATCTTTCGCGCTGTTACTTTGTCGGGTGGTGATGAACAGCAGCGGCTTTGTGCTATTTACGCTCTATTGTCGTACTCAGCGTCTCGCCAGATCGGCACGGGAAATGCGGCTAAAAAGCCGTTAAAGGGGGAGCTTATGACATTACGAAAAGCCAGGCCACAGGAAGCCGAAACACTCTGGAATATTCGTAACCAGGCGATTCGTCACGGCTGTAAAACCAGTTACGACGCAGAGGTCATTGCGCGTTGGACGCCTGATCTGATGCCCGAACGCTATCGGCAGATGGTCATTGAATACCCTTTTTACGTGGTTGAAGATGAAAAGGGCGATGTTGCGGCAAGCGGCTATCTCGATCTGGATACCCATTGCCTGGAGGCGATTTTCACCTTGCCCGCAGCCTTCGGTAAAGGCATGGCGACCCGGATTATTGAGGCACTCAAACACGAGGCCCGCAGCCGGGGGATAACCCGCCTGACGCTCGATGCGACGCCTAACGCCCAGTCGTTTTATCAGAAGCTTGGGTTTGTTACGCTGAGAGAACATAATCATCATTCGCGTATGGCGGGGGCTGATTTACGCTGTTTTGAAATGGCAATTGACCTGTAATGTGAGGAAAACATGGCAGTTACGGTAAGACCTTTACGCGCAGAGGATTATTCCCAATGGCGACCGCTGTGGGATGGTTACACCCATTTTTATGATTGCTTCCTCGAGGAATCCGTCACCGCAGCGACGTGGGAAAGGGCGCTCTCAGCGCATTCATCGATGTTCTGCCGGGTCGTGGAGAAGGACGAAAAGGTCATCGGTTTCGCAATGTGTGTTCTGCATGAAGGCACCTGGTCAACCGCGCCCAGCTGCTACCTGGAAGATCTGTTTGTTGATGCTGCCGAACGCGGGGCGGGAGCCGGTAAGGCGCTCATTGACGCTCTGATTGACGAAGGCAAGCGCGAAGGGTGGTCGAAACTGTACTGGGTCACCCGGGAAAACAACCCGGCGCGTAAACTCTATGACAAATATGGTGAAGCTGACGATTACGTCCGCTATCGTCTCTCCCTCTAAAACTTCAGCGCCTGTGTTTGTATCACACTGTATCAGCGTCCCGGATACATACACAGGCTTGCAATAAACCCGCTTTCGCACATATCCGCTATACATTGAGGTGTTGTGATATCCCCGTGAATTGTACTCAACCGGAGATACCAACATGTTCAGCAAACTTGCTTACTCAACCCTCGCACTGACCGTTTCGCTTGGCACCGTGATGTCCTGTCAGGCCGAAGTCACTGGCACAAACGTCGCCGCAGCCTTTGATCATCCTCAGCAAATTAACGCCGGCGATCTGAATGTCGGTTATGTCGACATTGGCCCGAAAGACGGTCAGCCGGTTATTTTACTGCATGGCTGGCCCTACGATATTCACAGCTATGCCGAGGTTGCACCCGCACTGGCGGCAAAAGGGTACCGGGTCATTGTGCCGTCTCTGCGCGGCTACGGTACCACGCGTTTCCTGTCAGCAAACACACCGCGCAACGGCCAGCCCTCGGCGATGGCGAAAGATATCGTTAATCTGATGGATGCACTGAATATCAGGCAGGCGGTATTTGCAGGATATGACTGGGGCGCCCGGACGGCGGATATCGTCGCGGCGCTGTGGCCTGAGCGCGTAAAATCACTGGTGTCGGTGAGCGGGTATCTCATCAGCAGCCAGCAGATTGGCAAACAGCCGCTGCCGCCAAAAGCAGAGCAGCAGTGGTGGTATCAGTTCTATTTCGCCACCGCACGCGGTGCTGAAGGCTATGCAAAAAACACGCATGACTTTGCGCGCTTAATCTGGTCGCAGGCCTCGCCTGACTGGAAATTTAGCGATGCGGTCTTTAACGCCAGTGCCAAATCCCTCGATAATCCGGACCACGTCGCGGTGACGCTCAGTAATTATCGCTGGCGTTTAGGGCTGGAAAAAGGCGAGCGTAAATACGACCGCTACGAGCAAAAACTGGCCACGCTGCCGAATATCACCGTCCCAACGATCACCATCGAAGGCGGCAACAACGGCGCGCCGCATCCGGCACCGCAGGCCTATGCAGCTAAATTTACCGGCAAATATGAGCACCGCACCTTCGGCGCAACCGTGGGGCATAACCCGCCTCAGGAAGATCCACAGGATTTCGTCAAGGCAGTTATCGACGCGGATAAGCTGTGAAATGTGCTATTTTCAGTACGTTACCCTTCGGTCTGGAGAGTTCGGTGGAACATATTGACCACATCCTTGTCGTCGATGACGACAGGGATATTCGTGAACTGATTGTCGATTATCTCGGTAAGTCTGGCTATCGCGCGACGGGCGCGGCCAACGGCAAAGAGATGCGTAGCGTACTGGATAAACAGCATATCGACCTGGTGGTGCTGGACGTCATGATGCCTGGCGATGACGGTCTCACGCTATGCCGGCAGTTACGCAGCGGCAAACATAAAGATCTGCCCATCCTGATGCTGACGGCGCGCAATGAGGAGACGGACAGGATCCTGGGTCTGGAGATGGGGGCGGATGACTACGTGGTGAAGCCGTTTGTCGCCCGTGAGCTTCTGGCACGCATCAAAGCGATTTTACGGCGTTTTCGCACGATGCCGCCCAATCTACAGGTGACAGAAGCAGGACGGCTGGTGATGTTCGGTGAATGGCAGCTCGATACCGTTGCTCGTCACTTAATCGACCCGGAAGGGGTGATTGTGGCACTCAGTGGGGCGGAGTATCGTCTGCTGCGCGTTTTCCTGGACCATCCGCAACGCGTGCTGACCCGTGACCAATTGCTCAATTTGACGCAGGGACGTGACGCCGAACTGTTTGAACGTTCTGTCGATCTGCTGGTAAGCCGGGTGCGCCAGCGTCTCAATGAAGATGCCCGCACGCCCGCCTATATCAAAACCGTGCGCAGCGAAGGTTACGTCTTTACGATGCCGGTGACCATCAAAGAGGTTAACGAATGACGTTCTGGCCACGCTCTCTGCTGGCCCGTTTGCTGATCGTCGTACTGTCCGGTTTGCTTCTGGCTAACGCCCTGAGCCTGACGCTGGTCATGACTGAACGCATGCACAGCGCGCGCACGGTGATGCTCGGTAATCTGGAAAACGATGTCGCAACCAGCGTCGCCATTTTAGACCGCTTACCGGCCAGCGAACGCGCCGCCTGGCTGCCTCGGCTTGAACGAGGTAACTATCGTTATATTCTGGGCACAGGAGAACCCGGCGCAGCGCCGACGGATAAGCGTTCGCAAGATGCTATCCGAACCTTAAAAGCGACGCTTGCCGCGCATTACCCGCTTAGCTTTACCGCGGTTCCCGGCGCCATTTCGCATATTCAGGCCCATCTTACGTTACGCGATGGCGCGCCGCTGACCATTGACCTGATCCCGCGCATGCCGCCCGTCGCCAGCTGGCTCCCGATCGTTCTCGTCCTGCAGCTGCTGGTTCTGGCCGTCTGCGCCTGGGTCGCCGTGCGGCAGGTGGTACGGCCTTTTTCACACTTTACCCGCGCGGTGGATGCGCTGGATCCGGCGGCCAGCACGCCAATGACGGAAAAAGGGCCGCTTGAGGTGCAGCGGGCTGCGCATGCCTTCAACGCCATGCAGGCGCGCATTCAGTCTTATCTCCGGGAACGCGCGCAAATCCTGGCCTCGATTTCCCACGATCTCCAGACGCCCATTACGCGCATGAAGCTGCGCGTCGAAATGGCCGGGGAGCCGGAACTACGCGACAAGCTCCTCAATGATCTTGATAGCATGTCTCGTCTGGTGCGGGAGGGTATCGCGTATGCCCGGTCATCAGAATCACTGGAAGAGACGTCGCTGAAGCTGGAGCTGAACGCCTGGGTCAACAGCATCGCCAGCGACTATCAGGACATTGGTAAAAACGTGCAGTTTCAGGCAAACAATGTTCGTTTGCCGATCGTCACGCGTCCACAGGCGCTTCGTAGAGTGATGACTAACCTGCTGGATAATGCGCTGAAATTCGGCGGCGGTGCCGTTATTGCCATTGATATTTCGTCTGCCGAAGAGGTGGTGATTCACATTGTGGACGACGGGCCGGGAATACCCGAAGCCGAACTGGAGGCGGTTCTGCAGCCGTTTTATCGGGTTGAAACCTCGCGTAATCGCGATACCGGCGGGACAGGACTCGGCCTGGCGATTGCCGCGCAGTTGACCGCACAGCTGGAAGGAAAACTCAGGCTGGCGAACCGCGCCGGAGGCGGACTGGATGTCGCCATTACGCTACCGCGTCGTTCGTAAAATTGTACGGCTTTGTATCTCCTGGCCTGGGTGATACAGAGCCAGACAAAAACCGCGCGTTTAAACATATCCTGAACACATCAGGACGATGAAATAGCCTCACTGCAGTGTCGCAGGACGTGTAATGTGAGGTCATTATGTTTCTGTTAATCGCTTTTCTGGGTGGGATGATAAGCCTGCTCAGCCCATGTACGCTCCCGGTTATTCCACTCCTGTTTGCCGGTTTTCAGGGGCAACGACGACATATTCTGGCCCTGCTCGCAGGGATGGTCGTGATGTTCACCCTGGTGGCGATGGTCGTCACCGTCGCCAGCGAGTGGATAACAGAGGCGACCATTGTCGGGCGCTGGATCGCGCTCGTCATTCTGGCCTCCGCCGCGCTGGCCTTAATTTTCCCGTCTTTCGCCCAGCGTATTGCCGGTCCGGCCGTCAGCGCGGGAAATGTCCTCAACACCCGAAGCGGGCAAACGCGCGGAATGGCATCGGCATTTCTGGCCGGGCTTGCGGTAGGACTGCTCTGGTCTCCTTGCGCGGGCCCCATCCTGGGAGTGATCTTCAGCATTAACATTGCGGGGCATTCCGCCATTACTACCGGCGCACTGCTGGCCGCCTATGGCAGCGGATGCGCGCTGATGCTTGGATTACTCGTCACTGGAGGCCGCACGCTAATGACCCCGCTGAGAGCAAAATCGGCACTCATGGCGAAGCTGCGTCAGGGGGCGGGAGTGGCGATGTTAGCGGCAGTCGTCCTGAATGCGACGGGGATGACCTCGTTGCTGAAAGGCGCTAACGGCGTCGCAGACCGTCTTGAGACCGCGCTCTTAAACCTGGCAAAACCCACAACCGCGACGGTGAAGCTCCAGCCGGTGGCAATCGCTGAGCCCAGCAGCCAACTGCCTCCGCTAAGTGGTGGAACAGGATGGATTAACGGTGACCCTGTCACGTCTGAATCATTGCGAGGGAAGGTTGTTCTGATTGATTTCTGGACCTGGGACTGCATTAATTGTCAGCATACGCTCCCATATGTGCGGGAGTGGGCTACAAAGTATCAATCGCAGGGTCTGGTGGTGATTGGGGTTCACACCCCGGAATACCCCTGGGAAAAACCGCTTTCGTCGGTTAAAAATGCGGTGAAAAAGTGGCAACTGCCGTATCGGGTCGTGACGGATAACAACTATCAAATCTGGAATGCGTTCGGCAACCAGTACTGGCCAGCGCATTACTACTTTGATGCCAAAGGGCAGCTGCGCTATACCGCCTTTGGCGAGGGGGATTATGCGCAGCAGGAAAAGGTTATCCAGCAGTTGCTCAAAGAAGCCCGCCTGTAATCGGATCAGGGCTGGCGTTGAGCCACGATAAACAACCGAGGAAAAGCCAGCAGTATCTGCCCGTTTTCCTGAAGCGGATACTGCTCTTCCAGCAGTTCATGGTAGCGTTTCAGGAAACGTTTCTGTTCGCTCTCATTCAGTTCCTGGAGCCAGGGCCGCAGGCCGGTGGCGCTTACCCAGTCAATAATGGCCTGATGAGAGCTCATTTTGTGATAATAGGTTGTCCGCCAGATATCCACCTCACAGCCAGCCTCCGACAGAATATCGTAATAAGCATGTACGCCCGGCAGAGGTTCGCGGCCCCGGTCTGGGTAGTCTTGCTCCAGCGCCACTTCACGCATCGCCACATGAGTGGGTTCCAGCCAGTTGTCGGGCATCTGGATCGCCAGCACGCCATTTAACTTAAGCAGGGAGACAAGATGCGGCAGGAGATCGTAATGGTCCGGAACCCATTGCAGCGACGCGTTGGCATAAATCAGGCTCAGCGGCTGACCAGGCTTGTACTGCCGGATATCGGCCTCAACAAAGTGGCAGTCAGGTAAGGCGGCGCGTGCTTCCTCGAGCATAGCAGGGGAGTTATCGACCCCGGTGATGTGCGCAGAAGGCCAGCGATGCTTCAACAGCGCCGTGCTGTTGCCCGGACCGCAGCCCAGATCGGCGATAGTCGCAGCCTCATCCAGAGGAATTCTGGCGAGCAATTCGGCGGCTGGACGCGTTCTTTCTGCGCCAAATTGCAGGTAAAGAGAAGGGTTCCAGTCGGCCATCATCAATTCTCCGTCTTACATGATTCAGCAAGAATAGCACAGGCAGATGTCTGTTAAGCGGTACCGACGAGGGTTTTGGGCAGATGAAATCAGCAGAGCCAGTAAAACGAAGGGAAGGTAGAAAAAATAAGCAAACGGAAATATTACCCCTTAAAAGATTAAGGGGCAATGTTTTTATTGTAATTATTTTGTGATTATTGTTTTTTAATATTTTATCGGCAAAGTGCTTCTTATGCTCTGTACCCGAAACTTTAAATATTAGATAATCATCGATGGGTATATCCCTGGTGTTTCGTAGGTCTTTGACCTCCTGACCGCTTAGTTTTGCGAGAACTTCGTGGTCAGGTACTTTTTAAGTATAGGGAATATGCGGCACAATGAAAGCTGTCCTTAAAGACAGGTGATAATAGTTTCAGGTGTTATTATCAGGAACAAGAGCATGAATTCTGTCATTGAATTTTTTTTACACGACTACGATGATTTACCACCAGCATTAGCACACGAACTCTACCGACTCAGAAGAAAAACTTTTCGGGACCGACTCGACTGGAAAGTGGAATGCATCGAAGGTATGGAAAAGGATCAGTTTGATTCCCATAACACGACATACTTGCTGGGGATGTATGATGGACAGCTGTTATGCGGCGCGCGATTTATTAACGCAACGCAGCCGACAATGATAAGCGAAATCTTTCACAACTATTTCGATAACCCCATTGTTTTTCCAGCAGATGTTCCCTGCTGTGAAGTGAGTCGCTTATTTTTAGATAAAGAAACACGAGACTCTGCAAGTCTGCAGGGCGTGCCCGCCAGTAAAGCATTGTTTCTTGCAATGAATATTTATTGCATAAAGAAAAAATATCACGGGATGTACGCAGTAGCCAGTCGTGGTATGTATGCCATATTTCGCCATGCAAACTGGAAAGTTGAAGTAATTCAGCGCGGTGTCTCTGAAAAAGGGGAGGTTATTTATTATATTTATATGCCTGCCAGCCCCAGCATTATTGAAGACATTATTAGCAAAGATAAATCCAGTCACTGGCTTCGCGAAATGCTCGAGCATTTACGCCATTTATAACCAGTGGCTGAGGCTCAGTCCTCCAGTAACCGGAGTTCCGTTCCAAGTTTTATTGCGTGTCTGGCATTATTTACACCGAGTTTTTTCATTATATTGCCCATGTGAAATTTAACGGTGCGCTCAGCAATAGACAAAATAACCGCAATTTCTGCGTACGTTTTCCCGGCGCTGACCCATTTAAGGATTTGGCGCTCGCGTGGCGATAAGAAAACATTCTTTTTCTGCTGATGCTGACTATAAAGATTGAGTGTCTTCTGATGTAACTGAACAAGGAAGCGTAGAAATTGCGGTCGATATTTCTCTATGTCAATGCCAGAATGCTTAGGACTGATGACGGATAAGACCACAAGATTATTCAGATAGTCATGCAAAGGAAACGTCTGTCCCTGGTAAATATCATACTGGACACTTTCGTCGAAAATGCGTGTCAGGTTGTAACCATCCGACAGGACGACATCACTTTCCCAGAAAAAATCGTCAACACAGCGCAAAGCCCGAATAATGACAGGGTCAATGAACTGATATTTTCTTTCAAGATAGATATTAAACCACTCGGGACTATTATTGAGTATCCTCATCTGCGAAGGATCTTTCTTGTTCATAATAGCGTAGGCAAAGACGATCCCTTTGAAATCCTCAAAAAACGCGTCCAGCTCACTCTGAATTTGCGTGTTGATCGTTATGTCGTTGTAATATGTATCCTTCACGTGAGTTGCTGCCTCCTGTTCGAGTGGAGGACCAAGTATAATATGCTTCGTTATCTGTAGCGAGTCGCATTTTAATCCAGACAACCGATAAGACAGGCTGCCTCAGCAGGCAGCCTCGTGAACGTTTGGCATTTTTGAATGATAAATGCAGGTGACTCAGGGAATAGTTGATGATTTTATCGAATTTCGAAATCGTTCACTAAATATAGTAGGCTGCAAAATTTAGGAGGTTTTCCGCTTTTCATCCGGGTAGCGCACAAGCGTACCGATTTCATGCGCCTTCAAATCAGGATGTAAACCAGTAGGTTACAGAATACCTTTCAGGGCAACATGATAAAGCAGCATGATGGTCTTACCGTCGACTATCTTGCCCGTTTCAATGCTGCGTAAAGCCTCTTCAAGCGTCATTTCCAGCACGTCGATATCTTCCCCCTCGGCCTTGATCCCACCGCCTGCGCCGGTTCTGTCATCTGGCTGGTACTCGGCAAGATAAAAATAGAGTTTTTCCGTGACGGAGCCTGGGCTCATGTAGGCTTCAAAGATTTTCTGCACGCGCGAAACGTGAAATCCGGTCTCTTCTTCCGCTTCTGCTTTTATGCGGCTTTCGGGATCCATGTTGTCCAGCAATCCCGCGGCAGCTTCAATTAAATCGTCCTGGTGGCCGTTGATAAAGACAGGGAAGCGGAACTGACGCGTCAGGATCACCGTCTTTTTCTCACGGTTATAGAGAAGAATCGTCGCGCCGTTGCCACGGTCATAGACTTCCCGATGCTGCCGTTGCCATTCACCATCACGTCGCTGGAGGTCAAAGGTATATTTTTTAAGGATGTACCAGTTGTCTGAGAGAGTTTCACTGTCGATGATGCGCACATCTGCACGTTTTGATTGCACGATTGTTCCTCCTTACGTAGAGTAATGATCATAAACAGCAATATCATGCATGTTCAAGATAAAACATGCAACATCAGGAATTCATGATGCTCACCAGTCAGCGAAAACAATTGATCCTTGAAAAGCTGGGTGCCGAAGGCCAGGTCCAGTCAAAAGCGCTCAGCATTCTCTTTGACGTCTCTGAAGATACCATCCGGCGCGATCTGCGCGAGCTGGCGGCAGAAGGGCGTTTGCAGCGTGTTCATGGCGGCGCGCTGCCGTCATCTTCCGCTATAGCTCCGTTTGCAGAACGGCAATCCGTGAAGATGGATGCGAAAAAACGGGTGGCCCGGAAAGGAGCACAGCTGATTTCATCAGGCCAGGTGGTGATTGTCGACGGTGGCACGACTACCTCGGAGCTGATTACATTTTTCCCTCCTGACTTACGCATCACCGTGGTGACGCACAGCCCAAGTATTGCTCTGGGGCTCGTTGATCATCCTTCCATTGAGGTGATTTTAATCGGCGGACGCTTGTATAAACACTCGATTGTTGCGGTCGGTGCTGCGGCCATCGAAGGCATAGAGAATATACATGCAGACCTGTTCTTTATGGGAGTGACCGGTATTCATCCCGATGCGGGGCTGACAACCGGTGATTTCGAAGAGGCATGCATCAAACGTGCATTTTCCGGCAGAGCCGCGGAAACGGTCGTTCTGGCGTCTCCGGAAAAGATCAACACCGCGTCGTCGTTTGTGATTGGCGATGTATCTTTAGTGAATACCATCGTTGTTGAAGACGGTACGGATAAGGAGTGGATCCGCGCGGTATCGGAAAAGGGGGTTTCCGTCGTGCTGACCTCAGATCGTGACCGCCTCTGACAGCCAGCCTTTAACGTCAGGCTGGCTGGCGTCCTGGCTTACGCTTCCGGAATGTTCTCAAGCGCGGTATACACGCTGAGACCATATTTTCTGGCTACCTCAATGTCCATATCGGCACCTTTAGACGCACCGGCAATACGATAAATCGCATCGCATTTTGCGATGAGCCGGTGAGCAACGGGGTACAGCATCGCTTCGCTGATTTCATCACCCACCGTTTTTGAGCCAGCGGCTTTTGCCAGCGGCAACGCAAGCCATTCACCAATGACCGGGATATGGCCACGCTGGTAAACGGCTAATGCTGCGTTTTCGAGACGCGCCAGATTCTCATCAATTCGCGCCTGAACACCATCGGTTCCGCTGCGATAGGGACCGGCAATTAAAATCAACTGTTGTGTCATTAATACCTCTGTCAGCGTTATTGCATGAAACTGCACATTTACAGAGGATACCTTACGCCATTGCCGGCCTGAAATACAATAATTCGTGCAATATCGTGCACAAAGTCGCATGAGCATTTTGACAAAGGGGTTGTGCTACGGGCTCTCCGGTGCATGGCACACGGCCTCGATGTTATGACCATCAGGTGAGATGACAAAAGCGGCATAATAATTTTCACCGTACGGTCGTAATCCCGGCCCGCCGTTATCACGTCCGCCAACGCGCAGCGCGGCGTGGTAAAAATCATCAACCTGCTGACGTGTAGTAGCCACAAACGCCAGATGCAGAGGCGCAGGTTTATCATTTGTCTGGAAAAGGCAAAGTGAAACGTCGCCAGCGCTCATTTCAACACCGTAATCTGGCGCGCCTTCATCAATGAGTTCCACACCAAGCGGGCGAAGCGCCTCGAGGAAGAAGGTTTTGCTTTTTTCATAATCACTGACGCCGAATTTAACATGGTCAAACATTATCGACTCCTCAAAAGAGATAGAGAAATGAAGAGTATAGAAGGTGAGAGGAGTCGAATATGATCAAGGGCGTGCCTATGTGACAGATGTCTCGCTACAGAGCAGACCGTTTCCGTCCAACAAATGTCCAGCGCAGGTAGTCGTAGAGCCAGTTAAACAGCATCGTGTACGGCAGGAAAAACAGTACAAGACCGATCTCAACAAAGAAAGCCTCCGTCACCGTTAAATTCAGCATCACCATTGCCACAGGAATTAACGTGATGATAAGGCCAACTTCAAAACAGGCCGCATGGAGCGCGCGGACCAGAAATGTTCTTTCAAATCGGTATTTTTTCTGAAGAGAGTCAAAGAGTTTGTTAAACACAAAATTCCAGGCCGTGGCGGTTAGCGCGGATATCACGGACAGCGAGCCTGACTGGAGTACCGACACGTTCATCAGCCAGGCAAGCGACAGCGCGATAATAACGTTGGCCGTCACTTCAAAAATGACCGCGTGGAAAATCCTTTCTTTGACACTTTTATCTAATTCAATTTCCATAAGTTTACGGCAGCAGTGGTCAAAGGCTGAAGTATATCAAACGTCTTTCAACCATGTGTAAACGTAGAGGTTGGTTTGTGAGGAGGAAAGGGGGCTTAAATTCACAAAACCATTCCTTTCCGTATTTTACGCTATAAAAAAGAATCCTGTTTAGTGACATCATCAACTTTACTGAACATTTCAGCAAAAAGCCCGTCATCTTTTTTTGCCCAGAATGTGTCTAAATCATCGCCTCCCCAAATATCATGGGTATGACACACGAACTCAAGCAAACCTGATTGATGAAAATTAAAATCTATAAATTTCTCAACACTTCTGTCGACAATGCTTTGGTAAAAAAGCACCACCTTACACTTCCTGTTGTCTATATTGTATAATGATAAAAGTTCGTTAAGGTGAGCTCGTAATGATGGAAGATTTGAGTTGTCAGTTATTCTATGATGATATAAAAAAATCAAATCCTTTGTACCCCGTAATTTTATTTGCCGGGCAATTCGTCGCTTAAATGCTCTATTGTCCTCTCTAATGTTGAGTGGGTCATGATGTGTAAATTCGAACCCGAGCATGTGACGAGGGCTGTACTTGTCATTGCATTTTTTATAATACGTGGAGCGAATAACGGAATGGACGCCATCCGCACATTCTACAAGGCATTCTTTTTTAAGAAGATTCTTGTAAGAATCATGTTCCATTTGAAGAACATACTCAATATTGGAACGTCCAGAGGAAAAAACCGTACTAAAAGATTTTCTGTTGTGCCTACGTAAGATATCGTCAGGAAGACAGTTTTCACCCATAGATACCCAAAGCGTATCAGCTTTGAGATTGTCTTTGTGCTTCCATTTTTTATACACGTTATTAATAGTGCGTTTAAAAGAACGCAAATTGTTTTTTATATATTGTTTCATGTTCATTGCATTATTACCTTTAACTCTCTCGGTCGGCGGCCCTGCATCAACGCGACACATGCTTAAGACATAATACCTGTTCGCATAGAACGCGACCATTTATAAATATCACTCCATGTGAAAAACATAATTCATAATGAAATGAGTAATCAGGTTGTAGTGAAAGAGTTAACAGAGGAATACATATTTATAAATATAATTTATTTCTCCATTGAGAAATATAAACTCCATGTATTTTTTTCGCAAACGTATTCGCTGTGTCTATCTTAGAGATGCCATTCAGTATGATATCTTTAACCAGCGAGTCCTCAGGTCTCAGATGGGTGTGTTCCACGCGCGACTTGGCCTGGCGGGTTTCCACGCGGAGGTATGATATTAAGGCGGAGAATGGATCTGGGGACTTGGGTGTAAATCATTGATGACTGCAGCTATCAAGATGCTTCAACAGGGTCGTCGGTAATGGGATTGATGGTTTTTTGGCTGACATTTTCTGCGGAGGAGACACAACCAGGATTGACTATCAGACACCTGATGGTTTCCTTGCCAGGGGGCAGACAGTGCATTTCCTCCAGTTTTCCCACGCCAGCGACCGAGCGGTTGCACAGACTGTCCAGGACATGAATTGCGGACAATGGCATCATGAACAATTTTGAGGCGGCTGATCTGGGCGTCAGGGGGAAATAGCGAGTTGTTAGCCGTTCGAGCAAACGACCACAAACCGGCATGAGTATTTAGCTTCCATAACCATAGTGCGCATAATGTATATTATGTTAAATCTCGTTTGATGGACATCTAGTTCAAATACTTCCACAGTCTTCCCGCAATCATGTACTTACATCATCCCTGCTTTTTCTCTTGTTGTGCATCATGTTTACTCGTTGATCACCTTTGAAGCTTCACAATTAATCTAGACACTTCTACTTCATCTGTCGCCAGACTCTTTTCACTCCGTACCGTTGCCCGCTGTCCCACAGATCCAGTTTGTACATTTCAAGCCAACATTCATCCAGTGGCCCGCAATTTTGATAACGCAGTCATTTTCCTGCCGGTACATGTGTCTGCCTGTCGATGCAGAAATTGCAGGTAATATGACTATCGTCCACGAAACTCACGACGATAGCGTGAAGGAGAAGTATTAAGCTGCTTTTGAAAGTGGCGCCGCAAAGAGGTTGTGGACGGAAAACCTACCCGCTCAGCAATATCTTCCACAGGTCGGTCGGTTTTTTCGAGAAATCGTTGGGCAACAAGAATCCGCTGGCCCAACAGCCACTGCGAGAAATTCTCCCCCGTCGATTGCTGAAATCGCTGGGTAAAGCTGCGGCGACTCATGAGGGCTTTCTCCGCCACGCAGTTCAGCGTGATTGCTAACTGTAAATTCTCCGTTGCCCAGGCCAATGCGTCGGTAAAATAATCTCCTCGACGCGTATTCTGAACCGGCAACTCCACAAATTGCCGTTGTCCACCCTGACGATGAGGTGGTACAACCAACAAACGCGCCACGCGGTTGGCTACATCCGCTCCCCATGCCTGCCGTACCAGATGCAGGCAGCAGTCAATACTGGCTGCCGTTCCCGCTGATGTGACAACATCGCCATCATCAATGGGTCCGTGGTCATGATTTCAGCAAAAACATCCGCCACGCCTGCCAATGCTGCTCGTTGCAACGTATTGTGATCCACTACTCCCCCTTTACCATCATCCAGGTCGCGCGTTCCTGTTGCATCTTCCGGAATAATCACACTATAGCCCAGCGGAACAGCATCACGTGCAGTCGACGAAATACACATATGCGTCATCAGACCAGCCACGACGATCTTTTTAATCCCTTTTTTCTTTAACTGAGTGTGGTGGCCTGACTGGAAAATGTGCTCATCATGCTGACCAAAAGTGCGGTATGGAAAATCGTTTTCATAGCAAGAACTCCCTCTGTGTAGTGTTCAGGAAGAATTATTTCTTATCCGCGCAAAAGGCAGGAGTCACTGGGAGAACGAAAAACGGTACTTTTAGGCCAACAATGCGGACCGTAAGAAAATGCTTATGAGAGGTACATTTTTATAAAACGACCTTCCTTCTTTTTATTCAGGCAGTTCCCCCCTGCCTGATGTTGTCTTCAACTATTTGTGCGTCACTATCGGTGTGCATGATGGTGCACTCAACGCGGGCGCGGCTCCCAGGATGCCCGGCATCATTTGTGACTGGCAGTCAAAAATACGCCCCTTTTCCGTGGTGGCCCGATAGGTCAGTTTTTGGCTACCTAACATATCGGGCTGACTGCCATTAACATTCGTGACTGTAATTTCGTCAGATGAGCCTAGTCCCAGCATTTTAGCGGTTTCAGCCTGTAACAAAGGGATGGCTTGATCGGTTTTCAAGGTTGAACACCCTGAAAGCGTTAACGCGATAGCTAAAACAATAATTGCCTTATTCATAAGCTTCCTAATATAAATTAAAAGTACTTGTTAAGAGATTATGCTTAATATTCACTCGGAGAATTCATTTTGTCGCGACATAAAAATTAGTGTTTTAGATACCCCTCCCGTTATAGTAGTTTTGAAATAGATACCATCACGAGCCAGATATTTACTGATATGTCATTGTAAATGTGGCACTCGCATTTGCTTTCCCTGCGGTGATATCTGCAGCTGTCTGAATATATTGCGCCTGTAAAGGCACCGAAAATGCCCCTTCCGCGTTGGTCGTCCCGATACGTTTCATCTGGCCAAACTGTACTGGGACTCCCTGAGACAATATCTGAAGACCAATCCCGCTTGCTGTCTGTCCTCCGGCATTATCGAGCTTCAGTATTCCATTCGCGCTGTTTTCAGCTCCTGCCGAGCCGGGATCGATTGTGACATTGACGTTAGTCGATGCATCACAATCAAGGTCAATCTTGAAATCCGTTTTACCCGCTACACCGCTGTTTTTACGAAAATCTGTCGCGCTGGCGGGGTTCATGTTGACCTGAATGTTGCTATTAACGACTGAACACGCCACGGTGGTAATTTTCGAGGAGGTTAAATTCGTGGTGAATACGCGTCCCTCACCATTAGTAAAACCTCTGATCATAATCTCACCTGGTTTTATCACGCCACTGGCGGTTTTTCCGATTTTCACCAGTTCAATTAAATTATAGCCGTTGCTGGCATTGCCCCAAGAAGTAGAAGCGCACCATCTGATGGTGGTAGCAGCCAGGACACACCATGCACCGGTAGTTCTAGGCATCTTGTTGGTATTGATAGCCTTAACTCTGATGGCGATGCCCGGCACGCCGGTTTCAAACAACTCCTGCCCATTGAAGGTCACCCGACTGAACTCGCTACCGACGTCTATCGAGGCCAGATATCCACCCGTACGGGGGCAGTCCGCAATATTTCCCCGGCTGAGATAACGCTGGAAGAGATTAATTGTTCCCAGCACGGTTCCTACTGGGGCATCTCGCTGAACAATAATGTCGCCGAAGCTGACGGTCTCAGAACCCTCGGCATTAGATCCAACAAAACGACAATTCACAAGTGCAAAACTGTTAAAGCTCAACAGTGTGAGTACCGACGCCAGGGCTAACTTTAAAATGTTTTTATTTACTCGATTCATTTTCACTATTCCGTTCGTTTATCTACACACTGCGGCTATGTCAATCAGTGATTTTTTAATATCAGGCAATTCAAATTTAGCCGCACATTGTCTGGATAATTCATTACCCCACTTGACGTACAGCGTATTTATATTCGTTAAACCACTCAGATAGACTTGCCCCTGATCGCCAACAATTGCGGCCTCGTCACTTTCAGACCCGTAGCTTACCGTGGCACCAAACGGAACAAACTTACCGTCAGGTCTTTTGAGCGTCACCAGCGCACGCTGGCCCACTTTGGCACTGAAGGTTGCTCTTACCACAGCGCCGCGCGTTGGAACGACGTTGCGACTTGTTACCTCCACATCCACATCATCCGGCATACTTTCCGTACTTAACGCCAGCTCGTTATTCCTGAATGGACTCACAAACGGAACGAGCGCATATCCGCGGGAATCCGTTTTTACACCCTGCTGGTTATTTACCCTCAGGCCTGTGGCGCCGGGGACTTTAATCAGTGCAAGCGTTTCTCCCCCACTCTGGCCAGCTGTTATTCCGTCTTCATGGATGAGAAGAGTGCCTTGTGCCCCATAATTTAATATTTTCCCCTGAGCGCTGTAGCTATAAGCTCCATTCAACTCACCATAGGTGCCCTTGTAGTTAGCCCGGCTGTAACCGGTATTTCCCTGCCCTTTACTGCCGTAACCTTCTGCTACGGACCAGCTGAGGCTATCGCCTTCCAGGGCAGTACCGCTTAACGATACGTTCTGATTCGTCCCGCCAGTACGGTTATTACTGAAGCTATAGCCCGCATACGTTGTTTTAGAAAAGAGACTCAATGGCATACTCAGCGTAAAGGCGAAGATCCGGTCAGAAGTCTGCTGCCTGGAATTATTCACATCCTTATTCAGTGAGTAATTCAGGCTGTAGCCAACACCCTTGAAACTATTCGAATAACCCACACTCCATGAGTCGGTTTTTCTGTTATTTCCCCAGTAATCCTGACGCACTATTGATGCGGATAAATAACCTGCGCTATTACCGAGGTTCTGCGTTAACGTCAGCTCCGCCCTGTTACGTCTGCGTTCCTGATAGTAAAAATCATTACTATCATTTCGCAATTCAAAGGCGTCATTGAGTGTATAAAAATCAGATGTCGAATAACGATAACCTGCAATAGCGATATTTGTACCGGTGGTTGCCATGCTCTTGCTATATCTGGCACGAACAGACTGACCTTTTGATACCTTCCCAGCATTTCTTGAATTTGCAGAATGAGTAATATCCGTAGAAAACGCGCCTAAATTACCCAGGTTTTTTCCAACGCCCAAAGATGACGAACGGTAATTACTGGCGACCTGTACTCCACCATAAAGTGTGAAACCTGCAGGCAGACCATAGATTAAGGTGCTCTGCCAAACTGGAGCATCTTCAGCGCTATTTTCATAGCTACGATAGTGACCTACGCTAAAGGCATACCTCAAATTACCCGCTCGTTGGAGAATAGGCAGAGAAGCAAAAGGAACAATCTGGTACTGTTCACTCCCGTCACTTTCTTTTATCGTTACGCTTAAATCCCCGCTTCCACCAGTTGGATAGAGGTCTTTAATCTCAAACGGCCCGGCTGGCATAAACGCCTGATAAATGACAAAACCGTTTTGCCGGATTGTCACTTCAGCATTGTCGCCTCGTGCTATGCCTCGAACGACAGGAGCATATCCGCGAAGGCTTTCAGGGAGCATTTCGTCATCAGAAGCCAGCTGTACGCCTCTGATCGATACGCTATCAAAAATCTCGCCAGGCGTACTGCTATCGCCCAGCGTCAGCTGCCCTTTTACTGACGAAATGCCCCTCTGCGCGTAGGTATAGGCACTGTCCCAACGACCCGCACCGTGGGTATCCCGTACATAGTTTGAATAGTTACGCAGACGCCATGCCCCAAGGTTCACTCCAGGACGAAGGCTTAAATATTGTGAAGCGCCACCATCTTCATTTTCGGTATAGGTGTGGCTCGATGTCACACTGTAATTGATAATTGCCGCGGTAAGCCCGTCGTCCCATTTATCAGGGGCCACATAACCACGAACCGCGCTGACAAGGGATGCCTGCGGTACGCTGATCTTTAAGGCCTGTGCCTTGAAATCAAGTGCAGCCGTCGCTTCTGGAATCTCTCTCAGGTCGACACAGCTACTCTGAGCGGTTTCCAGATTGCTAAAGGAGTCAGTACGTACACCGTATCGTTTCAACATTTCAACTGTCAGGCATGGGGACAGTTCCGTTTTACCGTTTAGTCTGATTTGTTTAAAAGCAATTGATGACGTATCAACATAACTGTCGTTTACGAAAATATCGACATAGTACTCACCCTCTGCCTGACTACCGCTTTCAAATTGGGTTAAGTCAGGGGTGTCTCCGTTATCACTTACGCGCTCAAGCAAAGCTGGGTTAAAATAATCAGAACCGTACGCACCGGACATAAAAGGTGTCAAGACCAGCATAAGAGCAACACGCCCATAATTGAGCTTAAATTTTTGTGGTGGCATACTTTTCATCATTATTTTAAGACCTGTTATTTAGTAGCTGGCACTGAAAACCTGTCCGGGCACGCCGAAATCGTTAAAAACTTTCCATTCGATTTTTCCACCTGCGGATACTGGCCCGAGGGGGAATGTTTTACTGGATTTAGGGGCAACATATGTCACGTTGTTAAGTTGGACACCGTTCAACGCTACTGAAGCAAAATTCATGTAAAAAGCACTGTCGTTATTCACAGTCAGGCTGTTGCCTGATTTTTGCCATTTAAGCTGGGAGGCGAAATCTTCCGGGCTACTCTTATTCAGCTTTTCCGGTCTATAAATCAATTTGATCCGCGTCTTAACGGCTAACTGCAGCTGATTTTCTCCATCCGATGGGGTTGTTGAAGGTATCGCTTTTACATTTAACCAAAAAAGCATCTCTCTGTCGGACTGCAGCGGTGAGCCACGAAATAAAATACGCAATGAATTGTTTTGATGTGCATCCAGACGAAATAATGGTGGAGTGACTGCAAATGTTTTATCTGGCGTACCTGTCTCTGTCTCCGTCCAGGACTGAACCAGAAACGCTTTATCATCTGGATTACGTAACTGTATTGAGGCTTCTTTCTCTTTTTCGTTATAAATAATACGCGTTCCGCCAATCTGGACGCCCGCAAGTGCTTCCAGAGATGAAAATGCTACTGCAGCCAGTAGCAATGACAGGGTTAATTTTTTCATGATGTTCTCGTGATTAAGATAATGAGGATACTGCTGCACATTGATGTTGCGCAGCAGTACCCGAATAATCAGTTGTAGACTACGGTGAAGTTGGCCGTGGAGTTTGCATCGCCAGGAGTGACTGTACTGGCTGTAGAGATATATGCCGCACTGAAGTTAAGCGTCGCGTTTCCTGAATTAATCGCAACAGGTTTCGAATCGGTAAAGAGTGGCAGAACGGATCCATCTGCATCGCGCAACTGAATACCCACGCCCGTTGCTTTTGTTGGTGTATCAGTAAGTGCCAGAACCGACGGATTACCGCCGTCAGGCGTTCCGTCAAATTTCACCGAAATATTACTGTGCGTAGTCGGGCAACTGCTCAGCACAACGCTAAAACCGGTAGCAGCTGAAGTGGTACCTGGTGCAGTAAATGAATTACTACCGATGGTGCCCAGCGTTACAGTCTGTGTTTTTGAGGCAGTTGATATATCACAGGTATCATCGGTGATATTACCGTTGAAGTTAATCGTACCATCAGTTGCGTGAGATGATGCTACGAACAGTGAGCTAACAATTGCGAAGGCCAGGATGTTGGTTTTCATATTTTTTTCCAGATAAAAGTTTAACTGCCACATAGCGATATATCTCTTAAGAGATACCTTCTTTTTTATCCCTGCATGCCATCATTAATACGGCAATACTCAGAATAATTATCCCGCGATTCATTCTCGGGATGACACTTATAGTGCCAGCAGTACTAATCTGGATCATTCAGATGGAGGCGGTAAACCTGTAGTCTACGACCTCCTGTTTTGTAGTCCTTTTCCTCAACAAAAACGAAAAAGTAGGACAGTACGCCAGCATCCGGTAAGTTATGTAGAATTTTGACTACACAATTCGACGTGCAATCTGATTTCATTCTTTTATTTCTAACTCTATTCTGTGATTTTTGGAGTTCAGAAATGATCAGCGTCTATACCAACGATCTTGTTTTTTACAACGGAATAACACAGCTTTTGAAACCTGTCGTAACAGACATACAACGTTCACCTGCAAACTGTACTGACGTCTCTTCTTCTGAGATAAAAATATCTCTTTTCATTGTCGATATGCATGGTTTAACCTTCACACTGGAGGAGATGCTCCAGGCGCTGGAGAATATAAAAGAACATCACCCTTCTGCCAAAGTATTGCTGATTGCTACACGAATTAATAAGGTGACGTATAATACGTTATGTAAGTTTAACAAGGAAATTTCAGTTGTGTCGGCGAGAAGTTTTTTTGAATATTGCATGCTTAAATTTTCACAAACCCATAAGACAACCCCATCAAACATCATAGGTAATGAACGTGCAGCATTGACAAAAAGAGAAATACAGGTATTGAAATATATTGCGACAGGAAATCCTCTTAAAAGGATCAGTAGTGCAACAAACCTTAATGAAAAAACCATCAGCTACTATAAGTGTTCAATCATGAGAAAATATGGATGCAATAACATGCTAGAGTTTAAAAAGGTCATGGAAGAACTCGGTTATTATTCATTCTAGTAAAAGGGGGCCTGGCCCCCTACCTTACTTATGGTTTTCTAACCAATGTTCAATGCAGCTGTTAAGTTGTTTAACTTCTCTTTCTACACTCTGCCATGTCATTGTTAATTGATGGAGGTTCGGCGTAACATCCAAACATAGCGTTTCTAAACTTCTGCAGTGCTTCTCGGCACTGCGAGCGCCGATAATTTGTGCTGCGCCTGAAATTCTGTGGATACACTTAGCGAGCTCAGGCCAGTCCTCTAGCTGGTATAAATCCTCCGCTAAAAGGAGATCCTCCTGGTTACTTTTAAGAGTCACAGACAAGAGTTCTGATAACATTCCGTTATCATTATGAGTCAAAACAGATAAATCACTTAAGCTGAGTAAATCACTTAACTGAACTGAACAATCAGATTCACTCCCTAACCGGTCGGCGACAGTATTTAAAATCGCCTGGAGTTGAGGAAGCTGAAGCGGCTTAAAGAGACAATCATCCATTCCGGCATGTAGACACTTATTGCGCTCTTCCGGCCAGGCATTAGCCGTGAGCCCAAGAATAGTAACATGCCTGGTCTGATGCTGACGGATATGTTTCGTTAGTGCTAAACCGTCCATACCCGGCATACTACAATCGGTGATAATCGCATCAAATTCCTGAGCTTGCCATAGTTCCCAAGCCTCATTGCCCTCTTTTGCCTCAGTAACCTGATGGCCAAGATGTAAAAGCTGATGTTTTAACAGCATTCTGTTCGCTGGGTGATCGTCGACTGCAAGAATACGCAATGTCCTGTGAGGAGCATTATTCTCTGGTTCAATTTGGGTATCTGGCTCTCTGCGTTCCATATGACTATCAGCAGGGATCTCGAAAGTAACCGTTGTGCCTTTGCCCAGCTCACTTTTCATCCTGATATCGCCCCCCATCATTCTTACAAGCTGCAAGCAGATTGCCAGCCCAAGACCTGATCCACTTTGCGTTCGTCCTGCGCGGGCCTGGACCCAGGGGTCAAAAATATCTGCCTGCTCTTCCTTAGAAATCCCTTTTCCGGTATCGCTTACGCTGACGCTCAATATGATATTTCCGTCGTTTCTGCTGTAATTGATGTCCAGATCCACCTCAACATGGCCCTGCTCAGTGAATTTTATGGCGTTGCTGACCAGGTTGGATAAAACCTGCCTGAAGCGTAATGGGTCGAGAAAAACTTCATATGGCATAACACCGGGCAACATGCTTTTGAGCTGGAGGTTTTTTTGTCTGGCAAGTCCCTCAAAGACGCGAACAATTGGAGGTAGCAAGTCGCTTGTTCTGACCCATTCAGGTGCCAGCTCCAGCCGACCGGACTCAATACGAGCCATATCCAGAATATCACCAATAAGACCCATAAGGTTTTTCGCTGATTCCCATGCGACTCTGATTGTGTCCTCTTTATCCGCTTCTGTTTGGGTTGTTTTTACAGCTAACTCGAGGAGACCAATAATCGCACTGACCGGGGTCCGAATTTCATGGCTCATCGTGGCCAGGAATGTGCTTTTTGCACGGTTCGCCTGTTCAGCTCTCTCACGCGCGTCTTTCAGCGCGCCATTCAGCTCTTCCTGTTCGGTCATATCCATCCACGTACATATAAAGCCGCCCGGGAGACCCAACCCATCAGTAAATGTCACCGCGTAATGGAGGACACTTCTGTTTTTCTCACCGTCAAAGACTTGCTCATAGCCGATGTAAGGATGCATGGTATCACCCGATTCAGTTATGTTTTGCGTGACGTTGAGCCACAGTGCATGCATTGGATGCTGCTCTTCGTACAATCCTTTTTGTAATAGCGCGTGACTGGAGCCAGAGAAAAACGCCTCGAAAGAGGGATTGCACAAGCGCAGGTTGCCATCAAGATCGGTAACATAGACAGGGAGTGGCAACGTATTGATAAGTGTTTCATTAAATCGTAACTGATCCTGTAGCCCTGTTTGCGCTTTTTTCCTGGCGGAAATCTCCTTGCGCATATAATAGACCCACAAAAGTGAGGTTAATACAATGATCCCCGCGACGCCTGACACGAGCCAGAATTGCGTCCGGTAGAGCTCCCATGTGTTCAGTCGAACATCTGGACGAATCTGCCATTTTTTAATTATGTCGCTGATGTCAGAAGGAGAAATACTCTCAAGGGCTTTATTCAGTATCCTGAGCAGCTCAGGCTGATTACGCGCAACCGCAAAGCTGATTTCACCATCCGGAGCATCAATGCTTTCCGCTATCTTTAACTTACCCTGAAAATAACGGTTAATCATATAGCTTGCGCCATATAGGGTATGAACGGCAACGTCAGCGTTACCTTCAACAACGTTTTGCATCGCGACACTCGCATTCGGTGTCTCTATCAACTGAGTAGCTGGATGTTCTGCCGTAAATTTTTCCGCAAGTGGGTTATCTTTTACAAGGGCGACACGAAGATCGGTTTTTTCCTCGAGGTTTTCGGTCTCCCCCTCCCGCGTGACAGTAACGAAAGGAGATTTAAAATAAGGGCGGGTAAAAAAGAATGCATCATTGCGTTTATCGCTATGGCTCAACGCGCCGATGAATAACGCTTCACCCTGATCTAATTGCTGCTGCATCGCCTTCAATGATTTTGCAGGCACAGGGATAAACTCGATACCGGTGCGTTGACTAATCAACTTCAAAATATCAGCAGTAACGCCATAAAAATTGCCGTTAGCATCCGTCATTGTAAAAGGCGCATAAAACGCGTTTACTGAAACTTTTACCGCGCGATGACGATCGATCCATTTGCGTTCCCGCTCATTAAAAATAACGGAGTTACCCAGACTCCATATATCCGAGCCCTCACTCCATTGCTGCATAATGACTTTTGACTGTGCCAGAGGAATTGCATTGAGGCCTTCGTTCAGCGTTCTTAACAGAATCTCATCTTCACGCCTTACAACAAAGCGGCTTCCTGTATCTCGTTCAGGATATACCCCCTGAAATTCCAGGTAATTGGTGAAGTTTCGATCGAGTAAGTATGACGTTGTTACCAGATTACCGATGAAAAAATCATTTTTATTAAATGCAACTGATGCAAGTGCCTGCTCATCAGTATCAAAATGCATAATCCTGACGCCAGGGAAATTTTCATTAATCCATTCGTCATCCACATACCATTTTGCAATCGCCAGTCTCATGCCGGGTTGATAGGTGAAGTTTTTCCCTGAAGAGATCTTCTGGTGAACTAAGACGGGATGATCGGGGATAAAACGCTCGGTATAGCTGAGTTCACCGCTAAAAGGTGGGGTTTTACCGGAGGAGTCCACCATCAGATCAACATAGCGATTACGGAGCGCATTTAAGGCACTTTCACGGCTTGGGAAGTCCTTTACTTCAACTTTCACACCAAGATAGCTCGAGACCAGCATCAGATAGTCTGCGGTCATACCTTCAAACTTACCGTCCTGAGTAAACATATCCAGAGGCGGAATCTCGGGTCGCCATACTGCCACCGTAAGCACTCTTTTTTTACCAAGCCAACGCCAGTCTTCATCACTGAGATTAAACGCACGAGGATCGTAGGTTTCTCTGCTTAGCATTTGAAGCGGCTGAACGGTATCCGTTCCAGCAGCATTCGCGCCAAAAGAAGCAATTAAGGCAATTGCTAAAAAGATAAAAGGTTTCACTATTTAGTCCAGATTATGTCGGCGAGCGAAATCAATAAGTTCAAGGGTCGTATTCAGCTCAAGCTTAGAAAGAATTCGGGTTTTATAGGTGCTTACCGTTTTATTGCTAATATGCATTTTTTCAGCAATCTCTATAACTTTGTCACCACGTGCGATGTTTTGAAGAACCTGTAGCTCTCGATTAGAGAGTGATTTGATAATCGCGACTTCAGCAGTCGGAAGCCTGGTTTGTCCGGAGTCCTTACGATTCAGAGGGAAATAACCATAACCTCGAAGCACGGCCCGAACGGCATCACCAAGCTCCTCCAAATTATTTTTTTTACCAATAAAACCATCTGCTCCCGTACTCATGCAACGACTAAGGTAATGTTCATCATCGCGGGCAGTAAGAACGAGGATACCCCCGCTGTAATCGTTCGCCCTGAGTTTTCCGATGAGCTCAATACCGCCCAATCCCGGCATATCGAGATCAACAACAATCATATCGGGTTTTAACTCTCTGATTAGCCGCAGAGCTTCATATCCCTCCCCGGCTTCTGCAACGATGTTATACCCGTCTTTTTCCAAAAGCATGCGAACAGCCAGACGTGCTACTGGATGATCGTCAATAATTAAAATGTTAGCCATAGCCGTCCCGAAGTCAGATCGCGAAGTTTGGTAAAATGATATTAACCAATTGTAGTTTAAGCACAATCAGACTGGCTGTACTATTTTCAAAAAATGTAGTCCATGGACTACAAGTCGCCTGACTACATCCTACAGGTAGCAATCCGATGCCATAAGGAAAAGTAGGCGTTTACGTATCGCTGGGACAAGCGTGACGCATATCATAAGTGGGAGACAACAGATGTGAGCGTACTTTCAGCCTAAATGTGTCGACATGATACGCAGTTGACGGAGGTAAAAACTGCATTTTCGGTCGAATGGTTTAACTTTACCTGCCCTGTATGTCGTCTTTTTCATACAAAGCATGTTATGGGGTCTCATATCCTTATAAAGTTTGATTTGGCAAACTGTTTCTGGACACTTTAAAATAGAAGTCGAGACTATGATTAATGAAACTGGCCAAATTATTTTCTTAAATATTATCATTATATCAGCTATATATTTGTTGCTAACTGCCATAAAATTGTTACGAAGCAGGCATTTATATAAAAGCTCCATAAAGCATGAAATACTTAAAGGAATAAGAAATGGAGAGTTTTATGTTCATTATCAACCCGTATTTGAGACAAATTCTGGATCTTGCTGCGGAGCAGAGGCCTTAATACGGTGGCGCCGTGTTGACGGCAAGTCCGTACCTCCTTCGATTTTCATTCCTGAAGCAGAGAAAGAAGGTATTATCATACAGTTGACTCAGCATCTTTTCAGTCTCATTGCAGATGATCTTAAAGAATGGGAAATATCAGCACCCTTTCATTTAGGAGTGAACATTTCTGGTGCGCACTTGATTGATGAAAAATTCACTACTGATATTATTAATTTTTTCGAGACACTTGATGATTCATTTAAGTTGGTTCTTGAAATTACTGAACACAGTGCAGTACAGAAAACAGAATTAGTATATCAAAGGCTGAATGCACTTCGTCATAAGGGATGCTATGTGGCTATAGATGATTTTGGAACGGGATACAGTTCGCTGGGACTGCTTCAAACCCTACCGGTCGACTATCTCAAAATTGATAAAATGTTTATAGATTGCGTCAGATTAGAAAATATGGACACTGATATTTTGGAATGCATTATTAGTCTCTGCAAAAAACTGGGCATTGACGCTATTGCCGAAGGCGTTAGCGATGACTACCAAGCTGATTGGCTTAAAAGTCAGCAGGTCAATTATACTCAAGGCTTTTATTATTCCAGACCTAAAAATGCATTGAATTTTATTGAATGGTATTATGATTTTAATAAAAGCATTAATTCCGGTCGGTAATGCAATCGAAATAATGCTTTGAGAACATAAAATTTGTAGATAACAAAACGTCAGTTTATTGATGCACATCAATAATTCGAGTTCATCCTACGGGCGGTTTTATACAAACCCGGAAACCATAGAAAAGTGCTGCAGCATTGTCTTGTGAGTTCAACGGTACACCGCAACGCTTTACATTGGTTGAACTCTCTGCAGCTATCGCAACATGCACATAAATTAAAACGACCAAATAGCACTAAAACAGCCTCAAAAGCTGTTGTTTGGGGTTGGTTCATGAAGTTAATTTGTGACGTAAACATTTTTACTGACAAAAAAACCATAAACATCAATCAATTATACGCACTATTGTCTATGAACTTGATTTTAGAACAATATAAGTTAAATTGACTTCATAGGTCTATTCTCCATGGTGCTGTCATGCAGCAGCAGAAATCAGGACATTGGTGTCCTCCCTTCTCGATAAAATCCACCGTCGATAACAAACCATTTGTGAGAAAAACTCACAGCACCATTCGATAGCACATGCTGGTCCCCTTCATACCAGTGCAATAACCTGTCGCATACAGAATTGCTGGTAATAAAAGAAGGAACACCGAATGAAGTATGTGAATCTGGGTCGTAGCGGTTTGAAAGTCTCCCGTCTTTGTCTCGGTTGTATGAGCTATGGTGACCCCGAACGTTTGCCTCAACCCTGGTCCCTGGATGAAAAAGCGTCACGTCCGCTCATTCGTCATGCGCTTGAAGCTGGCATTAATTTTTTTGATACCGCAAATATCTACTCGGGCGGAAGTTCTGAAGAGATAACAGGAAAAGCGCTGAGAGAAATGGCCAGACGCGACGAGATCGTTGTGGCGACAAAGACCTTCTTTCCATGGCGCAACTCACCCAATACCGGGTTTCTTTCCCGCAAGGCCATTTTTCAGTCTATTGACGATAGCCTGATGCGCTTAGGTATGGATTATGTGGATCTCTTTCAAATTCACCGCTTTGACCACTCCACGCCTGTTGAAGAGACCATGGAGGCTCTGCATGACCTCGTTAAATCAGGAAAAGTACGTTACATCGGCGCATCATCTATGGAAGCCTGGCGCTTTGCAAAAATGCAGCATACTGCAGAGCGTAAAGGCTGGTCCCGATTTATTACGATGCAACCGCAATACAACCTGCTTTACCGGGAAGAAGAGCGCGAGATGCTGCCCCTGTGTGAAGACCAGGGCGTTGTTGTGATCCCCTGGAGTCCGATGGCACGCGGCAGGCTCACGCGCGACTGGAGTGTCACGTCCCGACGAACGCAAAACGATGCCTTTGCGTTAAAAATGTATGAGAACGCAGCCCTGCTGGATAAGCCCGTTGTTGATGTTGTTGCAAGAATTGCTGAAAAGCACGATGTGCCAAGAGCCCATGTTGCAATTGCCTGGTTGCTATCAAAAACGGTCATCACAGCACCGATCATCGGCGCGACGAAACCAGAACATCTTTCCACGGCTATCAGCGCGCTGGACTTTTCACTTAGCGATGCAGAAATCACGGAACTCGAGGCACACTATCTGCCGCACCCCGTCGACGGGATCATCCCCCCACTTCCGGATACGCCACCTTCACTCACGCCGCCTTCAGCAATACAGGACTGTTAATGCCCTACCCTGGCCCGGCGTTGCCGGGTCCCCCAGTAAAGGTTTAACTTTTATCAAACTGACTCTCGGTTAACGGGTCTGCGCGACCACCCTACATACGGTAATTACCAGGCATAAGCCTGGGGCGCTTCTCCCCCGGGTCCGGGCCAGATTTCGTCGAGACAGCTCATGGTGTCGTCTGATAGCGTGATTGTCGTTGCGTGAACCGCCTGCTTGAGTTGTTCGACCGTACGAGGCCCGATAAGTGGAGCAGTAACGACAGGATTCTGCAGGAGCCACGCAAGCGCAACATCGGAAGGGGTTTCGCCGAGGTCCTCACATAATCCTTCGTAGGCTTCCAACTGAGGACGGTGTTGTTCAATTAGACGGGCAAACGCGGGCCTTGCACGGCGCCCGCTTGCCATCTTTTTCAATGCGCCGCCAAGCAACCCTCCGGCAAGTGGACTCCAGGGGATCAATCCCATGCCAAAATGGCGGCATGCGGGAATGACCTCCAGCTCAACAGTTCGGGCAGTTAGATTGTAGAGACTTTGCTCAGCAACCAGGCCAAGGAAATGACGGGCCGTAGCAACTGACTGCGCAGTCGCAATGTCCCAGCCCGCGAAATTGCTGCTACCGATATAAAGCACTTTTCCCTGCTGAACAAGGAGTTCCATGGCCTGCCAGATCTCTTCCCATGGCGTATGGCGATCGATGTGATGCATCTGATAGACGTCAATATGGTCGGTCTTAAGCCGTCGCAAACTGTCCTCGCAGGCCTTGCGAATATGATACGCAGAAAGCCGGCGATCGTTCGGACCTGGTCCCATAGGCTGATAGACTTTCGTCGCCAGAACGATACGGTCTCGCCGGCCACCCTGCTGGAGCCAGCGTCCAATAATCTCTTCGGACAGCCCCGAGCCTTGCTGGATATCGGGTGATTGTTCAGTGCCATACACGTCTGCTGTATCAATGAAATTTATACCCGCCTCAAGCGCTTCATCCAGAATGCGGGCGCTGGTTTTCTCGTCGGTGACGTCACCAAAATTCATGGTTCCGAGACAAAGGCGGCTGACTTTCAGGCCGGTGCGGCCAAGATGCGTATAGTTCATACACGGCTCCGTTAGGTGAATGTTCCGCCCTGACCGACGGCCAGAGCGCATAATTTTCAAGAATAACGAAGCACAACGTGTCCAGTGAGAGGACATGAGTGGATGGACTTGTGAAATAAATTCAGCAATGGATTAGCCCTAATCGGTCTATGGTGTATATCATTTCCGTATCAACGCATTCAGGCCTTAACGCACAAGGAAAATTATTCTGTATGCAAATAAGCAGAGCGGATGTCGCCGATCTCATTTATTTCATGGCTATTGCACGTCATCGCAGTTTCAGCCGTGCGGCGATTGAATTAGGTGTCAGTGCATCAGCGCTTAGTCATGCCCTGAAGGGACTGGAAACCCGGCTCGGGGTTCGCCTGCTTAATCGCACGACCAAGAGCGTTACCCCTACGGCTGCAGGTGAAGAACTGGTTCAGTCTGTCCTTCAGCCTTTCGACAAGATAGAAGGCGCGCTTGAATCGCTTAACCGGTATCGTAATACCCCTACCGGACGTATCCGCATCAATGCTGCCGTTGAAGCGGCCAATCTTTTGCTTGCGCCAGTTATGCCCGCGTTTATGGATCGCTATCCCGATATTGAAATCGATATTGTGGCCAGCAACCGTATGGTTGACGTCACTGATGCGGGCTTCGATGCCGGTATCCGCTATGGTGGCACCGTTCCGGAAGACATGGTTGCCCGGCGTTTATCTGCCGATATTCGCTGGGTTATCGCAGCATCCCCCGACTACCTTGAACGCTACGGAACGCCTGAACATCCTGATGATTTATTACACCATCGCTGTATAAGCAATCGTCTCGGCGACGATCGGATTTATCGCTGGGAACTTGAGCGAGATGGTGAAACGTACCAAATTAGTGTGCCTGGCTCAATGACCGTCAATCAAGCTGAAACGGGCCTTGTGGCCGTACTGGGCGGGGCCGGTCTGATGTATTTTCCGGAGCCTCTTGTTGCACCCTATGTGAAGGATGGTCGGCTCCGCCTGGTGCTGACGGAATGGTCCCCGCTGGAGGAAGGTTTTTATATCTATTATTCAAGCCGCCGGCAACTGCCGACCGGGCTTCGCCTTCTGATAGAGTTCATCCAGGAGGCCAGGCCGCTGGGGTTGTGAAATAGCGTCGCCGTACTGAACGATGGGTCATCGTCTCATTTTTACCTAACTGAACGCTGAGTATTCAAATGTTTAAAGTTTTAACCCGTCGCCTGCAACACTGTAACGAGGTGGCTACCAGCATAAGCAATACCTCCCCGACACAGCTGCAACAGCTAAAGACTCAGTTGGCTGAAGAAATGGGCAAACCTGTGGGTCTACACACCATGGGTATTCCGGCGGCAATCAGTACTCTCGGGGTAATTGTCAGCTTCGCGATTCCTCAGCTGTGGTTGGGCTATGGTGTACTCGCCGCACTCGGCCAGCCAGCCGAACGCGTATTCGTGTGGGTTGTGCTGATCGCCCTCCTGTTCGCAAGCGTCAACGGCGTGACGATGTTTATGATTGGCAAAGGCAGCATGCGCGCCGTGCGGTTACATCTTACGCTGGCGGTGATGAGTCTGGTATTAACGGCAGCCTATCTGCTGGCCGCGCTGAGCGGTAGCGCTGCTCCGGGCGTCAGTCTGACCGCTGCGATGGTGAGTACTGTCATGCTGGGGCTTAGCGGCAGCTGCATCTTCTCTACCGCTTTCTATAAGATGCTGCTATTTACTCTGCATAACAGAGCCTGGCGCAAACTGATCAGCAAGGCGCGCTAAGCATTCATCACGTAAAAACCCGCCGCTACCGGCGGGTTTTTTTATGGTTTTTTATGTCTGCGCAACCAAATTAACTTATACGCCGCAGGAATAATAAACAGCGATAGTAGCGGTGCCGTAATCATCCCGCCGATCATGGGCGCCGCTATCCGGCTCATGACTTCTGACCCTGCGCCGGTCCCCCAGAGAATGGGCAGCAGACCCGCGATGATCACCGCGACGGTCATTGCCTTTGGCCGCACGCGCAGCACGGCACCATGATAAAGCGCCTCATCAAGCCCCTGTTCGGTGAACGTTTCCTGGCGGGACAACGCCGGATGTGCTTCAACGGCATGACGCAAATACATCAGCATGACCACCCCAAATTCTGCCGCCACCCCGGCCAGGGCGATAAACCCGGTGCCGGTTGCAACTGACATATGAAAACCCTGCCAGTAGAGGAACCATATCCCGCCGACCAGCGCGAACGGCAGGCTCATCAGGATCAGCAACGCTTCGTCCACGCGACGGAACGCCAGATAGAGCAGAATGAAAATGATCATCACCGTCATCGGCACCATCAGCTTCAGTTTCTTGTTGGCGTGTTCAAGCAGTTCAAACTGTCCGGAGAATGACACGCTGGTACCCGGCCTCAGCTTTACGTTCTGACCGATGGCCGTTTTAATGTCGTTCACTACGGACACCATATCCCTGCCACGGGCATCGATATAAATCCAGCTCGCAGGTCGGGCATTCTCCGTTTTTAGCATCGTGGGGCCGGAAACCACGTTGATATCCGCCACATCACCCAGCGTGATCTGCTGTTTCATCGGCGTCAGGATCGGCATCTGCCTCAACGCGTTCGGGCTGTTCCGGTAGTCCTGAGGATAACGAATATTAATCGGGTAGCGGGCCACGCCTTCCACCGTTTCCCCCACCGTCGCGCCGCCGATGGCCGAGGAGACGAACAGCTGCACGTCGCCCACCGTCATTCCATAGCGGGAGGCTTTCTCCCGGTTGATATCGACATCAATGTAGCGCCCGCCTTCCAGACGTTCAGCGAGGGCAGACACCACGCCTGGCACCGTTTTGGCGACGGCCTCTATGCGCTGCGCCGTGGCGTCGATATCAGCCAGAACGGTACCTGACACCTTGATACCAATGGGGCTTTTAATCCCGGTTGAAAGCATATCGATGCGGTTGCGGATGGGCGGAACCCAGAGATTCGCCAGGCCAGGCAAACGAACGGTCTTATCGAGCTCGTCAACGATCTTGTCAATCGTCATGCCGGGTCGCCACTGATCCTCTGGCTTAAGCTGAATGGTGGTTTCGACCATTTCGAGCGGCGCGGAATCCGTTGCCGTTTCGGCTTTACCGGTTTTACCGAACACCGATGCCACCTCAGGCACGGTTTTGATGAGTTTGTCCGTGGTCTGCAGGAGCGCCGCCGCTTCTGCCGGAGACACGCCTGGTAATGTCGAGGGCATATACAGCAGATCGCCTTCGTTGATCTTCGGTAAAAACTCGCCACCCACCTGGCTCAGGGGCCAGATCACCGTGAAGATGGATAATGCCGCAACCAGCAGGGTTGTTTTAGGCCAGTGGAGCACCCGAATCAGAAGCGGATGATAGGCGTTAATCAACAGTCTGTTCAGCGGGTTACGGGTCTCGGCAGGGATGTTACCCCGGATCCAGAATCCCATCAGAATGGGGATCACGATGATGGCCAGCGCGGCCGCCCCCGCCATCGCATACGTTTTCGTGAAGGCCAGCGGACCAAACAGCCGCCCTTCCTGACCCTCGAGGGTAAAGATGGGAATGAACGACAAGGTGATGATCAGCAGGCTGATAAACAGGGCTGGCCCCACTTCAACGGAGGCACTGGTGATCACCTGCCAGCGGGTGGCGTTGTCAATCTGTTCCCCCGGATGCTGGTGATCCCACTCTTCCAGCCGTTTATGCGCATTTTCAATCATCACGATGGCGGCATCCACCATTGCGCCGACGGCAATGGCAATACCTCCGAGCGACATAATATTGGCGTTCAGCCCCTGGAAATGCATGACGATGAAGGCAATACACAGGCCAAGCGGCAGAGAAATAATCGCCACCAGCGCTGAGCGAATGTGCCAGAGGAACAGCGCGCAGACGATGGCCACCACAATAAACTCTTCAAGAAGCTTGCCGCTCAGGTTATCAATGGCCCGGTCGATGAGCTGGCTGCGATCGTAGGTGGTCACAATCTCAACGCCTTCCGGCAGGCTGGCCTTCAGCGTCTCCAGCTTATCTTTCACCGCCGTGATGACCTCGCGCGCATTTTTACCCGAACGCAGGATCACCACGCCGCCCGCCACTTCACCCTGCCCGTTCAGCTCGGCAATACCGCGGCGCATTTCCGGCCCTGTTTGTACGCGGGCAACGTCACGCAGATAGATCGGTACGCCGTTCTCGCCGGTTTTCAGGACAATGTGATTGAAATCATCGATGGTCTGCAGATAGCCGCTGGCCCGAACCATATATTCCGCTTCCGCGATTTCTACGGACGATCCCCCTGCTTCCTGGTTAGACGACTCAAGGGCCTGCTTAACCTCCGGCAGGCTGACGCCATACTGTGCCAGCTTTAACGGGTCAACCTGAATCTGATACTGCTTCACCACGCCGCCGACGGAGGCCACCTCGGCCACGTTCGGGATCGTTTTCAGCTCAAACTTCAGGAACCAGTCCTGCAATGAGCGCAGCTCGGCGAGATCGTGTTTTCCGCTGCGATCCACCAGCGCATATTCAAATATCCAGCCCACGCCGGTGGCATCCGGGCCGATCTCGGAACTCACGCCATCAGGGAGTTTGCCCTGAACCTGGTTCAGGTACTCCAGCACGCGCGAACGGGCCCAGTACAAATCGGTGCCATCTTCAAAAATGACATAGACATACGAATCACCAAACTGCGAAAAGCCGCGCACGGTCTTCGCGCCGGGAACCGACAGCATGGTGGTGGTGAGTGGATAGGTCACCTGGTTTTCAACAATCTGCGGGGCCTGGCCGGGATAGCTGGTTTTGATAATCACCTGAACGTCAGACAGATCGGGCAACGCATCGACCGGCGTATTGATGATGGTCCATGTTCCCCAGACGCTGAGAAACAGCGCCCCCATCATAACCAGGAAACGATTAGCCACTGACCGCCGGATAATCCATTCAATCATCATCGTCTCCTTAATGGCCAGAATGGGCGTCGTCAGGGGTTTCAGCGTGGCGCATGCGCTCCAGCGCACCGGTAATATTGGCCTCCGAGTCAATCAGGAACAGACCGCTGACGACGACTGACTCCCCCTCTTCCAGCCCGCTACCAATGCCGGACTGCTGCTGAGATTCATGCAGAACGTGGATCCTTTTCGGTACAAAATTCCCGTTAGCGTCAACGGTAATAACGCGCTGCTCTTTGCCGGTATCGATAACGGCCTGAGACGGAATCAGCAGCATTTCCTGACTTTGGGTATTTAGCTTCAGGTAGGCATTCATGCCCGGTTTCAGCAGCTCATCCTTGTTGGAGACCTGCAGGCGCACCTGCAGCGTACGGGTGGTTTGATCCACGCTCGGCAGAAGACTCCACTTTTCAACCGGGAAGGATTTATCCGGCCAGGCCGGTACCGAAACAGCAAACTGCGAGGTATCTTTCAGCAGATACGCAATCGATTCTGGGACCGCCGCCCCGATCCAGACCGGATCCATTCCCTGAATTTGCGCCACGACCTTATCTTTCGAAATATTCATCCCGGTGCGCAGGTCAAATCCCGTAATCACCCCGTCGATGGGCGCCCTGATGGTAAACCGGGTCTGGATAGTGCGGGTCGCACGCAGCCGCTGAATATCCTCATCCGGCATACCCGCCAGCCTAAGCCGTTCCAGAACTCCTTTAATCTGCGTGGGCGTTCCACCGGTGCCGGAGAGCAGCAGGAACTCGCTCTGCGCTTCGACCCAGTCCGGAATGGTAATATCAATCAGCGGCGTGCCTTTCTTCACCTTATCGCCGATCGTCAGCGGGTAGACTTTCTCAACGAACCCATCCGCACGCGCCTGCACAATGACAAACTGATAGTCGTTATAGCTGACGTTGGCCGGGATCGTCTGGGCATAATTCAGCGTTCCGCGCGTCACTTTTTGCGTTTTTAATCCTAAATTCTGGACCTGCGTCGGATCGATACGGATACCGCCACCGCTTTTATCGTCATTTTCGTCCGCATATTTCGGGACCAGATCCATATCCATAAACGGTGATTTACCGGGCTTGTCGAATTTCACGTCAGGCTTCATCGGGTCATACCAGAAAAGGACCTTTCTTTCCGCAACGCTATTTGCTGTTTTTTCAGATGAATAAAGTGTCTGCCATGCCGTCACGGATATCAGCCCTCCGGCAATAAGGCTGCTGACTATCATGGCAGCGTATTTTATTTTTAATGAGGCCATGCCGTTTCTCGCTATTTAATGCTCTTTAGTAAAGAGATATTGCCCTGCTGAACAAATGAAAAATCAACGTGACTGCCGACCTTTAAGGCGTTGATGTTCTCATCGGCCTCAATAAAGGTGAAACGCATGGTCATCGCGGGCCAGCCAATCGCCGGGATGGCCTCATGAGAAATCGTGACTTTTTTATTCGTGAGATCAATGTCTTTCACGATACCGGTCCCCGTAATAACCTGCTCAGCGGCCCCTTCACGGGCGGCGCTCATCGCCTCGTGCTGATGAACCTCAGCCTGAAGGCCGGCAGAAAACGTCACGGCGATTGCACCGAATACCACGGCTTTAAGTGAATTACGCATTTTAGTTTCCTCTTTAAGTACAGTTATTCGACCCAACCGCCGCCCAAGGCGGTGAAGAGTGTTATTTCATTAACCTGTCGGGCATAAATAAGGTCGAGAAGGGTCTGGCGGGTGGAGAAAAGAGAACGTTCCGCGTCCAGCACGTTGATATAACTGACCGCACCACTGGCATATAATCCTCTGGCACGCTGGAGCGTGATCTGGAGCGAATCAAGATAACGACGCTGAGCGTCAATTTGCTGGTTAATGCTGTCCCGCAGCGCGAGCGCATCGGCGACCTGTTTGAAGGCGGCCTGTATTTTTTGTTCGTAATTCACAACCGACTGCTGCTGACGAATTTCAGCCAGCTTCAGGTTGGCCTTATTCCTGCCCGCATTAAAAATGGGAATATCGATTTTAGGGATAAAATTCCACATCCCGCTGCCCGCGGTGAACAGGCTGGATAATTCCGTGCTGCCTGTGGAAAGCCCGCTGGTCAGGGAAATCGACGGGAAAAAGGCGGCACGCGCGGCGCCGATATTCGCATCGGCCGCGTTAAGCTGATACTCCGCCTCCATAATATCCGGGCGCTGCAACAGTATTTCTGAAGAAAGATGAGGCGGGAGTTTTACCGGCGCAATATCGCTGGCGTTCATTCCACTGTCGCCCGGCAGCGCACGGTACGTCCCGAGGAGCAGCTGCAGGGCATGATTGGCCTGCGCCAGCTCCCCCTCACGTTTGGCAATCTCTGCCTGCGTGCTTTCGATCTGTCCCCGGGCCTGCTCCAGCGCGAGTACGTTCGTGCTGCCCGTCACCAGCTGTTGCTCAACGAATGCATAAGACTGCCGGTAATTTTCCAGCGTTTCCCGCGCGATACGCAGCTGTTTATACGCCAACTGCTGGTTGAAATAGCTCTGCGACACGTTAGAGACGAGCAGGATATGCACGGCGCGACGGGCCTCTTCCTGGGCATAATAGTTCTGTCGATCAGCCTCACTCATGTTCTTCAGCCTGCCGAAAAAGTCGAGTTCGTAACTGAGCGCAAGACCCGCGTCGTACTGCTGCGAAGTCGGTTTGTCACTTTTCAGTCCCCCGCGGTACGTTATACCCGCGGATCCGTTCAGCTGCGGATAACGGACCGCCTCCGTCACGTTGAACTGCGCCCGCGCCTCTTCAACCTTCAGGACGGCCATTTTTATATCGCGATTATTGTTCAGGGCTTCCGTAATCAACCCGGCTACCTGCGGGTCGACAAAAAAGGTGCGCCAGCCGGTGTCCTGATACCCCGCCACCGCGGGCGTCAGGCCGTTACGCGAAAGCGAAAACTGCTGGGGGACCGGTGACGCCGGGCGCTGATAGTCGGGAGCCAGCGAGACGCAGCCTGCCAGGATAAATACCGTACTGATGCTAAGTCGTTTTATCAGGAACATAACGGTTCAAATGAAGTCCAGAGTATTTTTAGGGCTACTCTACTGAACGCTTCCTGTTTGACGGGTGACGGGATAATGACAATGTTGTCATTTTTAACGTAAGTCATTGTGAACGGTGGCGGGCGCCATAGAATGTCATCAGCAGCCAGTCAGGGGAGCAAGATGAAAATACTGATCGTTGAAGACGAAATGAAAACCGGTGAGTACCTCAGCAAGGGACTCACTGAAGCGGGGTTTGTCGTGGACCACGCTGATAATGGCCTGAACGGCTACCATCTCGCCATGACCGCTGAATACGATCTGCTGATTCTCGACATCATGCTGCCCGATGTGAACGGCTGGGACATTGTCCGTATGCTCCGCTCTGCCGGCAAAGGGATGCCCATACTGCTTCTGACGGCTCTCGGTACGATTGAACACCGTGTTAAAGGGCTTGAGCTGGGCGCAGATGATTATTTGATTAAGCCGTTCGCCTTTGCCGAGCTGCTCGCCCGGGTAAGGACGCTGTTAAGACGCGGAAATACGGTGATCGCAGAAAGCCAGCTTCAGGTAGCAGACCTGACGGTTGACCTTGTGTCGAGAAAAGTCAGCCGGGCCGGTGGTCGGATTGTGCTCACCAGCAAGGAGTTCAGCCTGCTGGAGTTTTTCATGCGCCATCAGGGGGAAGTGCTGCCCCGCTCCCTGATTGCCTCCCAGGTATGGGACATGAACTTTGACAGCGACACGAACGCGATTGACGTGGCGGTAAAGCGGCTGCGCGCAAAGATCGATAACGACTTTGAACCGAAGCTGATCCAGACGGTGCGCGGCGTGGGCTATATGCTGGAGGTGCCGGATGCGCGTTAAGCCCCTCCGACGCCCGTTCTCTCTTGCGCTGCGGCTGACCTTTTTTATCAGCCTCTCCACCATACTGGCCTTCTTCGCCTTTACCTGGTTCATGCTGCACTCCGTTGAGAAGCACTTTGCCGAGCAGGATATCAGCGACCTTCAGCAGATCAGCACCGCGATGCACCGCATACTGCACTCACCGGCCGATCCCGACCAAAAGAAAATCAGTAAGATCAAAGAGTCGATCGCCAGTTACCGCAACGTGGCCGTCCTGCTTCTGGATCCACAGGGCAATACCCTGTTCAGCTCGACGCAAGGGGCGGCATTGCGCCCGGCAATGAAGACAGCGGACTTTAGCGAACACCGTCGTGCACAGGATGTGTTTCTCTGGACGGTAGAAGACCCGGCCAACCCCATGCGTGCCGGGTCCGACATGAAAATGGAAACGTACCGGATTATCGCCTCCTCAGGCACGGCGACGCTGCAGGGCAAAACCCAGGACTACGTCATGCTGATCGGGCTCTCCATTAATTTTCATCTCCACTATCTTGAGGCGCTGAAAAAAAACCTTCTGGCGATTGCCGCGGTTATCAGCCTGCTGATTATTCTTGTCATCCGCATCGCGGTGCGTCAGGGACATTTGCCCCTGCGTAACGTCAGCAACGCCATTAAAAACATCACCTCCGAAAACCTGGATGCACGACTGGAGCCGTCCCGCGTCCCCGTTGAGCTGGAGCAGTTGGTCATCTCCTTCAACCAGATGATCGAGAAGATTGAAGATGTCTTTACCCGTCAGGCTAATTTTTCCGCCGATATCGCGCACGAAATCAGAACCCCCATCACCAACCTGGTGACGCAAACCGAAATCGCGCTGAGTCAGAACCGTTCTCCGAAGGAGCTGGAGGATGTGTTGTACTCCAGCCTGGAAGAGTACAACCGGATGACCCGCATGGTCAGCGACATGCTGTTCCTGGCACAGGCCGATAATAATCAGCTCATCCCGGATCGGGTGATGTTTGATTTAAGCGCCGAGGTCATGAAGGTGTTTGATTTCTTCGAAGCCTGGGCGGAAGAACGCCACATCACGCTGACATTCAATGGGATGCCCTGCCTGATAGAAGGCGATCCGCAGATGTTCAGAAGGGCCATCAATAATTTGTTATCTAACGCCCTGCGCTATACGCCAGCGGGCAAAACGGTGACGGTCTCACTGCGAAAACAGGATAACGACGTTGAGCTGGTGACAGAAAACCCCGGCACGCCGATCCCGCCGGCGCATCTGCCGAAGCTGTTTGACCGTTTTTATCGCGTCGATCCGTCCAGGCAGCGTAAAGGCGAAGGCAGCGGCATTGGGCTTGCCATCGTGAAGTCCATCGTCACCGCACACCACGGAAAAGTCCGCGTGGAATCGGATGCGGTGTCAACGCGCTTCATCCTCACCGTGCCGGGGAAAGTGCTCTGAACGTCAGCAAACCGCGCGGCACACTTCAAGGACCTTTTCCCTGAGCCAGCGATGCGCCGGGTCCCGTTCCATGCGCGGATGCCACATCTGGGATACCGTAATAGTGCGGGTCTTAAAGGGCAGTTCAAAGACGTGCACGCGCTCGGTCATCGCCTGATTGAGCAGGTATAACGCTGGCACCATGGCAATCAGGTCGGAGGCCAGCGCCACGGATAACGCCGTCGGAAAACCGGGCACCACGCTGGCGACCTTGCGCTTCATCCCGCGCTCCGCCAGCGCCTCATCAACAAACCCGTGCAGCGATCCGTCCGGCGAGGCCACCACATGCCCCCAGGCGACATAGTCACTCAGGCTGACCTCCGGCTGCTCTGACAGCGGATGCCCCTTGCGCACCGTGCCAACAAACCGATCCTGGAAAAGCCTTTGCAGCCGTATTTCAGGCCCCATGTTGCCCTGCACGCCAATCTCCAGATCGACAAGTCCCTCCCGCAAGTAGCGCGACGTTTTTTCAGGTTTCGGTGAGAAGCGGATGCACACCCCGGGCGCAACGCTCGCCACCGCAGCAATAAGCAGAGGCCCAAACGCCACCACAAAACCGTCGTTGGCCCGGATGGTGAACAGCCGTTCGAGGCCTTCCACCTTCAGCGCGTCGGTGGAGGGCTGCAGCACCGCCCTCGCCTCGTGCACGGCGCTTCTGGCGCGGTCCCGGGTGGCTTCGGCCCAGGGCGTCAGCACCATGTGACGACCGGCCCGTACCATGATCGGATCGCCGGTCACCTCCCGCAGCCGGCTCAGGGTGCGGCTCATGGCGGAGGTGCTCAGGTTCAAACGTCGCGCCGCGCCCGCTACGCTGGCTTCTGCCAGCAAAACGTCGAGCGCAACCAGAAGGTTAAAATCAGGATCGGACACGGTAGCTCCTCAGATATGGCGTTACGTGCAATGATTAAGTGCAAATGCTGCGTCTTCCGCCCTGTATACCGCATGATTATAGTTTCGTCATCACGATTCTTTTTCGGAGTAACGACGATGACGCTCTTTTCAAACCAGCCCGGCGATGAAGGTTTACCCGGACAGGAACGCGCCAGGGTGATGGCCGCCGTTATGACCACTACGCTGATGGGCGTTTTTGACGGTACCATGATCAACATCGCGCTCCCCTCCATGGCAAGCGCGATGCAGGTCCCCGCGAACGTTGCGGTCTGGTTCGCTAACGGTTATCTGCTGTCAGCGGCGATGACGTTGGCCATCTTCGCGGCGCTGGCGGCCCGAGTGGGCTATCGCCCAATCTTTCTGGCCGGGCTTGCCACCTTTACGCTCACCTCGCTGGGCTGCGCGCTGGCAACAACGCCGGAAATGTTAACCGGGATGCGAATTCTGCAGGGCATCGGCGGCGCGGCGACCCTGAGCATTGCCCCGGCGATCCTGCGGTCCGTTTTTCCGGGGCGACTGCTGGGCCGTATCCTGGGACTGCACGCCCTGCTTATCGCCTCCAGCACGGCGATAGCCCCGGTACTCGGCGGAACAATACTGGACGCCCTGAGCTGGCAATGGCTGTTCGCCATTAACCTTATTCCGGGCAGCATCGCCCTGCTGCTGGCATGGCGGGCCTTGCCGCGGGAATCGGCCGTTGACCGCACTCCCTTTGACGCGCCGGGCGCCGTGCTCTCCGCCGTCCTGTTAGGTTCGGCGATCATGATGGCCGACAGCCTTCAGCACGTGACGGAGCACATTAACCGGCAGGCCGTCTGCTGGGGCGTTCTCGCGCTGGTCAGCGCCTTCGCCTTTACCTGGCGTATCCGGCGCGCGCAACATCCTTTATTGCCGCCGGTGATGTTCAAAAACGGGCGCTTCACCCTCGCCGCGCTGACCTCGCTGGCCTCGTTTGTGAGCCAGGGGATCACGTTTGTCGCGCTGCCGTTCCTGTTTCAGAGCGTGTATGGCTACAGCCCGGTGGTGTCGGCGCTGCTGTTTACCCCGTGGCCGATTGGCATCGTGCTGATCGCGCCGCACGCGGGTCGCTGGGCGGATACGATCTCCGCGCCGCTGATCTCGACCCTCGGGCTTATCGTCTTTGTCGGTGGGTTGGTCCTGCTGGCCACGTTGCCGGAGAATCCTTCCGTGTGGAATATCTGTCTGCGCAGTCTGGTATGCGGGATGGGATTTGGTTGCTTCCAGAGCCCCAATAACCGGGAAATGCTCGCTAACGTCGCGCGGGAATATGCCAGCTATGCTTCCGGCGTGTTGTCGATTGTGAGGACATTCGGCCAGTGTCTCGGCGCCGCCGTGGTGGGGGTTCTGCTGGGAGCAGCGGCAGGATGGGACCATCAACATGCTATCCAGGTTGCACTGTGGCTAGCCGTCATCGCCTCGACGGGTTCGGTGATATTTAGCCTGAGCAGGCTGCGCCCTGCCCGGCCTACAGGCAAGCGTTGCACAATGTAGGCCGGGTAAGCGCAGCGCCACCCGGCAAGAAAGACGGCGCGTTTGTTTACTCCAGCGCCAGTAGCGCAAAGCTCGCCAGCCAGTGCCCGCCGCTATAGTGGCTGCCGACCACATGCCCGACACTTGCGGCAAGATGTTTCGTCACCGCCTCGCGCAATGCCGGTTGCGCCGGGTGGCTGGCAGGAAGCGCTTTCGCAATGTGCTTCATACACCACGCGCGGCTGAGGTTTAATCCGTCCAGATGAGCAATTTTCGGGTCGGTACGATCGCTCACTTCCGCCGGGTTCATCAGTGCCGTAACGGCGCCCACCTCCGGCAGAAACGCGTCAAACCAGGCCGGGAAGTCTTCAGACACCTTGCTTATCAGCAGCGCCTCCGTCAGCGCGCCGGAAATATACTCGTCTCCGCCGGGCTCATAATGAGCCGGATAGCGCGTGTCGGCGAGATAAAACCGCTCCGCCGCTGCCACAATCGCCTGTTCAAGCGCCTTGTCTCCGACTGCGCGACCGTAATCGAGCGCCAGCGCGAGGGCAAACGCGGTGTTGTAGTGCGTCCCGACGCGGATCGGATAGGTGAGCTTACCGAGGTAATCCACCAGCCGGTTGCGAATATCCTGGGTGAGCGGCGCCAGCGTCTGGTACCAGCCTGCGGCCTGCGGCAGCGACGACTGCTTCAGCTCCTGGGCCAGCGCCAGCAGCCAGCCGTAGCCATACGGTCGCTCAAACGAGGCGCGGAACGGCGCGGTAAAATAGGCCAACTCCTTCGCCACGTTCTCTTCGGTCATGTGCTCGTCAAAAAGCGCGACGATCGCGTCCCGGCACGGTAATTCTGGATAGAGGCGCACGCAGCGCAGCAGCAGCCAGTAACCGTGCACCGCCGAATGCCAGTCAAAACAGCCGTAGAAAATGGGATGCAGCTCGCGCGGCGGCAGAACGTCACCATCATCATTCAGCAGGTGCATAATGTGGTTCGGGTATTCCTGGCGCAAATAGGTCAAAGGCATGCGGGCAAACGCGTCGGCCTGATGTTGCGTTAATTCCATGACAACTCCTTAGCGAAACACGAGGAAATACATTAAGAACACGTTCACCACCAGCAGGGTTAACGCGGTCGGGATCTGGATCTTGATCACCTGATATTTGTCTTTCAGCTCCAGCAGCGCGGCGGGAACGATATTGAAGTTCGCGGCCATCGGCGTCATCAGCGTGCCGCAGTAGCCTGCATACATGCCAATCGCCAGCAGCGGCGCAGGGTTGCCGTGATGCACGTTGATCAAAAACGGCAAGGCGATACCGGCACTTAATACCGGGAAGGCCGCAAAGGCATTACCCATAATCATGGTAAACAGCGCCATACCCACGCAGTAAATCACCACCAGCATAAAGCGGCTATCCGGGTTCACAAACAGACTCACCACCTTCTGTACCGAGTCGCCCGTGTTGGCCACCACGAACACGCCGCCGAGCATGGCCAGCATCTGCGGCAGGATCACCGCCCAGCCGATGGTATCGACAAGACGACGGGACTGACGAACGGCATGCAGCGGCGTGCCTTTGGTCAGCCACCAGCCGGTGAGGATCGCCGCGACGCAGGCCACGCACAGCGCCGCCAGGGTGAGCTGCTTCTGATCGAGCAGAAACACGCCGCCGACCGAAACGCCCTTCAGGAATAACGTGCCCAGCACCGTCACCACCGGGATCATCAGCGCGGGCAGGAACAGCCAGTTTTTAAGCCGGTTTGACGACGCGACGCGCTCCTCCTCGGTCGACATTTTATAGTGCCCTTTCCCGACGAGGCCAAAGCCCGCCAGCAGCGCGATGGCGATAACCCCGCCGCCGATAATCCGGTACGCCAGCGATTTGCCGAGTTCCTGAACCATCAGATCGCCAAACAGGAAGATCCCGCCAAACAAGAACCAGAACAGCGCGGTGGTAAAGCGCTTCGGATTGGCGCGATCGCGCAGGGTCATCACAACCAGCAGCATCACGACAAAGCCAATCAGGTAGTACACGCGGTTAATGGTGATAAGCGTCATCATTGCGCGGCCTCCTGCGTACCCTGCTCTGCACGCCAGGCCATCACGTCGCGACGGATACTTGCATCGAGGCGCAGCAGGCGCGTCATATGAATAATCAATGCCGCAATCGCGGTGGGAATGGCCCACAGGCCGATATGCAGCGGTTCAATGCCCTGAATACCATTTTCTTTCAGGAACGCGTCGATCAGCAGCACCGCCCCGAAGGCAATAAAGATATCTTCCCCAAAGAAGACCGCGATGTTGTCGCACGCGGCGGCGTGGGCTTTGATTTTGTCGCGAATATGCTGCGGCAGCTCGCCATATTCGTTCAGCGCCGCCCCTTCGGCCATCGGCGCCAGCAGCGGGCGCACCGTCTGCGCGTGACCGCCCAGCGACATCAGACCCAGCGCGGCGGTGCCTTCCCGCGCGACAAAATAGAGCATCAGAATACGCGCTGAGGTGGCGCTGGCGATCTTCGCCACCCAGGCCTGGGCGCGCTCTTTAAGCCCGTAATATTCCAGCAGACCAATCACCGGCAGGATCAGGATGAAGGTGGCCAGCGATCGGCTATTGACGAACTTCTCGCCAAAGGTTTCCAGCAGCATGCCGAAATCCATCCCGACCAGCAGACCCGTCGCCAGCCCCGCTACCACGACCACCAGCAGCGGGTTGAAGCGCAGTGCAAAACCAATAACCACGATCGGTATCCCGATCAGCGGCAACAGCGTAGTACCGTCCATAACGTTTACCCTATCGAAAGTGAGCGTTGCGCGCCGACGGCTATTTTTTTAATTTGCGGCGAGCGATGTTGTGTTTTGTTGGCAGGCTTCGCAAAACCTGCGCTAAAAAGCTATATCTGAACCTCAAAAACATGTAAACAAATTATCAATAAAATGTTCTTATTTTATCGATGAGTTTACATTTCTGGTTAAGGAACGTTATGACCTCAGAAAAGAGTGCTTCACCCGATCGCGACGATATCAACGATGGCCGGATCGTCTCTTCCCGCCACCTGGTATCCGAGCGCTGCGCGGAGTTATCAGAGCTGGAATATGCGCTGATCATGACCAGCAACGCGTTCAACAAATGGATGGTGCGCTGCATGACGGCTGCCGGCGAGCCCGATATGGGCGCCTTTGACGTTTCGCTGCTGCATCACGTGAACCACCGCGACCGCAAGAAAAAGCTGGCCGATATCTGCTTCGTCCTCAACGTGGAAGATACCCACGTGGTGACCTATGCCCTGAAAAAGCTGGTCAAAGCAGGCTACGTGACGAGCGAGAAAGCGGGTAAAGAGCTTTTTTTCTCTACCACGGAGGAAGGGAAAGCGCTGTGCATGAAATACCGGGACGTGCGGGAAGCGTGTCTGATTGCGATCCACGCGGAAAGCGGCATTGCCGGGAAGTCGATTGGCGAGACCGCGCAGCTGTTACGCACGATCTCCTCCCTGTATGACACCGCCGCCCGGGCGGCGGCGTCACTGTAACTAAGGACGGCGGAACAGCGTAATGCTGCGCCCGGCCAGTGCGTACTCAACGGTTTCGGTGATCGCTGTCCCGGTGGCAGCGTCATCCGCCGTAGACAGCTCCAGCACCCATCCCCCTTCGCCAAATTGCGGGATCTGGAACGGCACGGTGCCTTCAAACGGGTTGAACAACATCAGCACGTCGTGCCAGATACCGTCCTCCTGCCGCAGATCCGGCCTGCTGATGGAGACCCCAAGCGTCGAGCCTTCATCCCACTGCTCGGCCTGCTGTGGACCGCCTCCGGCGTTGAACCAGCGGATCTCCAGCCCGTCGCGCCAGCTTTCACGGCGCAGCAGCGGCTGTTGCGCGCGAAGGGCAATGAGACGACGGGTAAACTCGCGCAGCGCAGCGTCGTTTTCGGACAGCCCCTTCCAGTCGATCCACGAGATCTCACTGTCCTGGCAGTACCCATTGTTATTCCCCTTCTGCGTACGGCCAAACTCGTCCCCCGCCAGCAGCATCGGCGTGCCGTGGGAGAACAGCAGCGTGGTCAGGAAATTACGTTTCTGCCGTTCGCGGGTAGCAATAATATCCGGGTTCTCGGTTGGCCCTTCCTCGCCGTAGTTGTACGAGCGGTTATCGTTATGCCCGTCGTTATTGTCCTCACCGTTGTCGGCGTTGTGCTTTTCGTTGTACGACACCAGGTCATTCAGCGTAAAGCCGTCGTGGGCGGTGATAAAGTTGACGCTGGCCCACGGGCGACGCCCACGCAGATCGTACAGATCGCCGGAGCCGAGAAGCCGCGCGGCAAAGTCCGTGGAGACGTTGTCCCCCTTCCAGTACTCGCGAACGGTGTCGCGGTATTTGTCGTTCCACTCCCCCCAGCCCGGCGGGAATCCGCCCACCTGATAGCCGCCGGGACCGATATCCCAGGGTTCACCAATCAGCTTCAGTCGGGATAAGACCGGATCCTGAGTCATGGCGTCAAAAAAACCGCCGCGCGGGTCAAACCCTTCGGGCTCGCGGCCCAGGATCGTCCCGAGGTCGAAACGAAAACCGTCAATGTGCATCGATTCCGCCCAGTAGCGCAGGGAATCCATCACCATCTGCAGCACGCGCGGATGCGAGGTGTTGACCGTGTTTCCCGTCCCGGTGTCGTTGATGTAGTACCGGTGCTGGTCCGGGAGCGTGCGGTAATAGCTGTAGTTATCAATCCCCTTAAACGAGAGCGTCGGGCCAAGCTCGTTCCCTTCCGCCGTGTGGTTGTACACCACGTCAAGAATGACCTCGATGCCCGCGTCATGATAGGCGCGTACCATATCGCGAAAGCCCTGGATCCCCGCCGGGCCGTAGTAGCGCGACGCCGGAGCAAAAAAGCCCAGCGTGTTATAGCCCCAGAAGTTCTTCAGGCCGCGGTCGAGCAGATGCTGGTCATCCGGGAACCAGTGAACCGGCAGCAGCTCCACCGAGGTAATGCCCAGGCTTTTGATATAGTCGACCGAGGCTTTATGCCCCATGCCTTCAAACGTGCCGCGTAGCTCGGGTGGTATGGCCGGGTTCATCTGGGTAAAGCCTTTCACGTGGCTCTCATAGACAACGGTATGCGGCCAGGGCACGTTCGGCCGGTTGTTGTCCTGCCAGTCAAAGGCGTTCGGGTCGATGACCCTGCCTTTCGGCGTAAACGGCGCGCTGTCCCGCGTGTCAAAGCTCAAATCCAGCTCGTCATGCCCCAGCTCATAGCCGAAATGGGCATCGTTCCAGTCGATGTCACCCACCAGTTCGCGGGCGTAGGGATCGATAAGCAGCTTATGCGGGTTAAAGCGATGACCGTTTTCCGGGTCGTAGGGGCCGTAGACGCGATAGCCATACAGTGTCCCCGGCTTCAGGTCAGGCACATAGCCGTGCCAGACCTCATGGGTATACTCGGGCAGCTCCAGCCGGGCGATTTCCGTTTTCCCGGACGGGTCAAACAGACAGAGCTCCACCCGTTCAGCGTGAGCGGAGAACAGCGCGAAGTTAACGCCCTTCCCGTCATAATTCGCCCCCAACTGCTGGCCATGACCGGCCCGAATTTCAAACGTTGTATCCTTTGCCATTTTCGTTCTCCACGATTATTCGCAGGTAAGCAGAACCAGTACACATCCCTTTTCTGGCGTTAACGCCAGCGTTTCTTGCAGCATGCGGCTTTCGCCGCTGAACAGATCCCGATAGCGCTTCCCGGCCAGTTCGTCGGGTAACGCGACCGTGGTATTGACCCACAACTGATGATTATCGGTGACGTCAAAAATCAGACGCGGCACGGCGACAATCAGCGCCTCGTCGTCCTTAACACGCGCATAGACAATCAGGTTCTCCTCGCGATCGCCGCTGACCTTAAGCGGCAGCCAGTCGCCGTAGCGGAAAAGCGCGTCGTAGTGCGGTCGAAGCCGCAGCAGCGTGGCGGTAACAAACTGCTTCACCCTGCCGTCCCGCCAGCATGCCGGGTTGTCAAACACCCCGGCATCCGCCGCGCTGAGGCTCTGCACCAGGGCCGGAAAGTCCGGCTCGCGTCGGTTATCCGGGTCGACAAGGCTGAAGTTAAGCGCCTCGCTGCCCTGATAGATATCCGGCACGCCGGGCGCCGTCAGCTTGATCACCGTCTGGCTGAGGCTGTTCATCAGCCCGGCGCGGATAAAGGGCTGCATCGCCTCGCTGAAATCGTGCAGGAACAGGCTATTGTCCGGCGAAAGCAGGTGCCGCGCGTAGCTCAACACCACGCTCTCATAGCTCTCGTTGCTGTCGATCCAGTCGGTGCGCTGTTTCGCCTCGCGCAGCGCTTTTTCGAGGAAGCCGATAAAACGTTCTTCCAGTGATGCCAGCCCGTCAGCGTCGTCCGGTGTCAGCGTGGCGGGCCAGACGCCCGCCAGCGCCTGGTAGATCATCCACGTATCGGCGGCGTTCGGCGCGGTACCGTCATTGAGAAAACGCACCTGGGTCTGGTTCATCTGCCGCCAGCGGGCCAGATTTTCCCCCCAGCGTTCCGGGGCTTCCGTCAGGGTGTAAAGGCGCGCCCGGGCATCTTCCCCGCGCTTGGTATCGTGCGTGGAGGTGCCCAGCAGCGCGTCGGGCTGACGGGCCAGACGAATGCGCATCTCCTGATGAAAGCGGGATAAGGAAAACGCGCGCGGGGTCGGGTCGGCACCGACTTCATTGAGCGCAAGCTCGAGGTTGTGGCGAAAGAAAAGCGTGTCTTCAACGGATTTCGCCATCAGCGGCCCGGTAAGCTGCTGGAAGCGGGTCCTGAACAGCGCGGCGCTCTCGCGGCAATCTTCCGGCAGGTCGCCGGTAAGAATGCGCACGATCAGGCTGAGCGCGGCTTCCGACGTCTCCACGCTGGCAACCACGCGGTTGAGCAGCGCCACGTCCGGCGGGGTTAATCCTTCCCGGGTGCCATAGGTGCGGTAGACCGGAAACGCAATAAGCAGTTCGCGCAGCGCGTGGCGGATTTCCTCGCGCGGCAGCGCAACCTCATTGCGGCGTGCCAGATCCTCAGCAAGGTTTAGCAGCGTAGTGAATTCACCCTCAAAATTACGATCGGTCATCAGGCCTTTGGCATCCCGCAGTTCCGCGTGGCGATCGACCGTGATGCCCAGCGTCTCGTCGTGGATTTTCTCCAGACGCCCCAGGCTATCGTCGTCGACCAGCACTTCCGCCAGCGAGGCGATAAACTCGTAGCCGGTGGTACCGGATACCGGCCAGTCAGCGGGGAGCTGTTCCCCTTTGGCGAGAATCTTTTCGACCGTAATGTAGCAGTCGGGCCCGGAGGCCTGCCGCAGGCGCTGCAGATAGCCCAGTGGATCCGCCAGGCCGTCGACATGGTCAATGCGCAGACCATCCACCACGCCCGCGTGGACCAGCTCAAGGATCAGCCGGTGCGTGTCGTCGAAGACCGCATCATCTTCAACCCGAACGCCGACCAGCCCGGTGATCTCAAAGAATCGCCGCCACGAGAGCTGCTTCGGCGCCTCCCGCCAGGACATCAGCCGCCAGCTTTGCGCGTTGTGCAGTTCTGCAATGCTCTTCTCCTCGCTGTATGTGTCGGGGTTGAGCGGATACTCGGCATCGTAGTAGACCAGCGCGGCCTTTTTCGTGACAGGGTCACGTTTTAGCGTGATAGCTCCCTTCTCCAGCTCCGCCTCAAAGGTGTCGCCAAGAAACGGGAGCGTTAGCGGTCGCGACCCGTCGATATCGAAGTAGCGGAAATAGCGGCTCTGCTGGCCATATTCAATCACATCCCGCCACCATGCGTTTTCCAGCGAGGTGGACATGTGATTGGGGACAATGTCCAGAATCAACCCCATACCGGCCTGCTTAAGCGCGGCGGTCATGCGGTCAAACCCGTCTCGCCCGCCGATGGCGGGGTCGATTTCATTCGGGTTGGTCACGTCATAGCCGTGGGTAGACCCCGTCGTGGCAGTGAACACGGGCGATGCGTAAAGGTGGCTGATGCCGAGGTCCTTCATATACGGCACCAGCGCCACAACGCGGTCGAAGGTCATGCCGTTACGGAACTGAATTCGGTACGTGGCGGAAGGGATCATAACGATGCTTCTCCATCAGCAAAGCGAACGACAATACCGTTCGGGGGTAAAACGTCAGTGACCTCCGGCGAGGCAAAACGCGTCTCCCCCGCCAGAGCGGGCAGCGCGACGGGCTTAATGCCGATATTAAGCGCCAGTGAGAGCGTCCCCGACGGGAAGCGCCAGCACACCGCCACCATGCCGGGCGCGGTCTTGAGCACATGGCCCTCAACGGCGCCGCCCGGATGCAGAAGCGGAACGATATAGCGATGGCGCAGCGTCAACAGATGGCGCGTATAGCGCAGCCACGTCTTGCCCTCGTCGGTGGCGACTTTATGCCAGTCGAGCTTTGAGCGGAAAAACGTGTTCACGTCGTTCGGGTCCGGGACGGTTTCATCGTGCCCGGCATGGCCAGTAAACTCTTTCGCGCGCCCTTCCCGCACTGCCTTTGCCAGTTCGCCGTGAAAGTCGGTGAAGAACAGGAACGGATGCGTTTCCCCAAACTCCTCGCCCATAAACAGCAGCGGGATATGCGGGGAGAGCAGCAGCGCGGCAAGCAGCACCCGCGTCTTGTCGGCACCCGCGAGGGAGATAAGCCGCTCGCCCTGGGCGCGATTGCCGGTCTGATCGTGGTTTTGAATAAAATCGACGAAGAACTGCGGCGGCTGCGTGCGGCACTCCACCCCGCGAGATTCTCCGGTTTGCAGAGACACCTCGCCCTGGTAGACAAACCCTTCCGCCAGCGCCCGGGCGAACTTTTTCTCCGGCTCAAAGGCAAAATCCTGGTAGTAGGCGTGCGTCTCACCGGTGGCAAATACGTGGGCGGCGTTGTGGAAGTCATCGTTCCACTCGCCGGTAAACAACGGCGCGTTGCCCTGTTCATCGCGCGGATGCAGGAAAATCACGTTGCGGCTGTCTTCCGTGGTCAGGTGAACGTGACGGTGCGGAATGGCCTCGCGAATTTTTGCGGCAATCTCCTCGAGAATATGCGTGTCCGAGCCGTCTTTAATCTGGTCGATGGCATCAAACCGCAGGCCGTCCAGCCGGTATTCCGTCAGCCAGTAGAGCGGCGCGTCGGTCATGTACTGTCTCACCGGCTCGCGCTCGTAGGCGATGCCGTTGCCCCACGGCGTCATCCGCTGTGCATCGAAAAACGCGGGCGACAGCAAAGGCAGATAGTTCCCCTCCGGGCCGAAGTGGTTGAGCACGATATCCAGCACCACGGAAAGCCCCAGCCCGTGCGCGGCGTCGATAAACGCGTGGAAATCCTCCGGCGTACCGTAGGTAGAGTGAGGGGCATACAGCAGCACGCCGTCGTACCCCCAGCCGCGGGAACCGCCAAACTGAGAGACGGGCATCACTTCAAGCTGGGTAATCCCGAGTTCTGCCAGATACGGCAGCTTGTCGATGGCCGCCCGGAAGGTGCCCTCCGGGGTAAAGGTGCCGATGTGCAGTTCGTAAATGATCGTCTCTTCCCACGGCCGCCCTGCCCAGTCGCGGTTGACCGGCTGGTAACGTCGGGGATCGATCACTACCGAGGGGCCGTTAACGTCGCCCTTTTGCGCCCGCGAGGCGGGATCGGGCACCGCCATGCCGTCCTGAAGAACAAACTGATATTCTGCACCGTGCGTGACGCCAGGGACGTCTGCCTGGAACCAGCCGTCGCCGGTTGCCGTCATCGGCACGTCGGTGGCGGCAAGACGTAGCGTAAGTTCTTTCTGTCCTTCTGCCCAGACGCGAAAACGTACAACGTCATCGGAAATAAACTCAGCACCCCACTGCTTTTGAAATGTCCTGAATTCCATTCATTGTCCTCGAATGACCCACATTTTACGCGGAACGAAGTACAAGCTTAGTTCAGGATTAAAAGTGCGTGAGCTCAGCGGATTTAACCGCTTCGTCTATTCTTTATGAAATAACTCACTATCGGGAATACTATGCAGATTCGAAAAGGATTAAATACGGACCTCGTCCGTCTTGAATGTTGTGACTTTTCTTTCACCATTAGCCACATTGCGCGAGAGCCCTTTATCCATTGTGATTTGCATATTGAAGCCGTCGCCGAGCCGTGGATAAAAACCTACGAACTTGACATTCAAACGCTTGAAAACCATTGCGTTAATCCGGACGCCATATTTCTTGTGGCGGAAACGGATGACGGTGAATTAGCCGGATTTATTACCGCGTCGATCGGCTGGAATAAGTTTATTTCAGTGGATTATATTGCCGTTGATCGCACCAGACGCAGAACCGGCGCCGCGCAAAAATTAATGGCCGCCGCCCACGTCTGGGCCCGCAGCGTAAACGCGCCGGGATTACGACTCGAAACGCAAAATGTGAACGTCTCTGCCTGCCTGTTTTACCGTCACTACGGATTTACCCTGGGCGGGTACGACCGTTATCTCTACAACGACTTGCCGGAAAAAGACGAGGTCGCCCTGTTCTGGTATTACATGCTGGTCTAGCGGAAACACATTGCCACATCGCGGTCATATTTCTGTCACTGAATTTCATTACGCTTTTGGGATTTTAACCAGGGTGTTGAGGAAAAAAGCGTGAATTCAATGGCTAAGGCATTACTGCTGGCATTACCTGTTATGAGTGCAGCGGCAACCGCGACGGCTGCCGGGCGCGACCTGTGTGAACCGAAAGCGTACGAAATGGCGCTGCGCTATCAGCAGAAATCGGCAGAGATTATGGCCCTTCAGCTGCAAACCTATCGGTTTGCCACCGAGCGTTTCAACGAGAAGTTAAAAGATCTGAAAACGCCCGAAAATTACGCCGTGGTGATGGACCTCGACGAAACGGTGCTGGATAACACCCCTCTGCTGGTGCGCGACGCGGAGCAGTGTCACGACTATACACAATGGGACACCTGGAGCGACTGGGAGAAGCAGGGAAAACCCGGCTTAATCCCGGGAGCAAAAGCGTTTCTTGACCATGTGAATCAGAGCAAGGTCCGGATCTACTATGTCTCGGATCGTATGCATGAAAATAAAGCCGACACGCTGAAGACGTTAAACGCTCTCGGCCTGCCGCAGGTGTCTGACGAAAGCGTGCTGCTGGATACGGTCAGCAAGGAAGAGCGCCGCCAGAGCATCCTCAAAAAGCAGCAGATCGTGATGCTGTTCGGCGACAGCCTGCCGGACTTCGCCGTGCAGTTTAAAAACAAAAAGCCGAGCGAGCAGCAGCGTGAGCTGGTTGAAGCCAGCGCCGAACACTTCGGCAACGACTGGATTGTGCTGCCTAATGCCGCTTATGGCGCCTGGTCCAAAGCCACGCTCGATAGCTGGAACGCACCGCTGAAAAAATAGGATCTTACGGGCCGGAAAAGGCATTGCCCGCCTTCCCGGCCCTTCGGTTGACTATCCATCCCGTTTATAGGTCCTATCATTTCTGGGCAGGTTCTTATAATTTTACGGAGCAGTAAGATGAGCACTTTCAAAGGAGACTCGTATGCTTACCGTGAAAAAACTTGCTCTTTCCACGCTGATTTCCAGTTCACTGCTTTTCTACCCTGCGATCCAGGCCTCGGCAGAGACGCCCCAGCACGTCGTTAAACAACCGGCGGGCGGATACAGCGTTCAGGTTGGGGACGTCCTGGTCACCTCGTTTACCGACGGGACCGTCGCGCAGGATCTGCACAAGCTGCTGCGCCGGACTACGCCGCAAAACATTGATGCACTGCTCGCGAAAAACGTCCAGACCAACCCGGCTGAGGTCTCCATCAACGCGTTCCTGATTGCGATACCCGGACATAAAATCCTGGTGGATACCGGCTCGGGACAGCTCTTTGGTCCTGATACTGGCGGACGTCTGGTTGAAAGCCTCGCCACGCAGGGGATAAAACCCGAGGACATCACTGAAGTCCTGCTGACTCACGCTCACTCCGATCATGCCGGTGGCCTGGTGAAAGATGGCAAGGTGGTGTTCAGCAACGCGCGCGTTTTCGTTGGCAAACCGGATATCGACTTTTTCTTTAACGACGACAATCAGAAGAAAACTGGCTACGGCAAGAACTACTTTGACGTCGCGCAGAAGACCTTAAAGCCCTATCTTGACGCGGGGAAAGTGGTGCCGTTTAGCGGTACATCGGAGATTCTCCCGGGTCTGACCGGCACGGTTCATCCCGGCCATACGCCGGGTTCAGCCTTCTACACGCTAACGAGTAAAGGCGAGAAGATCACCTTTGTCGGCGACATCATTCATGCCGCGGCGGTTCAGTTCCCGCAGCCTGCGGTGACCATCACCTACGATGAAGATCAGAACAAAGCGGCTAGCGTACGCGAGCATGCGTTCGCTGACTTTGTGAAAAACAAGGACCTGGTTGCCGCCCCGCACCTGCCTTTCCCGGGCATCGGCTATGTGACGAAAGGCGAGAAAGGCGGTTATGCCTGGGTCCCTGTCACCTATACCAACCGGGACGCCAGCGGCGCGAAATAGAGCAATGACGCGGATATCTGACATGGACATAGCCCTGCTCCTGACGCTGGACGCCCTGCTTCAGGACAGGAACATCACCCATGCGGCCGCTCGGCTGGGCATCAGCCAGCCCGCGCTCTCTGCCCGTCTCGCACGTCTGCGCTCGCTGTTTGGCGAACCGCTGTTCATTCCCTCCCCGCATGGACGCGGGGTATTACCCACGCCGCGAGCGGAAGCGCTCAGGCCGCAGGTGGCGAGCGTACTGCGCGGCATCAGCGCGATGTTTGCCCCCACGGCATTTGATGCGCAAACCAGCAGCCGGACCTTTGTTATCGCGCTGCATGAGAACCCGGCGCTGATGCTTGGCACCGGGCTGCTTAACCAGGTGGGAACCGACGCACCCGGCATCCGCCTGCGCTTCGCCCTGCCGGAGATGACTGACCTGCCGCAGCAGCTGGAAAACGGGGATGTGGACATCTACATCGGCGTGAGCGCGGGCGCCCATGACGGCTGGGTGAGGCGCAAACTCCTCGACGACGCGTTTGCCACCGCCCAGCGTAAAGGCCATCCGCGCGGAACAGGTCCGTTAGATCTGGAAAGCTACTGCGCGCTTTCCCATCTGGTGGTGTCGTCAGTGGGAGATCCGTTTACCGGCTTTGTCGACCAAACTCTTGCCGGGCTGGGCTATCAGCGACACGTCGCCATGTCCACCCAGAGCTACGCCATGGCGCCGCCGCTGGTTGCCGGTACCGACCTGGTCTGTACCCTGCCGGAACGGATGCTGCGACGGTTCGCCAGCACGCTGGATATTTTTCCACCGCCGCTGCCGCTCCAGCCGATTATCATCAACATGTACTGGCACCCGAAAAACAGCCAGGATCCGGCGAATGCCTGGCTGCGCGAGCAGCTGCTGCGGGCCGCCGGACGTCAGGTTTGAGCGAGGGTAACCAGAAACTTTTTAAGCACTTCTGAGCGTATAATCCGGTGGCAAACCAGGGTGAGTTCGCTCTCCCGCAGCCGGTCGAGGATGTCCACGTAGACGACATTCTCGACGCTCACCGCCTTTGCCGACGCGGGCAGCAGCGCCAGCCCAAACCCCGCAGAAACCAGGCTGATGACCGTGGGCACGTCAGTCGCGTTTTGCACCACGTCCGGCTGAAAGCCCGCCCCGCTGCAGGCGTCATAGAAATACTGCTCCAGCCCCATTCCCTCCGGGTCGCGCAGGGAGATCCATTTTTCGTCTTTCACCGACGAAAGCGTCAGCGCGGCGGACCCGGCCAGCGGATGCTGACGATACAGCGCCAGCACCGTTTTCTCCGAGGCGAACGGGCGGCTTTGCAGATCGTCCGGCAGCGACGGCAGCGGCGCGCGGATGATGGCCACATCCAGTTGGTTGCTCTGCACGGCGGCGTAGAGCGTCTGCACGTTTCCCGTCATCAGCGACATCGTAATGGCCGGCCAGCGGCTATGCATCTGGCGCAGCGCGGCGGGCAGCCTGCCGTCGAACATCGCGCTCGACACGCACCCGAGGTTTAACACGCCCTGCTCGCCCCTTGCCGTCTGTCTGGCGTCCAGCACTGCCTGCTCGGTTAACGAGATGGCAAGCCTGGCTTTTACCAGGAACGCTTCGCCCGCAGGCGTCAGGGTTAAGCGGCGGTTCGCCCGGCTGAAAAGCGTGACGCCTAAACGTTCTTCCAGCGCCTTTATCTGCTGGCTCAGCGCCGGTTGCGCCATGTTCAGACGCTCGGCGGCCCGGTGCATATGGAGCTCTTCGGCCACGACGATGAAGTGGCGCATCTGACGAAACTGCACGAGACGACTTCCTGAATTGATATTAATTTACTTATCAATTTAACAGTAATGATGCAATTGATGCTATTGGTCATTGCCATAAAAATGGAGGTATTCAACCGAGGGAGGAAAATATGGAACACAAGATTAACGATCTCCGCAGCGCCATCGCCTTACTGCAGCGCCACGAAGGGCAATACATTGAAACCGATCATCCGGTCGATCCCAATGCGGAGCTGGCGGGCGTCTATCGCCATATCGGCGCGGGTGGCACGGTCAAACGTCCAACCCGTACAGGCCCGGCCATGATGTTCAACAGCATTAAGGGCTATCCGCACTCCCGCATCCTGGTGGGCATGCACGCCAGCCGCGAGCGCGCGGCGCTCCTTCTGGGCTGCGAGCCCTCTGAACTGGCAAAACACGTCGGCCAGGCGGTGAAAAAGCCGGTTGCGCCGGTTGTCGTTCCGGCCTCGCAGGCCCCCTGTCAGGAGCAGGTCTTCTACGCTGACGATCCTGACTTCGACCTTCGCAAGCTGCTTCCGGCCCCAACCAACACGCCGATTGATGCGGGTCCGTTCTTCTGTCTGGGGCTGGTGCTGGCAAGCGATCCGGAAGACAGTTCGCTGACGGATGTCACCATTCACCGCCTCTGCGTGCAGGAGCGCGACGAGCTTTCCATGTTCCTTGCCGCCGGGCGCCACATCGAAGTGTTCCGCAAAAAGGCGGAAGATGCCGGAAAACCGTTGCCGGTGACGATCAACATGGGTCTCGATCCCGCCATCTATATCGGCGCGTGCTTTGAGGCCCCAACCACGCCGTTTGGTTACAACGAGCTGGGCGTCGCCGGGGCGCTGCGCCAGCAGCCGGTTGAGCTGGTGCAGGGCGTGGCGATCAAAGAGAAAGCTATCGCGCGGGCGGAGATCATCATCGAAGGTGAACTGCTTCCGGGCGTGCGCGTGAGAGAGGATCAGCACACCAACACCGGCCACGCGATGCCGGAGTTCCCGGGCTACTGCGGCGAGGCGAATCCCTCCCTGCCGGTGATCAAAGTGAAAGCCGTGACCATGCGAAACCACGCCATCCTGCAGACGCTGGTGGGACCGGGGGAAGAACATACCACGCTGGCCGGATTGCCGACCGAGGCCAGCATCCGTAATGCGGTTGAAGAGGCAATTCCCGGATTCCTGCAAAACGTCTATGCCCATACTGCGGGCGGCGGTAAGTTCCTCGGGATACTGCAGGTGAAAAAACGCCAGCCGTCAGACGAAGGGCGTCAGGGCCAGGCGGCGCTTATCGCCCTGGCCACCTATTCGGAGCTGAAGAACATTATTCTGGTCGACGAAGACGTGGATATTTTCGACAGCGACGACATTCTGTGGGCGATGACGACGCGCATGCAGGGCGATGTCAGCATCACCAATATTCCGGGGATCCGCGGCCACCAGCTCGATCCGTCCCAGTCGCCGGATTACAGCACCTCGATTCGCGGCAACGGCATTTCCTGCAAGACGATCTTCGACTGTACGGTGCCGTGGGCGTTGAAGGACCGCTTCGAGCGCGCACCGTTTATGGAGGTGGATCCACGTCCATGGGCGCCGGAGCTGTTTGCTGACAACACGAAATAAAATCACGCGCGTATGGCCCGCCGGTCATACGCTGATTTTCTTCTCAAGCGTGGCGATATTTTCACCCGCCACGCGTTCCACAGTGAAACGATCGACGCTCAGCAAAATGAGCATCAGCCCCCTGCCGCTCTCCAGCAGCGGCGACATTTCGCAGAAGCGGTCTCGCCTGGCGGCCTCAAGCCGCTCCTGCGGGAACGCGTCACCCGCGTCGTTAAAAACAACGCAGACGTCATTGCCACGGACATCGAACTGGACGCGAAAGACGTGCGAGTTATCCTCGTGAAGCGCGTAGCGGATGATGTTCGTCGCCACTTCACAGGCGGCGAGATCGAAGGCGAAACGCCACTCATCATCGACGGGAAGCGCGCTCAACCTGTCGCCAAGCCAGCCGGACAGCGGCGTCAGGGACGCGATCGCCGCCGGAAACTCCGCCTGCTCCGGCCTCTGCATCTACTGCCCCAGCTGCGCAAGCGCGCTATGTTTATCCGGATAGATGCGGAAGATGCGATCCATTCGGGTCAGGGTGAACATGTTCATGATCCCGGGGTTCAGGGCGCACAGCGCCATTTCGCCTTTTCCGTTCATCAGCTTGAACAACGACACCAGCATCCCCAGCCCGCTGCTGTCGATAAAATCCACTTTGCTAAAGTCGACGATTAAGGCTTTACGATCGCTGCCAATTTCCTCCGTCACGGACGCTTTAAACGTCGCGGCAACGGAGGCATCCAGCCGCCGGACCGCAGGCGTGAGAATGTTGGCATGCGGTAGTCGCTCGGTGTTAATAATCATTCTGTTCTCCCTGACGTTCAATCACGAGCAGTGACACGTCGTCGGTTAAGGCGATCGGTTCATCACGATTTGCATTGCGCCAGCCAGTCAGGTGGTCACCAAACCGCGGCAGGAGCTGGTCAACCGGGAGCCGGGCATGCTCATGAAGCCAGCGTTCGAGACGCTGCGGGCCAAACTGCTCGCCGCTAACGTTCTCGCACTCCGTAATACCATCACTGAATAAGCATAAGCGATCCCCCGGATTGAGGGTAAACGCGACGTCCTCCCAGTTCAGGTCTGGGATCAGCCCGACCGGCGGGCCGCCATCGCCCACGGACGTGACGGCGCTGTCTGCGTTCACAATGACGGGAGTAGGATGCCCTGCCTGGCACAACAATCCCTGCCCGCTTTCTGGATCGATCACGCCGTAAATGAGCGTGAAATAACTGGTGATGTCGCTCTCTTCACTGCAAAAGCGGCTGTTCAACATCCTGACAACCTCCGCGGGTGACTGAATGCCGCCCTCATCGGTAAACAGGAAGCGGTCCACCACCCGGCCATGTAAAAACTGGCGAGCCACCGCGAGGGACATCATCGCGGCCCCCACGCCGTGACCCGAGACATCAACGCAATAGAATCCCAGATGGGAATCCAGCGGAAAGATATTGAACACATCGCCCGAGACCCAGGCTGACGGTAAGAAAAGCCAGTCGGAGAAGTAGTCGCCGTAGCGTAAGCGGTGTGAAGGCAACACCGAGTGCTGAACACGTGCCGCCAGTTCAAGATCTTTTTCAATCTGATGCAAGGCTTCACTCAGGCGCTTGTTGTGCGCCGCGAGGGTCGCCTCCAGCGTCAAAATACGGACCCCGGCGTGAAGCCGCGCCCGGAGTTCAGCCTGTTCAACGGGCTTACTCAAAAAATCATCCGCCCCGGCATCAAACCCCTGCGTCACGTCCCCGGCATTCTCACGGGCCGTCAACAGGATGATATACACATAGCGGCCAAACTGACGGTTGCGGATGGTCTGACACAGCGTCAGCCCGTCCATTTCCGGCATTTCCCAGTCGCTTATCACCATGCTGACCGGCTGGCTGGACAAGATTTCCAGCGCGGCAACACCATTTTCCGCCTCGCTCACGAGATACCCCCACTGGGTGAGCATCCGGGAGAGTAACCGACGATAAATCAGCGAATCTTCAACGATTAACACGTGCAGCGCCGACATGTATCCCTCCTATAGCGGTAAGAACCAGATGAGGCTCACGGTCCCTTCCCTGAATTTTGCGTTACCGTTGCCGTGCCCCGGATAGCGCGTCCCCGCATAGTTAGCATACTGAACAGAGAACGATCCCGGCGTATAGCCCGCGTAGCCGAAGCTGTAGCTGTAATCGCCGTTCCAGGGCTGCTGCTGGCTGCTGTCCGGGAACCAGAATGCCGTCGCACGAACGAAGAAATGTTGTTTAAAGGTGTAGCCGCAGCCGCCGAGCATGACGTTTTTATTTTTACGGATGTCATCGCTGCTGAGGTCGTAGTAGCGCGGCACCCAGCTGTACCCGACCTGGCAAATGATGGAATCCCCTTTATTAATCAGGAGCGTGTTTTCAACCGGTTTCGGTAGTGAAAACTTGTAGGCCAGCGTGAAGGCGCCCTGTTCGAAATAGGTATGTCTCCGGCTGCCTGACGTCCAGAAGTGGTTTTCACCGTAGTTACCGTAAACCAGGCTGAACGTATTGGCGTGCCAGTCGTCATAGCCGAAGCTGTAGCGAAAATCGGCGGTATAGCGGGTGGTATCTCTGACCGGCAACCGGGAGGTAATGTTGGCAAACCAGAAGCTGTACGGGGAATACTGCAGACTAAGGTTGAGCGTCTGGTTTATTTTTTTCTCCTGCGCGGCGCTGTCAGAGCTATTAGGCACGCTCACCAGCTGCTCTTTCAGCCCTGAACTGAAGCTCAGAGCCCCTGAAAATTTCTTGTCATTTCCCGAGAACAAACGCCCCCACCGGCTGGTAAAAACGCCTGCCTGAACGGGTTCACCGTTCTTATCGCGCAGGGTTTCTTTATCACTATTTTGTGCCGCCTCTGCGGCGGGGATCGCGGCGAGCAGCACGCCCGCCAGAAGCCATTTTTCGCGCATAACCGCCATCCTTAGTTAGGTATCCAGCGTGCGCCGACGTCGTATTTTGCCATCAGCCACAAAATACCCAGTGCCGCCGCATGCACTAACGTGTTCTCTATCCAGGCGTGACGCCATAAATCGAAGGTAATGAACTGGCTCACCAGCAGCACCACGTACACATGCAAAATAAAGGTATAGAGCGAGTGCTGGCCTAGCGGGATCAGGAACCATCCCAGCAGGCGGTTGAGCGGCGTCCAGCAATACGTCAGCACCAGGTAGACGGTAACCATCAGAGCGATATCGTTTAGCACCCTCACCGGGCCCAGTCCGTTCTTCGCCGCCCAGGTGTGATAAAACGTATTGAAGCTGTCAGGCGGGATGACGTGCATAAGTAGCGCGGGCGGCATAAACGGGTTGGTATGGTTCTGGGCGACAAATCCCAGCACCAGCGACACCATGACCAGCGCCACTACCACCCCTTTCCCCGGAGGCGTCCGGGCGAAAGAGAGCAGTTCGGCTTTATACCAGCCGCTGGCCATCCCCAGCACAAAGATGAACTGCCAGGCGAGCAGTGGAAAGGCAAATTCGAACTCCGATGGCGTCAGCCGAAGCGGCCACCATTGCCACAGGCTGTACACCAGCAGCGACAGCCCCAGCAGCCACCAGACTTTCCCTTTCTGCAACATCCCTAAAAAAAGGGGGCTAAAGAGCAGCAAAAAGATATACAGCCCAAGAATCTGCGTCTGATGGGGGCCGATCTGCAAATAGAGAATAATGTTGAACCAGGTCTCTTTAATTTGCGGCGTAACAGGATAAAGCGACCAACTTTGACCCGAAAAACGGTCGGTAAAATGGGTGACCTCGAACACATTAATATGTGGGATATAGGCCAGCAGAATAAATGACACTATGATAATGATATTTACGCGATATATTTTCCACGCCCTGAGATAAAGCCCCCAGGAAACTGTGAGTAAAACCACTTTTTGCAGACGCGCGCGATTCAGCATTCCCAGCATAAACCCCGAGAGAATGACAAAGCCTTCTGCACCGGTTGTTAGCCCAAAACGCTCCCAGGAGAATATATTAAATACCGACATGACCTCCGTATGCGCCACGACCATCATGACGAGGGCTATGCCGCGCATAAAGTCAATTCTCAGGTCCCGTGCACCTGCTACGGCATAACGCCATGCTGTTGATTTAGCGTCATCTTCTTGCGCTACCGACGGCGCAACATGGCTCATAGGGTGTCCTTTGCCTGGAAACGAAAATTAAGATCTAAATAAAGTAGATAGCCTAAAGGAATAGTAACCGCAATATATCGACGGCCGATGAAACATCATTAAGCAGAATTTAAGCTGAATTAACCACCGCTAAATATTAATAAAAACGTGGCTGGACACTTTTATTCGGCGTTCTACACTTATCTTAAATCTTGTTTAATCGCTATTTTCTTTCGCTTTTGGGCAACTGTCTGCGCAGCAGAATGGGTCTGCATTTTCACGGAATCAGGAACGCCGGAACTATGGATTTTTATTTTTCCCGTTTTGAACATCGTCGTCCTCCGGAGCCGTTAACAACACCGCGTTGGGTAATGATGACCTGGCAGGTGTTAGCGGTCGCGGCGCTTATTCTGGGTGCCAATTATATTTACTGGCGCTGGACCGCCTCCCTGAATACTGACGCACTATGGTATGCCATTCCGCTGGTCCTCGCCGAAACCCTGGCGTGGATTGGCACCGTGCTGTTTACCATCAATTTGTGGAAAGAACAGGATCCTCCTCAGAGTCCGCCGCCCGGCGAAATTAACGAATGTCTGTCGCCTGAGGAGGCCGTAGAACCTCGTCCTGTAAAAGTGGATTTGTTCATTGCCACCTACTCGGAAGATACCGAGCTGGTCAGGCTATCCATTCGCGATGCCCTGAAGATGGCGTACCCGTTCCCGATTGACTACCGCATCCACGTGCTTGATGACGGCCGCCGCCCGGAGATGAAAGCCGTCTGTGAAGAGGAAGGCGTTAACTATATCACTCGCCAGACCAACATCGGCTTTAAGGCCGGCAACCTGCGCAACGGCCTTGAGCAAACCGACGGCGATTTTATTGTTATCTGCGACGCCGATACCCGAGTATTTCCCACCCTGCTCAGCCATACGCTGGGTTATTTTCGCGATCCGGACGTGGCCTGGGTACAGACGCCGCAGTGGTTCTTCGATCTTCCGGAAGGAGAGAACCTTTCGCGCTGGGGCCAGCGAAAAGCCGGAAAAGTGGGCTACGGTCTGGGCTGGCTGATTCAAAAGTGTGTTGGCCCGGTCACGATAGGCCGCGACCCGTTTTTTAATGATCCGCGCATGTTCTATGACGTGATCCTGAGGCGGCGCAACTGGGCGAATGCGGCTTTCTGCTGCGGCGCGGCGTCCATTCATCGTCGTGAGGCAGTCATGCAGGCCGCGCTGAGAAGCTATGTCTGGTCCGTCGAAGAGGAGATCCATCGACATACGCGCGACATCCGCGATGACGAAACCCGGGACGCGCTGCAGAATGCAATGCGTCCGCACGTGGCGTTTGACACCGAGCTTACCCCCTACAAATTCCACGTCTCGGAAGATATTTACACCTCGGTGCTGCTGCACGGTGACGCCGCACGACGCTGGCGCTCGGTTATGCATCCGCGGGTGGAGTCGAAGATGCTCTCTCCGCAGGATATGCTCACCTGGATGATCCAGCGCTTTAAGTACGCCGCCGGTTCGCTGGATATTTTGTTTCATGACAACATCTTCAGCCGTCGCCGCTTCAGGCTTTCCCTCCCCCAGACGCTGATGTATGCCACCACCTTCTGGTCGTACATGGCCTGCGTGTGGAACACGGTGTTTTTGATTTCGCCCATTATCTATCTGTTCACCGGCATTCCGCCGGTGTCCGCCTGGTCGACGCCGTTCTATCTGCATTTTCTCCCGTTTTTTATTTTCTCTGAACTGGCCTTTATGTTTGGCACCTGGGGGATCTCGGCCTGGGACGGCAGGGCCTCTTACCTCTCCTTCTTTTCCATGAACCTGCGCGCGCTCAATACGGTGCTGCGGGGCGAGCAGATTAAATTTCACGTCACGCCAAAAGAGCGGCAGACGGGCCGTTTTCTCTACCTGGTGAAGCCGCAGATTGCCATCGTGGTGCTGACCCTCGCAGGGCTTATCTGGGGCGGTATCCAGGTGGCGCGTGGACAGGTGGACGACCCCTCCGGCTACGTCATCAATATTTTCTGGGGAGGGGTGAACATCGCCGCCATGCTGCCGCTGATTTTCGCGGCCATGTGGACGCCCGCTGAAGAGGACGAGGTCACCCAATGAGGATACGTGATGCCCTGCTGCCCGCGCGCAGCTACCTCACCATTTTGCTCGGCTTCCTGCTCGGCTTTGCCATTGTGGTCTGGGTGGAGAAACAGATGCCCACGCGCGTGGAAAGCAGCGGCGGCATCGCGCTCAGTAAAGACTTCCCGCCGCTGCCTGCGAAACGCGCGCTGACCTATGACGAAGCCATCTGGGCGCGCGTCGCCTGGCAATACTACGTGAATAATACCCAGCCAAACGGTCTGGCGAACGCCAGCGACGGCGAACCGTGGCTGAGTCTCTGGAGCGTAGGGAGCTACCTGTTTGCGACCGCTGCCGCAGAACAGCTCAACATTATTTCCGCCGATGAATTCGACGAGAGGGTCGGCACGGCCCTGTTCACGCTGGGGCAGTTACCGCTCAACAAGCAAGGCCTCCCTGCCGCGTATTACCATGCGGACACTCTGAAGATCCTCGGCAAACCCGACGCCTCGGCAATTGGGCTGAGCCGCCTGCTGACGGCGCTTCAGACCCTCCTGTGGCGCTATCCTCAGCACGCGGCGGCTATCCACGATCTGTTTAGCCTCTGGAACACCGGCGCACTGATTGAAAATAACGTTCAAAGTCAGGCGGCCGTTCCGCTCCATCACTGGACGCTGACTGATGACGAACAGCGGGACAGCTTTGGCTATCGTCTCTATGCCAGCCATACGCTGCGCCTGATTGACAGCGCGGCAGGCCTCGCGGTGACCAACCCGCCTGAAGGGCAAAAGATGATCGATCTGGATGGCGTGATGGTGCCCGATGAGGGACTACGCACGCCATGGGGCAAGCAAACCTCCCTGATCAGTCTCCCCTATCTGTTAACCGGTCTTGAGCTGGGCTTTGATGCGCAGAGCGCTGAAATTGCGTGGCGGATTATGCAGATCCAGCAGCGGCGCCATAGCCTGCGCACCCCAAAACCGCCGGTCAGCACGGATTATGCCGAACCGGCGCCGGATTACGTCAACGATCTGCCGGACAGGCAGCCGGTTCAGGCGCGCAACCTGCGCGACGAGGTTCCAGAGAAAGTGGCGATTACCTCCACCCGCACCGCGTTTGCCTGGTATGCCCTGTTCCGCAACAGCTGGAGCGAAGCGCTGCGCCAGCAGGTTCTGGCCCTTCAGGTGCCGGGTAAAGGCTGGCAGCGCGGGTTAAATCTCAACAACAGCGTCAATGCCGTCGTGGACGCCGATACCAATGCCATTGTGCTGGAAAGTCTGTCTTACATCGCGCATGGTCAGATGCTCTGTCTGGCCTGCCTCTACACTTCCCCCTCAGCAGGAGCAACGCCATGAAGCCACGATCCCCGATCCTTTTCCACCTGCTCACGGGAATAACGATCTGCTGGCTGGCCTTATCGACCGTGCGTGCGGATACCGAGCTGCCTGCATCAGGTTACTCTCCGCGCAGCGGCGAGCTGACCGCCCGGGAGATGACCATCGCGAAAAACGCCTGGCAGTATTTCGTCTCCAACTATCAGCCCACGACGGGCCTGGTGAATGCGGTCAACAAATATCCCTCCACCACCATGTGGGACAGCGCCTCCTATCTGGCCGCCCTGACGGCGGCACGCGAGCTGGGGATCATTGATAAAGCGGAATTTGACCGCCGGATGCTGAAATTCCTCGCCACGTTAAACACCCTGGTACTGTTCCGCAACGAGCTGCCCAACAAAGCCTATAACACCATCAGCGGCCAGAAAGTGGACTACACCAACAAGCCCGGCGAAATTGGCTTCTCGGCGCTGGATATCGGGCGAATGCTGGTCTGGCTGAAAATCATCAAAGAACGTTACCCGGAATACGGCAACAGCATTGATAACGTGGTGCTCGGCTGGGATTTCAGCCACGCGATCGACCCCTGCGGCACGCTGTACGGGGCCTATCTGGAGAACGGCCAGCCGAAATATGTTCAGGAAGGTCGGCTGGGCTATGAAGAGTACGGCGCGGCCGGGTTCCAGCTGTGGGGGTTTAATACCTGTAAAGCCAGCCGTCCGCAGCCTTACGAGCTGGCCGAAATCTACTGCGTGCTGGTCCCGTACGATACACGCGACCCGCGCAACACGTCACAGCATAACTACGTGGTGACGGAATCCTACCTGCTCTACGGGCTGGAGTTCGGCTTTGATAAACCGACCGACCGGGATAACGCCCCGCGCGACTACTCCCTGACGTGGATGAAAAACTTTGCTGACCGCGTTTATCAGGCTCAGGAGAACCGCTATACCATTACCGGCGTCCTGACCGCGCGCTCCGAGCACCAGCTCGATAAGGCGCCTTACTTCGTCTATGACACCGTCTTCAGCGACGGATACAACTGGAACACCATTACCGATAAGGGCCAGTTTGTCCCTAACGCTGCCGCGATTTCGCTGAAGGCGGCGCTGGGCATGTGGGTGCTGTGGAATTCTCCTTATACCGACCGCCTGCTGAACACCATTGAGAATGCCAACGAAGAGGGAAAAGGCTACTACGAAGGGCTGTATGAAAACGGTGACGGCCCGATCAAAGAGTTCACCGCGAACAATAACGGCATCATGCTGGAGGCCCTGTTGTTCAAAAAAGAGGGAAAACTGCTGGCCTTCAACACCGACAACCCGAAGAGCAAGGATTTTGCGCCGTCGCTGTGGGATCAAAAGCTGCTCGATCAGTTTGAAGAGAACAACGCGCTGCGCAGTCGCCCGTTCCTGACCAGCACACCGGCCGTAAAAAGCTGGTGCGACCGGACCGGCGTCACGCAGCGTACCAAACCCGCCTGTCAGGCCTGTCAGTGCGCGTCATGCAGCGCGGACGAGCCCGTTAAACTGCCTCCGGTGACTGCGCAATGCTTAAAACCTTAGCCAGAGGGCTCGCGGGATTACTCCTCGCAGGCGCGATCGTCTTTGCCCTGTTTGGCCATCAGGGCGCAGGCTGGCGCTGGCTCATCCATGGCGGATGGCACTCCAGCGCGCGTATTGCCGCCCTGACGCCGGAGGAGCAGACGTGGGCGGCGATCGCCTGGCGCTATTTCGTCAATAATACCCAGCCGCAAACGGGCCTGGTCAACGGGAGCGACAAACAGCCTCGCGTCACGCTCTGGCAAATGGGCGATACGCTTATTGCCCTGCTGGCGGCAAAAGAGCTGGGGCTAATTGATGATGCCGAGTATGACGCTCGCTTAACCCGTATCATGGGCACCCTTAACCGTCTGATGCTGACCGATGCCCGGACGCCGGGCCGACTCTATTCCAGCCAGACGGCGACGCCCGTCGATTTTAGCGGCAAGCCCAGCAAAAACGGCTGGTCCGCGCGCGATATGGCGCGTCTGATGCTCGCCCTGCGCCTTACCGCAGAGCGGGAACCGCAGTACAGCGAATACCTCGATAAAATCATCCTGCGCTGGAATTTCTGTCCGGTCATCGACGACGAAGGTGAACTGTGGTCATCTTCCCTGCAAAACGGCCAGCCGGTGGTGCGCGAGGAGCTGCGCCTGGGCGAGAGCGAATATGCCGCGACGGCGTTTCAGCTGTGGGGGTTTTCCCCGGAGAAAGCGTTTACGCCCCCGGCGCACCACGTCATCATCGCCCAGCGGCGTCTGGCCGTTGATGCCCGGGATCCGCGCACCACGTGGCAGCCCTCCCTGATCACCACCCTTCCCTATATGCTGCCGGGTCTGGAGTTTGGCTGGGAGCCCGAAGGCGTTGCGGCCGATCGGCAAAAGCACCTGCGCAAGCAGGCCGAAAACGTCTGGCTGAGCCAGAAGAGCCGCTGGGAGACCGATAAGATCCTGACGGCCAGAGCAGATTTCTCGCTCTCTCAGGCGCCCTGGCATATCCAGGATACGGTCTGGGGAAATGGCTATGCCTGGAACTCGGTCGGAGACGATGGCCGGGACTACACCCGTTTCGCGCAGGTATCGACCAAGGCGGTTTTTGCCCTGTGGGCCCTGTGGGACACCCCGTACACCGACGTGCTGATGACGGTCACAAAACACCTTAACGATCCGCAGAAAGGCTGGTACGAAGGCCGTCAGGAAGCCACGGGCGATACCAACGCTGCCTTAACCCTCTCAACCAATGCCACGGTTCTGGAAGCCCTTTTCTTTAAACACAACGCCGGGCCGCTGTTTGACGTTCGTCGGTCGAAGAAAGAGAGCTATTTTTCACGCCGTCTGGCAGAGGAATACACGCCTGTCGGGCACTGTCTGCCGGGCGAAAGCACCATAAGGAGGACGCCGTGAAGTTTTATCGCGATCTGTTTGAATCCAGCCTGAACCGCGTCTTTCCGAATAATGAAAAAACCGCGTTTTTTCAGACGTTCTATGACGCCTTCGTCCACATGTCACCCGAAACGGAAGCGCATTTTTCTCGTCTGCCGGATCGGGAGGGTCAGCAGACCCTGTTTAAAAGTTTCTTCGCCATGCTTGCGGTAGACGGCGCCCTGATTGTCCCTGATTTCCTCGAGCGCCTGGCGCGGGAGCAAAGCGACGACGGCCTCCACCTCCCCCCGCGATTCTTTGCCCTGTGGCGCGAAGCGATGTTGAACGCGGTGAGCGAGCGCGATCCGCAGTGCGACGATGAGATCCTGACGGCCTGGGCCATGGCGATCGCGCCCGGGCTGGAATACCTGCGCCGACAGGCAGAACTGCACTACCGCGCGTAGGGAGGATCACGATGAGTTCGTTCACGTACGATCTTAACGCACTGCCGGCCGCCGTCATGATTTATGACCGCGAGGAACGCCTTCAGGCCTGGAATCACAACGTGGCCCTGTTTTATCCGGTCATAACCCCGTGGCTGAAGGTGGGAACGACACTTGAGGCGCTGGCGGAACGCTTTATCGATGCCGTTTACAACGTCGACCCCGGCCTGCGCCAGACGCTGCGTGAGTCGATCGTGCGCAACTGTCGACAGGATAAACACTGCGAAGTGCGGCAGGCCGGCCAGCGGCGGATCTTCGTGCAGCATCAGCGGCTTGCGGACGGCGGCATTGTCAGCCTGCACAGCGATATCACGGAGCTGGATGAAGCGCAGCGGGCGCGCCACCAGCTGCATGACGACTTTCTGCTGACGGCGGAATCCATTCATATCGGGATCTGGGACTGGCAGGTTTCCGGCGACACGCTCCAGGTGAACGACACCCTGCTTGCCATGCTGGGCCAGTCGCGCACCCAGTGGCGATATCCGGTGCGTTTTCTCCTCAATCAGGTCCACGAGGACGATCGCGCAGCGCTACGCAAGGCGCTGCACGCTTCGAAGCAGGATCACCGTCCGGTCTTTGAATGTGAAATTCGCGTGCATCACCCTACCGAAGGTCTGCGATGGATGTTGCTGTCCGGCCAGGTGGTCACCCTCTCCATTGAGGGAAACGCCGAGCGCGTGATTGGCACGCTGCAGGATATTACGCGGCGCAAAGAGGCTGAAATTCAGGCGTTCGCCTCGGCCATTGAGGCACAAAAAGCCAATGAGGCGAAAAGCGCGTTCCTGGCGAATATGAGCCATGAAATTCGCACCCCGATGAACGGCATTATTGGCATGACTCAGCTGTGCCTGGATACGTCTCTCAGTGCCGATCAGCGCGATTATCTGACCCTGGTGATGAGCTCTGCCCAGTCTCTGCTGCATATCATCAACGACATTCTCGATTTTTCCCGAATTGAAGCCGGCAAAGTGGAGCTGGAGGCGGACCCCGTGCCTGTGCGCACCTTTATTCAGTCGCTTATTCGCCCACACATGCCGGGGGCGAGCGAAAAAGGCATTGAGCTTCTGGTTGATATTGCGCCCGGCGTCCCCGACGTGCTGCTGGTCGACGGCGCGCGTCTGCGCCAGATCCTGACCAATCTGCTGGGTAACGCGCTGAAGTTTACCCATCAGGGAGAAGTGATCCTGATTGTTGAGCCCGACGATAGCGCGGACAGATGGCGTTTTCGCGTGCGCGATAGCGGCATTGGCATACCGGCAGATAAGCAGAAGGCTATTTTTGAAGCCTTCAGCCAGGCGGACAACTCAACCACCCGCCGCTACGGCGGTACGGGGCTCGGGCTAACCATCTCGGCAAGACTGGTTGCGGCCATGGGGGGCGAATTAACGGTCTCCAGCGAGCCGGGAAAAGGCAGCGAATTTTCGTTCTCGCTGCCGCTGGCGGCGCAGACCCTTGCGTCCGGAGAGCGCCCACATAGCCAGCGCTTTAACGGGGAACCCGTGCTGGTAGTTGATGATAACGCGACCAACCTGCGGCTGCTGGCAGCGATGCTCAGCCAGATGGGGCTGAAACCCACCTGCGTTAACAACGCCAGCGAGGCCATCAACCGGGTTAAAACGGGAACGGCTTGGCCGCTGATCCTGCTGGACGCGCAGATGCCGGATATGGACGGCGTGTCGCTGGCCCTTGAGCTTTCAGTTCTGCCGCAGGTTGCTGAGAGCCATATCATTATGCTGAGCTCCATGAGCCGACATTTTGATATCAATATGCTGAAGCGGATCGGGATCAAGACCTATCTGCATAAGCCTATCGCCCAGGATGAATTACATCAGGCGATTGCCGCCGCGTTTGAACGTTCGCCGGCGCTCGTGGGTGAAAGCCCCCCCGCGCCTGTCGCCTCGCCAGGGGCTACGGGACTGCGGATCCTGCTGGCTGAAGATAATCTGGTCAACCAGAAGGTCGCCGCGCGCCTGCTCGAGCGGCTCGGACACACCTGTCAGATCGTCGATAACGGCGTCACGCTGCTGGAACGCTGGCGCGAGGATACGTGGGACGTTTTGCTGATCGACCTTCAGATGCCAGAGATGGACGGAGAAACCGCCATTCGCCTGCTGCGTGAAGAAGAACGGTCCCGCCCCGGCCCGGCTCAGCCCACCGTCGCCATGACCGCACACGCCATGCAGGGGGACAAAGAGCGCTGTCTTAACATGGGTTTCGACGGCTACATTGCCAAACCCATCAGCCAGGAGCGTCTCGCTGAAGAGATTGCCCGCGTACTCCAGCACCACGAAGACACCTCCGCTTTTCCGGATGAAGCACGCCTGCTGAAGCAGTGCGCTGACGATCCCGCCCTGGTGCAGGAGCTGCTGGCCCTGTTTGGCGAAGGGCTAAATGAAGCAATCAAAACCATTACCCAGGCGATTGACAGCAACGACCGCGAGGCGCTGCGCCGCGCGGCCCACAAGCTGCGCGGAGAGGCCGTCACCCTGGACTTCAGCATGCTCGCACAGCAGCTTCAGGTGCTGGAAAGCGACGCGCATGCGCTGGAGGGGCAACAGCTTGCGGCCCTGAATGACAACCTTCGCCAGGAATCGCTGCGCCTGATGGCGTGGCTCACCGCACGCGGGGTAAACGCATGATGACTCGCAACTGCGCGCTGCTCTTTGCCCTGTTGACCACCCACACGGTGGCGAACTCCGTGCCGGTCAGCTGGTCTCTGGCAGGTGAATGGCAGGTTCAGGATGCCAATGACAGCGCACAACCTGCCGCATCTGGCTGGCGCCCGCTTCAGGTTCCTGCCAACTGGTACAGCGCCGGGTACGATCATCAGGGCGCGCTGTGGTATAAGCACGCGTTTTCCCTGCCCGTGCAGCCCCCCGACGTAATGAGTACCCTGGTGTTTGATGGCGTCGATTATCTTGCAGAGGTGACGCTGAACGGCCAGCCGCTGGGCAAGCATGAGGGCTATTTTCAGCGCTTTTCGCTGGATGCCCGTTCGGCGTTACAACGTCACAACCAGCTCGTGGTCAGGGTCGACAGCCCTTACGAAGATCCCACTAAAGTCTGGCCGCTGCATAAAACGCTCATGAAGGGGATCCTTAACCAGCATGACACGCGTCCCGGTGGGGCCTGGTCGCCGCAAGGACAGGACGCTAACTCAGGCGGCATCTGGGCACCGGTCAGGCTGCATCTTAGCCGGGGCGCTACCCTTGATGAGACCATCCTGCGGCCCGACTGGAGGCAGGGGCTGACTCGCCCGGCGTTAAAGGCGGAGATTCGCTATCGCGCGCTCGATCCGGGCCCGGCGACCGTACGGCTCACCGCTACGCCCGCCAATTTCAGCGGCAAGCGCTATCAGGCTGATTTTCCGGTTACCCTCGAAAGCGGCGCCCATTCCGTGCAGGTGACGCTGCCCATGCCGAAGGCAAAACTGTGGTGGCCCGTCGGCACGGGGAAACCGCACCTGTATACCATTCGCGTGGCATTGCGGGATGAAAACGGCCTGATGGATACGGCGGTCACCCGCACCGGGCTGCGTAAGATCGTCGAACAGCCCGACAATAAGGGCTGGCTCATTAACGACAAACGCCTTTTCATTAAGGGCAGTAATTACATCGGTTCCCCCTGGCTCAGCACCATGACGCGAGAAAAATACCGTCGCGATCTTCGTCTGGTGGAAGCCATGAACGCCAACGCCATACGCGTGCACGGACACGTTGCCGGACGTGCATTGTATGACGTGGCCGATGAGATGGGGATGATGATCTGGCAGGACGTCCCGCTGCAGTGGGGTTACGACAGCCGAGACGCCTTTACGAAAAACGCGGTTCGCCAGACGCGGGAGATGATCGAACAGTTTGGCAATTCGCCCGCCATCATCGTCTGGGGCGGGCATAACGAACCGCCGTGGAATTCGCCGTGGATGGAAAAACGCTTCCCGGACTGGAATAAAGATCTGAATCGCGCGCTCACGCAGCAGGTAGCGGATACGCTTGCCGAAGATACTTCGCGCATCGTGCATCGCTTTTCCGCCGTCGAGGAGCATTACTGGGCGGGCTGGTACTTCGGTACCGTGCGCGACCTGCTTGCACCGGCTAAAACGGGGATCATTACCGAGTTCGGCGCGCAGGCGCTTCCCCGCTTATCAACGCTAAAAACCATCATCCCGGCGGCGTCGCTCTGGCCAAAAACGACCGCCGCTGACGATCCCGGCTGGACCGTCTGGAAATACCATAATTTTCAGCCCTTCCAGACCTTTAAGTTTGCTGGTATTCCGCGCGGGAAGAACATTCAGGCGATGATTCGCAATACTCAGGCGTACCAGTCTCAGCTGGTGGCCACGGCGGCAGAAAGCTATCGCCGACAGCGCTACCAGCCGGTGACGGCCCTGTTCCACTTCATGTTCGTGGAAACCTGGCCCTCCATCAACTGGGGCGTGGTGGACTACCTGCGTAAACCTAAGGCCGGGTTTTACGCGCTACAACGTGCGTACCAGCCTGTTCTGCCGTCCATTGAGCCGGTCACGGCGCAGTGGCAATCCGGGGCGGCGGCGACCGTGCGTCTGTGGGCCATCAACGACACCTGGAAACCGTGCCGCGAATGCCGTCTGAACTGGCACATCACCCAGCGCGATAAGGTGCTGGCAAAAGGCACGACGACGATGACGATCGCAGCAGACTCGGGAACGATGATTAAAACGCTGACGGCCACGCCCGCGGGCCAGGATGACGTGTCGATTCGGTTTACGATAAAAAACAGTGCGGGAAAAATTGTCGGCGAAAATCAGCGCACGGAGTCCGTCATAAAGTGAGCGAGGGGAAAAGGAAAATTGCCGCTTCCCCTGCTTTCTTGTACCCTTTCAGCGTTTACCCCAATCCCCTAAAAATCGAGACATCCGGACGCCTATGACTGCACATATTTCCAAAGATCCTTTGCATGGCGTAACGCTGGAGATGATGGTCAACGCCCTGGTGGCGAAATATGGCTGGAGCGAGTTGGGCGACCGCATCAAAATTAACTGTTTCAGAAAAGACCCCAGCGTTAAATCGAGCCTGAAATTTCTGCGCCGTACCCCATGGGCGCGCGCGGAAGTGGAAGCCCTGTATCTGGACTCTCTCAACGATGAGGGAAATACAGCGCAGGCGGCGCCCGCCTTTAATCCCTGGGCCAACAGTCGGATTATCAAGAGCTAATACGCAAATGACGCGACACGTAAAACGGATCGGTGCGCTGGCTGCCTGCGCGCTTTTACTTGTGAGCTGCTCCTCAAAACCACCGAAATCGCTGGTTACCCCTCTCCCCACCGTCAGCAAACCGACGCCGCAGGCAAACCAGCCGATGCGCGGCATCTGGCTGGCGACCGTCTCGCGTCTCGACTGGCCCCCGGTGGCCTCGGTGAATGGCCGCAGCGCGGACCAGCGCATCGCGATGCAAAAGCAGGCGCTGATCGCAAAGCTCGACAACCTTAAGCAACTCGGCATCAACACGGTCTTTTTCCAGGTGAAGCCGGACAGCACGGCGCTCTGGTCATCAAAGATTCTCCCTTGGTCGGATATGCTGACGGGCAACATCGGGGAATATCCGGGATACGACCCGCTGCAGTTTATGCTCGATGAAGCGCACAAGCGCGGCATGAAGGTCCATGCCTGGTTTAACCCCTATCGCGTGTCGACCAAAACCAAACCGTCCACCATCGCCGCCCTGAACCGGACGTCATACCAGACGCCGTCCAGCGTTTATGTCCAGCACCCGGAATGGGTCCGCATTTCGGGTGACCGCTTTGTGCTCGACCCGGGCATTCCCGAGGTGCGGGACTGGATAACCAAAGTGGTGACCGAAGTGGTGGCGAACTACCCGGTAGACGGCGTGCAGTTTGATGATTACTTCTATGCCGAATCGCCGGGCTCCGCGCTGAATGATTCACAGACCTGGCGGCAGTACGGCCAGGGATTTGCCTCAAAAGCCGACTGGCGAAGGTACAACACGCAGCAGCTGATCGTCCAGGTCTCCCGCGCGATCAAGCAGACAAAGCCCGACGTTGAGTTTGGCGTCAGCCCGGCGGGGGTATGGCGTAACCGCTCCTTTGACCCGGCAGGCTCCGACACACGGGGCGCCGCGGCCTATGATGAATCCTTCGCCGATACGCGCCAGTGGGTGCAGCAGGGCCTGCTGGACTACATCGCGCCGCAGATTTACTGGCCCTTCTCCCGGGATGCCGCGCGCTACGACGTGCTGACCAGATGGTGGGCCGACGTCGTGAAGCCGACCCACACACGCCTGTATATCGGCATTGCGTTCTACAAGGTGGGCGAACCGTCGAGAAACGAGCCGGACTGGACGGTTCAGGGCGGCGTGCCGGAGTTGAAAAAGCAGCTCGATCTCAACGATTCGCTGCCCAACGTCAACGGCACCATCCTGTTCCGGGAAGATTACCTGAACCAGCCGCAGACCCAGCAGGCGGTAAACTACCTCCGTGGACGCTGGGGTAGCTAAGTAACGATCAGGCAGAAACGCCCGTTTCTGCCTGTTTTTTTACGGCTTCGGCCCGAACATCGCCTCGAGCTGCTGCGCATCCGGCATCCCCACCACCTGCTGCAGCTCGTTTTCCGCATTCAGATAATAAATAGCCGGCGTGGCGTTAGCGCCCAGGCTGTCCATCAGCGCCTGATGTTTCTGTAGGATCTCAACCGTTTCGCGGGAAGCCTCGCCTTCAGGCTTGGGCAGTTTTTTGCCGCCGGAGAGCTCGTATTCGCGCCAGGCCGCAACCGGATCTTTCGCATTCAGAATGGCGGCGGCGTTGCGTCCGCTGTTGGGGTTGAGGAACGCCACCAGCAGCGTATTGAGCTGCACCTTACCGGCCTTCACCCACGGCTGCGCCTCGGACCAGAACTGCTTGCAGTACGGACAGAACGGATCGGCAAAGACAAAGACCTTACGCGGGGCGTTATCCGCCCCTTCTTTCAGGGGATGCGCCGCATTCAGGTTTTTCCACATCTCGCGTCCCATTGGGGCGTAGATCTCTTTCTGGAAATAGCCCTCGCTGAGGTTCTTCCCTTTGTCATCATAAAGATAACCTGAGATCACGTGCTTGCCGTCCGGCGTAAGAAAGAGCGTCACGCCCATATCCTGATACTGCCCCAGCCAGGCTGGCGCCCCGCCCGGCGCATCCAGCTTCTTGATGATTTTGATGTTCTGCTGCTCGCTGAAGTGCTTCACCACATCCGGTATGGCTTCAGCCGCCTGTACCAGCCCTGACGTCGCCAGCGCCGAAAGTAACAGTAATTTTTTCATTTCCCTCTCCGGTTTGTCGGGGGCATTTCGCCCCCTTCAGGTTAGCGGTTTTTCAGTGCTTCACTGACCATTTCGTCGAATTGTTCGAACGGCACCCAGCCGGGAAGCAGCCCCTCGCCGATAAGCGTGGCGGGCGTGCCCTGGATCCCCATTTTTTCCGCCACAATGAGGCTGCGCCTGATCGTCAGAAAACTCTCCTCGTCCGGCGTCGTCACGCTCACGCCCGCCCGCTTTTGCGCCTCCTGAATGCTGGCGTCATCGTGGTACCCCTTTTTCGCCATCAGGGTGTGGTTCAGCTTCATAAACTGCTCAGGATGCGCACGCCAGACAGTTAACGCGTCTCGTGCGGCGGTCAGCGAACTTTCCGAGCGGAAAGGTAAAAACTTAAAGACCACCGCCACGTCCGGATGTTTTTCGACAATCTTCTCCAGGTACGGATCGAATTTTTTACAGTACGGGCAGTTGTAGTCGGTAAACACCACCAGGGTGAGCTTTGGGTTTTTCGCGCCGATGCGCGGGGAGTTTGGATCGTTAAACAGGAAATCAGCGATCATCTTCTGCGCGCGCTGCTCCTGGTCAGGCGTCAGCGGCTGGGCAGCAAATACCTGAAGCGGGGCCAGCAGGAGTAGAAGCGTAATAAAGAGTTTTTTCATCATACCTTTAGCCTTTTGCATTGTTCAGGGTGGTAACCAGGGTGCGTTTGTCCAGCAGCGGCGAGAGAATTTCCCCTTCAGGCAGACCGGGGCCATACACCGCGTTAAACGGAATGGCGTAGCGGTTTCGCTTCGCCAGAAAATCCGCGATAAACGCGGACGGCTGGCTCCAGTCTCCGCGCAGGGCCACCACGTCCGGCTGGCGCAGCGCGGCAATCACGTCCGGCTGACTGAGTACGCGGTGCTCGTTAACTTTGCAGGTCACGCACCAGTCCGCCGAGATATCCACAAACACTCGCTTCCCCTGCGCCAGCGCATTCTCGATAGCCTCTTCACTGAGCGGCTGCCACGGGATAGTCTGCGCAACGTTTTGTGCCGGAGCGTCAGGCGGCGCGTTAAGCAGACCGCGCAGCTGATACCCGCCGAACGCCGACAGCGCGATGACCACCACCCAGAACAGCGGCGAAGATTTTTGCCCCTTCAGCGCGAACAACACCAGCGCGACGGCAGTCAGCCCCAGCATCACGATCTGGCTGACCGCCTCGCCCAGATGCACGCTCAACAGCGTCGCCAGCCAGAGGCTGGAGGCCAGCATCATCATGCCGAGGATGACCTTGAGCGTGTTCATCCAGCGGCCGGGTTTCGGCAGCAGCATGGCCGTTTTCGGTACCAGGGCAACGAACAGCCACGGCAGACTCATGCCCACGCCGAGCATCAGGAAGATCAGCCACAGGGCGTGCAGCGGAGCGCCAAGGGCAAAGGCGACCGCGGTACCGAGGAACGGTGCGGAGCACGGCGTCGCCAGCAACGTGGCGAACATTCCTTCGCAGAAGCTGCCGCCGATCCCCGATCCCCCTGCCGTCGCCAGCCGTCCTGCGGCAGAAGAAGGGAGAAGCATTTCAAACGTCCCAAACAGGTTCAGCGCAAACAGGAAGGTCACGGCGACCATCAGGCCAATAAACCACGGGTTCTGGAACTGAATGCCCCACCCCAGCGACGCTCCGGCCAGCTTCAGCGCGGTGACCATCCCGGCCAACAGCATAAAGGAGGTGAGGATCCCGGCGCTGGTGGCCAGAAAGCGCAGCCTGATGGCGCGGCTGTTCGATCCCGCCAGCAAGATGCTGTTAAGCTTCATGCCCATCACCGGCAGCACGCAGGGCATCAGGTTCAGGATCAGCCCGCCCAGCAGGGCAAAGAGCACCATTTTTCCCGTCCCGTCCGGCACGGAGGTCTCTTCGGGCGTTGTCCCAACGGTCATGGTGGTTTGCTGCGCCCGATCGCCGTTGGTCAGCACAAACGACAGCCTTTTGCCTGCCAACGAAGCGGGTTTATCACCCCATTCGTCGGTCACGGGTACCGTCACCCGAAGCGCAGTGCCGTCATGTTTAATGACCGGCTCGCCGGGCAGAATGTCACCCTCCAGCGGGTCAAAGTAGATCCCCGGATTGTCCCACTTCCCGTCCGTCGTGCCGGTAATCACCAGCTTGTCGCCAGAGAGCCAGGCAGAGAGATCCTTGGATACGCCAGACGTGCCCGGCAAGGCGCGCATCGCTTGCCCGAAGGCGCTGCGGAAGCCCTCATCCACGGATTGGGTAAAATCGAGGTGCAGCGGGTAGTCCGTCAGCAGGCAGACGTTGCTGCACGTAGAGAGCGTCAGCGTCCCGTCGAGCGTGTCGCCCTTCGCTCCGTCGAGCGTAATCGGGATCGTCACCTTATCGTGATAGCCCTGCGTGGTCATGCCGGAGATATCGAAGCGCGACGGCACCGGCCAGGACCAGCTGTCCGTTACGCCTTCCGGCCAGCTGATTTTCGGCGCCACGCCGCCCTCGCCCGGCGATCGCCAGTAGGTTTTCCAGCCGGGCTTTAGCTCAACGGTGAGCAGGCCTTTAACATGCGTTTGTTCCCTCTCCGCCTGAAAGCGGATGCGGGCGTGATCGTTTTGTGGGGAGACCAGCCAGCCGGTGTCCGCCGCATGGACAATGCCGATGCAGGACAGCCACAGGAAGACGAATCCCCTGAAGAGGTTAACCATGTTGTACTCCGTGAACAGTGAAAAATTATCGTGTGGTGACGATGTTTTTCATTCACGGAAAACGCAGTTTTTAAGGTGTATTCGGGGAGGCGGTGCCTGAACGGGCTGTTCCGCAGGAGCCAGTGCCCGCCCTTGCGTCAACAGCTGCAGCAGCGCGAAGAAGATAATAATGGCCGGTAATGCACCGTCGAAGAACAGCGGCTGGGCGCAAAGCAGCGAGTGCGCGCCGAGCTGACACGGCGACGGGCCGGGTTGTTCAGTGTTGCTGGTTTGAGTCGGGGCATCTGCACTCAGCGAAATCTGCGGATCCAGTCCCTGTAAAAAATGGTTGAGCATCACCGCACGCTGCACGAGGCAAAGCGCCATCGCGAGACAGGTGATAATCAAAAGCCATTTTCCGAGGAGCTGACGGTTGCGCATAACATTCCAGAGTGACAAGACGCCCCGATCATAAACGATAGTGATGAATCTACAAGTGCCGGAAGTGTAAGGTTTTGTCTGCCGCCGCTATTCGCCTGTCAGCGCGTCATAGACGTCCCGCAGCCGCGTGCGCAGAAACAGCACCGCCTTGTGCTTGCGGGATAACAGCGCCTGTTCGCTGGCGCCGGTCTCCTCTGCCAGCATTTTAATGCTGTAGCCGTGGAGCTCGGTCTTTTCAAACGCCTCCCGCTGCGGCGGTGGAAGTTCAGACAGCGCCTGGCCCAGCTCTTCCCACAGCAGCGTTTTGAGGTACTCCTCCTCCGGCGTGTGCGGTACGCCGAACAGGGTTTCGGCCAGCTCGTCTTCCGGATAACCGTCGTCATCTTCGCCCGTAAAATAGCCGGAGAGCGACACCTCGCGCTTTTTACGCGCCCGGTCGGTCATTTCGTTACGCGCCGCGCGGAACAGCCAGGCGGCGACGTTTTCGACCGGCTGCTCCACTTTCATCAGCTGATACGTCACCTCCTGCAAAATGTCGTCGGCATCATCGCGCACGGACGTCCGTCCGCGAATGAAGGCTTTCAGCCGGGCGCGGCAGACATTGAGCGCCGACATCAGCATGGATCCGCCCGCCTCCCCGGCTTTCATCTCGCTCACTCCGCGTCCGGCGCTTTTGGCGTAGCGTCATCGCGCTTATCGTCACGATGACCGTGCCAGCCGCAGTGACCGCGACCGTGGCGACCGAAGCCTTCACGGCGCTGCTGAATAAACGCCTCACGCTGTTCGGGCGTCATGTTCATCCAGCGCTCGTGCATGCGGCGGTGCGCGCCAAACATTCCGGGGCGGAAACCTAAGCCGCCAAACAGAATGCGGCTCAGCACCAGAATGCCCAGCGCCTGCCAGAATCCGATGGCCTTCACGCCCAGGATCGCCGGGAGCAAGGCGTTCCACAGGGACATGACCAGCAAGCCGAGCACGATGAAAATCACCGCGCCGATGACTAAGCCCTTGCCCATACGGTGGCGACCGAATCCGCGCCCGTGACCTCTGCCGTGCAGTTCAAAATCTCTCATGGTGTTTACCTCGTTTACAGTAACTGATTATGGCGTGTGATGAGGTGGACGGATGAGGATGGGAAATATTGCTGGAAAAATGAAAAATGATCAGGGGTTATAAAAAGTGATTTTTCTTTGATTGTAATATCCGGAATTACTTATATATGAGATTTTGCAGGATCGAAGCCTTTTTTAATTATGGTGGACTTGCCTTAATGTCCTTTCGAATATTGAGTCAATCCCCGAAATCTCTTTATAACATTTTATTGCAATCCAGCAATGCATACAAGATATAACTATAGATAAGCCCAAGAAAACTGCTATCACTACATCGGACCCAAAATAATAATCATAACCAATTCTGTTACCGTCATTCCCAAAACGAGTGTGTAATATTGGCCAATACCCAACAATTGTTGCTGATACAATAGAGATAAATGGAAGCCACATAGAAAGTGCACGGACCTGTCTTGCAAATCTATTACCACCCACTTCAGAATAAGTCAAGAATACGGTATTTAATTGAGCAACCTTAAGCACATCAATATCACCATGACTACATAGTGACGAAAGAGCTGCATGAATACCACGCAGATTCATCCAAATACCTATTACTATAAACATAGACAAGATAGCCATTATAATAACAAAATCATTTGCAGGAATATTCATATTAAGCAAGGGAATCGTTCGGGTAGGAAGGCTTTCACTAGCCAATGTGTGTTCGTTTGATTGAACTTCATACTCCAGTCTGGAGTACTGTTTTATGATATCCATTAGTGGTGTTAAGAATAAATAGTCACGTAACTTCGAGGACAAGACCCTACAATCAGAAGAATTTTTTATAATTATATTTTTGAGTTGCTCCCTTTTTTCCACGCTACTGTCTGGATGTTTGACAAGCTCAACAAATATCTCTCCTTGGCACTGCCTGTAATTAACCAATTGATTTATGAAGCGATTATAAACAACACCCTCAAGTTGTTGGTCCTGTAAGCTAAAGTTTGCAAGATAAATATGCACCATGATTAAAGCAGAAATAAGCACGGTACTATTTACCAGCCAGCGCATTCGTGTAGTAGCAGATTTAAAAAAACTCAACTCCTCCGAAACAATATCTATAGCCATCTCACAACCCCCAACTTGAGAGCAAGAATATATTCGAAACAAGCCTTTGCCATTGTTTTGCATCAACTCTAATTATTAATAGCAGATAAAGCCAGAACAAGGCAACTATTCTCAACAAATTCTTAATGAATCAGATATGCCCTTGATTTTTCATTACAATTGGCAGTGTCTATAAGTATTTATTACCAATCTTCTATTGTCTTTAAAAATGATAAGCAACCCCATAAAAAATAGTTATTTATGCGGCATTGATACCAACTATATATCCGAAATAAGCTTCTGTATGACTTAGTGTGACTCGTTATACTCACAAAAAAGGCCCCCGCAGGAGCCTCCTACCTTCAATCAAGCCTGCACCGGCAACCTAAAACTCGAAATACTCCGTGAAAGCTGTTGCGCCTGCTCTTCCAGCGAAGCCGCTGCCGCGGCGGACTGCTGCACCAGCGCGGCGTTCTGCTGGGTCACGCCGTCCATCTCGGTCACCGCCTGCCCGACCTGACTGATCCCGCGGCTCTGCTCTTCAGAGGCGACGGAGATCTGCTCCATCAGCGTATTCACTTTATTCACCGACGAAATGATCGAATCAATCACCTCGCCCGAGCGGCTCACCAGCTCCGCACCGTTTTTCACGCTGGAGACCGACTGCGCGATCAGGCTTTCGATGTCTTTAGCCGCCACCGCGCTTTTCTGCGCCAGGGTGCGTACTTCGCTGGCTACGACCGCAAAGCCGCGTCCCTGCGTACCGGCGCGCGCCGCTTCAACCGCCGCGTTCAGCGCCAGGATGTTGGTCTGGAAGGCGATGCTGTTAATCACGCTGGTGATGTCTTCAATGCGCTTCGAGTTCGCCGCGATGGTATTCATCGTGTCGATGACTTCACGGGTTACCGCTTCACCGGTGTGGGCATTTTTCACCGCGTCCTGCACCAGTTTCCCGGCCTGATACACATTATCGGTATTGTTCGCCACCGTCGCGCTCAGCTCTTCCATGCTGGCCGCCGTCTGGGTTAACGCCGAAGCCTGCTGCTCGGTGCGTGACGCCAGGTCGATATTACCGGAGGCAATCTCCTGGGCTGCGTGCGTTACGGTATGGCTCGCATCGCGCACCTGGGCGATGGTCGCCAGCAGCGCCTGACGCATCTGCTCCATCGAGCCCATCAGATGGTCGATTTCGTTGCCTGTACTCCCCTTCACCGGCACCGGAATGTCCAGCTTGCCTGCCGCAATCTGGCTGCAGTGCTCGCGCGCCAGGTTAACTGGCGCAAAGACAAAGCGCTTCATCAGCAGGCTGACGGCGACAATCACCACCACAAACAGGCTGGCGATAGCGGCAATGATCGCCAGGCCAGAGACGAAGTTACTGCTCGCATCCTCGTTCAGGCTTTTGGCGTATTTCTGGTGGACGGAAAGCACCTGGTCGAGAACGATCTCGTACTGGCGGTCGAGGCGGGAGACTTCCGGGATCAGCGCGTTGAATTTGGCAACATCGTGCGCCTCGGCGGCGTCGATCAGCGGCGCCAGCCCCTGGTTGCGGTAGTTTTGCCAGGCATCCTGATAGGCAGTGACCAGCGGCGCTTCATCGCTCAGGCGCGGCGACGCCATAAAGGCCGCAAAGGCGTGATCTGCTTTGGTCAGCGCCTCTTTCACGGCGGTAAGCTTTGCAGCGCCGTCCGCCGCGTTGCCCGCTTCCACCATCTTCACATACTCCATCACCCGCACGCGCAGCGTACGGCTGTGGTTAATAGGATCAATAATGGACAGCACAACCTGGATCTCTTTGTTGACGTTATCCAGCGAATTATTACTTTTAATGATGAGGCCAACGCTGGTGACGGTGCTGACAACAAAGAAGAAAAGCAGCGAGAACAGGACAATCAGGGACGACTTTTTCAACGACATAAACCAATACCTCAAGGAGAATTATTCCTTATGGTTATCGGCCATTCCAAAACTTAAATTAATTAAAGTTATTGAAGTATCGAACCGGGCTATTTCGCTGACTTATAGCGTCGCTGCAGGGTGGCATTGAGCTTGCGCTGCAACGGCTGCGGCGTCTCCCCCTCGATTAATTTGCTAATCAAATCAAAGCAGTGCCACGCCAGCTGGCGGTTATCCTGACGAATGGTATCCACCGGGATCGTCAGCGAATCGTAGAGATAGTGATCGTCAAAACTGGCTAACCTGATATCGCTTTGCAGCAGGTTATGTTGGCCCATATAGCGCAGCACCCCTTCCAGCAGCCCGCAGGCGGCGGCGAAGAGCGCTTTCGGCGGACGCCCCAGGCGGGCGCAGAGTTCAGCAAACATCTCGTATCCGGAGCTCGGATGATAGTTGCCGTGAATGATCCACTCGGGGCGCAGCGCCACACCGGCCTCACGCAGCCCTTGCTTAAAGCCTTCCAGGCGGTCGCGCGTGGGCGACAGGCGGGGCTGGCCGCCGAGAAAGTAGAACTCATCAGGATGCTGGCGCGCAATGTCCGCCACCAGTTCGGTCGTCGGGGTAATGGAATCGGTGATCACCAGCGGCAGCGCGCTGTCATTGATGTGGCGGTCAAACAGAACCACCGGCAGCTGCTCGCTCAGCTTATGGTAGTCCGCGTCGTTGAGCATGCTGGAGGCCACAATCAGCCCGTCCACCTGACGCGCCACCATGTTGTTCACCACCACCGTCTCCTGCCCCGGGTTTTCATCGCTGCAGGAGATCAACAACTGAACGCCCGCCTCGCGGCACAGCGTTTCCAGCTCGTGAGAAAAGACGGCAAAACCGTAGTTGGTGATCTCAGGAACCACCAGACCAATGGTGTGGCTGCGGTTATCGCGCAGCGAGCGGGCGTGAATGCTGGGCTGATAGTGGTGCTCTTTTGCAATTGCCAGCACGCGCTCGCGCGTCTCTTCCGCCACGCGTAGCTCTTTGCTGCGACCGTTCAGGACCAGGCTGGCGGTGGCTTTTGACACACCCGCCAGCTCCGCAATGTCTTTAATGGTGACGCGTTTTGTTTTTCTCACAACGACTTAGATCCGGCTGCCAAAACCCTCATTCTATCATGCAAGCGCGCAGCGACCAGTAGCGTAATGTGATATCGGACGCACCTTCGAATCGCACCCGGGTCGGATGGTCAGGAAAATAGCGGCTGCTCATCACCCCTTCGCCCTGGTTAATGAAGATTTCGACGCTGGAGCGGTCGCACAGAACGCGTAAGTGACGGACGTCGCCCTGCCAGTAGCGGGTTAGCGTTTCACCGGTTTTCAGGCTCGCGCGTTCCAGGCGTATACCCTGCTCATCGAGCGTGAGGCGCAGCGCGCCGGCAAAATCGACGTTCACCTGCGATGCGCCCAGCTCAAACTCCAGGCGCGTCGTGTCCAGTTCGGGCGCGTCGCTGGCGTGCCCCTGCCAGTGCTGCTCATCTTCACGCAGCGCCGCCAGTTCGCGCGCCGGGGTCTGCCAGAGCCTGCCGTCGCGATAGCGTAGTTCGCGCGGGCAGGTCATCTGGTGCATCCAGCCGTGCGCCCGGGTTGGCTGAAGCATCTCTTCCCCGTCCGGTACGCCCATCCAGCCAATCAGGATGCGGCGTCCATCTTCCGCCAGCGTGGTTTGCGGGGCGTAAAACTCAAACCCCGCATCCAGCTCGTGAAGCTCGCCGTGATCGAATGCGGCGCTGGCGTAATCAAACGCCCCGCTCATCCAGGTGGCCGGATAGGTATTGAGGTAGCGATGCGGCTCGCGCGCCAGCCCCTGCGGGCAGCAGATCAGGACATGTGTCCCGTCGAGGGCAAACAGGTCCGGACATTCCCACATATAACCCGCGTCCGTCAGGCCGTTAACCCCGTGACCGGCGATCTCCCCGCAGGATGTCCAGGCGTGCAAATCGGCTGATTTAAACAGCAGCACCTTGCCGCGCTTCTGCACATCCTGCGCGCCGAGCACCATGTACCACATCCCCTCGTGCTGCCACACCTTCGGGTCGCGCACGTGGCCGGTGTAGCCTTCCGGCAGCGCCAGCACCGGCCCCAGCTTCCTGAAGGTCCCGTCCGGCTGCTCCACGGCCAGACACTGCCAGGCGGTGCGGCTGCCGTCATCGAACTTGACGTTGCCGGTGTAGCACAGGGTCAAAACGCCCTCGTTATCGACGGCGCTACCGGAGTAGCAGCCGTTGCGGTCATACGCTTCGTCGGGTATCAGCGCCAGGGGCTCATGCCGCCAGTGTACCAGGTCCGCAGAGCTCCAGTGCCCCCAGCACTTAAATCGGTGCTCGCAGTCCAGGGGGTTCCACTGATAGAACAGGTGATAGCGGCCAGCGAACCAGATAAACCCGTTCGGGTCGTTCATCAGCCCCGTCACCGGCGCGGCGTGCCATTGCGGATAATGGCTGTCCGCCAGCGCCCGCGGCTGACCTGTCATAACGGCCTGCAGGATCGCAGGCCAGCGGGAAGGTAACGTCATTATTCAGAATCCGTTTTATATTTCAGCAGCAGTGAGACGGTAAACGCCACGCCGAAAGCAATCACCATGCCGATAATATAGTTCAGCAGCGAGCTGGCCTGCACGATGGCCATCCCCGGAATCGCGGTCAGCCCGACGGCGGTCATGTACACATGCACGGAGACCACCCATGCCCCGCCCACCGCGCCGCCAATCAGCGCAGCGATAAACGGCTTAACGAAGCGCAGGTTGATACCAAAAATGGCCGCTTCGGTGATGCCCAGCATTGCAGAGAACGCCGACGGCAGAGTAATGGCTTTGATTTTGGCATCTTTGGTTTTGAACCATACCGCCAGGCAGGCACCGCCCTGCGCCACGTTCGCCATGGCCCAGATCGGCAGCAGGAAGTTAACGCCAATCGACGGGTTGCCCAGCAGCCCGGCTTCAATCGCGTGGAAGCTGTGGTGAATACCGGTGATCACAATCACCGAATACAGTCCGCCGAACAGCAGCCCGGCGAGCCAGCCTGCGTGGGCGATCAGCGTGCTCAGAATAAAGGAGATACCGTCCCCCAGAGCGCGCCCCGCCGGGCCGATAATCAGCAAGGCGATAAAGCCGGAGATGACGACGGTGAGGAACGGCGTCAGGATCAGGTCTAACGCATCCGGGATCGCGCGGCGCAGGTTTTTCTCCACGATGCTCATAAACCAGACGGCCAGCAGCACCGGGAATACCGTGCCCTGATAGCCAATCATCGCGATCTCAAGGCCGAAGAAGTTCATGGTGTGGAAGCCCGATGCCACGCCCCAGGCGTTGGTCAGCGCCGGGTGGGTCAGAATGCCGCCCAGCGTCGCGCCGAGATACGGGTTACCGCCAAATTCGCGCGCGGCGGTAAAGCCAATCAGAATAGGCAGAATGATAAACGCCGCCGAGCTGCACATGTCCAGCATGATGTAGATGGCGTTATCCGCATTGACCCAGCCGTAGGTTTTCACCATGCCGAGCAGGCCCATCAGCAGACCGGACGCCACAATCGCGGGGATGATCGGCACAAAGATATTGGAGAGCAGACGAGCAATGCGCTGGAACGGGTTCAGCTTGCGCGCCGCCAGATCCGCAGCCTCAGATTTACTGGATTCGCTAATCCCCGCCGCCTGAATAAAGGCGGCGTACACCTTGTTGACCACGCCCGTGCCAAAAATTACCTGCATCTGCCCGGCGTTACGGAAGCAGCCTTTCACACCGTCAACTTTGCCGATAGCCTGCTGATCCGCCAGCGCGTCATCGACCAGCACCAGACGAAGACGCGTTGCGCAGTGCGCCGCGCTGGCGATATTTTCCTTGCCACCGAGCAGCGGAATAAGCTCGCGGGCGATTTGATTAAAATCCATAGATACCTCTGCCTGACTTCTTTTTATGATGTGCGAAACGCTCCCGCCAGGCGGGAGCGTGATGGGTTAAAACCAGGTTTCCATCTGGACCCCAAAGTTCCATTCCCCGCCAGCGTTGAAGCCGCTGCTGCCAAAGGCATCATCGCTGGCGTAATGATCCAGTTTACTGCTCCAGTCCATCCAGGTGGCAAACAGGCGCAGTTCGGGACGGCTAAAGAAATCGCCGATTTTGCTTGCTTTTAAGGTTGGCGCAAAGGTCAGCTTGTAGAAACTGCCGTTCACGGCGTTGCGATCCTTATAGCCTTCCGGGTTTAAATCCATGTACTGATAGCTGCCCTCAAACGCCAGCGCGAAATTCTGGGTGACCTCTTTGATCAGGCGGGTGTTGAGCGTCACCCACTCATAGCTATCGCCCTTGACGTAGCGATCTTTACTGCTTTGTGCCAGAACGGCGGGCGCAACGCTCCAGCCACCGCCGATCGGCGTGACACCGTAACTTGCAAAGCGCCAGGTGTCCGCCTCAGACAGCAAGGCGCCATCGGAGCCGATGCTTTTCACCTCTGCACCCAGCCCGTGACCATACAGCAGCGCCGTTTTGGCGGTCCCTTCGCGCAGGCCGTAGAAGCTGTCATTATGCAAGCCCACCAGAGCATGAACGCCGTGATTGGCGGCATCCGTTTTGATGAGATCGCCGTTAGTGTCTTTACGGTCGTCGTTATCCTTCGCCCGCAGGCCGCTCACCATCAGCTGGAACGGGCCGGCGAAGTGGTTCATGCTGAGGATATAGTTCTGAACGTTGTTGTCGGTCTGCTCCACGCTGCCGAAGTTGCGGCCATAAATGGAGAAGTTGCTGCGCAGCGAATCGTTCCATTTCACGTCATAAACGCCGCCGCCGGTACCGGCCAGGAACACCACGTCGGAATCCAGCCAGTGGATGTCAAAGTTGTCGCGGTCGAAGCGTTTACCCGCCCAGAAGGTACTGCCCTTCAGCGCGCCGGTAAAATCAGGCAGGTTGCCCAGCTCTGCGAAGGCCTGGCGAATATTGAGGTCGCTGGTATCGGCTGACCAGTCGTTATAGGTTCTCTGACCGTCGGCCAGCATCGCTTTAAAGCGCGTGGTCGCCCCGTTATCCAGGGTTTGCTTGTGCTCCAGGTTCAGCTCGACGTAGGTGTCGGCTTCGTTACCCAGACGCCCCACCGCACCACCGGTTTCACCTGCTGGCGTCAGGTAAGGGCCACTTTTGCTGCTGGAGGCCGCATCGTTCATCAGCAGGCCAGAGCGGGCATAGCCGTGGAACTCAAACCCGCCGGTCTGATCCGCCTTTTTCTCCAGCGCGGTGGTGCGCTGCGCCACCTCCTGGGTCGTCGTTTGCGCCTGCTGCTGAGCGGCAACCAGCTGCTGCGTTTTTTGTTCTGCTGCCGCGGCGCGTTTCTCAGCCACCTGCGCGCGCGTCTCTGCGTCCTGAAGGCGCTGCTCCATCGCGGCAAGGCGCGCTTCAATACTGGACATATCCGTCTGGGCAAAAACAGAGGTACTTCCGGCCAGCATGCCTATCATCACGGCAAGTCTGCGTTTTTTATACATTTTGTCGCATCCCTAAAAGAAGTCATTAAACGTGCTAAATTGCTAAACCGGTTTAGGTTGCTGATACTAAACCTGTGAATTTTGGCTCGGCAATCTTTTTTGCTAAACCGATTTAGTAAGTGTGATCGAGGCGACAATTCAGGCCGCCGGATGGCGGCCAGGAGAGGAGAAATTACAGGTCGTGCTGCCAGGGCAACGCGGTCATCGCCCCTTTGGCGGTGGTGGCCAGCGCGCCGCAGCGCTGGGCGAGCGCGATAACCGGAGGCAGCGCCTGACCGTCGGCCAGACCGTAGAGCAGCCCCGCCACAAAGGCGTCGCCCGCGCCGGTCGTATCGACGCACTGCACAGGCGTTGCCGGGTAGTGTTTTACGGTACCTTCATGCCACGCGGTTACGCCCGCTTTTCCCTGGGTAACCAGCACCAGACGCGCCGGGCAGCGCTGCATCAGCACCTCCAGACCAACGTTTACCTCCGCGCTGCCGGTGAAAAAGGCCAGTTCTTCTACCGAAAGTTTCACCACGTCAGCGCTTTGCAGCGCCTGTTCAAGACAGCGGTGAAGTGCGTTCTCATCCGGCCAGAGATCCGGGCGAATATTGGGGTCGAAACTGACGTAACCGCCCGCCTCCCGGATGGCGGCCATCGCCTGAAATGTCGCAGTACGGCTCGGCTCGGCGCTTAAGGCGATGGAGCAGACGTGCAGCCACTCCCCGGCGCTGAACGACGGCAGGTCGGCGGGTTCGAGAAACAGATCGGCGCTCGGGCGCACCATGAAGGTAAACGATCGCTCGCCGTGGTCGTCCAAATCAACCACCACCGTTGAGGTGCGGTGCGCCGGGTCAAGGCGCATCCACGTCACGTCAACCCGCTCGGCAGCGAGCGTTTTCGCCATAAACCGCCCAAAAGGATCGTCGCCAACCCTGCCGATAAAGGCGCTCTGGCCGCCCAGCCGGGCAATACCGACCGCGACGTTCGCCGGCGCGCCGCCGGGACACTGCAGTAATCGACCTTCTCCATCGGGCAGCAAATCCACTACCGCATCGCCAAGTACCCAGATTTTCTTCATGTGATCCTCGTAGCTAAACTATGTTAAACCGTTTTAGCTATTTAAGCACAGGCCGGGCAAAGGGGAAATAACGGGAGGGAAATTTGACTTAACGCACCAGATGCGGCCAGTGGATATCGCCGACGCCATTCAGCTGCGGCCGGGCAAACAGGAATCCCTGAAAGCGTCGGATCCCGGCAGATTCGAGCCAGCACCACTCCTCAATTTTCTCGATACCTTCCGCCACCAGGGTGATTTCAAGATCGGAGCAGCAGCTGATGATGGAGCGCACAATTGCCTGTTTCGGGCCGCTCAGGTGAATATTGCTGACAATTTCCCGGTCGATTTTAATTTTATCCGGCTGGAACCGGGTCAGCAGCGAAAGTCCGGCATAGCCCGAGCCAAAATCATCGATCGCCAGGCCAATCCCCTCACCGCGAAGCTGCTTGATGGCACTGTTAAACTGGTTGAACCCGGAGATCATCTCGTTTTCAGTGACTTCAATGACCACCTGCTCCGGCTGAAGGCCATGTTTTTTAATCTGATCGACCAGAAATTCCACTGCGCCAGGGACATTCACCAGCGACATGGGCAGCAGGTTTACCGCGATTTTATGGCTGCCAATGCCCAGCTTTTCCGCCAGCGCAAAGGCATAGGCTTTTGTCTGGAGATCGACTTCGTAGATGTTGTCCGGGTCGACGGTGCTGAAGAAATGCTCCGGGCTGCCGCCGTCGTTGCCGCGGATAAGCGCCTCAAGGGAGCTGATCTTCCCTTCCGAGGGCTCGACAATAGGCTGCAGCGCAAACTGGCAGGTTTGCCCGTCAATCAGGCCCAGGTGTTCGCCAAAGGGTAGCGTTTCGGTCGAGAGCGTCCATTTGTCCGCGGTGTAGCGTGCCCCCGACGGGACCGGACGTTTACCGGTTATAAAGGTCTGAATAAATTTGAACACCCGATCGTCGGAGGTCAGATAGCTGTCCAGCTTGCTGTAGCGCAGCACCGACTGCAGCACCTCTTTCGGCGACTGCGTTTGCAGATCGAACAGCAGCATGCCGACGTTTTCGAAGCGTCTGCGCGGACCATAGTCCCGCAGCAGTTCTACCACCCCACTGTGCCGCTTGTCCTCACGGATGGTATGGAAAAGGTTGACCACACTCTCTTCCGACCCTTCGAGGACCTGCAGAACCTCATTCCCATTAGCCAGGAGGACGCCGGTAATAGCCAGTTTTGTGTTGCGGCCCCTGGCGCGCGCCACCAGCTCCCGCAGTTCGGTGGACGGGCGGGATAAATTCAACTGGCTTCGGTAGATCAGAGTCGTCAGCACAAAAAGGGGTTCCAATGAGAAAGAGAGGTGCCTTGAAGCTACTATGTAACATACTTAATCAATGCGACCTAACATATTCACGCTACAGGGGAACGTTACTTTTTCTCGTCCCCGATCCGGCTGTTAATCCTCTCCTGCATAAAGTCGTAAAACGGGTTCGAGGTGACCCGCATCAGCGCCTCTTTCCCGACGCTCAATACGGACGTTTCTCCCCAGAGCGCAATCGTCCCCAGGCTGATACCGTAGCGGTTTTTCACCCCAGGTTCGCGACCATAGAGATCGTCATCCGGCGGGAACGGCACCGCAACGTGCGACAGGGAATAGACATCCTGCGGCCAGGACTGGGCAAGCGGCACCACCGTCTCCTGCGTTCTGCCTGCCGGGGTTATTTTCGCCACCGTCGAGAAACTGTGCTCGCTGGCATTGGTGATAATCGTGACACCGTAACGTCTCTGTGCGACCGGCAGCAGCGCCGTGGTGGCCGTCCAGGACGACGGTTTGAAGAGCGGACGGAAGCTCGCCGCCTGGTTGATATCGAACATCACCAGTTCGCTGCCGTTTGCCGGAAGCTGGTCAAACAGGCCACTGACCACCGCGCGGGTACTGACCGTGGAGTCCATCACCGACTGGAACGCCAGCACCGGCGGCAAATTCGCCAGCCTGTTTTCCCGCGCCGCGCGGCCAATCTGCTCCTGCAGGGCCTTCGTCAGCAGCCACGACTGGCGGGCGGCGTTCACCGGGAACGAATTGTATTTATACGGATTATATTCCGGGGAGATATTCAGCCATGCCGCTTTGGCAAACGGCGGCAGCAGCGCCGGTAGCCCGGCGAAACCGGCGAACCGCGCAAAGGCCGTCACGCCAATCATCGGTGAGAGCAGGATCACCTGCTGCGGTTTACGCAGTGCAGGCGCGTCCAGCGCATCGAGGGCATATTTCATCGCCAGCGCCCCGCCGTTGGAGTAGCCCACCAGATGCAGAGGCACAGCCTCACCCGCCAGACGCGTGGCTTCCCGTACGGCAAGGCGCGTGGCCGCCAGCCACATTTCCCAGTCCACGTCCGTCAGCGCACCGGGCGCGGTGCCGTGTCCAGGAAGACGCGGGACCACGGCCACAAAGCCGTGCTGCTGATAGTTCACGGCAAGGCGCCTGACGCTGTAGGGCGAATCCGTCAGCCCGTGCAGCAGCACCACCGCGCCGCGGGGCTTTCCGTCCGGCATCAGCACAAAGGAGCGGTTGGCATCGGGGGCAAACTGACCCGGCCACACCAGGCTCTGGCGATAATAGCGGTTTAACGGGGTTTGTTCCTCGCCCGCTGTTTTCGCCGTCACCGCGTTATCCAGATCGGCGAAAATCGCCTTTTCCCGGGCGAGGTACCCGGCAAAATCGGCGTTATCCAACTCGCGAACGGACATCTCATCTGCCCGCCAGGTGTGCCACAGGTGCAGTTCCGGCCCCTGCTGCGAGAGATACACCCGCACCGCCAGCAGGACGACCAGGACGATCCCCACGACCATTCCTGTTTTCTTTGCAAGCGCGATCAGGCGCACGCTGACTCGCCAGGGCAAATTCGCCATGAGGGATCCCTTTTATGTTCTCAGTGCTTCTATCTTATCAAAAATGTGAACAGGCTGACGTATTCACCAAATTCATACCTGTCCGGTCAGCCAGTGCACCAAAAGTGAACTACGCTGCACAAATGTTGATCATTGGTTAACCAAATATTGCATGAAGTTTACTGCGCAGCGGGTTTTCGCCCTCCTGTGAACATGGCACGCGTCATGCATTGTTAACCAGGTAACACAATTTCGGCCATTGACAGCCTGTTAACAGCGAGGCGGTATGACGACGAAACCTGAGATGTTGAGCCGTATCGAAGCGACGTTCAGCCAGCTTACCCCCAGCGAGAAGCGGGTCGGGAGCTGGCTGCTGGCGCACGCCGCGCAAATCCCGTTTGAAACGGCGGAGAGCGTCGGGCTGGCGAGCGGGACCAGCGGGATCACCGTCGGACGCTTTCTGCGCAAGCTGGGGTATCGCAACCTGGAGGATGCCAAAAAAAGCCTGCGCGATCCGTATCAGCCCTGGGGCATGAACGAGCGCCTCGACTCCTGGCAGCAGCAGCGCCCCCTGCCCAACCGCCTTCAGCACGCCCTGTCACTGGAAGTGGATGCCATTACGCAGGTGTATCAGCTGGCGCAAACGGACGCTTTTCGTCAGGTGGTGCACCATCTGGCCCACGCGGACGCGGTTTTTGTGCTGGGGATCCAGTCCACGCGCGGGATCGCCAACGCCTTCTTCAGCCACCTTGAATACCTCCGCCCGCGGGTGAGCTACTCCGAAGGGGTATCCGGCAGTTGGGTGGAATCCCTGAATTCCGGGTTTGCGCACCCTTATGTCGTGCTGACCGATACGCGTACCTACTCCACGATGGCCCGACAGTACTGCCGCGTCGCGAGCGAGAAAGGCATTCCGCTGGCCTTAATCACCGATATCTGGTGCCCGTGGGCGCGGGATTATCCGATTGATTTACTACAGGTGAAAACCGATACCGGTCATTTCTGGGATTCACTTGCCCCTGTGAGCTGTCTGTTCAACCTGCTGCTGTCGGGTGTGGTGGAAGCGCTGGGTGATGCGCTCCCGGCGCGCCTGGCAGTAAACCGACAATTACAACAAGAGTTTGGTCAATTCGAACGCTAAAGGAGCGGAGCTATGCCCGTAGAGAGTGAACTGATTGATGTGGCGAAGACGTTCCCCACGCTGCATATCGATCTGAAGTACGCCACCGCCGACAATATTACCGGCCGCCCGATTTACCAGGAGGCGCTGTGCCTGCTGCATACCGACGCGGCCACCGCGCTGGCAAAAGCCATCAGCATTGCCACGCTGGCCGGACTGAAGCTGGTGGTCTACGACGCCTATCGGCCACAGCAGGCGCAGGCCCAGCTGTGGGAGGCCTGCCCGAACCCGGAATATGTTGTCGACGTGGCGATTGGCTCCAACCACAGTCGCGGCACGGCCATCGACGTGACCCTGATGGACGAGCATAACGCCGTGCTGGATATGGGCGCCGGTTTTGACGAAATGCATGACCGCTCGCATCCGTATCACCCTTCCGTGCCGCCCCACGCCCAGCGCAACCGTCTGCTGTTGAACGCCATCATGTTCGGCGGCGGTTTTGTCGGGATCGGCAGCGAATGGTGGCACTTCGAACTGCCGAACGCCGCCAGCTACCCGCTGCTTGATGACCGTTTTGCCTGTTTTCCCCTGACGCACACCCCTCTTTAAACCTGGAGCACTGCCATGAAAACATCGCTTCTCTCGACCGTCATTGCCGCCACGCTGGCCCTGAGTGCACCGCTGGCGCTGGCTGCCGTCCCGAAAGACATGCTGGTCATTGGTAAAGCCGCCGACCCACAAACGCTCGATCCGGCCATCACCATTGATAACAACGACTGGACCGTCACCTATCCGTCCTACCAGCGTCTGGTCAAGTACAAGCCAGGCTCAACCGAGGTGGAAGGCGATCTGTCGACGGGCTGGAAAGCCTCCGACGACCAGAAAGAGTGGACCTTCACCCTGGCGGATAACGCCAAATTCTCCGACGGTACGCCGGTCACCGCCGAGGCGGTCAAACTCTCCTTTGAACGCCTGCTGAAGCTCAGCCAGGGGCCGTCTGAAGCCTTTCCAAAAGATCTGAAAATTGATGCCGTTGATGACCATACGGTGAAATTCACCCTCAGCCAGCCGTTCGCGCCTTTCCTCTACACCCTGGCGAACGACGGCGCCTCCATCATTAACCCGACGGTGCTGAAGGCCAATGCTGCGGACGACGCGCGCGGCTATCTGGCGCAAAACACCGCTGGCTCCGGGCCGTTTATGCTGAAGAGCTGGCAGAAAGGCCAGCAGCTGGTGCTGGTGCCAAACCCGCACTGGTCGGGCGACAAGCCGCACTTCAAGCGCGTCTCGGTGAAAATTATCGGTGAGAGCGCGTCGCGCCGCCTGCAGCTTTCCCGCGGCGATCTGGACATTGCCGACTCCCTGCCGGTCGATCAGCTGTCGGCCCTGAAGCAGGAAGGGAAAGTCGCCGTCGCCGAATACCCGTCCCTGCGCGTGACCTATCTCTACCTCAACAACAGCAAAGCGCCGCTCAATCAGGTCGATTTACGCCGCGCGGTCTCCTGGGCGACGGACTATCAGGGGATGGTGAAAGGCATTCTGAGCGGCAACGGCAAGCAGATGCGCGGCCCGATCCCGGAAGGCATGTGGGGCTTTGACGCCACGGCCATGCAGTACAGCCTCGACGAGGCCAAAGCCAAAGCGGCCCTGGAGAAGGTTAAAGACAAGCCCGCCAGCCTGACCTTCCTCTACTCTGACAACGATCCGAACTGGGAGCCTATCGCGCTCTCAACGCAGGCCAGCCTTGGCAAGATCGGCATTAACGTCAAGCTGGAAAAACTGGCCAACGCCACCATGCGCGACCGCGTCGGCAAAGGCGATTACGACATCGCCATCGGCAACTGGAGCCCGGACTTTGCCGACCCGTACATGTTCATGAACTACTGGTTCGAATCGGACAAGAAAGGGCTGCCGGGCAACCGCTCGTTCTATGAGAACAAAGAGGTCGATTCCCTGCTGCAGGCCGCGCTGAAAACCACGGACCAGGCGGAACGCACCAAAGATTACCAGCAGGCGCAAAAGGTAGTCATCGACGAGGCGGCCTACGTTTATCTGTTCCAGAAGAATTACCAGCTGGCGATGAACAATGAGGTCAAAGGCTTCACCTTTAATCCGATGCTCGAGCAGGTGTTTAACATCGCCACCATGAGCAAGTAACCGTTTCGCCGGGGGAAAGTGTATGACGTTCTGGAGCATCGTGCGCCAGCGCTGCTGGGGGTTAGTCCTGGTGGTGGCCGGTGTCTGTATTATCACTTTTATTATTTCGCATCTGATCCCCGGCGATCCGGCCCGTCTGCTGGCCGGCGACCGCGCCAGCGACGACATCGTGCAGAACATCCGCCAGCAGCTGGGGCTGGATCAGCCACTGTACGTTCAGTTTGGCCGTTACGTGGACGCCCTGGCCCACGGTGATTTAGGCACCTCCATCCGGACCGGCCGTCCGGTTGCGGAAGACCTGAAGGCTTTTTTCCCCGCCACGCTGGAGCTGGCCTTTTGTTCCTTGCTGCTGGCGCTGGTCATCGGCGTGCCGCTGGGGATTTTGTCGGCGGTATACCGCAACCGCTGGCTGGATCACCTGGTACGTTTAATGGCGATGACCGGGATCTCCACCCCGGCCTTCTGGCTTGGGCTGGGCGTCATTGTCCTGTTCTACGGGCACCTGCAGATCCTGCCGGGCGGCGGCAGGCTGGACGACTGGCTCGACCCACCTGCCCACGTCACCGGCTTTTATCTGCTGGATGCCCTGCTGGAAGGTAACGGAGAGGTCTTTTTCAATGCGCTGCAGCACCTGATTTTGCCCTCGCTGACGCTGGCGTTTGTTCACCTGGGCATCGTGGCGCGTCAGGTCCGTTCCGCGATGCTGGAGCAGCTTAGCGAAGACTACATTCGCACCGCCCGCGCCAGCGGCCTGCCCGGCTGGTATATCGTCCTGCGCTACGCCCTGCCGAATGCGATGATCCCGTCGATTACCGTGCTCGGGCTGGCGCTGGGCGACCTGCTGTACGGCGCCGTGCTGACCGAAACCGTCTTTGCCTGGCCGGGCATGGGGGCCTGGGTGGTGACATCCATTCAGGCGCTCGATTTCCCTGCCGTGATGGGCTTTGCCGTCGTTGTTTCGCTGGCCTACGTGCTGGTTAATCTGGTGGTCGATCTGCTTTACCTGTGGATTGACCCGCGAATTGGGCGCGGAGGTGCCGAATGATGTTAACGCAGGAAACGCCCGTCCCGGTTAAACCCGTCAGACAACGCATCAACTGGGCAAAGCTGTTCTGGATGCTGCGTCAAAGCCCGCTCACGATCGTTGGCGGCGTCATTATGCTTGTGATGCTTTTCATTATGGTGGCCGCACCGTGGATCGTGCCGCACGACCCGAACGCGCTGGATCTGACCGCGCGCCTGCAGGCGCCGTCTGCGCAGCACTGGTTTGGTACCGACGAGGTGGGCCGCGATCTGTTCAGCCGCGTGCTGGCGGGCAGCCAGCAGTCCATTACCGCCGGACTGGCGGTGGTGGTGATTGCGGGCGGCATCGGTTCGCTGCTGGGCTGTCTGTCCGGCGTGCTGGGCGGGCGCGGCGACGCCGTCATCATGCGGGTGATGGACATTATGCTCTCGATACCTTCTCTGGTGCTGACCATGGCGCTGGCCGCCGCGCTCGGGCCGAGCCTGTTTAACGCCATGCTGGCGATTGCGATTGTCCGCATTCCGTTTTACGTCCGCCTGGCACGCGGCCAAACTCTGGTGGTGCGCCAGTTTACCTACGTGCAGGCCGCCCGCACCTTTGGCGGCTCCCGCTGGCATTTGATCCGCTGGCACATCCTGCGCAACGCCCTGCCGCCGCTGATTGTGCAGGCGTCGCTGGACATCGGCAGCGCCATCCTGATGGCCGCCACGCTGGGGTTTATTGGCCTGGGGGCGCAGCAGCCGACCGCCGAATGGGGAGCGATGGTGGCCGTCGGCCGTAACTACGTTCTGGACCAGTGGTGGTACTGCGCGTTTCCCGGTGCGGCGATTTTGATAACCGCCGTGGGCTTTAACCTGTTTGGCGACGGTATCCGCGATCTGCTGGACCCGAAATCGGGAGGTAAACAGTGATGACCGATCCGGTACTCAAGATTGAAGACCTGCATCTGAGCTTCCCGATTTTCCGCGGCGAGGTCCACGCGCTGAACCACGTCTCGCTGGAGATCGGCAGGGGTGAAATTGTCGGCGTGGTGGGCGAATCCGGTTCGGGTAAATCGGTGACAGCCATGCTCGCCATGCGGCTGCTGCCGGAAGGCAGCTACCGTATTCATCATGGTCAGGTGAAATTACTCGGCGAAAATGTCCTGACGGCGTCCGAGAAACAGCTTCGCCAGTGGCGCGGTGCAAAGGTCGCGATGATTTTTCAGGAGCCCATGACCGCCCTCAACCCGACGCGGCGAATTGGCAAACAGATGGTCGAGGTGATCCGCCAGCATCAGCCGCTTTCCCGGCATGAGGCGCAGCAGAAGGCGATTACCCTGCTGGAAGAGATGCAAATCCCGGATGCGAAAGCGGTCATGGCGCGCTATCCGTTTGAGCTGTCCGGCGGGATGCGCCAGCGGGTGATGATCGCCCTTGCCTTCTCCTGCGAGCCGGAGCTGATTATCGCCGACGAACCGACCACCGCGCTGGACGTCACCGTCCAGCTGCAGGTGCTGCGCCTGCTGAAGCACAAGGCACGGGCCAGCGGCACCTCGGTGCTGTTTATCAGCCACGATATGGCCGTGGTGTCCCAGCTCTGCGACAGAATGTACGTGATGTATGCGGGCAGCGTGATCGAGAGCGGTGCCACGCAAACGCTGATCCACCAGCCTGTACATCCCTATTCCATTGGCCTGCTACAGTGCGCGCCCGAAAACGGCCAGCCGCGCGCCCCGCTTCCCGCCATCCCCGGCACGGTCCCCAACCTCAGCCAGCTTCCGCAGGGATGCGCGTTCCGCGAGCGCTGCTTTGCCGCCGGGGCGAAATGCAGTGAAACGCCGCGCTTACAGCCCCATGGCGCAGAGGGCCAACAGGCTGCCTGCTGGTATCCACAACGGGAGAAAGCCCATGTCTGATGTACTGCTGGAACTGGATAGCGTGCACGTCAATTTTGCGGCACGTAAAAACTGGCTGGGCCGCGTGACGGAACAGGTGCATGCCCTCAACGGGCTCGACCTTGAGATCCGTCGGGGAGAGACGCTTGGCATTGTCGGGGAGTCCGGCTGCGGGAAAAGCACGCTTGCCCAGCTGCTGATGGGCATGCTTAAGCCCAGCACTGGCGCCTGCCAGCGGGCGCACCACGCGGGCGGCATGCAGATGGTGTTTCAGGATCCGCTCTCTTCGCTCGACCCGCGCCTGCCGGTCTGGCGCATTATCACCGAGCCGGTGTGGGTACAAAAGCGCAGCAGCGAGCGCGAACGCCGTCAGCTGGCTGAAAACCTGGCGCTGCAGGTGGGCATTCGCCCGGAGTATCTCGACCGGCTTCCGCACGCCTTCTCCGGCGGACAGCGCCAGCGCATTGCCATCGCCCGGGCGCTCTCGTCCGATCCGGATATCATCGTGCTCGATGAACCCACCAGCGCGCTGGATATCTCCGTGCAGGCGCAGATCCTCAACCTGCTGGTGACCCTGCAACAGCAGCGTAATCTGACCTACGTGTTGATCTCACATAACGTCTCGGTGGTCAGACACATGAGCGACCGCGTGGCGGTGATGTACCTTGGGCAGATTGTGGAGCTGGGCAGCGCCGCTCAGGTACTTGGGGAGCCGCGCCATCCTTACACCCGTCTGCTGCTCGATTCGGTTCCCCGCACCGGTGAACCGCTGGATGAGACGCTGGCCTTACGCAAAACGGAGCTTCCCGGCAACCGTCATCTGCCCGAAGGCTGTTTTTTCCGTGACCGATGCCCGATGGCCGCGCAGGGGTGCGAACGTCCTCAGCCGTTACAGCCCTCTCGCGAGGGCCGTGACGTCCGCTGCTGGCGCAGTCTGGGTTAAATTTGCGCCATCCCACCGTCCACGAACAGCTCGGTGGCGTTAATAAAGCTGGCCGCGTCGGAGGCCAGAAACGCCACCGCTTTACCCACCTCACCCGGCGCGCCTAAACGGCCGAGCGGCACCTGTGCGACCAGCGCGTCGTACAGCCCCTGACGATGTTCTTCCGGCACCAGATCGCCGAGGCCAGGGGTTTTGATCGGGCCTGGGCTGACCACGTTGACACGGATCCCACGGCCCTGCAAATCCAGCGCCCAGGAGCGGGCAAAGTTGCGCACGGCGGCTTTGCTGGCGCTGTAGACGCTAAAGTTTGCCGTCCCCTTAATGGACACCGTCGAGCCGGTCAGAATAATCGAGGATCCGGCGGACAGTAGCGGCAGCGCCTTCTGTACCGTAAACAGCACCCCGCGGACGTTGGTGCCGAAAATCCGGTCAAACTGCTCTTCGGTTATCGCGCCCAGCGGCAGCATATCGCCGCCACCCGCATTGGCGAACAGAATATCGAGGCGGCCTTCTTCTTTGGCTATCCGGGCATAGACCTCGTCCAGGTCCGCCAGTTTTGACACGTCAGCGCGAATGCCCACTGCCGTTGAAGCGATTTCAGCCACCGCCGCGTCCAGCTCGGCCTGACGTCGTCCGGTGATGTACACCTTCGCGCCTTGTGCAGCAAGCTCCTGCGCCGTGGCAAGACCGATGCCGGTGCTGCCGCCGGTGACCAGTGCGATTTTTCCTGAGAGAGTCGTGTTCATGTCATTTACCTTTTGTTGGGTTTGCGTTGGACAAACTTTAGCCCTTGCGGTATTAGTGAAAAACCGGCAAAAATGAAAATGACTATTCACACACAGAAATAATCAGGGGGGCCTAATGGACCAGCTAATGGCGATGCGCGCGTTTACCCGGGTGGTGGAAACCGGCAGCTTTACCCGCGCGGCGGACTCGCTGAACATGCCCATTGCCACCCTGAGCAAGCTGGTGAAAGCGCTTGAGGCGCATCTTGAGATACGTCTCCTGCACCGGACGACTCGCCGGGTGGTCGCGACGCCGGAAGGGGCGGATTACTATGAAAAAGCGCTCAGGGTCTTGATAGATATCGAAGATATCGACACCGCGTTTCGCGTTTCCCGCGCGACGCCCAAAGGGCATTTGCGGGTTGACGTGGGCGGCTCCACCGCTCGGGACGTGCTTATTCCCCTGCTGCCGGATTTTATGCAGCGTTATCCGGAAATCCGCATCGATCTTGGGGTAGCCGATCGTCCGGTGGATCTTATCAGCGGTAACGTAGACTGCGTCATCCGCGGCGGCCCGCTGAACGACTCGACCCTCATCGCCCGCCATATTGGCAACGCCGAAATGGTTACCTGCGCGACGCCGGGTTACCTGAAAAACCATGGCGTTCCGGCCTATCCGCAGGAGCTGTGCAACGGCCACAAGCTCATTAGCTACCTCTCGCCCGTCACCGGGCGGGCATTTCCGTTTCGCTTCAGAGAGAACGGCGAGACGCTGGAAATCAATATTCCGCATTATCTCGCCGTAAACGAAAGTAATGCCCATCTGGCGGCTGCCGCAGCGGGATTGGGGATCGTTCAGACGTTTGAGTATTCGGCAAATGCGTATTTACAGGCGGGTACGCTGACGGCGATCCTGAGCGACTGGCGCCCTGCCGCCTATCCGTTTCATGTGGTTTACCCTCAGAACCGGCATCTAACGCACCGTCTTAAGGTGTTTATTGCGTGGCTGGCGGAAGTGTTTCCCGCCGCACTAAAGGGATAGCCGGGCGCAAACCCGGCAGGGAGTTAATTTAGCGTGTAGTCCAGGGTAATCTCGGCTTTCAGAAGCTGCGAAACCGGGCAGCCCGCTTTCGCTTTCTGAATGATACCGTCGAACTGCTGTGGGGCGATGCCCGGGACGGTCACCTTGCTTTTCAGGGCAACCTTCGTAATCGCAAAGCCGCCGTCGGTTTTATCCAGAGAGACGTCCGCGGTGGTATCAATAGCGTCAGCGGTATAGCCCGCTTCTCCGAGCATCAGCGACAGCGCCATCGAAAAACAGGCCGCATGTGCCGCGCCGATCAGCTCTTCCGGGTTGGTCCCCTTTTCACCCTCAAAGCGGGTATTGAAACCATAAGGCTGCTGATTGAGAACGCCGCTCTCGGTGGAAACCGTCCCTTTACCGCGCTTAATGTCGCCAGACCAGTGTGCCGAACCGTGCTTATGAATAGTCATTCTTGCTCTCCTTTTGGCTTACAAAGGGTTAAGTATAGAAGGCTGTCCGGATTTTGCGGGCAAGACAGACGAGTCTTAGTCACTGAGTAAATGGTGCGCCAGCGCGTCGAGGAACACCCGCAGCGCGGCAGGCTGGTATTCCCGGGACTGATAAATGCCATGGATGGCCAGCGGTTTCGGCTCCAGCGTCTCCAGTACCGGCACCAGTATTCCCTGCGCCAGCGCGGCACGCGCTTCGCGCTCCGGCAGCATGGCAATACCACAGTGCTTAATCGCCGCATCCATCAGCAGCGAAGAGATGCTGGCGCTCAGGTTGCCGCTGACGGCCACGCTCAGGCTCTCGCCTTCCGGCGTCAGGAAGTGCCAGGACTGCCCGGCAAAAAAGCTGTAGTGCAGGCAGTTATGCCGGGCTAATTCTTCGGGGCTGAAGGGCGTGCCGTGCTGCGCCAGATAGTCCGGCGAGGCGCAGAGCACCGAGCGACACTCCCCCAGCCTGCGGGCAATCATGCCGGGTTCGGGGTTGTCGGTAATGCGCACGGCGACGTCAATGCGTTCTCCCACCAGGCTGACCGGATGGTTGTTCACATCCAGTTCGATGCGCAGCTGCGGGTAGCGCGAGAGCAGACCGGGCAGTACCGGCGCAATCAGGTGCATCGCGGTAAAGTGCGCGCAGGCCACCCGCAGGGTACCTGACGGGAGATCTTTCTCTGACTGGCCTTCAATTTCCTGCGAAATCTGCGAGAGCGTCCGCGTTTTTTGCAGCACCTTTTCCCCTGCCGCAGTCAGCGTCAGCTTGCGCGTGGAGCGGTTTACCAGACGCGTCCCCGCCCACTTTTCCATCTGTTCAAGGTAGCGGCTCACCATCGGTCGGGAAATACCCAGCGCGCGGGCCGCCGCGCTCAAACTTCCCAGCTCGCATATCCGGTTGTAAACCTGAGCGGCAATAACGCGATCCATATCAACTCCATCTGCTCGATTTATGAAACTAAGCATGTCCTGTTTCAGGAATTCTGGCAAATGCGAATATCCGTACAATAGAGACATTCCTGAACAACAGAGACAACAGCATGAAATTCACCCACATAGCCCTGCTTTCCACGCTTTTCACGCCGGCTGTTTTTGCCGCACCGTTGAGCATTGATACCTATAACCCGCAGGAGAAAGGCATTTTCGCGGTCTCCTCCACGCTGGTTTCCGGCCCGAAAGAAGCGGTGCTGTTTGACGCGCAGTTTAGCGTGAAGGATGGCGAAGCGCTGGTAGAGAAAATTCGTCAAAGCGGTAAGACCCTGAACAAGATTGTGATCACCTCCGGCGATCCGGATTTCTATTTTGGCCTGCAGCCGCTGGTCAAAGCCTTCCCGAACGCCAAAGTGGTGGCCACGCAGCATGTGGTTGACCACATCAAGGCTACCAAAGACGCCAAGCTCGCCTTCTGGGGTCCGCAGATGAAAGACGGTGCGCCAACCGAGCTGGTCGTCCCGCAGGTGCTCGCCTCCACCACGTTTATGGTGGACGGGGAAAAGATCGATATCGAACAGCCTGACAGCTACGCGGCCTATGTGTGGATCCCGTCAGCGAAAACCATCCTCGGCGGTACCGGGGTAGCCTGGGGGATTCACGTCTGGACGGCAGACACCCAGACAGCGGAAAGCCGTAAGCAGTGGCAGGAAACGCTGGTGAATATGGCGGCGCACAAACCTGAGCGCGTGATCCCGGGTCACTATCTGGGCACCCCGCCAGCCGGGACGGGGGCGATTGATTTTACCCGTGACTATCTCCAGCGCTTTGAAAAAGCCTTATCCGTTCATAAAGATTCTGCAGGCGTCATCAGCACCCTGAAAAAACAGTATCCGAACCTGGCTGAAGAGAGCTCGCTGGAATTAAGCGCAAAGGTGAATACCGGCGAAATGAAGTGGTAATGTAAACTCTGCTCCTGCTATATTTTCGTGATAGCAGGAGCACCGTCATAATATCCTCTCAACGCCACGTCAATTTACCCCCACATTTCAAAAGCACACAAAAGCATACACTTATGTCATTTTTATTTCTAAGATGAATCTGAGCCACAACCGGGAAAATATTTGCCATTCTGTTTATGAATTAAATTTTTTGCGAGCCGTACCATTAAACAGACAACGACACGGAGGCAGCATGTTTACTTATTACCCGGCAAATACCGCAGCAGCACAACCTGAACTCGTTAACGCGATTGCACAGGGTCTTCACGCCGAGCACGGTGCTGTGACTGAAGATGACATTTTGATGGAACTGACCAAGTGGGTGGAATCCACAGATAATGACATCCTCAGTGACATCTACCAGCAGACCATTAACTACGTCGTCAGCGGGCAAAACGCACCCTTGTAAAAACCTGCTAAGCTGGATCTGCAACCTAAGGGGTTACATTTCGTTTGCGTAAGCAAACTGGTCCTTAAAACTATCAACAGGATTGAGGAGTTAATATGAAATCGAACCGTCAGGCACGCCATATTCTGGGACTGAACTACAAGCTTTCTAATCAGCGTAAAGTGGTGATTGAAGGCGACCATGAAACCCAAGTCACTCACGCTACCGGCAGAAAACGCCACGCCGGCAAGTAAGTTCCAGACTGAGATCCAGAACACCATCGGTAATCCCGATGGTGTTTTTGTTTATGTGTTGCGGTAATTAATATTTAGCTCCTTTATAATACCGCCGGACCGCACCCCATCGCACAGGCCAGAAAGATGACAAACAGCAGTGTCAGGGACGGATCTTCATAAAAAGAGTGAGTGACATGGACAACAAACTGAAAAAACATCGTTCCTTATACATCCCATACGCCGGACCGGTTTTACTCGAATTCCCCCTGCTCAACAAAGGCAGCGCCTTCAGCATGGAAGAGCGCAGCAGCTTTAACCTGCTGGGTTTACTGCCCGAAGTGGTTGAAACCATTGAAGAACAGGCAGAGCGCGCATGGATCCAGTACCAGGGTTTCAAAACTGAAATCGACAAACACATCTACCTGCGCAACATTCAGGACACCAACGAAACCCTCTTCTATCGCCTGGTACAAAACCATCTTGAAGAGATGATGCCGGTGATCTACACCCCGACGGTGGGTGCCGCCTGCGAGCGTTTCTCCGAGATCTACCGTCGCTCCCGCGGGGTATTCATCTCTTATCAGAACCGTCATAACATGGACGATATTCTGCAGAACGTGCCTAACCACAATATCAAAGTGATTGTGGTGACCGACGGCGAACGTATTCTCGGCCTCGGCGACCAGGGGATTGGCGGGATGGGGATCCCAATCGGTAAGCTCTCTCTCTACACCGCCTGCGGCGGCATCAGCCCGGCGTATACCCTGCCGGTAGTACTGGACGTCGGCACCAACAACCAGCAGCTGCTCAACGATCCGCTCTATATGGGCTGGCGTCATCCGCGTATTACCGACGACGAGTACTATCAGTTTGTCGACGACTTCATCCAGGCCGTGAAGCACCGCTGGCCGGACGTGCTGCTGCAGTTTGAAGACTTTGCGCAGAAAAACGCGATGCCGCTTCTGAACCGCTATCGCGATGAGATCTGCTCCTTTAACGACGATATCCAGGGCACCGCAGCCGTCACGGTGGGTACGCTTATCGCCGCCAGCCGTGCAGCGGGAAGCCAGCTGAGCTACCAGAAAATCGTCTTCCTTGGCGCAGGCTCCGCAGGCTGCGGTATTGCCGAGCAGATTATCGCCCAGACGCAGCGCGAAGGCTTAAGCGAAGAGCTGGCCCGCTCCCGCGTCTTTATGGTGGACCGTTTCGGCCTGCTGACCGACGGCATGCCGAACCTTCTGCCATTCCAGACGAAGCTGGTGCAGAAACGCGAAAACCTGAAAAACTGGGATACCGACAACGAAGTCCTTTCCCTGCTGGACGTGGTGCGCAACGTGAAGCCGGATATTCTGATCGGCGTTTCCGGGCAAACCGGTCTCTTCACTGAAGAGATTATTCGCGAGATGCACAAGCACTGCGAGCGCCCTATCGTGATGCCGCTGTCTAACCCGACTTCCCGCGTGGAGGCGACGCCGCAGGACATCATCGCCTGGACCGAAGGTAACGCGCTGGTTGCGACCGGCAGCCCGTTCGATCCGGTGGTGTGGAAGGATAAAACCTATCCGATTGCCCAGTGCAACAACTCTTACATCTTCCCGGGCATTGGTTTGGGGGTGATTGCCTCCGGCGCGTCCCGCATCACCGACGAAATGCTGATGTCGGCGAGCGAGACCCTGGCGGGCCACTCGCCGCTGGTCAACGACGGCGAAGGTCTGGTTCTGCCTGAGCTGAAGGACATTCACAAGGTGTCGCGCGCTATCGCATTTGCGGTGGGTAAAATGGCGCAGCAGCAGGGCGTGGCGGTGAAAACCTCTGCCGACGCGCTGCAGCAGGCCATCGACGACAACTTCTGGAAGCCTGAATACCGCAGCTATCGCCGTACGTCGATTTAATCCGCTCCGCCCGGTGGCGCTTCGCTTACCGGGCCTACGGGCTGGCTGTTTTCCCTCTCCCTGTGGGAGAGGGTCAGGGTGAGGGCAACAAACCGCACCATCGAATACCCACTAGCCAAACCCCTTTTCCCCCGCTACACTCCTTTCATCCATTAACCCACTGAATATATAAGGAGGCCAATTATGCTGTATCGTGAAATTTTCAATGTTTCACATACATTTGGTGATCGCACCAGCTCAAGCGTTATCGGTATCGTGCTGCGATAACTTCTGCTTGAGCGAAGACACCAACCCCTGAAATCCCTTCTCTCGGGCTTACTGAGTTATCGTCAGCGATGTTTGACGAGGCATAAACATGCCTGTAACTCTTGGGTAAGCAACAATGAGCACTTTACTCACTGCACAATCTTTACGCGTTGATACGGCGTTTGGCACGCTCTTCGACTCACTCTCCTTTACGCTGAAAAAAGGCGACCGCATTGGCCTGCTTGGCGACAACGGCTGCGGTAAAAGTACGCTGCTGAAGGTGCTGGACGGCACTGACTCCCCCGCCGCCGGAACGGTCTCGCTGGCCGGGCACTGCCTGATGGCGCGCGTGGAGCAACATCTCCCGGACGCTATTTTTCCGCTGACCATGCTGGATGCCGTCCTGGCCCAGTTGCCCTCAACTGAACGGGAAAGCCTGCGCTGGAAAGCCGAAACGCTGCTGGCAGGCATGGGCTTCACGCCGCAGGATACGATGCTGCAATCCGCCACGCTGAGCGGCGGACAGCACACCCGCCTGCTGCTGGCCCGGGCACTGATTCACGAGCCGGACCTGCTCCTGCTGGATGAACCCAGCAACCACCTGGACCTCCCGACCATGCTCTGGCTGGAACACTTCCTACAGAACTGGTCGGGCAGCTTTGTGCTGGTCTCGCATGACAGACAACTGCTGGATGCCGTCACCAACGGCAGCTGGATCCTGCGCGATAAAACGCTGCACTACTTTGCCCTTCCCTGTACGGCAGCACGCAAAGCGCTTGAAGCAAAAGATGAGAGCGATGCGCAGCGCCACAAGGCGGAGCAAAAGGAGATCGACCGCGTGACCGCCAGCGCGAAGCGGCTGGCGACCTGGGGCAAGGTTTACGACAACGAAGACCTGGCCCGAAAAGCCAAACAGATGGAAAAGCAGGTCGAACGGCTCAGGGAGAGCCAGACGGAACTCACGGCAGGTAGCCCGTGGACGCTAACTCTTCGCGGCGACGCGCTGCGGGCCGACCGTTTACTGGAGATGGAAAACCTTGACGTGCCCCCTGCTCCGGGCCTGCCTGCGTTGTTCAGCGTCGACGTTGCGCGGTTAAAAAGCGGCGATCGCGTGGCGATTGTCGGCCGTAACGGCTGCGGTAAATCGTCGCTGATGAAGCTTATCTGGCGACAGTTTACCGATGAACTGCCCCACGACGGGCTGAAGCTGCACCCGCGCGTGTCGCCGGGCTATTACGACCAGACGCTGAATCAGCTGCCCGACAACGCCACGCTGCTCGACGCGCTGGAGCCTTTCGCTCCGGATCCGCAGAACCGCAAAATGGCCCTGATAAGCGCCGGTTTCCCGTGGGCGCGTCACGGACAAACGGTCAGCACGCTCAGCGGAGGCGAACGCTCGCGCCTGCTGTTCGTTGGCCTGACGCTTGCCCGCTATAGCCTGCTGATGCTGGATGAGCCTACCAACCACCTGGACATGGAAGGCAAAGAGGCGCTGGCGCATACCCTTCAGCAGTTCGAAGGCGGCGTCCTGCTGGTCAGCCATGACCGTCAGTTAATTAGCCAAAGCTGCAACCGTTTCTGGCTGATTGAAGAGGGAAAACTGAGCGAGTGGCACGATGCAGAAGCGGTGTTTGAGCGGCTGCGTGAACGCGCGGGGCTGGTCACATCCACTGCGCCTGACATCGCGGCGCCGACGGATCGCCCCTCGCCTTATGACGATCTGCTTGAACGCCTGGTCGCGCTGGAAACTCTGCTGGAAAACGATCTGGCGCGTAAGCCGAAGCATCAAAAGCCGCAGCTGCAGGCGCAATGGCGTAAAGAGATAGAGGAGATAGAAGCCCTGCTGTAAGTCTGCGCCCGGCGAGCGCCTCGCCGGGCCAGAATTTTCCCCCTTAATTATTAGAGGAACGCCGTATTCTTAATCTGAAATCGAATCAAATGATGACATTATGTTGCTGCAGCCTTGCATTACCAGGCTAATGTATTAATCCTTAAGAGGTACTACACCTGCTATGCAGATTCTTATCATGAACAAGGAGATACACATGAAGGCTGCTGTTGTCACTCAGGATCACCAGGTCAACGTTACCGAAAAAACCTTACGTCCGCTAAAGCATGGGGAAGCCCTGCTGAAGATGGAGTGCTGTGGCGTATGCCATACCGACCTCCACGTGAAGAACGGTGATTTCGGCGATAAAACCGGGGTCATCCTGGGCCATGAAGGGATTGGTATCGTGAAAGAAGTCGGCCCTGGCGTGAAGTCGCTGAAAGTCGGCGACCGTGCAAGCGTGGCCTGGTTCTTTGAAGGCTGCGGGCACTGCGAATACTGTAATTCCGGCAACGAAACCCTGTGCCGTGACGTGAAAAACGCCGGTTACTCCGTTGACGGCGGCATGGCGGAAGAGTGCATCGTCACCGCGGATTACGCGGTAAAAGTGCCGGACGGTCTGGATTCGGCGGCGGCCAGCAGCATTACCTGCGCGGGTGTCACCACCTACAAAGCAGTGAAGGTATCGGGTATTAAACCGGGCCAGTGGATTGCGATTTACGGTCTCGGCGGGTTGGGTAACCTCGCGCTGCAGTACGCCAAAAACGTCTTTAACGCCAAAGTCATCGCCCTTGACGTCAACGACGAACAGCTGAAGCTGACGGCCAGCATGGGTGCGGATCTCACCATCAACTCCCGCAGCGAAGATGCCGCTAAGATTGTGCAGGAAAAAACCGGCGGCGCGCATGCCGCCGTCGTCACTGCCGTCGCAAAAGCCGCCTTCAACTCGGCGGTGGATGCCGTGCGTGCCGGTGGCCGCGTGGTCGCCGTTGGCCTGCCGCCGGAAGCGATGAGCCTCGACATTCCTCGCCTGGTGCTGGACGGCATTCAGGTAGTGGGTTCGCTGGTTGGCACCCGTCAGGATCTGCAGGAAGCGTTCCAGTTTGCCGCTGAAGGTAAAGTCGTGCCGAAAGTCACGATGCGCCCGATCGAGGACATCAACGCCATCTTCAAAGAGATGGAACAGGGCCAGATCCGTGGCCGTATGGTGATCGACTTACGCTCGTAAACACCTTTTGCCGGGTAGTGGCTACGCCTTACCCGGCTTATTGCTACGACGAACGACGAACTGAAATCCACTCCTGAACCTCAATCTGGAAGGTGTCCGGCGCTTTTCGGTACATTTTACGCGCCAGGTCGAGAATAGTATGACGCGCGAGCTCCTCTTCCATCCGCTGCTGCGCGCTGTCCATGACTGAACGTACTCCGCACGGGCCGTCGCAGACCCAGGCAGGCGGTGCTTCATCAAACACGGCCAGCCGCTGGCGCACTTCACGACATTCGAACATGTTTTTCTCGCCGTCAATGGCATGCGCCACATCCAGCACGCTGATCAACTCCGCCGGACGCGCCAGCTTAAAGCCCCCGCCCTTGCCTTCCGTACTGATGACCAGCCCGGCACGTGACAGGCGTGTGAAGATTTTGCCGAGGTAGTCATACGGCACGCCCTGCAAGGCAGCCATCTCCCGGACGCTCATCTCACGCTCGTTGCCCTTCGCATCCACCATACACATCAGGCTGTGAATGCCGTATTCCACACCGGAACTGTAAAACGCCATGGTTAACTCCGAATTAGTGTTCGGAGCATTATAACGATTTTTAACTCAGAAAGAAGTTGTCGGAGTTAACTCCGACAAGTATAGTGGCAGTTATGTCAGGCATGAAGCCTGGCGGGAGAAAGGATCGAATATGAAAAAGCAGATTTTAATCGTAGGCAGTGGTTTTGCGGGTATGTGGGCAGCCGTGAGCGCGGCACGTCTCTCTGAGCAGCAGGGTAATAACAGTCTGGAGATTGCGGTACTGGCCCCCTTACCCGAACTGCGCGTTCGGCCACGCTTCTATGAGGAGAAGGTGTCAACGCTGGTCGCCCCGTTGACTGACCTGTTTGCCGAGCTTGATATCACATTCATTGCCGGACACGCGGAACAAATTGATACAACAGCGAAAACCGTTTTATACCGGATGTCCAATGGCGCTCATGCTACGGCTTCCTACGATAGGCTGATCCTCGCTACGGGCAGCCAGACCAAACGCCCACCGATTGCCGGCCTGGCTGACTACGCCTTTGACATCGACCAGCTGGAATCCGCACAGGTATTTGAGCGTCACCTTGATTCACTGGCGTTACGTCCCTCCACGCCCGAGCGCAACACCGTGGTAGTCTGCGGAGGCGGCTTTACCGGCATCGAGCTGGCAACGGAGCTACCTGCCCGACTGCGTGCCCGTTTTGGTGACAATACAGAGATTAAAATAGTCGTAGTTGAGAGGGGGCCAGTCATTGGCGGCCGTTATAGCGACGCATTGCGTAAAACAATTGCAGAGGCGAGTGAGGCGCTGGGCGTTGAATGGCGGCTGAAGAGTGAAGTTGAAGCCATTGATGCTCACGGCGTAACGCTGAAAAACGGTGTACGTATTGCTGCTGCGACCGTCGTCTGGACCGCAGGCGTCGAGGCAAATCCCCTCAGCCTGCAGATAATAGGTGAACGCGATAGCCAGGGCCGCCTGGTTGTGACAGAGACGTTGCAGGTCCCCGAACATCCTGACGTCTATGCCACCGGCGATATGGCTCATGCTAAAACAGACGATGCGGGCAACACGGCGCTGATGACCTGCCAACACGCGATCCAGCTAGGGAAATTTGCCGGACATAATGCGGCCGCCAGCCTGCTTAACGTTGATCCTTACCCTTATCGTCAGGTGAACTATGTCACCTGTCTGGATTTAGGCGGATGGGGTGCGGTTTATACCGAGGGCTGGGATCAGGTCGTTAAGTCAGTTAAGGATGACGCCAAAAAGATCAAGATCGCCATCACTCACGAGCTGATCTATCCCCCAGCAGCGGATAAAGCGGTCGCGTTTGCCACCGCGGACCCGCTGGCGAAATTCGTTTAGCTCTCGCTTTCGCCCCGTTTACGGGGCGTTTATATTTTCAGTTTCCGGCAATCCTTATCTTAATTCCTTTGTTCCCTTGTTTTCCCCTGCGCCCGATGATGAATCCGACGCTAACAAGAAGATAACAAAGGAATTCACCATGCAAACCCCATTTCGTCTGCCGCTGCTGACGGCGCTGATTCTGACGACCTCCGCCGCCTGGTCCGCGGATGCGCCTGTTAAAGGCGGCACGCTGATTTATCTGGAGCAACAGGCGCACACCAACCTCTATCCGCCTGCCGGCGGCTTCTACCCGAACGGCGGCATTCTGAACCAGATCACCGACAAACTGACGTGGCAGAACCCAAAGACGCTGCAGGTCGAACCGTGGGTGGCCGAAAGCTGGACCACCAACGCCGATAAAACCGAATACACCTTTAAACTGCGTCCCGGTATTACCTTCTCCGACGGCACGCCGCTGGATGCTAACGCCGTGGCGAAAAACTTTGATACCTACGGCTTAGGTAACAAGGCGCAGCGCCTGCCGGTGTCAGAAGTGATCAATAACTACGATCGCAGCGAAGTGGTCGACCCGCTGACCGTGAAGTTCTACTTCAAAAAACCGTCACCGGGATTCCTGCAGGGCACCGCCACCATCGGGTCGGGCCTGGTCTCGCTCAGCACGCTCAAGCGCAATTTTGAAGAGCTGGGTGACGCCCGGCATATCATTGGCTCTGGCCCGTTTGTGGTGAAGGACGAGAAGCTGGGTCGCGAAGTGACGCTGGAAGCGCGTAAGGACTACCAGTGGGGACCCAAAAATCTGGCGCAACAGGGGCCAGCCAATCTTGATGGCATCAAGTTTATCGTGACTCAGGAAGACAGCGTGCGCGTCGGCGCTCTGCTGGCCGGTCAGGCCGACTTTATTCGCCAGGTGCAGGCGTATGACGAAAAGCAGGCGACCGATCAGGGCTATAAAATCTACGCCGCCCCGACGCGCGGGGTGAACGACAGCATTAGCTTCCGTCCGGATAACCCGCTGGTCTCCGATATTCGCGTGCGCCAGGCGCTGCTGCATGCCACGAATGCAAAACAGGTGGTTGAGACCCTCTTCTCGGCTAACTATCCGCAGGCGAAGTCGGTGATTGCCGATTCCGCCGCTGGCTTTGTCGATCTCAGCGACAAATTGTCCTTTGACCCGGCAAAAGCCAACCAGCTGCTGGACGAGGCAGGCTGGAAAGTAGGCAGCGACGGGATCCGCACCAAGGATGGACAGCGGCTGGCGCTGACGGTGTATGAATCCCTGCCGCAGCCACAAAATAAAGAGGTGCTGCAGCTGGTTGCCCAGCAGTGGCGTCAGGTGGGCGTGGCGCTGAGCGTGAAAGCCGGCGACGCAGGCAGCCGCACGCTGGATAACCTTGATCCGCTGAAAACCCCGTTAACCGTCTCCGAAGTGGGCCGCGCCGATCCGGACGTGGTGAAGAGCATGTTCTACCCCGCTAACCGCGACGCCCTGCTGCAAAAAGGCGGCTCCAGCGACAAGGTCAAAAGCTTCCGTGACGACAAGCTGAATGCGCTGCTGGTGAATATATCCTCAGAGGTTGATCCGCAAAAACGCCTGCAGCTGACCGGCGATGCCCAGCGTTACCTGCTGGATAACGCCTACGTCATTCCGATTTTCGAAGAGCCGCAGGTCTTTGCCGGTGCGCCGTGGCTGAATGGCGTCAGTTTTGAAGCGGTCGGCCGCCCGTCGTTCTACGGTGCGTGGATAGAGAAACACTGAGGAGCTGACGATGCGCCACGCACTTCTTCAACGTTTAGGGCACGGGCTGCTGGTCTTGTGGGCCGCCTTTACCCTCTCGTTCGTGTTGCTCCAGGTGCTGCCGGGCGACGCGGTGCTGATTAAATTTCAGAACCCGGACCTGGGCTTAAGCCCGGCGCAAATCGAGGAGATGCGCGTGGCCTACGGCGCGGACAGCCCGCTTTGGCAGCAATACGGCCACACGCTGCTGGCGATGCTGCGCGGGGATTTCGGCTACTCGTTACAGGCCGGGGTGCCGGTCAGCGAGCTGATTGCCAGCAATCTGCCGGATACCCTGAGCCTCGCCCTGCCCGCCTTTTTACTCGCGGTCCTGCTGGCGTTTGCGCTGGCCTTTGCGTCGCGCCTGCCGGGTCTGCGCTGGCTAAGTAATACCCTCCAGTCTCTGCCGGTCCTGTTTATCTCCTTACCGACGTTCTGGCTGGGGATTGCCCTCATCCAGCTCTTTTCTTTCCAGTTGCGGCTGATCCCGGTGATTAACCCGACCCCGCTGCAGGGGCTGATCCTGCCGATCGTGACCGTCGCGATCCCGATCTCCGCCCCGCTGGCACAAATCCTGATGCGCAGCCTCGACCAGGTGGCGACGCAGCCGTTTGTCGCCGTGGCAAGGGCTAAAGGGCTGAGTGAAACCGCCGTGCTGTGGCGTCACGTCACCGGCAACGCGCTGCTGCCGGTACTCAATATTGCCGGGCTGCTGCTGGGCGAGCTGATTGCCGGGGCGCTGATCACGGAAACCGTTTTTGGCCGCAGCGGGCTCGGGCAGCTGACCCAGCAGGCGGTGAATAACCAGGACATCGCCGTGCTTCAGGCGGTGGTCATGATTTCCGCCCTCGGTTTTGTCTTGATCAATCTGCTGGTGGATCTGCTGATGCCGCTGCTGGATCCCCGTCTGCAAACCGTTACCGGAGGTGCATCATGAGCCTGGTCGATTACGCTGCCGCCGCGCGAAAACGCGTTCCAGGCTGGCAGGGCGTCGCGTGGCAGCCGGGACTGTGGCTGGCATGGGCGGTCATTATTATTGCGCTTTTTGCCGCCGTGGCGCCCGGCCTGTTAACCCACTACAGCCCGATTGAGGGCATCGCCGGAGCGCAACGTCTGGCGCCGCAGGCGGGCCACTGGCTCGGCACCGATCAGCTTGGCCGCGATGTTTATACCCGTATTGTGTATGGTGCGTCCCACTCCCTGAGCGCGGCGCTCGCTGCCGTCACGATGGGGCTGGTGGCAGGCACCGGCCTGGGGGTCATCGCCGGGGCGTTCGCCGGACGCGTCGAGTCTTTCCTGATGCGTTTTGTCGACGTGCTGTTGTCCATTCCGTCTCTGCTGCTCTCGCTGACGGTCATTATTCTGCTCGGGTTTGGCACCGTTAATGCCGCGATTGCCGTCGGCGTGGCCTCCATTGCCAGCTTCGCCCGCCTCGCGCGCGGTGAAGTGGTGCGCATCCGCCATACGGATTATGTCGAGGCAGCGTTCGGCAGCGGCGGGACGTTCCTGGCGGTACTGTGGCGACACATCCTGCCCAATGCCTTAACCGCCGTACTCGCCTTTGCCACGCTGCAGTTTGGTCAGGCCATTCTGGCCCTCTCCACGCTGAGCTTTCTCGGCTACGGTACCCCGCCGCCCGTACCGGAATGGGGTTTATTGATCGCCGAAGGCCGTAACTATCTCTCTACCGCATGGTGGCTAACCACCTTCCCCGGCGTGGTCGTCATCGCCGTCGTGCTTGCCACCAACCGTATCAGCCAGCAGTTCAGCGGAGGCCTGAAATGACCGTACTCTCGGTAGAAAACCTGACCATCAGCTACCGTACCGCGCGCCAGTGGCGGGAGGTGGTACATAACGTCAGCTTTACCCTCAGGCGAGGGGAAATGCTGGCCTTTGTCGGCGAATCCGGATCCGGCAAAACGACCACGGCACAGGCAATCATTGGCCTGCTGGCGGATAACGCCCGGCGCGATGCGGGAAAAATCGTGCTCAACGGCGAGGAGATTAGCCGGTGGTCAGCGAAGCGTCTCGATACCCTTCGCGGGGCGCGAATCAGCCTGGTTCCGCAGGATCCGGGTAATTCACTCAACCCGGTGAAGACGATCGGCGTGCAGGTCGGGGAAATTATTCAGCTGCACCAAAAGGTAACGGCTCTCCAGCGTGACGAGCAGGTGCTCGCCCTGCTGAGAAAGGTCGGCCTGAGCCACCCCGAACAGCGCATGACGCAGTATCCGCATCAGCTCTCCGGCGGGATGAAACAGCGCGTGCTGATTGCCATCGCCATTGCCCTGCGCCCGGACGTGATCGTTGCCGATGAGCCCACCAGCGCGCTGGACGTGACGGTGCAAAAACGCATTCTCGATCTGTTGGATATCCTGCGCCGGGAATCGGGTACTGCCGTTCTGTTTGTCACCCACGATCTGGCGCTGGCTGCCCAGCGCGCAGACAGGCTGCTGGTTTTTCGCAACGGTGAGGTTCAGGAGCACGGCGACACCGCCGACATCGTTCGCACGCCGCAGCACGCCTACACCCGTCAGCTACTGAGCGATCTTCAGGGCCAGCGCCTGACCATCGCCCCGGTATCAGGTCTTCCGCTCTCGTCACCGGCCATTCGCGCCCGCGCCATCAGCAAACGGTTCTCGCTGGGTAAAGGTCATCAGCTTCAGGCGCTGGATCGGGTGACGTTTGACGTCAGACGCGGCAGCACCCATGCGCTGGTCGGTGAATCCGGCTCCGGGAAGACCACCCTCGCCCGTATTTTGCTGGGTTTTGAACAGTCGGATAACGGACAGGTCATTATTGATGACATTGATGCCACCGCGCTCAGCCGCGAGGCCCGTCGTCAGCTGCGCCAGAAGATCCAGTTTGTCTACCAGAACCCGTTCGCCTCTCTCGACCCGCGTCAGACGCTGTTTGACATCATCGAAGAGCCCCTGAAGAATTTTTCTCGCTTCGCTAAGGCGGAGCGAAAGGCCCGGGTGGAGACCGTGGCGCAGCGGGTTGCCCTGCCCGTCGAACTCCTGACCCGTACGGCCAGAGAGCTTTCAGGCGGGCAGCGCCAGCGCGTGGCCATCGCCCGTGCGCTGATCCTGGAGCCGACTATTCTGGTGCTGGACGAAGCCACCTCCGCACTGGACGTCACCGTACAGGCGCAAATTCTGGCTCTGCTTCAGCAGCTGCAGCAACAGCTGGGATTAACCTATCTGTTCATCACGCACGATCTCTCCACCGTTCGCCGGATCGCCCACAGCGTCACGGTGCTGCGCAGCGGTCAGGTGGTCGAACACGGTGACGTCGAAACCTTATTCACCTCGCCACAGAACGACTATACCCGCGAGCTGATTGCCGCCATTCCCCATTTTTCACCCGCTACGGAGGAGTTCGCATGACGCGAAAACGCCTGGGATTTTTCACCCGCCTGCTTGACGATGTCACGCCAAAAGAGCGCTATCGACTGGCTACAGAACAGATCCGCCACGCTGAACGCCACGGTTTTGACAGCGCCTGGATTGCGCAGCACCACTTCCATGAGAATGAAGGCGGCCTGCCATCGCCGCTGTTGTTTCTGGCCCACGTTGCGGCGCATACCGAAACCATTCGGCTGGGCACGGCCATCATTACCCTGCCGATGGAAAACCCGCTGCGTGTGGCGGAAGATGCCGCCGTGCTGGATTTACTCGCTGATGGACGTCTCGAAGTCGGCTTTGGTTCGGGCGGCACACCGACCTCTTTCCTGCCGTTCGGACTGACGTTTGAACAGCGCGGCGCGGCTTTTGCCGACCATCTACATGTGATCCAGAGCGCCTGGCGCGGGGATTCGCTCACCCATCCGGATAACCACCTTTACCCGCCAGCGCCACAGCTCGCTGACCGGATCTGGATTGCCACCTTTTCCGTCGACGGTGCCGTTCGCGCCGCGCAAGCCGGACACGGTTTAATGCTCTCCCGCACGCAGCCGCGCCCGGCAGAGCAGTTGGATTTAACGCTCGACGCGATCCAGAACCCAATTGTGGATGCCTACCTTGAGGCACTGCCCGCCGGTACCGCACCGCGCATTCTGGCTTCTCGTACGGCATTCGTCGCCGACAGCGATGACTATGCGCTGAAGGTTGCAACGCCGGGTCTCACGAAACAGGCTCAGCAGCATCGCGCTGCCGGACACGTGGTTAAAGGTGACGCTGTCACAGATTTTCGTCGCCAGTTCGACGCCCATATTGGTTCGCCTGAGACGGTGCTGCGTTCGCTGCAGGCCGATTCCGTTCTCCGGCGCGCCACGGACATCTCATTCCAGGTCCATTCGGTCGAGCCCACCCATCGCGACACGCTGCGCTCCATCGAACTGATCGCCGAACATATTGCCCCCCATATCCATTGAGGAGATACCTATGTCATTAAGTCACGACATTCTCGCCGAGCTGGCGGAAATTAAACCCGGTTCCCCTCTGGCAGAGGCGCGCGCCACGCGGGACGCCGCCACGCGCCACGCACAGGGCAGCTACGAAATCTTATTCACTCAGCAGGATAGCGATTTTGCGCTGGACGAACGCTTCGCCGTCGCGGCAAAAGTCGCGAGGTGGCACAACGCGGAGGCGCTGGCCGCGCACTATGCGGGGTTTGGCCTGGCAGACCCGACCTCAGACCGTCTGACCCCGGCGCTCAATTTCGCGCGCCTGCTGACCTTCTCCCCCGTCGAAGCCACGCCGACATCGTTAAGGGCGCTGACCCTGGCGGGATGGAGCAAGGAAGGCATCGTGACTCTGGCGCAGCTTATCGCCTTTGTCAGCTTCCAGAGCCGACTGATTGCCGGGCTGCGGCTGCTGAACGACAGGCCTGTCGCCACAAGCGATGCGCCGGTGGCGGCAGGCGTCTGGCACACGACCGCCACCACGGCCACCGGAAAGGCGGCTCCTGTCGCCTTCACCCAGCAGGAACTGGGCTGGGAGCCGTGGATCGCCGCCAAACCGCTGGCAGATTTTCGTGATGACGAGGTTGCTATACTGGCGAAGTTTGGCCACACCGATTCCGACTATTTCCGTCTGCTGGGACGCAATCTGCCGGTGCTTGAACAGCGCACGCTAACGGATAAAGGGATTTTTTATACGCCGGGGGGATTGCCGCGCGCCGAGCGCGAGCTGGCCGCAACGGTCGCCAGTAAAATTAACGGCTGCATCTACTGCGCATCTGTCCATGCGCGGAAAGCCAGCCAGCTGTCAAAGGATGACGCGGCGGTAGAGGCCCTGCTGGCCGTGCGTCCAGGACAATCCCTGAGCGAGGGGCAATCTGCGCGCTGGCAGGCGGAGATTAATTTTGCGGCAGCGCTGTCGGTAACCCCGCCTGCCGCCACGCCGCTGCACCTTGCCGCGCTGGAAAAAGAGGGGCTGGACACCTTAGCCCATCTTGACCTGGTGCAGTCCGCCGCGTTCTTCGCCTGGGCCAACCGCCTGATGCTGACCCTGGGCGAGCCCTGGCTTGCCTGACTTCAATCAGGCTAGCGCGCGAGCGTTAGCCTGAGCCTGTCTGGCCCGCAGATAACCGTAGATCAGTAATGCACTCATGGCCGAGAACGAGAGTATCGCCGCAGGCAGCGTGACGTAGCGCCAGCTAAAGCCGAGGGTAATCATCATCCCGCCAAAGTACGCCCCGATCGCACTGCCGAGATTAAACGCCATCTGCCCGCCCGCAGCCCCCAGCATCTCGCCGCCCTTCGCATTTTGCAGAAGGAGGATCTGCAGCGGCGCAGAGAGCGCGAACAGCCCGGCACAGCAGATAAAGCCCGTAATTAGCGAGGCCGTTTTCAGTTCACCGCAGGCGAAAAGCAGCAGCAGCGAGGCGACAATCACCATGTCGGTGGTCGCCGCAATGCGCAGCGGACTAAAACGCCCCGAAAGCTTACCGCTCAACAGATTGCCCAACACCATGCCAAGGCCCATCAACATCATGATGATGGTCATCATGCCTTCGGAAAAGCCAGAAACGTTGACCATAAACGGTTTAACGAAGCTGAACCACGCGAACACGCCAGCATTACCAAACATCGTGGCGGCAAAAATCAGCCAGGGCTCCGGTTTCTTCAGGAACTGGAACTGCTCGGTCAGTTTAATTTCTGATTTGTCATGAATGTCCGGCACCCAGATCAGCACCGAGAGGATCACCAGCGCATCGAACAGGGCGATCAGGAAAAAGGTATAACGCCAGCTGAACTGGTGTCCCAGCCAGGTGCCGAGCGGGACGCCCACCAGGTTAGCCACGGTCATCCCGGCGATCATCCCGGCCACCGCGACCGTCACCTTCCCCGGCGGCGCAATTTTAGACAGAATAATCGCCCCGACGCCGAAAATCGCGCCGTGCGGAAAACCGGAAATCAGGCGCCCAGCCGCCAGCCAGAAATATGACGTAGAAAACGTAAACAGAGCGTTCCCGACCGCGCACAGGGCAACCAGAAACAGCAGCGTGGTTTTTAACGAGAACTTGCCTGAGAACAGCGCCACAATCGGGGCGCCAATCACCACGCCGAAGGCATAAAACGAGATCATATTCCCGGCGGAGGGAATCGAAATACCGGTGTCATGCGCCAGCTCGGTTAACACGCCCATAATGCCAAATTCGGCCATGCCCAGGCCAAATGTGCCAAGCGCCAACGAAAATATTGTCTTTTTCATACCTCAACCACGGGTTAATCACTCGCAATGGGCATTATTGAATAATCTTGTATGGTGAGCCAGTTCAAATCAGCTGGCTGACAGGTTAATCCATTGATTCAGGTGGATTACACTTCATAGTGCGGCCTCGCTTTTTCCGCACCGGACAACCTGAGGATGACAATCATGGGAAGCAAAAAGAAAACCCCTGTCGCTGTTGATGTCGTAACGAATGCACCGCTTAAGACCAAAGAGTATGAGAAAGAGCTCCGCCGCCTGCACGTCGAACTGGTTAAGCTCCAGCAATGGGTCGTCGCCAAAGGGTTAAAAGTGTGTATTGTTTTTGAAGGACGCGACGGTGCCGGCAAAGGCGGCACCATTAAAGCGATCACCGAGCGCGTCAGCCCGCGCGTGTTTCGCGTTGTTGCGCTCCCTGCTCCGACTGAAAAGGAAAAAAGCCAGCTCTACTTCCAGCGCTATGTGCCGCATCTGCCTTCGGCGGGTGAAATCGTGATCTTCGATCGCAGCTGGTATAACCGCGCGGGCGTTGAGCGGGTGATGGGGTTCTGCACGGAGGAACAGGCGGAGAAATTTTTAGACGGCGCGCCGGTTATGGAAAAAGCGATGGTCGATGCCGGGATTATCCTCCTGAAGTACTGGCTGGAGGTGACGCCGAAAGAGCAGGAGCGACGCCTGCGCGACCGTATTAACGATGGGCGAAAGATCTGGAAGCTGTCGCCGATGGATATTAAATCCTTTAACCTGTGGGACGAGTACACCCGCGCCCGCGACGCCATGTTTGAAGCCACCGACACCGCCTGGGCGCCGTGGTTTGTGGCGCGTTCAGAGGATAAAAAACGCGTGCGACTGAACATTATTTCGCATCTGCTTTCGCAGATCCCGTATAAAGAAATACACGTTGAGAAAGTGGATTTACCGAAACGCAAAATCGGTAAAATCAAACCCACAAAATATCCGTTCCGGTATGTGGAGGAGCGGTTCTGATTTGAAGAGTAGGCCCGCGCAAGCGCAGCGCCGCCGGGCAAAGCCGACGGCGCAGGTCTTACTTAATCCCTTCCGTACTTTCCTGTTTTGCTTCCAGTCGCTCCACATCACGGTACCAGCGCGGATGGTGTTTCTGCGCCCAGCGGCGGCTCACCTTCCCTTCAATCATCCCTTTGATTGACCCTTTCACCCAGAACGCCATATACATATGGATCAGGATGGCATGAATCAGGATGATGGCCGACGTCGCGTGGATAAGCAGCGCGTAACGCACCACCTGAATCGGGAAATAATGCGCAAAATACGGACGCCAGATCATCACGCCGGTCACCAGCAGCACAAAAATCATGCTCATGATGGTCCAGAACATCATCTTTTGCCCGGCGTTGTATTTCCCGACCTTCGCGACTTTGTGCTCGTTACCCTTCAGGACTTCGACAATCCCTTTCACCCACGGGATATCCTGCTTGTCAGGAATATTGTGATGGACGAAGCGCACGAACATAAACATCAGCACCACGAAAATCAGCACGCCGAAGAACGGGTGCAGAATGCGCCCCATCTGCGGCGTACCGAAGGTTTCGGTCAGCCACTGCAGCGTCGGGAAGAAGAACGAAATTCCCGATACCGCCACCAGGAAGAAGCAGATCACTACCGTCCAGTGACAGGCGCGATCGACAAATTTGGTGCGCACTATCATTTTCGACTTACTCATGATGCTCCTCCTCGTCGTCATCCACCTCTTTGTTTGGCCCGATACCAATGTAGTGATAGATCAGCCCGGCAAAGGTGGCGATAAAGCCCGCCGCGGAGAGCGGTTTAAGCGCCCCTTTCCACAGGTTGATGGAGGTATCGATCGCCGGATCCTTCGGCAGGTTGTGGTACAGCTCCGGCTGGTCGCTATGGTGCAGCACATACATCACGTGCGTACCGCCCACGCCCTGCGGGTTGTAAATGCCCGCTTTGTTGTAGCCCCGCGCTTTGAGCTTATCGACGCGCTGCTGCGCCACCTCCAGCATCTCTTTTTTGGTGCCGAAGTGGATCGCCCCGGTGGGACATGTCTTCACGCAGGCTGGTTCCTGACCGACGCTGACGCGGTCCACGCACAGGGTACATTTGTATACCCGGTTATCCTCTTTATTGAGGCGCGGAATATTAAACGGACAGCCCGCGATGCAGTAGCCGCAGCCGATGCAGTTGTCCTGCTGGAAATCAACGATCCCGTTGGCATACTGGATAATTGCCCCAGCAGACGGGCACGCCTTCAGACAGCCCGGATCTTCACAGTGCATGCAGCCGTCTTTGCGGATCAGCCACTCCAGCTTGCCGTTCTGGTCGGTTTCGCTAAAACGCATCACCGTCCAGGATTTGGCGCTCAGATCCGCCGGATTATCGTAAACCCCTACGCAGTGCCCCACCTCGTCGCGGATGTCGTTCCACTCCGAGCAGGCCACCTGGCAGGCCTTACAGCCCACGCAGGAGGAGACGTCGATAAGCTTGGCGACTTCTGCCTTGTAGTCCCGCGCGCGAGGCGCGGGGGTAATCGGGTTCGTCGCGGAGCGTTTAATAATGTCTTGTGTTTCCATCGCCATTTAATCGCTCCTTACGCTTTCTCGATGTTGACCAGAAACGCTTTGTACTCCGGCGTTTGCGAGTTGGAATCGCCGACGTTCGGCGTCAGGGTATTGGCGATGTAGCCTTTCTGCGCCACCCCTTCAAAGCCCCAGTGCAGCGGGATGCCGACGGTTTCCACCTGCTGGCCGTGCACGTTCAGCGACTGCAGGCGGCGGGTGACCACCGCCACCGCGCGGATAAAGCCGCGCTTGCTGCTCACCTTCACGCGATCGCCGTTGGCAATGCCTTTCGCCTTCGCCAGCGTTTCGCTTATCTCCACAAACTGTTCCGGCTGCGCGATGGCGTTAAGCCGCGCGTGCTTGGTCCAGGTATGGAAATGCTCGGTCAGGCGGTAGGTCGTCCCTACGTACGGGAATTTGTCCTTTTTGCCCAGACGCAGCGCGTCGTCTTCGTAGATGCGCACCACCGGACTGGAGACCACGTTCGGGTGCAGCGGGTTTGTCCCCAGCGGCGTTTCCATCGGCTCGTAGTGCTCCGGGAACGGCCCTTCCGCCAGCTTGTTGAGCGCAAACAGGCGCCCCAACCCTTCCGGCTGCATGATAAACGGCCCGGTGTTGCTGCCCGGTGCGGCAGTGTTGTAGTCCGGGATATCGTTCCCCGTCCATTTCGCCCCGTTCCACTGGATCAGCATGCGCTTCGGATCCCACGGCTTGCCGTTGATGTCCGCCGACGCGCGGTTGTACAGCACGCGACGGTTCAGCGGCCACGCCCATGCCCAGCCCAGGGTGTTGCCCAGACCTGACGGATCAGCGTTATCGCGGTTGGCCATCTGGTTACCCTGCTCGGTCCAGCTACCGGTGTAGATCCAGCAGGACGAGGCCGTGGTGCCGTCGTCGCGCAGCAGCGCGAAGCTGTTCAGCAGCTGACCTTTCTTCGCCACCAGATTGCCGTTCGCGTCATACAGATCCGCCAGCGCCACGCCGTTGTTCTCTTTCGCGACTTCTTCAGACTCGGGACGATCCGGCTGCTTGTAGCGCCAGCTCATCTTCAGCAGCGGCTCCGCGCCTTTGCCGCCTTCGGTGCGATACATTTCGCGCAGGCGGTGATAAATCCCGGCCAGGATCTCGCCATCGTTGCGCGCTTCACCCGGTGCGTCCTGGCCTTTCCAGTGCCACTGCAGCCAGCGGCCGGAGTTGGCAATGGAGCCATCCTCTTCCGCAAAGCAGGTGGATGGCAGGCGGAACACTTCGGTCTGAATCGACGCCGGATCGACATCGTTAGATTCCCCGTGGTTCTGCCAGAAGGTGGAGGTCTCGGTCACCAGCGGATCGATAACGACCATGTACTTCAGCTTGCTCAGGCTGCGAACGACTTTGTTCTTGTCCGGGAAGGAGGCCACCGGGTTGAAGCCCTGGCAGATATATCCCGTGACGTCGCCCTTATCCATCATGTTGAAATATTTGATGACGTCATAAGCCTGATCCCACTTCGGCAGCCACTCAAAGCCCCAGTCGTTCTCTTTCTGCGCCGCATCGCCGTAGAAGGATTTCATCAGGCTGACGTAGAACTTCGGATAGTTGCTCCAGTAGTTCACCTGGTCCGGCAACGTCGCTTTTGGCGTGTTCTCCGCCAGATAGCTTTGCAGATCCGTCTGCTTTTCAGATGGCAGCGTCAGGTAGCCCGGCAGGCTGGTCGAGAGCAGTCCGAGGTCGGTCAGCCCCTGAATGTTGGAGTGACCCCGCAGCGCGTTCACGCCTCCCCCGGCCATGCCCATGTTGCCGAGCAGCAGCTGGATCATCGCCATGGTGCGGATGTTCTGCGCGCCAACGGTGTGCTGCGTCCAGCCCAGCGCGTACAGGAACGTGGTGGTTCTGTCGGCGGCGCTGGTGGAGGCCAGCACCTCACACACCTTCAGGAAGTCCGCTTTCGGCGTGCCGCAGATGTTTTCCACGACGTCCGGCGTGTAGCGGGAAACGTGCTGTTTCAGCAGGTTCCACACGCAGCGCGGATTCGTCAGGGTTTCATCCCGCATCGCATAGCCGTTTTCATCGAACTGATAGTTCCAGGACGTTTTATCGTACTGGCGTTTTTCGGCGTCATAGCCGCTAAACAGTCCGTCATCGAAGGCAAAGTCATCCCGCACCAGCAGGTTCGCGTTGGTGTAGTGCTTAACGTATTCCGCGTTAATTTTGTTGTTTTCGATCAGGTACAGCAGCACACCGGACAGGAACGTAATGTCCGTACCGGAGCGGATTGGCGCATAGATATCGGCCACCGATGCCGTACGCGTAAAGCGCGGATCGACGACGATAAGCGTCGCATCGTTGTTGTTTTTCGCTTCCATCGCCCAGCGGAACCCCACCGGATGGGCTTCAGCGGCGTTACCGCCCATCACCACCACGACGTTCGCGTTTTTGATATCAACCCAGTGGTTGGTCATCGCACCGCGACCAAATGTTGGAGCAAGACTTGCTACCGTTGGTCCGTGTCAGACGCGCGCCTGGTTGTCTACCGCCAGCATGCCGAGAGAGCGCACAAATTTTTGCGTCAGCATGCCGGTTTCATTACTGGCCGCCGAGGCGCATAACATGCCGGTGGTCAGCCAGCGGTTGACCGTCACGCCCTGCGCGTTCTTTTCAATAAAGTTGGCGTCGCGGTCGGCTTTCATTAATTTTGCAATACGGGAGAAGGCCTCATCCCAGGAGATACGCTGCCATTTATCAGAACCCGGCGCGCGGTATTCCGGGTAGCGCAGGCGGTTTTCGCTGTGAACGTAGTCCAGCAGCCCCGCCCCTTTCGGGCAAAGCGCCCCGCGGCTCACCGGATGATCCGGATCCCCTTCAATGTGGTAAATCGCTTCTCTGGCGTTCTTCGCGCCATCGCCCAGGCTATACATTAAAAGCCCACAACCCACGGAGCAGTATGTGCAGGTGTTACGGATCTCTTTCGCGCGCAGCAGCTTATAGTTGCGTGCCTGAGCCAGCGCCATTTTGGGAGCAAATCCCAGCATTGCGGCTGTTGTTCCGGCCATACCGCCCGCGCAGATTTTAAAAAATTGTCTGCGGCTGACGTCCATTGTTGTCCTCGTTATCTGAAAAGACTTCGCGCCGCAAACTAACAGCAAAGCCCCTGATTTTTTTGCGTCAAATCAAGGTCATCTGTCTTCCCCCCCTTAATAGTCACCCCCGCAATATTTCATTACCCCTTTTTGATTAACGGCTTAAGAGAAAAATTCACTACAGCGACAGGCGCAATGCGATACAGTTTTCCTTTGATTTTAATTGCGATGGCGAAGTAATGGACAGAAAGAGAGCAACGCTTATTGGGCTGGCGGCGATATTGTTATGGAGCACCATGGTCGGCCTTATTCGCAGCGTGAGTGAGGGACTGGGGCCGGTAGGCGGTGCGGCGATGATCTATACCCTCAGCGGATTGCTGTGCCTGGTGACGGTAGGATTTCCTGATATCAAACGGTTCTCGCCGCGGTATCTTATTGCTGGCAGCCTTTTATTTGTCAGCTACGAAATATGCCTGGCGCTGTCGCTGGGCTATGCCGCCACGCGCGCGCAGGCGATTGAAGTCGGTATGGTGAATTACCTCTGGCCGAGCCTGACGATCGTATTTGCGATTTTGTTCAACGGGCAAAAATCTACCCTGTGGGTGATCCCAGGCCTGGTCATTTCGCTGCTGGGCGTCTGCTGGGTATTGGGCGGCGAAGAAGGATTACACCTTGAAGAAATAACCCGCAATGTCGTTTCCAGCCCTCTCAGCTATGCGCTGGCGTTTGCCGGGGCCTTTATCTGGGCCGCCTATTGCACGGTCACCAGCAAATTTGCGAAAGGACAAAACGGCATCACCCTGTTTGTCTTGCTGACCGCGCTAAGTCTGTGGGTGAAATATGCCCTGAGCGATCAGCCCGACATGGTGTTTACCCTCCCGGTGGTGGTGAAGCTCGTTATGTGCGGCATTGCGCTTGGGTTTGGTTATGCCGCATGGAATATTGGTATCCTGCACGGTAACGTCACGGTGCTGGCTGCCGTGTCCTATTTTACCCCCGTCCTCTCTGCTGCGCTTGCTGCCGCAGTGTTAAGCTCCCCCCTTTCATTCTCGTTCTGGCAAGGCGCGCTGATGGTCTGCGCCGGGTCGTTGCTCTGCTGGTACGCAACGCGAAAATAAGGTTTTCTGCCGCGGCCGGGGGAATTTCAACCCGGCAACATAATTAACATAAATTTAAAATGTGATCGCACTTCAGAATATTTATCCTGATAACAGACAGTCTGTTTAAATTCGGTTTATATTTGCTGTTATCTGTAAAGCACCCTGAAAGGAATTGACATAAACTGACAACGGTATGAAATTAGTCAACCATCAATATTAACGCCATGGATAGCCATGACTGCAATAATTCAGATCTGATACATTTGTGGAAATATGAGGAATAGCCGTTCAATTCTCAGACCAACCCTCTGCTTTTAAAGAAAAACAGCAATAGAACCCGCCTCAAACCCTCGAATTTACCGAAATCTAACGCGCGATACTAAAACTTTCAGAAATTATAGCGATAACAATAATCCCACGCATTAAATACATATTAATCGTATAAATTCCGGTCATATTGTTTGAATATCGTCCTTCCCACACGATCGAGATCACACTAATTGAAATTATCTCTAATATTTTGAAACTTATTATTGAAATAAGACTACGAGATTTTTAAGAATAGCATGCCATTGACGAACAGCCTCGTTTAGAAATCGTTCAAAGTGGTTCAGGAAATACCCAAAAAAATTATAAGGAACATTTAAGATGAAACTTAAATTAGTTGCAGTGGCAGTCACTTCCATGCTGGCAGCAGGCGTTGTTAACGCTGCCGAAATTTACAACAAAGACGGTAACAAGCTGGATCTGTACGGTAAAGTGACAGGTCTGCACTATTTCTCTGATGACGCTGGCGCAGATGGCGATAAAACCTACATGCGTATCGGCTTCAAGGGTGAAACCCAGGTTAACGATCAGCTGTCCGGTTACGGCCAGTGGGAATACCAGATTCAGGGCAACAAAGACGAAGGCGACAACCAGTCCTGGACGCGTGTGGCGTTTGCAGGTCTGAAATTCGCGGAAGCGGGTTCATTCGATTACGGTCGTAACTACGGCGTGATTTACGACGTGACCTCCTGGACCGACGTGCTGCCAGAATTCGGCGGTGACACCTATGGTGCCGACAACTTCCTGCAGTCTCGTGCTAACGGCGTGGCAACCTACCGTAACCAGGACTTCTTCGGTCTGGTTGATGGCCTGAACTTTGCTCTGCAGTATCAGGGTAAAAACGGCAGCGTAAGCGGTGAAAACACCAGCGGCCGCAGCCTGCTGAACCAGAACGGTGACGGCTATGGCGCATCCCTGACTTACGATCTGGGCGAAGGCTTCAGCGTAGGTGGTGCAATGTCTTCTTCCCGTCGTACCGCTGACCAGAATGCGGCTGGCGTATACGGTGAAGGCGACCGCGCAGAAGTGTACAGCGGTGGTGTGAAATACGACGCGAACAACGTTTACCTCGCGGCGCAGTACTCTCAGACCTATAACGCAACCCGCTTCGGTACCTCTAACAACAAGCGTACCGACATCTACGGCTTTGCAAACAAGGCGCAAAACTTCGAAGTTGTGGCTCAGTATCAGTTCGACTTTGGCCTGCGTCCGTCCATCGCTTACCTGCAGTCTAAAGGCAAAGACATCGAAAACTTCGGCGACCAGGATCTGGTTAAATACATCGATGTTGGCACGACCTATTATTTTAACAAAAACATGTCCACCTACGTGGATTACAAAATCAACCTGCTCGACGACAACAAGTTCACTCGCCAGGCAGGCATCGGTACCGACAACATCGTGGCGCTGGGTCTGACCTACCAGTTCTAAAACCTTGTCTGTCCAAAAGCCAGCTGAACAAGCTGGCTTTTTTTTCGCCGTCCTTTACCCGACGGACGACTCCCCGCCCGCCGCCCGACGCAGCCAGGTTTGCAGCAGCTTGCCGTCCTCGGTCATCTCTGAATCCGAACGCACGCAGAGGTAATAATCGCGCCCGTCATCAATCGGTAGGTCAAATATCTTCACCAGCTCACCGCTCTCAAGATACGGCGCAATCAGCGGCTCACGCATTAGCGCACAGCCCAGACCAGCCTGTACGCCCGCCAGCGTCAACAGTCCGTCTTCAAACAGCGGGCCGCTGCGCCGGAGAGGACGTTTTACCCCCTGCAACAAAAACCACTGCGTCCAGCTTGTACGCTCTTCATCGTGCAGGAGCGGCATTTGCAGCAACTGCTCAGGCGTATCGATATGGCCATGAATGCGTAAAAACGCACGGCTGCACACCGGCACCATCTGACCGGAAATCAGCTTTTCACTCTGATAGCCCGCCCACTGCCCGTTGCCAAAACGAATCGACATATCCGACGCGTCGCTCAGATAGTTACGGTGGTTGGCATACACCACGTTGATCTCGGTTTGGGGATTGGCGCGCATAAACGCAGGCAAACGTGGAATAAACCACCCCATACCAAACAGCGGGATCAGGCTGATGGTGACCTGACGCGTTTGCGCCTGCTCCGCCAGGTGCTCCGTCGCCTGGCGCAGCACGTTAAACGCTGCACGGATCGAGCGGTAATATTCCCGCCCGTGCTGGCTCAGCACCAGCCTGCGCCCCTGACGTTCCGTGAGCGGCATTTGCAGGTATCCTTCGAGCACCTTGAGCTGATGGCTGACGGCCGACGGAGAGATATTCAGCTCCTGTGCGGCCAGCGTGACGCTGCCCAGCCGGGCGATGGCCTCAAAGGCACGTACGGCCCGAAGCGGCGGATCGTTTGCCAGGCGGCTTTCTGCATACGCCGCCAGATTCGCCAATTGTTCTGTTTTATTCATATGTTGATTTCTTTAGGCTTTTCACCCAAAAGCAGGCATAAACTATTTTCATATAAATCATAAAGATAAAACAATATTTATTTATCATAAGAAATAATAGATGCGTATTTTACAATTTAATTCATTTATTGGATGGTAGCCGCAGAACGAGCACTTTGCGGGTACAGACGTTGGATACACTCATACAACAACTGATCAACGGTGTGATGCTGGGAAGCATCTACGCGCTGATCGCGCTGGGCTATACCATGGTGTATGGCATTTTGCGCATTATTAACTTTGCCCACGGCGATATTCTGATGGTCGGCGCGCTCACCACGCTCTCCGCCATGAACGCCCTGAACACCACCTTGCCGCATATGCCGCTGCTGTTGCAGCTTGGCATTGCCCTGATGATTGCCATGGCCGTTTGTGCCGTGCTGGCGATGGCCGTGGAACGCTTTGCCTACCGTCGACTGCGCAACGCCCCGCGGCTCGCGCCGCTGATCTCGGGTATCGGCGTCTCCGTCCTGCTGCAAACCGTGGCGATGATTCTCTGGACGCGCAACCCGCTGATGTTCGCGCAGATCCTGCCCATGGATCCGATTGCCGTGACGTCTGGAAGTGAAACGCACCCGCCCGCCATCGTGACCGTTACTGGCATTGTCACCGTGGCGCTGGCGCTGGCTGTGATGACCGGGCTCTGGCTGCTGGTGGAATACACCCGTCTGGGGCGCGGCATGCGCGCCGTGGCGGAAAACCCACGCGTGGCCACGCTGATGGGGGTTAACCCAAACGCCATCATCACCCTGACGTTTGCCATTGGCGGCGTGTTTGCCGCGCTGGCAGGCGTGATGATGGCCAGCAATTACGGTAACGCCAGCTTCTCGATGGGCTTTTTGCCCGGGATCAAGGCCTTTACCGCCGCCGTGCTGGGGGGCATTGGTAACATTCGTGGCGCCATGATTGGCGGCATCCTGCTCGGCATTATCGAAGCGCTGGGCGCAGGTTACCTGGGTGAACTGACCCATGGCGTATTTGGCAGCAACTATCAGGATGTCTTTGCCTTTATGGTGCTGATCCTGGTGCTGGTCTTCCGTCCGGCTGGCCTGCTGGGCGAGCGCGTGGCGCACAGGGCGTAAGGAATACCATGACAACACTTCAACTCCAGACCCCGGCGACGACACGCAAATTCTGGTCAGGCATGAGCCTGTTCTGCCTTGCGCTGCTGATTGCTCCCGTGGTGGCCACGCAGCTTGGCGGCAACTACTGGGTGCGCGTCATCGACTTCGCTCTGCTCTACATCATGCTGGCGCTCGGGCTTAATATTGTGGTCGGCTATACCGGCCTGCTGGACATGGGCTTTATCGCCTTTTACGCGGTCGGCGCCTACCTCGCGGCACTGATGGCCTCCCCACACCTGCTGGAGGTGTTTCCGATCCTCGGCGTCTGGTTCCCGGGCGGGCTGCACACCTCGTATTTGCTCATTATTCCGCTGGCCGCCCTCGTCGCGGCAGTCTGCGGGATTTTACTAGGTGCTCCTACGCTCAAGCTGCGCGGGGACTACCTGGCGATAGTGACCCTCGGCTTTGGCGAAATCATCCGCATCCTGATGCGTAACCTCGACCGTCCGGTAAACATTACCAATGGCGCAAAGGGCATTACCGGGGTGGATACGCTGAACCTGTTCGGCCTGAAGTTCAGCGGCGTATACCACTGGTTTGGTTTCAAAGTGCCTGCCCTGTGGCTGTGGTACTACCTGCTGATGCTGGTCATTGTGGCGATTATTTTTGTCTGCCTGCGCCTGCAGCATTCCCGCATTGGTCGCGCCTGGCACGCCATCCGCGAGGATGAAGATGTGGCGCGCGCGATGGGCATCAACGTGCGTAACTATAAATTGCTCGCCTTTGCGATGGGCGCCTCCTTTGGCGGCGTGGCGGGTGCGCTTTTCGGCGCGTTTCAGGGCTTTGTCTCCCCGGAATCCTTCACGTTACAGGAATCGATTGCCGTACTGGCGATGGTGGTGCTGGGCGGCATGGGGCACATTCCGGGCGTGATCCTGGGCGCGGTACTGCTTACCGCCCTGCCGGAACTGCTGCGCAGCCAGGCAGCGCCGGTTCAGCAGGCGCTGTTCGGTACGGTGCTGATTGACCCGGAAGTGCTGCGCCAGCTGTTTTACGGTCTGGCACTGGTACTGGTCATGCTGGTGCGCCCCTCCGGGATCTGGCCGGTACGCCACAAGGAGGCGAAGGCATGAGCCTGTTAACCGTACGCAACATGACAAAACGCTTCGGCGGGCTGACTGCTGTAGATGACGTTTCGATAACCGTGAACAGAGGCGAGATCTACGGGCTGATCGGTCCCAACGGCGCGGGAAAAACCACCTGCTTTAACCTCATCACCGGCCTTTATGCGGCGGACAGCGGCGAGTTTTCGATAGCGGATAAGCCCTATTTCCCAAAACACATAGAGAAAGTGACCGCCGCCGGGATTGCGCGCACCTTCCAGAACGTGCGCCTCTTCAACGACATGTCGGTACTGGAAAACGTGATGGTGGGCCGCCACGTGCGCACCCGTAACGGCCTGTGGGCCGCGCTGAGCCGCCACAAACGCGCCCGTGAGGAAGAGAAACAGACCCGCGAACTGGCCTGGCACTGGCTGGACTATACCGGCATTGCGCAGTTCGCCCACTATCGCGCCTGCGATCTGGCCTATGGCCATCAGCGTCGCCTTGAAATCGCCCGCGCGCTGGCAACAGATCCGCTGCTGCTGGCGCTGGACGAACCCGCCGCCGGGATGAACGCGGCGGAAAAAGTGGCGCTCGGCGAGCTGCTCATCCGCATCCGCGATGACGGCAAAACCCTGCTGATGATTGAACATGACGTCAAGCTGGTGATGGGCATCTGCGACCGTCTGACGGTCCTTGATTACGGCAAAACGCTTGCCAGCGGCACGCCGGAAAACGTGCGGCGCGACCCGGCAGTGATCGCCGCCTGGCTTGGAGGCAACGCCCATGTCTGAATTACTGAAGGTAGAACGTCTGGACGTGCATTACGGCGGCATTCAGGCCGTACGCGATGTCTCCTTTACCCTGCGCGAGGGCGAACAGGCTACGCTGATCGGTGCGAACGGCGCGGGGAAAAGCTCCACCGTACGCGCCATTACCGGGCTGGAAAGTTTTAGCGGCAGTATTGAATTCAGCGGTAAAGCGGTGCGTAAACAGAGCCCGGAGACCCTGCTTCGCGACGGACTGGTGATGGTCCCGGAGGGTCGCGGGATCTTCTCCCGCATGACGGTACTGGAAAACCTGCAGATGGGCGCCTGGCTAAGGCGTGACACTGTCACCGTTAAGCGCGAGATGAACGAGATATTCGAGCGCTTCCCGCGTCTGGGCGAACGCCAGCATCAGCTTGCCGGGCTGTTGTCCGGCGGTGAGCAACAGCTGCTGGCCCTTAACCGCGCCCTGCTCAGCCGCCCGCGTCTGCTGATCCTCGACGAGCCTTCGATGGGCCTTGCCCCGAAAATGGTCGAGAACATTTTTGCCGTGATCGCCGGGCTGCGTGAGCGCGGTGTCGCCCTGCTGCTTATTGAACAAAATGCCCGGCTCGCGCTGGAAGTGACCGACAGCGCGTGGGTGATGGACAGCGGCAGCATTGTTCATCATGGCGAATCGACAGCGCTGCTTAACGACGACCAGATTGCACAGATTTATTTGGGCGAAATGCCCGTTTAACCACACCAGCCAACATCAGGGAAATACAATGAAAACAGTAAAAATCAGTGCGCTCAGCGCCGCTATTCTGCTCAGTAGTGTTGCCTCTACCGGAGTCTGGGCTGCCGACGGTGAAACCGTGGTCATCGGTCTGGCAGGCCCGCTGACCGGCCCATCTGCCCGTATAGGGAAAGATCTGGAGAACGGCGCGCAGCTGGCCATTGACGACATTAACAAGCAGCACCCGACCATCGGCGGCAAAGCGGTCACCTTCAAACTGCAGTCCGAAGACGATCAGTCCGACCCGCGTACCGCCGTGGCCGTCGCGCAGCGTCTGGTGGACAGCGATGTGGCGGGCGTGGTCGGCCACTGGAACACCGGCACCAGCATTCCTGCGGCCCGCATTTATCACGATGCAGGCATCGCCCAGGTGGCACCAGTCGCGACCGGTCACGCCTTTACGCAACAAGGTTTTGATACCAGCTTCCGCGTGATGGGACACGACGATGACGGCGGCCAGCTCGCCGGTCAGTATGCGGTCAATACCCTGAAAGCCAAACGCATTGCGGTGATCGACGACCGCACCGCATTTGGTCAGGGGCTTGCAGACCAGTTTATCAAATCGCTGGAAGCCCAGGGCGTGAAAATTGTCGATCGTCAGTACGTGGATGACAAAACGGTCGATTTCAGCGCCATACTGACCGCTATCCGCAGTAAAAACGCCGATCTGATCTTCTTCGGCGGCGTCGACAGCCAGGCCGCACCGCTGGCTCGCCGCATCAAACAGCTGGGCATGAATGCCACGCTGATGGGCGCAGGCGGATTCGTCAGCCAGACGTTCCTGAAGCTGGCGCAGAAAGAAGGCGAAGGCGTTGTGGCGCTGGAGCCGGGTCTGCCCGTTGACCAGATGCCGGGTGGAAAGGCATTCGAGCAGGCCTATCAGTCCCGCTACCACACCCATATCGAACTGCACGCCCCGTTCGCCTATGACGCCACCCGCGTGCTGGTTGCGGCAATGGAAAAAGCAGACTCCGTTGAGCCTTCCGCGTATCTGCCTGCCCTGCGCGCCATCAGCTATTCCGGCGTCACCGGGCAGATCGCGTTTGATAAAGAGGGCAACCTGAAATCGCCGTCGTTCACGGTCTACAAAGTTGTCGACGGCAAATGGCAGCCGCAGACCGTGCTGGGCGGCGCAAAAGCGAAGTAACGCAGCGAGGCAATGTGATGAGTGATAATAACGAGCTGGGCATTCTCGCCCGCCGCAAAATTGAAGCCGAAATTATTAAGCCAATTTATGAAATCCTGGTGCGCGAGATAGGGAAAGCCCGCGCCCAGGCGGTGATTGGCGAGGCCATTGAGCAGGCCGCGATTGACGCTGGCAAAGCGTTTGCCAGCAAAGAACCCAACGGCGCGAACATCAAGAGCTTTATCGCCCTGCAGTATCTGTGGGAGAAAGATAACGCCCTGGAGGTGAAGGTGATCGACGCCGACGACCAGCAGTACAACTATAACGTGACCCGCTGTCGCTACGCGGAGATGTACCACGAGATGGGGCTGGGCGAGATTGGCCACCTGCTCTCCTGCGCGCGCGATGAAAAATTCATCGTTGGCTATGCGCCGGACGTTGAGCTAACTCGCACCACTACCATTATGCAGGGCGGTGCGTGCTGTGATTTCCGCTACCGCAGCAGCAAGGACAAGCCATGATTCGCGTCAACGCCGAACGGCTGTGGTCAACGCTTGAGATGATGGCGCAGATCGGCGGCACGCCTGCCGGTGGCGTCACCCGTCTGGCATTAAGCGAGGAAGATCGTGTTGCGCGTAACCTGCTGCGCGACTGGGCGCTGGACGCCGGTTTTACCTGTGACGTCGACAGCATGGGCAATATGTTTATCCGCCGCGCGGGAAAAAACCCGCAGCTTGCCCCGGTCATGACCGGTTCGCACGTGGATACCCAGCCACTGGGCGGGAACTATGACGGGGTTTACGGCGTGCTGGCCGGGCTGGAGCTGCTGCGTACCCTCAATGACCATCACGTTGAGACGGAGCGTGACATCGTGCTGGTGAACTGGACCAACGAAGAAGGCGCGCGCTTCCCGCCAGCCATGCTTGCTTCAGGGGTCTGGACGGGGCAGTTTAGCGAAGCGTACGCTCATGCCCGCGCCGATCACGATGGCATCACCGTGGGTGAAGCGCTGGATAGCATTGGCTACCGGGGTGAAACCCCTGCCCGCGCGTTTCCGGTTCACGCCTGCTACGAGCTGCACATCGAACAGGGACCGATTCTGGAAGACGAAGCCCTGGATATCGGGCTCGTCCGCGCGGCAATGGGCCAGCGCTGGTTTACCCTGACGCTGGACGGATTTGCCACCCACGCGGGCACCACGCCAATGCACAGCCGCCGCGACGCGCTGACCGCCTTCGCGGAGCTGGCGCTGAAGGTGGAAGAAATTGGCTATCGGCATGCGCCGGACGGACGTGCGACGATCGGCATGGCGCAGGTTACGCCAAACTCGCGCAACGTCGTGCCGTCTCGCGTGATATGCAGCGTGGAGTTTCGCCATCCGGCGCAGGCGGCACTGGAAGCCATGGAGGCAGCGCTGCATAAGGTAGCTGAAAGCCTGAGCCTGCGCGGCGTGTCGGCACTCGTTGAGCGCATTTTTGACTACGCGCCCATCGCGTTTGATGCCAAATGTCTGGCTCGAACGGAGAAAGCGGTGGCAGAACTGGGCTATTCGTCGAAACCAATGGTCTCGGGTGCGGGACATGACACCTGCTATGTCAGCAACATTGCCCCTGCCAGCATGATTTTTATCCCCTGCGTGAAGGGCATCAGCCATAACGAAGCGGAAAGGATCCTCCCTGAGTGGTCCGAGAAAGGGGCGAACGTGCTGTTGCACAGCGTCCTGTCCGCGGCCCAGGAGAGCTAGAACGGCGCGAAAGCAGCCCCTGCTTTCGCGCGACGCTAGACGGCAACGCGGCGGCTGATTTCAACCACCCGATCGCTGGGAAGGTGGTAGTGGTTGATGACGTGCGTGCAGTTGCGCTTCATGAAGGCAAAAATGTGTCGTTGCCAGGCCGCCATACCGGCCCCGCCTTCGCCTGCCACAATGGTTTCATGCCCGACATACCAGGTGGCGTCGTCCGTGGCAAAAATTGCGTTAATCTCGCTGACGCCCTGCAACAAACGCGGGATGTCCGGGTGTTCCATAAAGCCATATTGCGCTACGCCGTGCCAGTAGCCCGGCGCGCGCTGCTCCACCCTGATACGCTGCTCTTCTCCGACGTAGGGCTCGTTGAGAATATCAATGGTCAGCGACAACACGTCCTGCTGTAGCGCCCGGTTTCGCGCGACATGCCAGCGCATTACCGGTGGGATATTGTTCTGCGTGCGGGTCAAAAAGACAGCAGAGCCCGTCACTCTGGGCACCGTCTTTTGCTGAAGCTGGGCAAAGAACGCATCCACGCTGACGCCCTTCTCGCCCACCGACGCGGATACCGCCTGCACGCCGCGATGCCAGATCAGCATCACCGTACAAATGGCGGCAGCCATCAGCAGCGGGATGTAGCCGCCCTCAAGGACCTTAATCAGATTGGCAAATAAGAAGGTGGCATCGATCGTCAGGAAACAGAGGGCGATGATCCCGCTGCTGAACAGGCTCCAGCGCCATACTTCCCGCATAGCGACAAACAGCAGTCCTGTCGTCATCAGCATGGTTAACGACACGGCAATGCCGTACGCCGCGGCAAGCTTGTCGGAGGATTTAAAGAACACCACCAGCCCTATTGTCACCACCATCAGCAGCCAGTTTATTATCCCGATATAGATTTGACCGTAGCTTTCTGCCGCCGTCTGTTTGATACGTAGCCGGGGTAACCAGCCGAGCTGAATCGCCTGACGCGTCATGGAAAAAGCGCCGGTGATAATCGCCTGACTGGCAATGATCGTCGCCAGCGCGGCAAGAATGATGAGCGGCACCTGCAGCGCTGGCGGACAGAGCGTATAGAATAGATTTTGTTTGCTGTCGGCACCGGCCAGAATCAGCGCTGACTGACCAGCATAGTTGAGCAGCAGCGAAGGAAAGACGACGCCGTACCAGGCAAACCAGATGGGCTTTTTACCGAAATGCCCCATGTCGGCGTACAGCGCCTCGGCCCCCGTCACGCAGAGAAATACGCCCCCCAGGACCAGAAAACTGGTGTACCCGTTCGAAAACAAAAACGCGATGCCGTAAGCAGGATTAAGGGCCAACAATACCGAGGGGTGCTGAACGATCCCCCGCACGCCCAAGGCCGCAATCGCCAGGAACCACAGCGCCATCACCGGGCCAAATATCTTCCCTATGCGGGCGGTGCCAAAAGGCTGGATCAGGAACAGCGCCAGCAACACCGCAACCGTGAGGGGTAAGATGTACGGCTGGGACTCCGGGATGACCATCTCCAGCCCTTCCAGGGCGGAAAGCACGGAGATGGCCGGGGTTATCGCGCCGTCACCGTATATCAACGCGGCGCCGATGAGGGCGGCAAAAATGACCCAGCGACCGCCTTTGCCTTTTTCCACCAGAAGCGACATCAGGGCCATAATGCCCCCCTCGCCATGATTATCAATTCGCATGGCGAAGGCGGCATACTTGATGGAGGTCACCAGGATGAGCGTCCAGGTAATCAGGGAGAGCAGGCCCAGGATGACGTCGGGCGTCGGGTCATGCTCAGAGAGCGAAAGCACCGTCCGGAAGGTATAAAGCGGGCTGGTGCCGATATCACCAAAAACAACACCCAGCGCGCCCCCTGCAAGCAGGGTTAACCGGGAGAGAGGTTGGGACGGTTCACTGCTGTGGCGCGGGCTCATATTTTTCAGCAAGAGTCAGATAATCCTTTAAAAAACATAGCTCATCTGCCCCGCCCGCGCCAACCGCTGCCCCTGTTTTACCGCGCGGTTTACTGCGGATTGACCTTCGCCAGGCTGAACCAGATCCCCACTGCCAGCAACAGCAGCATGCCGCCCGCACTGCCCAGCGCCACGCTGTGGGAGGTAATAAACGCACTTTTCGCCGCCTCAATCACCGGCTCCGCCAAGGACGGCGTCAGATCCTGCGCCACCTTCATCGCTTCCCCAATCGATGACGAGGCTTTATCGATGAGCGAGGCATTCAGCCCCTGCGGCAGGTCAATCGACGCCGAGAAGCTGCGGGTCAACAGCAGACCAAAAATGGCGATCCCCAGCCCGGCCCCCAGCTCATAGGACATGGTTTCAATCGCCCCTGCAGCGGCGGCTTTCTCCTTCGGCGCGGCAGCCATAATGGCGGAAGTCGAGGCCAGCAGCGCGCTGGCGGCACTGAAGCCGAGCAGCACCATCAGCCCCCACGCCTGCCACTGCTGCGTGCTGAAGTCGAGCGTCGACAGGCCGATAAAGCTGACGGCGCTGAGCCCCATGCCGCTGGCCGCGACGATGCGTAGCCCTAATCGCCCAACCAGCACGCCCGCGATCGGCCCGCTGAACCCGCTGGCGACCATCACCGGCAGCATAAACATGCCCGCTTCAAACGGCGTAAAGCCGTGAACAAACTGCAGCTCCTGGGCCATCAGCAGCTCAAACCCGACCAGGGCAATCATGGCGGTCATCGCCATCACCACGCCGCTCAGAATAATGCGATGGCAGAAGAGACGCATATCGATCATCGGTACGCGGGCACGAAGCTGAATACGCACAAAGATAAACAACAGCACCGAGCCGGTAACCAGCGCGGCGGCCACCAGCCACGGCGACAGTACGCCCTTAAGCGCGGTTTTGGCGCTGTAGACCAGCAGCAAAATCGCCACAATCAGCATGATGGCATGGCTGATATTCAGCGGCTGCTCCGGGCGGCCCTGCTGACGGGGTACAAAACGCGCGGCCAGGGACACGACCACCAGCACGATCGGCACGTTGATTAAAAACACCGATCCCCAGTAAAAATGCTCCAGCAGCATACCGCCAATCAGCGGGCCAAACGCCGCCCCGCCGGAACCGACCGCCGCCCAGACGCCGAGCGCGATGTTGCGATCTTTCGCGTCGGTAAAAAGCGTGCGGATCCCTGCCAGGGTGGCCGGAATAATCATCGCCGCACCGATCGCCAGCGAGGCGCGCGCCGCGATCAGCCATCCTGCTGAGGGGGCAAACGCAGCCGCCAGCGATGACAGACCAAACAGCGTACTGCCGATCATCAACAGCCGTTTAAAACCGATGCGGTCACCCAGGGCGCCCATCGGCAGCACCATACCCGCCATCACCAGCGAGTAGATATCGATGATCCACAATAATTCGTTACCGCTGGCGCCCAGCGTCATGCTCAATGTTGGCGCCGCCACGTGCAGCACCGTCGCGTCAATCGCGACCGGGATATACACCAGCACGATAATCACTAACGCTAACCACTGACGAAACATAAATTTCCTTTTCATTTTAAACCTGGACACATGTCCAGATTGCGATCCTACGTAAAGTTGAACGCGTGTCCAGCTTTTTGTTACACTCGTTTCGTTCCCATTGAGAGTGAGTAACGATGCGATATCTGAGCAAGGATGAACGGCGCGAAGCCATCTTACAGGCCGCCATGCGCGTGGCGCTGGCCGAAGGACTGGCGGCAATGACGGTACGCCGCGTTGCGGCTGAAGCCGGCGTCGCGACCGGACAGGTTCACCATCATTTTACCTCCGGCGGGGAGTTAAAATCGCTGGCCTTCGTACGGTTAATCCGCGAACTGCTGGATGCGGATGTTGCGGGTGAACAGGCCGGATGGCGGGAACAGCTTCATGCCATGCTCGGCAGCGATGACGGCAGGTTCGAGCCTTATATTCGTCTCTGGCGTGAAGCGCAGATCCTGGCCAGCCGCGATGCCGACATTAAGGGTGCCTATGTGATGACCATGGAGATGTGGCATCAGGAAACGGTGGCGCTGATCAATGCGGGAACGGAGGCCGGGGTATTTCGTCCCGGCGATCGGGCGGAAAATATCGCCTGGCGCTTGATTGGGTTGGTGTGTGGTCTTGACGGGATGTATATCTTAAACATGCCCGAAATGGATGAGGTCGCGTTTAACAGGCATATCGATAAATTGATCGACCTTGAATTGAATTAATCATCCTGAGTCGTTATTTAACCAATATATTAAGCGCCTGTTGCGTAGCACAGGTTCTTAATTTTCGCGTCCCCTTTTACACCCATTCATGCCATGAATATTTAACGCATTATCAGAAATAATGAGAGCCACCTCAAATTCCTTAACAAAAGAAACATATTGTACTAAATCACTCGCGTTCTCCTATACACTTCATACTGCCCTTCCTATAAAAAGGACAATTTAGCCAAAAGTAAATAAGACAATATTTGAGTAGATTTTCTCCATTACAAGCAAAGATAACTTTTTACTCAACGTGGGATTAAATCATGCCTTCATATGTTATGTCTGTTCGTAAAGCAACAAGAGGTAAATTTACCGCCGACATTGGTGGTACAAGCTATTTGGTTGTTCCTGATGGTGAGGACCCCAGCCCCGACCATGCCATTCCTGAGCAAAAATGGTTTGATCAGGTTATACAAGGTGCGCAGTGGAGAAACGAGAAAGGTGAAAAGCGCGGGGACTTACTGTTTTCTGTTCATGGTTACAACATGAGCGAGAGCGAAGTGATCGAGCGACACAGGCTTTTGGCAAACGGATTGTCTGATATTGGTTTTAAAGGAATAGTGGTTTCATTTGACTGGCCAAGTGATGATAAGGCACTGGCCTACTTACCTGACCGTCACAAAGCAAAACTTACTGCAATGCGCCTTATGACAGAAGGAATTTCCTACGTATCAGAAAAACAAAAACCCGACTGTCCCATCAATATTCATGTTCTGGGCCATTCAACTGGGGCTTATGTGCTCACTGAAGCATTTGATGATGCGGATGATACTAACCTGCCAAATAGTGCCTGGAAAGTGAGTCAGATCATTTTCGTCGCAGGCGATGTATCGAGCAGCGTAATGTCAAACCCTGACCCGCGAAGTGATTCGATTTACCGTCATGGCATTCGTCTCACTAATTATTCCAGCCGTCGCGACCAGGCTCTGGATATATCAAATGTCAAACGTGTCGGCGTAGCTCCTCGGGTTGGGCGTGTTGGTCTTCCTGAGAATGCACCTTCAAACGCAATAAATATAGACTGCACGCAGTATTACGAAAAACTAGAAAGTGATTCTGCTATTCTCGAGCAGGATGAACCCGCAGGGATTAAAGGAATGCCATCCCATTCGTGGTATTTCGGAAATAAAATATTTACCCGAGATTTGTTTTGCACACTAATTGGCATTGATCGCTATGTTATTCCAACCCGATCGGTTGATGGCGAAGGAAAAACGATCCTTATTGGCTAAGCGGAATTTGTGACAGGTGCCGGGTGGCGGCTACGCCTTACCCGGCCTACAGTTTTAACTTTTCCTAGCCTGGTAAAGTGTAGCCGCCATCGGGCAATTAAGACTGCAACATGCCGTGTTGCAGCAGGAAAACCTACCACGGAATGCCAACGGGATAGAGAATCTTCAGTTCGCACTCACGCTGGACTGCGTGGCGGAAAAAGCCTGTATGAGCCGACGCAGTTTTACCCGGCGGTTTCAGCAGACGAACGGGGAGAGTTTTTCGAGCCGGCTGCTCAAGCAACGCATCACCGTCGCGCAACGTTACCTCGAAAAAACAGATCGGCCGGTTGACGATATTGCCGAGCGTGTCGGTTTCCCCTCGACAACGTCCTTGCGCCGTCACTTTAATAATCTGCTTAATACTTCGCCTTCCCGCTATCGACGCGAATTTCGTGGCTGATAGCAAGCGACGTTATTTCCCGTGACTTTCAAACCCGGCCATCACCGCCGTCAATTCTGCAAGTGAAAAACCGTGCTTAGGATCGTCAACGCCCAGCCCAAAGCGTTCCTGCATCAGCTGGTAAAGCGCTGCCGCATCGGAAAGATGGATCTGCTCCTCCACATGACCGTTCTGCCAGTGGGTAAAGTTGAAGTTGGTCAGCGTCAGCTTGCCGCCGTCCGGCAGATGGCGGCACATCAGCAGATGATGGCGGAAGTGCGACTGCGGCCAGTGCGCCGACCAGAAATTCCCCATCACGTAATCACTGAAATACTGTGTTGTCAGGTCAAAATGGTACATCGACTGCCAGTGCTCGTGGTGACGGAACTGCAGCACCCAGTCGTTACCCTCGCTCAGCAGACGATACAGGCCGTGCGGCGTTTCCTGTTCCTCACTGGCGAGCAGACGAATTGGCGCCGTCAGCGTCTGGCCGCCAAATCCCACGTCCGCAATCCAGCGCTCGCCGTTAAGCTCAACCAGCAGCAGGCGGTGCGTGCGCGGCGGCATTTGCGGCGGGCTCGCTAATACCACGCGTCCCAGCACGCTGCGTACCGTGAAGCCGACTTCACGCAATACCCGCTCAAACAGGCCGTTTTGCTCAAAGCAATATCCTCCGCGACGGGCGGCGATCAGCTTGTCGACCAGGCACCGATCGTCAAGCTGGATTTCGCGCGGCAGCACGACGTCAATATTCTCAAAGGGGATCGCACAGTTATGGTGTAAATGCAGCGCGCGCAGGGTATCGATATCCACCCGTGTCGGTTGCGTCCAGTCGATGCGAGCGAAGTAGGCGGTCAGGAATGGGGACATACATCAGTTTCCTTTGATTGTGATGTTCTGTTTATAAACTAATTTTACGCACTCACTTTGATTTACGTGCTTTTTCGTCATACTCATCGTTACAGATGAGGAGATCCTATGAGCCACTTTCGCCCTGTTGAATTACGTCATGCCAGCCGTCTGCTGAATCACGGCCCTACCGTGCTGATCACCAGCCGCGATGAAAGCCTGGACAGACGTAACGTTATGGCCGCCGCATGGTCAATGCCCGTTGAGTTTGAACCGCCGCGCATCGCAATCGTGGTGGACAAAAGTACCTGGTCACGCGAGCTGATTGAACACAGCGGGAAATTTGGCATCGTTATCCCCGGCGTGGCGGCGGCCAACTGGACTTACGCGGTCGGCAGCGTCAGCGGGCGCGATGAGGACAAATTCAACTGCTATGGGATCCCGGTGGTGAATGGCCCGGCGCTCGGCCTGCCGGTCATTGAAGAGAAATGCCTGGCGTGGATGGAATGCCGGTTATTACCCGTGACCTCCGCTGCAGAGAAATACGACACGCTGTTTGGCGAAGTGGTTTCAGCGGCAGCGGATGAACGGGCGTTTATCGCCGGACGCTGGCAGTTTGACGGGGATAAACTCAATACTCTGCATCATCTTGGAGCCGGGACGTTTGTGGCGAGCGGGAAGATGGTGAAGGCGCTGGACTGAGAAAACCCGTCCCCTGGAGGTCGAGGAATCCCCAGTATTTTTATCCAAAACAATGAATGTTGCTTCATAGAAATGAATAACTTACAGCGATGCCCAGGTCCGGCTGTAAATCGCTGAGGTGTTTCCTGCAGGCCGGGGCGAGGCGCAGGGATGCGCCGAGAGGGCGGGCTTTACAGGGACGTTACCTCCGCCCGTCCCCGATAAGCCGGAAGGAATAAGCCGAGGGCACCGCGAAGCGGCGATTTACCGCCGGGAGCCCGGGTTGCCAGGGCGGCGGCGATTGAGCCGCCCTGGCACGTTCACAGGTATTGTCGTTTCAGAGTAGCAAGGAACATGAAGTGAACGGAATGACCACCATAGCGGTATGTTCCCCCTCACCCCAGCCCTCTCCCTTGTACACCCTCAAGGGAGAGGGTGAACGTATTACTTCGCACGCCGTGAAATAATCTCATCCGCAACATTCCGCGGGGCTTCCGCAAAATGATGGAACTCCATCGTATACGTCGCGCGTCCTTGGGACATCGAACGCAATGTCGTGGCATAACCAAACATCTCTGCCAGCGGTACGTCGGCGCGGATAATCTGGCTGCCGTACTGCTCTGCCATCCCCTGCACCATGCCGCGTCGGGAAGAGAGATCGCCCATGATGTTACCGGCGTACTCTTCCGGTGTTTCCACCTCCACATGCATGATCGGCTCAAGAATCACCGGATCCGCCCTGCGGGCCCCCTCTTTAAAGCCGAGGATCGCCGCCATGCGGAAGGCCATCTCCGAGGAGTCGACGTCGTGATACGAGCCAAACGTCAGCGTCGCTTTTACATCGACGACCGGATAGCCCGCCAGCACGCCGCTGTTCATCGCTTCCCGCAGCCCTTTCTCAACGGACGGAATATACTCACGCGGCACCACGCCGCCCTTCGTGGCATCTTCAAATTTAAAACCACTTCCGGGCTCCAGCGGCTCCAGGCTCAGCACCACATGGCCGTACTGGCCTTTACCGCCGGACTGTCGGACAAATTTGCCTTCGATGTCCTTCACCGTTTTACGCAGGGTTTCACGGTAGGTCACCTGCGGACGACCGATATTTGCTTCGACGCCAAACTCACGCTTCATGCGGTCGACGATAATCTCTAGGTGCAACTCACCCATACCGGAGATAATGGTCTGGCCGGACTCCTCGTCAGTGTGCAGGCGGAAAGACGGGTCTTCCGCCGCCAGGCGCTGCAGCGCAATGCCCATTTTCTCCTGATCGCCTTTGGTTTTCGGCTCAATCGCCAGCGAAATCACCGGATCCGGGAACTCCATGCGCTCAAGCGTAATGACGGCGTTCGGATCGGTGAGCGTGTCACCGGTGGTCACGTCTTTCAGCCCGACGCAGGCCGCGATATCCCCGGCGCGCAGTTCGTCCACCTCGTGGCGATCGTTGGCATGCATCAGCACGATACGCCCGATGCGCTCTTTCTTGCCTTTCACCGGGTTATACACCGCGTCGCCTTTGCGCAGCACGCCAGAGTACACGCGGATAAAGGTCAGTTGTCCGACGTACGGGTCGCTCATCAACTTGAACGCCAAAGCCGAGAACGGCTCATCATCACTCGGGTGACGCTCCGCGTGCTGCCCTTTTTCATCCACGCCATCAATGGCCGGCACGTCCAGCGGCGACGGCATAAGCTCAATCACCGCATCGAGCATGCGCTGTACGCCTTTGTTTTTGAACGCGCTGCCGCACAGCATCGGCTGGATTTCGCCCGAAATGGTGCGAATACGTAGCCCTTTGATAATTTCCGCTTCCGTCAGGTCGCCGGTTTCCAGGTATTTGTCCATCAGTTCATCGCTGGCTTCCGCCGCCGCAGAGACCATTTTTTCCCGCCATTCCTGGGCGGTACTGACCAAATCGTCCGGCACGGGGGCATAGGTAAACACCATGCCCTGCGTCGCGTCGTCCCACAGAATGGTGCGCATCTTGATCAGATCCACCACGCCGGTGAAGTGATCTTCGGCCCCCACCGGGATGACAATCGGCACCGGATTGGCCTTCAGGCGTTCCTGCATCATTCGCACGACGCGGAAGAAATCGGCACCCGGACGGTCCATCTTGTTGACGAAGGCCAGACGCGGAACGTGATATTTATTGGCCTGACGCCAGACGGTTTCCGACTGCGGCTGCACGCCGCCCACGGAGTCATACACCATCACGGCACCGTCGAGTACGCGCATGGAACGCTCCACCTCAATGGTGAAGTCCACGTGCCCCGGGGTGTCGATGATGTTGATCCGGTGCGGTTCATAGCCTCTGTCCATGCCTGGCCAGAAGCAGCTAACCGCCGCGGACGTAATGGTGATCCCGCGCTCTTGCTCCTGCGCCATCCAGTCAGTGGTTGCCGCGCCATCGTGTACTTCACCCAGCTTGTGGCTCATCCCGGTATAAAACAGGATGCGCTCAGTGGTGGTGGTTTTACCGGCATCGATATGCGCGGAGATACCGATGTTGCGATAACGTTCGAGAGGGATGGGTCGGGGCATGATATTTCCTTAGTCACTGTGACATGTTTGTGACGACCAGGATGGTCGTGTATTCGTTCGTTTGCTATAATAGTCCTATTGTACGAGTATTATCGAACTATTTTTTAAGGGTTGACCTATTGTTGATATAGCTCAATCTGACGCCATACGCAGGAAAACGATGATCCCTAACCACCCTGAAACTGAACAAATACTGCTGGAAAATGTGCTCTTTGCCCTCGGCAACCCGCTCCGGCTATCGATTATTCGCCGGCTGGCCGATGGCAGCGAACTCAGCTGCAACGCGCTGCGCCCGGAGGATGTGGTGAAGTCCACGATGACCCATCACTGGCGCGTATTGCGCGACAGCGGGGTCATCTGGCAGCGTCCGCAGGGACGCGAAAACATGATTTCATTGCGACGAGACGATCTGGATACCCGCTTTCCGGGGCTGATGGCGATACTGCTGCAGGTTAAGTAACTTCTGTCCCTTCCAGGCGATAGACCGGGACCTGCCGGGTTGTTTTGGTGAGCGTATCGAACACCTCGGCGTTGGACGTCACGATCCGCATCCCTGTTTTGCGTAACCGTTGTACATCAGCCGCGATGCGCTGAATGCCAAACCAGAAAAGCCCGTCGAGCGCGGTCACAGACAGCCCGTTTTCCAGCGCCAGTTTGAGGCGCTCTTTTGGCGCTTTCACCTGCTGGGCAATTTGCCGGTAAGACGCTTCCGTCGCACCCGTGGCGTCACTGCGCTGGATACGCGTCTTCAGGTGATAGGTAAACTCGTCAGGTATGCCGTCCAGATCCCGTTTAAGGCTGTAGACGCAGCCAAAGCGCTTGCCGTTAAACAGAACATTTTTCTGACTGAGCTGAAGCTCTTTTCTGACAGCGTCAATCAGCTGGGGCGCGCGGGTGAGAAGCAGCCTGAAGGGCAGCTCGAAGCTGGTGACGTAATCCACATTAAGCAACGCGAGACGCAGACGATCCTCCGCACCGGACTGTTGCTCACGGCACTCCTCCAGCACCTCCGCCCACTGGCGCGTCAGGCGCTCCGGTTCGGCGGCTTCGGTCAGGAGATATTTTTCAATCTGATAATCAACTCTTCCGGTCATCGTGTGGTATCCCGTCGCTGTGGCTGCGGTAATTCTATACAGCGCGGTGAGTTTTATAAAGGACTGAACCGCAGCGACACGCTGTAAATGTCGTTGCGATTCAGTATCCTGAGGTTTCGAATCAGTGCGCCATAACCCAGCCCATCAGCAGCGTGGCGAAAATGACCGTCGAAGCACCGCCGATACGCGTCGCAATCTGCGCGAACGGCATGAGCGACATGCGGTTGGAGGCGGACAGAATGGCCACATCTCCCGTACCGCCCAGCCCACTGTGGCAGCAGGTTACAATCGCCGCTTCCACCGGATACATATTCAGACGCGACGCAATCACGTAGCCGCTCAGCGCCATCGCAATCACCACCGATCCGCATACCACTACATAGCCCACCGAGAAGACCGACACCACGCTCTCAAGCGGCACGTATAGCATCCCGAGGCCGATCATCAGCGGCCAGACCAGCGCAGCCGAAACGAATTTATAGCAGCTGTGCGCCCCCTGCTCCATTGAGGCCGGGATCACCCTGAAGTATTTACACAGGACGGCAATCAGGATCATCAGCACCGGGCCGGGAATGTGGACCAGTTTTTCAAACAAGCCTCCGACGATGAAAAACGCGCACACCATCAGCAATCCGCCGCCCATCAGATGAAAATCCGTCTGCTGTGCGCTTTGCGCCCCGGCAAACAGGCTGGCGTCGTCTTTACTCCGCGTGAGCATGCCATTTCCCGAAAGCGCAGGACGTTTCGTCCCGAGACGCGCCAGCGAGCCCGCACAAATAATGGCGAAGATATTTCCGACGACCGCAGCGGGAGCCAGCTGCGCCACGTAGACGTCCGGCGTCTGCCCCAGGATTGCCGAATAGGCCAGAGACAGGGGCAAAATCCCCTCGCCAATTCCGCCGCCAATGATAGGGACAATGATAAAGAAGAAGGTGTGGTAAGGCGTATACCCAAACAGCGTTCCCACAATAAGCCCGCTCAGCACGGCCATCAATGTCCCCGCCACCAGCGGAACAAACATGCGCATCATTCCCTGGATCAGCAGCACCCGGTTCATCCCCAGAATACTGCCGACCACCAGGCAGGCGATGACGAAATAGAGCAGATTCGCCTCCTTCATCAGCAGATGCACCGTATCAAGGGTTTGTTTTCCGAATGCGCCAAAATAGACCAGCACGGAAGGCACCATCAGACACAGGATCGCCGGGCCGCCGATGTCCTTCAGCACGGGGATTTGACGCCCCACTTTGGCAAACGCAAAGCCAAGGGTCATGATGACCGCCAGTCCGCCTATCATATTTTTCGGTAACAGCCCTGCCCAGGCGGACGTCGCCACAATCGCGGCAATCCCCACGAACAGCATCAACGGGACTGCGCCAACCTCGGTATTGTTGAGCCCAAAGGCGAAACGCGAGGTCGACAGCTCAGAAGTCGGTACAGGATTATCTTTCATATAATCACCTGAAATTTGTGTTCGGATATGCAGAGAACGGAATAAACGAAAAACTATTCCTGATTCGAATAAATGTTCTTAAAGAGAAAATAAAGACTTTGGTGGCCTTTTCTAAAAACAGGCTCAGCGTGAAATTAACATGGGCCGCCAAAGAGAAATGTGAACACAATAGCCCTTTCCTTTTAAATAATTTAATTCATTATTATGTAACTAAAGTTATTCATAACATTCAATGCAATTCTTTTGAAATTAATAAAACCAGAAAGAATGTGAACCTTGTCACTCCTGCTCCGTTAGCTAAGCGCTAAATTAGCCCCCCAACAAAACACAGAAAACTGCGTGCCTTTATCATCCTTAAAGTCACTGTTTCTGCTCGTCTTATTTCTGTTTCGTTTAAATATTCAGGAGTTGACCATGTCTCGTAAAGACGTTCTATACACGCCCTATAATGGCGCCGTACTGCTGGAGAATCCGTTATTAAATAAAGGCCTCGCCTTTATTAAAGAAGAACGGGATAATTTTAATCTACATGGATTATTGCCACATAACGTTGAAACCATTGAAGAGCAAACCGAGCGCGCCTGGGTGCAGTTCTGCCATTTTAAAAGCGATATTTCCCGTCATGTTTATTTGCGCAATATTCAGGACACCAATGAAACTCTCTTTTACAACCTCTTGCGTTCGCATCTGAAAGAGACGTTACCGATTATCTATACCCCGACGGTGGGTGAAGCCTGCGAGCATTTCTCCACGATTTATCGCCGCGCGCGCGGCTTGTTTATTTCATGGCCTAACCGCCATCGTATTGATGAGATGCTGCAAAGTTTCTCGCGCAACGACGTTCGGGTGATTGTGGTAACGGACGGAGAGCGCATTTTAGGGCTCGGCGACCAGGGTATCGGCGGTATGGGCATTCCAATTGGTAAGCTGTCACTCTATACCGCCTGCGGAGGGATCCATCCGGCCTCCACCCTCCCGATTATGCTGGATGTCGGCACCAATAATCAGCAACACCTCGACGACCCGATGTACATGGGCTGGCGTCATCCGCGCATCAGCGACGATCAATACGCTGAATTTATGGATATGTTTATCAGCACGGTTAAAGCGCGCTGGCCCAACGTTCTCCTGCAGTTTGAAGACTTTGCACAGAAAAATGCCACCCGACTACTCCAGCGCTACCGCGATCAGCTGTGCTGCTTCAATGATGATATCCAGGGCACGGCAGCCGTCACCGCGGGGACGCTGATCGCAGCGGCCCACGCAGCGGGCACGCGCATTCGCGATCAGCGCGTGGTCTTCCTCGGCAGCGGCTCTGCGGGATGCGGGATCGCTGAAAAAATTGTGGCGCTGATGGTCGATGACGGCCTGACCGAGTCCGAAGCCCGCAGCCGGATCTTTATGGTCGATCGCTTCGGCCTGCTGACCGACGACATGACCAACCTGCTCGATTTCCAGAAAAACCTGCTTACCGCGCGCGACGCCGTAAGCCGCTGGCAGGTAGACGCGAAGAATATTTCCCTGCTGGATGTGGTGAAGAACGCACATCCAACGGTGATGATCGGCGTTTCAGGTCAGCCGGGGCTGTTCAGCGAAGAGATCGTCAAAGAGATGCATCGACACTGCCCGCGCCCGATTATCATGCCGCTCTCGAACCCAACGTCGCGGGCGGAGGCCCAGCCGCAGGATCTTATCGCCTGGACCCAGGGGGCCGCGCTGGTGGCCACCGGCAGCCCGTTCGCGCCGGTATTCTGGGAGAACGCGCAATACGAGATTGCCCAGTGTAACAACGCCTATATCTTCCCGGGCCTGGGACTGGGCGTGCTGGCCTGTAACGCGCGCCGGGTGACGGAAGAGATGCTGATGGCAGCAAGCCGCAGCCTGGCCGCCCAGTCTCCACTGGTGACCACAGAAAGAGGAGGATTGCTGCCGCCGGTAGATCAGATTGAAAAGGTCTCACGCCAGATTGCCGTTGCCGTCGCCCGGGTCGCCATTGAACAAGGCATAGCGCCATCGTTAGATGATGAAACCCTGCTGGCGCGTATCGAGAAGACCTGGTGGCAGGCGGACTATGCGCCGTACCGCCGATCCGCGCTGTAGCGCCGGTCATGCCCTCACCCTGCGGTGAGGGCATCGCTGTGGTGTTAGTGATGTATGCCTGAGCGGTCAGAAAAATCGCTGGCGGAGAGATTATCACCCCGAGTTGCCGCCTGTTTCAGACGGGCATACCGATCAGGTACCCCTTCAGGACGCGTTTTGAAGCGACGGTGCAGCCACATATACTGCTCTGGGGCCATGCGTACGGCCTGCTCAATTGCCCTGTTCATCTGCGTCGCCACGGCTTCTTTATCGCCGCCCTGCAACGCCTCACTGATATCCTCCAGAATAATCAGCTCGTAACCGGTGCCATCCGCCCTGCGACGCGGCACAAAGGGGATGACGGCTGGCTTAGCGCTTTTGACCAGCATATAGCTGCCCGCCGTCGTTGCGGCATCCGGCACCGCAAAGAACGGCACAAACACGCTGTTGGTTTTGCCATAGTCGTGGTCCGGGGCGTACCACAAAATTTCATTCTGCTTCAGCGCGCGGATCATGCCCTTTAAATCATGGCGATCGAGCATGGTTTTGTTGGAACGCAGACGTCCGCGCGTTTGAAGCCAGTCCAGCAGAGCATTGTTATTAGGGCGATACACCCCGATACCGGGGTTGAGCATGCCAAATATCCGCGCGCCCAGCTCAAGCGTCAGAAAATGCATCCCCACCAGCACCACGCCTTTTCCCTGCGCCCTCGCCTTTTCCATGTGCTCATACCCCTGCACGGTAAAGCATTTCTTCACCCGCCACGCAGGCCAGAACCATGCCATTCCGGTTTCAATCACCCCCATTCCTACCGATTCAAAATTACGCTGCAGCAATGACTCGCGTTCATCCTTTTTCATCTCCGGGAAACAAAGTTCCAGGTTGCGGCGGGCAATCTCGACGCGGCGAGGAAGTAAGCGCATCGCCAGTCGCCCCAGGCCATGACCGATTCTGAACAAAAGCGGATAAGGGAGCAGCATGATGAGCCACAGAGCCGCAATGCCGGCCCAGCTTAGCCAGTAACGGGGATGAAGAAAGGCGAATGAAAAACGGGGTAATTTTGTCATCAGAAAATTATCCTTTAACGTGTCTGTCCTTAATTGATTCTGTTGAAGATCTTTCCTAAGGATGAATAAAAAGTCAGCCAGAAACGTTAAGTGTAGCGGATAAGACAAAACGCATTTTTATCGATTTTTGCGAAAACGGGAAAACAAACCGGGGAGGATTTATTCGCTCCCCGGCAGAAGATATTACATCGAATACCCGGGCTTCTTAATAAGCTCCTCCAGCTTCGGTCCAATTTCGGTATCCCAGACCTGCGCCTTCCAGTCTTCAGGCGCGATCTGCTTCAACGCCACCGACACGGAACTGTCTTTGCTGTTGAAATGGCGAATAATCACGTCGGCAATATCTGCCGCCAGGGCAGCTTTTTGTTCGTCGTTCAAATCACGGGGAAAACATTTGATATCTACGTGTGGCATGTACAGGCTTCCGGTTGTGAATGAGTGTTCCACGTTATCAGATAATATTGTTTGCCTTTAACACCTTGTGCAGTTCCGGTCGCTGGCATACGGCGTCCGCAATCGCCGTGAATTTAGGGGTGTTCTCGGCAAACCAGGCGTGACGGGGCCCCCAGGTGCGCGCTACCGCAATATACACATCCAGCAGCGTCAGCCGTTCCCCCAGCGCAAACGGGGCAGCCTTAAGCTGGCTTTCGAACCACAAATAGAGGGATTTTCGGTATTCGATGCAGTTTTTCTGCAGCTGTTCCGGCGCATCCGGCACCCAGCGTTCGGGATAGTCTGCATAGGTAAACGTAGGATAGACGTTGGCTACGAACCAGATGAGTAAACGCTGAAACTGCTGACGTTCAGCCTGCCCCACGGGCGGGGCGAGATCGGGACACCGGTCGAGCACCATCAGGGCAATCGCCGCCGTTTCGGTCATGATGGCGCCATTTTCCAGCTCCAGCGTCGGCACCTGGCACAGCGGATTGAGCTTGTGCAGCAACTCACGCTGCGGACCGGGCTGGTCAAACCCGTCCACGTTGATGAATTGATAAGGGAGATCAGCCAGGGTCAGCATCACCTCACTGATTGCCGAGCCCCAGCCGGGTACGCCATAAAGTTTAATCATGTTGCCCCCTCAGGAGTGAAATCCTAAGTGTAGAGCACCATTAGTATGTTATCCCAGGCGGGTTGACCTCCGATTGCGCCACCGCTTCGCCCTGCTCGCCCCAGCGCGCCAGCACCTTCTGGTACTCTCCGCGCTCAATCGCACCGTTCAGCGCGGCCTGCAAGGCATAAACCAGTTGATTGCCTTTTTTGGTCGTGGTGGCAACATAAGCTTTCTTCGGCCCTAAACCGACCACGCGGGTTTTGCCGGTGAGCGCCACTTTGTAAGCTGAAACCGACTGGGGGCCAAAGAACACATCCGCCCTGCCGGACTGGATATAGAGATTGCCCGAGGCATCGTCGTGAAGATAGACCGGCAGCGCAGGCGCCCGCCCCGCCTTTTTATTCTCTTCGTTCCAGCCCAGCAGGATGCGCTCCTGATTGGTACCCGAGCCGACAATCACCCTTTTCCCGGCCAGATCTTCCGCGCTTTTGATTGACTGAATCTCGCTGGTGGATTTCACCGAAAATGCCAGCGAATCGACGCGGTAGGTCGCAAAATCAAACTTCTCTTTACGCTGTTCGGTCACCGCAATGTTCACCAGCGCCACGTCGTAGCGCCCGGAAGCGATCCCCAGCGGCCAGTCTTCCCACGCCGTCGGCACCAGCTTTAGCTTCAGCCCCAGGCTGCCCGCCAGCAGACGGGCAATATCCGGGTCGCTGCCGATCCGCGTGCGGTTATCGCTGGCCAGCAGCGCCAGCGGCGGGGAGTTCAGCATCGAGACGGCAACCGTCAGCGTACCTGGCTCAACGAATTTATAACCGGCGGGGATCTTCGCCACGGCCTGCCGATCCACCGTCACCGGCAGCGGCTGCTCGTTGGCTTTCAGATCGATGCTGGCGTGGCTTGCCGTCGTAAAAAGCAGTCCTGCCAGAAGTCCATATTTCATCTGCGCTCCTTACAGCACTTTTGACAGGAACTGGCGCGTTCGCGCGTGCGACGGGCGGTTCAACACCGCGTCGCTGCTGCCCTGTTCCACGATTTTTCCGTCGACCATAAACACCACCTGATCCGCCACTTCCCGGGCAAAGCCGATCTCGTGAGTGACCACCACCAGCGTAGTGCCGGACCGGGCCAGTTTTTTGATTACGTCCAGCACTTCCCCTACCAGCTCCGGATCCAGCGCCGAGGTGGGTTCATCAAACAGCATCACGCGGGGACGTAACGCCAGCGCGCGGGCAATCGCAATGCGTTGCTGCTGGCCGCCGGAGAGATGGCGAGACCAGGCATCGGCTTTGTCCCGCAGCCCGACCACGTCCAGCAGGCTGTACGCTCTTTCCACCGCCTCTTTTTTGCTGAGCTTTTTATGCGCGATGGGCGCCTCAATCAGGTTTTCCAGCACCGTGAGATGGGGAAAGAGATTGAAGTTCTGAAACACATAGCCCACGTTGACGCGCTGTTTGAGGATCTCTTTCTCCTTCAGCTCGTAGAGCTTGTCGCCCTGACGACGGTAGCCAATGTAGTCCCCGTCGATCTGAATAAAGCCTTCGTCGACGCGTTCCAGGTGGTTTATGGTGCGCAGCAGCGTCGATTTTCCCGACCCGGACGGCCCGAGGATGACCGTCACGGATCCCGGTGGGATCTCAAGCGACACGTTGTCGAGCGCCTTATGGCGTCCAAAATATTTGCTGACGCCGGTAATCGAGATATGTCCTTCAGGAGAGGCTTGCATGGATAGGCTCCTGTGCTGGCGTGGTGGTGACAGAACGGGTACGACGGGCGGCACGGTTCTGATTAACCGCAGAGCGGCGTTCGCTGCGGGCAAGTGCGCGTTCAACACCGTACTGGATAGCGGACAGGACGGTGGTGATCGCCAGGTACCAGGCGGCACCGACCATCAGCAGCGGGATCACCTCCTGCGTGCGGTTGTAGATCATCTGGATGGTATAGAACAGCTCCGGCATTGCCAGGACGTACACCATCGCTGTGCCTTTGGCGAGGCTGATGATTTCATTGAACCCCGACGGCAGAATGGTACGCAGCGCCTGAGGCAAAATGATGCGCACCGTGCGGCGCCAGGCCGGCAGACCGAGCGCGGCGGCGGCCTCATACTGCCCGTGATCGACCCCGAGGAAACCACCGCGAATGATCTCGGCGGTATAGGCGCTCTGCACCAGCGTTAGCCCCACCACGGCGGTAGAGAACTGCCCCAGCACGTTGATGGTTTCAAAACTGCCCCAGGTAATACCGGTAAACGGCACGCCGAGCGAGAGCGTGTCGTAGAGATAGGAAAAGTTGTACAGAATAATCAGCACGACGATCAGCGGCAGCGACCGAAACAGCCAGATGTACGCCCACGCCAGGCTGCTCAGCAGCCAGGATGACGAGAGTCTCGCCAGCGCCAGCATGCCGCCAAACACCACGCTCAGCGCGGTACCGATCAGCGTCAGCAGCAGGGTCTGCCCGACACCTTCGAGGATCACCGGGTCGAAGAACCAGCGGGCGAACACCGCCCACTCCCAGCGCGGGTTAAAGGCTACGGACTGAATCACGACCGCCAGGACAAACAGCGCCACCGCGGCGCCGACGGCCCGCAGCGGATAACGCGCCGGGACCACCTTAATGGTTTCAACGTTGCTCATCGTCGTTCCTCATGCGGTTTTACTGAACGCTTCACGTACCAGCGTTTTGGTGAAACGCAGCCGACCGTCAAACGGCGGCTGGCTATACTCTTCCGGATCGCGGTTCAGATCGAACTGCGGCTGATAGCCCTGGCTAAGATAGAGCCTGACCGCTTCCGGCTGGCGAAAACCGGTTGTCAGGTAGATTTGACTGTACCCTGCCAGCACCGCCCTGCGCTCCAGCTCCTGTACCACGCGCCCGGCAAGCCCCTGCTGACGCAGGGTTTTGCCCGTCCAGATACGTTTGATTTCCGCGGTGCGTTCGTCGAACGGTTTGTACGCGCCGGTGGCGATAATCTTCCCGTCGCGCTCCAGGACGATAAACAGCCCCTGCGGCGCCAGATACCACTCGGTGAGCTCCACTTCAGCGTCTTTAGAGAAGTAGTCCCCGTAGCGGGCCGCATATTCCCCGAACAGCCCCTCGATAATGGGCTGAAGTTCGGCATCTTCCGGTGATACATCACGAAATCGTTCGCTCATTACGCCTCCTTAATCGCCCAGGCCAGCCGGGTTCACTTCGGACTGAGGAATGCGCTCAACCCCTTCTCCCCAGCGGTTCAGCACTTTGTCGTAATCGCCGTTTTTGATGACGCCGTTCAGCGCGGTTTGCACCGGCTCAACCAGTCCGCTGCCTTTTTTCAGCGTCACCGCGATGTGTGCCGCCTTCGGCCAGCCGCCGTCGACGCTGCCCACCAGTTTGGTTTTCCCGTTCAGCGCCGCTTTCCAGGCGCCAATCACGTTCGGGCCAAAGTAGGCATCCGCGCGTCCGGACTGCAGCGCCAGGGTTTGGGCCGCATCGTCTTTGGTGTAGATCGGGGTAAAGGGCTTCAGCCCCTTCTTCAGGTTTTCGGCATTCCATGCCAGCAGGATGGCCTCCTGGTTGGTGCCGGAGCCGACGATAATCTTCAGCCCGGCGATGTCTTCCGCCTTCTGCAGCGACGTAATCGGGCTGGTGGATTTCACGTAAAAGCCGAGGGAATCCTTACGATAGGTAGCAAAATCAAACTTCTGTTTGCGCTCTTTAGTGACGGTGATGTTGCTGATGGCGGCATCGTATTTCCCGGACGCCACGCCCAGCGGCCAGTCCTCCCAGGAGGTGGGCACCACGTTGAGCTCCAGCCCGAGGCTGTCGGCGACCAGACGCGCGACGTCAACTTCGCTTCCCAGCAGGGTTTTGTTGTCGTCGGAGAAGACCGTCAGCGGCGGCTGATTGAGTCCCGCCACCGCAACGGTAAATTTCCCCGGCACGGCAAAGCGATAGTCTTTCGGCAGCTGCGCTACCGCATCGCTATTTTTCGCGGTGTTAATCGGGGTTTTATTGGCCTCGATGCTCACACCGGTGCCGTTAATATTCACATTCTCTGCCCAGACGGCAGGGGTAAAGGCCAGCGCGAGCGCCAGAATAAGCGATGATTTCTGCATAGCGGGGTTCTCTTTTATTGTTGTGTGTACTGGTTTTTCGGTTGGTCTAAGCCAAGGCTTTCACGCAGCGTGGTGCCCGGGTAGTCGGTACGGAACAGGCCGCGGGCCTGAAGAATGGGCACCACCTGGTCAACAAAGCGCGGGAAGGTGTCCGGCGTGCCGCCCTGAATAATGAAGCCGTCTGCGGCATAGCCTTCAAACCAGGCCTGAAGACCGTCTGCCACCTCCTCCGGCGTGCCGGAAAAGCGCGGGCGCGGCGAAGCGGCCTCCAGCGCCACCTGACGCAGGGTTAAGTTGCGTTCGCGAGCGTTACGCTTGATTTCATCGGTGGTGCTGCGGAAGCTGTTTTTGCCTAAGTCGCCGATATCCGGGAACGGCTCGTCGAGCGGATACTGGCTGAAATCGTGATGTTCAAAATAACGCCCGAGGTAATTGAGGGCGTCATTAATCGACACCAGCGCCGCCGTGGTCTGGTACTGATTTTCCACATCATCGGCATCTTTCCCCACAATCACGCTGACGCCCTGGAAAATATGGAGATCCGACGCGCGGCGGCCGTTTGTTTCCTGCTGCTGTTTTACGTCGCGGTAAAAGGCTTTTGCCTCATCGAGCGTCTCGTGGTGGGTGAAAATGGCGTCGGCATGTTTCGCCGCCAGCTTTTTCCCGTCGTCCGACGCCCCGGCCTGAAAGACAATCGGGCGACCTTGCGGCGTGCGGCCAATATTCAGCGGACCGGCGACCTGGAAGAAGTCACCGTGGTGATCGAGCGTATGCAGTTTCGCCGGGTCAAAAAACTGGCCGCTCTCTTTGTTACGAATAAACGCGTCCCCTTCCCAGGAATCCCACAGCCCTTTCACCACGTCGAGATACTCATCCGCAATCCGGTAGCGCAGCGCATGCTCGGGGTGTTTTTCGCGGGAAAAGTTCTTGGCCGACCCTTCCAGCGGCGAGGTCACCACGTTCCAGCCCGCGCGGCCGTTGCTCAGGTGATCGAGGCTCGCGAACTGGCGCGCCGTGGTGAAGGGCTCGCTGTAGGAGGTGGATAAGGTTCCCACCAGCCCCAGGCGCGAGGTGATGCTGGCCAGTGCGGAAAGCACGGTTAACGGTTCAAAACGATTCAGAAAATGGGGGATCGATTTCTCGTTAATATAGAGGCCATCGGCCACAAAGAGAAAATCGAGCTTCCCTTCCTCGGCCTTTAACGCCGTCGCTTTCACAAAGTCGAAATTAATACTGGCGTCGGCGATCGCTGTAGGATGGCGCCAGGCGGACATATTCCCGGATGCACCATGCAGAATGGTGCCCAGCCGCAGTTGTCGGGTTGCAGACATATTTACCTCTCCTGAATTAAACGTGTTGCAGGGCTTTTTCCGCAAGCTGTGCAAAATAGCGGGCGGCGGGCTCAATCAGTGCTTCATCCGGGTTAAAGGCCGGGTGATGTAAACCAAACGGACTGTTGCTGCCAATGCTGACAAACGCGCCGGGAACAGACTGCAAATAGACCGCAAAATCTTCCCCGCCCATATGCAGTTCCGCGTGCCGGGTTTCATATCCGGCCTCACGCGCGACCGAGGTGGCAAAATCAGCCCAGCGCTCGTCATTCACCAGCGCGGTAGGCCCGGCATACCAGGTGATATCAATCTGCGCGCTGAAGGCGCTGGCAAAACCGGCGGCGATTTCGCCCACGCGGGCTTTCACATTCTGCTGTACTTCCGTGCGATGGGTTCGCAACGTGCCTTCCAGCTCGACGCTTTCCGGCAGCACGTTCCAGGTGTTGCCGCCCGCAATACGTGTCACGCTCAGCACCACCGAATCCAGCGTGTTGACGTTGCGACTGGCGACGCTTTGCAGCGCCGTTACCAGCTGGCTCGCCAGCACAATGGCGTCGTTACCTTCATGAGGACGTGCGGCGTGCGCGCCTTTGCCGGTAATGCGGATCACAAAGCGGTCGACGTTGGCGTAGAACGGCCCGCCGCGGGTGGCGAACTCACCGACCGGCAGGCCGGGCTCGTTGTGCATACCGAAAATCGCGCTGACATCGCGTAAGGCCCCTGCGCGCACCATGCTCTTCGCACCGCCAAAGTTCTCTTCAGCAGGCTGAAACAGGATGCGCACCCGGCCGTTAAGCGAGGCCTCCCGCTCTTTCAGCTTTAACGCGGCGCCGAGGATGACGCTGGTGTGAATATCGTGTCCGCAGGCGTGCATCACCCCTGCATGCTGTGAGCTAAACGGCACGCCGCTGCGCTCCTCGATCGGCAGCGCGTCAATGTCGGCACGCAGCGCAACCAGCCTGCTGCCCGTTCCGATTTCCGCCACCAGCCCGGTCGACAGGTCGTAAGGCTGTGGGGTGATCCCGGCGTTGGTCAGCCACTGGCGCAGGCGCGCGGTGGTTTCGACCTCCTGGCCGGACAGCTCCGGGTTCTGGTGCAGTTCGCGGCGCCAGGCAATCAGTTGTTCGCCAAAGCTCATACGGTGACCTCCTTGTTAAGACGCGCCTCGGCCAGCAGGCGCAGCGACGCGACGCGCGTAGCCCCCTCCGCTACCGGCGTGTCGATGATAAATTCGTCAATGCCCCACTGCTGGTGCAGCGCGTTGAGCTGTTCCACTACCGACTCAGCGGTACCCGCCAGCAGCGACTGCGCGCGACGTGCAATGCGCACCGGCTCACTGCCCGCCTGGCGTGCAAACGCGTAGGCCTGTTCTTCGCTGGCCACGGTGACACGCTGCCCGTTTGCCAGCTCAACGCCCCACACTTCGACCTTCTGCGCCAGCGCGTCTGCCTCAGCCTGCGTCGGCGCGACAATCGCCTGCACCGCCACTATCACGTCCCGCGCGCTGTTCTCGCGCCAGGTCGATACCACCTCGCGCAGCAGTTCCGGGTCACCGTTCAGGTGTGCGGCAAACACAAAGTGCCAGTCGAGCCTGGCGGCGAGCAGCGCGCTTTCGGTACTCGCGCCCAGCAGGAAACCCTCAGCAGGCAACGGCGGCAGCGGCGTGGCGCGGACGGCCTCTTCAATAGCGTGATGCTCAGGACGGATCCAGCGGTCGAGCTGGGCCAGTTGTTCGGCAAAACTGCCCTTTTCCTGTTGATTCAGGCCCTGCTGCAGCGCGCGGGTTGAGAGCGGTAATCCGCCGGGGGCTTTCCCGACGCCGAGATCGACGCGGCCAGGCGCCAGCGCGGCCAGCACGTTGAAGTTCTCGGCGACTTTATAGGGGCTGTAGTGCTGAAGCATTACGCCGCCTGACCCGACGCGAATGCGCGTGGTTTGCCCGAGGATCCAGGCAATCAGCAGCTCCGGCGAAGGACTGGCAAGCTGTGGGGTGTTGTGGTGTTCGGCAATCCAGAAGCGGTGATAGCCCAGATTTTCTGCCTGCTGCGCCAGCGCCAGGGTACGCGCCAGTGCATCGGCAGCCGTTTCGTTTTCAGCGATGGGGCTTTTATCCAGAATGCTGATTCGCCATGACATGTTGCGTTCTCGTTTGACTTAACATGTCGACATTATTAAAGGCGCATTTCACCACTGAGAAACAATTAATTTACATTTAGTTTGCCGGAAAACAGATATATAAAACCCTGCTAAGAATAAGACTTTAAGGAGGCAATCAGCGATTCCACCTGCTCCCGACGGGTAATGCGGACGAAGCGAATATGGCTATATTGCGGGTTTTGCAGATCGGCTTCATAGCGCGTACGGTTGTTACGCCAGGTTTTTATCGTCCAGATGATAATGGATTCTCTGCTGAAGAACGCGCGCCGGAAACTCTCTTTATTCCCCGTTCCCGGCCAGAGTTCGTGCTTATGCCAGGCCCGCTTTATTGCTCGCGTGACGGCCTGCCAGAGGGTGCGGGTAAACCCGTAATCCACCCACACCACCACATCGACATCGCGCCATTTCACAGGCCGCGTGCGGTTGTAGTTACCGTCCAGTACCCAGTCAGGCGAAGCCTGTAGCGCCTGCGCCAGCTTTGCCTGAAACTCGTCGTCCGGCGTGCCCTGCCAGTCAGCCTGCCAGTAGAGTCTGTCCATCTCGATACAGGGAATAGCCAGTTCGGTCGCAATCTGCTTCGCCAGCGTGCTTTTTCCACTCCCGCTGGTTCCTATGACGTTAATTTTCACCTCAGCCTCCCTGTATTCACGAAAATGAGACCAAATCATAGCGTTTTCATTCTGTTAACGAAACGCTATTTCAGCATGACAATTTTTCCAGGGAGGCGATCTCCCTCTTGCAGTTTGGCTTAGGTCATTTATTTAAATCGATTCAAAATAACACCCACTAAAATATTTTCAATTTTATTACATCCGATAACATTAACATATTAAAAATAATGAACGCCGGGTATTTCGGAGGATCTCAATTTCAGCGAGAATATGTGCAGATCGTTATTAAAATAATCACTTTTATCTTGCCGGAGCGCTTTCCGGGTTTTTATTCTTGCACAACATCATGGAGTTACTCATGAGGCGTAACACCCCCGTTACACAAAACGAGTATTTACTTAACGCTGGTTCGACGTTAATGTCCACCACCGATACAAAAAGTCATATTACCTATGCAAACTCGGCTTTTATAGAAGCCAGCGGATATAAAGAAGAGCATCTTCTGGGTGAGCCGCATAACCTCATCCGCCATCCCGACATGCCTGCCGAAGCGTTTGGCGACATGTGGTTTACCCTCCAGCAGGGTGAGACCTGGACAGGGCTGGTGAAGAATCGTCGTCATAATGGCGATCACTACTGGGTGCGTGCCAACGTGACGCCGGTCTGGCAGGGGGAATCCCTGACCGGCTATATTTCGGTGCGCAATATCCCCTCACGGGAGGAGATCGCGGCCAGTGAAAATCTGTATGCAAAAGTACGTAATAATGAATTAAAACAGTACCGTTTTTATAAAGGACTGTTCGTTCGGCGCGGTTTATTTTCCTTTTTGTCGCTCTTTAAATGTCTCAGTACCGGAAAACGAATTCAGCTTGGTATTACTGCGACAGCGTTACTTTCCTGCCTGGCGGTATATTTATTCCGCGATCGTCTCGTTCAGGCCACCACTCTGGTGCTGCTTTTTTCTGCGCTGTCCTGTTATCTTCATGCGCAGATCGCCCGGCCGGTAAAATCCATTGTTCAACAGATGCAGCGCGTGGTTTCAGGACGTAAAACGGACTATTACCATTTTGACAGGATCGATGATATCGGGCTGATGATGCGCCTGGTGAATCAGTCTGGTTTAAACCTGAACTCGCTGGTTGACGATGTCGGGGCGCAAATCAGCGGTATTGGCACCATCAGCCAGCAGGTCGCGAAAGAAGGTGCAGCGCTGCAGACGCGCTCTGAGGAAACTGCAGATTTCTTGCAGCAAACCGCATCTGCGGTGGAAGAGATCGCCAGCGCCGTGAAGCAGACGGCCGAAACCGCGAACGAGGCGATTCAGATGGCGGATCGCACCCGCGAGAGCGCCCACTGCGGCGAAGCGATGATGAAAGAGACCATCGGTATGATGCAGTCCGTGTCGCAGGATAACGGCCAGATCGTCGATATTATCAGCGTTATCGATCGTATTGCCTTCCAGACCAATATTCTTGCGCTGAATGCAGCCGTGGAAGCGGCGCGCGCGGGTGAAGCCGGCCGCGGCTTTGCTGTGGTCGCGGCTGAGGTGCGCAATCTTGCACAGCACTCCGCGACGGCGGCGAAAGAGATCAAAGCGCTGATCGAGAAAAACGTTGCCAGCGTCAACGCTGGCGTGGAAAAGGTGGTACAAACCGAATCACAGTTGACGGTCATGATCGACCATGTTCTGCAGGTTTCCACCTTGATTAAGGAGATTGGCCACGCCACGCAGGAGCAAACCCAGGCGCTGACGCTGATTAACGCCTCCCTCTCCCGTATCGGCGCAATGACCCAGAGCAATACGGGGATGGTGGATAACGTCACTCACGCCGCGAATCACCTGACGCAGCGGACGACGCGCCTGCAGCAGGCGATTGCCGTTTTTGGCGGTTAGCCGTTCGGGTACTGCTCGTCGGTCACTTTTTCCAGCCATGTTACCGGGCTGCCGTTTACCGCTTCGGCGATGGCAAGATGCGTCATCGCCGTTTGCGCACTTGCGCCGTGCCAGTGCTTCACGCCGGGTGGGATCCAGGCGATATCACCCTGATTCAGGATTTCCGCCTCTTTGCCCCACTCCTGTAACCAGCCGCGACCCTGCGTCACAATCAGCGTTTGTCCCAGGGGATGCGTATGCCAGGCCGTGCGCGCGCCCGGCTCAAAGGTTACGGTTGCCCCGCCGACGCTGGCAGGTTCGGTCGCCTGAAAGGGCGCGTCAATGCGAACAGCGCCGGTAAACCAGGCTTCCGGTCCTCGTACTGAAGGTAATGAACCGCTGCGGATAATTTTCATCTTTTGCTCCTCGTTGACTGTTGCGTTAACAGTAGCGCAAAGCACTCGGGAGCATTAGGGTGCATAATCAGATAGGACACATGACTGAAACTCATAAATAGAACCGCGATGCTAAAAGATAATTTCAACGATCTGCTCTCCTTTATGGTGGTGGCCCGCGAGCGCAGCTTTACGCGCGCAGCGGCGCAGCTGGGCGTATCGCAATCGGCACTGAGCCATGCGATGCGCAAGCTTGAAGCGCGATTAGACGTTCGCCTGTTAACCCGCACAACACGCAGCGTGGTTCCGACACCCGCGGGTGAGCAGCTTTTTTCGCGCCTCAGCCCGCATCTGCTGGAGATCGAACAGGAACTCACGGCGCTTCGCAGCACCCGCGACAAACCCGCAGGCGCTATCCGCATCGTCGCCGGCGAGCACGCGATGGACGCCGTGCTCTGGCCGGTACTGAAGCCTTTTATGCTGCAGTATCCTGACATTAACGTCGAAGTGTCGGTCGACAATGGCCTGACAGATATCGTAGATGGCCGCTTCGACGCAGGGGTTCGCCTGGGTGAACAGGTGGCAAAAGACATGATTGCGGTGCGGATTGCGACGGACATGCGCATGGCGGTCGTCGGCTCCCCGGATTACCTGGCTCGTTTTGGCGTGCCGCTCGTGCCGGAGCAGCTAGGCGAACACCGCTGTATCAATCTCCGCCTGCCCACCCGAGGGGGATTGTATGACTGGGAATTTGAGCGCGACGGGCGCGAGCTTCGCGTGCGGGTTGACGGACAGCTTACGCTGAATAACCTGTCGCAGCGCATCGACGCCGCGGAGAATGGTCTCGGATTAGCCTACGTGCCCGAGTCCTCGGTTCTGGACGCTCTGAATCAGGGACGGCTGGTCAGGGTCCTTGAATCGTGGTGCCCCACGTTTGAAGGATATCACCTCTATTATCCGAGCCGTCGGCAGCACACAACCGCGTTCAGGTTACTTCTCGATGCCCTGCAGCAGCAAAAATTTATACCATCTGGTAATAATTAAGATAATCTGATGATTAAATAATCAACCCCGCCATTGTTTTGACTAAAAACTCATCACGTTTCAGCGTGTTGTGATCCCCGTCTGCTCTGACCACACGATTTCCTTCGACGTGCATCACTTTCGGCACGGTTATATTTTGCGTCGCTTATGAATTGCAGGTAGGATGCCTCGCCATGTTTCGCCTTATCCATACGCAGAATGACTGGGGAGGCGACATGTGTTTGCGCAGAAGCAATCGTTTGTATTGCGCTCTGCCAGGCAGGACTATCACGATAATGGTTCAGACAGGCAAACAGGTAACTCAATGAAAACAAGCAATAAAAGCGCAGCCGATCATCATGCTGCTAAACGTCGCTGGTTGAACTCCCATGAAGAGGGCTACCACAAAGCGATGGGCAACCGTCAGGTTCAAATGATCGCCATCGGCGGCGCTATCGGAACGGGTCTGTTTTTAGGTGCTGGTGCACGCCTGCAGATGGCTGGCCCGGCTCTCGCCCTGGTCTATCTGGTGTGCGGGATTTTCTCTTTCTTCATTCTTCGTGCACTGGGCGAACTGGTACTGCATCGCCCTTCCAGCGGCAGCTTCGTCTCTTACGCCCGTGAATTCCTCGGTGAAAAAGCCGCTTACGTCGCGGGCTGGATGTACTTCGTCAACTGGGCGATGACCGGTATCGTCGATATCACCGCCGTGGCGCTGTATATGCACTACTGGGGCGCGTTTGGCGATGTGCCGCAGTGGGTCTTTGCGCTTGGCGCGCTGGCGATTGTTGGCACCATGAACATGATCGGCGTGAAATGGTTCGCGGAGATGGAGTTCTGGTTTGCGCTGGTTAAAGTGCTGGCCATCGTGGTGTTCCTGGTCGTGGGTACCGTCTTCCTCGGCAGCGGTAAGCCGCTGGATGGCAATGCCACCGGCTTCCACCTGATAACCGATAACGGCGGATTCTTCCCGCACGGTCTGCTGCCTGCGCTGGTTCTGGTTCAGGGCGTCGTGTTCGCCTTCGCCTCCATCGAGCTGGTGGGTACCGCTGCAGGTGAATGTAAAGATCCGCAGACGATGGTGCCAAAAGCCATCAACAGCGTGATCTGGCGTATCGGTCTCTTCTACGTCGGTTCCGTGGTGCTGCTGGTGCTGCTGCTGCCGTGGAACGCCTACCAGGCGGGTCAGAGTCCGTTCGTGACCTTCTTCTCTAAGCTGGGCGTGCCTTACGTGGGCAGCATCATGAACATCGTGGTGCTGACGGCGGCGCTCTCAAGCCTGAACTCCGGCCTCTACTCGACCGGTCGTATCCTGCGCTCCATGTCGATGGGCGGTTCTGCACCGAAGTTCATGTCCAGGATGAGCAAGCAGCACGTGCCGTACGCCGGTATTCTGGCGACGCTGGTGGTCTATGTCTTCGGCGTGTTCCTGAACTACCTCGTTCCGTCTCAGGTGTTCGAAATCGTTCTGAACGTGGCTGCACTCGGGATTATCGCATCCTGGGGCTTTATCGTGGTCTGCCAGATGCGTCTGCGCAAGGCGATTAAAGAAGGCAAAGCCGCTGACGTCAGCTTCAAGCTGCCTGGTGCGCCGGTAACGTCCTGGCTCACCCTGCTCTTCCTGTTCAGCGTGCTGGTGCTGATGGCGTTCGACTACCCGAACGGCACCTACACCATCGCGACCATTCCACTGCTGGCCGTGCTGCTGATTGCGGGCTGGTTCGGCGTGCGTAAACGCGTTCATGAAATTCACAGCACCGCGCCGGTTCATCCTGACGATGAAAAACACGACGCGCCGTTGGTGGAAGAAACCTCGCGTTAATAAAAAAGCCGGGTGGCGGCTTCGCCTTACCCGGCCTACATTTCATTATTTTGTAGGCCCGGTAAGCGCAGCGCCACCGGGCAATTCCCATCTTACAGCGCGATACGAATCACGTCGTCAGGCTGGGTAGCTTCCTGCTGGCGGGTAGATTTTTGTTTCACCGTCACGTACAGGGTTTTGCCATCCGCAGAGAGCGCCAGGCTGTTCGGGTAGACCGGCGTGTCGAACGTTTTAGTCACCTTATACGTTTTCCCATCAATCACGCTCACCTTGCCGGCTTCACGGTGCGTCACGTAGGCTTCATTGCGGGCCGGGTTAAACAGGACCGCCAGGGATTCCGGCGCGGCGATTTTCGCGATCACGCTGCCGTCTTTCAGGCTCACCACCAGCACTTCCGGCTGTTTTGAATCGGTCAGGAACGCTCGCTGACCGGCTGTGTCGAGGCTCAGGTTCAGGTAGAAGTGCTCTTTCCCGTCATCCAGCACTTTTTTACGGCTCAGGATTTTGTTGGTGGCCGTATCAATGGTTAACAGCTCGCCATCCGCATTCGTGGTGTACAGACGTTTCGCCTGCGCATCCAGCGCCAGGCCGGTGCTGTAAGTACCGGTATTGGCAATGGTCTCTTTTAGCTTCAGTGTGGCGCCATCCACCACCCAAATTACGCTCTCTTTACCGACACCGGTGATGTAAATCGTATTGCTTGCGTCATCCGCCACCAGCTGGCGCGGCTGCAGCGGTTTGACGGTTTCGCTGCGTTGACGCCCGTCCAGCACCAGTCGCCCTTTTACGTCCCCCGTTTTTGCATCAATCGCGGTTACCGCGCCGTTGATCGTATTACCGAACCACAGCGTTTGGGTCGCGTTGTCAAAGGTGGCACCAAAGGGTTTGAGATCGCTATGGATCGCCTGCGTCACGTCCAGCGTGACCGGATCAAGACGGTAAACAACCCCGCCCTTGTCGGTTTTACGGCTTTGCGAGGTCGCCACCCACAGCGCATTCTCCTGCTGGCTCACGGCCATTTCATACGCCCCTTTGCCCACCGCTTTACGCAGCACCTCTTCGGCGGCATGCACCTGGAATGTCCCGGCAAGCAGTAAAGTGGCAGACAGCAGTGACAGGCTCAGACGCGGCGAGCACAGATGACGTAAAGACATAACAATTCCTTTTCTGAAAAGTGGGGTTTGGGCTGACATCACTTCCGGCAGACAACGTCATGGCATTGCCTTTTGATAATGAGAATAGTAATCATTAATCAGATGAATGTGGAGTTTTTCTTTCCCCTCTCGCCTTTCATTAACGCAATGTGCGGTTATAGTTTTCAAAACATTTACAAAACCTTTAACATGTATGGACATGTTCCATTTGGTTCGTTTACATACCACAATCGGTTTTATTCATGAAAATCATTTCTGCCCGTAAGGCTTCTCTCCCGCTGCTGCTGGTTCCTGTTATCTTTGCGCCGCTCACCGCCATGAGCGCAGAGGAACAGACCATGATCGTCAGCGCCACGCCGCAAACCGTATCGGAACTCGATACCCCGGCAGCGGTCAGCGTCGTCAATGGCGATGATATGCGCCAGGCTGCACCCCGCATCAACCTGTCTGAATCCCTTGGCAGCGTCCCGGGACTGCAAATCCAGAACCGTCAGAACTACGCCCAGGATCTCCAGCTGTCGATGCGCGGATTTGGCGCTCGCTCAACCTTTGGGGTGCGCGGTATCCGTATGTACGTCGACGGTATTCCAGCCACCATGCCGGACGGACAGGGCCAGACCTCCAACATCGATCTTTCCAGCGTGGAGAGCGTTGAAGTGCTGCGCGGCCCCTTCTCTGCCCTGTACGGCAACGCCTCTGGCGGCGTGATTAACATCAACACCCAGACCGGTCAGCAGCCGCCGACTATTGAAGCGAGCAGCTATTACGGCAGCTACGGTACCTGGCGCTATGGCATGAAAGCCACCGGCGCGATGGGTGATGGCACCCACGCGGGCGATGTGGATTACACCGTTTCCACCACCCGTTTCACTACCCAGGGCTATCGCGACCACAGCGGCGCGCGGAAGAATCTTGCCAACGCGAAGCTGGGCGTGCGTATCGATGATGTCAGCAAGCTGACGCTGATCTTCAACAGCGTGGACATGAAGGCCAACGATCCGGGTGGACTGAATTATCAGGAGTGGCGGGACAACCCGCGCCAGTCGCCGCGCGGCGATCAGTACAACACCCGCAAGACCATCAAGCAGACCCAGGCCGGTCTGCGCTACGATCGCCAGCTCAGCACCCAGGACGACCTGAGCGTGATGATGTACGCCGGCGAGCGTGAAATGACGCAGTACCAGTCGATTCCGTATCAGCCGCAGCTAAAAGCCACTCACTCCGGCGGGGTGATTGATATGCAACGCCACTATCAGGGCGTGGATACCCGCTGGACGCACCGCGGCGAGCTGCTGGTGCCGGTGACCTTTACCACCGGTCTGAACTACGAAAACCTGAGTGAAGATCGTCGCGGCTACGAGAACTTCGTGATGAGCAACGGGGTGCCGGACTACGGCGTCAAAGGCGATAAACGTCGCGACGAACGCAACCTGATGTGGAACGTCGATCCTTATCTGCAGAGCAGCTGGCAGCTGACACAGAAACTCTCTGTCGATGCGGGTGTTCGCTACAGTTCGGTCTGGTTTGATTCCAATGACCATTACGTTACGCCGGGCAACGGCGATGACAGCGGTGAGGCGAGCTATCACAAATGGCTCCCGGCGGGCGCCGTGAAGTATGCGGTGACTGACGGGTGGAACCTCTACGCAGCCGCAGGGCGTGGGTTTGAAACGCCAACCATCAACGAACTCTCCTATCGTGCCGATAATCAGGGCGGTCTGAATATTGGCCTGAAGCCATCCACGAATAACACGTATGAAGTGGGCAGCAAAACCCGAATCGGTAACGGTCTGCTGACGGCGGCGTTGTTCCGCACCGATACGGATGACGAGATCGTGGTGGACTCCAGTTCCGGGGGCCGCACAACCTATAAAAATGCCGGGAAAACCCGCCGTCAGGGTGTGGAAGTTTCCCTGGATCAGCAGTTCGCGGAGAACTGGAAGCTGAAGATGGCGTGGACGTATCTGGATGCCACCTACCGGACTAACGTCTGCAGCGACGCAGACTGTAACGGTAACCGTATGCCGGGGATTGCGCGCAACATGGGCTTCGCTTCGTTTGGCTGGCAGCCGGAGGAAGGCTGGTACGCGGGCACGGACGTGCGTTACATGAGCGATATCATGGCCGACGACGAAAACACCGCGAAAGCGCCGTCATATACGGTAGTCGGGCTGAATACCGGGTATAAGTTTAACTACGGCAACTGGGGAATGGACGTCTTTGGCCGCGTCGATAACCTGTTCGATAAAGAGTACGCGGGATCGGTTATTGTCAACGAGTCCAACGGTCGTTATTACGAGCCTGCACCAGGCCGTAACTATGGCGTCGGGCTGTCGGTCTCTTATCGCTTCGAGTAAGCAAAAAAGAAAAGTTTATTTTATAAATGAAATAACCCTCCTGATGGCAATAAGCCATCAGGAGTTATTCACCAGATAAATAATTAGCGGCGGTATATAGTCGCTCTGATAAATAATCTCTCAGTTAAAATATTGTCGCTGTAAAAGAGAATCCGCTTCATCAATCAACTTATCAATCGCCTTTTGGCTGGCCTCCACATCTCTCCGCTCAAGGGCTGAAAGAAGCTCGTCATAGTGATATGTTGCCGTTTTGATGTCGCTAAGCTCCTGGTGCAGATAGTTCATACAGGGGCCGATGCGGACCCATAGCTGTTCAATTAAAGCATTAAGCGTCGGCATTTCCGCATACTGATAAAGCGTAAACCTGAAGACACGATTCGCATGCAAGGCCTGCTGAACGTTTCCATTGCGCATGGCCTCATGGAAGGCCTCTGACATTTTGCGCAACGCCTCCAGCTTGCCGTCTGACATATTCTGGCATGCTGCGGCAACCGCCATTGGCTCAAGCTGTTTTCGGATGGCGTTAATCTCGTTATAACGCTCCAGCGTCACCTCAGGGACCAGAAAAGCCTGCGCTGGCGTGGCGTGAAGTGCGCCTGAGGAGACCAGGCGCAGCAGCGCTTCGCGAACCGGCGTAATACTGGTGCCTAATTTATCAGCAATCTCTTTCGTAATCAGTCGTGCTCCTGGTTTGAGGGAGCCTGTAATTAACGCCCCTTTCAAACTGTGTTCAACCTGCATGGTAAGGCTAACCCTTTGGGCTTTTTCTAAGTGATCCAAATCAAGCATGTGGAATTCCTGTAGCTAAAACTTAATGCTATTTTTAAACGCCAGTTTTAATAAAACGGCGCCGGTACGATATATCCTGTATCGTCATGCCTGGTGGTGGGAAGTACGTAAAACAGCAAAAAAAAAGCAAACATCATTTTTTTTATCGTTTTCGGGCTCATCCGGGATGATGGCGCGAAAAACCGTGTCCAGTAATTAAAGACAATATATCGTATCTTCACAAATAAATATGGCGGGAAACCCCGCCATTGTGCGCTTTATTTATTGTCACTCGCGACGCGAATCACGACTTTGCCGAAGTTTCGTCCTTCCAGCAGGCCAATCAGCGCCTCGGGGGCGTTTTCCAGCCCGTCCGTCACCTGTTCGCGATAGTGGATTTTTCCCTCCTGTACCCAGCGCCCCATCTCTTCCTGGAACTCATGAATGCGGTGTCCATAATCCTGGCCGATAATAAAACCCTGCATACGAATGCGTTTCTTGAGAAGGGTCGCCATCAGGAGCGGCAGGCGGTCCGGCCCCTCCGGCAGGCCCGTCGCGTTATAGCCGCTCACCAGGCCACACACCGGCACGCGCGCGGAGGTGTTCAGCAGGGGCAGCACGGCATCAAACACTTTCCCGCCGACGTTTTCATAATAGACATCAATACCGTTCGGACAGGCGTGTTTCAGCTGGTCGGCAAAATCCGCCGCATGGTGATCCAGACACAGGTCAAAGCCGAGAACCTCAACGGCATGGCGGCATTTCTCTGGGCCACCAGCCACGCCGACCACCCGGCAACCTTTGATTTTGCCGATCTGCCCTACTGTCGCGCCAACCGGGCCGGTCGCCGCAGCCACCACCAGCGTTTCACCCGCTTTCGGTTGCCCGATATCCAGCAGCCCCATATAGGCGGTAAAGCCCGGCATGCCCAGTACGCCCAGCGACCAGGAAGGATGAGACGGATTGTCGCCCAGCTTCACCAGGCCGCTGCCGTCCGAAAGTTCATACTCCTGCCAGCCGCTGTAGCCCAGCACCCATTCACCGGCTTTGAAGTCGGGATGGTTTGACTGTTCAACGCGGCTGACCGTTCCCCCCACCATCACCGCACCGAGCTCAACCGGCGGTGAATAGGATGGCGCGTCGCTCATGCGACCGCGCATATAAGGATCCAGCGACAGCCAGACGGTACGAAGCAGAAGCTGCCCCGCACCCGGTTCCGGAACAGGCTGCGTTTCCAGACGAAAATTTTCCGCGACCGGTGCGCCCTGTGGACGAGAGGCCAGCACCCAGCGGCGGTTATGCGAAACAGAGTGATTCATCAGGATCTCCTTCTGGGACAAATGTCATTACAGCCTGGCTCACGTTCGGCGTTATCGCATTAGCATTACGAGCCAGACTGATTGAGGCGTACAACCAGATAGATGCAGGTTTCATTCGTCTCGTTGATGAACCGGCAGTCATTAGGCGGCCCCAGCTCAAGACAGTCTCCGGCGTGCATCTCGTGGCGGGTGTCGCCCTCCTGAAACACCAGCTCACCGGACTGCAGCCAGATAAGCTGACGCGCCAGCGCGTAAGAAGAGGCTGGCATTGGAACATCGCTTCCCGCAGGCAGTTCCACCTGAACAAGGTCGATGGGCAGATCGGTACGGGGAGAAACATGTCGGCGGAGGTAGTGCGTCTGCGGATCGCGCCAGACGGGCTGGTTTGCCAGGCGCAGCAGCTTGCCCTCCTGCATTTCGGCCCGGGCAATCAGCGTTGACATGCTGATGCCAAACGCGCCCGACAGGCGGGCAAGCAAGGTGGCTGTCGGGCTACTGTCCCCGCGCTCTATCTTATGGATCATGGCGCGGGAGACCCCTGCCCGGTCCGCCAGCTCGCTCAGGGACCATCCGCGAGACTCGCGTTCAAGGCGAATTCTTGCGCTAATCCGTTGATTCATCGTGTCTGTTATGGTGTTCATGACGTCATACTATAGTGTATGAACGGCAATTCAATGGGCTTTTGATAACAAAAAAATATGGCTTATGCCATAGCGATCGGGCGATACAGTTGTGTAATATCGTAGCGATAACGTAATACTATAGTGAACAACACACAGAGGCTTCATCATGATCGTTCGTCATGCCTGCAAAGAAGACTGCGCTGCGATAGGCGAGATTTACAACCACGCGGTGCTGCACACTGCCGCGATCTGGAACGATAAAACCGTCGATACCGATAACCGAATCGCCTGGTTTGAGGCGCGCTCGCTTGCGGGCTACCCGGTTCTGGTAAGTGAAGAGGACGGCGTAATCACCGGCTACGCCTCTTTCGGCGACTGGCGCGCCTTTGACGGCTTCCGTCATACGGTTGAGCACTCGGTCTATGTCCACCCGGCCCATCAGGGCAAAGGGATTGGCCGCACGCTGATGAAGGCGCTGATTAACGAGGCCCGCGCCATTGGGAAACACGTGATGGTGGCCGGCATTGAAGCGCAAAACCATGCCTCGATTCATCTCCATGAAACGCTCGGCTTTGTGACGACCGGACAAATGCCGCAGGTGGGAACCAAGTTTGGCCGCTGGCTGGACTTAACCTTTATGCAGCTGCAGCTGGACGAGCGCAGCGATCCGGACGCGATCCCATGAATCAGTCACTGACGCTGGCGTTTCTGGTCGCGGCGGGCATCGGTCTGGTGGTGCAAAACACCCTGATGGTGCGTATCACCCAGTCTTCCTCCACCATTCTCATCGCGATGCTGCTGAATTCGCTGGTCGGCATCGTGCTGTTTGTCACTATTCTGCTGCTGAAACAGGGCGTGGCCGGATTCAGCGAGCTGGCCGCGACGGTGCGCTGGTGGACGCTTATCCCGGGGCTGCTGGGGTCGTTTTTCGTGTTTGCCAGCATCAGCGGCTATCAGAACGTTGGCGCGGCGACGACCATCGCCGTGCTGGTCGCAAGCCAGCTGATTGGCGGGCTGGTGCTGGACGTGCTGAGGAGCCATGGCATCCCGCTGCGCGCCCTGATCGGCCCGGTGTGCGGCGCGGTGATGCTGGTGGTCGGAGCCTGGCTGGTGGCGCGACGCCAGTTTTGATGGTTACAGTATGGTGCCGCCTTTCGTCAGCTGTTCCTCACGCGCGTCCATCTCCTCTTTATGCTGCTTACCGTGGTGCGAAATCGCGGTGCGCAGACGCTGCTGCTGGGTGTAGCGATCTTCACGACTAAGCTCTGCATCATCGCTTAATTCAATCAGCAGCTCGTTCATATGGGTAATCACGCTCTCTTCGATAGCGGCATCGACGCGGGCGCTAACTTCGTTTAAATGTGACATTGTCACTCCTTGTTATGTGCCCGGTGGCGCTACGCTTACCGGGCCTACGGGTGCCAAATGTAAGCCGGGTAAGGCGTAGCCGCCACCCGGCTAAAAAGGCTTAGTTCAGCTTCGCTTTCGAGAAATCGCTGCCCATCAGGCTTACGCTGTACCCGGTCACATTGCTGCGGGTCGCGTAGAACGTTTTCCCGTTGGCCAGCGCGATCCACGGCGCCTGCTGGTAGAAAATCTCCTGCGCCTGGCCATAGAGCTTGGCGCGCTCAGCCGGGCTGCTGGTCAGCTTCGCTTTTTGTACCAGGGCATCATACCCCTTATCGCACCAGCGCGCGGCGTTTGAGCCGGTTTTAATGCTGTTGCAGCCGAGCAGCACATCGGCAAAGTTGTCCGGGTCGCCGTTGTCGGACATCCAGCCAAACAGCGCGGAGTCATGTTCGCCTTTACGCATTCCGGAGAGATATTCGCCCCACTCGTAGGAGACAATTTTGGCCTTCACGCCGACTTTTGCCCAGTCGCTTTGGATCATCTCCGCGATACGACGCGAGTTCGGGTTATACGGACGCTGAACTGGCATTGACCACAGCGTGACTTCCGCGCCCTTCTCCAGACCCGCCTGCTTCAGCAGGGCTTTCGCTTTTTCAGGATCGTAGCTGTAGTCCTTGAGGTCTTTATTGAAGCCCAGCATATTTGGCGGGATCGGCGATTTTGCCACCGTGCCCGATCCCATAAACACCGCATTAACGATGGCCTTCTTGTCGGTCGCGTAGTTGAGCGCCTGACGCACCAGCACGTTATCAAACGGTTTTTTCTCGGTGTTAAACGCCAGATAACCGACGTTCAGCGCATCGACCGAGTACAGCGTCAGGTCTTTGTTGTTTTTGATGGCGTCAAACTGAACCGGGGATGGCGCAGGAATGATCTGGCACTCGTTGGTCTGCAGCTTCGCCAGGCGAGTTTCCACGTTTGGCGTAATGGAGAAAATGAGATGCTTCGTCGGCACCTCGCCCTCCCAGTAGTTCGGGTTCGCGACGTAGCGGATCAGCGAATCCACTTTGTACTGCTGCAGCACGTAAGGCCCGGTGCCAATCGGCCAGGTGTCCACGTTCTCAGGCGTGCCTTTTTTCAGCATTGCGTCGGCGTATTCAGCGGAGAGAATCGAGGCGAAATCCATCCCCCAGTCGGCCAGAAACGCGGCGTTGGGTTCGCTGAGGGTGAACTGGATGTGATAATCATCGACCTTTTTAACGTCCTGGATCAGCTTATCGAGACCGACATCATTAAAGTACTCGTAGTTGCCCTGCGACACGTTGTGGTACGGGTGTTTAGGGTCTTTCTGACGCATGACCGAGAAAATAACGTCATCGGCATTAAAGTCGCGCGTCGGTTTGAAGTATTTGTTGCTGTTGAACTTCACCCCTTTACGCAGGGCAAAGGTATAGGTCTTGCCGTCCGGCGAAATCGTCCAGGACTCCGCCAGCGACGGCACCGGGGTGTTTTTCACCGGGTCGAAATTGATCAGACGGTTATACAGCACCTGAGAGCTGGCCACAAAAGACGGGCCAGAGCTGGCGATTTGCGGGTTGAAGGACTCGGGGGAGGCTTCTGAACAGTAAATAAGGGTGTCGTTATTTGCCGCCCATGCGGCACCGGCTGGTAACAGCGCGCTCAGCGCAAGGGCGAGCAGTGTTTTCCCTGTAGACATGGTTATAACCCTGACAGTTTTATTATATAGGACAGTAATAACAGCACAGGCGTTTTGACCTGGCAAATAACGAAACACTATCAGGTTATTCTAAAGCCGCGTTTTTTGCTGTTTTAACCGCCAGCGCTCAAAAAGATGATTTGCCTTAAGTGCCATTATTCGTCAAGCACAACCGTCACTTTCTATGCCGCAAGAAATCGGCGCTTTTAGCGTCTCTTCCTCCGTTTGGTTGCTTCCTCGTTTCGTTAAAGTAATGGTGTGAAGAAGTATATGGGATCAAATCGTGGCAAAAACTCTTTTACGCAGCGGTAATCTGGATGATTTTCAGGCCGTTGGCGGCGGCGGACAAGCCGTTTTCGAATCAGCGTTGCAAATCCGGGAAGCGCTCCGTTTGCGCAAACAACAGGCCATCGTCGACTGTCTGGCGATTCCTCAGGTCAACGACAGCGGCGACCGCGTGGACTGGTATTCCCCGGTTGAAGGGAGCGTAATCAGCTGGAAAGCGGCCGATGAAGATGATCGCTATCGCGCCCTGCGCTATCTGGAAAACACGCTCGCCAGTGTCGAGTCATTAAGCAAGAAATGCCTGCAGTCGCCTAAAACCGCGCAACAGCTTTTTGGCTCTCTGCTGTCAAAGGCGTTTCAGTTTCCGGGCGAAAACTTCCTCTTCCTGGTAGACGGAAAGCCGGTCATCAGCTTCTGGGGGTTTGTAAACCTGAACGAGAACGCGCGCGACGATGTCCTCGACTGCCTGCGTGAATCATTGATCCCTGAGCCAGCCCCCGTTGTGATTGACGATCCTGAACCCGAGCCTGAGCCAGAGCCAGTGATGACCTTTGAGCACGCTGACGAGCCGCTGATCGCCCCATCCACGGTGGTGCGTATTACGCCGGAGGAGCTGTATGAGCCCGAACCGGCCCCCGTCGTTGCACAACCTGTTCAGGCGCCAGCTCCGGCGAACGTCGTGAAAAAGCGCCGCGTTCCCCTCTGGACCCTGCCGGTTGCCGCCGTGATCGTCGCCGCCATTGCCGCCCCGCTGCTGTGGCCAAAACAGGCACCTTCCGCTGAGCCCGCCCCGGCTCCCACACCTGAACCTGTGGAGATTGCGCCAAAACCGATCAAAGCGGTTGAGCCGCTGGCGATGAAGCTACCGCTGCATCAGGCGGAGGTCGTGGCCAGCAAAGAAAAAGAAGCCGCTCCGGCCGCTCCTGCGCCACAGCCCGCTCCGGTGGTGATTGTCGCCATCCCGAAAGACGCCATGGTGATGGAAGCGAATCAGGTAAAAGCGGGATCGACGCGCTTCCTGAACGGCACCTGGCGCGCCATCCTCGATGTGAAAGATCCGGTCACCGGCAAACCGCCGTCGCTGCGCTATCAGATCCAGAACAATAAAGGTTTCGCCCGCGTTGTCCATGGCGACAACATTGTCTGCCGCGCGGAGGTCTTTTCCGGGCTGCACAGCAATGGCGAGCTGATGATTAAGAGTCGCGGCACTGCCCGCTGCACCGACGGTTCCCGCTACCCGATGCCGGAAATTGCCTGTAAAGCAGGCACCAGCGATATCGCAGAATGTCGCGCCCGTTATGATGCCAACACCGTCGTCCCACTGACGTTCAAGAAAGCAGGTGCCTGATCTTATGCTGGTAAATCTTTGCGACTATAAACAAAGCGTCACGCTTATTGCCAACAGCGGCGTGCAGTTCCTCGATTTCGGTCTGACGCCGCAGGACTCCGCCAGCAACGGGCGCTTCGTACGTAAAACCGCGAACGGCCCGCTATTGCGCCTCGATTTCGACCTGGTCAACGGTCGCTATACCCTGCCCGGCATGAACGGCGGGCAGCCAGAAGTGGTCAAACCGGAAACCACTATCCCGCTGCATCAGTCGCTGGCGGTACTGGATGGCGTCTGGCTTCCGGTTCCGTTCCTGCGCTTCAACCCGCCACGGACCTTTGTTGAAGGGCCGGATAACTGGGCGCGCGTTCAGGTTCGCAAGCTTGCCACCCCGGACACGGCAGGCAATACACACCGCGTCACCCTCGCGCTTGACAGCCAGATTGCCGATCATGCCACGTCCGCGCTCTCTCCGGTGGAAAACGATATTCTGAACGGGACCCGCTTCGCGCTGGCGTGGCGCGATAACGAGGTAGACAGTTTCCTCGATCAGACCTGGATTGACGGCTGGCTGCGCGAGGCGTTTACCCAGTATGCCGACGGCGTTGAGAACCGCTCTGAACGCGACCTGCAGCAGGCGATGCGCAGTTTTGAGTATCAGGCCCACTGGCTCAACCTGATGACCATGCTCGGTGAACAGCTCACCGTACCGGAAGTGAAATTTGTCACCCATACGCTCAGCACGCCAGCCATTCCGGTCGACCTGATCCTCGACGTGGGTAACACCCACACCTGCGGCGTCATTATTGAAGACCACGGCGATGCGAACGATGGGCTGCGTCAGACCGCCGAGCTGCAGGTTCGCTCGCTCAGCGAGCCGCAGTTCCTGAACGAGCCGCTGTTCACCAGCCGTCTCGAGTTTTCGGAAGCGCGGTTTGGCAAGCAGCACTTCTCGGTGGAAAGCGGTCGCGAAGACGCCTTTGTCTGGCCGTCGATTGTCCGCGTCGGCGATGAGGCCCGCAAGCTGGCGATGCAGCGTCTGGGAACCGAAGGCAACAGCGGTATCTCCAGCCCGCGTCGCTACCTGTGGGATGAAACCCCGGTCGTGCAGGACTGGCGCTTTAGCCAGATGAACAGCAAGACCCAGCGTGAACCGCTTGCCACCGCGTTCCCGCTGATGAACCTGATGAACGATGACGGCGAGCCGCTCTTCACGCTGCCGCAGGACGAGCGCCTGCCGGTCTTCTCGCCGCAATACAGCCGCAGCACCCTGATGACCCATATGCTGTGCGAGCTGCTGGCACAGGCGCTGGGGCAGATCAACAGCGTCGCCACGCGCCTGCGCCTGGGCTTCCCTGCCTCGCCGCGCCAGCTGCGCACGCTGATCCTGACGCTGCCCTCCGCCATGCCAAAGCAGGAGCGCGAGATCTTCCGTCGCCGCATGTTTGAAGCCATCGCGATTGTCTGGAAAGCGATGGGATGGCACCCGCAGGATGAGGATTTTGTCACTCGCAAACAGCAGGAAAAAAGCGTGGTGCCGGTACCTGAAATCCAGATGGAGTGGGATGAAGCCAGCTGCGGTCAACTGGTCTGGCTGTATAACGAAGCCATCTCCCGCTTTGGCGGCCAGACCGAAGCCTTCTTCGCCTCCCTTGCCCGTCCGGACCGTGAGCCTGAGCCGGGTAGCCAGCCGGGACGCGCGTTGCGCGTCGCGTCCATCGACATCGGCGGCGGCACAACGGATATGGCGATCACCCATTACCAGCTGGACGACGGTTCCGGCAATAACGTCAAAATCACCCCGCAGCTGCTGTTCCGCGAAGGGTTTAAGGTCGCGGGCGACGATACGCTTCTGGACGTGATTCAGCGCTACGTGTTGCCCGCTCTGCAAACGCAGCTGCAGAAATCCGGTATCGCGGATGCCTCGCTGCTGATGGCCTCGCTGTTCGGTGACTCCGGACGCATTGATACCCAGGCCGTGCTGCGCCAGCAAACGGCGCTGCAGCTCTTTATGCCGATTGGCCATGCCATTCTTGCCGGGTGGGAATCCAGCGACGTTGACGATCCGCTGGCCGGTCTGCACGCCACCTTTGGCGATCTGCTGCCGCAGAAGCCGACCCGCAACGTGATGAACTATCTGCAGCAGGCGATCGATCATGCCCTGCCTGCGGGTTCAGACGCTTTCGATCTTTTCGCCGTGCCGCTGCATGTGAACTTCCGCGAAATGCAGGATGCGATGCTGGCCGGGCAGTTTACGCTGGCCTCCCCGCTCCACGCGGTATGTGAGGCGATCTCCCATTACAGCTGCGACATTCTGCTGATCACCGGACGCCCGGGCTGCCTGCCTGGGGTTCAGGCGCTCATTCGTCACCTGCAGCCGGTACCGGTCAATCGCATCGTCTGGCTGGATAAATACCAGGTACATGAGTGGTATCCGTTCAGTCAGCAAGGGCGCATTGGCAACCCGAAATCGACCGCTGCCGTGGGGGCCATGCTCTGCAGCCTGGCGCTTGACCTGCGTCTGCCGCGCTTCAACTTTAAAGCCGCGGACATTGGCGCGTATTCCACCGTGCGCTATCTGGGCGTGCTGGATAACACCGTCAATACCCTGCGCGAGGAAAACGTCTGGTATCAGGATATCGATCTTGATAAACCCGGCGCGAAGCTTGATGCGCGTCTGCACTTCCCGCTGCGCGGTAACGTGACTCTCGGCTTCCGTCAGCTGGCAAATGCGCGCTGGCCGGCCACGCCGCTCTACACGCTCAGCATTAACTCGGCCGAACTGGCAAAAGCGATTGCCGGCGACGGCGTGCTGAACGTGCGGCTCAAGCTCTGCGGCGGCAGCAAGCAGGAAGGTCCGGAGGCCTTCGAGCTGAGCGATGCCTGGCTGCAGGACGGCACGCCGGTGGCGCCTGACGCATTAACTTTCAAACTGAATACCCTGGCCGATCGCCGACACAGCGGTAGCCACTACTGGATCGACAGCGGGAGCGTATACCTGAAATGACAGCGACCACGAACACCACTCAGGCCTTAATCGGGTGGATTAACGAGACGCGCCTGACCGCCCCTGTGCTGGATAACGATGCCGACGCCCTGCTTGCTCGCATCAACGCGGTGCAGGCGCGGGAGCAGGCCATTGAACGCGCCATGACCCGCCTGAGCAGCATTGGGCTTTACGGCCATTCGCAGAGCGCGAAAGCGCACCTGCTGTTGTCGCTGTGCGGCAGCGGCAATGGACGCCTGAACGTGACGCCAGGCCAGCGCACCTTTGACTATTTTTCGCATATCAATCCAGGACATGCCCTGACCAATATGGCCGTCCGCTTCACCCGGGAAACCCCGGAAGCGCTTGACGAGGCGTTTCCACTGCGCCTGAGCCTGGTCACCGAGGCCGAGCTGGTACAGCTGTTTATTGCCCGCACGACGCTGCATCCGCAGATGCGCGCGGTGGATAAGGCGGTCATCGAGACACGTCTGGAGAAATGGCGCGGACTGCGCCAGCCGCAGGGCGTGCCCGGCATCACCGCTCAGGAAGTGGGGGCAATTGCCCGTTTCTGGCAGAGCACGGTACCCGCCGCGAAACAGCAGATTGATGATGCCCTGTGGCATGAGTTTGCCCAACTGGTGCCTTCACTCGATCTCAGCACGCGAGCCAGCGTCTGGGCGCTGCTCTGGGGCGAACAGCAGGAACTGACCCAGCAGTGGTTAAACCTGGCCCATGTGCTGCATCAGACCAGCCATGCCAGCGAGCTTGCGGCCCCCCTTAGCCTGCTGGTGGACAGCTTTGGGCTGCCGGGTGAAGGGTTCCTGACGCTCGACGGCTCGATAGCGCTTCAGCATGCACAGGAGACGCTTCTCCATCCACTGAACAACGGTGAAATGCTTAACGCCATCAGCCTCCCGGTCGATGTGCTGGCCTTCCTGACCCGCGAACTGGTGCTGCCGGTTGAGAGCGGCGCGCTGGATAATGTTGATATCATTGATATCCCGGTGTTTGAAGAGCACCATGCCGATCCGCTACGCCAGGCGAAATCCCAGTGGCTGCTTGAGCACTATCGTCAACAGCTCCAGCCGGATGTGCTGGTCATTTGCAACGCGACGGCGCAGCACGAACAGACGGCCAAAAAAGCAAAAGTGTTAATGAACTGGGTCAGGGAGACGCAGCCTGCGGAAGAATCTGCCCTGCCGGGTCTGGTATGGGCGATCACCCCGCACGACGCTCGCTTTACCACCCGGCAGAATCTCGATGAAGCCGTACAGCATCTGCTCGGAAAGCCGGGCCTGCGCTGGGGCACGCTACAGGCTCTGGACAGCCACAGCATGCAGCGCGTCATTGAGTGGCTGTCCCAGGCCACGTTGCCCGCTCAGCGACAGAAACGTCTCGGCACGCTCAAAAACGCGCTGCGTCTGGAGCTCTCGGCGATGATGCAAAGCTACCTGGCACCGCTGGTTGAGAAGCCAGGTATCCGACGCGCTCAGGCAGAAAACATGGTGCGCATGCTGCAAAGCAGTGCCGCCCGCCACGGCGAGCTGCTTGAAGGCCTGCTGCCACCGCTGAAGGCCTTTGAAACGCTGCTGGCCGTTCAGCAGCCGCGCGAGGAGCAGGTTAACGGGCTGTTTACGGATACCATTGACCTGTTTGCCGAGAACGCCCAGGAAAGCGCCGGTCTGTACCAGACCAAAGACAAAGCGCGCCTGGCGCACAAAGTCTGGATAAATCATCTGCGCCAGTGGAGCCGCAACGAGGCGACAGCCGCCCGTCTTGGGCTGGATCCTGCGGTGTTACAGCAAATTGCGGATGTGCTGGTCGTCACCAGCTACCGGCTGAATCTGCCTCAACAGCTGCAGCGAATTGTCGAAGCAGATAAAAGTAGCGCTGCGCAACTGCATGCCGTGATGGGCAATTTCGTTGGCTGGCTGGGTTACGACCAGACGCCCGTGGCGACGCGCCCGGCAAGCCGCATCCGCAAGGGACAGGCTATCTTCGTCACCCCGGTGGTGAGTAGCGCCGAGCCCCGCCTGACGCGTCTGGGTGAACAGCCGGTCCATGCGGCTACCGCGTACGTTTACGACTGGCTGGTCGCGCTCTATAGCCGCGCGATCGAGAACATTGATTACCAGCACCCGCATGATGTTCAGCCTGACGCTCGTCAGGCACTACGTACTATAATAATGTAGCCGCCTTCTTGCCGGGTGGCGCTGCGCTTACCCGGCCTACATTTCGCAACGATGATACATTGCACAATAATCACATCGTCATACATTCGGCTAAGGCCCGCGCCAGTGCAGAGGGGTTTTCCCAGGACATTGAGTGCCCCGCCGCAGGAATAATTTTCACCTCAACGCCCTTCTGCTGGAGATTTTCCACATCGTCATCCGGCAGAGAGAGCTCGCCAAAAATCAACGTTACCGGGCAAGGGAGTGACAGTAACTGCGCTTCCCATTCCGGTTCAACGCCCGCCACCAGGCTGGATGCACCGCGCCAGACGGCATAAGCCGCATTGCTCTGCAGGCACCCTGCCCACGCCGTTTTTTCTGCGCTGAGCATGGCGTCGTAACCCTGCTCCAGAAACTGTTGCTCGGATTGCGCCGCTATAGACCGGCTGAACATGCCCCCACCCGCATGAAAATTGGGCTCTGACACCATCAGTCCCTTCACGCGCGTTGCCAGCAGCCCCGCCGTTTCGATAGCAATACTGCCGCCCATGCTGTGGCCATATAACCAGAAGGAATCCAGCTCAAGATGGTCAATCAGTTCCGCGACAACGTGCGCCTGGTCAGTGGTTTTATAGCTGTAGTGCTCAGGCTTATCGCTGTAGCCGCTGCCGGGCAAGTCGATGAGAATCGCTCTGCGCGCGCCAAACAGCGGGTCACAAACGACGCGGGGATATTCATAGGAAGAGGCGCAGCCCAGCCCGTGAATGAACACCACGGGATCGCCGGTACCAGGCAAGTCGTGCCAGCGCACGGTGCAACCGGCCTGCTGCGAGTAAAAACTGTTCATAAGCACTCCTTTTATGATGCACTGTGTATTTATACAGTCATCACATCAGGAATGCTATGTTCATCTTTTAAAACTGGAAGCGTGCTTCAGAAAAGCGAGACCAGCAGCGCAACGGGAAAGCTCATTGGCCAGGTTGACCCCACCAGGAAAGCGCTCAGCAGGCGGATACGTTTGCGGTCTTTAGAGAGGAACCAGGTGATTAATGCGCAGATGGAAGCCATGATTGCGTAAAAAACCAACATCTTTTGATACAACGTCATTCTGTATACCAGAGCCGAAAAAATAACCGCACGCAATATGCGTCATATGTTGACACAGATCAAGTTTTTTCGTTACAGAATAACCACTTAAAAATTACGGCTAATAACAATTGAGTATCTTACGTAACACGTGTGGCGGGCAAGGAGAACGCCTGGCCGCGCAAGCGGCCAGGCTGAGCGGATCAGTGTTTGATCATCACATGCCTGACGACCGTATAATCCTCAAGCCCGTAGACCGACATATCTTTCCCGTAGCCCGATAATTTCATGCCGCCGTGCGGCATTTCGCTCACCAGCATAAAATGGGTATTCACCCAGGTGCAGCCGTACTGCAGACGCGCGCTCAGGCGATGGGCGCGCCCCACGTCTTTCGTCCAGACCGATGATGCCAGGCCGTATTGCGAATCGTTCGCCCAGGCCAGCACCTGCGCCTCGTCATCAAATTCGGTGACGCTCACCACCGGGCCAAACACCTCGCGTTGAACGATGGCATCGTCCTGTTTTGCCCCCGCCAGCAGGGTTGGCTGGAAGTAGTAGCCCGCCCCCTCTTTTTTGCTCCCGCCGGTGACAACCCGGATATGGCCGAGCGTTTTCGCCTCATCGACGGCCTGGCAGACGCGTGAAAGATGGGCGGCCGAGCTGAGCGGACCGAGTTCGGTAGACTCGTCCTCCGGGGCACCCATTTTAAGACTGGCAACCGCGGCGCCCAGCTTTTCCACCAGTTGGGCATAAATTCCCTTCTGGGCATAAATGCGGCAGGCCGCCGTACAGTCCTGCCCGGCATTGTAGAAGCCAAACGTCCGCACCCCTTCAACCACCGCATCGAGGTCGGCATCATCAAACACGATCACCGGCGCTTTGCCACCCAGCTCCATATGGGTGCGTTTAATCGAGGACGCCGTATGGCCGATGATATGTTCCCCGGTCGCAATCGAACCGGTCAGCGAGACCATACGGACCTTCTCGTGCCCGGTGAGCGGGTCGCCGACCGTTTTGCCCCGACCAAACAGCACGTTCAGAACGCCCGCCGGGAAGATATCTTTTGCCAGCTCTGCCAGCTTAAGCGCGGTCAGGGGCGTGATCTCTGAGGGCTTAATCACCACGCAGTTCCCTGCTGCCAGCGCGGGGGCCAGCTTCCAGGCTGCCATCATCAGCGGGTAGTTCCACGGCGCGATAGAGGCCACCACGCCCACCGGGTCACGGCGAATCATTGACGTGTGCCCGTCAAGGTACTCGCCAGCGGCGAGGCCGTTCAGGCAGCGGGCGGCCCCGGCAAAGAAACGGAAAACATCGACCACCGCCGGAATTTCATCCCCCAGCGCGCAGTGTAGCGGCTTACCGCAGTTAAGGGACTCGAGCCGGGCAAACGCCTCGCCGTGCGCTTCAATCGCATCCGCCAGCCTCAGCAGGCACTCGGCGCGGGTTTTCGGTGTCGTTTGTCCCCACGCCGCAAAAGCACGATCAGCAGCCAGCACCGCCGCGTCGACCTGGGCCGCTGACGCCTCAGCAATCTCCAGCAGTACCTCTCCGGTGGCCGGGTTATAAACCGGCTGTTTTTCACCTTCTCCGGCAACCAGCTCACCGTTTATCAGCAGATGTTTTTGCATAGCATTTTCCTGTTGAATTCACTGTTATTTCCCGCTGCCGGCAATGTTTTCGCCGTCGCGGGTTAGCCACCAGGCTCCCAGAATGGGGATAGTTGTCACCAGCATCACCAGCAGAGCAACAACGTTGGTGACGGGCACGTCGCGCGGACGCCCGAGCTGGTTGAGCAACCACAGCGGTAACGTGCGCTCGTGTCCCGCCGTAAATGTTGTGACGATTATCTCGTCAAACGACAGGGCAAACGCCAGCATTCCCCCGGCCAGCAGCGCGGAACCCAGATTGGGCAGCACCACGTAGCGAAAGGTTTGCCACCCGTCAGCCCCGAGATCCATCGACGCTTCCACCAGGCTCCAGGAGGTGCGTCTGAACCGGGCAATCACGTTGTTAAACACCACCACCACGCAGAAGGTGGCGTGTCCGACGACGATGGTGAAAAACCCCGGCTCAAGATTGATCGTTTTGAAAGCCGTCAGCAGCGCCAGGCCGGTGATGATCCCCGGTAACGCAATCGGTAACAGCAGCAGCAGAGAGATCGCATTCTTGCCAAAAAACGCGCTTCGCCACAGCGCTGCTGCAGCAAGCGTGCCAAGCACAAGGGCAATGGCGGTGGAAAGCGCGGCAATTTGAAGTGACAACGTCACGGATTCTATAATATCGCCGCGCCCCACCGCCACGCTAAACCACTTCAGCGTCAGCCCCTGTGGCGGAAAGCTGAAGGCGGCGTCTTCGGTGTTGAAGGCATAGGTCGCGATAATCAGCAGCGGGAAGTGCAGGAAGATGACGCCTCCCCACGCTGCCACTTTCAGGAACAGCGGTGCGCGTTCAGAGTGCATCGAATGCTCCCAGACGTTTCACGAACGCCAGATAAAGAGAAATCAGCACGATGGGAACCAGCGTGAACGCGGCGGCCATTGGCATATTACCGATAGCGCCCTGCTGCGAGTAGACCATGTTACCGATGAAATAGCCCGGCGGGCCGACCAGCTGAGGAACGATGAAGTCCCCCAACGTCAGGGAAAACGTGAAAATGGACCCCGCCGCAATGCCCGGTATGGCCAGCGGCAGAACGACATAACGGAACGTCTGACGGGGGCGCGCACCGAGGTCGGCTGAGGCCTGCAGTAGCGAGGCCGGCAGGCGCTCCAGCGCCGCCTGGACGGGCAGGATCATAAACGGCAGCCAGATGTACACGAACACCAGAAACCGCCCCAGCCCGGAGGTGGATAAGGTGTTACCGCCCACTGCCGGGAGCGTCAGGATTGAGGTCAGAATCGGCTCCAGTCCGAGATGGCTGAGAAACCACTGGGCCACGCCGTCCTTCGCCAGCAGCAACGTCCAGGCGTAGGCTTTGACGATATAGCTCGCCCACATTGGCAGCATCACGGCGATATAGAAGAAAGCCTTCCACTTGCCGCTGGTGTATCGCGCCATGTACCAGGCCATCGGGAATGCGAGGATGGCGCTGGCAATGGTCACAGCAATTGCCATCGTTAACGTGCGCAGGATGATGTCGTAGTTTGCCGGGTTGAAGAGCGCCTGAATATTCGCCAGCGTCAGATCCGGCGTGACCGCCATGGTGAAATCGTCAAAGGTGTAAAACCCCTGCCACAGCAGCGTCAGCAGCGATCCTAAATAGACGATGCCAAACCACATCAGCGGCGCAAGCAGAAGCAGGAACAGGCCGAGCGACGGTTTACGCCAGAACAGTGCGGTCATGCGGCTTAAGCGGCCGCGCGGGGCGGGAGGATGCGCGACACTCATATCCATTTCACCTCTCCTCGTGAAGGCGGATCATCGCGTCGCGTGACCATGACGCCATGACCGCCTGCCCTGGCGCAATGCCGCTCAGCGGCGAGACGTCACTGAAGTTAGCCTGACTCACCAGCAGTTTGGCGCCATCGGCGAGTTTCAGCTCCAGACGCGTGGCAGCCCCCTGATACTGAACGGCCTGCACGACGCCCTGAACCTGAACGTCACCCTGTTCATTAAGGCGAATATGTTCCGGGCGCAGGGAAAAGGTGCCCTCCATCCCGCAAAGTGTCTTCGCAAGGCCCGCATCAAAAACGTTAGAGGTGCCAACAAAGCTGGCGACAAACGGTGTGCGCGGACGCATGTAAAGATCGCGCGGGGTATCCACCTGCTCGATGCGCCCGTTATTGAACACTGCCACCCGGTCCGACATGGAAAGAGCCTCGCCCTGATCGTGGGTGACAAAAATAAAGGTGATGCCGAGTTCCTGCTGAAGCTTCTTCAGCTCGAACTGCATCTGTTCCCGCAGCTTGAGATCGAGCGCCCCTAAAGGCTCGTCCAGCAGCAGGACGCGCGGTTCATTCACCAGCGCGCGGGCAATGGCGACACGCTGACGCTGGCCGCCGGAAAGTTGCGAAGGTTTGCGGGCGATGGCAAAGCTCAGGCCCACTTTTTCCAGGGCATCACGGGCCTGGGCATGGCGTTTTTTCTTGTCGACGCCTTTGACCATCAGCCCGTAGGCAACGTTGTCGAGGATCGACATATGCGGGAACAGCGCGTAGTCCTGAAACACGGTGTTCACATCCCGCTCCCAGGGGGGCAGTTCGCTCGCCTCTTTACCGAAGATAGAAATCGTCCCGCCTGACAGCTGTTCAAAACCGGCGATCAGACGCAGGCAGGTGGTTTTGCCGGAGCCCGAAGGCCCCAGCATGGAGAAAAACTCTCCGTCACGAATCGCAATGGTGACTCCATCCACCGCCCGGACGTCGCCGTACAGGCGGGAAACATTGTTAAACTCGACTGCGTACGTCATGTTCTGCTCCCGGGCAATTAGCGACCGCCCATGATGGCGATGTAATCCTGCGTCCAGCGGCTGTAAGGGACAAATTTGCCGCCTTCTGCGATGGGGGTTTTCCAGAACATGATTTTGTCGAACTCGTTATAACCGTTTGTTTCGCAGCCTTTATCGCCCAGCAGCGTGCTGGCTTTACACCCTTCCGGAACCACAGGCAGGGAACCAAACCATGCAGCCAGATCGCCCTGCACTTTCGGCGTCAGCGACCAGTTCATCCATTTGTAGGCGCACATCGGGTGTTTAGCCTGCGCGTGGAGCATGGTGGTGTCCGCCCAGCCTGTCACCCCCTCTTTCGGGAAGACGGTGGCAATGGGCTGGTTCTCGGCCTTCAGCGCATTCGCCTGATACGGCCAGGCGCTGGAGGCCACGACGCCTTCGTTTTTGAAGTCGCTCATCTGGACGGTAGTGTCGTGCCAGTAGCGGTGGATCAGGGCATGCTGGTCGCGAAGCACCTTAAGCACGGCGGCATACTGTGCTTCGGTGAGCTGGTACGGGTCTTTAATACCCAGCTGCGGCTGCGTGGCTTTGACGAACAGCGCGGCATCGGCGATGTAAATCGGGCCGTCATACGCCTGCACGCGTCCCTGATTGGTTTTACCGTCCGGCAGATCCTGTTTAGTAAAGACCACGCTCCAGCTGTCCGGCGGCGTCGGGAAGGTTTTGGTGTTGTACATCAGCAGGTTTGGCCCCCACTGGTACGGCGTGCCGTAGACCTTGCCCCCGACGTTAAACCATTCCCCTTTCACAATCCGTTCGTCGAGGGTTTTCCAGTTGGGGATAAGATCGGGGTTAATCGGCTGGACGCGTTTGCCCATGATCAGCCGCAGGGAGGCATCACCTGAGGCGGTCACCAGATCGTATCCCCCTTTCGCCATCAGGCTGACCATTTCATCCGACGTGGCCGCCGTTTTGACGTTGACCGCACACCCGGTCTCTTTTTCAAACTGGGTGACCCAGTCGTAGTTTTTATCCGTCTGCCCCCGCTCGATGTATCCCGGCCAGGCGATAATATCCAGTCGACCTTCCCCGTCACCAATGGCCTTGGGGGGTTCTGCGGCTTGCGCTGTCATGATGGTCATGCCGAGCGCACACAGGCTGCTGCGGGCAAAATTTTTGCTCATAAGAGTTACTCCTGTCGCAATGAAATTTAGCGGCAGCCGTGCCGTAAAAATATCTCCCTTATTAAACGTAGACCGCGCAAATGCGCCGCACCGTACGGCTTCAGGAAATTTCATCAAGGTGTGACCGAGGGCGCATTCCCCGTTAACTGGATTATAGACAAGGAGTTAGGCGCGAGAGACGGTATGCAGATTTCCTATGACAGGTCACCACGAAATATTCGCAGTGCCGTCATCAGGATAAGAATTGATTATTTAAATAACGGAGAAAGGATTATTCCAGCATCGTGCTAATTAATTTTCCTAACTGAATGACCGCCTGCTCTTCCCGCTCTCCCCAGGCCCAGGAAGTATTAAATCGAAAGAACGGCGTCCACGCGTCAGAGGTGGAAAACATCTTTCCCGGGGCAATGCTGATGTGGTGCGTTAAGGCCTTTTCGCTCAGCAGCCCCGCATCCAGCGGTGCCGGCAGTTCCAGCCATAAAAAGTAGCCGCTGTCGTTATGGTGAATTTTGACACCGGCAGGCATATGGCGCAGAAGTGACTGCCAGGCCTGCTGCTTCCGCTCGGCTAGCGTACGCCGCAGGCGGCGCAGGTGGGCGTCGTAGCGTTTGGTCGCCAGGTAATCCACCAGCGCCAGCTGCATGGGAGAACTGGTTGAGAGCGTGCTCATCAGCTGCAGCTGCTGAATGCGACGCGCGTGTTTTCCTGCCGCCACCCAGCCGATGCGAAAACCGGCCACCAGACATTTTGAAAAGGACGAGCAGTGAAGCGTCATGTCCTGACGATCCCACGCTTTCGCCGGGAGCGGCTTTTCGCGGCCAAAATAGAGCTCGCTGTAGACGTCATCTTCAATCAGCGGGACGTTGTGCTGCGTTAACAGCGCGACAAGCTGCGCTTTTTTCTCCGCGCTCAGCGTGAAGCCGAGCGGGTTTTGGCTGTTGGTCATGATCCAGCAGGCTTTAACCGGGTACTCATTCAGCGCCTGTTCAAGGGCGTTGAGATCGATCCCCTCGCGGACGTCTGTCGCAATCGACAACGCTTTAAGCTTCAGGCGTTCCAGCGCCTGCAGCGCACCGTAGAAACAGGGGTTTTCGACAATCACCCAGTCACCCGGCTCGGTCACCGCCTGCAGGCTAAGATTCAGCGCCTCGAGCGCGCCTGCGGTGATCACGATCTCTTCCGGGGAGATGTTCATCCCCTGCTGCGCGTAACGACGGGCAATGGCGTGGCGGAGATCGACGTTACCCGGCGGCAGGTTCTCAATCACGCTCATCGCCGTCGCGGTTTTACTGACGTTAGCCAGCGAGCGGTTGAGCTGCTGAAGCGGGAAAAGCCGGGGATCGGGAAACGCGGAAGCAAAGGGAACTACGGAGGGGTCGCGGCTGGCCTGTAAGACATCGAAGATATAGGTATTGATATCCACCGCTTCGTCACGCATCACCTGAGCGGGTGGCGCAGGCTGTTGTGCGGTCGGGCGCGAGGCAACGTAATAGCCCGACTGCGGTCTGGCGACGATGCGCCCCTGACTTTCCAGCATCTGATACGCGTGGCCAACGGTCATAAAACTCATGCCGCTGCTCGCCACCTGCTCTCGCAGGGAAGGCAGCTTATCGCCCGGCAGCCATACGCCAAGCTCAATCTGCGAGATAATTTGTTGCGCCAGACGCTGGTATTTTTTCATCAGATTCTCCTTATGACCGATAGTGTATATCAGCAGGAGAAAAAGAGAAGATTTAGCTAACTGTTATAGTCTGGAAGATGAATTACTTACGGTATTCGGTCACGTGGCTCTGAGCGGAATGCGCGGCGGCCAAGTGGTCGAGCGTGATCATCGGCGATTTGCAAAAAATGCATTTCGCGCCAAACGGGTTTTTCTCAGACACGTCAAAGGCTGAGGTACGGTACTGCGAACCATGGCAGCATGGGCAGCGAAAATGGATATAAGAAGTCATAGGATTCTCCTGAAACGTTAAAACGTAAATTACTAATGGGCCGATTGGGCATAATGGTTTTAAACAAAACGAATCGGAATGTAGATAAAGACCCAAGAGAGGCTGCGGAGAGGCACAACGTGATGAGAACTGCTTTAAAAACTACGTCAGATATTTATTTGGACTCAAAACCAGAAGACCATTAACGCACGGCGCTGACGACAAAGCAAGCGGTTTAATGCGGAAAATTCATAAAAAGAATGTTTTTATTCCACAGCCTCAAGGTATATCAGATGGCTAAAGCGTGAAATTTACGCCAACTGTTATGGTTAAAATTCGCTTTTCTGCGTCTGCTCGTCCGATCTCCGCCCCTATACCATAACAGCACACCGTTTGACATTGAGGCTGTGCATGTTTGGTTTAGATGCTTTTCACCTTGCGCGGATACAGTTTGCCTTTACCGTATCCTTTCACATTATTTTCCCGGCCATCACCATTGGTCTCGCAAGCTACCTTGCCGTGCTCGAAGGGCTGTGGCTGAAAACAAAAAATCCGGTCTGGCGCTCACTGTACCATTTCTGGTCGAAGATTTTTGCCGTCAACTTTGGCATGGGCGTGGTCTCCGGGCTGGTGATGGCCTACCAGTTTGGCACCAACTGGAGCGGCTTTTCACAGTTTGCGGGCAGTATTACCGGCCCGCTTCTGACCTACGAAGTGCTTACCGCCTTCTTCCTCGAAGCCGGATTCCTCGGCGTAATGCTGTTCGGCTGGAACAAAGTGGGGCCTGGGCTGCACTTCTTCGCTACCTGCATGGTCGCGCTGGGGACCATCATCTCTACCTTCTGGATCCTATCTTCAAACAGCTGGATGCAGACCCCGCAGGGCTACGAGATCGTCAACGGTCAGGTGGTGCCGGTGGACTGGTTCGCGGTGGTGTTTAACCCCTCCTTCCCTTACCGCCTGCTGCACATGTCGATAGCCGCGTTCCTGAGCAGCGCCCTGTTTGTCGGCGCATCCGCGGCATGGCATCTGCTGCGCGGGAATAATACCCCCGCCATCCGGGCAATGTTTTCGATGGCACTGTGGATGACGCTGATTGTCGCCCCCATCCAGGCCCTGGTTGGCGATATGCACGGGTTGAACACCTTAAAGCACCAGCCCGCCAAGATCGCCGCCATTGAGGGCCACTGGGAAAACCCGCCGGGTGAGCCGACCCCGCTGCTGCTGTTTGGCTGGCCGGATATGGAGCAGGAGCGCACCCGCTTTGGACTGGAGATCCCCGCGCTCGGCAGCCTTATTCTGACGCACAGTCTGGATAAACAGGTTCCGGCGCTGAAAGAGTTTCCAAAGGAAGACCGCCCGAATTCCACCATCGTCTTCTGGTCGTTCCGCATTATGGCGGGCCTGGGCATGCTGATGTTGCTGCTTGGGGTAACGGCACTCTGGCTGCGCTATAAAAAGCGCGTTTATTCATCACGCCCTTTCCTGTGGTTTGCGCTGCTGATGGGGCCATCCGGGCTGATTGCCATTCTGGCCGGGTGGATCACCACCGAAGTGGGCCGCCAGCCGTGGGTGGTCTATGGGCTTCAGCGAACGAAGGATGCGGTTTCTGCCCATGGTGATTTGCATATGAGCGTGAGCCTGCTGGCCTTCTTCGTCGTTTACACCTCGGTATTCGGCGTGGGTTACAGCTATATGGTGCGCCTCATCCGAAAAGGCCCGCAGCCGCATGAGTCTTTCGCCACCGAGTCCGATGGACGTCCGGCGCGCCCGCTTTCTGCCGTCACAACTGAACATAAGGAGCAGCCATAATGGGTATCGATCTTTCCATTATCTGGTTTGTGATCATCGTCTTTGCCACGCTGATGTATATCGTGATGGACGGTTTTGATCTGGGGATCGGCATTCTGTTCCCGGCCACGCAAAACGCCGACGATCGCGACGTGATGGTCAACAGCGTCGCGCCGGTCTGGGACGGGAATGAAACCTGGCTGGTGCTGGGCGGTGCCGCCCTGTTCGGCGCATTCCCGCTGGCCTATGCGGTCATCGTTGATGCCCTGACCATTCCGCTGACATTAATGCTGATCGGACTTATTTTCCGCGGGGTGGCATTTGAGTTTCGCTTTAAAGCCACGCCGGCGCACCGTCCGTTCTGGGATAAGGCGTTTATAGGTGGTTCCATTCTGGCGACGTTTACCCAGGGCGTGACGGTGGGCGCCGTCATTAACGGCTTTACCGTCACCGGCCGGGCCTATACCGGCGGCCCCTTTGACTGGTTTACCGCGTTTAACCTGTTCTGCGGCGCGGGCCTGGTGGTGGCCTACGCGCTGTTAGGCTCAACCTGGCTGGTGATGAAAAGCGAAAACGCGTTGCAACAGCGGATGCGTGAAGTATCGAAAACACTGTTAATCGTGCTGCTGGCGTTTATTGCCGCCATTAGCCTCTGGACGCCGCTGGCGCAACCGGCCATCGCCGCGCGCTGGTTTACGCTGCCGAACCTGTTTTATCTGCTGCCCGTCCCTGCTCTGGTGGTGATTTTTAGCCTGTACCAGTGGCGCTGCCTGAATAATCCAGCCAGCCATAGCCGTCCGTTTATCCTGACGCTGGGGCTGATATTCCTCGGCTTTAGCGGGCTGGGGATCAGCATCTGGCCGCATATTATTCCACCGTCGATCACCCTGTGGCAGGCCGCCGCACCGACGCAAAGCCAGGGCTTTATGCTGGTCGGCGCGCTGTTGATCATTCCCGTAATTCTGGTCTACACCTTCTGGAGTTACTACGTTTTCCGCGGCAAAGTTCAGCATGGGGAGGGTTATCACTGATGCAACAACCGGTCTGGAAAAGATTGCTGTGGCTGGCCATTATCTGGGGCGGCAGCGTACTGGCGCTGGCTGCGGTCAGTATGCTCTTCCGTATGCTGATGACGGCAGCAGGGTTTAAATCGCATTAACTTCATCCCGGGCAACCGCAGCGTTGCCCGTCTCCTTCCCCCCACCCCGCACTTTCAGATAAACCCCATTAACGCACGGCAGAGTATCGTTACACTGGAAAAAGATTCACAGTATTTATAGTTTGAGAAGAAAAATGAAAAAGCTCATTGCGTTAAGTGTTATCAGTCTTGTCCTTACCGGGTGCGTTAATCCGGGTAAAGCCTCCGTTCAGCCAGAGCAACTTCAGAACCACCGCTTTGTGCTGGAAAATGTGAACGGTAAGGCCGTTAAGACCGCGACAACGCAACCTGAGATCAGTTTTAGTGCCCTGCCTGATATCAGCCTGGTGAATAACATCAGCGTTTCTGGCCAGATGTGTAACCGCTTCAACGGACAGGGGAAATTGTCCGAAGGCGAGCTTAAAGTGAAAACGCTGGCCATGACGCGCAAGCTCTGTACTGAACCGCAGCTGAATGAGCTGGATCAGGCCATCGGCGATATGCTGCGCAAAGGGGCGCAGGTCGACCTGACGGAAGACCAGTTAACGCTGGCGACAGCCGATAAAACGCTGATGTTTAAGCGTGTAGAATAATCAGTAGTTACCGCAGCTTCCAACGGCAAGCGACTGTTCGCTACAGCGTTTGCCGTTTGGCAAGGCGCACATCCCAATCGCAGAACCATCAAGCTGGCGGGCAACCGACAGCGAGCCGCCAATCATCGCGCAGTTAGCCTGACCCGAGCTGGACATCGCCGCCTTCATTCCCGGCGCCACGTGGGCTGCCGTTGCCTGCTGAACGGGTTCACTGCTACATGCCGACAACAATAATGCGGCACACCCTACCCAAAATGCTGAGCGCATGCTCTCTCCCCCATGAATAATGCGAAACCTATGCATAATAGGCATCCCATCCCGTGTCGTCGAGAGCGGAAGTGCGTATTTATGCGCTCCAGAAACAATTTCTCGCAATTTTTTCGCCAAAAGTTTGATCTACTCATTGATGGCGAGAATACCGAGGACACAAAAGCGAAAATCGTAAAATCCCCCGTTTGCTAGAATACACAGATAATATTCAGGGTTTGTCGTCGTTATACAGACCCCTATTTTTTGCGCAATGTAAGGGTGTTGTCCTATGCAAACTATTGACGGTAATGGTGCAGTTGCCTCAGTCGCGTTTCGCACCAGTGAAGTTATCGCCATCTACCCGATTACGCCAAGTTCGACCATGGCTGAGCAGGCAGACGCCTGGGCGGGTAACGGGTTAAAAAACGTCTGGGGCGATGTCCCGAGAGTAGTTGAGATGCAGTCTGAAGCCGGTGCGATTGCCACGGTGCACGGCGCGCTTCAGACCGGCGCGCTTTCCACGTCGTTTACCTCTTCTCAGGGATTGTTGTTAATGATCCCGACGCTGTACAAACTCGCCGGGCAACTGACCCCTTTCGTTCTGCACGTCGCAGCGCGGACCGTTGCCACCCACGCGCTCTCTATCTTTGGCGATCACTCAGACGTGATGGCCGTACGCCAGACCGGCTGCGCGATGCTGTGCGCCAGCAGCGTTCAGGAAGCCCAGGACTTTGCTTTAATATCGCATATCGCCACGCTCAAAAGCCGGGTGCCGTTTATTCATTTCTTTGACGGTTTCCGCACCTCTCACGAAATTAACAAAATCGTCCCGCTAGCTGACGAGACAATCCTGAATCTCCTCCCGCAGGCGGATATCGACGCGCATCGCGCCCGCGCCCTGAATCCGGAACACCCGGTGATTCGCGGCACGTCGGCGAACCCGGATACCTATTTCCAGTCCCGCGAGGCCACGAACCCGTGGTACAACGCGGTTTACGACCATGTTGAACAGGCGATGCATGACTTTGCCGCCGCGACCGGTCGGGAATACAAACCCTTTGAGTATTACGGCCATCCGCAGGCGGAACGGGTCATTGTGTTGATGGGCTCTGCCATTGGCACCTGCGAGGAAGTTGTTGACGAGCTGCTGACGCGCGGCGAAAAGGTTGGCGTGCTAAAAGTGCGTCTCTATCGGCCGTTCTCGGCGAAACATCTGCTTTCGGCACTGCCGGAGAGCGCGCGTACCGTTGCGGTGCTCGATCGCACCAAAGAGCCGGGGGCGCAGGCGGAACCACTGTATCTGGATGTGATGACGGCCCTGGCCGAAGCCTTTAATCATGGCGAACGTGAAACGCTGCCGCGCGTTATCGGAGGGCGGTATGGTTTGTCCTCCAAAGAGTTCGGTCCGGACTGCGTGCTGGCGGTATTCAACGAGCTCAGCGAAGCGAAGCCCAAGCCGCGTTTTACCGTCGGCATTTATGATGATGTGACGAATCTGTCCCTGTCGTTGCCGGAAAACACCCTGCCCTCAACCGCCAAACTCGAGGCGCTGTTCTATGGTCTGGGCAGTGACGGCAGCGTCTCTGCGACCAAAAACAACATCAAAATCATCGGGAACTCCACGCCGTGGTACGCCCAGGGGTACTTCGTCTATGACTCCAAGAAAGCCGGCGGTCTGACTGTTTCCCATCTACGGGTGAGCGAACAGCCCATCCGCTCTGCGTATCTTATTTCTCAGGCTGATTTTGTTGGCTGTCACCAGCTGCAGTTTATCGATAAATACCAGATGGCCGAGCGCCTGAAGCCTGGCGGTATTTTCCTCCTGAATACGCCATACAGCGCAGATGAGGTCTGGTCGCGCCTGCCGCAGGAAGTGCAGGCGGTGCTAAACCAGAAAAGAGCCCGTTTCTTTGTAGTGAACGCGGCGAAAATTGCCCGCGAATGTGGCCTTGCCGCGCGTATCAATACCGTTATGCAGATGGCCTTCTTCCATCTGACAAATATCCTGCCGGGCGACAGCGCGCTGGCGGAACTGCAGGGCGCGATTGCCAAAAGTTATAGCAGCAAGGGCCAGGAGCTGGTCGAACGTAACTGGCAGGCGCTGGCGCTGGCGCGCGAGTCGCTGTTCGAGGTGCCGCTGCAGCCGGTCGATGCCGCAAGCCCGAACCGCCCTCCAGTCGTGTCCGATGCGGCGCCTGATTTCGTGAAGACCGTGACGGCGGCGATGCTGGCCGGGCTGGGTGATGCCCTGCCCGTCTCTGCGCTGCCGCCAGATGGCACCTGGCCGATGGGCACCACCCGCTGGGAAAAACGAAACATCGCCGAAGCGATCCCCATCTGGAAGGAAGAGCTGTGTACCCAGTGCAACCACTGCGTAGCGGCCTGCCCGCACTCTGCCATTCGCGCCAAAGTGGTGTCACCGGAAGAGATGGAGGCCGCGCCGGCCAGCCTGCATTCGCTGGATGTGAAATCACGCGATATGCGAGGACAGAAATACGTTCTGCAGGTCGCGCCGGAAGATTGCACCGGCTGTAACCTGTGCGTCGAGGTCTGTCCGGCGAAAGACAGGCAGAACCCGGAGATCAAAGCCATCAATATGATGTCGCGTCTGGAGCATGTTGAAGAGGAGAAGGTTAATTATGACTTCTTCCTGAATCTGCCGGAAATCGATCGCAGCAAACTGGAACGCATTGATATTCGCACTTCACAGCTGATCACGCCGCTGTTTGAATACTCCGGCGCCTGCTCAGGCTGCGGTGAAACGCCGTATATCAAGCTGCTTACCCAGCTGTACGGCGACAGGATGCTGATTGCCAACGCTACCGGCTGTTCGTCTATCTATGGCGGTAACCTGCCCTCCACGCCGTACACCACTGACGCCAACGGTCGCGGTCCTGCGTGGGCAAATTCGCTGTTCGAGGACAACGCCGAATTTGGCCTGGGCTTCCGCCTGACCGTTGACCAGCACCGCACACGCGTGATGCGCCTGCTGGAACAGTTTGCCGGGCAGATCCCCGCCGGGCTCAATGACGCGCTTCACGCGGACGCGACGCCAGAGGTACGTCGTGAGCAGGTTGCTGAGCTACGTCAGGCGCTTCAGGGCGTGGCGGGCGCTGAACAGCTGCTGACCGACGCGGACGCGCTGGTTGAAAAATCAATCTGGCTGATTGGCGGTGACGGCTGGGCTTACGATATCGGCTTCGGTGGACTGGATCACGTGTTGAGCCTGACCGAAAACGTCAATATCCTGGTTCTGGATACGCAGTGTTATTCCAACACCGGTGGTCAGGCGTCGAAAGCGACGCCGCTTGGCGCAGTCACGAAATTCGGTGAACACGGCAAACGCAAGGCACGTAAAGATCTCGGCGTGAGCATGATGATGTACGGTCACGTTTACGTCGCACAAATATCGCTGGGTGCCCAGCTTAACCAGACGGTGAAGGCTATCCAGGAAGCGGAAGCGTATCCAGGCCCGTCGCTGATCATTGCCTACAGCCCGTGTGAAGAGCATGGCTACGACCTGGCACTCAGCCACGATCAAATGCGACAGCTGACCGCGACCGGCTTCTGGCCGCTGTACCGGTTCGACCCGCGCCGTGCGGACGAAGGTAAGTTACCGCTGGCGCTGGATTCACGTCCGCCGTCAGATGCCCTGGCCGAGACGTTAATGCAGGAACAGCGCTTCCGCCGCCTTAACGCGCAGCAACCGGAAGTGGCCGAACAGCTATGGAAAGACGCCGCGGCCGATCTGCAAAAACGGTATGACTTCCTGGCGCAGCTGGCGGGTAAAGCCGAAAAATCGACCAGCGACTAGTTTCTCAGCCCGGCGTGTCCGGGCTTTTTTTTGCCATAAAAAAAACCGGTGTATTCACACCGGGCGAATCCAGATAATCATTAAATATCTATTTAGTTTCCTAAATAATATTCACGCGAATTATGGATAAATAATCTTAAAGGCATATAACGCCGCCAAGAATAGCTTACTTAACGCCTGATTAATAATTTTAATTTTATATACTTTGCATTAAGACATTCATCAAACCAATGACTATTACCGTTGATTTATTCGGTTTAGATTTTACTTAGTTCGTAACAATTATAATTTATTACTCTTACTCAGGAGTGATTTAGCATGAGACAACTTTCTCATTCAGGAAGTTCAACAGGTAATTAAATAAAAACAACCGCAAAGGAATATCATAATGCAAAGAAAAGTACTGGCCCTGATGATTCCGGCTCTGTTAATGGCTGGCGCAACTCATGCAGCAGAGATTTATAATAAAGACGGCAACAAATTAGATCTGTACGGAAAAGTAGATGGTCTGCACTATTTCTCCGACGATAAAGGCGCTGACGGGGATCAAACCTACATGCGTCTGGGCTTCAAAGGCGAAACCCAGATCAACGACATGATGACCGGCTACGCGCAGTGGGAATACAACATTCAGGCTAATAACACCGAAGGGTCTGATAACCAGTCCTGGACACGTCTGGCCTTCGCCGGTATCAAAGTGGGTGATTATGGCTCCTTCGATTACGGTCGTAACTACGGTGTTCTTTACGACGTAGAAGGCTGGACCGATATGCTGCCTGAGTTCGGCGGGGACTCCTACACCAAAGCCGACAACTTCATGACCGGCCGTGCCAACGGCGTGGCTACCTACCGTAACACCGACTTCTATGGTCTGGTGCAGGGTCTGAACTTCGCGCTGCAGTATCAGGGCAAAAATGAAGATGCCAGCAACAATCAGGAAGGCACCAACAACGGTCGCGACATGCGTCACGAAAACGGCGACGGCTTCGGTATCTCTACCACCTATGACTTCGGCATGGGGATTACCGCAGGGGCAGCCTATACCTCTTCAGATCGTACTAATGACCAGGTGATCGCAGGCACTGGTGCTGCATCTCAATATGCGGGCGGCGATAAAGCGGACGCATGGACCGCGGGTCTGAAATATGATGCTAATAATATCTACCTGGCGGCAATGTACTCTGAAACCCGCAATATGACGCCATACGGTTCCACTGACAGCACTTCGGGCGGCGGTATTGCCAACAAAACCCAGAACTTCGAAGTGACCGCACAGTACCAGTTCGACTTCGGCCTGCGTCCGTCCCTTTCCTACCTGCAGTCTAAAGGTAAGGACCTCGGTAACGGCCAGGGCGACCAGGATCTGGTTAAATACGCTGACATCGGCGCGACCTACTACTTCAACAAAAACATGTCCACCTACGTTGATTACAAAATCAACCTGCTGGATGAAGATGACAACTTCTACAAAAACAACGGCATCGGCACGGATGATGTCGTGGCACTGGGCCTGGTTTACCAGTTCTGATTGCCAGAGCCCGCATGATGATGCGGGCTCCCCCCCTTTTTTGAAACTCGTCACAAAAAACAGGTTCTGGAATCGTGTGGTTGAGGGTAAGTTGAGGGAAAGCTGGTTAAACTCAGACGATAACCTTTTCATCACAAGGGATAACAGCGTTGTTTGGTCGTGTATCCGTTGCCGTACTTACTCTTTTAGCGCTCATCTGGATGGCGTTAATTTTTGATTTTGCTGATATTGTCGGTCATCTCGGCGCTGTGTTGAACCACCTCGATGGTGGTTAATATTGCTCCCGCGGAAATAAAAAGCCACCAGCAGTGCCGGTGGCGGGTAAACGCGCAGTTCGCGTTATTTTTTCACGGGTTGAGGCTTTTTATCACCTGATTCAGGGGCCTCACGCGGATCGTCTTTTTCAACACAGAGCATAGTTTCTCCTGTTTCAGATAACCACCCTCCACTATAGCCAGGCTGATTACAGAGTGGCCAGGCGGCAATTACGCCTCAACTGTCCCTTTCTTGCGAAAAGAGAGGTAGCCAAACACCCCGCTGTCTCCATCCGAGGGATGGTTAACCCCGTCCATCACCGTCACGTCAGGAAAATCGAACGGTGAGACGTTTTCGAAGCAGGCAACGTTCACGCCGTATTCGTTTGGATTGGAACGCCGCTGATGGAACGTGTAGATCCCGCACACCGAGCAGAAAAAGTGCCGTGCCGTCCCCGTGTTAAAGCGGTACTCCGTGAGCTTATCCTCACCTTTGGTCACGGTAATCCCTGACAGCGGCGCAGAGACGACGACCGCGCCCCGCATGCGACAAAAGGAACAGCTGCAGCGCCGCGCGGTATTCAGGCCATCCGTGAGCGCAACGGTAAAGGCCACCGCACCGCAATGGCACTGCGCATTACGACATTCAGCCATAGGCTATACTCCTTTTCTCACCAGCTCGGCGGCCTTGACGAAAACCTCGTCTTCTACACCATCGCCTTTTTGCCTGCCGAGCCTGACCAGTTCATCGACAATACTGTTGCGATGGATCGGTTTCTGCGCTGAAACCAGCCCAATGACGGCGGCCCCAATCGCCAGCCCCACTAAACCTGTTTGTTCGTCTTTGTTCATCATGCTCATGCTCCTGATACAACAGACAAGCGTAGCAGGAATCCGGTAAAACGGAATGAGGACACTCGCTTTGTGAATATAATTTACGTAGTTCAGACAGGTACGACTTCTAAAATCGACAGATACGAACGGGTGTCTATTATAGTGTTTAGCTTCAGACTGGTCTTTTCAAACAAGGTCTGATAATCAGACTCCGTTCTTGCCCGCCCTCCATCAAAGCTTGTTAAAAGAAGAAGGTCAATTTCAAATCGTCCCTGCTCATTATTTTCTTTTTTGATAAGTGGTTCAAAAATTAATAATCGGGAATTTTCTTTCATTGCATTTCTACACGATTGAAGTATCTGAACCGCTTTCTCATCAGGCCAGTCCATCAAAATATATTTAAGCAGGTAAATATCAGCTACAGGACAGGCTCCAAAAAAGTCACCCTCAACTGCCTTCCATCGACGATTGTCATTTAACAGGTACAGTCGATTCCGCGCAAGCACGTCTTTTTGATCGAACAGGATCCCTGTTAAGGTCGGATTTCGGCGTAAAACAGCCAGCAATAAATTACCCAGCCCACCGGCAATATCGGCAACGATAGCATTTTGAGGAAACGAATAGCTATCGGCGATGACTTCATTCTCTACGGATGACATAGAGGCCATACCCGCATGAAAAATGTTGCTGTCAGTCATCGTGTCATCATGCTGCCAGTAGTCGTAAAAAGGCTTGCCAAACAAATCATTAAAAACAGGTTTGCCTTGCAATATCTCATCCATTTTAGCCGCTGGCTGCCAGAATGTTGGGTCTGTCAGCATGAGCACCGCCGCACGCAATGAAAATTCATGCTCAGAACACAGGAACTGTGCTGAATGGCTAAGGCTATATTCAGCTTCGGACAGTTCGTTGAACACTCCACGAGAGGATAATACGCGCATGATCCGATGAAGATAGTCGCCATCGACATTAAGCTCCTCCGCCAGTTGCGTAACGGATTTTTTTCCTTCAACCAGACGATCTGCAACGCCTAATACTGCGACAGCCCGAAGTGCTGCCTGCCAGACAAAACCCATGCTTTGCTCTAACAAACACATTCCTTCTTTACGGCTTAGCAAATCCAGACTATTAGGATGTGACATTTTCTACTCCTTACCAATAAAGATGTGCTGAACAACTAAAACGCCGTTAGCAAGCGTAAGTCTGGTAGCGAGCTTTATCCATAATGTCAGTAAGGATTATTTGTGCGGTTTCGTACCGTTTAGCATACAGTCCATTTCAATACGTAAAAAAACAGGGCCACTTACTCCATATTTTGATTAATAACACCATGACACTATTATTTCATAAATGATTACCATGATAGAAATAATACCTGTCGTGAGACAGACATTTCATCGTCAGAATCTCGGTGCCAGCCCGTATTTTGGCGTTTTGATATTTGCCGCCCAAATTTTGATATCGTTTTGCAGGAGAATAGTGAAATCAGATTTCAAATGCGTCACCATGCCATTGACGCTGTCCGCATCCACAACTGAAAAATGTTCAATTCTGTTTTTCCCTATCTGAACACAATGATATTTGGCGGGAAGAACTTTACCATTCAAATTGAGTGGCAGATTATTCTCACCACAGCGCCCTTCCGTAATATATGAGACCAGCAAATTAGCGGATTTCCTCCCGGGCTGGGATACGCTCACCATGACGGGATAACCTTCCGATGTCTGCGTCATATCATAAAGCACCGCATTTTTCATATACCAGGTATTATATTCCCGCTCCTGAAAAGCGGACCAGGCAGGCGCAGAAAAAAGCGCCAGCACTGCCAGCGTAATAGAGACTATTTTCATGGGATGTTATCGTCCGTGGTGTTGCACGTATTATTCAGATTGTGCAAAAAACAGCAACAACTTAAGAATAATCCTACTACTATTGGCAGTGATGGAGGATCAATTAACGACGCGCGACGCGGTCTGTTTCCTGTTGCTAACGTATCTTCGCTTTATTTATTCCGACTGGCCGTTCGGATCGCTTCCAGACCGACCCGCTGTCCGAATGACAGCTCTAACGTGTTTCCATCGGGATCGGCAAAAAAGACATAGTATCCGACGGGATCGCCTACATTCACAGGCGCTTTCCTTAGCATACCTTCAGCGGTGGCCATCGCGGTTTTTCTGTCAATTTCTTCGCGGGTCGCACAGGCAATTCCCAGATGACCGAAGCTGCCCAGCGGCGTGTCGGTCACGGTATCGGCCTGAACAAGAACCAGTGCAAAAGGACGGGTATGGTCGCTAAGCCATGCGACTTTTCTTGCATCAGGCATGTCGGGTTCACGTAAATGAATGACCTCCATACCGGCATAGCGACGATAGAAGGCAATACTCTTTTCCAGGTCCCTGACCATAAACGCGACATGAGTGAAACCTACATCAATGTCTTTCATTTTAAGATGTTACTCCTTTATCAACGTGGTGCTGACATCTTAAAAGCTCAAGTTAACCTGATGTCAATACGCTCATAAAGAAGAAACAGGCGAGAAATGGTAAACCGCCGCCATCACGGCGATGCTAACGACAATGCTTAAGAAAAAGTAGGTTTTAAAGGGCTGCTTTTGCGTTTTATGGCGAAAGAGTTGCTGGCCCACAATCGCGCCAGGCCAGCCGCCGGTTACGCCAAATACCAGCAGCGTGGCTTCCGGTACCCTGCGCATACCCTTACGCGCTGCCCGTTTATCGGCGCCATACATAGCCATCGTCAGCACATTGATCAGCAGAAACCACATAGCCAAAGGGTTAGAGGCAAAAAGGCTGCCGATTGCAGCAAAGATCAGGAGTAAATAACAAAAGCGATTGAGGGTCATAGTACCGGCCAGAGGATTGTTAAGCAGTTTTCGACGCCGCATTATACGCTACTTACGCATATATCAGGCGGGAAATGCAGACAACTGGGAAAACGTCACTCCACCCTCACTTTAACCTTTGGCTTCGACAAAAGGATTTTTATCAACTCCTTAAAGGGAACGGGTTTGTAGAAGAAGTAGCCCTGTAAAAACGTGATGTTATTGCGGATGAGATAATCAAGCTGTTGCTGGGTTTCAACCCCTTCCGCCACAATACGGATTGATAGTTTTTTTGCCAGTTCCAGTACCGAATCCAGGATCAGGGTGGAATCCTCATTGGCATTCACTCTGGCAACAAAGCTTTGGTCGATTTTGATGTAATCAATGTGCAGGTCCTGCAGGTAGGACAGGCCAGAATAGCCCGTTCCAAAATCATCCAGCGCAATTGTAAATCCGTTGTTATGCAGCTCATTCAGGGTCTTAACGAGTTGTTCATCTACGTGGAGGGGCTCGCGCTCGGTCACCTCAACGACGAGGTTCAGATCCTGTTGCACAAAGCTGCGCTTGTAATTCAGACACTCTTCAAAAAAGGTAGAGGCCACGATATGAGACGCACTGAAGTTAATTCCTACATGGAATCCTTCCGGCAGCAGCGTAGAAATTGAATTCATCTGCATTGCAACCTGACGCATTAAGCTTTGGGTTAATGGAATAATTAACCCTGATTTTTCAGCAAGAGGAATAAACGACGAGGGAGAAATAAACCCGGATTGCGGATGCTTCCATCTGGCCAGCACCTCTACACCGCGCAAGGTGCCCTCTTTTCCACTCACGACGGGTTGATAATAGGGAATAATTTCATTTCGGTAGATGGCAGTGCGCAGTGAATCTTCAGGCGATATATCCTTAGAGAGATAGCGTTGCAAAAGATAAGCAGGAAGAGAGGAAATGAGCAGCAGAAATAACAGCACCCCACCGGCCTGGTCGAATAATCTCGTCAGGCTAAAAAGAGGCGGAGCGTTAAATTGAATCGCGAAGGGATAATCAGCGTCTTTTACCGTCAGTACATCTTTGTTTGCATGGGGTGCCGTCAACACATCGCCGGATTGGCCTAAACGACGATTGCCGACTTGCAGTGAATACGCCACGCCACGTAATGGCATATTCAGCGCATCCCGGATATGGCTGTCGCTGATGCTCACCATGATTCGGCTTCCGGCATGGTTTGTCTGGTATAAGAGAACCGGCAGGCCGTTGACCGTACTTTTTGATGGAACAAGTAGCAATGATGCCTGAGGCAGCGCTGAGCCGTTAACCAGCAACACGCGATTTCCCGGTAAAGAGGAGCACCAGACCGCATCTTGTTTCAGAATAACGATCGTTCTCAGATGAGGTTGTAATGCCGCTTCAGTACCGAGCCGATACTGTCCTTCAGCATCACACTCATTCTCAGCAAGCTGCATTGCTATCTGGGCAGCATGACGGGCTTCTTTAAGAATGACGTTCATGTTTCGCACGACATAGTGCGCCCCTGCAAGGCTGTCAGCGCGTGCAGAATACCAAACCTGTAAATTGATGATTAAAACGCCCAGCATAAAAATTGCCGTGGCTGCAGCTAAGGAGATAGGTGCATGGCGCATTCAGGATTCTCGACTCGAGTGACGTTGCCGCTTCGGTGATGCTGAAGTGATTGAATTGTCTTCGTCTTAAGCATGGTTGATAAAGAAAGAAATACCATGTCAGGCGTCAGAAATTTTCCCGCAAGCCAGACTCCATCTTTGCACCTTCTCAAATGGGGAAATAAAAAGGCCGCCGAACGGCAGCCCTGGTTAATACGTGCTTATTAGTACTGCTTTATTGTCTTGACCGGCGTTCTTTCTGACCAGTCAGGCCGCTCGCCTGCCATGATTGCGCGCTGTTGTGATGGCGTCACAGACTGCGTTATTTCAGGCATCGATTTGTATTCAGGTTGCTGAGGTGGGCTGAGAACCAGATCGTCGCTACAGCCTGACAGTAGCAACGCCACCAGTAGCGATGAATTAAGCTTGAACACGTTAACCCCTTCCAATGGGATAAAAGTTACAGAAAAAGCGTGGCGTCGGTTCTATCCCGGTGACTTTTCTTTGTTATACAACGTCACGCGCCTGGCTACCGGCCATAGATTCACCACGCAGATAACCCCGCAAGGATATATTCACTCGAGCAATAAGCGCAACGCTTTGTTTTCCTGCCCACCAGTGAAAAAAGGTGTCAGTAAAGCAGAGTACGCTTCTGGTATCGACGATGTTTATGCTAAAACCGCTGGTATGTTTCTTTTGAAAAAAAGTTATGAGGGAAGTTGAATGGTGACGGTTGAGGAATTAAAAATGAAATACCCGGGCGCACAGGCCTGGCAAATGGGTGACAGCCCGGAACTGGCGAACGAACTAGCGGACCTGATTAAAAAAGGGCTCAAAACGGCCACCTGCGGATCTTTTGCCTCGTACTCGCAGGATGTATCTGCTCCGCGGATGGGGAGCTATAACATCATTCTTGATGGCCAGAATGTCCCGGTCTGTGTGATCCGGCTGGTTTCCATGCGACTGGTGCGTTTTTGCGATGTTAATGAGGAATTCGCTCGTAAAGAGGGTGAAGGTGATTTAAGCCTTGAATACTGGCAGACAGAGCATCAGCGATTTTTCTTCCGCGAAGGCCATTTTTCTGAAGATATGGAACTGGTCGCAGAAGAATTTGAATTGGTTGAGGTGCTGTAAGCGGAGATAAAGTGGCAGAGGTGTATCTGTTACTTAAGCAGGCTTACCAATATTAAGCTCATAGACTACGCATTCCGTATCGTAATGCTGCTCTATTGCTTTATAAGTCATACCTAACCTTTTCATAACACGCTGCGATGCGATATTTTCGGGATCGGCCACGGCTACCAGATAAGATGCTCCCACCCGTTCTACAGCGTAATCAACGATCGCTTTCGCTGCCTCTGTAGCATAGCCTTTGCCATTGTGTTCAGGAACGAGGCGCCAGCCAATCTCTAATGGTGCACCCTCCACGTTGGCCAGGTGCTGGAGGCATGCTGCACCAACGATCTCACCAGAAGATTTCTCTCTGATAGCCCACCACGAGAAGTGATACTTATCCCAGCGAGCCTGCACCCTTCTGATGCCCTCCCAGGTTTCTTCGGGCGTTTTAACGATACCCTTATTGATATAGCGCATCACCTCAGCATCACTATCCATTACCCTTAAGCCTTCATAATGTGAATCATTAAAGGGTTCCAGGATTAAGCGGACCGTTTCTACATTCATCTTAAATTCCTCTTACATTAAGCCAGTGCCTTCATTGAACTCGTCCCGATAAAACACCATGATGCCGGAGGTAGCTTATTGGAATCGTTTTAATCTAGTAGAATTCAACTTTCGTATGTGCTGTCATTGAAACTGTTTTCGGTGCCGGATTACCTGCGCTCTGTACTGTGGCATTACATATTTCAGGCACAAGCATTTCGTTATAATGACAAGAACTGGTTGCTGTATACCCCTCCGAGAAAACTGATGAGTTTATTAGTTTATAATCAAGAGGCTTTCTTTTTTTATCAACATAAGATATTTCATTTTTAGACATAACGCTTTCTGAACTATAAAATTCAGAGCGCGTCAAATTATCGTCTTCATCATAAAAATGTTCAGATATTTTTTTACCTAAAAAATAGGTGTCTTTAATTAATCCATTCGGGTAAAGAGTGTAACGCAACTCGTCACCGTTTTCATTTTTACTCAAAATGTGACATTTTTCATCAAGTTGTATTGAGAAAGGCTTGCCATCTCTATGGCCAATAAGACTTCCATTTGTATATTTTAGAATGGTTTCATGCCCGGAAGAAACATTATCAAGATTTAAGCTATCAACACAACCATTTTTATCCAGTCTGATGGAGATTTTATAAGTGATTTTTCCATTCTCCTCAACATCAGTATCTAAGGATTTAACAGCCCCCTTAACTGGATTGAAATCAAACATAGTCGATAAGTTATAAAGTAGAGGTATGTAGTGATTTTCTGCAAAAGCCATGCTTGAAAATAAGGAAGTACAAAGGAAAAGAGTAGAAGTTTTTATCATTTTTAAATCTAGGCTCAAGTTACCCTCAAATTAAGTAAGCTCATTACAGCATGCTTACTGCTAATCTTCAATATTGATACTGGCGGAGATGATTGCACCACAACTGCGCCGTTTGCCGTAAAGTCGCTATCGTATCCAAACGTCTGAACGCTACCCTTTATCACGTATCGGCGCCAGATTTCACGCAGCCGTAAAACGTGCTGGCCTGAATCAGTCCATACAGCGCCGCAAGCTCTGGCTTTTCACGCACCGCCTTCACGAACTGCTGGTAGACGAACTTGAACACTTCTGGCGTCGTCGTTACATCGATGCCATTTCGCAGCCCATCGACCTTATAACGCATACGGGCGATGATTTTTCACCAAGCCTGCTGCGCTTTGGCAGCCGCCATGACGTCCAGCTCATCCACCATCGCGTTACCAATTTTGAAACCAACTATCGAGCCGGGCTTCTCCATCGAGCGGCAGATGGTTGTCCCGCGGTAGCGCCGCCCCTCGTAGAAGTGAACTTCTTTGTTCCCCTCGTTGATTTTGACGCTCAGCCCCCAGTCAAAGGCCACCTCTTCAATCGTCGGGTAGAAGATGTCACGGATCTGCGGATATGTTGGCGCGAAATAGCCCTGGTTGATTTTAGGGTGCTCCCACATCCCCTTACAGATGCCGCTACAACCCACCCACGTCTTACCGGAACCGAACCCGGCAACATAGGCTTTGAATTTTTGCTGCATTGCCAAGAACCGAGCTTGAGGGATATTAAGTGTCGGGCTGATCCCCATCGTCCGCCCTCGCGTCCACTACGTTGATATTGATTTGAACTGGAGTTGGCTCGTCATCGTCACCATCACCCGCCAGCTCCTTGCGGAGTTTCTCGACCTCAAGCTGCCGGCGTTCGATTTCAATCTGCTGCAGGCGCTGCGCGAATTCGCTATCGGCCAGGCCCAGGCGCTTCATGACCGCTTCGAACATTCTTTCCCGACTGATGGCTGTGATTTCGACGCCGTTTTTTCCAACCTTTACGCCTGAATAGGCTAGCCTGGAAGCAGCCGGGAGTTTGCGTGTGTCAGGGAAATAAGGCTGGCCGATGCCATCGCCATTGCAGCGCGGGCATTCGGGGTTTGGTTCTCGATTGTGGTCGTAACCGTAACCACCAACATCGACGGGCTCGCGCTTATCGCGTTCTGTAGCTTCCAGCCGCTTCTCTTCGAACTCCACCATATCTCGCCACTGATATTGATGGCCAAAGCCCCAGCAATAACGACAAGCACCGCGGCGATACTGCGAAAGCTGGTTTGCATCGAAGGTGGCGAGCTGCCACATCTGGGCCAAGACCTCATCGGCACTGCCAAGCGTGCGCACAATGGAGGCTTTCTGCTGCTGCGCAATGGCCTGCGCAACGTTAGGATTCGCTATTAGCTGACGCCCGTAGTTTGGGTCACTATAACCAGCACGTGCAGCGGCAGCGGTGGCGTTGTTGTCCTTTAGGTACTCCGCGACAAATAAGCGCTGCTGAGCGGTAAGTCCATCATCATCCACCAGCTCATTAGCGCTTTTATCTTTCTGCGCAGTGCGCATTTTTTTCTGCGCAGGTTGTTGAGCAGTTTGCGCATAAGGTTTTTTGATATATCGACGGGCGGTAGCGTAGTTCAGTCCCTGCGCTTCACACCATTCCTTTGGTGATACGCCGGTTGCGGCATGGTCGGACAGGAACCGTTGCTGAAGCTCACCCCAGTCCGGTTTTGCCATTGTTATATTCCTGTTGTTATAGCCATTAAAAAAACCACCCGGAGGTGGCCTTTTTGATGGCGATGAAAATTTCAGGTTTATTGTGAAAGCAAGTCTTTAAGAGTCTTCGCTTGCTCATCAGTGAGCTTCAGCAATTTTGCTTCATACTCTTCAAGCCACTTAAAACCAAGTTCTAATGCGGATTGGAAAGCAATGTCCGTGGGGCCTGCCTTAATTGCCTGCACTACTTTATGAAAATTCGAGTCGTCTATTGTATGCATCATGCACTCCTGTTTCGAAAGTCGTAAATTCGCATCACGACACCTTCAGTATCAACTTCTTGTACAGGATAATTATGGTTCTGCTTAAGATGACATCAATTAAAAGCCACAAGCGAATGCCAGTGGCTTGGGTGTGATAATCAGGAATGGATTCGAACCATTGAGCCAGAAGATTTAGGTCGTCTGCACCATCCTCCAGCTTATAGCAGCGTCACGCTTCGTCCGGTTCGGTTTTACCCGACATCTCGCGCACCTGATTAATGTGTTTCGAAATTATCACAGGCACTCAGTGTATGCCTGGTGTAATACCATCCGCACTCTCGCAGTGGCTGCGCTCATGCCTTTGAGTTGCTGTCGCTTTATCGCCGCTTACAACCGGTGCACGTATGGCGTTCGCGCTGCTTTACCGGAGCATGTTCCCTTATTTACCCTCACATCGGTCTGCTATACCTACTCGCCATTACGCGACTCGGGGCAGCTTAATGACTGCTGCATTGCCTTTCGGCTACGGACTATCCGCTTTGGTGCTTAATGGGCTTATCCTCAGGTGGGGATATCATTGTCTCTATCCCTTATCATGGATGTTACCCTAACGATGGATCCCTCCGGGTGTATTGCAATACTATGCTAACCTTGAAAAAAACCATGGAGGTGACATGTTTTCCTTTCTCAATACATTTAAGCGGCTCATAAGTAAGCAGCAGGAAGCTCCAACCACTCAGCCGGAGTATTCAAATGAACAGCTTTTGCAATGGGCCACAGGATGCATGCTAGAGGGTTTACCCGACACGTTTTACGAAGCGAGGATTACCTGTTTTCGGAGCATTGACTATGACGGGCGTACAGCAATTGCAGCTATACATGACTTCAAGTTAACTAGTGAAAGCGAATATATCTCTTTCACTCCACCAGATGGCCTTTACGCCACACACTGCATAGAGAAAATTCTTGCTGGAAAAAACTGGAACCAAGCCACCATAACTTTCACACCACAAACGACACGATTCATGTGGCAATAAAAAACCGCCCGGAGGCGGTTATCACTCAATCGATGTTTTTAGTAAGCGCAGCTTGAATTGCATCTGCAAGCGTTCCTATTTTTTCGGTGACCGTATCAAGATCTTGGTCAACGCGTGAATGCTCTGCACCGCCAGCTGATCCAACAGAATGCTTGGCAATTTCCAATGCAGCCTGAACTGCAAGTAAACGCTGTGTTTTTTTGTCGGTACTGGCCATGCCAGTTTTAAAATAATTATCTAACATATCAAATCCCTTTTATACCGCCGTTATGGCAGGTTACAAAAATCAAATGGGGATTGTATTGTAGATTTCAAGGCTATTATCGAAGCTCCTCAGTGAAGGGCTCATATAATGTCTTACTTCAGGCACTGTGTTGCGATGTATTCCTGCAATGTCCTCAGGGATGTTTGGTCGCTGATGATTCCGGATCTGATACCGAGAACGTTTCGTCCAGCAACTGCAGAGAGTTCGATGGTGGCATCATCGCCCATGCTGGCGGCGCCGGTGGCTTGGGTTGAGGCTGACACTGGACAGCGGCCTTTGACGAGCAACCGGCCACCATTATCAAGCTTGCGTTGCAGAGCATCATTTTGAGCTTTTGCATCTGCGAGTTCCTTTGTATATTTGGCATCCAGCGCAGCCACATCTCGCTGGCGCACCTGCATATCTTTGATGGTGTCGTTAGCCAGGCGGAGATTCTTGGTGGCTTTATCGCGCTGGTCTTTGTAGGTGATGGCGTTGTCGCGGTAGTGATTCACGAAGAACGTCAGAACCCCGATTAGCGCCACCACAATCAACTGCAGCCAGTAACGCTTTACCAGTGCGCCAATCACGACAGGAACAGAGCGCGCTCTGCCTCCCGGCGACGGGTCAGCCCGTTCAGGACTTTGCCACCAGCTTTATTCCAGCGCAGGAACTCATCGGCAGCGCCAGCATAATCACCGGCGTTGAGTTTTCTCAGAAGGGTCGATGTCGACAGTGACCGGGCGCCGAGGTTGTACGTGAACGACACCAGGGCGTCAAATTGCCCCTGAGTCAGTCCAACTTTGACCAGGCGGAACACATCGCTTTCGTAGCCGACCAGTCCAGTCTTCAGCAGACGCTCTGCCGTTTCCTGCTTAATCGTCATCCCGGCGCGAATTGGTTTCCCGTCGACAGGCTGAGTCCAGCCATATCCGATGGTCCACACTCCGGCGCTGTCCTGGTAAGCGGTGAGCTTACAGCCTTCGAACTGCTTGATCAGGTCAATGCCTTTATCACTGGTTTGCATTCTTCATCCCCGTCAGGCGTTCCCAAAAGTACGTCAGTGCCACGGAGCCCATCGTCCCGCTAATTCCTGACGTAACCAGAATCATGTAAAGGCTCAGCCCGCTTTCAACGCTGATCAGGCCACCAATGAGGCCGGTAAAGCCGGATACTGCAATTTGCGCCAGCGCGTTGATCCAGCTCCAGGTGGCTTTGTTCTGCTTAACGTCAATAAGGTATCGGACAAGGCCGCCCCAGCATGACAGAGCAAGGACAATCAGCCATGACACTCCGGCAATGCTTTCTTTATCTTGCATACGTTTAGCCATATCACCTCCGAAAGAACGGGGTGCTGTGTGTGTTTAAAAGGGGTCAGGCCCGTCGGGCTGGATTTTCAACAAAGCGTGTCGATGATGATTCCCGCGGGCCTGAAAATAAAAAAGCCAGCACGAAGGCTGGCAATTTGAAACGAGAGTCGAGCAATGCGGCTCTTAGGGTTGAAGGCATGTTTCGATGAGTTGCGATTCATATCAACACTAGTGAATCGCCATTTCTCACCTATTTCATGGAGGCTATAAAGATTTCATGGGTGTCAGCTAACTTCACAAATCCGTACTTAATAGCACCAAGCAAAGTACCTAATCTTGTATGCCCTTCCATGAGGTGCAAGCCTCTCTCATCAGACGAAATGAGAGAACGTTCAATAAACATCGGTGGTTCGTCCCATGTGCCGAATTTGAGCCAATGTTGTGCAACCTCTTCTCTTGCATCAATACAAAACTGGTTGCCGCAGGTATTAAAATCTTCCGAAATCTCAAGCATGTGTTCAGGATAGGTAGCATTTTTACCAAACGCAGTGAACTCAGCAGTTTTCAATCTGACCAAATCCCATTTAAGTGATTTAAGATTTAGATGCCCATACAAGGCCTGAAATCTAGAATCGTTAGATAACCCGCAATAAATTTGCGCAAAAACTTGTTCTGGCGCTTCAATCCCATACTTATCGCGAAGAATGGAAATTCCTTCATCTTTATTATTCAACGGGTCCGGACCAAAGATCTCAATTAAATCACAGTACAACATCACCAATTCCTTTGTTGAAACATACAAAAAACCCGCTCAAATGCGGGTTTATAGAATTTGGAGATTTTATCAAATTAGAGTCAAATATGACTCATTTAATTGACATTTGCAAGACCCTGCTGCGAAAAAGTCGCCTTTTGCTGTGATCGTGTTCTCACGGCGCAAAGAAGAGAATCGCTATCAAGTCGCTTAAAGATGGCGCACATGGTCCGCCAGTAGTCGGCGTAGTTATGGCACCAGTTATCAGGCTTAACGCCACACAGGGCCGCCAGGTCCTGGTGTTGATACACTTCCCTACCCGCCAGCTCCGCTTTGACGTCCTGTGCCGCCAGCCAGATCAGCTTCTTTAGGCGCTCCATCGTCTTGCCAGCCACCTTCTGCGCGCCGAGCTGCTCCCGGAACTCAGCCCATGCCCACTGGGTGATCGCCACCTGGTATTCGAAGCGGGTGTTCTCGCTGTAGTTCCACAGCAGCCAAGCTTTCTGATGGCCTTCCAGTGACAGCACAGCGCGGCGCCAGGACGCTGTCACGAATTCAACCGGGCCAACCAATGCGATTGATGAGCCCTTGGCGCGGGACTGGCTGCCGCTCATCGGCGGACCGTTAGGGTTGACCATGCGCTGCTTATCCTTGTCGAATACCTTTTTCCTGCCCCGGCTGCGCGCCGTCGCGGTGTACTGTGCATTCTCAGCGAAAGCTACCAGCTGCCCTTTTGTCGCCCCGCTCAGATCTGCGGTCGCCACAATGAGCTGCTGACGTACGTATTCCAGTTGCTGACTGTTCATGCGGCTTCCTTATGTGGCAGATTGGTTTTGGTCTGGCTGTGCTTTGCTACTGGCGGCATGCGGGCGCGCTTAACGCTTTCTGCCTGGTATCGGGTTATCTCGTCTCTGGTCACGATGCGCACCCCCCAATAATGATCTGCCCCTTCTCTCCCCAAAGTTTTGTCACGCGGCCATCCCAGACGCGGCTGTCGTCATCGAAAATGGCATCGAGTAGCGCCTTTTCCAGATTGTCTTTATCTGGTTTTTGTTGATGAGGCTGGCCGCTGTACTGCGCGCGTTTCTGCTTACTCCAGCTCTTTGGCATGGGGATGATAAAGGTGATGTGATAACCGGATTCCGGCAGACGGATCCCAAGCAACCGGATCTGAGCTTTGTAATCCCAATATGCAGCTGTGGCTGGGCGTTTGTGCCAGCGGTCTCGCTGAGTCATTCGGGGTTTGCCGATCGGCGTAATGTCGTAGATTTTCATGCGGGCACCACCAGCCCGCGGCGGACAACTTCAATCACTGTCAGAACAATCGCGCGATCCATAAGCTGCCGGCGCTCTTCCCTGTTCAGCTTATTCCCGTTATCAATGCTGTCTTGACAGCAAACGCAGAGCGCAGCTGTCGCACAGTCATCGGTTTTTAATCCCATGCCTTTCCCTTCGTTCCGGTGTGCCACCTGCGTACCCCATGCTCCACAAAGAACACAACGCTCGATCTGCCCGACGGCGGCGAGCCATTTTTTGCTGCGATAAATAGCCATGCTCACCCCCACATCCGGTTTCGCCAGCGGCTATCCGGGCGCGCTGGGGTATTTGAGGTCGGCAGGAATGCACTTACAGTCCAGGTCACGTAATCCGGATTAAGGCTGCGCTCTACTCGCACGCCGCGAGCTTTGTAACGCTTAACCAGTTCGTCGGCCTGTTCGGTGCTGCAGTCGGTATGCTGGAACCACGTCTTCTTCATCCCCATCACCCCGCAAAGCCAAGCAGTTTCGCGGCGACATTTTCTGCCTCATCACGACAGCGGAATGAACGGGACAGGACCCAGCGCCAGAGAACATCGAGCGCAGCTTTATAGAGTTGCTGGAACTCGAGCTCGTCCATGTTGGCAAACGAGATGCTACGAGGATGCTTTTTGAGTGTCCCGTCTGGCAGCTGAATGGCATCAAAGTACCCTGCCTCAACGATGACCCATGAGCGGTAAGCATCGAAGGATTTACACAGGCTAATGCCATTCGTGACGCGCCGATAAGCTACCTGCTCAAGATACTGCTCAGCAGCATCGATAAGTGCGCCCTCATTCCCGCCATATGAAGCCAGGAACTTGGCGTAGCCGGTAATCAACTTCCGCTCGTTACTCGAGATAGCCCCGCCGGTTGGTTCCCAGTATTCAAAACCGAGATTGAGAAGAGCGAAAAAGCGCCGGTGAAATGCCGGGTTTCGTACCCGCCGGAACTCGGCAACAAGGACATCGCCGAGCCGGGTTTTGGATTGCAGAAGATCGCTGGTCTCGGGCGTAGCCGGGATCAGTATTCCTGAATGGTGTTTGATAAGTTGTAATTCTAGCGCCATGGTTCTCTCCGTGGCGCATCAGGTATAGGTTGTTCAGGCCTATGAGAGAATAATATCAGACGGTGGTGTAATTCGGTACCCAAGCCGTTTTGCAAATTGCATGAACCCGTTGAACGTGAAGATTTCTTCCTCTTCGAGTAACGGTCGTAATGAAACTATTCCATTTACTCGATAAACCAGATATCTCCCTTCCGCCGGGAAGCTATAGATAACTGCTTTATCGGCCCTTCTGACCACGTCGTACCATTGATCATCTGCATTAAAGGCATCTGCACTAAACACTATTTCCCCCAGAGCGACTTATTGACGCGGTAAACAGTAATCGGGAACAGCCAGGGGAACGCAAACAGCGATACTCTTTGAAACTGCTCCAGTGAACTTCACGCGATTAATAAAACCACTCGTCCGCGCTTTCCCAGATCTCCTGCACGATATGTTCGACCTCTTTCTTGTCGCCTCCGAAAACAGTCAAACCGTCATTACTGGCACGCTTAATCGTAAGCTGGCATTTATCGAACTGTTTGCTGAGTCTTTTGAGCAGTTCTGACTCGAGCGCAGGTATAGCTCCATCAGGAAGTTTCTTCATGTGATCAATGGTTAGTTCGATTTTCATTTTTCCCTCCGCACGAATAACTGTATGTATATACAGTACATTTATAAACGTATCTTACGGATTTTGCAACGTTTTAAGAGCATTTAATGGAAGCCACCGCATTGTTTAAACACTAAAAAAGCATCAGACCATTTCTAAAATCGGGAGTTATTTTCAATGGATTGCATTTTTAAGGGAAAAGTGAGAATGAATGTTAACCGTTTCAGCATGACTCAAATGCAGCAAGTCACTTTCAATTTGCTGAAATATTATCCAACTTTGAGTAGGGTACGATGTCCGCTTCGTGCCAAAAGCGGACTTTTCAGAACCCAGCTCTTTTTTCAAAGCTAATTTTTTATCGAACCAGTTTGTCGTGTTTCCTGAAACCCAACTTTGGTTCGGACTGTGGCCCTCCATTATCATGGGTTATTTCTGTTGTAACCAGCGCTGAACGCCCGTTAATGCAGAGTCAATTGCGCCTGCCAGATAGCCCGAGAACTGCGGCGACCATTCACTGGCGATACCTGTTATCTCACCGGACCATTCTCCCCTGGCGGGAAGTTGCACAGGCATTGCGTGCCCGACTTCCTGCAGGAGATCAAATTCCGTTGCAGTAAACGGATCGGCTGCCCAGTCTTTTATATACTCAGCTTCAGGTTCTGCCGCATCCTGTCCAAATAAGCGTACGAGCTGCTCCCGGCAAAGGCTTTTGAGAACAGCTTCGCTGACAGTCCATCTCGATTTTGCCGGTACGCCAATAAAACCAAAAATCGCCGTTTTGCCCGAATCTGGCTCGGATACGTCATGGATCTCTACCATTGGCCCCACGCGGCTTCCTGCATTCCCTGAAAGCTGCCGCTCATGCAATAGGTCTGTTTTATATATAGCGACATATTTTGCATGGGGAGCCATCCATGTCGGGATTTTCCGCCAGTTTGACAGCACCTGTTCCGGCATCGCCGGTCTGAAATCTATTTTAGCTGCCAGGGCAGGAGGCAAAGCGAGGAAGACATGCTCACCGGAAAATACGGCTTTTTTACTGTCTTCGGACCGGGTATGGATCTGCACTTCCTTGCCAGCCCGGGAAACCGCCACCACCTGATGGCCGGTTTTAATCTTCTCAGCCGGGATCTGACTTTTAAGCGCCGTCGTCAGCGCCTGCATTCCTCCCTTCAGCCTGAAAGACGCCGGGGAGCTCTCCCATGCAGGGTAGCGTTCGGGGGGCAAATCCAACTGGCGTTCGTAGAGCATGTCACCCGGACGGCCGTGCGCGATTACCGGAAGATTAAGCCGCTCGATCAGTTGCGCGAAGTCCGGTTGAATATCAGGCCAGAACCACGCTGCCCCCATATCTACATGAATGCCAGCGGAGGTGCCCGACAGTTCCAGGCCTGACAGCACGCGCCCGCCCGTTCTGTCACGAGCCTCAAGGATCACATAATCAACACCCGCTTTTTCAAGCAGCGTGGCGGCATAAAGGCCGCTTATGCCCGCACCAATGATAACAGCGCTCTGCTTCATAATGTCGCTCCGGTCAGGGTTGTCGGGCTGAGATGTCCCGTTTTCAGATAAAAAAGTGCGCCAGAGGCGGTGGCCATAAGAGCAGGCATATCATCCGGCGGAAACCGCAGCCAGCTTCCTGCCCCATAGCAACCTTCCGGCGCATGGAGTTCCCCCTGCAGAAGAAGGATCTCTGCTCCGCCAACAAGCGGTGCACAGAAGATCCGCTCGCCTGGGGCAATTTTCTGAAGCAGAACGGTTTCTGAGGTGCCGGAGAATAAAGGGCAGACTTGTCTTTGCGGCTGACCGTGCCAGTTAGCTGCCTCCTGCGTATTTATCCTGACCGGCTGGCGTTCCTCGGCAGACATCTGGCGCAGCTTGACGAAAATGGTTGTGCCGTCGCGACTTGAGGGTTGGTGAGAAGAACCGTCCGGGCTGCGCAGATACCAGCCGGCAGGATAGTTGACCCCGTTTTCGGTAAAAGTCCCCTCGAGCACCAGAATCTCCTCTCCGCCGGGATGGCTGTGTGCGGGAAATTCGGATCCGGGCGCATACCGGACAAGGCTGGTTGCGCGGGCCTGCTCGCGACCAATCCGGTCAAGCATCACGCGCTTAACGCCGGGCTGGGGAGAAGGTATCCACTGATAATCGTCCGGAGTAACGATCGCACGCTGCGAAAAATCAGAATTCAGTGACATCATAGTGAGTAATTAGACGGCCCCGCAGGGGCCGTCGTCTGCAGGCTTATTTGTTCGGCAGATTATCGTAAACATCCAGCGCACGCGCGGTATACGTCAGCGCTGCGCCAGTGTTCAGGTTAATGGCAACGGCCAGCGCTTCGGCGATCTCTTCGCGCGTGGCACCGTGCTTAACCGCAGCGTCCACATGAACGGCCAGGCAACCGTCACAGCGGGTGGTGACGGCCACGGCCAGTGCAATCAGTTCATGGGTTTTGGGATCGAGGTGCTTGTTTTCTGACGCGCCTTTATCCATCTGCTGAAAGCCTTTCATAAACTCTGGCTGCAGTTTGGCAAATTTGCCGATGGTGGCGAGCAGGCCACTGCGATATTCATTCCAGTTTAAGAACATTGAAAACTCCGGTTATTTTTTGTCTCAGAAAAATCATTACATGACGTCGAAAATACGTACGTCAGGCGCGCTGTTTAAATAGGGTTTTAATCCTGCAACGACATCCTGCGTGAACAGCGGACTGTTAAGGTATGCCTGCGCCTGCGCCACAGTCTTAAAGCCGTGCAGCACCTGGACATCCTCATCACGGACAAGCAGCTCTTTAGAGGTGGCACCCTCAATGGTGGTCAGAAACGGAGTTTTGTATTTCTGGTAGACCCCTGCGGCTGCCGCACGGTTTTCGTTACTGATATCCAGGGTGATTTGCAGATAAGCCATCGTTCTCTCCTTCGCTCAGGGTTGAAGTAACACGCCCGGTTAAAATCCGGTCTGTATTACCTTTCGTTGAGGGCGATTATCAGAAAGCCAGACAGCTTCAACAAATCAGATAATCTTGCGGAGCAGCGAAGAAATTCTATGTCGTGGTTTGGCAGGGAATAAGCATTACGCGCCCGGCGTGATTGCAGGAGCAGCGTAATGCCTGAGCGGGCAGTTTATGAACGATCCGAGACGACATCCTGAAGAAGCCAGTCGTGGAAAACTTTCACTTCATCACGCATGACTTTTTGCTGCGGGGTCACCACATAATAAGACCATTTGAGCGGCCACCGATGGTCAGGATGCAGCTGGACCAGCTGTCCGGTTTCGATAAGCTTTTTCACCAGAGCGTATCGCACAATGGCCACGCCCCTGCCACTCAGGGCCGACAGGATCACAGCTGAGGTGGAGTTAATATGCAGCCCGCTTTCCAACGCTTCGGGGGCACCAACCGCCAACAGGACATCATTCCATGACGGAAAATCGGCCCCGGGATGGGGCGTGTCATCATGAATGAGTTTTTGCGTGGCGAGCCATTCACTACAGGCCATTTTCCCGGACGGCACCAGGTGCGGACTGCAGACTAGCACCGCTTCCTCATCCATCAGCCAGGTTTTATTCACGCCTGGCCAGTCGCCCTGGCCGCAGCGAATACCGATATCCGCCTCGCCGTGCGACACGTCCATCAGTTTTTCCGTGACGTTAAGCCGCAGATCGATATTTTCGTGCGTTTCCGAAAACCGGTTCAGGCGATCCATTAGCCAGTTCATAACCAGTACCTGCGATGCCGTCACCACCACCACCGAGCGCGATCGGCGACCACGTAGCTTATTTAATCCGGTTTCCAGTTTGTCGAGTCCCAGCGTGATGTCCTGCAGTGCCTCCTGCGCCTCGTCAACCAGCGTCAGACGCTCTTTTCCTGAGCGGGTGCGGTGAAGAAGCGGGTGTCCGACCCAGTCTTCCAGCGAGCGTACCAGCTGGCCTACTGCGGCGGGCGTTACGCCAAGTTCCTGTGCCGCGCCGGTAAAGCTGCCGTGCCTGGCGGTGGCTTCAAAAGCATGCAGCCATTTAAGTCGGTTTAGCGATCGCATTGAGGTTATCCTGATTCATTATTTTCCTCAGTATACGCCAGCGAGAAAGATTTTCTTTCCTGAGTCGCAATTTCTTCTCAGTCGTCAATCTGGGGCTCGGGTGGCATTCTGATTTCACACGATGAGGAGCGCGGCTTTTCATCATTTACAACCATATGAATTTAAAGAGGTTAGCGATGAACGCATCTTTTGCCGGTAAAAAACTGTTAGTGGTCGGTGGTACAAGCGGTATGGGCTTCGAAACGGCGAAGCTGGTTCTGAAAAACGGTGGCAGTGTTGTGCTGGTAGGCAATCGTCAGGACAAAGCCGAGCAGGCCCGCCAGGCGCTGGCTGCAGACGGTCAGGTTTCCATCATCGTTGCCGACCTGATGAAAGAAGAAGGTATGCAGCACGTGGTGAATACCATCAATGCCGAACACAAGGATATCAGCCTGCTGGTCAATGCTGCTGGCGTATTTTTCCCGAAACCGTTCACCGAACATGAAGCGTCAGACTATGACATGTACATGAACATTAACCGCGCGACGTTCTTTATTACCCGTGACGTGGTGCGCAATATGGTCGAGGCCGGTATCAAAGGCTCCATTGTTAACATCGGCTCCATGTGGGCACAGCAGGCCATCGGTGCCACACCGTCTTCAGCTTACTCAATGGCAAAAGCGGGTCTGCATGCGCTGACCAAAAACCTGGCCATTGAACTGGGTGAAAAAGGGATACGTGTGAATGCAGTTTCTCCGGCCGTTGTTCACACACCGATTTACGAAGGCTTCATTCCGAAAGACGACGTGAAGGACGTGATGAACAGCTTTGACAGCTTCCACCCGATCGGCCGCGTGGGTACCCCGGTCGATATCGCGGAAACCGTTGCTTTCCTGCTTTCTGACAAGACTGGCTGGGTCACCGGCGCTATCTGGGATATCGATGGCGGTGTGATGGCTGGCCGTAACGCCTGATAACCATGCCGCACGCGTACACCCGCGTGCGGCACTGGAGTAATTATGCAAATCCAGACCTCGCATTATGACCTTGTCACCTCGTGGCAGGGGGGCATGGCCAGCCGGACGCTCTGCCAGTCCTTTTCCGCAGACAACGCTCCGCCAGCCCTGCCAAGTCATGTTATCGATTCCGATGAACCGGTTTCGCTGGGTGGCGAAGGACTGGCTCCTGATCCCCAGGAGCTGATGCTCGCCGCGTTTAATGCCTGCATGATGGCCGCCTTTATTCTCGAAGCCAGGGCTGAAGGTCTCGCCCTTACGCATCTTGAAATCCACACTGACGGGCACCTTCCGAAGGGTATACCGGCCTCCGGTGACAGACCTGCAGAGGATGCCTCCGGCAGGCTTGTGTATGTCATCGATGTAAGCGGTAGCGGCACGGTGCATCAGTTTGAAGGGGTCCATCAGCGGGTGATTGACTCCTCTCTGAACCGGTGGTTACTGGCCCAGAATATGCTGATCGAAGGTGACTTAACACTGAGCTGACGCGGCTGGATTGTTCTGTTCAACAGGAAAAATGATATGACCACACCAAGAGTAACCCCCTGGCAGGATGAAGAGCCCGTTGATGCCAATCTTCTCAACGCGATAAAGGCCCGTCGGCCCGGCGGAAAACTGATAGGTATTGACCGGGTATTACTGAAGAGTGCCCCCCTGGCTACGGGCTGGAACGAACTGATGATACGGGTACGTCAGGAATTTTCGCTCAGCCTTGAATACCGGGAACTGATCATGCTGCGCGTTGCCTGGCTGAATAAAGCAGAATTTGAATGGAACGTGCACTACCCTGCCTATCTGGATGCAGGCGGCACTGCTAAAAAAGCAGAAGCCCTGCGGTTATCCTCCGCGCCACACGTCTTTAATGACACCGAAACGTTGCTGATACATCTTACGGACCAGTCCACCCGGAACGTCGTGGTTGAGGAGAACGTTATCGGGGCGCTGAACAGCCTGTTAGGTGAAAAAGAGACCGTGGAAGCGGTTGCCACTGTCGCCGCCTATAACATGGTATCCCGTTTTCTCGTCGCCCTTGCCATCTGATACCCCTAATTTTTCCGGTGCAATTTATGAATAAAAAATATCGCGCTATGCAGATCGTTGCTCCCGGGGTGCTGGAAATGACAGAGCGGCCGGTACCCGCTCCCGGCCCGGACGACGTGCTCATCAGAATTGAAGCATGCGGCGTATGCGGTGCCGATCTCCGTGACGTGGAAAAAGCGCCGCAGGCGGGCCAGCCCGGCCGTATACCGGGACATGAAATTGTCGGGTTTATTGCCCGGAAGGGGAACAGGGTACCCGATATCTGGCAAACCGGTCAGCGGGTGGGCGTCGGGCGCCTGGGGGGATACTGTCAGCACTGCAAACCCTGCCGCAGCGGGCTTTTTCATCTCTGTGAAAACCAGCTTACGCCAGGACTCAGCTGTGATGGCGGCTACGCAGAGTACGTCATCATGCGGCACACCGCGCTGATAGCCATCCCCGCAGCACTCTCTTCCGTACATGCCGCGCCGATCCTCTGCGCCGGTACCGCAACCTTCAACGCGCTGCGTAATTCTGGCGCCAGGGCGGGCGACAGAGTGGCGGTTCTCGGAATGGGTGGCCTTGGCCATATGGCCGTTCAGTACGCCCGTAAAATGGGGTTTGACGTTACTGTGGTGGCGCGCGGTAGCGAAAAAGAACGCGCGGCCATTGAGCTGGGTGCGCATCGCTACATCGATACACTTAAGGAAAACGCATCAGAACGTCTGAAAAAGGACGGCGGTGTGGATTTCATTGTGGCAACGGCTCCGGCTTCAGAAACGGTTTCAGCCCTTCTGTCCGCCCTGGCCCCCCGGGGAAAAGCGATCCTGCTGGGTACCGGACAAACGCCGGTGCAGGTCACGCCGGGTATGATGATCGGCGCTGAACGTACCCTGACAGGATCCTTCGTCAGCACACCGGCGCAAACCGAGCGCGCGCTGCAGTTCAGCCACCTCTTTCAGACGTTGCCTGTCACAGAGTTGCTGCCCTTTGAAAGGGCAAATGAGGCGCTCAGCAGACTGAAGCAGGGTCTGGCGCGATACCGGATAGTGCTCACCATGAATCAGGATAATTAATCACATGTCCGCAGAACATTTCCTGCCCGTTGCAGTTCAGAAAAATAATATTATACGTCTGTCGGCCGCACAGGCTCTCGCCGGTGCTAACTCCGTCGTCTTTTATGCCACAGGGGCAATTGTCGGTAACGCACTGGCGCCCAGCAGTTCGCTGGCCACGCTGCCCATCACCATGTTTGTTCTGGGGATGGCAGCCTGCATTCTGCCGTTAGGTTCACTGGCGCGAAAAGAAGGCCGGAAAGCCGCCTTTATGGTTGGCACCGGGGCAGGCGTCATCACCGGCCTGACGGCTGCTCTGGCCGTCTTCATCGGCTCCTTCCTACTGTTCTGCATTGCTGCATTTATGGGCGGTGCCTATGCGGCAGTCGCGCTCAGCTTTCGTTTTGCCGCAACGGACGGCGTCACGCCCGAACGCCGGGCCCGGGCCCTGTCCCTAGTGATGGGGGGCGGAGTGATAGCTGGCGTGGTTGGCCCCATGCTGGTTTCCGGAACAATGCACCTCTGGCCGCCTCATACCTTCGCCGTCACGTTCATCGCCCAGGCGCTCGTGGCCGTCATTTCGGCATTCATACTCAAAGGCGTGAAAACCACAGAACCTGCTGGCGCAGTAAAAACGGGTGGACGACCTTTGCGCGAGATTGTCCGACAGCCAGGGTTTGCCAGAACCGTATTCAGCGGTGCGGTCACCTATATGGTGATGAATTTCCTGATGACGGCAGCCCCCCTCTCGATGCACATGCACGGCATTTCTCAGCAGGCGTCCAATCTTGGTATCCAGTGGCATGTTATTGCCATGTACGGTCCGGGCTTTTTCACCGGCAAATTAATTAACCGTTTTGGGGCCATGCGTATCGCCGCAGCGGGTCTGCTTGTCACGGCATGCTCTGTGCTGGCCGGACTCGGTGGAACTGATATTTTTCACTACTGGCTGTCGCTGATTTTGTTGGGTCTGGGCTGGAATTTTGGCTTCACCGGCGCATCGGCGAAGATCATCGAATATCACCGTCCCGAAGAGAAAACCCAGGTCCAGTCCCTGAACGATTTTGTGGTGTTCGGGGTGATGATTGTTGGGTCATTTTCTTCAGGTGCTCTGCTCAGTCTCTACGGCTGGAACGCAGTCCTGTGGGGATCCCTTGTTCCCGTCGGGCTTGCCTTCTTAGGTATTGTTAACGAATTGCTGGCAAAAAAGCAGCATAAATTAAGCTCCTGAGGCAGTTTTATCTGCCGCCTGGAAGCGGGCTTTGTTGATGTGAAAAGTATCTAAAGCCCAAAATCAACAAGCATGATTTTGGGCATACATGTCGATGCTTACAACTCAAATTCCCTCATTAAGATCCGCTTATCGCTCTTGACGAACCTTAGAAAACTACACCCTAAAATTAGCTTTCATCTTTTCATACTTCGCTTTAAGCAGTTCCGCAGGCGTTGGGCCCTTCGGAGCCACTGGAACTGCCAAAGCACGACGAACAGGCGGAATCGGCTTCCCGGCCAGCACCCGTTTTTCCCACATATCCAGAATGTCGCTGGCCTCGCGCTCGAGCTCTTTCTGACACAACTGGCCATCGGTTCCGCGGCGACGCAGCTCGAGGCAGATGTGGTAATAAACCGGCTTTGGCCAGGGATACTGCTCGCTGCTCGGGTACCGGAACACCAGCTTGCGCCATTTCCAGTATTCAGCCATCACGTCAGCGGAAGTGATCCCCAGCACGCTGCGCCCTTCCCTGCACCACTTGATGAACTGGCCAGGCGACGGCAGGAATGGACGCTCCTGGCGCCGTACCATGCGCATGCCCGCTTCAACCTGCTCCAGAGTGGTAATCCCGTTTTCTTTAAAGGCCAGCACCCACTGGCGGCGGATTTCGTCAACGTCGTCCTGGCTTCGGTTAACCAGACTTGCCGGGAACGCGGCAGCCAGCTGTACGAATAGCCCGTTGATAATCTGCGCCACCTGCTGCGTTTGCTCGTACTCGGTGTACTGCTCAGGCAAGTTGTGCGCCACGCGGCGAGCCTGTTCCCGGTCAAAATTGCGAATGCTCTCTGCGAGGTTTTTCATTCCAGCACCCCATCAATCCAGTCGGTGTTATGCAGGTCGATGCCGCCACGGGATGGCTTTGCCGTTCCGGTTGCGCGCAGCCGTTTGGTGGTGAGCTGATCCCACTGTTTGCGAAGACTTGAGGGACTCAGGATGTTGTCTTTCCAGAACTCATCCCGGTTGGCCCACTGGAACAAGTCACAGATTTCGTAGTGAGTACGCTTGTCCTGGACACGCATAAGCCTGATGGTGTTTGCCCATTCAGCCCAGTTTGGTTCAGATAGCGATGCGTTGACGGTGAGAAGCCTGTCGTAAATCCAGCGTGCGGCCTTGAGGTCGTCAGCGGATCCCCATGATTTACCTGCTGGGGTGTAAATCCCGGCGGCTGCTTCTGGATGGCGTGCGAGAAACTTTTGAGTTTTCTGGTTTCGGGATTCGTCAGAATTCCGAGACGAGGATATTTTAATATTGTTCTTGTTATAGTCTTGGGTGTCTACCGTTTCCGGGAAGGTTTTTCCCGTTTTCGGTAACACTTTTCCCGATTTCGGGAAGACTTTTCCCGTTTTCGGTTTGTCTAAAATCCAGGCTGAAAGGTCAGTATTTATACCGACCGTTTTCATCACGCCCTGCTTTTGACTGAAGATAATTTTGCGTTCTGCGAGTGACTTGAGCGCATCAGAAACGTGGGAATCACTCAGCCCTGTAAGCTCAGCAATAACCGTGTTCGTCACGCGGTCCTGCTTCTTGTTCCAGCCGTAGGTAAGCCAGATCACCGCCTCAAAACACTGCCATTCCCGGCCTGACAATCTCAGGCGCGGTTTGAGCTGTTGGATCTCGTTAGCGACCTTGGTATACCCGTTCGACAGGTCGGCCATACGACCTCCCGTTTGTTCGGTTCGGTGGGGGAAATTGATAATTTCAGCTGTGTTTGACATACTTAGCTCCGCAATTACACTCCGTTTTTGCACCTGAAAGCCGTTGGTGTTCGAGCACCGCGGCTTTCGCCTTATCTGAAGTCTTCACATTGCCCCCAGCATGGTTGTCACCATCGCCAGCAGCGGCGCAGTAAGGTCCGGATCGACACGGAACATCTCAAAAATCCCCTCGCCTAACTCCTTTAGCTTTTCCTTCTTCGGTGCATCGAGCATCAGAGCTTGCTTCGCCTCACTCACCTCTTTTTCCAACCTGGCCATACGGTAGGCAAATGAGTCGTTCTTTACGACACGGTCGCGGTACCGAATCGGTAATACGGACATGATCGCGGGCACCAGGAGTTCGACGTTCTTTCGGTAAAATGCTGAGTCTTCTTTGTTGTCGAGCCAGCGGAACAGCTTCACGTTCCAGACATCGGCCTGGCCTGAGAAATCCACTCCAACAAGTTGAAGTTCTTCCGCCGCTTCTTGGATTTGAAGTGCTACAGCTACGCGCCCTTCTGCTGCCGCCCACGCTCGGACCGCAGAACAAATATCTCGATGATCAATACCCTGCGCTGCCGGTTCGCTTTGATGACACTGGAATATCAGTGAATTAGAGGAAGCTCTGCTACTCTGTTGAAATGAAACAGTTTGCATGGTTAAGGCTCCTGTTTAGGTAAACCGTCAGTTGGGTTTGGGTAGAGATCTGGGCGCAGTTCGTGGGGAGTGACGCCAGTGACTGCATAAATTTGCAGGACGCGATCTGCAGGCACCACACCTCGATAACGATTCCGCCAATGACTGACGGTCATCGCACTTACGGTTAATAATTCAGCTAAGCGGGTAGCTGTTCCTGCTTTGGTAATGGCTTTGTCAATAGCTTTCATAGTTAGCTCCAATGGTCACGTCAAATTAAACAAAATGTTTATCAATAAGTCAACATTTTGAATATTGAGCTAATAAACTTTTGGTTTAGAATTCATCCATGAAAGAAAAAACTCATAAGATTAACCACCCCCAAGTTCAGAGGCTTAACGAGGTCCTTGAACTTAAAAATTTGACCAAATCGGATTTGGCCCGCATTTGTGGCGTCAGTGCTCAGTCGGTCAATAACTGGTTCGTTCGTGGGACCATTGGGAAAAGCTCAGCGATAAAGCTGGCGGATGCGCTCGGGGTTAGCCTTGAGTGGATCCTTGGCCAGGAAGTTGGAGAAAAAGACGGACTTAAGCCGGACGAACAGCGCCTGCTGGAGCTCTACCGCCAGCTGCCGGAAGAAGAGCAAAAGAACATGCTTCGCATCTTCGCGATTCGCCTGAAAGAGTTGGATGAGTTGTATGAGAAGTACATGAAGGGCCGGATTCGAAATCAGGAGTAATTGGTGTCCTGCTCGGTCCAAAATGAAAAAGTGCAAGTAAAGAAACCATGGCTAGCATAGTGGCAAGCTCCAAACAACTTGGCGTTTACATGTAACCAAACTTTTTCGCAATAATTTTACACGGACTTGAAATGGAAAACATTGAAACTGGAGTGCTGCTACCCGGTGCTGAACCATTCTCAGATTGCAACATCAATCAGACTTGGAAGGGGCATGTCAAAACTGCTACAGAGACAGTAGTTGTCTATGCCAAGCTCATCGATGCAAGAGAAATATGCGTCGAAGCGTTCTGCGCTATTTTAGGGCGCCAATTAGGTATTCCCATTCCCAAGCCCTACTTAATTCTAGCTGATAGAAATTCTCTTCCTATCATTCCAGAGGGTCAGCATGCGTTAATGTTTGGTTCGGAGGATGCGGATTTTCCAAGCTTTCGCAGATATGCTAACTGCGAACAGGCTTTAATCCGGTTACAAAAATTCAAATCAACTTTAGATGTTGGTGTTTTCGATGAATGGATCGCAAATCACGACCGTAATATCGGTAATATACTATATGATGGTGGTGACAGTTTTCTATTTATCGATCACGGTCTAGCCATTCCTAATGGCATGAACCCTCTCTCGCCAGCATCTGACAATAATATTATCAGAGCATTATTTTCAATTCAGTCAGAAATTGAAAAATTCAGAACTATGAAAACAACTCTTCAAGATATTACTCCGACTTATAATTTGTTAAAACTAGACGAAATCATGCGTCAAACGCACTCGGAAAAATACCTTGCAGAAGATGAGATCACTTATGTTCTAGACTTTTTGACCAACAGGTTGTCTGCCATTAATTCTCTGATAAGATGTAGATTAGGCATCGCTCAAATGGACATTTTCAATGGCGCTTGATCTCAGTATTTTCCCTAGCAAACCCATGTATCATGGGAAATGGTGGGCAGTATCATTTGAACCTATAGTTGGTTCAGGTGAAAGAATCAACGCGATCGTTGTAGCAAGGGGCGATGATGGAAGGCACGATGTCATTCAATCAATTCGAGATGATGTGCTTGACTCACTATATGGAATGAAATCAGACAGCATCAAAGATATGCTATCTTGGGTCAAACAATCTATTTTGATGCATATTGCTAATGATTCCGATCTAGATTCTTGGATCTCACCTGTATCAGGTTTTGAAGTAATTAAATCAGCCAGAGCACTTGATGACAATTTGCCGGGTATTTTCCGCCAAGCAATTCGACTTACCTCTAGCCTCGGGACGCTGAGTCTTGAAGCCGAACGGAGTGAAGAAGATGAGCAATCTGGTCAAAAGCAAACTGAGCAATGGGCCACAAGAATATTTGATGAATCAAGTATATTATGTCCTTCTTTAAATGGTTTTTTTGGAACTCGAGTTAGACTTTCTGGCGTTAACGTATATACTAAATTTGGTTTTTACAACGATAAATATGCATCAAACTTTGGTTTAATTGTCCCTTCTCGCCTTTCTGCATCAATAAATACTATTAAGGCCAAAGTTTACGATCTTGAATCATTAAAAAAATCGAGTATGGTGCTTAAACCTGAAACTGTCGATATTATTGTTGGGATTCCGTCCTTTGACGATCCAACCATCCCCCAAAAAACTGTTGATAAAATGCGAAGCCATCAAGATGAGATGACTGAACTGGCGTCTAAAGAAGGTATTAATTTTATATCTGTTCATAACGCAAAGCAGGCAGCTGAACGTATAGCGCTTAAAGCTGCCTGATATCTTTCCTCGCCACCAAACCGTTTTAATAATCTTCCCCGTCAGCCCGACCCAATCTCTTCAATCCCGACCTTAGCGTCGGGATTTTTTTTGCCTGCAACTCACAATTTCTCCTTCTAGCCACCTAGGGTTAAACATTTTGTTTATTAAAATTTACACATTTAGTTGACACCGGATTAAACATTGTGTTTAATCAAACTCATCAAGACGCACTACGAACCACCAAGGCAGGACGCCCACGAAGTAGCCGCCGACGGCATACGAACAGTCGGATGAGGTGGAGAGATTAACGCGCATCAGGTGTAAATGTTCCGCTGGCCGGCGATAAGGCAAACGAGGGTGAGAATGATTGATTTCGCACGCAAGCCAGGACGGCAACAGGCGGTGAAACTGAACCTCTTCGAGGTGATTCTTCGCCGCCTGTGCTACCTGCTGGCGCAAAAGGGGAATCCAGATGTGTAACTCAACAAAATGCGGGTACTGCGGCAAGCCGGTTAAACCGGAGGGATTAGTCAAAAGTACCCTTCTCTATCGCAACGGCGCACAGCTGGCGCGCAAAGAAAAAGAATACTGTTCTGAACGTTGTGCTTCGTACGACCAGATGGCCCACGAGGCATAACGTAAAAGCCGCGCAAGGCGGCCCGTACGTCCGGTGCTCCCGACCAAAGTTACACCGGAAAACTACTTAAAAAACCAAAGTTCACCCAATGGGCGCTATCTCTGGCCCGGGGATCTTACATCCAAAAAAAAGGATCTCACATGGAATTTTTCTATGTAGTTAAGGCTACGCAGAAATCAGGCAAAGAAGACGCAGTGATTTGGTTCACTGCGAAATCAGAAGCCCGTGCAAACCTGCAGCTCGATGTTGAGCTGGAAGATGCCGGTATTGAAACCGGCCGCGGTAAGGATTACACCAAGCCGGTTCGCACTGATTTCCCTGTTTACAACGATCTACCTGAAGAAAGCACAGTGGATTACACCTGGTGCAAACGCTACGAACTCCAAGACGATGGACGCACGTGGCTACCAAAGGCTGGTGCTGAGTCTACTGGAGCCGTAGACAACACAGCCGCACCGGAACCGATCGTTAAAGTCGAAACTACCGTCGAGAGTGTTCCGGTTGAAAACCGCACTCCAGCGGTTCGTTATGCCGTCCACCTGACCAGCAACAAATACCAGTCACATATCACTAAAGAGCAGCAGCTGGCTGCCAGCGAAATGTCACTGGATGAAGGTAACACCTATCTCCAGAACCTGCTGCTGGCGAAAAACGACATCCCTGAAGTTGCCGAACTCAGCCTGAACGCTGAGTGGAAACTGGTTCAGGCGATTAAGCAGGTATTCGCGCCAGATGAAGCGCACGAAACTGAAATTATCGCTGCATTTATGGCTGACTGGGCGAGAGCAGATGCCGGCGACCGCAATCAGTTAGTTGAACAGTGGAGAAGCGGAAAGCTTACTCTTCTTAAATCAGAAATCGCCAGCGAGATCAGTGTTACAACCGGTCAGGATCCAGAACCTGAAAACGGTATTCAGATTGACGATAATGATGACGAAACCACACGTTATCCAGTCGTTCGTATGCCGTTCCGCAAGCAGCTACTCGCCCAGTTCACCGCCGACGAACTGCGTCACCACTTAACCCGCGAAGAATACGAAGGTCTCTGCGCGCTTGAGATGGACACTGACAACGGCTATGTCCAGAACCTGCTGCTGGCGGCAGAAAACTGCGAAGAGGTTAAGGGTTACGATACCAAAGACCTGTGGCGCTACACCGACGCCATTCGCAAGGTGTTCAGCCAGGAGAAGCGTCACGAACTCGCCTTGGTTCTCCGTTTCAGCAGAATCTGGGCGGCGACTGATTATATCGATCGCGGCATTCTCGTTCGCGAATGGGCTGCCGGTAATCGCATCAGTAATGTTCAGCGCACTGATTCTGGGACCAATGCAGACGGTGGCTATGTAACGGATCGCGGCGAAGGCGCGCATCACACTCTGGATACCCTCGATCTTGAGATCGCATGCGCCCTACTGCCTATGGACTTCCACCACTTCGAAATTCCTTCGAGCGTGTTACGACGTGCTAAAGAAATCGTGGCGAAGAAAGAAGAACCATGGAAATCATGGAGCGCCATCCTGCGTAATCAGCCCGGCATACTGGCGGTGAACCGTGCGGCAATCTTCAATCTGATCCGTATCGCACCAGAGAACATCCACCACACGCCAGCGGCTCATCTTGAGTTTGTTAGTAAAACCATGACGGCTGAATTTAACTCTGCTGTGGAACTACTGCCGTTGCCTACTCCTGCAGTTGAGACTGAAGCCCCAGTTGAACAACCACAGGTTGAAAATCTCGGCAGTGGCGTGTTCTCCATCAATGGCCTGATTGGTGGAAATAACGATCCGCGCATCAATACCACCTCAAATGAAATCGAAAAAACGGAAAACACAGCGGAGACCACCAGCGATGTGCAGATGGAAGCGGCTAAGCCAGAGAAAGACGAAGATGTTGGTTCGGTACCACCGGGCGAAAGCACTGATGCAGGTAATTCGCAGACAGATTCCGTAGCGTTGGAAGAACAGCAAGCAGAACCGGTAATTAAATACCCGGCTTATTTCGAGCCTGGCCGCTACGAAGGCCTACCGAATGACGTTTATCACGCAGCAAACGGTATTAGCTCAACCCAGGTAAAAGATGCCCGCGTCAGCCTGATGTACTTCAACGCGCGCCATGTGGCTAAAACTATCCCGCGCACAGCATCCAAAGTGCTGGACATGGGAAACCTGGTGCACGCCCTTGCATTGCAGCCGGAAAACCTCGAAGCAGAGTTCAGCGTGGAACCAGAGATCCCTGAAGATGCGTTTACGACCACCGCTACTCTGCGTGAGTTCATCGACGGGTACAACGCCAGCCTGCCGGCACTGCTGAGCGCTGACGAGATTAAAGCGTTGCTTGAAGAGCACAACGCAGCCCTTCCCGCTCCAGTGCCGCTTGGCGCGAGCCTGGAAGAAACGGCTCAAAGCTATATGGCTCTCCCTGCTGAGTACCAGCGTATTGAAGAAGGCCAGAAGCAAACGGCAACGGCAATGAAAGCGTGCATCAAAGAATACAACGCCACTCTGCAGATGCCGGTTAAAACCAGCGGCAGCCGTGATGCGCTTCTCGAGCAATTAGCGATCATCAATCCTGATCTGGTCGCACAGGAAGCGCAGAAACCGACGCCGCTGAAAGTCTCCGGCAGCAAAGCAGATATGATCCAAGCAGTTAAGTCGGTTAAGGCCGATGCCATATTCGCCGACGAACTGCTGGATGCTTGGCGCGACAACCCTGGCGAAAAGATTTTGGTTACCCGCCAGCAGTTGGCCACCGCGCGAGCAATTCAGTCCGCACTACTGGCGCACCCGACCGCGGGCATGCTGCTGACACATCCAAGCCGCGCCGTTGAAGTGAGCTATTTCGGTTTCGACGACGAAACCGGATTAGAAGTGCGTGTACGCCCGGATCTCGAGATTGAACTGGACGGCGTGCGAATTGGCGCTGACCTGAAAACCATCAGTATGTGGAACGTAAAGCAAGAAAGCCTACGCGCCAGACTGCACCGGGAAATCATTGACCGGGACTACCACCTCAGTGCGGCTATGTATTGCGAGACCGCGGCGCTGGACCAGTTCTTCTGGATTTTCGTCAACAAAGACGAGAACTACCACTGGATCGCCATCATTGAGGCGTCCACCGAACTGCTGGAACTGGGCATGCTCGAGTACCGCAAAACGATGCGCGCCATCGCAACCGGATTCGACACGGGCGAATGGCCAGCGCCGATCACTACCGATTACACCGATGAACTGAACGACTTCGACCTGCGCCGCCTCGAAGCGCTGCGCGCTCAGGCTTAAGGGGGATTTATGCATAACACTAACGTTACCGTTACTGACCAGAACACCGTTATTAACTCCAACGTGGCTTTGTTTGATTCCCAGTATCTGAACGCCATCAGCACGTTCGCGCAAATCATGGCGCAGGGCACTGCTACCGTTCCTAAACACCTGCAGGGCAACCAGGCCGACTGCATGGCTGTAGCGATGCAAGCGGCACAGTGGCAGATGAATCCCTTTGCCGTGGCGCAGAAGACGCACCTGATTAACGGTGTGCTCGGGTATGAAGCTCAGCTCGTTAATGCCGTCATTTCACGCAGCGGCGTGCTGGCCAGCCGCTTTGAATATGAATGGTACGGGCCATGGGAAAAGGTCGTTGGAAAATTCCATATCCGTAAAGGAGACAAAGGCGAGTACCGCGTCCCGGGCTGGACCCTGGCTGACGAAGCCGGGATCGGCATCATTATCCGCGCAACCCTGAAAGGTGAGGATCAGCCAAGGGAACTCGATTTGCTGCTGGCTCAGGCCCGAACCCGAAACTCTACCCTGTGGGCTGACGACCCACGCCAGCAGCTGGCATATCTGGCTGTCAAACGCTGGGCCAGACTGTTCTGCCCGGATGTGATTCTGGGCGTTTACACCCCTGATGAACTGGATGATCGCCGAGAAGAACGAGAGGTCAACCCGGCACCGACGCAGCACGTTAGCCTTGCAGACATTTCAGGTGACAACGTAACTACCACTCAAACGGCTCAGGAATCAGCTCAAAACATCGATGCTCTTGCTGATGATTTTCGTGACCGCATCGAGGCGGCTCAGGATGTGGATAGCGCTAAAGCTCTTCGCGCAGATATTGAAACCGTGAAAGCAACCCTGGGTTCTGCCCTGTTCACTGAGCTGAAAAACAAGGCTGTGAAACGTTATTACCTGGTTGATGCACGGAACAAAGTCGAAGCAGCCATCAATTCCTTGCCACCTTCAGATGAACCCGATGCAGCTGCGCGGTTCGCAGAGGTAGAGCGCGTTCTTGCATCGTCTAAACGCCATCTGGGCGACGAATTGCATGGTCAGTTCAGCATCACCCTGGCGGATATGAAACCGGAATACATGCACTAACGAGATCGGGAGGGGAAATCCTCCCTCAAGGAGAAGAAATGCGACTGATTAATCGAGGCAGTAAGCAATCCCCTTTGGCTCGCCAGGCATGTGAAATCGCACTCGCCGCCCACCAACAAAGATATGGTGACTATGGGCGCAGTAAGATGAAAGAGACCTATACGGTGAGAGTGGAAGGCGTGAAGGTCTGGGTTGAAGTGGTCAACTGCAAGGCAAGCTACGTGGCCACAGCAATGACCGGTATGCGCCGACTGCGTTCCCTGCCCGGCCAGGCAAACTGAAACTGAAATATCAACGACTACAGACCGGCATATCTATACTCATGCCGGTTACCTGAGGTGAACCATGTCGCAGGTAATTTTTAACGAAGAATGGGTTGTTGGCGCAAGACTCACAGAAAAAACAGGCCTGACCGAACGACAGATTGAGAAGTATCGCCAGGGCTGTTGGGTGGAAGGTGTCCATTTTAAACGGGTTTCTCCTTCCGGAGAAAAAACCTTGCGTGGCACAACCTGGTACAACTATCCGAGAATTAATCAGTTAATAAGGGATGCGTAAGATGGCAGCTTTGCCTACAGGTGTCGAAATCAGAAACAATAAGATTTGTATCTGGTTTATGTACCGAGGAAAGCGATGCCGCGAAATTCTCAAAGGTTGGATTAACACCCCGGCGAACATCAAAAAAGCCGGGAATCTTCGGGCTGTGATCGTTAGTGAGATCAACCTTGGAGAGTTTGATTACCACCAGCGCTTTCCTTCATCGTCCAGAGCAAAAAAAACCGTAACCACTGTTTCAGTTCAAACCTTTTCAGAACTGTGTGAACTATGGACGAGCATTAAAGAAACCGAAATTAGCGCGAACACGATGCGTAAGACTCGCTCACAACTCGGTACGTTAATGCACATCATTAACGGAGATACGCCTGTTTCAACTATACGCCACAGCGACATTCTTAAATACAGAAAGGAGCTGTTGAACGGTGAGACACTTTACCTGGCAAATCCGAGAAGTAACAAACAGGGACGCACTGTGCGTACCGTGAACAACTATATATCGCTTCTGTGCTCCCTTCTTCGGTTTGCACACAAATCTGGCTTTATCAGTGGCAAACCTTTTGAAGGGTTCAAGAAACTACACAAAGGGAAAGTAAAACCGGATCCTTTAACGAAGCAGGAGTTTAGTTCGCTTGCCGAATCCGAGTGTGGCCAAAGCCTCAATATGTGGACGTTCGCAGTTTATACTGGTGTCCGTCATGGAGAGCTTGCAGCTCTTGCCTGGGAAGATATCGACTGGGAAAAAGGTACGGCTCATATACAGCGCAACCTTAATGCGCTAGGAATGTTCGTCCCACCAAAAACCGATGCAGGTGATCGAGTTATCACGCTATTAGAGCCAGCACTAGAGGCCTTGAAGGCACAGCGTACGCTGACTTCGTTACAGCCCAAAACCGAGATTGTTTTCCATCACCGCGAGTATGGTGCGATGGAATATCAAAACCTGCGATTTGTTTTCATGCCCAGGATGCGCAAGGGCAAACAGAAAGCCTACTACTCTTTATCGAGTATCGGCTCCAGATTTAACGCAGCTGTAAAACGTGCTGGTATTCGCCGCCGGAATCCGTACCATACGCGGCATACTTTTGCCTGCTGGCTTTTATCTGCCGGCGCTAACCCGTCTTTCATAGCCAGCCAGATGGGGCATGAAAACGCGCAAATGGTTTATGAAGTCTACGGTGCGTGGATTGAAGAAATGAATGGCGAACAGGTGTTGATGCTTAACGATAAGCTTGCACGCTGAAAATTTTTGCCCCTATTATGCCCCTACTGGCTCCGAAGGTAGTAATAAATGCAAGAAAATCAAGAGATTAACAAGAAAGAGCAATACAACCTGAACAAACTGCAAAAGCGACTGCGCCGTAACGTGGGCGAAGCCATTGCAGACTTCAACATGATTGAAGAAGGCGACCGCATTATGGTTTGCCTGTCAGGGGGTAAAGACAGCTACACCATGCTGGAGATCCTGCGTAATCTTCAGCAAAGTGCGCCGGTGAAATTTTCTCTGGTGGCGGTCAACCTTGACCAGAAACAGCCGGGTTTCCCGGAACACATTCTGCCGGAATACCTCGAGAAGCTGGGCGTTGAGTTCAAAATCGTCGAAGAAAATACCTACGGTATTGTGAAAGAGAAGATCCCGGAAGGGAAAACCACCTGCTCTCTGTGCTCTCGTCTGCGCCGCGGCATTCTGTATCGTACCGCGACGGAGCTGGGCGCGACCAAAATTGCCCTGGGCCATCACCGCGACGATATTCTGCAAACGCTGTTCCTCAATATGTTCTACGGCGGCAAGATGAAAGGTATGCCACCTAAGCTGATGAGTGATGACGGTAAACATATTGTGATCCGCCCGCTTGCCTACTGCCGTGAAAAAGACATTGAACGTTTCTCTCAGGCGAAAGGGTTCCCGATCATTCCATGTAACCTCTGCGGCTCTCAGCCGAACCTGCAGCGTCAGGTGATTGGCGACATGCTGCGCGACTGGGATAAGCGCTATCCTGGTCGTATCGAAACCATGTTCAGCGCCATGCAGAACGTCGTCCCTTCCCATCTCGCGGATGTGGAGCTGTTCGACTTTAAAGGCATCAACCATGACTCAGACGTGGTGAATGGCGGCGATCTGGCGTTTGACCGGGAAGAGATCCCGATGCAGCCAGCAGGCTGGCAGCCGGAAGACGATGACAATCAGTTTGAAGAGTTGCGTCTGAACGTGCTTGAAGTGAAGTAAGCGGTTAGCGTCTCAGAAACACCTTCTGAGACGCTTCATGCTTTATTTCAGCAGGCGTACGCGGCAGGTTTTACCCTTAATTTTCCCGTTTTGCAGCTGCTTCCATGCCTTATGGGCAACCGCCTGGCGAACCGCGACGTAGACATGCGCCGGATGGACAGCGATCTTACCGATATCCGCCCCGTCCAGACCCACATCCCCTGTCAGTGCACCTAGAACATCACCAGGACGCATCTTGGCTTTTTTACCGCCATCAATGCACAGGGTCGCCATTTCGGCCTCCAGCGGCACAAGGCTGACGCTGGCTGGGGGATTCATCCAGTTCAGCTTAATCTGCAGCATCTCAGAGAGAATATTGGCGCGCTGCGCCTCTTCAGGTGCGCAGAAGCTGATCGCCAGACCACTGTTTCCTGCGCGCGCGGTACGGCCAATACGGTGCACGTGTACTTCTGGATCCCACGCCAGCTCAAAGTTCACCACCAGCTCAAGCGATTTAATATCCAGACCACGCGCAGCTACGTCGGTCGCAACCAGCACGCGGGCGCTGCCGTTCGCGAAACGGACCAGCGTCTGATCGCGATCGCGCTGTTCCAGATCGCCATGCAGCGACAGCGCGCTCTGCCCGGCGGCATTCAGGGCATCACAAACCGACTGACAGTCTTTTTTGGTATTACAGAACACCACGCAGGAGGCAGGCTGATGCTGGCTCAGCAATTTCTGCAGGAGCGGTATCTTCCCCTGCTGCGAGGTTTCAAAGAACTGCTGTTCGATCGCGGGCAGCGCATCTACGCTGTCAATTTCAATGGTAAGGGGATTTTTCTGCACGCGGCCGCTGATGGCAGCAATGGCTTCCGGCCATGTTGCGGAGAACAGCAGCGTCTGGCGATCGGCCGGTGCAAAACGGATCACCTCGTCAATGGCATCGCTGAAACCCATGTCCAGCATGCGATCGGCCTCATCCATGACCAGCGTTTGTAACGCATCCAGCGAGACGGTGCCCTTCTGCAGATGATCGAGCAGACGGCCAGGCGTCGCGACAATAATGTGCGGGGCATGCTGGAGTGAATCACGCTGGGCGCCGAACGGCTGCCCGCCGCAGAGGGTTAAGATCTTGGTATTGGGCAGGAAACGCGCCAGGCGACGCAGTTCACCCGCGACCTGGTCTGCCAGTTCGCGGGTCGGACACAGCACCAGAGACTGGGTCTGAAAAAGCGCCGCATCGATATGCTGCAACAGGCCAAGGCCGAATGCCGCCGTTTTTCCACTGCCCGTTTTCGCCTGCACGCGCACGTCACGGCCCTCGAGAATGGCAGGTAAGGCGGCCGCCTGAACAGGCGTCATCGTGAGGTATCCCAACTCGTTGAGGTTATCGAGTTGGGCGGCGGGCAGAACATTCAGGGTAGAAAAAGCGGTCACTGTAGTCTCTCGTGGTGATCTTTGCAGTCAGATGGCGCGTATCCTCGCAGATCTCGCGGTTCGATGCGACAATTTAATCGGTTCTTCATCGGGCGGCGGGTCCGGCATCGGCTGCGGACGCGGGATAGGATCGGGCATGGGTACCGGATCGCTGGGGATAGGATCGGACTGACGCGATTGTGGCAGTAGCAGAGCGTTAAGGATGCTCATCATTCCCTCCAGAATTTGCTGTCGTCCCTTTTAGGGTAGACGCTGAGAATCAGGAGGCAAAAAAAAGCCGACTATGAAGTCGGCGTCGTACGAATCAATTGTGCTATGCAGTAATTCAAAAAAGGAAGTAAGACAATATGGAGCGCAACGCCCATCGCTTGACGTTGCATTCACCTGCGGGAGTAATATTGCACCTTACGGGGTAGATGTTTATTGACTTCGCTCAATTAAAAGAGCGTTTTAATCCCGGAAAAAGACGAAAAAAGCGTAAATTTACAGCCATTTACTACGATGCAACCACCATGCAACACCCCCAATCAAAACAACTAACATCACGCAAAACGCCGTAAAGCCGTAGCGATAAGCGCCGCCCGGAATCCCGCCCAGGTTGACGCCAAACAGCCCGGTCAAAAACGTGCTGGGTAAAAACACCATCGCCATCAGGGACATCGTATAGGTTCTTCGCGCCAGCGACTCCTGCATCACCTGCGCGATTTCGTCCGCCATTACCGCCGTTCTGGCAATACAGGAATCAATTTCATCCAGCCCGCGGCCCAGCCTGTCGGCAATATCCTGCATTCTGCGTCGATGGTCGTCGTTCATCCAGGCGAGCCTTTCGCTGGCCAGCCGCGCATACACGTCGCGCTGCGGCGTCATGTAGCGGCGCATCACAATCAACTGCTTACGCAACAGGGCCAGAAAACCGCGCGGCGGGATCTGCTGATCGAGCAGGTTATCTTCCAGGTCGATGATTTTGTCGTGCAGTTCTTCAATAAATTCACTGGCGTGATCGGTAAGCGCGTCACAGACGTCCACCAGCCAACTGCCGCAGTCGATCGGCCCGGTGCCCTCTTTCAGATCGTTGACGATGTCATCCAGCGCCAGAACCTTACGCTGTCGGGTGGAGACAATCAGCCCATCGTCCATATAGACCCGCATCGCAACCAGCTGATCCGGACGTTCATCCGTGCTGCCGTTAATACAGCGCAGGGTGATCAGCGTCCCGTCCCCCATTCGGCTCACGCGGGGGCGCAGGCTTTCACCGGCCAGCGCATCGCGCACGTTGTTAGGCAAGAGCGGGGTCGACGCCAGCCAGTCAGCGCTGTCCGGGTGGGTGTAGTTCAGATGCAGCCAGCAGGGATGCGCACTGTCGATCACATCATTGTCTTCCAGCGGCCGGGCACCGCCGCGACCGTCCAGCACCCACGCAAAAACTGCGTCTGGAACGTTTAGTTCAGATCCTTTAATGCTTTCCACAGCTCCTCCGCCTTTTAGCTCTTTCGGTGTCAGTCTAGCTTTCATCAGGGGTTAAGCAACAACTATGTATGCCATCGCGCTGAAATCGTTCATGAAATGTACATGCCATGCGTTTCGCCCGGCGGCGCTACGCCTGCACGGGCCTACAGTGAAGGGTGTAATGTATTGATATTGCGGCAGCGTGTAGGCCGGGTAAGCGCAGCGCCACCCGGCAAGAAATACGGCGAGAATGTTGCGGTTTTGTCAGAGAGAGTGCTCTGGCCGCGGGAGGAAGGATGGCGAGCCGCCAGGTAATGAGGACAACGATCCCTGATCAAGTCTGAAATTACGCGTGCGAGCCTGCAGCTCAATCACCTGATTGCGCAGGACATCAGAGGAGCCGTTGAGTTCCTCCGCCATCGCCACGTTGCTTTGCGTGACCCTCTCCAGCTCCGAAAGCGCCAGCGTGATCTGGGAAATGCCTTTCTCCTGCTCAGAGGTCGACGCGGAAATTTCATCCATCAAGCGGCTGACGTTCCCCGACCCCGTCACGATTTCATGCATATTCTTCTCTGCCTGTGACACCACGGTCGCGCCCTGCGTGACGTTACTGCTGGTGACTTCAATCAGCGCTTTGATATTCTTCGCGGCCTCTGCGCTGCGGTGTGCCAGGTTTCTGACCTCTTCCGCAACGACAGAAAAGCCTTTTCCGTGGTCGCCTGCCCTTGCCGCCTCAACGGCCGCATTGAGCGCCAGAATATTGGTCTGGAACGCAATGCCGTCAATCAATGAAATAATCTCCGTCATCTGCTGGGCGCATTCGGTAATGGACTGCATATTGTTGGCGACCTGCCCCATCAGCTCCCCGCCCTTGCGCGCCTGCAGCGTCGCCACATTCGCCTGTTCACTCGCCAGGCGGGTGTTATCGGCATTGTTTTTGGTACTCGCCGCCATTTGCTCCATGCTGGCTGCGGTTTGCACTAAAGACGCAGACTGCTGTTCGGTTTTCACCGAGAGCTGAGCGCTACGGGCCGAGAGCTGATCCGATAAGGTCATGGCGGTTTGCGACGACGCCCTGATCTCGCGCACCAGCGTCGCAATGTTGCCGGACAGGCTATTGATCCCGGGAATTAGTCGACCCGCGCAGTTATTGCCAAACTCCGGGATAGAAACCCCAAGGTTGCCTGCTGTCACCTCTTCAATACTTCTCTTTACCGTATTGATCGGCGTCACAAGATAGCGGGTCATATAGACCCAAAGCAAAAATAGCGCAACGAAATTGATAACGTTAAGGGAAATAAAGAGAGAGGACTTGCTGGAAATTAGAACAACGACACCTGCGTTTACCAAAAATAGCGATAAAAGGAACCCGATAATAAAGGTCCTGACACTAATATTTCTTAGCATGATGATACCCACGTTTTATATTTTGGTCGGCATCTAGACTTATAGCATTGGCTCAGACGTTTTTCCTCGCAAACTTCACGGGATTGTTTTTTCGCCGTTAGCAACCTGGGATTTAGCTTAAGTCAGATAAAAAGAGCGTATTAGTGAAAATGTTCTTCGCAGCGTGCTGTGATACTGGTCTGCCGCCACGTTAAGCGATACCATCCGCTGCGGCGCTCTGATACAATCGCCGTTATATTTAAGGAGCTTTGCTACTTTTATTCGCTCTTGTTTAGCAATGCTTAATACGTTAACAATGAGAATATATTTTATATTCTTAATACGTTTTAGAGTATTAATATGACTGGTCATTTTACACGATAAAAAACTAATATTGTTTGAATGCGCATGTTCGTTGCCAGATAAAGATGTGCCCGGCAGGCGAAATCGGTAACCCTCTCAGGCGTGGGATTGCATAATGCTCAATATATCGTGGGACCCTGTGTTAATCGCTATCTCTTATCTGGTGGCGTTTATCGCCTCCTTTGTGGCGCTGGACAGTGCCGGAAAGATCCCCCTTTCCAGCCGAAAGGCTGCCCTGTTCTGGCGTATGGCCGGCGGCATCTCGCTCGGCATCGGCATTTGGTCGATGCACTTTATCGGCATGCTATCGATGCAAATGCCCATGATGATGCGCTATGACCTCTGGTTAACCCTTGCATCGCTGGGCGTCGCGGTTATTGCGTCGACCACGGCCCTTGATATTGCCGTCGCGGGAAAAAAACGGTCTCTCTTTCGCCCCATCGTTGCCACCGCAATCCTGAGCGCAGGCGTGGTATCCATGCACTATATCGGTATGGCGGCCCTGATGCTGGATGGCAGCATCATCTGGGATCGCCGTATTGTGGGGTTGTCCGTGGTCATTGCCGTGGTGGCTTCCGGCACTGCGCTGTGGCTGGCTTTCCGCCTGCGAGACAAAGGGGTTTTTATCGAGCGCCTTCTCGCGGCCCTGGTCATGGCCGCCGCCATTTGTGCGATGCACTATACCGGCATGAGTGCCGCGCATTACCCGGAAATGTCGCATACCCTTCCCGGCGGGATCGGCGAGCTCGGGTTATCCATCTGGGTTTCGGTCACCACGCTCTGCCTGCTTGGCGTGATGTTAATTATTTCCCTTGTCGACTCTCACCGGCGTACCGGTCGGCTGACGGACAATCTGCGGCAGCTCAATCGGCAGCTTGAGCTGCAGGCGCGCTTTGATGCGCTCACCGGACTCGCGAATCGCCATCAGATGGACATCCGCATGCAGGACTGCCTGCGCAGCGCGTTGCTGAGTAACAGGCAATTTGCCGTCATTTTCCTGAACGTCGATCATTTCAAACGCGTCAACGATACCTGGGGTCACAGCGTCGGCGATGAGTTGTTGATCACCGTTGCACAGCGCATCACTTCCCGTCTCACGCGTGAGATGACCCTGGCAAGGCTGGGAGGTGACGCCTTTATCCTGCTGGTACCGGAATGTGACGACGACAAACTCAACGCCCTGCTCGCGTCGTTGCTCGAGGATGTGCGACGTCCTCTTTCGATCTGTGGTCATACGCTAAGCACGACAATCAGTGCGGGCGTCAGCCTCTATCCTCAGGATGGCGAAACGCTGCATGAGCTAAAGCTCAAGGCGGATGCAGCCCTGCATCACGTCAAAGACGACGGCCGGAACGGCTGGGCGCACTACCGATCCGAGATGTCGACTGCAATCCCGGCAAAACCCGGTTTTCTGCAGGAACTCTCTCAGGCGCTTGAGCGCGATCAGTTTGAACTCTGGTACCAGCCAACCTGGTATGCGCAAGAGAAGACTATCCATGGTTTTGAAGCCCTGCTGCGCTGGCGGCACCCTGAGCAAGGCGTTGTTCTGCCGGGCCTGTTTATCCCCTCGCTGGAACAAACCGGCTTAATTATTCCGGTGGGCAACTGGGCCATTGAAGCGGCATGTCGACAACTGCATTTCTGGACTGAACAAGGGTTTAGCCAGTGGACGCTGTCGCTCAACTTATCCCCCGTCCAGTTCGAACAGCCGGACATTTTCCACATCGTATCGTCGATGCTGGAAAAATATAGCTTGTCCCCGTCCAGGCTAATCCTTGAGGTTACGGAAAGCACCGCGCTGAAAAATCTCGACCGCAGCATTGAGTTACTCAACGCGTTTAATCATGCGGGGATCACCGTCTCGATTGATGATTTCGGTACAGGCTATTCGAACCTGCTGATGCTGAGCGTGCTGCCGGCAAAAGAGCTCAAGATCGACAAAAGCTTTGTGACGTCGATGCTGGAAAATGAAAAAAGCTACAAGCTGGTTGAAACCATCATGAGTATCGCCCGAACCATGGAGATGAACGTGGTGGCTGAAGGGATTGAAACGCAAGAGCAGCAGGAGGTTCTCACCCGTCTCGGCTGCGACTACCTGCAGGGTTATCTTTTCTCCCGTCCCTTACCTGCCGAACAGGTGCCGTGGCTGCTTCTGCAGATAAACTCCGACAGGCAAATTATACCCATTAATAAAATTCAAACGGACCCCGCATTTATTTCGCAAAAAAACCATGCCTGACGGGGTTGAGTAGAGTATGTTTCAAAGCAGTAGACACTCGTCACGTCTGTCATGATTGTCAGGCGCATTGAGCCGATGAACAGGAAATGCCTATGTCGCAAAACGGTTTTGAAGCGCTGAACGTCATTAAAACACCCGTGTGGCTGATTTCCCCCGCTTCGGAAACGATCGTTTTTGCGAATGTGACCGCAACGCAGCTTATGGGAGAGAAGACCCTGGACCAGCTGCGTAAAGGTCTCTATTCCGCGAATGCACAGCACCTCCTGTCGATGTATGTACCTGAACTGAAAACCGGGCAGGAGATCGTCGAAATCTGGACAATAAACCGGGATGGACAGGATACGCCGCTAAGCTGTCGTCTCTCGCTTGCCCATTATGCCCCCTGGGGAGATGTGATTGTTTTCGAGGGGATCGCCCAGCACATTCTCTCTGGACTGAAGGCCAGCCGCTCCGCAACTTACCGGCGGAAAAAACAGGGGTTTTACGCCCGTTTTTTTCAGACCAACAGCGCGCCGATGCTGTTAATCGATCCGGCCCGCGATGGCCAGATTGTTGATGCTAACCTGGCCGCGCTCAATTTTTACGGTTACTCACATGATGACATGTGCAGTAAACATACCTGGGAAATCAATACTCTCGGGCGAGACGTGTTGCCCATTATGACTGCGATTGCCGCGCTGCCCGGCGGCCATAGGCCGCTCAACTTTGTTCACCGCCTTGCCGACGGCTCTACCCGCCACGTTCAGACGTATGCCGGCCCCATTGAGATCTACGGTGACAAGCTGATGCTGTGCATCATCCACGATATCACCGAGCAAAAAAGACTGGAGCAAGAGCTGGAACATGCCGCGCTACGTGACTCCATGACCGGGTTACTCAACCGTCGCCAGTTCTACGCGATTACCGATCCCAACAACCTGAATCATCTTCCTGCCCAACAGCAGTTTAGCCTGCTGCTGGTGGATACCGATCGCTTCAAAAACATCAACGACCTGTTTGGTCATTTGAAGGGCGATGAGGTGCTTATCGCCCTCTCCCGAACGCTGGAAGCCTGTAGCCGGGAGAATGATCTGGTGTTCCGCTGGGGAGGCGAAGAGTTCGTTATCCTGCTGCCGCATACCCCTCTCGACATCGCGTTGCAGATTGCCGAGTCGATCCGTGCAGCCGTTGCCCGCATTACGATTCCGGGCTTACCGCGGTTTACCGTCAGTATTGGCGTGGCGCGACATAACCAGGGCGAGACGATTGATGAGCTGTTTAAGCGGGTAGACGACGCGCTGTATCGCGCTAAAAATGACGGACGCAATAAAGTCCTTGCAGCATGAAACTGGAGTATACGGGAAAGCCCCGCTACAATGCCTGCCTCGACTCAATTAACTTCAGGTGGGTAAAATCTGCAATGGGAAAAACAGAAATAATACTCACCTTAATTATTTTGCTCCTTATTATATTTGGCTTATGGTTTATTTTTAGCGGTGAGATCTGGTACCTCGTCGAATTTCTCGAAAATAGTCTCTACCCGACCTTCGATGCACCATAACGCACGTTTAATATCGTGTTTCACCTACCGAATTTGTCAGGTATCTGCAAGCCTGACAGCCGCGTAAGATACGCGCCGTTATCCTCCAACTACGTTGATAACGAATCACTTATTCATTTGCTTATGTTGCCCGTGCTCTGACGGGCTTTTTTATTTCCGGCATTTCAGCCACGCCAGGCTATATCTTAATCATCTTTAATGACAAGGGAGAGGAATGATGAGCAAGAAGATCCTGATGCTGGTGGGCGATTATGCCGAAGATTACGAAACCATGGTGCCTTTTCAGGCTTTGCAGATGATTGGCCATCAGGTGGATGCAGTCTGCCCCGACAAACCAAAAGGCGACTACATCATGACGGCAATCCATGATTTCGACGGCGCCCAGACCTATAGCGAAAAACCCGGTCACCGCTTTACCCTCAACGCCGACTTTTCCGCCGTAAAGGAGCAGGACTACGACGCACTGCTCATCCCCGGCGGCAGAGCGCCCGAGTATCTGCGGCTAAATGAGGATGTGTTAAAGCTGGTACAGGCATTTGACGCCGCGCGCAAACCGATTGCTGCAGTGTGCCATGGCCCGCAGCTGCTCGCTGCCGCGGGCATCCTGAAAGGCCGTACCTGTAGCGCCTACCCGGCTTGTGCACCTGAGGTACGCCTCGCAGGTGGACACTACGCCACGATCGGCATCGATCAGGCCCATGTCGACGGCAACCTGGTGACGGCTCCCGCCTGGCCCGCCCATCCGCAGTGGCTGGCGAAGTTTAGTGCGTTATTAGCACAATAGCGCGCCGGTATCAGCCCGGGTGAATACCGTGCGGGTGGAGCGGAGCCATGTTTTCAGGACTGGCGCGAGAATGCGTCAGTTCTCGTTTTAACCGTTGGCACATCCCGCTTTCTCCCCGAAGAGCGCTGTGATATTAGCCCATCAACACCTGCAGGGCATCCTGCCGATTGGCCCTGATAGAAAAAATACGATCCATCCTGGTCAGCTTAAAGAGAGCGTGTGTATTGCTGTTAAGCGAACACAGCACCAGCTCACCCTTGCCGTTTAAACTCTTGAGTATGGATACCAGCGCGCCGAGACAGCTGCTGTCAATAAAATCTACGTGGCTGAAATCCAGCAATATCTTTTTATTACTTTTTTCAATCACCTCCAGCACCTGCTGCTTAAAGGTCTGCTCGACAGAAGCATCCAGCCTGCGAACCAGCGGAACGACAATCTGTACGTCATTTTCACTCTGTATTTCAAAGTTCATAATCAGCCTCGCATCAGGGGCGTAACGTGTTCCCGAATGATGATCATAGTGCACCGATATCGCTCCCGGAAGGCAACCGGAAGCATGACCATCAGCAATTTATTCCCCAAATATCCCTTGCATAGCCCTGAATGGTTCTGTCACTCGAAAACTCTCCCATTCGGCTAATATTTAGCAACGCTTTTCGATGCCACTGGCGGGGATGTTCAAAATCAGCCATTGCCTGACGTTGGGTTTGACTGTAGCTGTCAAAATCCAGCAGATGACAATAATGATCGGCTGTTGTCAACATATGGTGTAGCGGTGCAAAAATTTCGCGATCGGCGCTAAATTCACCAGAAATAAGCGTATCCACTATACGCATCATTCGAGGAACGCTCTGACGATAGAAACGATTATTATCGCCATTTGAACGCATTTCATTGACTTCTTCAGCCGTCGCGCCGAAAAGATAGAAATTTTCTGCCCCAACAGCATTAAGAATTTCAATGTTGGCACCATCATACGTACCCATTGTTAACGCACCATTCAGCGCGAACTTCATATTACTGGTTCCAGATGCCTCCGTACCTGCTGTGGATATTTGTTCAGACAGGTCTGTTGCCGGTATTATGCTTTCGGCTAAGGAGACTTTGTAATCCTCAAGAAAAATGACTTTCAACTGTCCGGCAATACGCGCATCGCTGTTGATTTTATTCGCAACAGCATTAATTAACTGAATAATAAGCTTTGCCATTCGATAACCGGGTGCCGCTTTACCTGCAAAAAGATGCACCTTAGGCGCTATGGTTCTCCCATTCTCTTTAATATCAATATAGAGAGAAATGACGTGCAGAATATTCAGAAGCTGGCGCTTGTATTCGTGAATGCGTTTTACCTGGCAATCAAACATTGCCATCGGGTCCAACATAATCCCATAACGTTGTGAAACAATCTGGCTCAGCGCGGATTTATTTTTGAATTTAATGCCGCGAATATGATCGATCACCCCCGTATCATCCGCATGCTTCTCCAGCTGTCGAAGCATATGTAAATCCGTCGGCCATCGGGTACCCAATTGCTGATTCAGAAACGCGGCAAGATTTGGGTTAGCCTGCTGCAACCATCTGCGCGGTGTAATGCCGTTGGTCTGATTAATGAATTTATCTGGCGTAATAAAATAAAAATCGGGAACCAGGTGCGTTTTGATAAGCTCGGAATGGAGCATTGCCACCCCATTAACACAGTGACTCCCGACGATGGCCAGATTTGCCATCCTGATGCTTTTCTCTTTGTTCCCCGAAAACAGTGACAAGGAGGTCAATAAGTGCGGTTTGTCTGGCCATCGGGAGGCGACATCCGCAAGAAAACGATGGTTAATTTCAAAAATAATCTGCAAGTGTCGCGGCAACAATTTTTCGAACAACGCCACTGGCCAGGTCTCCAGAGCCTCGGGCATCAACGTATGGTTGGTGTATGCACAGGTTCTTTGGGTGATATCCCAGGCCTGGTGCCAGGGAAGGCTGTACTCGTCGACAAGTATTCGCATCAACTCGACAACAGCCAGCGCGGGATGCGTATCATTTAGCTGGATGGCGACATACCGCGGCAGTAACGAAATGTCAGTTTCAATCTCAGCGTATTCGCGAAAAATATCTCGCAAGGTACATGCGACAAGAAAATACTCCTGAGTCAGTCGCAGCTCCTTGCCCGAGAGGATCTCATCAGAAGGATAGAGTATTTTTGAAATATTCTCGGAGGCGATTTTTTCACTGACCGATTTGATGTAATCGCCATGGTTGAAAATATGAATATCAAAAGAGTTAGAGGCTACGGCACTGTATAAACGAAGCTTAATCGTGGTGCTACGTCTGTAGCCAGAAACGAAATAGTCATTTGGGATACCAACGATGGTATTCCACCCCAACCACATTGGATTATAATTCCCGTAAGCATCATCTGCATGCTCGATATATCCACCAATTGGGATCAGCATTGCCTGGCTATGGTGTTCAACCAGCCAGGGGGAATGCATGGAATGCCAGTCGTCCGGATGTTCGATTTGCTGACCATTCTGAAAAGACTGCCTGAATAAACCATATTCGTATTTTATGCCATGACCTGAGGCAGCAATGTCTAACGTTGCCATTGAATCAATAAAGCAGGCAGCTAACCGCCCAAGGCCACCATTTCCAAGCGCGGCATCGGGCTCTTCGTCAAGAATACCATCGAAATCAAACCCCAGGTCAGTGACAACCTGACGCATATCATCAAGCAAATTCAGGTTCATCAGGTTATTGCGTAATGACTGCCCAAGCAAAAATTCCATCGAGAGATAATAAACGCGTTTTTTCTTTTCCACGCGTTGCCGGGCCTGACTATCGAGAAAGCGATCTTGCTGAAAATACCGCACTGCCAGCGCCACAGCATTGAATATATCGCCGTTGGTGGCCTTGTCTATGCTAACGCATAACGTATATTTTAATTGTGTTTCGACAAGTTCACGCAACTCTCTGTTAGTGAAAGACATGTTGACCTCACTGGAGTTACTGCATGTTTTTAATATGCAGAACACAAGATATTATTTTGTTCAAGTGTAGACGGCGATATTCAACTCATGCAATTTTTACCCACCATTGCGTATGGTGTTGTTTTTGCATCGCCTGAGAAATATCAGCAGTAAGTATCGTCAGGAAAGTGCGACTTTCTGCTGTGGCGGGAGAGAATCAGAAGGAGCAACTGGCGCTAAGCTCCGCGCCAGTTCTGGATTTGGTAGCAGCGAACCCCTACTCGTCAGTGCTTCTCAATATACATCGTCCGGCTATACGCCACGTCTTCCGGGTTATTTATCGGGTACCCTTTCACCCAGGGTTTAATCAGTCGACCGTTGGTGTACTGGTAAATAGGCGCGATGGGTGCTTTCTCCATGAGGATTTTCTCCGCCATGTTGTAGTCGGTGTTACGCGCTTTAGCCGTGGTTTCAAGCGTCGCCTGGTGGATTATTTTATCGTAAGCCGGGTCATTGAAACGCGAGATATTGCCGCTGTGGGTTGAGGTCAGCAGGGACAGGAAGGTCGAGGGCTCGTTGTAATCCCCCACCCATGACGCGCGGATCACATCAAAATTGCCGGTATTGCGGCTGTCGATGTAGGTTTTCCACTCCTGGTTTTGCAGCTTAACATCCACACCGAGATTTTTCTTCCACATGGACGCCACCGCAATGGCGATTTTCTGGTGGTTTTCCGACGTGTTGTACAGCAGGTTCAGCTTCAGCGGACGCTGAGGGCCGTAGCCTGCGGCCTGGAGCAAGGTTTTGGCCTGAGCGTTCAGCTCCTGCTGGGACATCTGCTCGAACGGCGAAGGTTCAGGCGTGAAGCCCGCCGTCACGTCAGGGGTAAAATGCCAGGCCGGTTTCTCGCCGGTACCCAGTACCTTTTCCGCCATAATGCGGCGATCGATAGTCATGCTCAGGGCAAGACGAACCCGGGCATCGGCCGTCGGCCCCTTTTGCGTATTAAACGCGTAGTAGTAGGTCCCGAGCTGAGGCGGCGTATACACCTGTCCCGGAATGTCCTTCAGGAGCTTCTGATACATGTTTTTCGGGAACGATTCGGTAATATCGATATCCCCTGCCAGATAGCGTTTCGTGGCGGACGATTCCTGGTTAATCGGAATAAAGGTCACTTTTTGCAGGACAGTTTTCGCATTGTCCCAATAGTGGGTGTTCGGCACGACAACCAGTTTTTCATTCACCACGCGGTCGTTCAGGACGTAGGCGCCATTACCGACCAGCGCTCCCGGACGCGTCCACTCTTTCCCGCTTTCAACGTTCGCTTTTTGCACCGGATAGAAGGCGAAGTTTGCCGTCAGGTTGCTAAACCACGGTAGCGGTTTATCCAGCTGGACGCGCAACGTCCTGGCATCCACCGCCGTCACACCCAGGGTATCAGGCGCTGCCTTACCGTCGATGATAGCCTGCGCATTGTTGATACCTGCCAGCGCTGCAAACCAGGCAAACGGAGAGGTCGTTTTTGGGTCAACCAGACGCTGCCAGCTGTAGACAAAATCCTGCGCGGTGACCGGCGTACCGTCAGACCATTTTGCGTTATCACGCAGGGTGAACGTCCAGGTACGGTTATCGTTACTCTGCCAGCGCGTCGCCACGCCCGGGGTCAGTTCCCCTTTCTCATTCTGATTCACCAGCCCTTCGAAAAGATCGCGAATCACCTGAATCTCTGGCAACCCCACCGCTTTTGCCGGATCGAGCGAAGCCGGTTCATCTTTAATATGTCTGACCAGCTCCTGTTTTTGCGCCAGCACCGTGCCCTGTGGGACATCAGCAGCGTATGAGAGTGTAGAGAGCCCGCACAGGCACAGTGCGGTGAAAAGACGCGAAACAGGATGCTTCATAAGATCCCCTTTAAAAAATTCAGGTAACAAGCAGATGCGTAATTATTTGTTTCGACAATAAGAAATGCAAATAACTTACGCCTGAATAGTGATTTAAGGCAATTCTCAGCCGCTACGGAAACTATTTGATTAACAGCGGCTTTTGCACAACACTGCCAGTAGAGACTTCTTTATCAGGATTTCGTATGGCAACCACCCGACCCCGCGCGGAACGCGGCGCCTTCCCTCCGGGCGCTGAACAATATGGCCGCTCATTTTTAGGCGCATCGCTGATCTGGTTCCCGGCACCCGATGCCGATCGCGACAGCGGTTTGATTATTGCCGGCACGCACGGTGATGAAAACTCGTCTGTCGTCACGCTCTCGTGCGCGCTGCGGACATTGACCCCTTCATTACGACGTCATCACGTGATTCTTGCCGTCAATCCGGATGGCTGTCAGCTGGGATTGCGGGCGAATGCGCGGGGTGTCGACCTGAACCGTAATTTCCCGGCAGCAAACTGGCGCGCTGGCGAAACGGTCTATCGCTGGAACAGCTCCGCCGAGGAGCGAGACGTGGTGTTGCTGACGGGAGACAACCCTGGCTCAGAGCCGGAAACGCAGGCGCTGTGCCAGCTTATCCATAAGATCCACCCCGCCTGGGTTGTCTCCTTTCACGATCCGCTGGCCTGCATTGAAGATCCGCGCCACTCTGACCTGGGCGCGTGGCTGGCACGGGCGTTCGACCTGCCGCTCGTCACCAGCGTGGGTTATGAAACACCCGGATCATTCGGGAGCTGGTGCGCCGACTTAAGCCTGCCCTGCATTACCGCTGAGTTCCCGGCGATCTCCTCCGACGAAGCCAGCGAAAAATACTTAAAAGCCATGATGGAGCTTCTGCGCTGGCAGCCTCAGAGATGAAGCACGCCGCTGGTAAATTTCAGGGCCGGTGAAACGTCAACCGCCAGCCACGTCGGGCCATCCAGATCGGCGAAACGGACCTGATTGACCAGCGGCAGCGCCGCACCGATCGCCCGGGAGGTGCAAAGCATGCATCCCAGCATCAGGGCGAACCCCTGCGCCCGGGCGTCCGCCGCCAGAGCCAGGGCTTCAGTCAGTCCGCCTGCCTTGTCGAGCTTGATATTGACCATGTCATATCGGCCCTTAAGCTCGCTCAAATTCTCGCGGGTGTGGCAGCTTTCATCCGCGCACACGGGCAACGGATGGATAAAATTCTTCAGCGCCGCATCCTCTTTTACCGGCAGAGGCTGCTCCAGCATCGCCACGCCCAGATCGGCCAGCAGCTGGCATCGCGCGGCCAGCCCTTCGGGATGCCACGACTCGTTGGCGTCCACAATCAGCGTGGCTGAAGGAACCGCCGAGCGAATAGCGACCATCCGCTCGCTGATCAGACGATCGTCTAGCTTCACTTTTAACAGCGTGGCTCCGGCGTCATAGAGCGCTTTCGCACTGGCGGCCATCTGCTCCGGCTCACCAATCACGACCGTTTGCGCGGTCACGACGGACTCCGGCACGATCACGCCCAGCAATGACGTCAGCGATTTTTGCTGCTGAGCGGCTTCAAGGCTCCAGAGCGCACAGTCGATGGCGTTGCGCGCCGCCCCGGCGGCTAAACGCTGCTGTAATGCCTCGCGCGTGAGCCCTTTTTGCAGGTCAGGCACCAGGGTCATGATCTGCGCCATCACGGACGCAAGGCTTTCCCCATAGCGCGGATAAGGCGTACATTCCCCGACGCCTTTCACACCCTCTTCCTCAATTTCAACCACGACCACGCTGGCTTCACTTCGGCTGCCGCGCGAGATCACAAACGGGGTATGCAATGGCCAGGCTTCTTCATAGACCTTAACGCTTCTCATCACTGACTCCTTGCGGCCCGGAAAGGCGAAAAATTTGGTTTGCCGTGTTATCTGCTGATGGCATACACTAGCCACGACGTTAACTATATGTAAACAGGAAGATATCTATGTCACAACTCGTTCATTTCCAGGGCAACCCGGTTGCTGTAGCAGGTTCCATTCCGCAGGCTGGCAGCAAAGCGCAGGCATTTACTCTGGTGGCTAAAGATCTGTCTGACGTCACACTGGCTCAGTTTGCGGGCAAACGCAAAGTACTGAACATTTTCCCAAGCATTGATACCGGTGTTTGTGCCGCATCCGTGCGTAAATTCAACCAGCTGGCGACTGAAATGGACAACACCGTTGTGCTGTGCATTTCCGCTGACCTGCCGTTTGCCCAGTCCCGTTTCTGCGGTGCCGAAGGCCTGAGCAACGTTATCACCCTCTCCACCCTGCGCAGCGCAGATTTCCTCGAGAAATACGGCGTCAGCATTGCGGAAGGCCCACTGAAAGGTCTGGCAGCACGTGCTGTACTGGTTCTGGACGAAAACGACACTGTCGTCTTCAGCGAACTGGTTAACGAAATCACCACCGAGCCGGACTACACTGCCGCGCTGGACGTGCTGAAAGCATAATAAGTCCTTAGCATTCTATACAACTTATTCTCAACCTCGCTTCGGCGGGGTTTTTTATTATTTAAAAGCTGAATCGTTAAATCTTAAATGCTCGCATGTCACATTAGTCCTGCAATAATCAGAGCAATATGTAACATGATCGTGATCAACAACGCATAATAATCGTTAAAATCCCCCATTTTCATCCCGAGTGAAGCCCATCACATTTCCCTTTTTGTCTAAACATTAGATTTGCTTACGAAAGAAAATAATCGTTTCAGCAAAAAGGATAAAATATGAAGATCAAATTCGCTTTTACGCTTCTGGCGGTCCTGGTTTCTGGCCATGCCGCGGCTAAAACCTGGGTGCTGACAAGTGCTGAAAGCAGCGTAGAGAAAGGAAACTGGAAGATTTCCAGTGATGAGCTGAAAGTTAAAGATCAGACGTTCAGCATTGAGCAAAAAATCTTACACGGCGGCAAGCAGGAAGGCAGTAAAGTCATCATTATTAGCAGTAAAGATGGCCTGACGATTACCCTGAGCCCGACACGCGGCATGAACCTTCTGCACGTTGAAGGGTTTGGCACCCGACTGGGATGGAATTCACCCGTCAAAGAGGTCGTCAATCCTGCCTATATCAATCTTGAAAGCCGAAACGGTCTCGGCTGGCTGGATGGTTTCAACGAGATGATGGTGCGCTGTGGCTACGAGTGGACAGGTCATCCGGTCACCGCAGATGGGCAAATTTACACCCTTCACGGCAGGGCCGGAAATACACCGGTATCGCAGGTGGAAGTTGAGGTGGCGGATACCGCCCCGCATGAGATCCGCGTTCGGGGTTTGATCAAAGAGAGCACGTTCAAAAAAGCGGATCTGCAAACCATGACCGAACTGCGCTACGTTCCCGGAACTAACCAGTTCAGTCTGCATGATGTTCTGACCAACCATGCCGATTACCCCCATGATTATCAAATCATCTATCACAGCAACTTCGGGACACCGATCCTCGAAGAAGGCGCACGTTTCCTTGCGCCAGCGGCGAGCGTGAGCCCATTCAATGACTACGCCAAAGCGGGCGTTAACGACTGGCAAACCTACGCCGGGCCGACGAAAGGCTTTGATGAGATGGTCTTTAATATTCAGCCGCTCGCCGACAACAACCACGAAACGCTCGCGGCAGTGGTCAATAAAGCCGGCGATAAAGGCGCGTCAATCCAGTTTGATACGCGCCAGTTGCCCGTGCTGACCTTATGGAAAAACACCGACACGCTGAAGCAGGGTTATGTCACGGGCATTGAACCGGGCACCAGCTATGCCTACCCCGTCACGATTGAACGCGAACAGAAGCGGGTCAAGCAGCTGCAGCCTGGCGCCAGCGCGCAGTTTGATCTGACCTATACCCTGCTCCACAGCCCGCAGCAGGTGAAAGAGGTTGCAAGCAGGATTGCGTCGATTCAGGGCGAGACGAAAACAGACATCGTTAACACGCCGCTGGCGAAGGAATAAATCTAAAGTGAAAAGTAAAAAGCCTCTTTGCAGAGGCTTTTTTGTTATTCGTCACCTTTCTTATGATTCAAACCATATTCACGTAGCTTATTTGCGATCGCGGTGTGCGACACGCCAAGGCGTTTTGCCAGCTTGCGGGTGCTGGGATAGCTGCGGTACAGCTGCGTCAGCACAGAGCGCTCGAAACGGCTGGTAATATCATCCAGCGACCCTTCCATCGCCTCTTCGCCTACGGATACCGTCCCGGCGTCGTAATCCGGCAACAGGATATCCTGCGGACGCAGCTCATACCCTTCAAGCTGGGTCAGCGCGCGATAAACGGCGTTTTTAAGCTGACGAATGTTGCCCGGCCAGCCGTAGCGCATGAGCACCGTGCCCAGATCGGCAGACAGCTTCGGACGCGGCACACCCTGCTCGTCGGCAAAGCGGGCGACGAACAGCTCCGTAAGCGGCATGATGTCCTGCGGGCAATCGCGCAGCGGCGGAATGTTCAGCGTCAGGACGTTAAGGCGGTAATAGAGATCCTCGCGGAAGATCCCCTTTTGCACCAGTTCCACCAGATTCTTCTGGGTGGCGCAAATGACGCGCACGTCCACATGTACTTCGTGATCCTCACCGACGCGGCGGAACGTGCCGTCATTCAGGAAACGCAGCAGCTTAGCCTGCATACGCGGCGACATTTCGCCGATCTCGTCCAGCAGCACCGAGCCGCCGTTAGCCTGCTCGAAGAACCCTTTCTTGCCCTCCGGCGCGTGACCAAACAGCTCACTTTCAACGGCATCTTCCGGGATAGAGGCGCAGTTAAGTGCCAGGTAAGGCTTGGCCGCACGCGGGCTCGCCAGATGCACGGCGTGAGCCAGCAGGTCTTTCCCGGTGCCGGTATCCCCGGTAATCAACAGCGGCGCGGTCAGGCTTGCGAGCTTACGCGCCTGATCAACCACATGACGCATTTTAGGGCTGACGGCAATAATCTGGCTGAATGCGCCAACGTCCTGACTGGAGAGGTTTTGCAGCTGACGACCCATGCGCAGCGTCGAGCGCAGCATGATCACCGCCCCGGTCAACACGCGGGTATTCCCTTCCCCTTTCAGATAGACCGGCGTGATCTCCATCAGGAAATTCTGCCCGTTAATCACCACATGCTCGCTGTGCGTGTTCTGCGGATTGCTGTCCAGCCAGCGCTGGAAGTTAAAACCGGGGATCAGCTGCGCGGCGTGATGATTGCTCAGCTTCTCCTGACTCTGTGCGAAAAGCTGGCAGCTCGCGTGGTTAACGCGCTCAACTTTGCTTTTCAAATCCAGGGAGAGGAACGGCTCAGGCATGGCTTCCAGCAGCGCGCTCAGCGCCAGGTGCTCACGCTCGGACGGCATCCAGGGAATGGTGCGCACATCCGTAACGCCAGCGATACGGCGGATTTCCGCCATCAGGCTGCTAAAGGTATTAAATTCAATTTCGGCAAAATTGAGGTAAATTCGCCCGACAGGATCGATCTCAATGCCACGTAAATCAATGCTACGTAAAACAAGAAGATCGAGTAATTCGCGGGTCAGACCGAGACGGTCTTCACAGAAGACTTCAAGACGCATGGGAAATTCACCGTTTTAAGCCAATAACAGTAAAATGATATGTCAGAACACGGTGATCCGGAAGATGGCTGTCAACAAATATTGACAGCCAGCACGATTAGTGAACAAAACCTCACGGCGCAGGTTTTTTATTGAGCGTCTCTTTGAGCTGGCCGATCAGTTCACGCCTGAAATCCCCCAGACGGGGCTTATCGCCATCGATCCACGGCAGCGGACGGCAGACTTCCATCGCTTTAATCCCCAAACGCGCGGTTAATAACCCCGCACCGATGCCCTGAGCCGCACGGGCAGAGAGACGCGCCGCCAGATCCTGCGACATCCAGTCCATTCCCACTTCGCGCACCAGCTCACTCGCCCCGGCAAACGCGATATTGAGCAGGACCAGCTTAAACAGTCTGAGCCGACTGTAGTAACCCAGCTCTATACCGTAAAGGTTCGCGATACGGTTGATCAGGCGCAGGTTACGCCAGGCGATAAAGGCCATATCGACCAGCGCCAGCGGGCTGACGGCAATCATCAGGGTGGATTCCGCCGCAGACCGGCTGATTTCGCGCCGCGCCTGAGCATCCAGCACCGGCTGAACCATGTGGGAATAGAGCGTCACTACTTCCCGGTCATTCTGGGTCTCATGGATGGCGGCGTACCAGCGCTGAAGCGCCGGGTGCGACTGATCGATTCCGGCCTGACTCGCCAGCTTTTCACAGAACGCGCGACCTTTCCCGGTGCCGTGGCTGTGGAGCAGATCCCGCGCTTCATCACGCTCATGCGCGCGCTGGCGCAAACGCCAGAGCCGACGCCACTCGGTGGCAACCGACCCGACGCCCGCCCCCACAATCAGCGCGCCCGCGGCGCATCCGCCCAGCGCGACCCAGTCCTGAGTTTGCCAGGCATTCATCGTCCACTGCACGCCCTGAGCCACCACGCTTACGCCAAACAGCGCCAGACCGGCGGTAACCATCCTGCGCCACAGGCTGCGTTTTGGACGCAGCGCGGCGTCCACGACCGCCTCCGCCGGACCGTCCTCAACAGCGGGCTCGTCCTGCAGCGCCGGGGCAAAGTTATCGGCCTGGGTTCCGCTGAACGTCTGCGCCGTTTTGAACGCCTCCTGAGCGTCCTGCTCAAGCGTTCCGGTAAAGTCAATGCGCGGTTTTAACGGTTCCGTCATCGCAATTTATCTCCAATCAAAAACTCCAGCGCCGCATCCAGACGGATGTGCGGTAATGGCCTGTCGACGCTCATTGCCTGCGGGCGGAAGGCTTCAAACTGGAAGCCCTGATTCTGCCAGAAGGCCTGACCCGGCAGCCGCGCAGGCACTTCGCCCGGATACACGGTAAGCGGTTCACCGTCGCTGAGTCGGTTCCCGCGTAATGCCGGTATTTTCTCGCCGTTAAGGTCAATCAGCCCGCTTTGCGTTGCCTGCACCGACGCCAGCCCAAGGCAATCCATGCTGATCCCTTCGAAGGCGGCGTTTTGCCAGGCGTCTTGCACCAGCTGCTGCAGCAGCGACACCATATTGGCATGCTGGTCGACCGTGACGTGATCGGCTTTTGTGGCCGCAAAGAGCAGTTTGTCGATCACCGGTGAGAAAAGACGGCGGAACAGCGTCCGCTGCCCGTAGTGAAAACTTTGCATCAGCTGCGTCAGGGCAAGGCGCATATCGTTGAATGCCTGTGGCCCGCTGTTGAGCGGTTGCAGACAATCCACCAGCACAATCTGACGGTCAAATCGTAAAAAGTGGTTCTTATAAAATCCCTTAACCACTTTTTCACAGTAGTAATGGTAACGCTCGCGCAGCATCCCGGCGTTAGTGTGCTTGTCAGCCTGCGCCAGCGTCGACTCGCCAACCCCGTCCACATCCGGCCAGGGGAAAAACTGAAGCGCAGGCGCGCCTGCTAAATCACCCGGCAGAACAAAGCGCCCCGGCTGAATGAAGTGTAACCCTTCCTGTTTACACTGGTGTAAATACGCCGTCCAGGCGTCGGCAATGGCCGCCAGACGGTTTTCATCTGCTGGCGCAAGCGGATCCAGTCCTTCGCACAGCTGCCGCCATTTGGCTGACCACCCGGCGCGCTGCCCCTGCAGCAATCCCGTCATCTGGCGTGACCAGCTGAGATAATCCTGCGCCAGCATCGGCAGGTCGAGCAGCCATTCGCCGGGGTAATCGACGATTTCAAGGTATAGCGTGGAGGTATCCTTGAAATGGCGCATCAGGGATTCATTCGAGCGGAAACGCAACGCAAGACGAATTTCACTGACCCCTCGCGTCGGCGTCGGCCACGCGGGCGGATCGCCATACAGCTGCGCCAGCCCTTCGTCATAGGTAAAACGGGGAATACCAAAATCGCGCTGAGGGACGCGCTTAACGCCCAGCAAACGCTCTTCCCGCACCGCGCCAAGCAACGGCAGACGCGCCCCTGCGTGCAGGTTCAGGAGCTGGTTCACCATCGCGGTGATAAACGCCGTCTTACCGCTTCGGCTCAACCCCGTCACCGCCAGTCGAAGATGACGGTCAACGCCGCGGTTTACCAGTGAATTGATTTCGTTTTTAAGTCGCTTCATCGCCGTCCTTCGTTGCCTGGAAGCCTTGAATGCATGGCTTCAGAATACAATAAATGGGGGCAGATCGTTGATTATCAATTCTTATTTATTGCTATTGCCGTTTTTTCTCCAGTAAGATGAACGACATTGCTGTCAGTTCTGAGTGAGTAAGGTGTATGTCACCCACCATTTATGATATCGCACGGGTTGCGGGCGTATCGAAATCAACCGTTTCCCGCGTTCTGAATAAACAAACGAATATTTCTCCCGAAGCACGTGACAAAGTGCTGAAGGCGATTGATGAATTAAATTATCAGCCCAACAAACTGGCTCGCGCCCTGACCTCTTCAGGATTCGATGCCATTATGGTTATTTCGACCCGTTCAACCAAAACCACTGCCGGCAACCCTTTTTTCTCCGATGTCCTTCATGCCATTACGGCAAAAGCGGAAGAAGAAGGATTCGATGTTATTTTACAAACCTCAAAAAGCAGTGAAGACGATCTGCTGAAATGCATGAGTAAAATAAAACAGAAGATGATCAAAGGGATCATCATGCTGAGTTCGCCCGCAAATGAATCCTTTTTCACCACGCTGGATGCGTATGGCGTACCGGTAGTGGTGATCGGTAAAGTGGAAGGTGAGTATCAGAATATTTACTCCGTCGACACGGATAATTTTCATGACAGCGCCACGCTGACGGAAACCTTTATTAAAAACGGCCGCAAGAAAATTGCCTGTTTGCATGCGCCGCTTGATTATCATGTTTCAATCGATCGCCTGGCGGGTTATAAAGCCAGTCTGGAAAAGCACCATATTGCGATGAACCCGGACTGGATCATGGACGGCGGTTATACCCATGAGAGTGCGCTTAAAGCGGCTCTGGAATTGCTCTCATCACCCACGCCGCCTGATGCCGTATTTGCTACCGACAGCATGAAATTACTCGGTCTTTATCGCGCGGCGGATGAGTTGAATCTGATGATTCCGGAACAGGTGGTGATAGCCGGATACAGCGACCCGATGCTGTCACTCATTTTAACGCCCGCACCTGGCGGCTTTGATATCCCCACCCGAAAACTGGGGGAAGAGAGCTGCGATCTTCTCTTCAGGCGTATCGCGGGCCATCCCGCCCCGCAAAAAGTGCTTGTTGATACCCATTTTTTACTGGCGGCTTCGCTGCGCTAAAACCAGGGGCTTGTAGCCCCTGGAAGCCCCTCGGTCAGAACGCGTAATTTACCCCAACGCCCGCATAGTGGAAGCGGTCGTTGTCACCTTCGTCATGGTTTTCCCATTCATAGGCGTATTCAAGCGTCATGGATAAACCGTTGTTGAAGTCATAGGCGTACTGCATACCCAGGCGGTTGAAATCATGCCCCTCACGCTCAGGATCATCCTGCCAGTCCCAGTTCGACCAGCGATCGAGCCCCAGTCGGGTGTAAGGCGTTAAGGTCGTCTGGCCCAACGAAATAGGGAGATAGGCGCGAATTTCCTGAGTGGAGAACTCGCCGTTATTACGTGAACCGTCCATATTGAAACCGCGCTCTAAATAGTAATTTACTTTAGCGGCAAAGGTTTCGTTAATGGTCCAGGTAAAGCCCGTTTCGGTTTCGACACGGCTGTCTGAATAGCCGGTTTTTTCCAGATCGTTGGCAAACTGATACATGGCAAACCAGCCGCCAAAACGCCAGTCGTCGGTTAATTTTATATCCCAGTCAGGCTGAATTTTGTAGCGCTGCATATTTGCGCTGCCGTCTCTGGCACCGTGTTCATCCTTAAAGTGATAACCATAATTACGGAAGCCGCCGGTCAGACCGAACGTAAAATCATCGGTTCCGATAAAGCGATAGCGTAATTCAAATTCCGGGCGATCAAAATAGGTGCCGCGGGTCATGCTGCTATAATCAACCGGCCCTTCCTGATACATTGCCAGCGAAATAGTCCAGGCATCCCAGGTTGCATTAAACCACACGGAAGGTTCATATAACCCGTCTTTATCCTCCCCCTGGCCTTCGACGTTTTCTATTTCATACATCGCGCCAATATTAAATTCCCACTGTTTAGCCGTTTCTGTTGCATGTGCACAGCTAACCCCTGCGCACAGCACGAGCGCAGCACTTTTTAGTAGAGTACTCATCAAATATTCCCTTTATAAGTAACAAACAAAAAAACCGGAAATGGGTATTTCCGGCGAACACCTTTCTTATCTAATAGCCGCTTCGGTTTCAGCGTCGAAGAAATGGCACTTATTCATATCGAACTGGATGCCGATATTATCCCCCGCGGCATAATCATTCGCGGCTCCCGCGCGAACAACCAGTTCATGGCCGCCAACGGTGGCGTAGAGCATGAACTCTGCACCGGTCAGTTCGGCCACACTGACTTTTGCCGCGATGTTTTCACCGCTATTCTGCTGGGTGAGAATATCTTCCGGGCGGATCCCAAAGACCACGGCTTTACGCTGATACCCTGCGGCATGCAGTGACGCGAGCTTGTCTTCGGGGATCTCGAGACGCAGCGTTTCCGTGACGAAATAGCGGTCGTCGATGGCGCCACGAACAAAGTTCATGGCTGGCGAGCCAATGAACCCCGCAACAAACATGTTTGCCGGCTCGTTGTATACCTGCTTCGGTGCACCAACCTGCTGAATAATGCCGTCTTTTAAGATCACAATCCGGGTCGCCATCGTCATGGCTTCCGTCTGATCGTGGGTCACGTAAATCATCGTGGTATTGAGCTTCTGATGAAGCTTGCTGATTTCAGCCCGCATTTGCACGCGAAGCTTGGCATCGAGGTTGGAGAGCGGTTCATCCATCAGGAAGACGCCCGCTTCCCGAACTATCGCCCTGCCCAACGCCACGCGCTGACGCTGGCCACCGGACAGCGCGCCGGGTTTACGCTTGAGGTACTCCCGTAAGCCGAGAATCTGTGCCGCCCAGTTAACGCGCTCTTCGATAACCGCCGGGGCGATTTTCTGCATCTTCAGGCCAAACGCCATGTTGTCGTAGACCGTCATATGCGGGTAAAGCGCATAGTTCTGGAACACCATGGCGATGTCGCGTGACTTGGCGGGCACGTCGTTCATGCAAACGCCGTCGATGACCAGTTCGCCAGCGGAGATCTCCTCCAGCCCGGCAATCATGCGCAGCGTTGTCGATTTACCGCAGCCAGACGGACCGACAAAAACGATAAACTCCTTGTCCTCGATTTCGAGATTAAAATCCTTCACCACGTGGACCTGGTTATCGTAAATTTTCTGAATATGTTTCAGTGACAGTTGTGCCATTTTTAATTCCTTATCAATACGCCCGGGAGGCCCAGAAATCGGTCAGGCATTTCCAGGTCAGTTCCTGCGTTGAATGAAGCTGTAATCCCGCATGGGTCAGGCCTGAGCCAATCCCGACCGACAGCATGCCCGCCGCGTTGATCGCCGCCACGCCTGCGGGCGCATCTTCGACCCCGATGGCTGCACCAGGGCGGACGTTCAGGCCAGCACACGCGGCGAGGAAGATCTCCGGATCCGGTTTTGAACAGGCAATGCGGGAGGCATCAGCGCAAAAATCAAAGGCGTCATGAATACCCAGGGCATGCAGTATTCCAGGTGCATTGAGGGAAACGGAGGCGAGCCCAATTTTGACCTCTGCCGCCCGAATGTCCGCCAGCACCTCCCGGATACCCGGCAGCAGCGACGCCTCGGTCAATGACGACAGCGATGCGACGTAGAGCGCATTTTTCTTCCCCGCCAGCGCCAGGCACTGTTTATCGTCAAACGCCCCCTCTTTCCCACCGTGTCGCAGGATCCGCTGCAGGGATTCCATGCGGCTAATTCCCTTCAGCTCCTCGTTAAACACCTCATCGATAGTGATGCCGATCTCCTGCGCGACCGAACGCCAGGCGAGAAAGTGCAGATGTGCGGTATCGGTGATAACCCCATCAAGATCGAATACAACGGCTTCAGGCTTCATCGCTGGCCTCCGTGGTAGCGGTCCCATTAAAAGATGTAAGAAATTCCCTACGAGAGAATGCCTGCCGCTCCGATACGCAAACCGTTTTTCCCCACAGCGTTAACGTGACGGGCGCGGAGGTATCGATGGTTAAAACGTCATTTTCAAACGTGAAGCGCAGGCGTGCGTTCTGCCAGCGCAGAGGGAAGACAAGTTTTCGCCAGTGAGCGGGTAGCTTCGGCGCAAGGTGCAGCTCGCCCTCAACAATCTGCATGCCGGCAAACCCCTGAATGACGCCGGACCAGATGGCACCCGTGGCCGCGGCATGAATGCCGTCATCGCTGCTGTGCGGATCGTCGCCCAGATCGATAGCCACGCCAGCGCGCCAGAAGGCGTAAGCCCCTTCCGTATCGCCACAGCGGGCGGCCACAATGCCGTGAATAGCCTTGCTCAGTGAAGAGTCATGGATCGTCCGCGGCTCGTAAAACGCCAGGTTGGCCGCGCACTGGGCTGGGGTAAATTTCTCCGGCAACAGGTAGTTAAGCATCACCACGTCAGCCTGCTTGAGGATTTGCATCTCGTTAACTTCCGCGCGAGAGTAATCCAGCAGGATGGTCTGCTTACCCGCTTTGGCTTTATAGCGGCTTAAATCGATGGCGGGTTTCGCCATGAACGAATCGTCCTGCGGGATCACTCCCCCGGCGTCGGCTTCCGGCAGCCACAAGCGGGCCAGGAAGGTGGTCGCCTTCTCCATGAAGCAGGCCTCTTCACGCTCAAACATCGACATAAACCGGCATGCGCTGGCCACGTTGTGCCAGGCAAGATAGTTGGTGTAGGCGTTGTTATTCACATGCTCGGTGTATTCGTCCGGCCCAATCACATCATGAATTTCCAGGCGCCCGTTGACCTCCGTGGCGCGGCCCATCCAGAACGTTGCCGTCTCCACCAGCAGGGTCAGCCCTTCATTACGCATAAACGCGTCATCGCGCGTGGCCTGCCAGTAGGCCACAACGGCCCAGGCAATGTCCGCCACGATGTGATGTTCGGCCAGGGCGGAGGCCACTTTCTGCCGCATGCCCGTACGGATGTTGATAGCCGCAAATTCCGGCGTCTCCTCTTTGCCGCTCGCGGCACTCTCCCACGGGAACAGCGCACCCGGCCAGCCGTTGCGGCGGGCTTTTTCCCGGGCCCCGGCCAGGTTCAGCCAGCGATAGCGCAGCAGACTGCGGGCCACCTGCGGACGAGTGAAAAGATGGAAAGGCAGCAGGAATATTTCGGTGTCCCAGAAGACATGGCCTTTATACCCCTCGCCGGTCAAGCCCTTAGCGGCAATGCTGCTCCGCTCATCATGAGCTGGCGTCATGGTGGTCAGATGCCAGACGGCATAGTCCAGCGCCATCTGATCGACAGGAGATGCAGAAGCCACTTCCACCCGGGCATCGCGCCATACGTCTTCCCATGCGCAGGCTGAACTTTCCAGCAGCGAGGCATAACTCCTTGCTGCACAAACCTTGAGATCCGCCAGCGCGCCGCGCGCGAAAGATTCCTGCGACAGGGCTTTATCGCTGCGATGGACCACCCAGACAAACTTATCCAGCGTGACAGTGTCACCCTTCGGTATCGTCAGGGAATAGTGAGCAGAGAGCCGACGATTTTTAGCGGTAAAGCAGCTTTCGCTGTCGGCTGATAGCTGACAAAAGGCTGAGATGACAACATCAGCGGCCCGGTCCTGCGTTTCATACACACCCTGCATATAGTGCTGGTCGAACACCCTGACGGAAATTTCATCCAGATGTTGCCGGCCCGTATTGGTTTGTGTCGCATCAATGCCGGTTTTCATCACCACCTGCGAGGCATCATCCAGCGGGGTGATCGCAAGCTGCATGGCCACAAGCGGCAGCTGATCCAGAGAGACAAAACGACGACTCTCCAGGCGATAGCGCTTTCCGTTGGGCGAACGCCAGACGACGCGGCGATGCAGTTCGCCGTTGGCAAACGCCAGCTCGCGCTGCCACTCAAGAATCTCCCCGGCCAGAAGGGTGTAATTCACCCCGTCCAGCTCAACCTCGATACCGGTGATATCGGGCAAATTGATCAGCTCTGTGGTCTCGTTACGTCCCGCCTGATGATAGAGACCCGCAAGATACATTCCTCGGGTTTGCTGGGTGTAATCTTCTTCATGCGCAGCGCGAATGCCCATGTAGCCGTTACCGCATGCCATAATGGATGCGTACTTATTCAGACTGTGCGGACAAAAGCCCGGATCGGTTAATACAGACACGCTCAGCATAATGTTACGCTTTCCCCTGTTTCTGCCGATTGATAAAGCGCCGCGACAAGCTGCTGAATCACCAGCCCCTGTTCAGCATCTGCAATCATTACGGGCTCTCCCTGCACGTGGCGGACAAAGGCCTCCATGCTGCGTAAATGGCGCTGGTCGTCAGCCTCTTCACGCTGAACCAGGGTTTGTAACGTCCCGGCGTCATCCTGATAAACGTGGGCCGGGAAAAGTGTCGCCCCCGCCTTTTCACCGCAAAAGGCGACATTCATGATCGACTGCTCGCGGATATTCAGCGCGAACGAGGTGTCCAGACGCAAAATGCCGCCGTTGCAGAATTCGATAGTGCCAAACAGGGCATCTTCCACCGTAAACTGTGCGGGATCCCACGCGCCGAACTGGCCGCTGCTTTTTTGGGTTCCCAGCCTCTGGAAGCCGTGCGCCGTGACCCTTTTGACCGCCGGGAAACCCAGTACGTACATCGCGGCATCCAGCATGTGAATGCCAATGTCAATCAGCGGCCCACCGCCCTGCAGCGCTTTGTTAGTGAAGACGCCCCAGCCCGGCACGCCGCAGCGCCGCAGTGCCTGCGCCGAGGTGAAGTAGATTTCGCCCAGCGTTCCGTTCATCACGGCCTCGCGCAGCAGCTGCGTGTCGAGCGCGAAGCGGTGATGAAAATCATATGCCAGCACCTTCCCCGCCTTGCGGGCAGCTATCCGCATCTCATCGGCCTCTTGCGGCGTCATGGCGGGCGGTTTTTCGCACATCACATGACAGCCAGCCTCCAGCGCCGCCATCACATGCTCAAAATGAAATCGGTTTGGCGAACAAACGCTCACCACGTCCGGCTTAACCGCCTCCAGCATGGCGCACGCGTCCTGCCACGCCGACGGTATGGCATGACGCTCCGCAAAAGCCTGTGCCTGTTCGAGGCGGCTGTCCATGACAGCCACCATCTGAACATCACTGCGCGTGGCGTAATACGAGGCATGCACTTTGTCCGCAACCTGCCCGGCGCCAATGATGGCGACGCGCAGTGGCGACGTTGTTGAAGCACTCATCACGCTCGTCATCCTTAGCATTCACGTAAATAAGTGAGGGAATCCCGATAAGCCTGAGCGGGATCTTCAGCACGTACGCGGCACTCGTAAACCACATAGCCCTGGTAATTATCCGCACGCAGCTGATCGAACAGGCTGGCAAAATCGAGGCTACCGCTTCCCGGCTGGTAACGATGGTTATCAGCGATGTGCACATGGCCCAGCAGATCGCGATGCTGATGCAGCGCCTCCGTCAGCGAATCTTCTTCAATGTTCATATGATAGAAATCACCGATGATCTGCACGTGCTTGAGGCCGTTCTCTTCGATATAGCGTCGTGCGTCAGCCAGGGTGTTGATCATGTGATCCTGGTAGCGGTTCAGCGGCTCCAGATAGACGGTGGTTCCGGTGCGCGCTGCCACCTCATCCAGCCAGCGCAGCGAAGCACTTACCGCTTTGCGGTCGCCTTCGAGGCTGCGTGGTGAAGTCATTGGCGGTAAACGGAAGGTGAACATGCCCCAGGCTGCAGGCACGATAATGCCCTTGCCGCCCACTTCGGCCAGCGCTTCCAGAATGCGTTCAATCTGCGCTAAGCCGTTCAGACGACGCTCTTCGATAAAGTCACCAATCCAGCCATCGTATCCGCCGCAGGCGGTCGTGACCGGCAGGCCGGTGGCCTTAATCGCCGCTTTCACCTCGGCGAGGTTTTCCACCAGCAGCTTGCCGTCAATTTCATAGCCATCAAAACCCATCGCTTTGATGTACTCGAATTTCTCCAGGATATTGCCCGGGAAAAAGGCCTGATTTTGTGTTGCGATTTTCATGAGTTGCTTTCCTTAGCTTAAAAAGTGACGCCCATTTTGATGCTCAGTTCCGGATGCTGATCCACATATTTCATGTAGCTTTCAGCGCTGCTGGTAAAGGTCACAACCGGGTCGATCAGATCTTCACAATTCAGATAACCGTTCATCAGCAGTTCCCAGCAGGTCTCTTCAATACGCTTGCGGCTCCAGCGCGGGTAGTCCGGGTTTGGCTCACTGCAGGCGCGGGAGAAGACAATCTTCGCGTTGTTGAAGTGCGCTTCACGCCCCAGATTGAAGCCTGCAGCGAACGGTTTAGCGAACGCAACGTAGGAAATGGTGCCGCCGTAGGCGAGGCCGCGCAGTGCGGACTGCAGCGCATCGGCAAAGCCGCTGGTCTCGATGATCACATCTGCGCCCTGCTTTCCGGTCAGCTTTTTAATTTCCAGACCGACATCTGTGCCGATTGGGTTCAGGCAGTAGTCCGCGCCATGACGGCGGGCAATGTCGCAACGGTGTTCGATAGGATCCACGCCGATGACGACTGACGCGCCGGCTTTTTTCGCCAGTTGGATCGCAATCTGCCCAATCGCGCCGAGGCCTACCACCACGACAAAGTCCCCGACCCGCACGTTGGCATCACGCACGCCGCTCATGGCAAACTGTGCCGGATCGTAGCAGACGGCGTTCTTCCAGGAGGCACCCTGCGGCATTTTGCGCAGCTTGTAGTTGTTGACGGCATTCACGATGACCGTCTCCTGAAGCGGCCCGTAACAGCAGACGCGATCGCCCGTCTGGTATTCCGTGACGTCAGCGCCGCATTCGATAATGTCGCCGACAATCATATTACCCAGCTGGAACTTACCGAATTCTATCCCGCGGGCCGCCCCCTCTTCGCGCGGGGTAAACATCTGCCACTCCGCATTGAACTCTTCATCGATAAACGGACTTGCCGCGCGGAAATCCACCACTTCGGTACCGTGTTTCGGTGCGCCAAAGCAGGCACGAATTTTCACTTCATGTCCCGCAACCGGGCGATCTTCATACTCTACGAGCGCCGCCACGCGTGGCGCTGTCGCAACTAATTTTTTCATGATTGACTCCTTGTTAAAATTGGCCGCCTCAGCCCTTCACGCCACCGGCGGTCAAACCACTTTTAATAAAACGTTCAGACAGGGCGTACATGATGACCACCGGAAGTGCCGTCACCAGCGATGCCGCCATCATGCGACCCCAGATATAATCAGGTGTGCTAAAGAGCGTGTTCAGCCCGACCGGCAAGGTGAAGTTGCTGGCGCTGGACAGGAAAATGGACGCAAACAGATAGTCGTTCCACGCCACCATGAAGCAGTAGACAAACACCGATACGAGCCCGGATATCGCCAGCGGCACGGTAATACGGAAGATGATTTGCAGGCGGTTAAGGCCGTCCATCATTGCGGCTTCTTCTATTTCGTCCGGAATGGTGTCGAAGTAGCTGCGCAGCATGAACACCGCCGTCGGTAACGTCTGCGTCACCATGGTGATAATCAGCGCCAGCTCGGTGTCGTAGATCCCCAGCGCGGTGATGATTTTGAACAACGGCACCACCAGCAAGATGCCGGAGAACATGTAGACGGTGTAAAAACTCGCATTGATCGTCGTACGGCCCTTAAAACGCAGCTTGGACAAGGCGTAAGCGCCCAGCGTACCGAGAAACACGGCAATCACCGATGAGGTCAGCGACACCACCATGCTGTTTCTGAAGTAATCCACAAACGGGAAGATCAGCGGGTTAAAGATGTCGATGTAATGCTGCAGCGTCCACGCCTGCGGCAGAATGGTCGGATGGAGCGAAATCGCCTCTTTGGCGCTCTTGAATGACGTCATCAGCATCACGAAGAACGGGAAAAGCGTGATGATCAGAAATACCGCCAGCCCCAGATAAAAACCAATACGGCTCAGTACGCGTTTATTTGTTGCCATTGAGGTTCACCCTTTTTCTGGTCAGCAGAATCACAGCGAAGATAATCACGAACAGCACCACAGAGATCGCCGCTGCTTTGCCCAAATCGTTGAAAGCGAATGCGGTTTTGTAGAGATAGACGCCCAAAATATCGACCTTCGTGGTCAGCAGGTAGACGTCAGCAAACATGTAGAACATCCAGATGGTGCGAAGCGTGACCACCGTGGCCAGCACCGGCATAATCGCGGGCAGCGTGACGATACGAAAACGCTGCCAGGCATTTGCACCGTCCATTTCCGCCGCTTCATACAGGGATTTATCAATGGTCTGTAAAATCGCCAAGAATGAGATAAACGCGTACGGGAAGTAACGCCAGATCGCGAACAGCACCACCAGTACGAAGCTGCTGTTCGGGTTGTCAAACCACAGCGGCGCCTGGTCATACAGGTGCAACAGGTCTACACCCAGATAGTTCACGATGCCGTAGCCGTTGTTGAACATGTATTTCCAGGCAAACACCAGCGAAATAGACGGCGTGACGTAGGATAAAATCACCAGTGAACGTGCCGTCTTGCGCAGGCGAAACTCGCGATTGAAAAAGATGGCGACGGCAAGCCCCAGCACCGTGCTGCCAATCACTACCAGCGCCGTGTACCAGAAGGTCATCCACAGCGAGTGCCAGAAAGCGGCATCGCTGAGAATGCGAATGTAATTGTCCAGTCCGACAAACACGGCGCTAATGCGCGGATTGAGCGGCAAGCGTAAAAAACTGATTTCAATATTGGAAATCATTGGCCAGGCCACCAGGCCCCCCAGCAGTATCAGGCTGGGGGCCAACAGCAGCATGGCGAAAGGCATATCTGAACGACCAGAAAACAACGTCTTCATAATTTCCTTCCGCAGAGCGCTCCTATCGTTGTGTAATGAGATCAGTCAGTCGCTTCTGGCTGCTGCTTAACGTTGTGTTAAGGTCCTTCTGCCCCACCGTGACGTTATGCACCATGGAACTGATAATGCCGGAGCCCGTCACGTCGCCCATGCGGGTGAAGTTTTTATCCCCCACGGCGCCAAACACCTGCACGTTCGGGAACTGCGCAATCAGCTCATAAGGCAACTGCCCAAACGCTTTAATCACGTCGTTGTTTTTCCAGGTCTCCGTGCCCACCACCAGTTTGTTTACCGGCAGCGCCGCGCCCGGCGACATCATGACCCAGTCCGTCGCGTTTTGAGCCTGTTCCATCCAGGTAACAAACTTCTCGGCCGCTTTGGTCTCCTCTTCGGTTTGTCCGGTGGTGATCGTGAGCGAGGTGATCATGCCGTACACCGCCGATGACGTTTCAGTCGGGACAACGAAGCCCAGATTAGAAGGGTTTCCGTCCTTGTAGACGGCAGGCAGGATGTAGGTGGAATAAACCGCCATCGGCGCAGAACCGTTCATGAAGGCGTCTTTGATCTCCATGACATCGTTCGAACCCGGCATGGTGGTCGCAGCCAGCGCTTTATAAAACGCCAGCGCTTTTGCCATTTCCGGGGTATCGATATCGACATTGCCTTTTGCATCAAACACGTTCGCGCCACCGGAAAGGGCAAACTGAGAGAATGACTGCTCGGTCATCACGCTTTCCGCCGTCGGCAGCGCGATGCCGTAATGCTTTTTAGCCGGGTCGTTCAGACGCTGGCTGGCTTGCAGAAGCTGTTCCCAGTTATGCGGCTCCTCAATGCCCGCCGCGGCCAGCACATCTTTGTGATACCAGACGCCGGAAAGCCAGGCGCTGACCGGCACGCCCGTCCAGGCTGCGCCATCTTCCGTACGGACTACGCGTAAGATTCCGTCATAGAAGGTGTTTTCCCCCACCGCTTTAACGGCTTCAGCGATAGCGTCACGATCCAGAAGCTGTTCTTTATCCATTACTTTTGCGTAGTCATGGCTGACCTCAATCACTTCAGGCAGCGCGCCGGTTCTTGCCAGCGTAATCACCTTGGTGTTGTAGGCATCCTCTTCCACCGGTACCTGTTTTACCGTGATGTCAGGGTTCTCTTTCTCGAATTTTTCGATCAGTTTCGTAATAACGGCCTGACGCTCCTGCTCTACCGACGAGTGCATAAACTCAATGGTGACAGAGGACGCTTTGTCATCCTTACAGCCTGATAACAGGGCGCACGAAACCAGTGCTGATATCAGCACAATTCTGGGTGTTTTCATGTTTAAGGTCCTTTTTAGTTTTCTTTAATCCACAAAACCTGCCATGGATTTAGGGTCAGAGTCGTATCGGTAATATCTTCTCCGCTAATCAATTCCCTTCCGGCGTGAATGTCAGATTCAACCGTTTGAGGAGCATCACTGAAATTAAATAGCGCTGTTATTTTTTCACCACAATCCGCCACGCGAACAATTTTTAAAACATGCTCACCTGACGTGCTAAAATAAGCCTGACTGTCAGGGTGGAATGCTTTTTCCGCACGACGCAGTACGATTAACTGGCTTAACGCACAATAGATCTGATAACGCAGACTATTTTTATCTTCAAGCGCACTATCAATTTTTCCTGCGGTATATTTTTCGCGATTTATCGCACGGTTATATCCCAGACGCTCTACCCCGTCATAATCATTACGGGAACCGAGAATACTCTGGATATAAATCGCAGGCACACCGGGGAAGCTTAAAAGGACGGCATGGGCCAGAATAAACCGGGCAATGCGATCGCTATCATGACTTTCTCGCGTACTTAATGCATCCAGATAGGTCACATTAATTTCATAAGGGCTTCGTGTGCCATCCGGGTTATTTTTCCAGTTAACCAACGCGCCTTCAGACTGCAGCTTCTCTACAAGCGAGAGGATCTCCGACTCAGGTAATATTCCGCGTAATGGGTTAAGACCAATGCCATCATGCGAGGCCAGGAAGTTGAACCAGGTGGTTTTGGTGGAAGGCAACGCCAGCGACGCCGCCCACTGGCTCAGCGTGCGCACATTCTGACAATGCACCGCATGCAGCACCAGCGGGGGCAACGAGAACTGATAAACCATCTGCGCTTCATTTTCGCCGTTACCGAAGTAAGAGACGTTATCTTTATGCGGAACATTCGTCTCGGTGATTATCACCGTGCCGGGGGCAACCGCCTCGGTAATGACGCGGAAAAGCTGGATGAGCTGGTGGGTTTGCTCAAGGTGAATGCAGCTCGTTCCCGGTATTTTCCACATGAACCCAACGGCATCCAGTCGAATATATCGCGCCCCTTCAATAAGGTAATGCAGCAGTACGTCGACCATCGCAATCAGCACCTGCGGAGAGGCGAAGTTGAGATCAACCTGGTCCTCACTGAAGGTGGTCCACAGGTGTCGTACGCTGCCATCATGAAGCGTGAAAGGGGTAAGAAGCGGTAAGGCACGCGGACGCGTCACCGCGGATAAATCTGTTTCAGGATCGACAGAAATAAAGAAATCATCATACCCTGGCATTTGCTTCAGGTAATTAGCAAACCAGGCACTTTTGGCCGACATATGATTGCAGACGAAATCAAACATCAGGCTTGCTGACTGTTTTAATTCAGCAACATCTCGCCATGTTCCGGTTTCAGGCGCAACTTCATGATAATCAATGACAGAAAAGCCGTCGTCCGAGGACCACGGATAAAAAGGCAAAAGATGGACATGAGAAAAAGAACGCGAAAGCCATTTGTTATAAAAACGTGTAAAAACAGGGAGTGCTTTCTCCCCTTTCGCTGAAAACTGGTCGGCATAGGTTATCAGAACGACATCTTTTTCATCCCAGCCCATTTTACGCTTTTCTGTAATAACAGAGGCGGCCTTTTCAATATTTTCCAGCAACACATGAAGATGTGCTTCAGAAAACGTTTTTCCATAAACAAGATTAATGAGTGCTTTAATTTTTTCGTTCACTTGATTTTCCATGGTAGCGGTCCCACGGAGTGGCAATCTACTCCCATGAAAAATATCTGTCAACGGACCGGGCAGGAGAAAAACACGATTGCAAAGCAGCTCAGCACAATATTGTGAGCTGCCGCAAAGAAAGCAGGGTTAACGAGGAAGTGCGGTTAATCATCGCCAGCCCCTCTCCTGGAAGAGTAAGGGCTAACGCGTGAGGGAATTACTGGGACAAGTAGCGGCGCGACAGCCGTTTTGCCACTTTTTGCAACAGCGGTTCGAGCGCCACGGCCAGAACCATTCTGACCGGCTTGCGGGCAACAGATTTTATCGCCCACCCCGCCACGCCTGCCGGGCCGAAACGTAACGCGGTCAGCAGGACCAGTTTACCTGCGATTTTGAGGCCGGGTTTAACCTTCTGACCGGCCTGTTGCCAGTGTTGTTTCATCTCTTCTCTCTCTTAAAGCTGACGAAAACGACTTCTCAGCGTAAAAGTATCCGACGTGACATAGCGTTCCATTTCCCGTAACCGCTTCTCCCCGGCAGCGAGTTGTTCATCAACAGCATTAAGGAGATCGCTGCTGGTGGGGGCGCCTTCCGCCGCCAGTTCTCCTTCCGGCATCGGGTCAAGAACAAACGACAGCACGATGTACGCGACCAGGGTAATAAATGCCAGACCAAAGAAGATCGACAGCACCGTCACCACGCGTACCAGCTTAACCGGGACGTCAAGATAATGAGCCAGCCCGGCACAGACGCCGCGTACCATGCCCTGCTGTGGAATTCGCCACAGTTTTTTGTTCAGATTCAGTCCAGACATTAACGGTCCCTCCAGTTTGGATGTTCAGCATCCAGGATGGCTTCCAGCGCCTGAATGCGTTCGCGCATTTTGTTCGCCTCGTCGGAGAGCTGTACCAGACGCTGTTGTTCACTCTGGGAGAGTTCGCCCCGTGAGGAACGGTTGCTGTAGTGCAGCCATAGCCAAATCGGCAAAACGAACAGCACGAAAATAGTCAGGGGAATAGCCAGAAAAAGCGCGCTCATGTGTACTCCTTGTCTTACGATGCGGCACGTTCAGGTGCCGCACGAATTATTATTGGTTATCTTGCTTCATTTTGGCTTTCAGTGCCGCCAGCTGCTCGCTGATTTCATCATCGGCCTTGAGGTCAGCAAACTGCTGATCCAGCGACTTCTGCTTACCGATACCGTGACTTTCGGCTTCCGCTTCCATCTGGTCGATACGACGCTCAAAGGACTCAAAACGGGCCATCGCTTCATCCAGCTTACCGCTGTCGAGCTGGCGACGCACGTCACGGGAAGAGCTTGCCGCCTGATGACGCAGGGTCAGCGCCTGCTGACGCGCGCGGGTTTCGCTCAGCTTGTTTTCCAGCTCGCCAATCTCTTTTTTCATGCGGGTGAGCGTGTCATCCACCAGCGTCACTTCATGCTCGAGCGTCGCGACCATGTCTGCCAGCTTCTGTTTTTCGATCAGCGCCGCACGGGCCAGATCCTCTTTGTCTTTGCGCAGCGCGAGCTCTGCTTTTTCCTGCCATTCGTTCAGCTGAGCGGTGGCCTGTTCAATACGACGCGTAAGCTGTTTTTTCTCCGCCAGCGCGCGGGCGGAGGTAGAGCGGACTTCAACCAGCGTGTCTTCCATTTCCTGAATCATCAGACGCACCAGCTTCTGCGGATCTTCCGCTTTCTCCAGCAGTGAGTTGATGTTGGCGTTCACGATGTCGGCAAAACGAGAAAAAATACCCATAATTGACTCCTCATAGTTATGTTATCGGGCGATGCCCTGCTGTACAGATAATACAAATCTCATGCCAACTTTTTATCTTATTGATTTAACAGGCCATGGTTGATTTTCATGCAGTGAAGAACTATTCTTGCCTGGTGAATATCGCTAAGGAGTGGTTAATTTCATCATGCCTGGATACAAAGACAATTTACTCGGCGAAGCAAACAGCTTTCTGGAAGTGCTGGAACAGGTTTCTCGCCTGGCGCCGCTCAATAAACCGGTGCTGATTATCGGCGAGCGCGGTACGGGTAAGGAACTCATCGCCAACCGTCTGCACTATTTATCCGGGCGCTGGGACGGCCCCTTCATTTCCCTTAACTGCGCGGCGCTGAATGAAAACCTGCTCGACACCGAGCTCTTCGGCCATGAGGCGGGCGCGTTTACCGGCGCCCAGAAACGCCATCCCGGACGCTTTGAGCGCGCCGACGGCGGTACGCTGTTTCTTGATGAGCTGGCCACCGCGCCCATGCTGGTGCAGGAGAAACTGCTGCGCGTGATTGAATACGGCGAGCTGGAGCGCGTCGGCGGTAGCCAGCCGCTGCAGGTGAACGTGCGCCTGGTGTGCGCCACTAACGCCAACCTGCCGGAGAGGGTGGCAGAGGAAAAATTCCGTGCCGACCTGCTCGACCGCCTGGCCTTTGACGTCGTGCAGCTTCCTCCGCTGCGCGAGCGAAGAAGCGACATTATGTTGCTGGCAGACCAGTTTGCGATTCAGATGTGCCGCGAGCTCGGACTGCCGCTGTTCCCCGGCTTCAGCGATTATGCACGGGAGACGCTGCTCGCGTACCACTGGCCGGGCAATATCCGCGAGCTGAAAAACGTCGTGGAGCGTTCCGTCTATCGCCACGGCAGCAGCGAGACGGAGCTGGACAACATCATTATCGATCCTTTTCAGCGCAGCGCCCCGCCCTTGCCCGCACCAGCATCTCCAGGCGACGCCCCTGCTCTTCCCCTTGATCTGCGCCAGTTCCAGCACGACCAGGAAAAACAGCTGCTGGAGCAAAGCCTTAAGACGGCGAAATATAACCAGAAACGGGCGGCTGAACTGCTGGGTTTGACCTACCATCAGTTAAGGGCATTGCTCAAAAAGCATCAAATGCGATGACAGTGTCTATCACTTTAAAATTCACTTATTTTATGAAAAAAAAGCAATAGATGAATCAAGAAGAATAAGGATATTATTAAGATGGCTATTCTAGATTTTTTGATTTCTCTCGCATTCTGCTTAGGCGGTATTTTCTACATCTGGCATACAAGTAAAGCTCTGAGGACAGGAGTTTTTATTGGCTGGCTCAACGGAACCTATGAGAAGTATTATGTTTATTGCTCTAAACACCCCTGGAAATTCTATTTTAACCTTTTAACCATGGCGAGCGGTGGTTCGTTACTTTTAGCTGTCGGCATCATTTCACTTGATCAAAAAAAACTTTATTTTCAAGACACTAAGCTCACTATTCCAGTGATGCGCTTGCTTCTGGGCACTCTTATTATTCATTATGTAGCTATCTCAGGACACTCTTTTGAATTAGTGAATTGCCTCATGGCTTATTATTTTACCGCCGTGAGCATTGACTTTTTTGACCACACGAATAGAGTCTGTGTAGAAAAAAGACGAAGCGTCATCCCACTGGCAGAATTCAATTTCACGCTTTAAGAATTCGTCATAATAGACAACCCCAGCCTTGCAACGGCAATGTTTTCCGCATGAAGGTCCAGGGTAGTTCATCCTGAAAGGGTAAGTTCCGCTAACTGTTTGCGTTGCACTTGAAACGATGATTGCTTCAGTGCTTTCCCAGAGTGTGAAAGATACGACACCCACTACAAACACAAAACAAGCCAGGAAAAACTTAACGCGCTCCAGTTTACCCTCTTTGCTTTTGACGCGTGACGAAACGCGCCATGATGCAAAGGCACCTATAGCGACTGAAATCAAGATAATTGGCCAATAAACAGAACCTGGTTCTATCAAGTACGCATCGCTTGTATAGATGTCAAGCCGACACATCCCGTAAAACCATAATCCCAGGCAAAAGTATGCAAACACTTCGCGTTTGGCGGGTAGTCTGAATGCCATAATTTGTTTTACTTTAGTAAAAAATCATAATATATCAGACACATATTACAATTAAAATGATATCGCACCTGGAATGTACCCTGCATTCCTGTCATTTTACCCAGCGAAGACGTAACTATACCGACCGACTTTGCGAAACCCTGTCTGCCGGGTTAAATCCTTCGTTTATAGCGAGTCAGATACGCCACGAAAATGCTAAGATAGTCCATGAGGTATATTCAAAGTGGATTGCAGGTATGAACGTGCATCGGGTTGTGACGCTGAGTGACCGACTGCAAACGTTACTGCCCCCATTATGCCCTCAGGCTTAAACGATACTGGATAATGTCGTTTAAAATTAGTAGGATAGCCACTTCATATTTAATACCTTAAAAATTATGCGTCTGGTTTTATCGTCCTTTTTTGCACTTGGTCTGTTTAGCAGCCAGGCCTTTGCCGCGCCCGGGCAAACGCCGCAGCCTGACATTCGTGACAGCGGCTTCGTCTATTGCGTAAGCGGCCAGGTGGATACCTTCAACCCGCAAAAAGCGGGCAGCGGCCTGATTGTGGATACCCTTGCCGCGCAGCTTTACGATCGTCTGCTGGATGTTGACCCGTACACCTACCGTCTCGTGCCCGAGCTTGCAGAAAGCTGGGAAGTGCTGGATAACGGCGCAACCTACCGTTTTCACCTGCGCGATGATGTCGCGTTTCAGCGTACGCCGTGGTTTACCCCCTCGCGCAAGCTGAACGCGGATGACGTGGTCTTCACCTTCCAGCGTATCTTCAACCGCAACCATCCGTGGCATAACGTTAACGGCAGCAATTTCCCCTATTTCGACAGCCTGCAGTTTGCCGACACCGTGAAAAGCGTACGTAAGCTCGACAACCGCACGGTTGAATTCACGCTGACGCGCCCGGATGCCTCCTTCCTCTGGCACCTGGCAACGCACTATGCATCCGTCATGTCAGCCGAATACGCGGCTCAGCTGACGAAAAAAGATCGTCAGGAACTGCTCGATCGCCAGCCGGTTGGCACCGGTCCGTTCCAGCTGGCCGAATATCGCGCCGGTCAATATATTCGTCTGCAGCGCCATGAACACTTCTGGCGCGGTACGCCGCTGATGCCGCAGGTGGTGGTTGATCTCGGCTCTGGCGGAACGGGGCGGCTCTCGAAACTGCTCACCGGGGAATGTGACGTGCTTGCCTGGCCCGCAGCCAGCCAGCTCACGATTTTGCGCGACGATCCGCGTCTGCGTCTGACGTTACGCCCCGGCATGAATATCGCGTATCTGGCCTTTAACACAGATAAACCGCCGTTGAACAACCCTGCCGTTCGACACGCTCTGGCGCTGGCCATTAACAACCAGCGTCTGATGCAGTCGATCTATTACGGCACGGCGGAAACCGCCGCCTCAATTTTACCGCGCGCCTCGTGGGCCTACGACGGTGAGGCTAAAATTACGGAATACAATCCGGCAAAAGCGCGTGAACAGCTGAAAGCGCTGGGGGCAGAAAACCTCACGCTGCAGCTTTGGGTGCCCACCAGCTCCCAGGCGTGGAACCCCAGCCCGCTCAAGACCGCCGAACTGCTGCAGGCGGATATGGCGCAGGTAGGCGTTAAAGTGATCATCGTACCGGTAGAGGGCCGTTTCCAGGAGGCGCGCCTGATGGATATGAATCATGATTTAACCCTCACCGGCTGGGCCACCGACAGCAACGACCCGGACAGCTTCTTCCGGCCGCTGCTGAGCTGTGCGGCGATAAACTCGCAGACCAACTATGCGCACTGGTGTAACCGGGAGTTTGACGCCGTGCTGCAAAAAGCGCTGGCTTCCCAACAGCTGGCCTCGCGCATCGACGCCTATGATGAAGCGCAGAAGATCCTTGCTCAGGAACTGCCGGTGCTGCCGCTGGCCTCTTCCCTGCGCCTTCAGGCTTATCGCTATGATATTAAAGGCCTGGTGCTGAGCCCGTTTGGCAACGCCTCGTTCGCTGGCGTGTCGCGTGAAAAAGAACAAGAGGTGAAAAAACCATGATTATTTTTACCTTGCGTCGGCTCCTTTTGCTGCTGGTGACGCTCTTTTTCCTGAACTTTGTCGGCTTTAGTCTGAGCTATTTCACGCCCCACGCCCCACTCCAGGGATCGTCGCTGTGGGATGCCTGGCTCTTCTGGTTTAACGGACTGCTGCACTGGGATTTCGGCGTGTCCAGCATTAACGGGCAGCTTATTTCCGATCAGTTGAAAGAGGTTTTCCCGGCCACGATGGAACTGTGCATTCTGGCCTTCGGTTTTGCCCTGATGGTCGGGATCCCCGTGGGCATGCTGGCCGGGATATATCGCAACAAATGGCAGGATAAGTTTATCAGCGCCCTCGCCCTGCTCGGCTTCTCCATCCCGGTCTTCTGGCTGGCGCTACTGCTGACGCTTTTCTTCTCGCTGACGATGGGCTGGCTACCGGTTTCTGGCCGTTTTGACCTGCTCTACACGGTTAAATCGGTGACGGGCTTTGCCATCATCGATGCGTGGCTGTCTGATTCGGTGTGGCGTCACGAGATGATCGTCAGCGCCCTGCGCCATATGGTATTGCCGGTGCTGACGCTGGCGGTTGCGCCAACAACCGAAGTGATCCGCCTGATGCGCCTGAGCACCATCGAGGTGTTTGACCAGAACTATGTCAAAGCCGCCGCCACGCGCGGACTGTCGCGCCTGACCATCCTGCGCCGCAACGTCCTGCACAATGCGCTGCCGCCGGTTATTCCGCGTCTGGGATTACAGTTTTCCACCATGCTCACGCTGGCCATGATCACCGAGATGGTCTTTAGCTGGCCTGGCCTGGGGCGGTGGCTGATTAACGCTATCCGCCAGCAGGACTACGCCGCGATTTCCGCAGGCGTGATGGTGATTGGTTCGCTGGTGATTATTGTCAACGTGTTGTCCGATATTCTGGGTGCCATGGCCAACCCATTGAAGCATAAGGAATGGTATGCCTTACGATAGCGTATACAGTGAAAAGCGCACGCCCGGTGTGCTGCGTACCGTGTGGCGTAAATTCTATGGCGATACCACGGCAATGATCGGCCTTTATGGCTGTGCCGGTCTGGTGTTGCTGTGCGTCTTTGGCTCCTGGTTTGCGCCGTACGGCATTGACCAGCAATTCCTTGGCTATCAGCTGCTGCCGCCGTCCTGGTCCCGCTACGGGGAAGTCTCCTTCTTCCTGGGAACGGACGACCTCGGACGTGACGTGTTGAGCCGCCTGCTGAGCGGTGCGGCCCCGACGGTGGGCGGCGCGTTTGTGGTGACGCTCGCGGCCACGATCTGCGGGCTGGCGCTGGGTATTTTTGCGGGATCCACGCATGGCCTCCGCTCGGCGGTGCTTAACCACATTCTGGATACGCTGCTGTCGATTCCGTCTCTGCTGCTGGCGATCATTGTGGTTGCCTTTGCCGGTCCGCACCTGTCGCATGCCATGTTCGCCGTCTGGCTGGCTATCCTGCCCCGCATCGTGCGCTCGGTTTACAGCATGGTGCATGACGAGCTGGAAAAAGAGTATGTCGTCGCTGCGCGTCTGGACGGCGCGACCACCTTCAACATCCTGTGGTTTGCCGTGCTGCCTAACATCGCGTCCGGGCTGGTCACCGAGATCACCCGCGCCCTGTCGATGGCGATTCTGGACATCGCGGCGCTCGGCTTCCTCGACCTCGGCGCGCAGCTGCCGTCGCCTGAATGGGGTGCGATGCTCGGTGACGCGCTGGAGTTAATTTACGTGGCGCCGTGGACGGTTATGCTGCCGGGTGCGGCCATTATGGTGAGCGTGCTGCTGATCAACCTGCTGGGCGACGGTATTCGCCGTGCAATTAACGCGGGGGTGCAATAATGCCGCTTCTTGATATTCGCAACCTCACCATTGAATTCAAAACCGGTGAAGGTTGGGTTAAAGCCGTCGATCGCATCAGTATCACCCTCGCTGAAGGTGAAATCCGCGGGCTGGTGGGGGAATCCGGCTCAGGCAAAAGCCTGATCGCCAAAGCCATCTGCGGCGTGGCGAAAGATAACTGGCGCGTGACCGCCGACCGTATGCGGTTTGATGATATCGACCTGCTGCGCCTCTCTCCCCGCGAACGGCGTAAGCTGGTCGGGCATAACGTCTCGATGATTTTCCAGGAGCCGCAGTCCTGTCTCGACCCGTCCGAACGCGTAGGCAAACAGTTGATGCAAAACATCCCCGGCTGGACCTATAAAGGCCGCTGGTGGCAGCGCGTTGGCTGGCGCAAGCGTCGCGCCATTGAGCTTTTACACCGCGTCGGGATCAAAGATCACAAAGATGCGATGCGCAGCTTCCCGTACGAGCTGACCGACGGTGAATGTCAGAAAGTGATGATTGCCATCGCGCTGGCTAATCAGCCGCGTTTGCTGATTGCGGATGAACCGACGAACGCGATGGAACCCACCACGCAGGCGCAAATCTTCCGCCTGCTGTCGCGCCTCAACCAGAACAACAACACCACCATTTTGCTGATCAGCCATGACCTGCAAATGCTCAGCAAATGGGCGGATAAAATTGACGTGATGTACTGCGGACAAACGGTCGAAACCGCGCCGAGTGAAGATCTGATCACCGCACCGCACCACCCGTATACGCAGGCGCTAATCCGCGCTATTCCCGATTTTGGCAGCGCCATGCCGCATAAGAGCCGCCTGAATACCCTGCCCGGGGCGATTCCACTGCTGGAATCGTTGCCGATAGGCTGTCGTCTGGGGCCGCGTTGTCCGTATGCTCAGCGTAAATGTATTGAGACGCCACGCCTGACCGGGGCCAAAAATCATCTTTACGCCTGTCATTTCCCGCTGAACATGGAGAGAGAGTGAAATGGTCGAAACCTTGCTGGAAGTCCGCAACCTGAGTAAGACCTTTCGCTACCGCACGGGGCTGTTTCATCGTCAAACTGTCGACGCGGTAAAACCGCTCAGCTTTACCCTGCGTGAAAAACAGACCCTGGCTATCATCGGCGAGAACGGTTCCGGGAAATCGACCCTGGCGAAAATGCTTGCCGGCATGGTTGAGCCCACGGCAGGCGAAGTATTGATTGACGATCATCCTCTGACATTCGGGGATTACTCTTTCCGCAGTCAGCGCATCCGCATGATCTTCCAGGATCCATCGACCTCACTCAATCCGCGCCAGCGCATTTCGCAGATCCTCGATTTTCCGCTGCGTCTGAACACCGACCTGGAGCCCGAGGCGCGCCGCAAGCGTATCTTCGAAACCCTGCGTATGGTTGGGCTGTTACCGGATCACGAAAGCTACTACCCGCACATGCTGGCCCCCGGCCAGAAACAGCGTCTGGGTCTGGCGCGTGCGTTGATTTTGCGCCCGAAAGTGATTATTGCTGACGAAGCGCTTGCCTCGCTGGATATGTCGATGCGTTCGCAGCTGATTAACCTGATGCTGGAGCTGCAGGAAAAACAGGGCATCTCGTATATCTACGTCACCCAGCATCTGGGGATGATGAAACACATCAGCGATCAGGTGATGGTTATGCACCAGGGTGAAGTGGTCGAGCGCGGCAGCACGGCGGATGTGATGGCCTCCCCGCTTCACGAGCTGACAAAACGGCTGATAGCCGGTCATTTTGGTGAAGCACTGACAGCCGATGCGTGGCGCAAAGACCGGTAAACAAACGTTGCAACGCTTAATAAGGATTAAATAGCCTTAATATGCTGTTTAATCCTTAATTTTTTCATCTCCATAGCTGCTCCATATTCTCAGCAAAATACATCAACAGTTCTTCTCCAGAATATCCGGACATTACGGAGGAGAAGAAATGAACAACGCCACTTACATTCTCAAATATACCGAGTATCTCATCAGAAAATGTCGTTCATTTTTAATGACAGACCTGTACTTTCATACTGTGAGGCTCAAGAAAGCATCGGGGAAGCATCCTGACATTAAATCCCCCACGACGTTGAGTGAAAAAATATGTCATCGTCTGGTTTATGACCACAATAACGTCTATACCCTGCTTGCCGATAAACTCGCCGTTCGGGAATACGTAATCTCCAGAACAACGCGAGTCAAAACGGTGCCATTACTCGGCGTCTACAGTAAGGTGTCCCAGATTGATTTTTCGACGCTCCCTGAAAAATTCGTCCTTAAGTGCAACCATGACAGTGGCAGCACAATAATATGTACGAACAAAGCGCAATTTAACGTCAGGGAAGCGTGTAAAAAACTCAGTCTCGCGTTAAAGAAAAATATGTACTACACCACGCGCGAATGGCAGTACAAAAACATTACGCCAAAAATACTTTGCGAACCGTATGTCGATCTCTTCGATGATGCAGACAGGAACACAGCGCCCGAAATGCTGAGGATCCATTGCTTTCATGGCGTTGCCCACTATGTTGAAGCGGATTTTACGGATGACAACGGCAAAGGTTTCATCAACGTTTACGACAGGTACTGGAACTTACAACCCTTTCAGATGGAATATCCGAATACACCGTTGGCGCCCGGCGAACCGGCCTTGTTCCGACAAGCGTTGCTGGCATCCCAGGAGCTGGCGGATGGCATTGACTACTGCCGCGTTGACCTCATGCTAAAAAAAGATGAAATCTATTTCAGTGAAATAACCTTAAGCCCGAGACGCGGTAAACTGTCGATTACCCCGCAGGAATGGGATGCTAAGCTAGGAAAAATATGGCATTTACCGCCGGCAGGCACATTTGACCTGCCGCTGACGCTCACGAGTCGGGCCAGGTGAGTTTAAATATCGAGTGGTTTTGCGTTGATAAGGTGTAGGTAACATCGCCACCATGCGCCAGCATGATGGCTTTTACCACCGACAAGCCCAAACCACAGCCTTCCGGGTTCAACTGTCTGGCGCCGTTATCGCGCTGAAAGGGCTGAAACAGGAAGTCATGAAACTCCCTGGGAATACCCGGTCCCCCATCCTGAATCAGGATAAAATTGCCTTTATCCGAAACACCATTTTTTACCGTGAGCTTGCGCGAAGTGGAATAGTGCAAGGCATTGTCAAATAAAACGGTCAGACACTGATTGATGCGTAAGGGATCGAATACACACTGCTGCTCCCTCAGTTCAGTATGGACGGTAAATGCCTTACGGTTGAACTCGGGCATGAAGGTATCGAGCGCGTCCTGTATTATCCCTTTCAGATCCGTTCTGGCCTTGTATAACGTGTATCCTGCCCCGCCATCCGAACTGATAACCCGGAGATCTTCAATCAGACGGGTTAATCCTTCCGTCTGTTTGAGGAGGTTAGTAAACAGCACCGGGTCCGGGGTAAACACCCCGTCAACCAGCCCCTGAAGCCTTCCGCGTAAAATGGTGACCGGGGTTCTGAGTTCATGCGCAATCGCAGCATTCCAGGATTTCCGCTGGATATCCAGCGTTTGCAGCTTTTCTGCCATTTCATTGAAATCCGTAACCAGGTGATTGATCTCTCCCAGCCGGGAACTGGCACAGAATGCTCTGGCGTCCAGATCGCCCTGAGAAATTTTTTTCAGGCTGGACGCGACCGCGTTTAGCGGGGTGAGTATTCGCGATGAAAGTTTGACCGTAAAGAATACGGCAATGATCAGGCTGATCGTTGTCGCGGTCCCAATCCATACCCAGTCCCACATCGTCATCTGCTCGTCATCGCCCGCAGCAGGGCCGCCGGGAAGATGATCCAGAATAAAGGAGTAAAAAAACCAGGAGCCCAGTATGGCGATGGCAATTATCGTAAACGTCAGCAACAGCATATACGTTAAGATCTGACGACTCAGGACAGATTCTTTATTCATTTCTTTTCCCCAAGCCGGTAACCCATGCCCCTGATGCTCTCGGGAACGCCATAAAGACCGGCCTGCTCCAGTTTTTTTCGCAGCTTGCTCATATGGCTGTCGACAGTTCTGTCGAGCGTATCGCCTTCCGGCAAACACGCGTTGAGCAACTCTTCACGGGAACAGACCTTGCGCGGATACCGCATCAGGTAAGAAAGCAATTTAAATTCGGTCGTCGTTAAGACCGGGGAGATAACCTCGGGCCCCGCAGTAACCTCCACGTAGAAATCATCCGGATAGACCGTAATGAATGGCGTTCTGAGCGGCAGGGCCCCCGCCTGCTGAAGCGCAGGCTTTGTTCTACGCAGCACCGCCTCAACCCGTGCGACAACTTCCGAAGGGTTGAAGGGTTTGATGACGTAATCATCCGCGCCGAGCCTCAGACCCATAAGTTTATCGACGTCCTGATCGAGAGCGGAAACCATAATGACGGGGACAGCACTTTCATGGCGAAGCGTGGTAAGCACGCTCCAGCCGTCACACACGGGCAGGTGAATGTCCAGCAAGATGAGATCCGGTTTATGGAGGCGATTGAGCGTTATCGCCTGCTCGCCCTGCCTGGCCCTGAGCGTTTTCATTCCCGAACGCTCTAAGTAGCTCATCAGTATATCGGCGATTTCGTCTTCGTCTTCAACAACAAGGATCAGCGTATTTTTGTTCATATTATCTCCGCGGGTGAAATCCCTTTAAGCACGCTATCAGATATCTTGAGCACAATAAGACACAGCCTCCGGGAAAAAGTGCCGTAGTCACGAAAATTTCCCGGTTGATTTAAATGCCCGGTTATTTCTCCACACAGCCTACACATTCAGTCAATAAAGACTCGACAATGTCCGTTCAAAATCGCTAATGAGGCATAACGCGTTGTGCATTGCGCGCTGCAAATTACCACTGTTTCTTAAAGATTTTATGAAGTTGGCTGAAGTAATGAACATGGAACTTTCTAAATATTTTTCTCCTAAAAAACTGGGCATATATTTCCTGTTTCTGCTGCTGTCGTGGGGATTACTTTATACCTGGCTGGTGCTGGTACACAGAATGGATGAGAAAGTCGCCTCGACGCTGCTCTCTTCACCCCTTATCTATGGCTGCATCGCATTGTCAGTGGTTTTTCTGGTCATACAAAATAAAGCCGGCGCGTTCATTGAGCTACTTATCATCGCCTTCTGGCTGATGGTGATTTTTGTTTATCTCATTATTACGTTCACCGTGCTGTTAAACGCGATGCCCGATATTGAGGATCTGATCTTTTACTATGAATGTTATTTGATCATTTTTTTTGGTGGAGCACCGCTGTACCTCATTATGAGAATGATCTGAGCCCTTGCTCCACACGGCCTCCATAAACCGCCCACTTCCGCTAAACAGGTGCGCGGTAGAGTCTCTGCCTCACTCTTTTGCACAAAAATAACCCAATGCCTCATTTTTTTATCGAACGTCCCATTTTCGCCTGGGTTGTGGCGCTGTTTATCGTCCTGACGGGTCTCCTGTCTATTCCTCGTTTGCCGGTGGCGCAGTATCCGGCGGTGGCTCCGCCAGGCATCATTATTTCCGTCAGTTACCCGGGGGCCAGCCCCGATATCATGAATACGTCGGTGATTTCGTTAATCGAGCGCGAAATCTCTGGCGTAGATAATTTGCTCTACTTCGAATCATCCAGCGACACAACCGGTTCGGCATCGATTACCGTCACGTTTAAACCCGGCACGGACATTAAGCTGGCGCAGATGGATCTGCAGAATCAGATAAAGATCGTCGAGCCTCGTCTTCCTCAGGCGGTAAGACAAAACGGCATTAGCGTCGAGGCCGCTAATGCCGGATTTTTAATGATGGTGGGGCTGAAGTCCACCAGCGGTCAATTCGAGGAAGCCGACTTAAGCGACTATTTTGCCCGAAACGTCAGTGACGAGCTTCGTCGCGTGCCCGGCGTAGGGAAAGTTCAGCTGTTTGGCGGCGAAAAAGCGCTGCGTATCTGGCTGGATCCGATGAAGCTCCACAGCTACGGCCTTTCGGTGAGCGATGTGCTTACTGCTGTTGGCCAGCAAAATGCCCTGGTTTCGCCCGGCAAAACGGGAGATGAGCCAGCATCTGCGGGACAAGGCGTAACATATCCCATCACCGTGAAGGGGCAACTCACTTCGGTAGAGGCGTTCAGAAACATTACTCTGAAATCAGATGCATCGGGCGCGAGGCTGAAACTGTCCGACGTCGCGCGCGTTGAGTCCGGCCTGCAAAGTTACGCTTTCGGTATCCGCGAAAATGGCGTGCCCGCAACGGCTGCGGCAATCCAGCTCTCGCCGGGTGCCAACGCAATGAGTACGGCTTCAGGCGTACGCGCGCGCATCGACGAGCTTTCCCAGGTATTACCGGAAGGAATGACGTTTACGGTTCCCTTCGATACCGCGCCGTTTGTGAAACTGTCTATCATGAAGGTGGTTCAGACCTTTGTAGAAGCGATGGTCCTGGTCTTCCTGGTGATGCTTCTGTTTCTGCATAAGATACGCTGTACGCTTATCCCGGCGATTGTTGCTCCCGTCGCACTTCTTGGCACCTTCACGGTGATGTTATTGAGCGGATACTCCATCAATATTCTGACGATGTTCGGCATGGTGCTGGCGATAGGGATTATCGTTGATGATGCCATTGTGGTTGTGGAGAACGTCGAACGACTGATGACGGAAAAAAGCCTCTCCCCACGGGATGCTACCCGGCAGGCCATGCAGGAGATCACCCCGGCGATTATCGGGATCACGCTGGTGCTCACTGCCGTCTTTATCCCCATGGGGTTTGCTGAGGGTTCGGTCGGGATTATTTATCGACAATTTTGTATTTCTATGGCGGTCTCCATACTGCTGTCCGCGTTTCTGGCCCTGACGCTAACGCCTGCCCTGTGCGCAACGTTGCTCAAGCCGCACAAGGCAGGAAAGAGCGGAAGTGGAAGGTTCGCGGCCAGGTTTAACGCGCGCTTCCGTTTGCTCACCATCTGTTACGAAGCCGGGCTGGGTGCCGTTCTGAAGCGAACCGGGCGTATGCTGCTCCTGTACGTTGCGCTTTGCACGGCGCTGTTTGTTGGATTGTCTTCGTTACCGTCGTCCTTTCTGCCGGATGAAGATCAGGGCTACTTTATGTCCTCTATCCAGCTGCCTTCTGATGCCACGATGCAGCGCACCCTCAACGTGGTTAAAAAATTTGAAGCGGAAATTGCGGCCCGGCAGGACATTGAAAGCAACATTATGATCCTGGGGTTTGGCTTTTCAGGTTCAGGAGCGAATTCGGCTATGGCCTTCACCACGCTGAAGGACTGGAAAAATCGGCAGGGCTCGACGGCTCAGGATGAAGCCGACCACATACAGGCCAGCATGACGAACGTCACTGATGCCGTCACAATGAGCCTGCTCCCGCCGGCCATTTCGGATATGGGCACCTCCTCGGGTTTCACCTGGTACGTTCAGGACAGAGCGGGAGCGGGCTATGAGGCTCTGAAGAGGGCCGCCGACGCGCTGGTTCTGCAGGCTAATCAACGCCCTGAACTCAGTGATGTCTATATAGACGGTCTGCCGGAAGGAACCAGCCTTGCGCTCCTGGTTGACCGGGAAAAGGCGGAAGCGATGGGCGTCTCATTCGATGAAATCAACCAGACGCTTTCCGTCACCCTGGGCTCAAATTACGTCAACGACTATACGAATAACGGCCGCGTTCAACAGGTGATTATGCAGGCCGATGCCCCCTACCGAATGCAGCCTGAACAGATACTGAAACTATCAGTGAAAAACCGGATGGGTGAGATGGTGCCGGTATCAACGTTTGCGACGATCTCCTGGAACGTTGCGCCGCAGCAGTTGACGCGCTATCAGGGTTATTCTGCTATACGGATTACCGGAAGTGCGGCGTCAGGCGTATCCAGCGGCACCGCAATGAAGATCATGGAGGGTTTGTCCAGGAGCCTGCCTCAGGGCATGGCGGGTGAGTGGGCCGGGAGTTCGTTGCAGGAGAAAAAATCGGAATCGCAGCTTCCGGGCCTGATCGCCCTGTCGATACTGGTCGTGTTTATGGTGCTCGCCGCCCTGTATGAAAGCTGGTCTATTCCTTTTGCGGTCATGCTGGTTGTTCCACTGGGCCTTATCGGCGCGGTGATAGCGGTTTTTGTTGCCGGCATGACCAATGACGTGTTCTTTAAGGTCGGTCTGATTACGCTTATCGGCCTGTCGGCCAAGAACGCCATTCTGATTGTGGAGTTTGCCAGGCAGCTGCATCGCGAAGGGCAACCCCTGCTGGCGGCGACCATTCATGCAGCCAGTCAGCGCCTGCGCCCCATACTGATGACATCGTTAGCCTTTACCTTAGGGGTTGTTCCTCTGATGCTGGCCACCGGTGCGAGCGACAGTACGCAGCATGCCATCGGTACCGGCGTGTTTGGCGGCATGATTAGCGGTACGCTTCTCGCGATCTTCTTCGTACCGGTTTTCTTTATCGTTATTGCGCGCTTCATCGGCAACATCAGGAAAGCGTGAACACCCTTGCGGGATCGCGCCTCCTCGCTGGTTGGATGAGGCGAAGCTGTTGCCGGGTGATATACTGGACGAATGCTGAAATTTCGCGCCCCCGCGTGTCCGCGACGCATTCTTCGGGACATGCGACTTCGGAGAAGTGCGAGAAATATCGTGACACAAGGGGCTGTGAGTGGGCTATAATTTCGAGCTAATTTCGAATGATTTTGAAATACTGCCTGTAACGCTATGAATTACAAGGCAAAATAAGCAATGAATATAAGGATTAAAGCTATGGGTTTTCTTTCCGGTAAGCGCATTCTGGTGACTGGCGTTGCCAGCAAACTGTCCATCGCATACGGCATCGCACAGGCAATGCATCGCGAAGGCGCTGAGCTGGCGTTCACCTACCAGAACGACAAGCTGAAAGGCCGTGTTGAAGAGTTTGCCGCGCAGCTGGGTTCCAGCATTGTTCTGGAATGTGACGTTGCACAAGACGAAAGCATCGACGGCATGTTTGCTGAACTGGCAAAAGCATGGCCGAAATTCGACGGTTTCGTTCACTCCATCGGCTTCGCTCCTGGCGACCAGCTGGACGGCGACTACGTGAATGCGGTTACCCGTGATGGCTTCAAAATCGCGCATGACATCAGCTCCTACAGCTTCGTTGCGATGGCGAAATCCTGCCGCGCGATGCTGAACCCGGGCGCAGCCCTGCTGACCCTGTCCTACCTGGGCGCTGAACGTGCTATCCCTAACTACAACGTTATGGGTCTGGCTAAAGCGTCTCTGGAAGCGAACGTACGCTACATGGCGAACGCAATGGGTCCTGAAGGCGTGCGCGTTAACGCCATCTCTGCAGGTCCTATCCGCACCCTGGCCGCTTCCGGTATTAAAGATTTCCGTAAAATGCTGGCACACTGCGAAGCGGTTACCCCGATTCGTCGTACCGTTACCATTGAAGATGTGGGTAACTCTGCAGCATTCCTGTGCTCTGACCTTTCCGCGGGTATCTCCGGCGAAGTGGTTCACGTTGACGGCGGCTTCAACATCGCTGCAATGAACGAGCTGGAAATTAAATAAGCTGTGACTCTCTTCCCGCCCGGGAAGAGAGTATTTCCCCCCGCGTCACCCCTTCGTTATTCCGTTCTGCTATTTGTTATCACCTAACAATATTTTTCCCTTTATCTGCCTTACGCCAGGATATTGATCGCCATTTTGAGATCAAGGAACGCACATGGAACAACGCCGTTTTTCCGGCAAAGGCCACTGGTATCACGAAACCCAGTCAAACCACGCGCAGACGGATGTTCTGCCCCTGGTGCCCGAAGCCGCTAACGTCGACGATCGTTTTTTGCTCGATTTAGCCCTGCCTGATGAGATTGTCGCCGCCTGTTCTGGCTGGCTTACTCCTGCCAGAGCCTTATGCCACCAGCTGTTTCCACTCTCAATTCCCGTGAACCGACTGCATACGCTCAGCGCTTACGATCGGCTCAGTACCGCGTTAACGGTCGCACAGGCCTGCGGCGTTCAGCGGCTCTGTAACCACTACGCCGCCCTCCTCGCCCCGCTTCCCGGCCCGGACTCCTCGCGCGAAAGCAACCGCCGCCTGGCGCAAATCACCCAGTATGCCCGCCAGCTCGCCAGCTCTCCTGATGTCATTGATGATAAAGCCCGGAACCAGCTTGATGAGGTGGGCCTGTCCACGTACGACATCGTGGTGATTAACCAGATTATCGGCTTTATCGGTTTTCAGGCGCGCGTGGTCGCGATTTTCCAGGCCCTGTTGGGACATCCTGTTCGCTGGTTGCCGGGGCATCATATTCAGCCGCACACGCTTCCCGCGAGCCACGATGCGTGGATGCCGCTTTTACCCGTCGTCGAGCTGCGCTACGCGAATGCGCATCAGCTGGAGTCCCTGTCCCGCTGGCAGGTCGAACCCGCGCTCGAGGCGTTGACGCCGGTGCTTTGTCATGAGCCGACGCTGCTCGACCTGACCGGAGAAATCCTGTTAAACAGCCGCGCAGAGATCCCGCAGACCTCCCCCGCACTTTCGGCAGCGCTCGAACTGCTGACCCGCTCTCCAGACCGCTTCAGCGCCGCGCAGTTTATCCCGCTCACGGATCAAGGACTCCAGGGTGAATATGCCATCACGCTGCTTACCCAAAGTGCGTTTGATGGCTGGCTCAATCGTCTGAAAGTGGCGTTTGGTAAAGAGGAATAACCACACTCATTACCCAAAGACCGCTTGCTGAGACAGTGAGAATCGCGTAAAACTGTCAGCCGCTCAATGGCTACGAAAATAGAACATTATGTTTCAGGACAACCCGCTGCTAGCGCAGCTTAAACAGCAACTGCATTCCCAGACGCCGCGTGCAGAAGGGGTCGTAAAAGCCACGGAAAAGGGCTTTGGCTTCCTTGAAGTTGACGCGCAGAAAAGCTACTTCATTCCGCCACCGCAGATGAAGAAAGTGATGCATGGCGATCGCGTCATGGCCGTCATTCATACCGAGAAGGATCGCGAGTCCGCCGAACCGGAAGAACTGATCGAACCGTTCCTGACCCGTTTTGTGGGTAAGGTGCAGCGAAAAGACGATCGCCTTTCTATCGTGCCGGATCATCCTCTGCTGAAAGATGCCATTCCCTGCCGCGCCGCCCGTGGTGTTGAGCATGATTTTAAAGAAGGTGACTGGGCCGTAGCAGAAATGCGCCGTCATCCTCTGAAAGGCGATCGCGGTTTTTATGCGGAACTGACCCAGTTCATTACCTTTGGCGCCGATCATTTCGTGCCATGGTGGGTCACGCTGGCACGCCACAATCTTGAAAAAGAAGCGCCGAACGGCGTGGCAACCGAGATGCAGGACGAAGGTCTGACGCGTCGCGATCTTACCGCGCTGGAGTTTGTCACCATCGACAGCGCCAGCACCGAAGATATGGACGATGCGCTCTACGCTGAAGAGAGCGCCGACGGCAAACTGCACCTGACCGTTGCCATTGCCGATCCAACCGCCTGGATTGTTGAAGGCAGCAAGCTTGACGAAACGGCGAAAATCCGTGCGTTCACGAACTACCTGCCGGGCTTCAACATCCCAATGCTGCCGCGTGAATTGTCAGACGATCTCTGCTCGCTGCGTCCGAATGAAGTGCGTCCGGTCCTTGCCTGCCGCATGACCATTGCTGCGGATGGCGCGATTGAAGACGATATCGAGTTCTTTGCCGCCACCATCGAGTCGAAAGCCAAGCTGGCCTACGATAACGTCTCCGACTGGCTGGAAAATACCGGTAGCTGGAAACCTGAATCAGACGCCATTGCCGCGCAGATCCGTCTGCTGCATCGCATCTGTCTGAACCGCGGCGAGTGGCGTCAAACCCATGCGCTGGTGTTCAAAGATCGCCCGGATTATCGCTTTGTTCTGGGTGAGAAAGGCGAAGTGCTGGATATCGTGGCCGAACCGCGACGCATTGCGAACCGCATCGTTGAAGAGGCGATGATCTCCGCCAACATCTGTGCCGCACGCGTGCTGCGCGATAAGCTGGGCTTTGGCATTTACAACGTTCATACCGGCTTTGATCCGGCGAATACCGAAGCGCTGGCAGCCCTGCTGAAGAATCACGACGTGCACGTCGATCCGGAAGAAGTGCTCACGCTGCCGGGCTTCTGCAAGCTTCGCCGCGAACTGGACGCGCAGCCATCGGGCTTCCTGGACAGCCGCATTCGTCGCTTCCAGTCCTTCGCAGAAATCAGCACCGAGCCTGGCCCGCACTTTGGTCTCGGCCTCGAAGCCTACGCGACCTGGACATCACCGATCCGTAAGTATGGCGATATGGTTAACCACCGTCTGCTGAAAGCGATTATCAAAGGCGAAACCGTTGCCCGTCCTCAGGAGGACACCACGCTGCAGATGGCCGATCGCCGTCGTCTGAACCGCATGGCGGAACGTGATGTTGGCGACTGGCTGTACGCACGCTTCCTGCAGGATAAAGCCGGTACGGATACCCGTTTCGCCGCAGAAATCATCGATATCAGCCGCGGAGGGATGCGCGTCCGTCTGGTCGATAACGGTGCTGTCGCGTTTATTCCTGCGCCATTCCTGCATGCTGTGCGCGATGAAATGGTCTGTAGTCAGGAAAACGGTACGGTGCAAATTAAAGGTGAAACAGTTTACAAAGTCACCGACGTGATTGACGTCACCATTGCTGAAGTCCGTATGGAAACCCGCAGTATTATCGCGCGTCCTGTCGCCTGATAATCTGTTCAATTGTCGGTCATTTCCTTTCCGGAAGTGCCGACAATTTTTCTTTTTACCCCCGCCACAAAAGCATTATTTTTTCTTACTATTTTCAGTCTCCCTTCGCCCAAATTCGCCATAATTATCTACAGTAAAAGAGTGTTGTTATATTCGGTTACGTGAATTTTTATACGCCCAGTATCCTTTTTAACCTGACTCGTTTTATTATCAGAAATCAGGGAAAAACAATAAGTTCACTTCGGTTTTACCGCTGTTTCTCAACGGAAAAGTCGACTGCAAATGAATAATTTGTGCGCTAATGAACAGCTGCGGGAGAAAACATGATGGACGATCTGGAGCAGAATTTGCTGTTTCGCTACATGGGGACTCACAGCCCATGGTGGCGTTTGTCAGCTGACAGCAATGCTCTGCACCTTGCCGCCAGTGAAAATGCCGATGTCACTCAGGTGATTGCGCTGGACGACGATCAGGCCGATCTTATCCGTCACTTAACCGTGATTACCTCCAGCATTTCCATGACGCTCTCGTTGTTCGGGGAAGACCTCCCGGTTCACCTTGTTGGGCGGAAAATTACCCGTAACGAGTGGGCCGGTACCGCTTCCGCCTGGCATGATACCCCCTCCGTGGCGCGCGACCTGGCTCAGGGGCTCTCTTTCGCGGAACAGGTCGTTTCAGAGGCTAACTCCGTGATTGTTATCCTCGATCAGAACGGCAATATTCAGCGCTTTAACCGACTGAGCGAAGAGTATACCGGCCTGAAAGAGCAGGAAGTGATTGGCCAGAACGTGTTTAAGCTGTTTATGAGCCGCAGCGAAGCGGCAGCCTCAAAGCGCAATATTTCCGGTTTCTTCCGCAACGGCAGTTCCTATGAAGTCGAGCGCTGGATCAAAACGCGTAAAGGGCAACGACTGTTTCTGTTCAGAAACAAATTCGTTCACAGCGGCAGCGGTAAAAATGAAATTTTCCTTATCTGTTCCGGTACCGATATTACCGAGGAACGCCGCGCTCAGGAACGGCTGCGCGTGCTGGCCAATACCGATACCATCACTGGCTTGCCAAACCGCAATGCAATCCATGACCTGATTTCTGACGCCATCACTCACCGCGGCGACACGCAGGTTGGCGTGGTGTATCTCGATCTGGACAACTTTAAAAAGGTCAACGACGCTTACGGCCATATGTTTGGCGATCAGCTGTTACAGGCTGTCGCGCTCGCCATTTTGAGCTGTCTGGATGAGGAACAGGTGCTGGCGCGACTTGGCGGTGATGAGTTTATCGTCATGGCCACCAATACCTCTCAGGGCTCTCTGGAAGCGATGGCGTCGCGCATTTTAACCCGCCTGCGCCAGCCGTTCCGAATCGGCCTGATTGAGATTTACACCGGCTGTTCCCTGGGCATCGCCCTCGCCCCGCAGCATGGCAACGACCGGGAAAGCGTGATTCGTAACGCCGATACCGCCATGTACACCGCCAAAGAGAACGGCCGGGGCAAGTTCTGCGTCTTCTCGCCCGAGATGAACCAACGCGTGTTTGAGTATCTCTGGCTGGATACCAACCTGCGTAAAGCGCTGGATAACGATCAGCTCCTGATCCACTACCAGCCAAAAATCACCTGGCGCGGCGAGGTCAGAAGCCTGGAAGCGCTGGTCCGCTGGCAATCACCCGAACGCGGTTTGATCCCACCGCTGGAGTTTATCTCTTATGCCGAGGAGTCGGGGTTGATCGTGCCGCTGGGCCGCTGGGTGATGCTCGATGTGGTTCGCCAGGTGGCAAAATGGCGCGATAAGGGAATAAACCTGCGCGTGGCCGTGAACGTCTCTGCGCGTCAGCTGGCCGACCAGACTATCTTTAGCGACTTAAAGCAGGCGCTGAAGGATCTTAACTTTGAATACTGCCCGGTGGATGTCGAATTAACCGAAAGCTGTCTTATCGAGAACGAAGAGCTGGCGCTCTCCGTGATCCAGCAGTTCAGCAGGCTGGGGGCGCAAATTCATCTCGACGATTTTGGTACCGGCTACTCCTCCCTTTCGCAGCTGGCCCGCTTCCCTATTGACGCCATAAAACTCGATCAATCGTTTGTCAGGGATATTCATAAGCAGTCCATCTCCCAGTCACTGGTGCGCGCCATCGTCGCGGTGGCGCAGGCGTTAAACCTGCAGGTGATTGCCGAAGGGGTCGAAAATGCAAAAGAAGACGCCTTTCTGACCAAGAACGGCGTCAACGAACGGCAGGGTTTTCTGTTTGCTAAGCCGATGCCCGCTGCCGCATTCGAGCGATGGCTAAAACGATATCAGGCGCGAAAGCAGCATTAACTGGCTTTACGCAAGCCCGCCGCGTGATGGCGGTTTTGCAGCATCACCAGACGCTCCATATAGGCGATATCTTTCGGTTCAAGGCAGAAAGCCGCGTCTACCCAGTCCTCCGTGATGTCCATCAGTTCACTGCGCGGCAATTGCAGAACGCGCGTCCGGGCGCGCAGCATCGCCCTCACGCCATTCAGTTTTGGCCGTAGCGTGTCGATGAAGGTTCGGGTGGAGACATAGCTTTGTCCGGGTTCAAACAGGAGATCCACCAGGCCGTGCTGTTCGTACCATTCCGCCGTATGGGATTCCCCTTTGTAGATGAGCTCCTCTGCCAGCTTCATGCCTGAACGGCGTGCAACCAGGGAATATCCCCCCATGCCCGGAAACAGGTTAAAGGCAATTTCGGGGAAACCTAAACGGGCATCGCGCTGAGCCAGAACGAAATGGTGCGCAAGAGCGGCCTCAAACCCACCTCCTAACGCGCTGCCTTCGACCATGGCCAGAGAGATGGCCCCCGTATCAAATCCCCGTGAGGCTGCATGCACGCAATCAACGCAGGCGCGCGCATAGGCCCGTAACGCTTCACGTCGACCGTGCTGAATGCACTCAACGAAGAACTGCAGGTCACCGCCCGCGTTATACATTTCGGGAACCAGCGATCCGGTCACCCAAAAATCAACCGCAAAACCAGACTGGCGGACGAGCCATGAAAAATTCATGATCTCCTCTATCAACGCATGGTTAAAGCAAGGCCGTGGCTGAGCCCGTAACATCATCCAGACGGTATGTCGCTCCGCCTCGTAATACCCTGACAGCTGGGTGAACCGTTCAGTATCGGTAAACAGTGTACAGGTAGGCTGATTGATAACTGTCATAGTCTACTTCCTCCTATAAAAAAGCGCGTTGCGCGCAGTTTTAGACTAATCCACTCAATAAGCCCGCTGTATGAGGGGGAATAATTTTATCACTTCCGTTTATGTAATTTAGTTATTGCATTTTTTCCCTTCTCTTTTGAACCCAATTTCTGCATCATTGAAAATATTAACTTTTCGCGCCTGGGGTGAGATTATGTCTACGATTGACGCACAAGCTGTAGCACAACGAATTGATACCGTGCTGGATATCCTGGTGGCGGGCGATTATCACTCTGCTATCCGTAATCTTGAGATCCTGAAGTCTGAACTTCTTGCTCAGCATGGCGCTGACGCTGCGCCCGAAAACAGACAGCCAAAAGCGCCGTGGGAAGTTTAACGCCCACCGTTTCCGACCTCGTTTCGCTTTATTAAATGGATGCTATGAATTCCCGACAACAACTCATTTTGCAGATGGTCATCGATCAGGGACGCGTAAGCGTAGTCGATCTCGCGAAAACCACTGGCGTTTCTGAAGTCACCATCCGTCAGGATCTTAATCTGCTGGAAAAACAGAGCTACCTGCGTCGCGCGCACGGCTATGCGGTCCCGCTGGACAGTGATGACGTTGAGACGCGCATGATGAACAACTATGCGCTCAAACGTGAACTGGCGGAATTTGCTGCCTCCCTGGTGAACAACGGTGAGACCGTCTTTATTGAAAACGGCAGCAGTAATGCCCTTCTGGCGCGAACACTTGCCGATCAAAAAGACGTTACCATCATCACCGTCAGTAGCTATATCGCGCATCTGCTTAAAGAGACGCGCTGCGAGGTGATTCTGCTCGGCGGTATTTATCAGAAAAAAAGCGAAAGCATGGTTGGCCCGCTGACCCGTCAGTACGTCCAGCAGGTTCATTTCAGTAAGGCCTTTATCGGGATTGACGGCTGGCAGCCGGAGACAGGTTTTACCGGCCGGGATATGATGCGCTCTGACGTGGTCAATGCCGTACTGGAAAAAGAGTGCGAAGCCATTGTGCTCACCGACAGCTCTAAATTTGGAGCCGTTCATCCTTACACGATGGGTCCCGCTTCACGCTTTAGCCGTGTGATTACCGATGATCGTTTGAGCGAAGCACATCGCAATAAACTCGAAGAGAGCGGTCTGATCGTCAATATTATTGAAACCAGCGCCTGATTTCCCTCCGCGCCCGAATTTCGGGCGCGCATGTTCTTTCTCTGAGATGATTCTTAACCCTGCTTTAAGAGTTTTTACCTGTATAACCTGCCCTAAAGTCGTAAAATTACTGTTAGCGATATAACAGGAAGTGACTATCACCTGCGTGATGAAGTAACGCCTGCGCGACCAGCTTTCACGGGGAAAAGAATTAAGTATTCGATTCGTCTATACTTAACGTGTACATCTTTCCGTGAATCGATAATTCAGGAGAAAGTATTATGACCTTAACCAGCAAAAAATTAGCCGCCGCTGTTCTGGCAATCACTGTAGCAATGTCCCTGAGCGCATGCTCTAACTGGTCTAAACGTGACCGTAACACCGCGATTGGTGCCGGTGCCGGTGCTCTCGGTGGTGCAGTATTAACGGATGGTAGTACGCTGGGTACATTAGGTGGCGCTGCTGTCGGTGGTATTATCGGTCACCAGGTTGGCAAATAATTATTATCTAAGCCTTCCTCGATATTGCGATATTTAAACGCATTTCAGGTCTGACATACGCACGTATATAACACGAGCCACGGCATTTGCCGTGGCTCATTTATTTTAGCCGCCTGCCAGTTTAACTTTCATGCCTTTGGCTTCCAGCAGTGATTTTATTAAATCACGTTTATCACCCTGGATTTCAATAACCCCGTCCTTTACGGCACCGCCGCAGCCACATTTCTTTTTCAGCTCGGCAGCCAGCTTAGTCAGTTCTGCATCATCCAGATCAATGCCTGAGATAAGGCAGACCCCTTTCCCCTTACGTCCGCTGGTTTGACGCTGAATCCGAACGATACCGTCTCCCTTTGGACGCTCCACTTTGGCTTTCGGTTCGTCTATCCGCCCGGAATCGGTTGAGTAGACCAGACGGCTGTTGGAATCGGTCATTACGCCCCCTTGTTCAGCGATGCATTGATAGCCTTAAGCGTCTCAGCCGGGTTTACAGACTGCGTCACCGGACGCCCGATAACCATATAGTCAACGCCCGCTGCCAGCGCCTGCTCAGGCGTCATAATGCGGCGCTGATCGCCCACATCGCTGCCCGCAGGGCGAATCCCTGGCGTGACGAGTTTAAAATCCTGGCCCAGTGCTGATTTGAAACGTACCGCTTCCTGCGCGGAGCAGACAACACCATCCAGGCCGCACTGCTGCGTCAGACGCGCGAGACGTTCAGCATGTTCCGCAGGTGACAACGTCACGCCGAGGTCGCGTAAATCACTTTCGTCCATACTGGTCAGCACGGTGACGGCGATCAGCAACGGCGCGTCCTTACCGAACGGCAGGAGCGCCTCACGGGCGGCGGTCATCATTCTTGCCCCACCCGACGCATGGACGTTGACCATCCATACACCCAGCTCTGCGGCTGCAGCAACGGCGTGGGCCGTGGTATTCGGAATATCATGGAATTTGAGGTCGAGGAAAACGTCAAAGCCGCGCTGTTGCAGATCGCGAACGATTTGCGGTCCAAACAGCGTGAACATCTCTTTGCCAACTTTCAGACGGCAGTCGCGAGGGTCGATACCGTCGACAAACGCCAGTGCAGCGTCACGCTTATTGTAATCAAGCGCAACAACAACAGGAGAATCCGTAATTACGCGGGAAGTGGAGGATGTAACAGACGTCATGACCAGCCCTTTTCGTCTATGGGCGCGCAGCGGCGCGGAACAGATAAACGGCCAGCATTCTACCTGCCGCCGCCGCAAATTGACAGAAGCCATTTATGTCCCTGCCAGGCTGGCAAACCGCACGGTGTTGAGAAAGTGCTAAAAGCTATCAGTATGTTGTAACTAAAATGAAGGCTTTTAAAAAATCACTGCCCGTCCAGGCCGCGGATTGGCTTGATGGTTGACCAGGCCCGGCATGAAGGACAATGCCAGTAGAGGGTATAAGCGGTAAAACCACACTTCTGGCAACGGTAGCGCGGCTTGCTGCGCACCTGTTCGCCAACCATGTCGCGCAGCACCATCAGGCTCTCTTTGGCGCGCCCTTCTTCCGCGTCGTTCAGGTGGTAATCCATCAGCTTATGGAAGACCCGCATCGTCGGATGACGCTGAAGCTGTCGGGTGATATAGACTTGCGCGGTGTCGCCACCCTCATACTGCTCAACAACGTCAGCGAGCATCAGTTCCGCGGTTGCGCCGGTATTCTCTTCCACGCAGCGACGCAGGAACGACACCCATTCTTCCTGCTTGTCCAGCTGTTGATAGCAGGTTTGCAGCATCTCCAGCGTTTCACTGACCAGCTCTTTGTCCTGATCGATAACCCGCAGCAGGCTTTCAACGGCTTTGGCGTAGTCGCCATTCGCCATAAAGACGCGCCCCATCATGATAGAGATACGGGCGCTGTTGCGGTCCGCGGCGGCACCTTTCTTCAGCAACGTCATGGCTTTATCCATGTCGTCGTTGCCCATCTGCTGAAGGGCAAGTTCACAGTAGAAATGGGCTATCTCAACGCGCTGCTTATCTTTACCCAGCTTCACCAGACGTTCGGCCGTATCAATGGCTTTTTGCCAGTCGCTGGTGGCCTGATAAATCTGCAGGAGCTGCTGCAACGCGCCGATGCGGAAATCTGTTTCATCCACCAGCTGAGCGAACATATCTTCAGCGCGATCGTATAACCCCGCGGCCATGTAATCTCGTCCCAGCTGTTGTACGGCCAGGAGTCGTTGATCGTAGGTCAGCGAGGCGCTTTCCATCAGGGTCTGGTGAATACGAATGGCGCGGTCAACCTCGCCGCGCGAGCGGAACAGGTTACCCAGGGTAAGATGCGCTTCAACGGTCCCCGTATCCTCTTTCAGCATGTCGAGGAACAGGTCCACCGCTTTGTCCTGCTGATTGCTCAGGAGGAAGTTGACCCCCGCAACGTAGTCGCGGGAGAGTCGGTTGGCCTCATCCTGTTTTGTTTGTTGCGCACTTCTGCGGCCCATATACCAGCCATAGGCTGCGGCGACAGGCAAAAGCAGAAACAACAACTCCAGCATCGTCGATTATTCCTTCACGACCGGCACGCCAGAGCTTTCCGGCATGTCGGACGCAGGCGCAATGTGATGTTCGAGTCGTTTGATTTTACGTTCTGCGCGCGCAAGCGAAACACGGACTTTTAACCAGAACAAACCGCAAACCAGCCAGCCAATGGCAAAGCCTGCAGCAAATAAGACCGCGAGCAGGCTCGACACACGGTATTCACCCTGAGCCAGCAGATAGTTAAACGTCACCTGCTGATCGTTTTGTGCACCCAATGTGACTGAAATGACAAAAATCGCCAATACCAGTAAGAAAATGAGTAAATATTTCACATTACTTCCCGTTATGTGGTTCAAGCGAATAAAGTGTGTTCAACTTAACGCAATCAGCCTTATAAACTACCATTTTAGTGACGGGCGCGAAACGGAAAAAGTGACGCGCACGTCATGGATCTATGGGCAAAATGCGGAATATCAACCGTCAGGCGTCCGTTTGGTCCCTTTCGGCTATTTCTTCTTTCTCTTCCGGCGGTGGCGTTAGCGGGCCGCAGAATCGTTCAGCCAGCCAGGTCGCCAGCATCACCAGCAGCCACGAGATGAGCGTGGCAACGACCAGATCCCGTGGCCAGTGCATCCCCAGCAGTAAGCGGCTGCCCATGACCGCTGTCGCCCAGCCCAGCAGAATCACGATAGTGACCGTTCGGCGTCTTGGCCAAAGCAGCCCAACCCCCAGCAGCGCCCAACTGGCGGCAAACATGGTATGGCCAGAAGGAAACGCGAACCCGGTCTCTTTCTGCCAGTGTTTTCGCAAGAATTTCGGGATATCCTGCTGTTCAGCAAGCTGTTCTTTGACCAGCGCGCCGCGATCTTTACGCTTTAAAGTGTAGAACTCATCCACCGGAACATGGTGCGTTTTTTCCAGCCAGACGACAAAAGGACGCGGCTCCTGAACGCGATCTTTCACCCAGGATTTTACGCCCTGACCGATAAGGATAGCGCCACCGAGGATCGCAAAGAGCATCAGCGCGGCGCGCAGACGAAAGCGCAGGCACCACAGAAACCAGGCGCAGAGGAGAACGTGGGTAATAATTCCCCAGGGCTGGGTGACCGTTTCCGTAATCCAGTATAACGTTTTCAACCACGTGGCGTTCTGCCCGGGCTGCCACATCCACCCGGAAAGCCATACGGCCAAAGGCATAATCAGTAAAATGGCCGCACCTGCTGCCGTACGTCTGGCGATTGAATGCATGTCTTCTCCTTTTTCGCTAAGCGTCACAATCATAACTGAAATTTATTCACCTGGTGGAGATGTCGGATCGTGCGTTTAACGTTCATATAGCATGGTGCCCATTAGGCGAACATGCTGAGCTTGTGGCAAAATAAACTGATACAGAAAGCAAAACAGGGCACAGGCACGAAACGTGTCAGCCTACTCTGGAGAATCACATGCAGCTTAAACGTGTGGCAGAAGCCAAACTGCCAACCCCATGGGGCGATTTCCTGATGGTGGGTTTTGAAGAACTGGCAACCGGACAGGATCATGTCGCACTGGTGTATGGCGACATTTCAGGGCAGACACCGGTGCTGTCCCGCGTCCATTCAGAGTGTCTCACCGGCGATGCGTTGTTCAGCCTGCGCTGTGATTGCGGTTTCCAGTTGGAAGCAGCCCTTTCTCATATTGCTGAAGAAGGCCGCGGCGTGCTGCTTTATCACCGTCAGGAAGGACGTAATATTGGTTTGCTGAATAAAATTCGCGCCTACGCGCTTCAGGACCAGGGCTACGATACGGTTGAAGCGAACCATCAGCTCGGTTTTGCCGCGGACGAACGTGATTTCACCCTGTGCGCCGATATGTTCAAGCTGCTGGGCGTGGACGAAGTACGTCTGCTGACCAATAACCCGAAGAAAGTGGAGATCCTGACCGAAGCCGGGATCAACATCGTTGAACGCGTACCGCTGATTGTCGGCCGTAACCCGAAAAACGCCCACTACCTTGATACCAAAGCCGCCAAAATGGGCCATCTGCTGAAAGAGTGATGCTACCTGAAATTGATGACAAACCCTGTTATCAACAACTTAGCCGTTTTTTGCCGGGTGACGCTGCGCTTACCCGGCCTACTGTAATTTGTAGGCCCGTGCAAGCGTAGCGCCGCCGGGCGAAACGTACATCAAGCACTTTGTCAGCAGTCTGAGCCCGGCACGCGTGCCGGGCTCGTTCATCAATCCAGCATCTTACGAATCACGTAATGTAAAATGCCGTCGTTCTGGTAGTAGGTCAGCTCGGTTGCCGTATCAATACGGCACCGGCAATCCAGCACCTCGGTTTTCCCGTCTGCCCGCGTTAACGTTACCGGCACCGTTTTACCCGGCTGCAGGTTTTGCAGGCCGCTAATGTCAATCTGCTCTTCCCCGGTCAGGCCCAGCGTTTTACGCGTCACGCCCTGCGGGAACTCAAGCGGCAGGATCCCCATGCCGATCAAATTCGAACGGTGAATACGTTCGAACGATTCGGCGATGACCACCCGAACGCCAAGCAGGCGCGGACCTTTCGCCGCCCAGTCGCGGCTGGAGCCGGAACCGTACTCTTTCCCGGCAATCACCGCCAGCGGCGTCCCTTCCTGTTGGTATTTAACGGCCGCATCATAGATCGACACGACTTCCGTTCCAGGCAGATGACGCGTCATGCCCCCTTCCACGCCCGGCACCATTTCGTTACGAATGCGGATGTTGGCAAAGGTCCCGCGCATCATGACTTCATGGTTACCGCGGCGCGAGCCGTAAGAGTTAAAATCGCGGCGTTCGACACCCCGGCTTTGCAGGTAACGGCCTGCCGGGCTATCGGCTTTGATGCTCCCCGCCGGAGAGATATGGTCCGTCGTGACGGAATCCCCCAGCATGGCCAGGATACGCGCGCCGTGGATATCCTTAAGCGGCGCGGGCTCGGCCTGCATCTCATCAAAGAACGGCGACAGACGAATATAGGTCGAGTCATCCTGCCAGCCATAGGTATCCGAACCTGCAACATTGATGGCTTTCCATTCCGGCGTGCCTTCAAAGACTTCCGCGTACTCTTTGCGGAACATCTCGGTAGAGACCTTCTCAACGGCCAGCGCGATTTCTCGCGAGGATGGCCAGATATCTTTCAGATAGACAGGGTCATTCTTGCGATCGTGACCAATCGGATCGGTCACCAGGTTGATATTCATGTTCCCTGCGAGAGCGTATGCCACGACCAGCGGCGGCGAAGCAAGCCAGTTGGTTTTTACCAGCGGGTGAATGCGCCCTTCAAAGTTTCGGTTACCGGAAAGAACGGCGCCTACCGTCAGGTCACCCTGCTTGATCGCCGTTTCGATGGGTTCAGGCAGTGGCCCGGAGTTACCAATACAGGTCGTACAGCCGTAGCCCACGAGGTTAAAGCCCAGCTCGTCCAGGTACGGCGTCAGTTTGGCCTGAGCCAGGTAGTCCGACACCACTTTGGATCCCGGCGCCAGCGAGGCCTTAACCCACGGCTGAGGTTTTAACCCAAGCTCGACCGCCTTTTTAGCCAGCAGACCGGCTGCCATCAATACGCTGGGGTTGGACGTGTTGGTGCAGGAGGTAATGGCGGCAATAACAACCGCGCCATCCGGAAGCTGATACTGATGCCCGTTCAGAACATAATCGACGGGACGATGGTCTTTCTGCGCCACGTTCACTTCCAGGGCATTGCTGGCGGCAAACGCTTTCGGCACGTCCGACAAAGCAACCCGATCCTGCGGACGTTTCGGCCCTGCGAGGCTCGCTTCGACGCTTCCCATATCAAGTTCAAGCGTGCTGGTGAAAACAGGCTCATCGCCCGGATTGCGCCACATGCCCTGCGCTTTGGTGTACGCTTCCACCAGCGCGACCTGCTCTTCGCTGCGGCCGCTAAGGCGCATGTACTCCAGCGTGACGTCGTCAATGGGGAAAAAGCCGCAGGTAGCACCGTATTCCGGCGCCATATTGGCAATGGTGGCGCGGTCGGCCAGCGGCAGCGAATCCAGACCGTCACCGTAGAATTCAACAAACTTGCCCACCACGCCATGCTTACGCAGCATCTGGGTGACGGTCAGCACCAGATCGGTGGCGGTAATGCCTTCAGAAAGCTTTCCGGTCAGCTTGAAGCCCACCACATCCGGGATAAGCATGGATACCGGCTGGCCGAGCATGGCGGCTTCCGCTTCAATACCGCCGACGCCCCAGCCCAGCACGCCCAGACCGTTGATCATGGTGGTATGCGAATCCGTGCCCACCAGCGTGTCCGGATAAGCGACCCACTCTTTATCCTGCAATTCGCTCCAGACGGCTTTACCCAGATATTCAAGGTTCACCTGGTGGCAAATGCCGGTGCCTGGCGGGACCACGCTAAACCGACTGAACGCCTGCTGTCCCCACTTCAGAAATACATAGCGCTCGTGGTTACGCTCCATCTCCAGACGCACGTTTTCGCCAAAGGCGTCATCATCACCGAAGTGGTCAACGGTGACGGAGTGGTCAATGACGAGGTCAACCGGGGAAAGCGGGTTAACTTTTGCCGTATCCCCGCCGAGACGCTTAACGGCTTCGCGCATCGCGGCCAAATCAACCACGGCCGGAACACCGGTAAAGTCCTGCATCAGCACCCTTGCCGGGCGGTAGGCGATTTCTCTGTCGGCATGGGCCTTCTCAAGCCACCCTGCCAGCGCCTGGATATCATCGAGTGTGACAGAGTCACCGTCCTGCCAGCGCAAGAGGTTTTCCAGTAAAACTTTCAATGACTTGGGTAAACGCGAAATGTCCCCAAGCGTTCTGGCAGCCAGCGGCAGGCTGTAGTAGTGCCAGGTTTTATTTTCTGCCTGTAATGTGTCCTTACTGGCTTCGCGTAGGGTTAACGACATAAGCTCCTCCTTAATCACAGAGATGCCCTGACAATCATCAGGGCCGTAATTAAAGATAACACAAAGATGTCGTAACGTTTTGATAACAACCCAAATTGATAAATTTAGGATTGGTCCAGCGCGGGGAAACAAAAAACCCCGCCGTAGCGAGGTTTTACAATTTAGTGGAGCGCCAGCCAGATGAGCTGACTCCAGAACAGAATCGACACGGTAAAAACGCCGATCCACGACCAGTATTTGTGAGACGTCATGTTATTCATCATAGGGACACCAGGCATTATTTATAAAAATTCCGAGGTCGTTCCTCAGTGCTATATTGCTGATGTGTATTTATTAAAGAGTACAAAAGCGCAGAGTCGATATTCAGACTATTTGCATCATTACGCAATAAACTAAATTATTGTTTTTTGGGTTCGTCTTCTGCGAACACATCAATAAAAGCCTGCTGCTGCGGCGTCAGTTTCCAGGACGCGGGTACAACAGTCGCAGGTGCTTTACGCCCTCTGTGGCCGCTGTCACGATGCTGACACATCTGTTTTACCGAAGCTGTACGTACCGTCACTGACATATTTAACCCCAATATTTCCAGGCCAGGAGAGCAACCACCACCCAAAACAGGGTAGAGACGAGAAAGACCGCCAGCCAGGCTTTACGCTTGAGCGCAGGATCCCTTTGCGGTTCTTCACTTCCTGAAGGCATTGCTAACCTCATACAATCGACATCGCTTATCATTTAGGACCAAACAATTGGTACAATTAATCATCTGTTGAGATAAATCCTAAAGAAACTTTAGCCGAAAAGCCAGTGAATTTACGCACTGGGAGGTATGAAATATTCAATCTTTTGACCAGAAATAAATAATTGAAAAGAAAAATTTGCGAAGGCGTAAATTAGTTTCTACTTTTGTCGCCAATTCACGACATTATAACCTTACGTATTAAATGGATAATGACATTATATGGCAGGGGAATCGCAGATGATGATAATTCTAATTTAGCTTTGAGAGGTTATTTCGGTATCTTTCCCTGGGGGAAAGATACCGGGTGTGATTATTTTTCGGGAAGTTTGATGTCTTTAAACATCTCTTCAATATCTTCATTTGAGCGTAATGCCACGGCGGTATCAACCACATCACGCGTTAAATGAGGGGCAAAGCGCTGAATAAAATCATACATATAGCTGCGCAGGAAGGTGCTGCGGCGGAAACCAATTTTTGTGGTGCTATGGCTGAAAACGTCGTGCGCATCAAGACGCACCAGGTCAGGGTCTGACACCGGATCCACCGCCATGCTGGCAATGACGCCCACCCCCAATCCAAGCCGGACATAGGTCTTAATCACGTCGGCGTCCGTCGCGGTAAAAACAATGCGCGGCATTAACCCTGCCCGGTTAAAGGCCGTATCAAGCTCAGAACGCCCGGTAAAACCAAAGGTATACGTCACCAGAGGATACTGGGCCAGCTCTTCGATAGTGACCGACCCTTTACCCGCCAGGGGGTGATCGGGGGTCACCACAATAGAACGGTTCCAGTGGTAGCACGGGAGCATGACCAGATCGTCATAGAGGTGAAGCGCTTCGGTGGCGATGGCAAAGTCTGCATTCCCCTTGGAGACGGCTTCAGCGATTTGCGTTGGCGAGCCCTGATGCATATGCAACGAGACGCGAGGATAACGCTCGATAAAGCCTTTGATCACGCCGGGCAGCGCATAGCGCGCCTGCGTATGCGTGGTGGCAATATACAGCGAGCCTTTATCCGGCCATGTATGCTCCCCTGCCACAGACTTAATCGCATCGACTTTGGAGAGGACTTCCCGCGCAATGCGGATGATTTCCTGCCCCGCCGGCGTCACCTGGGTAAGATGCTTACCGCTGCGGGCGAAGATCTGAATGCCTAACTCATCCTCCAGCATACGAACTTGTTTGCTGATGCCCGGTTGCGAGGTATACAACCCCTCGGCGGTAGAAGAGACGTTAAGGTTATGATTCACCACCTCAACGATATAACGAAGCTGCTGTAATTTCATGCCAGACCATCCGATTTAGCGCATGCGGTCAATCGCTTAAGACGATTTAATAATAAGAAACAGGTTAACTATAACCACTATATCATTTATAGCCTGACTGTATAGTACGGAACAAAAAATAATAACAAGGTAATAAAAAAGGGCCGGAAATCCGGCCCTTTCACAGGTAAGTTACGGTTAGGGAAGATTATTTCTTGCCTTCAACCCATTTGCCATCGACAAAGAAGGCTGACCATCCGGTCGCTTTACCCTCTTTCTCTGCCGCAACGTACTGCTGCTTAGTTTTACGGCTAAACCGCACCACGGTTTTGTTGCCTTCCGGATCCTGCTGTGGCGCATCGGCCAGATAACGCAGTTTCTCCGGCAGACGATCGCGGAAGCGATGCAGCTCTTCCACCAGCGGCGCGCGGGTTTCACGCGATTTCGGGAAGGTGTTGGCGGCCAGGAAGACACCTGCCGCGCCGTCACGCAGCACGAAGTGCGCGTCGGATTTCTCACACGGCAATTCTGGCAGCGGAACCGGATCTTCCTTCGGCGGAGCCACTTCACCGTTACGCAGAATTTTGCGCGTGTTTTTACATTCGTCGTTGGTGCAGGCCATGTACTTACCGAAACGCCCCATTTTCAGGTGCATTTCAGAACCACACTTCTCGCACTCCACAATCGGGCCGTCATAGCCTTTAATGCGGAACTCGCCCTCTTCGATCTCATACCCGTCACACGTTGGGTTATTACCACACACGTGCAGCTTGCGTTTTGGATCGATCAGGTAGCTGTCCATTGCCGTGCCGCATTTTTTGCAGCGGCGCTTGGCACGCAGAGCGTTAGTTTCCGCATCGTCACCTTCCAGCACGTTGAGAACTTCGTTCTCCGGCACCAGGTTAATGGTGGTTTTGCAGCGCTCTTTTGGCGACAGCGCATAGCCGGAACAGCCCAGGAACACGCCCGTGGTGGCAGTACGGATCCCCATCTTGCGGCCACAGGTTGGGCAGTCGATGCTGGTCAGTACCATCTGGTTAGGCAGCATGCCGCCTTCTTCAGGGTCTTTCTCCGCTTTTTCAAGCTGGTCGGTGAAATCGCTGAAGAAGCTGTCGAGGACCTTTTTCCATTCCGCCTGATGGCTGGCAACCTGGTCGAGACTGTCTTCCATTTGCGCGGTGAAATCGTAGTTCATCAGCTCGCGGAAGTTGGCTTCCAGACGATCGGTGACGATCTCACCCATTTTTTCCGCATAGAAACGACGGTTTTCAACACGGACGTAACCGCGATCCTGAATCGTCGAGATAATTGACGCGTAGGTAGACGGACGGCCAATACCGCGCTTTTCCAGCTCTTTTACCAGAGATGCTTCACTGAAGCGTGCAGGTGGCTTGGTGAAGTGCTGAGCCGGGATCAGCTCAACCAGAGACAGTTCATCACCTTTGTTCACCGCAGGCAGCGTTCGATCTTCATCACCTTTACGCAGCGCAGGCATCACTTTCGTCCAGCCGTCGAAACGCAGAATACGACCGCGCGCCTTGAGACGGAAATCACCCGCCCCGACGGTCAGCGTGGTGGAGTCGTACTGGGCCGGGGTCATCTGGCACGCCACAAACTGACGCCAGATCAGCTGATACAGCTTCTGCGCGTCGGCTTCCATATCTTTCAGCGATTCAGCGAGCACAGAAACATCAGAAGGACGAATCGCTTCGTGCGCTTCCTGAGAATTCTCTTTGCTGGCAAACTGGTTAGCGCTTTCCGGCAGGTATTTCTTACCGAAGTTGTCGCTGATGTAGCCACGCACCATGTTGACCGCGTCCTGACTCAGGTTGGTTGAGTCGGTACGCATGTAGGTGATGTAACCCGCTTCATACAAGCGCTGGGCCATCATCATGGTCTTCTTCACGCCGTAACCCAGACGGGTGCTTGCCGCCTGTTGCAGGGTGGAGGTGATAAACGGCGCACCAGGCTTGCTGCTGGTCGGTTTGTCTTCACGTTCCAGTACCTGATAGCGTGCCTTTTCCAGCAGCGCCACGGCGGCCATGGTCTGGTCGCGGTTTTCCGGGCGGAAAGGCTTATCGTTCTGATGGCTTACCTGCAGCGGCAGAGCGTCACCGCCCGGCGTGGTCACATTGGCATCGACTTCCCAGAACTCTTCCGGCACGAAGGCTTTAATTTCGCGCTCACGCTCAACGACCAGACGCACGGCGACGGATTGCACGCGACCTGCGGACAGGCCACGGGCAATCTTCTTCCACAGCAGTGGAGAAACCATGTAACCCACGACGCGGTCCATAAAGCGACGCGCCTGCTGGGCGTTGACGCGGTCGATATTCAGCTCGCCCGGCTTCTCAAACGCCTGACGAATCGCATTCTTCGTAATTTCGTTAAACACTACGCGGCTGTAGCGTTTGTCATCACCCCCGATCACTTCCCGCAGGTGCCACGCAATGGCCTCCCCTTCGCGGTCAAGGTCGGTTGCGAGATAGATGTGGTCTGCTTTTTCAGCCAGCTGCTTCAGCTCGTTAACGACTTTTTCTTTCCCTGGAAGCACTTCATATTGTGCATCCCAGTTATGCCATGGGTTAACACCCATGCGGTTGACAAGCGCGCTACGTTCATCCTTTTTAGGCTTTTTAGCCCCTTTGGTGGAGGTAGAGTCTGCGCTCTTTTTGCTGGCTGAGCCACTGGTCGGCAAATCGCGGATATGACCAACGCTGGACTTAACCACGTAGTCATTACCCAGATACTTATTGATCGTTTTGGCTTTTGCCGGGGACTCAACGATGACGAGAGCTTTACCCATATTCACCTTTACCTAATTTAATTCTTCCAGGAATACGCCGCACGTTGATTTCCCTTCCGCTGACGACGAGCCAATGATATTGCGACTGCGTCAGGAGATATCAACCCCTTTGTCTTACCGGGCGTTAAAGAAAAGCCGCCCAGGTGATTGAGTTCTCGGGTATTTTTCTCACATCTCGTGTAATTCGTGACGAATTCCCGGTTGAATGTCAAGCAATTCTGTTGCCAGAATGACGAAAGCGCACACTCTACCTGATAAAATTCGTTACGCAACTTTATTAGCATGCAAAAGCAAATCCTGCCAGCCAGGCCCCTGCAGCTTATCCCCTCACATTACAGGGAAAATTTGCCCCCAAAGCGCCCTCGGCGTAGACTATTGTCACTGTTTAAGGAGTGGATTATGCAGAATACGACCCAACCTATTGACCGAGCCTCTCTGCTTATCGAAGCAAACAAGCTTATTCGTGACCATGAAGATACGCTGGCAGGCATTGAAGCCACCGGCGTAGAGCAGCGAAATGGCGTGCTGGTTTTCAGCGGCGAATACTTCCTTGATGAACAGGGCTTACCGACCCCGAAAAGCACCGCCGTGTTTAACATGTTTAAATACCTGGCGCACACGCTTTCCGAGAAATATCACCTGGTCGATTAACGCAAAACGCGAGGCATAAGCCTCGCGTTTTTGTTTACAGCAGCGGTTTTTGTCCGCGCTGAAGCCAGCGGAGCAGCAGGCGGTCCGCGCTTTCTGCGGCACTGTTGGTAAAGCGGTCAAGGAGTCGCTTGCGCTGGGCAAAGCGGACGCCTACCAGTTCCCGGCCTTCCATCAGGTTGAGCAGCAGATCGTCACTGGTTCCGACTTCATCCACCAGCCCTTTCTCCTGCGCCTGAACGCCGTACCAGTGCTCACCCGTCGCGACCTGCTCAATGTCCAGCGTCGGGCGCATACGGTGCACAAAGTCTTTAAAGAGATGATGCGTTTCGTTGAGATCCTCACGGAATTTTTGGCGCCCTTCTTCCGTGTTTTCACCCAGCAGCGTCAGGGTGCGTTTGTACTGACCCGCCGTGTGAAGTTCGATATCAATCTCTTTATTTTTCAGGAAGCGGTTAAAGTTCGGGATCTGCGCGACCACGCCGATCGAGCCAATAATAGAAAACGGTGCGGCCACAATTTTGTCCGCCACGCAGGCCATCATGTAGCCACCGCTCGCCGCCACTTTATCTACGGCTACGGTCAGCGGGATCTGTTTTTCACGCAGGCGCTGTAGCTGAGACGCGGCCAGGCCGTAGCCATGCACGACACCTCCCGGGCTTTCAAGACGAACAACGACCTGATCCTGCGGCGTCGCCACGGCCAGAACGGCCGTCACTTCCTCCCGCAAAGAGGACACTTCATGCGCATCCATGCTGCCCTTAAAATCGATCACGTAGACGCGGGGCGTGACCTTATCCTGTGGCGTATTGAGCTTCGCCTTTGCTTTTGCCGCTTTGGCTTCCTGTTTATGCTTTTTCTTCTGCGCTTTGAGCCACAGTTTCTGTTGATGACTGTCAAGCAGCGCCAGAGACATCTCTTCCTGCATCTCTTTATACTGCTCGCTCAGGCGGGTGATGCGTAACTCCCCACGCTGACGCTTGCGCTGCGTCAGGTTGACAATCAGAACGGCAACCACCGCAATGGCAATCACCACCGTCGCGATTTTCGCCAAAAACAACCCATATTGAGAAAGTAATTCCACGCGTTCCACCTTGATTTAACCACGAATCTTTCACGGCAGTGTACAACAGCCCTGCCCATGCGTCTCGCTCGTGACATTACCTCTGCGAGGCCCCTTCAGGAATCCCCGGTCTGGCGTTTAAATATTTGCAAATTGTTAATTTTACAGCAATGCGTCCTGTAGACTGATTGTATTATCAGGCGAATTCGGGCATAAAGCCGAAAAGTCACAAAAGAAGGCGTCTTTGAGTCACCGTGCGCCGAGGAGTCACCTTGCATTATCAACCGCAAAAAAATCTGCTGCAGAACCGCATCATTCTTGTCACTGGGGCCAGCGACGGGATTGGCCGTGAAGCGGCGCTGACCTACGCTGAGTATGGCGCGAGCCTCATCCTGACCGGCCGCAACGAAGAAAAACTTAAAGGGGTGGCGCAGGAGATTGAAGCCGCAGGTGGGATTCCTGCTCGCTGGTACACGCTCGATCTGCTCACCTGCACGCCCGCGTCATGTCAGGAGCTTGCTCACCGCATCAGCACCCATTACCCGCGGCTGGACGGCGTGCTGCACAATGCCGGCTTGCTTGGCGAAGTTCGCCCGATGGATGAACAGGATCCCGAGATCTGGCAGGAGGTCATGCAGGTCAACGTCAACGGGACGTTTTTCCTGACCCAGGCACTGCTTCCTTTATTACTCAAATCGGATTCGGGTTCACTGGTGTTCACCTCCTCCAGCGTAGGCCGTGAGGGGCGTGCAAACTGGGGTGCCTATGCCGTATCAAAATTCGCGACCGAAGGCATGATGCAGGTGCTGGCAGAGGAGTACCAAAGCCGCCATCTGCGCGTAAACTGCATTAACCCGGGCGGTACGCGCACCAAAATGCGCGCCAGCGCCTTCCCAACGGAAGATCCGCAGAAGCTGAAAACGCCGGCAGACATTATGCCGCTCTATCTCTGGCTAATGGGCGACGACAGCCGCCGCAAAACCGGGATGACCTTTGACGCCCAGCCAGGCCGTAAACCAGGAATATCGCAATGAGTGAAGAACGTCACCAGCAGCGCCAGCAGCGTCTGAAGGAACAGGTTGATGCGCGCGTCGCGGCCGCTCAGGATGAGCGCGGGATCGTCATCGTCTTTACCGGCAACGGCAAAGGGAAAACCACGGCCGCATTCGGCACGGCGACACGCGCCGTCGGCCACGGACAGAAGGTCGGCGTTATCCAGTTTATTAAAGGTGAGTGGCCTAACGGCGAGCGTAATCTGCTTGAGCCTCACGGCGTTGAGTTCCAGGTGATGGCGACCGGATTTACGTGGGACACCCAGAACCGCGAAACCGATACCGCAGCCTGTCTGGCCGTCTGGGAGCACGCTAAAAGAATGCTGGCCGATCCTTCACTCAATATGGTTCTGCTGGATGAGATCACGTATATGGTCGCCTACGACTATTTGCCGCTGGACGCCGTGCTTAATGCACTGAAATACCGTCCCGCCCATCAGACGGTTATCATCACGGGCCGCGGGTGTCATCGGGATATTCTGGAACTGGCAGATACCGTCAGCGAGCTGCGTCCGGTTAAACATGCGTTTGATGCGGGAATCAAAGCGCAAATAGGGATTGATTACTAAAGAAAAAAGCCCGGTGTCTTCACCGGGCTTTTACATTAACCGTTGTTATTACGGCTGCCAGAGCGGCGGTTGCTGCTCACCTGGCTGTGACGCTTCACCGCACGGCGAATCTGGTTCGCCTTCATGCGGCGACGATCTTTTTCCACCGCCACTTTAGAGGTGGTTTCCGGCGTCAGGCCGACCAGCTCGCGCAGGTAGTTGGTCTGGGTCAGATCCAGTTCGGTATACCCCCCACGCGGCAGGCCTTTTGGCAGCAGGATGTCGCCGTAACGGACACGGATCAGGCGGCTAACCTGCACGCCTACCGCTTCCCAGAGACGACGCACCTCGCGGTTGCGGCCTTCGGTCAGGGTCACGTTGTACCACTGGTTGATGCCTTCCCCACCGGTAAATTTAATGGTTTTGAACGCCGCAGGACCGTCTTCCAGCTGAACGCCACGCGACAGGTCGCGCAGTTTATTCTCGTCAACCTGGCCGAACACACGCACGGCGTATTCACGTTCCACTTCACGGCTTGGGTGCATCAGACGGTTTGCCAGTTCACCATCGGTGGTAAACAGCAGCAGACCGCAGGTATTCACGTCCAGACGACCAACGGCAATCCAGCGAGCGCCACGCAGTTTAGGCAGACGGTCAAACACCGTCGGGCGACCTTCCGGGTCATTGCGGGTACACAGCTCGCCTTCCGGCTTGTAGTAAGCCAGCACGCGGCAGATTTGTTCAGCAGACTCTTTCACGGAGATAAGATGACCGTCGATACGGATCTTCAGCCCCGGTACGATTTCTACGCGGTCACCCAGCGTGGCGATTTTACCGTCCACACTCACGCGGCCCGCTTCAATAATGGCTTCGATTTCACGGCGTGAACCGTGGCCGGCACGCGCCAGCACTTTCTGTAACTTCTCGCTCATTGAGCTTCCTCAGGTGTCGCCTTCACAGGCGTCGAATCAGGTCAAAAGAGGGCTGAGCCCTGCTTTGATGGCCGCGTAGTATATCTGCTTATACCATTACAAGAAAGGCTTTACGTCACCCACGCCTTCTCGAATCACTTCCGGTGCATCTTCGGTTAAGTCGACCACGGTGGTCGGCTGCTGGCCGAGATAACCGCCGTGAATAATCAGCTCGACCACCTTCTCCAGACGATCTTTGATCTCTTCCGGATCGGACTCAGTAAACTCGCTGCCCGGCAGCATCAGCGAGGTAGAGAGCATCGGTTCGCCGAGGGTTTCCAGCAGCGCCTGCGCAATCGGGTTCGACGGCACTCGCATGCCGATAGTCTTACGCTTTTCCTGCAGCAGGCGGCGCGGCACCTCTTTCGTCCCTTTCAGGATGAAGGTGTAGTTGCCCGGCGTGTTGTTCTTGATCAGGCGAAACGCCACGTTATCCACATAAGCATAGGTGGATAGCTCAGAGAGATCGCGGCACATCAGGGTAAAGTTATGGCCGTCCGGCAGCTGGCGAATACGGCAAATGCGTTCCATCGCCCCTTTATCTTCAATTTTGCAGCCCAGCGCGTAGCCGGAATCGGTCGGGTAGACAATCACGCCGCCTTTGCGGACGATCTCCACGGCCTGGTTAATCAGACGTGGCTGCGGGTTGTCCGGATGGATATAGAAAAACTGACTCATACTTCCCTCTCTTCAATTTGCTGCGGCTGTTCCCAGAGCTGCCAGACCGGCTCAACGCCAGCGGGCAGCCAGAGCTTGCGCCCCAGTTCGATCCAGGCGCAGGGCTGATGGAAATCAGAACCCTGTGAGCCAAGCAGACCGTACTGTCGGGCATAGGTCGCGAGCTGCGCGCGCTCATTGGGCGCCTGCTGACACTGGGCGACTTCCATCGCCTCACCACCGTTTTCGGCAAAGTGCGCCAGCAGCCTTTTCAGCCATTTAGCAGAAAGATTATACCGCCCCGGATGGGCCAGCACGGCCTTACCGCCAGAATGATGAATCACATCAATAGCTTGTTTTATTGTACACCACTGTGGCGGAACGTATCCGGTTTTCCCGCGCGCCAGATACTTTTTAAAGACATCCGCCATCGTCGTGGCTTTACCCGCCTCTACCAGAAAACGGGCGAAATGACCGCGCGTGACCGCGCCGCCGTTCGCCAGCTTTTGGGCACCTTCCAGTGCGCCCGGAATATGCGCCTTTTCCAGACGCTCGCCGATCATCTCTGCGCGCTGGTTGCGGCGCGTTTTTTGTTCTTGCAAAAAAGCAGTCAGTGCCGGATGGTCTATATCGATGTTCAGGCCAACGATATGAATCTCATGGTTTTCCCAGACGGTCGAAATTTCGACACCGGAGACCAGATTAAGCGCCAGCCCACTGCGGGCGATCTCGGCGCGCGCCGCCGGAATGGCATCCGTCGTATCGTGATCGGTTATCGCCAGCGTACCGACGCGCATTTCAACGGCACGATGAACCAGGGCTTCGGGTGTCAGCAGGCCATCAGAGGCCTGAGTATGGCTGTGTAAATCATAAATAATAGCGTAGGTGGTATCGCTCAAAGCACTTCCCATAACAGATTGGAGACATCCGAAACCATCATGATACCGACTTATATCGAAATTCTGAAATCAAGGGTTGACAACACGCCATCGAACTAGTTAACTAGTACGCAAGTTCACACGAGAAAGGTATCTGAAAATGACAGCACATTTCACTCTGCACGGTTGGTGGCGTACTTCCTGATCATCGGGCAGTGTCACGCGTCTGCGAAATGCAAACAGATACCCGCCCGCTACCCAGCGGGCTTTTTTTTGAACAGAATAAATGAGAACACCAACATGCAAACAGCCAAACCCCATCTCGAATTGCTGACCTGCGAGGCGGCCTATCGCCACAACCCGACCGCGCTGTTTCATCAGGTGTGCGGGGCACGCCCGGCAACGCTGCTGCTGGAATCTGCGGACATCGACAGCAAGGACGATCTCAAGAGCCTGCTGCTGGTCGACAGCGCGTTGCGCATTACCGCTCTAGGTGACACTGTCACAATTAAGGCCTTATCAGACAACGGCGCCTCGCTGCTGCCACTGCTGGATGCCGCCCTGCCTTCAGGCATCGAAAACGAACGTCATCCAGAAATGCGTATTCTGCATTTCCCGCCGGTTAGCCAGTTGCTGGATGAAGACGCGCGCCTGTGCTCCCTTTCCGTCTTCGATGCCTTCCGCCTGCTGCAGAACCTGGTTACCGTTCCACACGATGAGCGTGAAGCGATGTTCTTTGGCGGGCTGTTTGCCTACGACCTGGTCGCCGGATTTGAAGATTTACCGGAAACCGAGCAGGGCAATCGCTGCCCGGACTACTGCTTCTATCTGGCCGAAACCCTGCTGGTGATCGACCATCAGAAACAGTACACCCGTATCCAGGCCAGCCTGTTCACGCCTTCGACCGCTGAGAAAAACCGTCTTGAGCATCGCATCGCACAGCTTCAGCAGCAGATGACGGAAGCGCCACCTGCACTGCCGGTACAGCGCGTGGAAAAAATGACCTGCGATGTGAACCAGACCGACGATCAGTACGGTGCCGTGGTTCGCCAGATGCAAAAAGCGATTCGCGCCGGGGAAATTTTCCAGGTTGTACCGTCCCGTCGCTTCTCTCTGCCCTGCCCGTCTCCGCTGGCCGCTTACGACGTGCTGAAAAAGAGCAACCCAAGCCCGTACATGTTCTTTATGCAGGACAACGACTTCACGCTGTTCGGCGCCTCGCCGGAAAGCTCGCTGAAATATGACGCCACCAGCCGTCAGATTGAGATCTACCCGATCGCCGGTACCCGTCCGCGCGGACGTCGCGCAGACGGCTCGCTGGATCGCGATCTCGACAGCCGTATCGAACTGGAAATGCGTACCGACCATAAAGAGCTCTCCGAGCATCTGATGCTGGTTGACCTGGCGCGTAACGACCTGGCTCGTATTTGCACCCCAGGCAGCCGCTACGTGGCGGACCTGACTAAAGTCGACCGCTATTCGTTCGTGATGCACCTGGTCTCCCGTGTGGTCGGTGAGCTGCGCCAGGACCTCGACGTGCTGCACGCCTACCGCGCCTGCATGAACATGGGCACCCTGAGCGGTGCGCCGAAAGTGCGCGCTATGCAGCTGATTGCCGCAGCCGAAGGGCGTCGTCGCGGCAGCTACGGCGGCGCGGTGGGTTACTTCACCGCCCATGGTGACCTCGATACCTGCATCGTGATCCGCTCCGCCTATGTTGAAGACGGTATTGCCACCGTCCAGGCGGGTGCCGGGATTGTTCTTGATTCTGTTCCGCAGTCTGAAGCTGACGAAACGCGCAGCAAAGCCCGTGCGGTCCTTCGCGCCATTGCTACCGCACACCACGCACAGGAGATTTTCTGATGGCTGACATTCTGCTGCTCGATAATATCGACTCCTTTACCTACAACCTGGCAGATCAGCTGCGTGCGAATGGCCATAACGTCGTTATCTATCGCAACCACGTACCGGCGCAGACCCTGATTGACCGTCTGGCCACCATGCAAAACCCGGTGCTGATGCTCTCTCCGGGGCCAGGCGCACCAAGCGAAGCGGGCTGTATGCCGGAGCTGCTGACCCGTATGCGCGGCAAGCTGCCGATTATCGGCATCTGCCTCGGTCATCAGGCGATTGTTGAAGCCTATGGCGGCTACGTTGGTCAGGCAGGTGAAATCCTCCACGGTAAAGCGTCCAGCATCGAACATGACGGCCAAGCAATGTTTGCCGGGCTGCCGAATCCGCTCCCGGTCGCGCGCTACCACTCGCTGGTGGGCAGCAACATTCCCGCCGGGCTGACGATCAACGCCTCGTTTGAAGGGATGGTGATGGCGGTCCGTCACGACGCGGATCGCGTCTGCGGGATGCAGTTCCATCCGGAATCCATCCTGACCTCCCACGGTGCCCGCCTGCTGGAGCAGACCCTCGACTGGGCGTTACAGAAGCTGGAGCAGACCAACACCCTGCAGCCGATTCTGGAAAAACTGTATCAGGCGCAAACCCTGAGCCAGCAGGAGAGCCACCAGCTCTTCTCCGCCGTGGTTCGCGGTGAGCTGAAGCCGGAACAACTGGCGGCCGCGCTGGTGAGCATGAAGGTCCGCGGTGAAAGCCCGCAGGAGATCGCCGGTGCCGCCACGGCCCTGCTGGAAAATGCCGCCCCGTTCCCGCGTCCGGACTATCCGTTTGCCGATATCGTCGGCACAGGCGGTGACGGCAGCAACAGTATCAATATTTCAACCGCCAGCGCCTTTGTGGCCGCAGCGTGTGGCCTGAAAGTGGCGAAACACGGTAACCGCAGCGTGTCCAGCCGGTCAGGCTCGTCTGATTTACTCGCGGCATTCGGCATTAATCTCGATATGAACGCCGAACGTTCCCGTGAAGCGCTGGATGACCTGGGCGTCTGCTTCCTGTTTGCGCCGAAGTATCACACCGGTTTCCGCCACGCAATGCCGGTTCGTCAGCAGCTTAAAACCCGCACGCTGTTTAACGTGCTCGGCCCGCTGATCAACCCGGCCCATCCACCGCTGGCGCTGATCGGTGTCTACAGTCCGGAACTGGTCCTGCCGATTGCTGAGACGCTGCGCGTGCTGGGTTACCAGCGTGCCGCCGTGGTGCACAGCGGCGGAATGGATGAAGTGTCACTGCATGCGCCGACGCTGGTAGCCGAACTGCGCGACGGTGAAATCCTGAGCTACCAGCTGGAAGCCGCTGACTTTGGTTTAACCCCGTATCACCAGGAAGCGCTGGCCGGCGGTACGCCGGAAGAAAACCGTGACATTCTGACGCGCTTATTACAAGGTAAGGGAGAGGTTGCCCATGAGGCCGCCGTTGCTGCCAACGTCGCCATGCTGATGCGTTTGCACGGCGAGGAAGACCTGAAGGCCAACGTTCAAAAAGTTCTGGATGTACTGCGCTCCGGTGCAGCTTACGATCGCGTTACCGCACTTGCGGCAAGAGGGTAAAGAATGCAGACCGTTTTAGCGAAAATCGTTGCCGATAAGGCCATCTGGGTGGAAGCCCGCAAGCAACAGCAGCCGCTTGCCAGTTTTCAGAATGACGTCGTCCCGAGCAGCCGTCGTTTCTATGACGCCCTGCAGGGTGCGCGCACCGCGTTTATTCTTGAGTGCAAAAAAGCATCTCCGTCTAAAGGCGTTATCCGTGACGATTTCGACCCGGCGCGTATTGCCGGCATTTATAAGCATCATGCGTCCGCTATCTCCGTGCTGACGGATGAGAAGTATTTTCAGGGCAGTTTCGATTTTCTGCCGATCGTCAGCGGCATCGCGCCGCAGCCGATCCTGTGCAAAGACTTTATCATTGATCCGTATCAGATCTGGCTGGCGCGCTTTTACCAGGCTGACGCCTGCCTGCTGATGCTCTCGGTGCTTGACGACGAGCAGTATCGCCAGCTCTCTGCCGTCGCGCACAGCCTGAAAATGGGCGTGTTGACCGAAGTGAGTAATGAAGAGGAGCTGGAGCGCGCGATTGCGCTGGAAGCCAAAGTGGTCGGCATTAATAACCGCGATCTGCGTGACCTGTCCATTGACCTGAACCGCACGCGCCAGCTGGCGCCGCGTCTGGGATCTGGCGTCACGGTGATCAGCGAATCCGGCATTAACAGCTACGCCCAGGTGCGCGAGCTGAGCCACTTCGCCAACGGTTTCCTGATTGGCTCCGCCATGATGGAACATGACGATCTCAATGCGGCAGTACGTCGCGTGCTGCTGGGTGAAAACAAAGTCTGCGGCTTAACCCGCGAACAGGACGCCCAGGCCGCGTATGAAGCCGGAGCGATTTATGGCGGGCTGATTTTTGTGGATTCCTCCCCTCGCGCGGTCAGCGAAGAGAAGGCGCGTAAGGTCATCGCCGCGGCACCACTCAGCTATGTTGGCGTGTTCCGCAATGCGGATATCGCAGAGGTGGTTGAAAAAGCCGACGCGTTATCCCTGAGCGCGGTGCAGCTTCACGGCGATGAAGATCAGGCCTATATCGATGCCCTTCGCGCCACGCTGGCGCCACAGGTACAGATCTGGAAAGCGCAACGCGTTGACGATACGTTGCCCCCGCGTAACCTGAACCACGTGGATAAATACGTCCTCGATAACGGCCAGGGCGGAACCGGCCAGCGTTTTGACTGGTCTCTGCTGAACGGCGAAAAGCTGGACAACGTCCTGCTGGCGGGCGGATTAAGCCCGGATAACTGCGTAGAAGCCGCGAAAACCGGCTGCGCAGGCCTCGATTTCAATTCAGGCGTAGAGTCCCAGCCGGGTATTAAAGATGCCAGCAAACTGGCCTCGGTTTTTAAAACTCTGCGTGCATATTAAGGAAGAGAAGATGACGACATTACTTAACCCGTATTTTGGTGAGTTCGGCGGGATGTACGTCCCGCAAATCCTGATGCCCGCGCTGCGCCAGTTGGAAGAAGCGTTTGTGAGCGCGCAGAAGGATCCGGCGTTTCAGGCTGAATTTACCGACCTGCTGAAAAACTATGCAGGCCGCCCAACGGCCCTGACCAAATGCCGCAACCTGACGGACGGCACGAAAACCACGCTGTATCTTAAGCGTGAAGACCTGCTGCACGGCGGCGCGCATAAGACTAACCAAGTGCTGGGCCAGGCGCTGCTTGCGAAGCGTATGGGCAAAACCGAAATCATCGCCGAAACCGGCGCAGGCCAGCACGGCGTGGCCTCGGCGCTCGCCAGCGCCCTGCTCGGTCTGAAATGCCGCATCTATATGGGGGCGAAAGACGTTGAGCGTCAGTCTCCAAACGTTTTCCGTATGCGTCTGATGGGTGCAGAAGTGATCCCGGTGCACAGCGGCTCCGCGACGCTGAAGGATGCCTGTAACGAAGCGCTGCGCGACTGGTCTGGCAGCTACGAAACCGCGCACTATATGCTCGGTACCGCGGCGGGCCCGCACCCGTTCCCGACCATCGTGCGTGAATTCCAGCGCATGATCGGGGAAGAGACCAAAGCACAGATCCTCGAAAAAGAGGGTCGTCTCCCGGATGCGGTCATCGCCTGCGTCGGCGGCGGATCTAACGCCATCGGTATGTTCGCAGACTTTATCGACGACACCAGCGTGGGTCTGATTGGCGTCGAGCCTGCGGGTCACGGCATTGAATCGGGTGAACACGGCGCGCCGCTGAAGCATGGCCGCGTGGGGATCTACTTCGGCATGAAATCCCCGATGATGCAGACCGATGAAGGCCAGATTGAAGAGTCTTACTCTATCTCTGCCGGCCTCGACTTCCCATCCGTCGGGCCGCAGCACGCCTATCTGAACAGCACCGGTCGTGCGGACTATGTCTCCATTACCGATGACGAAGCGCTGGAAGCGTTCAAAACGCTGTGCCGCAGCGAAGGGATCATCCCGGCGCTGGAGTCTTCACACGCTCTGGCCCATGCGCTGAAATTGATGAAAGACAATCCGGAAAAAGAACAACTGCTGGTGGTCAACCTTTCCGGACGCGGTGACAAAGATATCTTCACCGTTCACGATATTCTGAAAGCACGAGGGGAAATCTGATGGAACGCTACGATAACGTATTTGCAGAACTGAAATCCCGCCAGGAAGGCGCGTTCGTTCCCTTCGTCACCCTGGGCGATCCGGGCCCTGAACAGTCGTTGAAGATCATCGACACCCTGATTGAAGCCGGTGCCGATGCGCTGGAGCTGGGGATCCCGTTCTCTGACCCGCTGGCGGATGGCCCGACCATCCAGAATGCGACGCTGCGCGCGTTTGCCTCAGGCGTCACGCCGACCCAGTGCTTCGAGATGCTGGCGGCGATCCGTCAGAAGCACCCCACTATCCCGATTGGCCTGCTGATGTACGCCAATCTGGTGTTCAACCGCGGTATCGATGAGTTTTACGCCGAGTGCGCCCGCGTGGGTGTCGACTCCGTTCTGGTCGCCGACGTGCCGGTTGAAGAGTCCGCGCCGTTCCGCCAGGCTGCGATGCGTCACAATGTCGCCCCTATTTTCATCTGCCCGCCAAACGCGGACGATGAGCTGCTGCGCCAGATTGCCTCTTACGGGCGCGGTTACACCTACCTGCTCTCCCGCGCAGGCGTGACCGGTGCCGAGAATAAAGCCGCATTGCCGCTGCATCATCTGGTGGAAAAGCTGGCCGAGTACCATGCCGCACCGCCGCTGCAGGGCTTCGGGATCTCCTCTCCGGATCAAGTTACCGCGGCGATTGACGCGAAGGCTGCGGGTGCCATTTCCGGCTCTGCGATTGTGAAGATCATCGAGAAGAACGTGGACAAGCCCGAGCAGATGCTGGCCGAGCTGAAGGCATTTGTAACCGCCATGAAGGCGGCGACGCGTAAAGCCTGATCCCTCCACCGTCTGGCATCCCTGCCAGACGGTTAGCCTTTATTCCCCGCCATCAACAAAGGATGACGTTAAAATTGATCCTTTCGATATTTTCGGTGTGAATGGCTTTTCAAACCGTCATGTAAGCGTATGATCTGGACTCTTTTTTATCTTTAATCCTTCTGAGTTCAGAGGCTTATTCATGTCATGGCAATCCTTCAAACAGGCTTACCTGGTTAAGTTCTGGTCACCCGTTCCGGCCGTTATCGCGGCAGGCATTCTCTCTACTTATTATTTTGGCATTACCGGTACCTTCTGGGCCGTAACCGGCGAGTTCACCCGCTGGGGTGGCCAACTGCTGCAACTCGCTGGCGTACATGCCGAAGAGTGGGGCTACTTTAAACTCATTCATCTGGACGGTACGCCGCTCACCCGCATCGACGGGATGATGATCATCGGCATGTTCGGCGGCTGCTTCGCTGCCGCGCTGTGGGCAAACAACGTTAAGTTGCGTATGCCCAAAAGCCGGATCCGCATTGTGCAGGCGGTTGTCGGCGGCATGATTGCCGGATTCGGCGCGCGTCTGGCGATGGGGTGTAACCTTGCCGCCTTCTTTACCGGGATCCCGCAGTTTTCGCTTCACGCCTGGTTCTTTGCCGTCGCCACGGCCATCGGCTCTTACTTTGGCGCAAAATTCACCCTGCTGCCGCTGTTTCGTATTCCAGTGAAAATGACAAAAGTCAGCGCAGCATCTCCGTTAACCCAGAAGCCCTCTCAGGCCCGCCGCCGTTTCCGCCTCGGGATGCTGGTCTTTTTCGCCATGGTGGCATGGGCGCTCTGCACCGCCCTGAACCAACCTAAGCTCGGTCTGGCGATGCTGTTCGGTGTGGGTTTTGGTCTGCTCATTGAACGCGCGCAGATCTGCTTTACCTCCGCGTTTCGCGATATGTGGATCACCGGGCGCACGATGATGGCGAAGGCGATTATCGCCGGGATGGCGGTCAGCGCCATCGGCATCTTCAGCTATGTTCAACTGGGCGTCGAACCAAAAATCATGTGGGCCGGTCCTAACGCGGTCATTGGCGGCCTGCTGTTCGGCTTCGGGATCGTGCTGGCTGGCGGGTGTGAAACCGGCTGGATGTATCGCGCCGTCGAAGGCCAGGTGCACTACTGGTGGGTGGGTCTGGGAAATGTGATTGGCTCGACAATCCTGGCGTACTACTGGGATGACGTGTCTCCCGTCCTGGCCACCAACTGGTACAAGGTCAACCTGCTGAATACCTTCGGGCCTCTCGGCGGCCTGCTCGTCACCTACGCCCTGCTGTTGGTCGCTTTTTTACTGGTCGTCGCACAGGAGAGACGTTTCTTCCGCCGTGCGAGCGTTAAAACAGAAACGCAGGAGAATGCAGCATGAAAGAGATTGTGCCTGATTATCGTCTGGATATGGTTGGCGAGCCCTGTCCATATCCGGCGGTGGCTACGCTTGAAGCGCTGCCGCAGCTTAAGAAAGGTGAAATTCTGGAGGTAGTCAGCGACTGCCCGCAGTCCATCAACAACATACCGCTGGATGCGAAAAACCACGGTTATACGGTGCTGGATATCCAGCAGGATGGCCCAACCATTCGCTATCTGATTCAAAAATGATCGTTAAGGGCCTCGTCAGGGGCCTTTATCGTATTGAATTATAAGACATCTTGATCCACGGCAAAAACGTGATTTTTGACTTAAGTAAAATCTCATTTCCCTTTTGAAGGAGGTTTTCGCGGTTTGATGTATTTACGAGCTTTACTGGTTTTCGCCTTATTGATTCCCTTCCATGCGCTATCCCTGAATTTCTCTTCTACCTTCCTGCGCCTTAATTGTCCGCAAAGAGGACTTGTCGAGGTTATTCTGCACGTTTATGACCATACCCAGGAACGGTGGCACGGTCATTTTGAAACCGGCGCGGGACATAAACGTGCGGGTGACACCGAAATTATCCCGTTTGCCAACGGCGATATTCTCTTCCATTCCCTGTCCAGCGACGCTTTCAGCTATTTATATGATGGGGAAACGATCCTGAGGCACTGCGTAAAGCTTGATGAGCGGCCGGTTTATCCGTCGTTTTGAAGTGAGCAAAGCAAACTGGCCACCCTGTGGCCAGTTTGACGGGGGATCAGAAACGATAACCCGCAGAGAACATAAACACCCACGGATCCAGGCGAGTATTGATACTTTGCTGCTGGCCGCCCGCCTTGAAGCGTACGTCCGTATCAATATCCATATACCAGACCGAGGCGTTGATCAGCCAGTCGCGGTTAATCAGGTAATCCAGACCGACCTGTCCCGCCATGCCCCACGAATCTTTCAGGCTGAGGTCCGTCAGACCCGCCTCTTTACCGGTATCGTTGAATTTCTCATCAAAGAAGGTGGTGTAGTTCACACCGGCGCCAATATAAGGACGCACCTTACTGCTTGAGTCGCCAAAATACCATTGCGCCATCAGCGTTGGCGGTAAATGGTGAACCGTAGCGATATCACCGGTTGGTCCTAAACCGACGCGATGACGGAACGGCGTTGCGGCCAGAAGCTCAACGCCCACGTTATCCGTCGCCATCCAGGTAAAGGTTAAACCTAACTGGGTGTTATTACTGACGTTAAAACCGCCCATTCCCAGCACGTTATCCGATCCTTCAGTTGGGCGAACCGTAGCCGAACCGGCACGAATAAAGAATTCGCCTGCTTCATGCGCATACGCGCCGCCAGAGAGACTGCTTAATACAAGGGCTGCCACCGCTAATTTTTTCATATCCGCTCCATCGTTGTGGTTTTAATCGCGGATGAGAATATACTCACAAAAGGGTAATAAGTGATCTGCCACAGATCACATTAAAACCAGTAACTTAACATTCATTGATCTGGATTAATTTTTTGTTACGCATCCAAAACCAATAAGTTGTTTCCATGTCAATTTTTGGCATTTCACGGTTACAAAATTTTCCCTTTTCCCCCTCTTGCTCTTCCTCTGGCGGCTGGATAATTTATCGCTCTCACAAGTTGATTTGATGCGTTCTTCTTTTGCAGGTGTGCCATGAGTGATATTAACCCGTGCATGACGTGCGGAGCCTGTTGTGCGTATTTTCGAGTCTCTTTCTACTGGGCCGAAGCCAGCGATGGCGGCGGTACCGTTCCGGTTCATCTTACCGAGCCGTTAACACCCTTTCTGCGCTGCATGAGCGGCACGAACCAAAAGCAGGCCCGCTGTGTGGCGCTACAGGGTGAGCCTGGGGTCGCGACCCGCTGTTCCATCTATGAGGATCGCCCCAGCCCGTGCCGGGAATTTGCCATGTCGGGGGAAGATGGGCAGGTCAACGAAGCCTGTAACCGCGCCCGCGCCCGCGTTGGATTACCGCCGCTTTACAAAGATATGCTTTTCCATACAAGCCTTGATGCTGCCACAGCAGGTGCATCCGGTGTACAATTGCCGGCTAATTAACACCTGCAATACTCAAGGAGAGTGCATGTCTATCACGGCGAAGTCTGTCTACCGTGACACGGGAAACTTTTTCCGCAATCAGTTCATTACCTTTTTACTGATCGCGTTGCTTTGCGCCTTTATCACGGTGGTGCTGGGTCATGCGTTCTCACCGAGTGAAGAACAGATTGCCAGCCTGAGCCAGGGCGACCATCTTGCGGGTAGCGTGGGGTTGTTTGAGCTGGTGCAAAACATGACGCCGGAGCAGCAGCAAATTCTGCTGCGCGCTTCTGCCGCGTCCACGTTCTCAGGCCTGATTGGTAATGCGGTTCTGGCGGGCGGCGTTTTGCTGATGATTCAGCTGGTATCGGCAGGTCACCGGGTCAGCGCCTTACGGGCGATTGGTGCCAGCGCGCCGGTCTTACCTAAGCTGTTTATCCTGATCTTTTTGACCACCCTGCTGGTGCAGATGGGGATTATGCTGGTCGTGGTGCCGGGTGTATTACTGGCTATCGTGCTCTCATTTGCCCCGGTGATGGTCGTGCAGGATAAGATGGGTATTTTTACCGCGATGCGCAGCAGCATCAGACTGGCATGGGCTAATATGCGTCTGGTGGCGCCCGCCGTGATCGGCTGGCTGCTGGCCAAAACGCTGCTGTTATTGTTTGCGCCGAATTTTGCGGTTTTAACGCCTAATGTTGGCGCCGTGGTGGCGAATACGCTGAGCAATCTCATTTCAGCGGTACTGCTCGTCTATCTGTTCCGCCTGTATATGTTAATTCGTCAGTAATCCCGAGGCGGGGGGCATCGGTGTCTCCCGCCCCGCCTAGAAGATGGAATCACAGAATGAAGCAGTTTCTTGATTTTTTACCGCTCGCGGTGTTTTTCGCTGTCTATAAGTTGTACGACATTTTTGCTGCAACAAAAGCATTAATCGTTGTGACCGCCGTTGTGCTGATCTATAGCTGGATTCGCTATCGCAAAGTCGAAAAAATGGCGCTTATTACGTTCATCTTAGTGGCGGTGTTCGGTGGATTGACCATTGCCTTGCATGATGTTGAATTTATTAAGTGGAAGGTGACTGTTATTTATGCATTGTTTGCAGCAGCATTACTGTTCAGTCAATGGTTCATGAAAAAGCCCCTTATCCAGAGCATGTTAGGTAAAGAACTCACGCTGCCGCAGGTAGTCTGGTCGCGTCTGAATACTGCCTGGGCAATCTTCTTTATTCTCTGCGGTCTCGCTAATATCTATATCGCCTTCTGGCTGCCGCAGGATATCTGGGTCAACTTTAAGGTCTTTGGCCTGACTGCGCTGACGCTTATCTTCACGCTGTTAAGCGGTGTTTACATCTATCGTCATATGCCGCAGGACGACAACCACTGATTACTGACTGACCAGAACGTCAACGACGGGCGTTCTGGTCTATTCTCTCCGCACGCGAATCATAGTAGCATCCCGCCTGAAGTCTTCCGTTACGAGTTAAAACAATGACAACAACTAACGCCCCTCAGGGTGAACTGGTTTTACGCACACTGGCAATGCCCGCTGACACCAATGCCAATGGCGATATTTTTGGCGGCTGGCTGATGTCGCAGATGGATATGGGCGGCGCAATTCTGGCAAAAGAGATTGCCCACGGGCGCGTGGTCACCGTGAGAGTGGACGGTATGACCTTCCTGCGCCCGGTTGCGGTAGGTGATGTGGTTTGCTGCTACGCGCGCTGCGTGAAACGCGGCAATACCTCCATTTCCATCAACATCGAAGTCTGGGTGAAGAAAGTCTCTTCTGAGCCGATTGGGCAACGTTATAAGGCCACTGAAGCGCTGTTTATTTATGTCGCCGTGGACAGCGAGGGTAAACCTCGTCAACTTCCACAAGCCTGATCGACAGGCAAAAAAAAGCCTCCTTTCGGAGGCTTTTTTTATTCCATCTGCGCCCCGCCGTTCAGGCGGAAAACAATATTGACGATCAATCCGCTACCCGGCTTGCCTGGCTCATAGCGCCATCTGCGCATGGCAGATTTCACTTCGCGCTCAAACATATTAGAAGGTTGCGCAGATAAGATTTCCACGTTATCCACGCGGCCATCCGCAGTGACATCAAATTTCACCCGTACGCGGCCTTCAATACGCAAGGCCTGAGCTCGCGCCGGATACTGAGGCTGATTGCGGCTTACGGCTCGCGGGCCCGCTGGTGCGGTAACCGTTGGCTTTGAAGTCGTTGCCGTATTGTTCATCACCGGACGTGAAGGCGCTGCATTTTCGACCGGCTGGGTCGCGCGTTGTTCAACCGGACGTTCCTCGCGTTTCGGACGCTCCTCAACCTTCTTCACCGGCTTTGGCTTCGGCTTAGGTTTTGGCTTCGGTTCAGGTTTGTGGATCACCACCGGGGCTTCCTTCGGTGGCTCCGGAACGGGTTCGGGTTCTGGCTCCGGTTCAGCCACCGGCTGTGGCGGCGGAGGGGCAACCTGCGGCGGTTCAAGATCCGCTGGCGAGACCATCGTCACGGAAATCGGCTGCGCGGGCGCGGGCATTTCAATAACCTGATGAACCGAGGTATACAGCAGACCCGCCACAACGGCACCGTGAATCACGACAGAAAGCAGCGTCGGCCAGGGAAAGCGGCGAGGTAAATCAAGGGTCATCGAAGTCATAGTCATCAACGTTAAAAAACCGAACCCTGATTTTAAATGCAAATAGCAATCATATTCAATAAGACACTTTGCTCTGGCGCAACTTTAGCGCCTGAGAGGCCAAAAAAGGCGCATTCAGATCAGGGTATTAACATTGTTTTTATTTTACATTGCAGTCGTTTGCCCTTTCACATAACGTAACTGACACTTTTACCGGTTAAGGAGCTTCGCCGTGTTTTACGTGATTTACTCTGAAGATGTTGCTGATTCGCTCGAAAAACGCCAGTCTGTGCGCCCTGCGCATCTGGCACGTTTGCAGTTGCTTCAGGATGAAGGCCGATTACTGACCGCTGGCCCCATGCCCGCAGTAGACAGCAACGATCCGGGTGCTGCCGGTTTTGCCGGCTCCACGGTTATTGCTGAATTTGAATCCCAGGAAGCTGCTCAAGCCTGGGCTGACGCAGACCCGTACGTTGCAGCGGGTGTGTATGCAAAAGTGACGGTCAGACCGTACAAGAAAGTGTTCTGATACCAAAGCGGCTCCGAAAGGAGCCTTTTTATGGCGGCGATTACGCGCCTCTGTACCGGGTAAACTGCTGCTCTGTAATCAGGCTCCCCCACTGGTCGCCTTCCCACTCCTTTACCAGCGTAAACCCAAACGACTCGTACAGACGCCGGGCGGCGGTCAGCTTATTGAACGTCCAGAGGTGCACGGCAGAAAAACCGGCACTGTCGCAGAACCGCATCGCTTCATTCAGCAGTTTTTTCCCCACGCCGAGTCCCCGGCAGCCATCATCAAGAATAAACCAGCGAAGATGGGCTTCACCCGGTGCCAGATCCTCGCCATCGATTGCCACCGAGCCGACAATTTTGTCGTTGAGTACTGCCAGCCAAATCTGGTTACAGGGCTTCTCCAGTCTTTCACTGAACTCGGCCAGCCCTGAAGCCACTTTGGCCTCGAAGAAGCGACCAAAGTTATGCTCCCGCGAATAATAGCTGCCATGCATCTCCGCGATACGGCCAATCATGCCGGGGATGTACCCCTGCACTATCTTCAGCTCGTCGGGCTGCATATCGCTGCCCGCCTCACGGCATGCCAGCAGCGCGTTGGCATAAAGGGAGAGCCCCTCAGAAATGGTCTGCTGCTGGGCAGGAGCAAGACGCTTTATTGCTGTGACCACGCGCTCATTGCTGAAGGCATTAATTTTGCTGACCGTCTCGTGACCTTTCGCGGTCAGCCTGAGGCTCTTCGCTCTCGCATCCTCAACAGAAATGACTTCCTCGAGTTCGCCTGCGGCAATCAGGCGAGCCAGCATCCGGCTGACGCTGGACTTTTCCAGGCCCAGCAGTTGCACCAGCTGACTCGCCGTCATCTCCTTACGTAGAGCAATTTCAACCAGAGTATGGACGGCCGAAGGCGAGTAATTCGTTGAGGCCAGGGTAGACCCCATAAAACCTAACTCTCGCACCATCAGGCGCGAGGAACGTCGAATAACACTGACTACCGGGGTTTCGCTGTGCATGTTGTGTCCTCACCATTTAGTTGTACTATACAACTAAATGGTGAGGGATTGTCAAACAGAATTAAAAAGGCTCCCGCAGGAGCCTTTCATCAATCAATGCAGCGACGCCAACCTCGCCGCAAACCCGACAAACAGCAGCCCTATCAGCCCGTTCCCCAGCTTTGCCAGTTTCTTTTTCGTTTTGAGATAACGCGTGACAAACGCACCGGAGAAGATCAGGAAGCTCATGTACATGAAGCTGATTAACTCAAGCGTCGTCGCGAGGATCAGGAAAGAGGTGCCAGTGCTCTGTGCGTTCACGTCAATGAACTGAACGAAGAACGATACGTAGAACAGAATCGCTTTTGGATTCGTCAAGCTCAATACCAGCGAACGTTTCATGATCGCGCTGGCAGGCTCGGTACCGCTTTCCTGAGCGTGATTCTGCCGGGTAATGACCGACCAGAGCATTTTGCCGCCCAGCCACAGCAGATAGAAGGCGCCGAGATAGCGCACGATATTAAACAGTACCGGCGTGGTCTGGATTAATGCCGCGACGCCCGCCCAGGCCAGAAACATCAGTACCGCATCGCCGATAAATACACCCGACGCGGCAAGGTACCCTTTTTTAACGCCGTGTCCAATTCCGGTTTTAAGCACAAACAGGGTATTCGGCCCCGGTACGAGCACGATAAAAAACGCGCCAACAACATACGTCCAGAAATTCAGTACGCCAAACTCCGCAAACACTTCTTCTCCCTCCTTTTGCTCAATACAGCAGGAGTAGCGCTGCAAATACGCTACTCCTAAAAATCAGACTCTATAAAATCATTGGGCACCATTACGGTGCCCTCATGGTACTCAGATATCCTGGACTGCGAACAGCAACGCGTTGCGATGCCGGGTCATTCCACATTTTCTGATGGCGTGAATACGCATATTGCGGCGGGATTGTGCTTCCAGCCAACGAGCCTTGCGACGACTCACCTGTCGCAACATGCGCCAGCGCCCTACTTCTGTTCTACTGCGCTTCATGTCTACAACTCTTTCTCTAACAGAGACGACATTATAAACCCATGCGGGCAGCAAACCAGCGCTTTTACCTGGCGTTTTTATTTGCCAGATGAATCCTGATGCGTACACTCATAACAATACGCTTTCAAAAGGATTTTTTTACCTATGACAACCTTCTACACCGTGGTGAGTTGGCTGGTCATTTTAGGATACTGGCTGTTAATCGCGGGTGTGACGTTACGCATCCTGATGAAGCGCAGAGCCGTACCCTCTGCCATGGCCTGGCTTCTGATCATCTACATCCTGCCGCTGGTGGGGATTATTGCCTATCTCTCTTTCGGTGAGCTTCATCTCGGCAAACGCCGCGCCGAGCGTGCCCGCGCCATGTGGCCTTCAACCGCAAAGTGGCTAAACGATCTTAAGGCCTGCAAGCATATCTTTGCCGAGGAGAACAGCAGCGTCGCCTCGTCACTGTTTAAGCTGTGCGAGCGCCGTCAGGGGATTGGTGGTGTTAAAGGCAATCAGCTCCAGCTGCTGACCTCGTCCGACGACGTCATGCAGGCATTAATCCGCGATATCCAGCTGGCGCGTCATAATATCGAGATGGTTTTTTATATCTGGCAGCCTGGCGGGATGGCTGACCAGGTCGCTGAATCGCTGATGGCCGCGGCGCGACGCGGCATTCACTGCCGTCTGATGCTTGACTCCGCAGGCAGCGTGGCATTTTTCCGCAGTCCATGGGCGGGCATGATGCGCAATGCCGGTATCGAGGTGGTTGAGGCGCTGAAGGTCAATCTCCTGCGCGTGTTTCTGCGCCGGATGGATCTCCGTCAGCATCGCAAAATGATCATGATCGATAACTATATTGCCTATACCGGCAGCATGAACATGGTTGATCCGCGCTTCTTCAAGCAGGACTCGGGCGTGGGCCAGTGGGTGGATTTGATGGCGCGAATGGAGGGGCCGATTGCCACCTCGATGGGCATCGTTTACTCCTGCGACTGGGAGATAGAAACCGGCAAACGCATTCTGCCGCCACCGCCGGACGGCAATATTATGCCGTTTGAAGAGGCCAGCGGTCACACCATTCATACCATTGCTTCCGGGCCGGGCTTCCCGGAGGATTTGATCCATCAGGCGCTGCTGACGGCGACGTACTCGGCGCGTGAATACCTGATCATGACGACGCCCTACTTTGTCCCCAGCGATGACCTCCTGCACGCGATCTGTACCGCGGCGCAGCGCGGCGTCGATGTGAGCATTATTTTGCCGCGCAAAAATGACTCTCTTCTGGTGGGCTGGGCCAGCCGGGCATTCTTTAGCGAACTGCTGGCTGCAGGGGTTAAGATCTACCAGTTCGAAGGCGGATTGCTCCACACCAAAAGCGTGCTTGTCGACGGCGAGTTAAGCCTGGTGGGGACAGTGAACCTGGATATGCGCAGCCTGTGGCTCAACTTTGAAATCACGCTGGTTATTGATGATGCCGGCTTTGGCGGCGATCTCGCGGCGGTGCAGGATGATTATATCTCCCGCTCGCGGCTGCTGGATGCCAGACTGTGGGTAAAACGTCCGCTGTGGCAGAGAATTGCCGAACGACTGTTTTACTTCTTTAGTCCGTTGCTGTAAAACGTGCCCAACGATGTTAAACAGGTAGTCATCATGGAAATGGATCTGAACAATCGCCTGACCGAAGACGAAACGCTCGAGCAGGCCTATGACATTTTTCTCGAACTGGCGGTTGATAACCTCGATCCCGCAGACGTGATCCTCTTTAATCTGCAGTTCGAAGAGCGCGGCGGTGCCGAACTGTTCGACCCTTCAGAAGACTGGGCTGAACATGTGGATTTCGATCTGAATCCTGACTTCTTTGCCGAAGTGGTCATCGGGCTGGCCGATGAAGACGGTGGCGAGATTAACGATATTTTCGCCCGCGTCCTGCTCTGTCGAGAGAAAGACCACAAGCTGTGCCATATTCTCTGGCGCGAATAATAAAAAAGGCTGCGATTGCAGCCTTTTTATTTACTCCGGTAACGCACTTCCGCAGCGGTTACAAAACCGCGCGTTAAGGTCATGTTCACCCTGGTGACATGCCGGACATTTGCGCTGCTGCTTGCGGCTCTGAAATGCGCTGCTCATGTGCGTGGTAATAAGCCCGGTCGGAATAGCAATGACCGAATAGCCAATCAAAATCAGCACTGAGGCCACAATGCGGCCCAGCGGCGTATGGGGCGTGATATCACCGTACCCCACGGTCGTCACGGTCACTATCGCCCAATAAACGGACGCATTGAGCGTCGTGAAACCATATTTCGGCCCTTCTATCAGATACATCAGCGCGCCAAAAACGATCATGACGATGGCAATAAACGAGTAGAAGAGAATAAGCTGATGACGCGCGCTGACAATTGCGCTCCAGAACACGCGCAGTGAGGGCATAAAGCGCAGTAATTTCAGGATACGTAATACGCGAATAACGCGCATCGCCCGCCAGGCAAAGACATAACTCAGGCTGATTTCCGGCCACAGCCACATGACGTAGAGCGGCAGAATGGTGGCTAAATCAATAAATCCCCAGAAGCTGAAAACATATCGGGCCGGGTTGGGCCAGGCCATTACTCTGAGCAAATATTCAGCGGTAAAAACCAGGGTAATCGCCAGCTCAAGCCAGACAAAGACATGCCATTCGTCAAACGTCAGGTGGTATTGCGTCCCGGCGCCTGACTCAATAAAGATGACCACCACGCTGAGGAGCGCAAATAAACCACAAAGACCTTCGAAGCGTCGCCCGGATACCGTTTCAGGATCGAATAAAACATGATAAAGCCGCCGACGGGCTGACGTGAATAAACGCGACACAGTAACCTCGCAAAATATAAGGGCTGACATCATGTCAGCCCTTGCGATTATAACGGGTCTACTTTCAGGCAGGAAACCGCATGTCGGAAACTGCCTTCCAGAACCGGTCGCGTTTTCGCACATTCCGGCCCGGCCATTGGGCAGCGCGTGCGGAAGACGCAGCCCGACGGCGGGTTAATCGGTGAAGGCAATTCCCCTTCCAGAAGCTGGATGGTCTTATTCTTTTCCAGATCGGGATCGGGGATCGGCACTGCCGACATCAGCGCTTTGGTGTAAGGGTGCAGCGGGTTGTGGTACACCTCGTCATAGGTGCCCAGCTCCACGGCGTGCCCCAGATACATCACCAGCACGCGGTCAGAGATGTGTTTCACCACGGCCAGGTCATGCGCGATGAAGATCAGCGACAGCCCCATTTCGCGCTGCAGCTTCTGCAGCAGGTTAACCACCTGCGCCTGAATGGAGACGTCGAGCGCGGAAACCGGCTCATCACAGATAATCAGCTTCGGTTCGAGGATCAGGGCGCGCGCAATACCAATACGCTGACACTGACCGCCGGAGAACTCGTGCGGATAGCGGTTGATGAGGTTAGGCAACAGCCCGACTTTCAGCATCATCGCCTTAACGCGATCGCGCACTTCCTGACGGGACATCTTCGGATGATAGGTCCGCAGCGGCTCGGCAATAATCTCACCGATGGTCATACGCGGGTTTAACGACGCCAGCGGATCCTGGAAAATCATCTGGATATCGCTGCGCACGTCGCGCCACTCATCGGGTTTCATGCCCAGCAGATCTTTACCCAGCCAGGCCACTTTGCCGTCGGTGGCTTTCACCAGACCGATAATGGCGCGCGCAAAGGTCGATTTACCGCAGCCGGACTCGCCCACCACGCCCAGGGTCTCCCCCTCATACAGGCGCAGCGTGACGCCGTCCACCGCTTTCAGGGTCTTCGACGGCTGCCAGAACCACTGTTTGCCGTCTTTGATGTCGAAATGCACCTTAAGGTCAGCAATCTCGAGCAGCACGTTGCGTTTTTCATCTAATGCGTTCATACCAGCTCCTCCTGCGGCTTAAAGCAGGCGCGCAGGCGGCCTGGTGCAAACTCTTCCAGCGGCGGTGCGCTGTTGCAGATTTCCATCGCGTGCGGGCAGCGCGGCTGGAACGGACAGCCTTTCGGCAGGCGCAGCAGGTTTGGCGGGTTGCCCGGAATGGTGAGCAGGGACTCCCCTTCCGCATCGAGACGCGGTACCGCGTTCAGCAGGCCAATCGAGTAAGGATGCGCTGGCTGATAGAATACGTCACGCGCTTTGCCGTATTCCATGGTACGGCCGGCATACATCACCAGCACTTTGTCACAGATGCCCGCCACCACGCCCAGATCGTGGGTGATCATGATAATCGCCGTGTTGAACTCACGCTTCAGCTCGTTCAGCAGGGTCATGATTTGTGCCTGAACGGTAACGTCCAGCGCGGTGGTCGGTTCGTCGGCAATCAGCAGTTTTGGCCGGCACAGCAGCGCCATCGCAATCATCACGCGCTGACGCATACCGCCAGAGAACTCGTGCGGGAACATGCGCATGCGCTTACGCGCTTCCGGCATTTTCACCGCATCGAGCATTTTGACCGACTCTTCAAAGGCTTCGGCTTTGCCCAGACCTTTGTGCAGCATCAGGACTTCCATCAGCTGCTCACCGACGCGCATGTACGGGTTCAGCGAAGTCATCGGATCCTGGAAAATCATCGAGATCTGCTCGGCGCGCAGCTTGTTCAGCTCGTGCTCCGGCAGGTTGAGGATTTCGCGACCGTTGAATTTAGCGGAACCGCCAATCACACCGTTAGCGGCCAGCAGGCCCATTAGCGCAAAGGCGGTCTGGGATTTCCCGGATCCGGATTCACCCACGATGCCGAGCGTTTCGCCCGCGCGCAGGTTGAAGTTGAGATCGTTCACGGCGGTCACATCCCCGTCCGGGGTCTTAAAGGTGACGCGAAGATCTTTTACGTCCAGCAGAAGGTCGCTCCGCTGCTGCGCCTGTGGCGCGGTTGCCGTTTCAATCATTGTCATGACGGCGCTCCTTAACGGTCTTTCGGGTCGAGGGCATCACGCAGGCCATCGCCGATAAAGTTAAAACAAAACAGGGTAACGACCAGGAAACCCGCCGGGTATAACAGCAGCCACGGTGACACTTCCATTGAGTTTGCACCGTCACTCAGCAGCGCGCCCCAGCTGCTCAGCGGCTCTTGCGTACCCAGACCGAGGAAGCTCAGGAAGGATTCAAACAGGATCATGCTTGGCACCAGCAGTGAGGCATAAACCACCACCACGCCCAGCACGTTAGGAACGATATGGCGAACCACGATATTCCCGGTAGAGACACCGCCGACCTGCGCGGCTTCGATAAACTCTTTGCGTTTGAGGCTCAGCGTCTGGCCGCGGACAATACGCGCCATATCCAGCCAGGAAACCATCCCGATGGCCACGAAGATTAACAGGATATTCTGACCGAAGAAGGTCACCAGCAGGATGACGAAGAACATAAACGGGAAGGAGTTCAGGATTTCCAGCAGACGCATCATCACCGAGTCCACTTTACCGCCAAGGTAGCCGGACAGTGAGCCGTAGAGCGTCCCCACGATCACCGCCACCAGCGCGGCAGCAATCCCGACCATCAGCGAGATACGCCCCCCGATAGCGACACGCACCAGCAGATCGCGTCCGGAAGAGTCCGTGCCGAAATAGTGGCCAGACTCCATATCCGGCGCGCTGGACATCATGCCCCAGTCGGTGTCGAAATAGGTAAATTGCGACAGCATCGGCGCCAGGGTCACAAACAGCGCGATGATCACCAGAACCACCAGACTCGCCACCGCCGCGCGGTTGTGCATAAAGCGACGGCGCGCGTCCTGCCAGAGGCTACGACCTTCCACTTCCAGTTTTTCACTGAAGTTTTCCAGCGCCTCGCTGTTTTTCTTACTCAACATCATGGCGTGCTCCAGTTAGTAACGGATTTTCGGGTCGATGACGGCGTACAGAACATCGACGATTGCGTTAAAGAGAATGGTCAGCGCACCGACGAGAATGGTCAGGCTCAGCACCAGCGAATAGTCGCGGTTGAGCGCGCCGTTAACAAACAGCTGACCAATGCCCGGCAGGCCGTAGATTGTTTCGATAACCATCGAGCCAGTGATGATCCCGACGAATGCCGGTCCCATGTAGGAGAGCACGGGCAACAGCGCCGGTTTAAGCGCGTGGCGGAAGATAATCCGACGCATCGGCAGCCCTTTCGCGCGCGCGGTACGAATGAAGTTCGAGTGCAGCACTTCGATCATTGAACCACGGGTGATACGCGCGATACTGGCGATGTACGCCAGAGATAATGCCACCATCGGCAAAATCATGAACTTGAGTGCCCCGCCGTTCCAGCCGCCGCCAGGCAGCCACTTCAGCGTGATGGCAAATATCATCACCAGTAATGGCGCGACAACGAAGCTGGGTATGACTACCCCGGTCATTGCCACCCCCATTACGGCATAATCCCATTTGGTATTTTGTCTGAGCGCGGCGATGACGCCAGCGGTGACCCCGAAAACGATCGCCAGAATGAATGCCGCAGCACCCAATTTCGCCGACACCGGGAAGCTGGACGCCACCAGGTCGTTAACGGAATAGTCTTTATATTTAAATGACGGTCCAAAATCCCCGTGCGCCAGCTGCTTCAGGTAGTTGAAGTACTGGGTGGAGATAGGATCGTTTAAGTGGTATTTCGCTTCGATATTCGCCATGACTTCTGGCGGCAGCGTACGCTCACCGGTAAATGGACTTCCCGGCGCAAGGCGCATCATGAAGAAGGAAATCGTGATGAGAATAAATAGCGTCGGAATCGCTTCCAGACAGCGACGTAGGATAAATTTCAACATTGCCCGTACCTTCTGGCGTGTGCCTATATAATGTGACGTTGGTTAGACACCGTGGGGCGAGCATGCCCGCCCCACTCATTGCCATTAATGCTTGATAATATACAAGTTTTTAACGTAGATATTATCCATCGGGTCTTTACCGGTGTACCCACCTACCCACGGTTTCACCAGACGGGCGTTAACGTAGTAGTAAACCGGAACGATCGCGGAATCTTTATCCAGCTGCTGCTCAGCTTTAGAGTACAGTTCAGTACGTTGTGCTTCGTCAGTGGTTTTCAGCGTGTCGGCGATCAGCTTGTCAAACGCCGGGCTCTTATAGTGCGCGGTGTTGTTTGAGCTGTCACTCAGCATGGTGTTCAGGAAGGAGGTCGGTTCGTTATAGTCCGCACACCAGCCAGCACGCGCCACGTCAAAGGTGCCCTGATGACGGCTGTCGAGGAAGGTCTTCCACTCCTGGTTCTCCAGCTTCACGTTCGCGCCCAGGTTCTTTTTCCAGATCGAGGCAACGGCGATAGCCAGTTTTTTGTGCAGATCGGAGGTGTTGTACAGCAGGCTGAAGGTCAGCGGCTTATCCGCGGTATAGCCCGCTTCGGCCAGAAGTTTCTTCGCTTCTGCGTTACGCTGTTCCTGCGTCTGTTTGAACCAGTCTGGCTCGGTCAGTTTTGCGCCATCGGTGTATGGAGGGGTATAGCTGTATGCCGGCAGATCGCCCTGGTTTTTCACTTTGTTCACGATGATATCGCGATCCAATGCCAGCTTCAGCGCAGTACGAACGCGTACGTCGGTGAACGGTGCTTTCTGGTTGTTGATTTCATAGTAGTAGGTGCACAGGTACGGGTCGACGTGAACTTCTTTAGGGATCTCTTTCTTCAGTTTCTGGAACAGTTCAATCGGCATGTTGTTATAGGTCATGTCGATTTCGCCGCTGCGGTAGCGGTTAACGTCAGTCACTTCGGACGAAATTGGCAGGTAGGTAACCTGATTAATCACGGTTTTCGCGTTGTCCCAGTATTGCGGGTTACGCTCAAGCACCATACGCTCGTTGACCACCCAGTCTTTCAGCTTGTAGGCACCGTTGGTCACGATATTGGCAGGCTGGGTCCATTTTTCACCAAATTTTTCCACGGCGGATTTTGGTACCGGGGAGACGGACGGGTGAACCAGCAGCTTATAGAAGTACGGAACAGGTTCGCTCAACGTGACTTCGAAGGTATTGGCATCGATCGCCTTAACGCCCAGATCGGTGATCGGTTTTTTGCCCGCGATGATGTCATCAATATTGGCAATATGGCCATATTGCAGGTAGCTCGCATACGGAGAGGCGGTCGTTGGATTCGCCAGACGCTGCCAGCTATAAACGAAATCTTCAGCCGTCACCGGCGTACCGTCGGACCATTTCGCATCTTTACGCAGATGGAAGGTCCAGACTTTGAAATCTTTGTTTTCCCATTTTTCTGCCACACCCGGTGCCGGGTGGCCGTCTACGTCCGTTACCAGCAGACCTTCGAACAGGTCGCGGTTGACGTTAGACTCAGGAACACCTTCAATTTTGTGCGGGTCGAGAGACTGAACTTCCGCACCGTTGTTACGCACCAGCGTTTGCTTCTCCGCCAGCTGAACACCTGCAGGAACGTCCGCAGCCATTGCAGCGTTTCCCGCGATTAGCGCAGTTAAAATCCCCGCCGCTACCAGATTTTTTTTTGTGATGATGGACATTGTGTTGGTACTCCACTCATTATAATGACTGGCCTTCGCCAGCTGTGTAATCCCCTGTTGGGGCCTGTACAGCGCAGGAGTTTTTTTTGCTGCTGTCAGGTTCTTCTTTTACTGCTTGCTATCACCGACTTTTTTATTACTGACCGCTCGTATGGCCGTCTTGCGTCGATTCTTTACAGGCCTCCCCTGTTTGAGGCCTGCGCTGGATATCTGAGAAGAGAACTATATGAAAATAATTCTCATCTGATTGTTTTATGCTGCAAAATATTAGGCCGGAAAGTATCAAATGGCGTAAACGTGCGCCAATACATTTTGCAAATTTGTTAAGCAATTCTCTTTTACGGTGAGTACCGTATCGTTGAGGGCAGCCCTGCCAGACATCGAACATCAGTAAAACGACATGACATTCAACAGGATAGAGAAAATTTTCTCTACAAGCGCGTCGCTGCGCTATCATCGAGTGACTTTGTACAAAAATTTAACAACTGGTTATTATTTAGCACATTCGTCTAGGGGAATGTTGAAATTACTAATATCATTTCGGTTATCTCTCAGCAAGCCCAAGAGTATCATGTGAGTAAAATAACAGAGCGATCGAAGATTTTCTGTGCAGGCGGGTTGAAGCGGAATTAATAACCTATTGAAATACAAGCAATGAACATTATTAGTAGAATTTATTATGATATGTGAGCATTTCAACTTTAGTTATATGATTTGCTGATAATCACGTAAAAAAACGGAGCCGTCGCTCCGTCCTTTCATATGAAGTTTTAATGCAACAAACCGGGGAAAATGCTTTTAATACCCGTGACGATGAATTCGATCCCTAATGCCATCAGCAACAGGCCCATGATACGCGTAATGACGTTGATGCCCGTTTGACCCAGCAAGCGCACCAGCCAGGGTGCCATGCGGAACACCCCCCAACAGCAGAGCGCAAAAATGGCAATAGCCACTGAAAAGCCAATCAGGTGCATCAGGCTATGGTAACGCGTCCCCCAGACGATGGTTGAACTGATGGCACCCGGACCGGCCATCAGCGGTAAGGCCAGCGGCACTACGCCAATGCTTTCGCGGATAGCGGTTTCTGACTTCTCTTGTTTATTCTGCTTATCCTCGCCCAGCTTACCGCTGATCATGGACATGGCGATGGTCACCACCAGGATCCCGCCGGCAATACGGAATGAATCAATGGAAATCCCGAACAGCTGAAGAATCGTGTCGCCGAGAAAAAGAGAGGTCAACAATATGATCGCTACCGACAGGTTAGCGGTGAGGTTGGTTTTGTTCCTGGCCGCCGCTGTCTGGTAACTCGTCATACTAATGAAGACAGGAATGATCCCCACCGGGTTGACCAGGGCAAACAAACCAATAAAAAATTTAAAATACGTTGGAAAATCAAAGAGCGTTTGGATCACGTTTTGCTCCGCTTATACACATGCCCTGGACTGACAATTTGTCGTGAGAAATCGCGCTGAAGATACCCTTTTTATCAGCATACTTCACTTGAAATCTGTACCAAAACGTTATCATTTCAGGATGTTAAACATATGTATAATCAATGATAGCGCTGCTTCCAATACTTACGTAATTATTTAACACTGGAAAAATCAGCACGAAATAACCCTGCTGAAAGGTATCAGCTTGGGGGAAAATTGACACAGATCATGATTTTCGTACTCAGAAGTGAGTAATCTTGGTTACACCCCCAGGGAGGTCACCTGACAAAAAGGGATGATGCTAAGGTAAGGCTCTTTTAGTAAATTAGTGTGCTGACGCAGAAAGTAACTCTTTGTTTTACTTTGTGTTACGCAAGTCGTATCGGCTCTGTCTATACTGTGTGACGTATCGAGCGCTGGTTTACTAAAAGAGTTTAAACATTATCAGGAGAGCATTATGGCTGTTACTAATATCGCTGAACTGAACGCCCTCGTCGAGCGCGTTAAAAAAGCCCAGCGTGAATATGCCAATTTCACCCAAGAACAGGTTGATAAAATCTTCCGCGCGGCCGCACTGGCTGCTGCAGATGCTCGAATCCCTCTCGCTAAAATGGCCGTTGCCGAATCCGGCATGGGTATCGTGGAAGATAAAGTGATTAAAAACCACTTCGCTTCCGAGTATATCTACAACGCCTATAAAGATGAGAAAACCTGTGGCGTGTTGTCCGAAGACGACACCTTCGGTACCATCACCATCGCTGAACCTATCGGCATCATCTGCGGTATTGTTCCGACCACTAACCCAACGTCTACTGCAATCTTCAAATCACTGATTAGCCTGAAGACTCGTAACGCAATCATCTTCTCTCCACACCCACGTGCGAAAGACGCGACTAACAAAGCTGCAGATATCGTCCTGCAAGCGGCTATCGCTGCGGGTGCACCAAAAGACCTGATCGGCTGGATCGACCAACCTTCTGTTGAGCTCTCCAACGCGCTGATGCATCACCCGGACATTAACCTGATTCTGGCGACCGGTGGTCCAGGCATGGTTAAAGCCGCATACAGCTCCGGTAAACCTGCTATCGGCGTGGGCGCGGGTAACACCCCTGTTGTTATCGATGAAACCGCTGATATCAAACGTGCTGTCGCGTCTGTGCTGATGTCTAAAACCTTCGATAACGGCGTGATCTGTGCATCTGAACAGTCTGTTGTGGTCGTGGATTCCGTATATGACGCGGTTCGCGAACGTTTCGCCAGCCACGGCGGCTACCTGCTGCAGGGCAAAGAGCTGAAAGCAGTTCAGGACATCATCCTGAAAAATGGCGCGCTGAACGCCGCTATCGTGGGTCAGCCAGCCTACAAAATTGCTGAACTCGCAGGCTTTACCGTTCCGGCAACAACCAAAATCCTGATCGGTGAAGTGAAAGTTGTTGACGAAAGCGAGCCGTTTGCTCACGAAAAACTGTCTCCTACGCTTGCCATGTACCGTGCGAAAGATTTCGAAGACGCGGTTGAGAAAGCAGAGAAGCTGGTTGCCATGGGCGGTATCGGTCACACCTCTTGTCTGTACACTGACCAGGACAACCAGCCAGAGCGTGTTGCTCACTTCGGTCAGATGATGAAAACTGCACGTATCCTGATCAACACCCCTGCTTCTCAGGGTGGTATCGGTGACCTGTACAACTTTAAACTCGCACCTTCCCTGACTCTGGGTTGTGGTTCCTGGGGTGGTAACTCCATCTCTGAAAACGTTGGTCCAAAACACCTGATCAACAAGAAAACCGTTGCTAAGCGAGCTGAAAACATGTTGTGGCACAAACTTCCGAAATCTATCTACTTCCGCCGTGGCTCTCTGCCAATCGCGCTGGATGAAGTGATTACTGATGGCCACAAGCGTGCGCTCATCGTGACTGACCGTTTCCTGTTTAACAACGGCTACGCTGACCAGATCACCTCCGTGCTGAAAGCGGCTGGCGTCGAAACTGAAGTATTCTTCGAAGTTGAAGCTGACCCAACCCTGAGCGTTGTACGTAAAGGTGCTGAGCTGGCTAACTCCTTCAAACCAGATGTGATTATCGCACTGGGTGGTGGTTCCCCAATGGACGCCGCGAAAATCATGTGGGTTATGTACGAGCATCCTGAAACGCACTTCGAAGAACTGGCGCTGCGCTTTATGGATATCCGTAAACGTATCTACAAGTTCCCGAAAATGGGCGTAAAAGCGAAAATGATCGCGGTCACCACCACTTCCGGTACCGGTTCAGAAGTTACGCCATTCGCGGTAGTAACCGACGATGCAACAGGTCAGAAATACCCACTGGCTGACTATGCGCTGACGCCAGACATGGCTATCGTTGATGCGAACCTGGTCATGGAGATGCCGAAGTCACTGTGTGCGTTCGGTGGTCTGGATGCGGTGACTCACGCCCTGGAAGCTTACGTTTCTGTGCTGGCGTCCGAGTTCTCAGACGGTCAGGCCCTGCAGGCTCTGAAACTGCTGAAGGAAAACCTGCCAGCGTCTTACAACGAAGGCTCTAAAAACCCTGTAGCACGTGAACGTGTCCACAGTGCAGCAACCATCGCCGGTATCGCGTTTGCCAACGCCTTCCTGGGTGTTTGCCACTCAATGGCGCACAAACTGGGCTCACAGTTCCACATTCCTCACGGTCTGGCGAACGCCCTGTTGATCAGCAACGTTATCCGTTATAACGCTAACGACAACCCAACCAAGCAGACAGCTTTCAGCCAGTACGACCGTCCACAAGCCCGTCGTCGCTATGCTGAAATCGCTGACCACCTTGGTCTGAGCGCACCGGGCGACCGCACTGCTGCGAAGATTGAGAAACTGCTGGCATGGCTGGAAAGCCTGAAGGCTGAACTGGGTATTCCTAAATCAATCCGTGAAGCGGGCGTACAGGAAGCTGACTTCCTCGCTCACGTAGACAAACTGTCTGAAGATGCATTCGATGACCAGTGTACTGGTGCTAACCCGCGCTACCCACTGATCTCCGAGCTGAAACAGATTCTGCTGGATACCTACTACGGTCGTGAGTTCAGAGAAGGTGACGTTGCCGCTGTGAAAACAGAAGCCCCAGTCATCAAAGCTGACAAGAAAGCGAAGAAAAGCGCTTGATTGACAGCAGCAGATGAAAAACCCGCCTTAATGGCGGGTTTTTTTATGTCTGAATAATAAGATTGAGTTATTTTCTGTTGTCGTGCTGAATCGCCGTCAGCGAGCCTACAGACAACGCTTCTTTATAATGCTTACGGCAGACCGAAACATAGCGTTCATTGCCGCCTATCACCACCTGCTCACCATCTGCATAAGGTTTCCCGGACTGGTCGAGACGAAGCACCATACTCGCTTTACGACCGCAGAAGCAGATCGTTTTCAGTTCGACAAGTTTATCCGACCAGGCGAGCAAATACTGGCTCCCTTCAAAAAGCTCCCCGCGGAAATCCGTACGCAGGCCGTAACAGAGCACGGGGATATCAAGCTCATCGACCACCTCTGACAGGGCATGGACCTGTTCACGCGTCAGAAACTGGCTCTCATCGACCAGTACGCAGTGAATGGGCTGTGCCGCATGTTCTGCACGAATGTCTTCAAACAGATCGGTTTTCGGGTTAAACAGCCTGGCAGGCGACGAGAGCCCTATTCTGGAGCTCACCTTCCCTGCGCCAAAGCGATCGTCAATTTCAGCCGTATAAACAACGGTACGCATCCCGCGTTCCTGGTAATTGTACGAGGATTGCAGCAGCGCGGTGGATTTCCCGGCATTCATTGCCGAATAGTAGAAATAAAGTTGTGCCATTGGCCGTAAAACCCTAATCAATGTGTAATATTCCCGATGAGTCATTGTACCATATTTTGTCCGGTCATCAGCGATGCAGCGCACAGAGGATGCGGTTCAGTGCCGCGTTCAGTACCTTCTGTTTATGAAAATAACCCGTTAAAACATGAAGTAAACCCATTCAGCCACGCCAATATGTTATAAGTTAAGCCAAACATAACACTTCTTTTTATAGTGGAATCCCGGCCCTTTAAAATTCACTATTTATTAACTATTTCAGGCTTAACACCAGGGGTGAGAACTAATACAAAAGGCTGATATTTCTCCGCCGCAACTATAATTCCTGCGGGAAATGTCACAAAAAAAAGACGCAATCGACCGGGTTAAGCAGGTTCCGGTGATAACAACCGAGACAGCGGAGTGGTGGAATTTAAGTTAGCGTAATTAATAATAGCGGCATTATTTAGTATTTTTTGAATTCCTTACATTCCTGGCTATTGCACATCTGAATTTATGGCTCTATTATTAGGTCAACAAACCACCCCCCATTATAAGTTTGAGATTACTACAATGAGCGAAGCACTTAAAATTCTGAACAACATCCGTACTCTTCGTGCGCAGGCAAGAGAATGCACCCTCGAAACGCTTGAAGAAATGCTGGAAAAATTAGAAGTTGTAGTTAATGAACGTCGCGAAGAAGAAAGCGCTGCTGCGGCTGAAATCGAAGAACGTACTCGTAAACTGCAGCAATATCGTGAAATGCTGATTGCTGATGGTATCGATCCAAATGAATTGCTGAACAGCATGGCTGCCGCTAAAACCGGTACTAAAGCTAAGCGTGCTGCCCGTCCTGCTAAATATAGCTACGTTGATGAGAACGGCGAAACTAAAACCTGGACTGGCCAGGGTCGTACTCCTGCTGTTATCAAGAAAGCGATGGATGAGCAGGGTAAACAGCTGGACGACTTCCTGATCAAGGATTAATCGAGCCTCATTCAGAAAAATCCCGCATATTGCGGGATTTTTTTTAACCTAAATTTGCCACAAACATCCTCTTACACTCTGTCATAAAGCATTATTTAGCAATTTCATCGACTGTACTTTCAGACAGGTTTTCGGGAGTGTTATGGGCATAAAAAAACCGGTGGGCAACGCCTCACCGGTTTCGAACATTTACAACCGTGGCTTATTTCTTAATACCTACGCTCTCTTTGAGCCAGGTTTTAAATTCTTCGCCAAGGGTATTGTGACGGATACCATATTCAACAAACGCCTGCATATAACCGAGCTTATTACCGCAGTCATGGCTCTTACCTTTCATATGGTAGGCCTCAACGGTCTCTTTCTCGATCAGCATATCGATGGCATCCGTCAGCTGGATCTCATCACCCGCTCCTGGAGGCGTTTTAGCCAGCAGAGGCCAGATTTCAGCACTCAGGACATAGCGACCTACAACAGCAAGGTTTGAAGGCGCGACATCGGCTTTAGGCTTCTCTACGACGCCCACCATTGGCACACTCTCACCCGGCTCCAGGTTAACGCCTTTGCAGTCAACCACACCGTATGCCGTTACGTCTTCAACAGGCTCAACCATAATCTGGCTGCTGCCGGTTTCGTCGAAACGTTTGATCATTTCAGCCAGGTTATCCTGAGAAAGATCGGATTCGTATTCATCCAGAATAACGTCAGGCAGAATTACCGCTACAGGCTCATCCCCCACGACAGGGTGCGCGCACATAACAGCGTGGCCCAGACCTTTAGCCAGCCCCTGACGAACCTGCATAATGGTGACGTGTGGAGGGCAAATAGACTGAACTTCTTCTAACAGCTGACGCTTAACACGTTTTTCCAGCATGGCTTCAAGTTCAAAGCTTGTATCGAAATGGTTTTCGATAGAGTTTTTAGATGAATGCGTAACCAGCACAATTTCAGTGATGCCGGCTGCGATACATTCATTCACGACATACTGGATTAATGGCTTATCAACCAGAGGCAGCATCTCTTTAGGAATCGCCTTAGTTGCTGGTAACATCCTGGTCCCCAATCCCGCTACCGGGATAACGGCCTTTCTGACTTTCGAATTTAGGGCAGCCATTCAAATTCTCCTGAGCTGTTCAAGTTTTGAACTTTTATGCAATAAATAACGCGTTGAGTATATCAGTCTCGCCCCGCAGTCCGGGTCTGAAAAGAACGCGTTGCCGATCAATTAGGATAAATACGCATGAAACCGGGCAGCGATAGTAGCACTCCCCGTAAAACACAGGTAAAGCAATCTTAAAATGACGATCCAATTGCTTATTCCGTGGACAACATTAAGCGTAACCGTCCCCCGGCACCCCAAATTTGGCACTGCCACGAGGAACAGCGGTGGCTAATTTGATTAAGATACGCCGTTCCCAACGTCCCAAGCGGTACACCGTTACTCACCTGAATATGGTGTTCACCGGTATTCAGTGATGCATTGAGACCGGCTGAAACGAGGATCAGATTTTTTAAACCGCTATGGTAATAGCCAACCAATAGCGGGAACTGTCCAGGCAGATTGGCCTGACGAAAAAGCTGGTTTACCTGTTTGAGTAAACTGCCTAACTCAGGCAACCGTTGTCCCTGATGGGATAACTGTTCCTGCAACAAACCATTAAATAGCGCACGAAGAAGTAACGCCGCTAATACACCGTTATCCCCGGCCCGGGTGACATCCAGAGAATAAAACGCAAGATCGGAATCTGACAGTGGCGCAATATCCAGCACCAGTCCTGGCTGGTCAGCGGCCACCAGCTGCCGATAATTTACGCGACAGTGTGAAATAGTTTGCTGAACGGGCGGCTGGAGTTCTTGCAACAGTTTCGCCGCGGCAGGCGGATTACTCACCAGAGCGTCCCAATCCTGGAAAAGACGCTCCTCTTCCTCTACCCGGGAATTAAACATATTCGGATAAAGGCACGCCAGGACCGTTTCTCGCAGCCGGTGCAAATCTTTGACCGGCTTAAGCAGAATATCCTGTACCCCAAGACGTAATGCTTTTGCGATGTCCGCCATGTTCTCGGTGGCAGAGATCACCAGTATCGGCGTCTGATTGCCTTCGTTACGCAGATGTTCAACCAGCTTCAGTCCATTCATGCGCGGCATCGCAATGTCGCAAATCATCAAATCGGGCGTAATGCTGATCATTTTTTCCAGGGCGTCGATGCCATCTTCAGCCAGCGACGTCATTGCGCCCAGCGAGGATAACCACGAATCCAGTAGCGATCGGAAAACGGGCTCGTCTTCAACAATCAAAATGTGTTTTCCGGCCAATGGCTGCGTCATGGTTCCTCCCCTGGCTGACAGTAACTAAATAGTGGCATGCGATCGGCACTATCGCCTGTCAGATTTTGCTGAAGTAGTCAAAAAAAGGTGCTTAACGTGCGGTCTGCACAAAAGGCAACAATTCGTCCATTTTCTTTTCGACGGCTAACGAGCCCGCTGCGATGGCGGCCTCAGCCCGATGGAAATCAAGGGTAGAGATTTGCGGACAGTACGGCTGAATAAGAATATCCGGAGGATCGCCTGCCATACGGTTACGTTTAAGGCGGTTCTCGAGAACCTGAATTGACGTGGTCATGATTTCTATCGCCGTCGGCGCGGCAACCGAACGACGCGCGGCCAGACGCCCGATTCTTCCGCGCAGGCGTTCATGCCAGGCCAGTTTCTCGCCCTCAGCATCTTCGCTCTGGAGATTGACCGGCATGAGATCCTGCTGCATCAGGTGGGCATCGTGCTGCAAGTCGACGGCAATCACGATGTCCGCCCCCATAGCACGCGTCAGAGAGATGGGAACCGGGTTAACGACGCCACCATCGACAAGCCAGTAACCGTTGTGTGGGACAGGCGCCATGAGTCCCGGCATACTGCAGGAGGCACGCACGGCAAGATGGATATCGCCTTCGGTGAGCCAGAGCTCGCGTCCTGTGCTGAGGTTTGTCGCGACGGCGCCGAAAGGCATCTGACAATCAGTGAAGTCTTCGAGAGGCATGACCTGGCGGAACTGGTTAAAGACGCGTTCGCCGCGCAGCAGTCCACCACGCTGCCAGGAGAGGTCCATCAGACGCAGCACGTCCCAGTAGCTGAAGGAGCGCACCCATGTCTCGAGCTCCGGAAGCTTCCCGCACGCGTAAGCGGAGCCGACAAGCGATCCGATTGAACACCCTGCAACAATATCGACGGTAATGCCCATCTGATTTAAGGCATTAATCACGCCGATGTGCGACCATCCCCGGGCGGCACCTGAACCCAACGCCAGCCCAATTTTAACCTTTCTCATTAGTCCTGTTTTACTTCCCCTGGATTCCTGACATAGCGTCAACGCAACGCCTCAGTTAACATAGTGCTACCCGAAGCGTTTTACGCCTTTATATTTTGTTCCAGGAAGAGAATCGTGTCTCAACTCTGCCCTTGTGGTAGCGCTCTGGAGTATAGCCTATGTTGCCAGCGATATCTTTCTGGCGATCAGGTTGCACCAGACCCGTCACACCTTATGCGTTCACGGTACACTGCTTTTGTGATCAAAGACGCAGACTATCTGATTAAAACCTGGCATCCATCCTGCCGCGCAGCCGATTTCAAACAGGACATCGAAGCCGGGTTTGCGAACACGCAGTGGCTCGGCCTCACCGTCTATGAGTCCTCTCCAGGCAGTCATGTGGATGAAGGTTACGTCAGCTTTGTTGCCCGTTTTACCGAGAATAATAAACCGGGTGCCATTATCGAGCGTTCCCGGTTCTTAAAGGAAAGCGGGCAATGGTATTATATTGACGGAACGCGCCCACAGTTTGGTCGTAACGATCCCTGCCCGTGTGGTTCAGGTAAAAAATTTAAAAAGTGTTGCGGGCAGTAATGCCTGACAACCCAGACTTCGCAAATACAAACAGGATTTCCCGGCGATGCAATCATTACAACGTAAAGTTCTGCGCACCATCTGTCCCGATCAAAAAGGGCTGATCGCACGAATTACCAACATTTGCTACAAACATGAACTGAATATCGTGCAGAACAACGAGTTCGTTGACCACCGTACCGGCCGCTTCTTCATGCGTACCGAACTGGAAGGTATTTTCAACGACACCACGCTGCTGGCCGATCTGGACAGCGCGCTTCCGGAAGGCTCCGTACGCGAGCTGACCCCTGCGGGCCGACGCCGCATCGTGATCCTGGTGACCAAAGAAGCACATTGCCTGGGTGACCTGCTGATGAAGGCCAACTACGGCGGTCTGGACGTTGAAATTGCTGCCGTGATTGGCAACCACGAGACGCTGCGTACGCTGGTCGAGCGCTTTGATATTCCGTTCGAGCTGGTCAGCCATGAAGGTCATACCCGTGAAGAGCACGACGATTTGATGGCGCAGGCCATTGAAGCGCATAACCCGGACTATGTGGTGCTGGCGAAATACATGCGCGTGTTAACGCCATCTTTCGTGGCGCGTTTCCCGAACAAGATCATCAACATCCACCACTCGTTCCTGCCGGCCTTTATTGGCGCGCGTCCATACCACCAGGCCTACGAGCGCGGCGTGAAGATCATCGGCGCGACAGCCCATTACGTGAATGACAACCTGGACGAAGGTCCCATCATCATGCAGGACGTGATTCATGTGGATCACACCTACACCGCTGAGGACATGATGCGCGCAGGCCGTGACGTTGAGAAGAATGTGTTAAGCCGCGCGCTGTATCAGGTGCTGGCTCAGCGAGTCTTCGTTTACGGTAACAGAACCATCATTCTTTAATCTTTCGGAAAATGAATTGATTAGCTTTGCGCCTTTACGGATAAAAAGCAGGCAAACAACTTCGTTTCCCTAAAGGAATGCTTTACAGGGGCGTCTCATTTGATATGATGCGCCCCGCTTCCAGCAGGAAGCAGGCCAGTAAAAAGCATTACCCCGTGGTGGGGTTCCCGAGCGGCCAAAGGGAGCAGACTGTAAATCTGCCGTCATCGACTTCGAAGGTTCGAATCCTTCCCCCACCACCATCTCTCAGCACGACCTCAAAATTTGAATTACCCCTGGTGGGGTTCCCGAGCGGCCAAAGGGAGCAGACTGTAAATCTGCCGTCATCGACTTCGAAGGTTCGAATCCTTCCCCCACCACCATCACTTCCCCAACATAAAAAAACCAAGTCCGCCTTTGTAGGCCGGGTAAGGCGCAGCCGTCACCCGGCGAAAAATGGCTACATCGGCGGCAAACGACGCCTGACAGGCGAACTCTTCACAATCGACGTATTACACTGAGCATGCTCTGCCAGACCATCCAGCAGCGCATCCAGTTGCTCTATCGATCGCACCACCAGCCTAATCACAAAGCAATCTTCCCCGGTCACTTTGTCGCTCTCAATACACTCCGGCATCGCCTGAATGTACTTATCCACCTTATGCAACAGACCCGGTAAGGGGCGAACCCGTACCAGCGCCTGCAGCGTATACCCCAGCGCCGCCAGATTCACCCGTGCACCATAACCCTGGATCACACCGCGCTCTTCCAGCCTCTTCAGGCGTTCTGCCGTGCTGGGGGACGTCAGACCGATGCGGCCGCTGAGCACCTTCAACGACATGCGCGCATCCTCAACCAGACAGGCTAAAATTTGTCGGTCGATATCATCGATAAGGCATTCCATTCTTTTCACCTAATTTTAAAAAGTCATTTACCTTTTCAACCTTATATCACCCCTGTAAAACCCGACAGCGATTTTCGACAATAGCGTCATTAATCAGGAGGTGGGTGATGCGTGATTTACATAAAGGCGTCTGGCAAATGAGCCTGGCGATGTTAATTTCCGGCTCTATCGGCGCGTTTGTTTTGCTCTCCGGTCTGCCGGTGACGGAAGTGGTGTTCTGGCGCTGTCTTATCGGGGCTATGGCGCTTTTTATTTTTATCCGGGTCAGTCAAAAGCCCTTTAGTCCCCTCACCCGCACCACGCTGCTGCTGGCTATTCTCGGCGGCGTGGCGCTCGTGGTGAACTGGCTGCTGCTCTTCGCAGCCTATGAGCGGATCTCGATTGGCCTTTCGACCGTGGTCTATAACACCCAGCCGTTTATGCTGGTCTTGATGGGGATGTTTTTCGGAGAACGCGTCAGCCTGGTGAAATGGGGCTGGCTGTTTCTCGCCTTTGGCGGCGTGGTGATACTGCTCTCCAGCGAGCTGACCGGCGCGCATGGCGGTGAATGGCTCGCCGGAATCGGTCTGGCCATGGCCGCGGCCTTCTTCTACGCGCTAACGGCCATGATTGCCCGCAAGCTGAAATCCATCGCACCGCAGCATATCGCCTTTATCCAGGTACTGACGGGCGTCGTGATGCTTTTGCCGTTTGCCAGCCTGCCGTCATTATCCGGTGATTTTCCCTGGCCGATCCTGCTCACGCTGGGCATTGTCCATACCGGCATTATGTACCAGTTGCTCTACAGCGCGATTCAGAAGCTGCCGACGCCCATTACCGGCTCCCTGTCGTTTATCTATCCGGTGGTAGCAATTGTGGTTGATAATCTGCTGTTCGGACATGCGCTGAGCCTGACGCAGCTGGCGGGTGGCGCGCTTATCCTGTTTGCTGCCGCGGGTAACAACCTGGGCTGGGGCGAAAAAAAACCCCGCGAGTGCGGGGTTGGTATCAAAACGGCAAATTAGCGACGGGCGCGTACTATCTGGTATTTGCGCGTCAGGTACTCCACCGGCGCGCTCCAGATATGCACCAGGCGGGAGAACGGGAACAGCACAAACAGCGTCATCCCCAGCACCAGGTGAACACGGAAGATAAACGCTACGCCGTCCAGGTGCGCAGACGCTCCGCCGTGGAAGGTCACCACGGACTGCGCCCAGCCCACCAGCTTCATCATTTCACTGCCGTCCATATGCTGCGCCGAGAACGGAATGGTCAACAGACCCAGCGCGCACTGCACCATCAGCAGGGAGAGGATCAGGATGTCCGCAGCGGTCGTGGTAGCACGCACGCGTGGGCTGAACAGACGACGTTTCAGCAGCAGCAGGCCACCGACTAAGGTCATCACCCCGCAGGCACCGCCGGCGATCATCGCCATCTTCTGCTTCACCTCAATCGGTAGCCACGCTTCATACATCCAGTGTGGCGTCAGCATCCCGAGGAAGTGACCGGCAAAAATGCCCAGAATACCGATGTGGAACAGGTTAGAGCCCACATGCATCCCTTTGCGATCCAGCATCTGGCTGGAGGCGGCACGCCAGGTGTACTGGCCGTAGTCATAACGCAGCCAGCTTCCCACCAGGAACACGGTGCCCGCGATATACGGGTAAATGTCAAAGAAGAACATATTCAGGAAGTGCATTAGTGCCGTCCTCCGTTAGAGATATTCAAATATTGCGGGGCCACGGCACCGGCAAAACGACGCTGATGCGCTGAGATTTCGGATTCCCCGCAGTTCTGGTCAGCAAAGAATTTCACCTGCTCTTCTTCCCATACCGCATCCAGTGCCTGTGGCGTATCGTCACGGGCTTCATCGGCGATTTTCTCCGCCACTTTTTCACTGTCGACCGCGGCGTTGGCCAGCTTCACCAGCAGATCGAACAGCACCGCATAGCGGCTCTCACGCTGCTGAAGACGCGCGCCGAGCAGCGCCAGGATCGGCGCGATGTCCTGCAGACCACCCAGCGCCTCCTCTTTCGGCAACTGCGCCAGATACTCCAGATAGAGCGGCAGATGGTCCGGCAGCTCGCGGCTGTCGAGCTGCAGGCCGTGCCGTTCGTACTGGGCCATCAGATCCACCATCGCCTGACCGCGGTCGCGGGATTCACCGTGAACGTGTTCAAACAACAGCAGGGACGTTGCACGTCCACGGTCAAACAGCTGGCTGTAGTCCGCCTGCGCGTCCAGAAGGTCGCGCGCTAACAGGTCACGGAGGAAAACGCCAAGCTTCTGGGCATCCTCTTTATCCAGGTTTTCTGAAGACGCGAGTGCATCAAAGAGTTCCTGCTGATGCTGCGCTAGCGCCGCATCCGGGTACTCAAGCAGTCGAGAAACAATGACAAGTTCAATCATGAGTGCGGCTCCGTTTTACTGGTCACATCCATGGCGTCGATGCGGCGGCTGTTGAACAGGTTGAATTTGCTGTCTGACCCGTGGCAACCGTCGCCAAAGCTAAAGCCACAGCCGTTTTTCTCCGGGAAGGCTTCGCGGGCCAGCTCACGGTGGCTGCTCGGCACCACGAAGCGGTCTTCGTAGTTGGCAATCGCCAGATAGCGGTACATCTCCTGCGCCTGCGCTTCGGTCAGACCAACCTCTTCCAGCGCGCGGGTATCGGTCACGCCGTCCACGGTTTCGGCACGCTTGAAGTGGCGCATCGCCAGCATACGTTTCAGCGCCAGCAGGACCGGCTGAGTATCCCCTGCGGTCAGCAGGTTTGCCAGGTACTGCACCGGAATGCGCAGGCTCTCCACATCCGGCAGAATGCCGTTGCTGCCCAGCTCGCCCGCGTCAGCGGCAGACTGAATCGGCGACAGGGGCGGCACGTACCAGACCATCGGCAGCGTGCGGTATTCCGGATGCAGCGGCAGGGCCAGCTTCCAGTCCATCGCCATCTTGTACACCGGAGATTGCTGCGCGGCGTCAATCACGCTCTGCGGAATGCCGTCCTTCAGCGCCTGCTCAATGACCTTCGGATCGTTCGGATCGAGGAACACGTCCAGCTGACGCTGATACAGATCCTTCTCGTTCTCGGTGCTCGCTGCGTTTTCAATCGCGTCCGCGTCGTACAACAGCACGCCGAGGTAGCGAATACGGCCTACGCAGCTTTCGGAACAGACGGTCGGCATACCGGCTTCGATACGCGGGTAGCAGAAGATGCACTTCTCAGACTTGCCGCTCTTCCAGTTGAAGTAGATCTTTTTGTACGGGCAGCCGGTGATGCACATACGCCAGCCGCGGCACTTGTCCTGGTCGATCAGCACGATGCCATCTTCTTCACGCTTGTAGATGGCGCCGCTCGGGCAGGTCGCCACGCACGCCGGGTTAAGGCAGTGCTCGCACAGGCGCGGCAGATACATCATGAAGGTGTTTTCGAACTGGCCGTACATCGCCTTTTGCATGTTCTCGAAGTTCTGGTCTTTGGCGCGTTTCTCAAACTCGCCGCCCAGAATCTCTTCCCAGTTTGGGCCGCTGGTAATTTTGTCCATGCGCTGACCGGTGATCAGCGAGCGAGGACGGGCGATCGGCTGGTGTTTGCCTTCCGGCGCGTTGTGCAGGTTCTGGTAGTCGTAATCAAACGGCTCGTAGTAATCATCGATGCCCGGCAGATGCGGGTTAGCGAAGATTTTTCCCAGAAGCCAAGCACGGTTACCCATGCGCGGCTGCAGCTTGCCGTTGATTTTGCGGATCCAGCCGCCCTTCCACTTCTCCTGGTTTTCCCAGTCGGTCGGGAAGCCGGTGCCCGGCTTGCTTTCCACGTTGTTGAACCAGGCGTATTCCATACCTTCACGGCTGGTCCAGACGTTTTTACAGGTGACCGAGCAGGTATGGCAGCCGATGCATTTATCCAGATTCAGCACCATGCCGACTTGTGAACGAATTTTCATTTTACGCTCTCCTGTACCTGGTCATTACCTTCGCCGTCTAACCAGTTAATATTCTTCATCTTACGTACCACCACGAACTCATCGCGGTTCGATCCTACGGTGCCGTAGTAGTTAAAGCCGTAGGCCAGCTGCGCATAGCCACCGATCATGTGGGTCGGCTTCGGTGTAATGCGGGTCACGGAGTTGTGGATCCCGCCGCGCTGCTCGGTGATCTCTGACCCCGGCAGGTTAACGATACGTTCCTGCGCGTGGTACATCATGGTCATCCCGGCCGGTACGCGCTGGCTCACCACCGCACGCGCCGTCAGGGCACCGTTGCTGTTGAACACTTCGATCCAGTCGTTATCTTCAATACCCAGATCTTTGGCATCCGTTTCGCTCATCCAGACAATCGGACCGCCGCGCGACAGGGTCAGCATCAGCAGGTTGTCGCTGTAGGTGGAGTGGATCCCCCACTTCTGGTGCGGCGTCAGGAAGTTCAGCGCCTTCTCCGGGTTACCGTTCGATTTCGCGCCCATCACCGCTTTCACGGAGCGGGTGTCGATTGGCGGACGGTACACCAGCAGGCTTTCACCGAAGTCGCGCATCCACTGGTGATCCTGATACAGCGACTGGCGGCCGGACAGAGTGCGCCATGGGATCAGCTCGTGAACGTTGGTGTAGCCGGCGTTATAGGACACATGCTCGTCTTCCAGGCCAGACCAGGTCGGGCTGGAGATAATCTTGCGCGGCTGGGCCTGAATATCGCGGAAGCGGATTTTCTCTTCCTCTTTATTCGTCGCCAGGTGCGTATGGTCACGACCGGTGAACTCGCTCAGCGCCGCCCAGGCCTTCACCGCCACGTGGCCGTTGGTTTCCGGCGCCAGGGTCAGGATCATCTCTGCCGCATCAATTGCCGTGTTGAGCATTGGCTGGCCTTTCGCTGGACCGTCCGCTTTGGTGTAGTTGAGCTTGCGCAGCAGGTCCATTTCGCTCTGGGTGTTCCAGGCGATCCCTTTCCCGCCGTTACCGATTTTCTCCATCAGCGGGCCGATAGAGGTAAAGCGCTCGTACGTTGCCGGGTAGTCACGCTCAACCGGAATGATGTGCGGTGCGGTCACGCCCGGGATCAGATCGCATTCGCCTTTTTTCCAGTCCTTCACGTCCAGCGGCTGCGCCAGTTCGGCGGCAGAGTCGTGCTGGATGGGCAGCGTCACCACGTCGGTCTCTTTGCCGAGGTGCCCCACGCAGACTTCGGAGAATGTCTTCGCGATGTCTTTGTAGATCTCCCAGTCGCTTTTCGATTCCCACGCCGGGTCAACGGCCGCAGACAGCGGATGAATAAACGGATGCATATCCGAGGTATTCATGTCGTCTTTTTCGTACCAGGTGGCGGTAGGCAGCACGATGTCGGAGTACAGGCAGGTACTGGACAGACGGAAGTCGAGAGTGACCACCAGATCCAGCTTGCCGTCGAGACCGTTGTCTTTCCACTCCACCTCTTCCGGCTTCACGCCGCCCTGCTTGCCGAGATCTTTCCCCTGGATACCGTTTTCGGTACCGAGCAGGTACTTCAGCATGTACTCGTGGCCTTTACCGGACGAGCCCAGCAGGTTGGAGCGCCAGATGAACAGGTTACGCGGATGGTTTTTACCGTTCTCCGGCTGTTCCGCCGCGAAGCGGATTGAGCCTTCCTTCAGCGATTTCACGGTGTAATCCACCGGTGACATGCCCGCTTTCTTCGCCGCTTCCGCAATGCGCAGCGGGTTAGTGCCCAGTTGCGGCGCAGACGGCAGCCAGCCCATACGCTCGGCGCGCACGTTGAAGTCAATCAGATGGCCGCTGTAGCGGGATTTATCCGCCATCGGCGACAGCAGCTCCTGCGCGGTGACCGTCTCGTAGCGCCACTGGCTGGAGTGGTTATAGAAGTAAGAGGTGCTGTTCATGTGGCGTGCCGGACGCTGCCAGTCGAGGGCAAACGCCAGCGGCTGCCAGCCGGTCTGCGGACGCAGTTTTTCCTGGCCCACATAGTGTGCCCAGCCGCCGCCGCTCTGGCCGACGCAGCCGCAGAAGATCAGCATGTTGATCAGGCCACGGTAGTTCATATCGAGGTGATACCAGTGGTTCAGACCCGCACCGACGATGATCATTGAGCGACCATGGGTTTTGTCGGCATTTTCCGCGAACTCGCGGGCGATACGCACGATCTGCGCGCGTGGAACGCCGGTGATCTGCTCTGCCCATGCCGGGGTGTAGGCTTTCACGTCGTCATAGCCGGTGGCGCAGTTTTCATCGCCCAGGCCGCGTTCCAGGCCGTAGTTCGCCATAGTCAGGTCATAAACGGTGGTGACCAGCGCGGTAGACCCGTCGGCCAGCTGCAGGCGTTTTACCGGCAGCTTGTGCATCAGTACGTTTTTCAGTTCAACCTTGTTGAAGTGCTCGGAACCTTCACCGCCGAAGTACGGGAAGCCCACCTCGGCGATCTCGTCCTGGCTTCCCAGCATGCTCAGGCGCAGCTCCGTCTCTTCACCGGTCGTGCCGTTACGCTGCTCAAGGTTCCACTTGCCCTTCTCGCCCCAGCGGAAGCCGATAGAGCCGTTTGGCGCCACCAGCTCGCCGTTGCTGTTATAGGCAACGGTTTTCCACTCTGGGTTATTTTCCTGGCCCAGCGCGTCCACCAGATCGGCGGCGCGCAGCGTACGGCCTGCTGCGTAGTACCCGTCACGCTCTTCCAGCATCACCAGCATCGGCATGTCGGTGTAGCGACGGACGTAGTCGGTGAAGTACTGGCTTGGTTTATCCAGATGGAACTCGCGCAGCATGACGTGGCCCATTGCCATCGCCATCGCCGCATCGGTACCCTGCTTCGGTGCCAGCCACAGATCGCAAAGCTTAGCGATTTCCGCATAGTCTGGGGTCACCGCCACGGTTTTGGTGCCTTTGTAACGGACTTCGGTAAAGAAGTGCGCGTCCGGTGTACGCGTCTGCGGCACGTTAGAGCCCCAGGCGATGATGTAGCTGGAGTTGTACCAGTCCGCGGATTCCGGCACGTCGGTCTGCTCGCCCCAGGTTTGCGGAGACGCCGGCGGCAGGTCGCAGTACCAGTCGTAGAAGCTCAGGCAGGTACCGCCGATTAAGGAGAGATAGCGTGCGCCGGAGGCATAAGAGACCATCGACATCGCCGGGATTGGCGAGAAGCCCGCCACGCGGTCAGGACCGTAGGTTTTCACGGTGTAGACGTTGGAGGCGGCAATCAGCTCGTTCACCTCTTTCCAGGAGGAACGCACAAAGCCGCCGCGGCCGCGAGCCTGCTTGAAGCTTTTTGCTTTATCCGCGTCTTCAATGATAGAGGCCCAGGCATCCACCGGATCGCTGTGTTGCACTTTCGCTTCACGCCACATTTTCATCAGGCGCTTGCGCATCAGGGGGTATTTCAGACGGTTCGCGCTGTAGAGATACCAGGAGTAGCTGGCGCCACGCGGGCAGCCGCGCGGTTCGTGGTTCGGCATATCCGGGCGGGTGCGAGGATAGTCGGTCTGCTGCATTTCCCAGGTCACCAGACCGTTCTTAACGAAAATCTTCCAGCTACATGAGCCGGTGCAGTTCACGCCGTGGGTCGAACGGACGACTTTGTCATGCTGCCAGCGCTGGCGGTAACCGTCTTCCCAGTCCCGGTTGGTATCCAGAACCTGGCCGTGCCCATCGGCAAACGTTTCGCCCTTCTGCTTGAAGTAGCGAAACCGGTCCAAAAATTTGCTCATCGGGTATCTCCTGTGTGGAGCCTGTGGCTCTCTAAATCGACATTGCTGATTTGCAGCGAAGGTAACGCCCTGAAAGAGGGGGAGAATTGATAACGATCAAGACGACGAGGGACTTTCAGGCGAGGGGTTACACCGAATACCACCAAAGCGGTATCATTTAAAATTTCATATCCATATGAAATATATCGTTATTTTTAATTTATCGTACAAACCGCCAGGCAAAATTTAACCTCGCAGGTATTAAGGGGTAGAGCGCCCTGTAAAGCGATGGCGATCACAGTGCTGCCTGCGGATTTCCTCTGCATGGCAACCAGTATGTTGTAACTATTTTGACGCCAAAAAAAACGCGGCCCGAAGGCCGCGTAAACGGATAATCATACTTACTTATTTTTCTTGGTATTACGGCCATATACCAGCCACGTAATCACGACGCAGGCGATATAGAAGACGAGGAAGACTTTCATGGCACCGGCTGGAGAGCCGGTCAGGTCCAGAGAGATACCGAACGCTTTCGGGATAAAGAAGCCGCCAATCGCGCCGATGGCGGAGATAAAGCCCAGCGCCGCAGCCGTATCCGTCGCCGCTTCGCGCATGGCCTGTTCTTCGCTTCCGCCCTGCGCTTTTACGCGGTCCATGGTCAGCTTACGGAAGATCACGGAGATCATCTGGAAGGTGGACGCGCTCCCCAGCCCGGCCGTCAGGAACAGCACCATAAACACGCCGAAGAAGGCGATGAAGTTACCGCCCTGTCCGTCGGCTGGCAGCGTGAGGAACAACAACGCACAGAAGACCGCCATCACGACGAAGTTAACCAGCGTCACGCGGGTACCACCCAGACGGTCAGACACCATGCCGCCCAGCGAGCGAGCAAGGGCGCCAATAAATGGGCCGAAGAAGGCGAATTGCAGGATCTGCACGTCCGGGAATTGCGTTTTCGACAGCATCGCGAAGCCCGCCGAGAAGCCGATAAACGAACCGAAGGTCGCCAGATACAGCAGCGCCATCACCCAGAGGTGTCCACGCTTCAGCACCGGCAGCTGTTCGCTCAGCGACGCCTTCGACGCGGACAGGTCATTCATAAAGAACCAGGCTGCGAGGGTGAAGACCACGAGGAACGGTACCCAGATCCAGGCTGCGTTTTGCAGATAGAGGGAAGAACCGTCCGCCTGCTCAACGCCACCGCCGCCAAAGGCTGCAAAAATGGAGACCGAGATCGCCAGGGGAGCGATCAGCTGCATCACGCTCACGCCCATATTGCCCAGACCGCCGTTAATCCCCAGCGCGCCGCCCTGCTTCGCTTTCGGGAAGAAGAAGCTGATGTTGGCCATGCTGGAGGCGAAGTTCGCCCCGGCAAAGCCGCACAGCAGGGAGATAATCACGAACACGCTGAACGGCGTGGAGGTATCCTGCACCGCGAAGCCCAGCCACACGCAGGGCATAATCATGATGCCCGTACTGAACGCCGTCCAGCGACGGCCGCCAAAGACCGGCACCATAAACGCGTAAGGGACGCGCAGCAGCGCGCCTGACAGCGACGGCAGCGCGGTCAGCATAAACAGCTGATCGGTCGTGAACGTAAAGCCGACTTTGGGCAGATTTACCGCCACCGCGCTAAACAACATCCATACGCAAAACGCTAATAACAAACACGGCACGGAAATCCACAGATTCCGGCTTGCTACACGATGGCCGCGCTGTTGCCAGAACGCCGGATCCTCTGGACGCCAGTCAGTAATAACGGCACCATTTTCCCTTTCGGGAGCGGATGAGTGACTCATAGACACCTCTGATTCTCGAATGATGCTGCAAACATTAGGGTTTTAGGGCGGCGGTAAGTTGATATAAATCAAAGGAAAAGTGGGAGGATTTGCGGCACAAAAAAAGGTGTTATCCTTAGTGAGTAGGCTAATTCGGTAAAAAAGACGTGGTTTTTCACGGCACTGACGATTCCCTGCAACGCCCACCTCTTGCCCCCTACTCCGTTGGCAATTTAGGGGTAATCCTTTATTGGTATGGGTATACTCCAGGGTATGCACCAGAATAGCGCCATTCCTGCAAGCAGGCCACGTCAGGAGCACGCCCACTCAATGTTAAAAAGATGCTTATCTCCGCTAACGCTCGTGAATCAGCTCGCCCTGATTGTTTTGCTGTCCACCGCCATCGGCGTGACCGGCATGGCGATCTCCGGCTGGCTGGTACAAGGGGTACAGGGTAATGCGCATGCCATCAACGAGGCAGGCTCACTACGCATGCAGAGTTATCGCCTGCTGGCGGCGGTTCCCCTGACGCAGGACGATCGGCCTTTAATCGATGAAATGGAGCGCACGGCGTTCAGCCCCGAGCTGGAAAACGCCGCCATCCGCGCTGGCCAGCAGTCCCAGCTTAAGGCCCTTCAGGGGTACTGGCACACCCAGCTGCAGCCCGGCCTGAAACAGGCGCGCAGTACAGAAGCCGTTGCCCAGGACGTGGCGGGGTTTGTCTCCCGCATTGATGCGCTGGTCTCCGCTTTTGACCAGACGACCGAATTACGCATTGACCGGGTGGTGATAGTACACCGGGCCATGGCCCTGTTTATGGGCCTGCTGCTGATCTTCACCATCGTCTGGCTCCGCGCGCGGCTGTTAAATCCCTGGAAACAGCTGCTGGCAATGGCCCGCGCGGTGACCGCACGCGATTTTACCCAGCGCACGCACATCAGCGGGCGCAACGAGATGGCCATGCTCGGCCAGGCACTCAATACCATGTCGGCAGAGCTCTCCGAGAGCTACGCGGTGCTGGAACAGCGCGTTCAGGAAAAAACGGCCGGGCTGGAGCAGAAAAACGAGATCCTCTCCTTCCTCTGGCAGGCCAACCGTCGGCTGCACATGCAGGTGCCGTTGTGTGAACGTCTTTCGCCGGTGCTGAACGGCCTGCAAAATCTGACCCTGCTGCGTGACCTGGAGCTACGGGTCTACGATGTGGAAGACGAAGAGAACCACCAGGAATTTACCTGTCAGTCCGATATGTCCTGCGATGACAAAGGCTGCCATCTTTGCCCTCGCGGCCTGCCGCCGCTGGCCTCCGGCGGCACGACCCTGAAGTGGCGCCTGACGGACAGCCACACCCAGTACGGCATTCTGCTGGCCACCCTGCCAACCGGACGCCACCTGAGCCACGACCAGCAGCAGCTGGTGGATACGCTGGTTGAACAGCTGACGGCCACGCTGGCGCTCGACAGGCATCAGGAAAAACAGCAGCAGCTTATCGTCATGGAAGAGCGCGCGACCATCGCCCGCGAGCTGCACGATTCCATCGCCCAGTCTCTCTCCTGTATGAAAATGCAGGTGAGCTGCCTGCAGATGCAGGATGCGGAGATGCCCGAAAGCAACAAACAGCTGCTCAGCCAGATCCGCAACGAGCTAAACACCTCCTGGGTGCAGCTGCGCGAGCTGCTGACCACCTTCCGCCTGCAGCTGACCGAGCCGGGCCTGCGCCCGGCGCTGGAATCAAGCTGTCACGAATTTAGCGCCCGGCTGGGGTTCCCGGTGAAGCTGGATTATCAGCTGCCGCCGCGGTTTGTCCCCTCCCATCAGGCCATCCATCTACTGCAGATCGCCCGCGAAGCGCTGAGCAACGTGCTTAAACACGCTGAAGCAACGGCGGTCACGGTCACCGTCAGCCAGCACGACAATCAGGTGAAACTGACGGTTCACGATAACGGCCGCGGCGTGCCGGAAAATGCCGAACGCACTAACCACTATGGTTTAATCATTATGCGAGACCGCGCCCAAAGCCTGCGCGGTGATTGCCAGGTTCGCCGGAGAGAAACGGGCGGCACGGAAGTTGTCGTCACCTTTATTCCCGAGAAACCGCTCACAACTGCTCAAGGAGAAACCCATGACTAATCAGGAACCGGCATCCATCCTGTTGATCGACGACCATCCGATGCTGCGTACTGGCGTGAAACAGCTGGTCAGCATGGCACCCGATATCACCGTGGTGGGCGAAGCCAGTAACGGTGAACAGGGCATTGAGCTTGCCGAATCCCTCGATCCCGATCTGATCCTGCTCGATCTGAATATGCCGGGCATGAACGGTCTGGAGACCCTCGACAAGCTGCGGGAAAAATCGCTTTCCGGCCGCATCGTCGTCTTTAGCGTGTCGAACCATGAAGAGGACGTGGTCACGGCGCTGAAGCGCGGTGCGGATGGCTATCTGCTGAAAGACATGGAGCCGGAAGATCTGCTTAAGGCGCTGCAGCAGGCGGCGGCGGGCGAGATGGTGCTCAGCGAAGCCTTAACGCCGGTTCTGGCCGCCAGCCTGCGTGCCAACCGCGCCACCTCTGACCGTGACGTCAGCCAGCTCACGCCGCGCGAGCGCGACATTCTCAAACTGATTGCCCAGGGGCTGCCGAACAAAATGATCGCCCGCCGTCTGGATATCACCGAAAGCACGGTGAAAGTGCACGTGAAGCATATGCTGAAGAAAATGAAGTTAAAATCTCGCGTTGAAGCCGCCGTGTGGGTGCATCAGGAACGCATTTTTTAAGAATTACTCCTCCGGCAGCAGCTTCCAGCGCGGATCGTCGTCAGGCAGTGCGACCAGCGGCTGCACCACGGCCAGCGTGATCTCATTGGACGAGACGCGCTGGCCTTTCTCATCTTCCACCACCGCCGACAGGTGCCAGCGGTTTGTCGCCCCTTCCCGATCATCCCAGGCAGGGATAATCACGCTCCAGCCGTCGCTGCTGTTACTTTTGGCCGGCGACGTCAGGCTCAGTGCCTGCGTATCGCCCTGCCAGTGGATCTGACGGATGCCGTGCGTGCTGCGAACCTGCAGCTTCAGCATCACGGTCTCACCCCCTTTCAGATCCCACGGCGGCGTGGCCAGCCAGACGGATAGCGTTTTACGCTGGCGGAACTCCATCACCGGCAGGCTGGTGCGCTCAGGTGAGTCGTAGCGGCTGCCGCGCAGGGATCGCGTGGCGGCGACCTCATCGGCGGATAGCTGCTTTGCCAGCGGCACGCCAAAGCGGTAGTTGAGCTTCAGTCCAAGGTTATTCTGGCTCTCGCCGCTTTCGCCCTGCTTGTGCCCGGCGGTCAACGTCACCAGCGGAACGGGGGTATAGTTAAGCCCCAGATTGACCGCAACCGGGTTGTGGTAGCCGGTGCCGCTGTTGAACAGGTCAACGTTATCGCCAAAGTACTGCTCAAAGCTGACGCTGGTATTCAGATGATGGAACCATGGCAGCCAGGCTTTAGCGGTCACGTCATATCCGCGCGCCATGCGCTGCTCCTGAACGTCAGATCGCGCGCGCCATCCGGCAAAGGGCTGATAATAGTTCGCTGACAGGCGCAGATTTTCCCCCCACGCTTCCGCCCCCAGCCCGGCACGCTGCAGGTTTTCATCCAGAAGATTATCGTAAAAGGTGTTGTAGCCCAGCAGCCACTTCCCGGCGACCCAGCGCTGACCGATTCCGGCATTGCTGACCAGGCCATCCGTCTGCTGCGTCAGGCCAAGCTGGCTCCAGCTCAGGTAGCGGTTAGTATCATTCCACGGGATAAACCAGCTCCCGCTGCTGCCGTTAAATTTGCCGTCGTTATCCACCAGCAGGTTCACGCTGGCGTTTCCCCAGGGCGACAGCCAGGACTCAATCTGCTGGTTCACTTCCCCGCTTACCGCGTCGCGCACCTGACCAAAGGCAAACTGACGCGCCTGCTCGCCGGTCGTCAGCCCGTTGTCGGTCATGCTGGCTTCACCAAAGGCTTTCGCCATTTCGGCCAGGTGTTTTTCCCCTTCGCCGGTGGGCGCCGCCATGCCGAGATCGGGCAGACTATCCCCATTATTATCAAAGGGGTGCTGGGCCTGATGCATAAAGGAATTCGGCGCACCGTGAACGGCTCCGGCCGACAGAAGGGAGAGTAATAGCAGAGAACGAATGCGAGACGATACAGCCATCAACGTCGGGATTTGCGCCTGAGTTTTGTAAAAGACGCTCTTACCTTAACGCTATTAAGAAAGAATTGCAGCCTTACGGGAAATTTCAGGAATATCCTGAAGTTTATTGACGGCTGCAGGCAGCGTAAACTCGGTAAACCCTATATTATTCGAGCCTTTATAAGAACAGGAGTCAACATGCAGAAGATTGTGATCGTCGCCAACGGTGCGGCCTACGGCAGCGAATCCCTTTTCAATAGCCTGCGCCTGGCCATTGCGCTGCGCGAAAAAGAGAGTGACCTCGCGTTACGCCTCTTTTTAATGTCGGACGCGGTCACTGCCGGGCTGAAGGGACAAAAGCCGGCCGAGGGCTATAACATTCAGCAGATGCTGGAGATCCTGACTGCGCAAAACGTGCCGGTGAAGCTGTGCAAAACCTGCACCGACGGGCGCGGTATCACCGGGCTGCCGCTGATTGATGGCGTAGAAATTGGCACGCTGGTTGAACTGGCCGAGTGGACGCTGTCCGCGGATAAAGTATTAACTTTTTAATAATAAACCCGTAAAAATATTATTTTCTTATGGACGCGGTTTCAGCATCAAGTTTACCTGCGGGGTTGCCGATAGGCATGGAAACAACACAGCAGGTATTTCACTTATGTTCAGATCGATTCGTGCACGCATCATCGCGGCGACGGCAGGCTGTCTGGTCGTCGCCCTTCTCCTCAATACCGTTATTAACTTCCAGGTCACACGCCAGGATAACCAGCAGTCACAGCGCGATATCCTGACCAGCACCAGCGCCAGCCATAACATGGCGATCGCCGACTGGGTCAAAAGCAAGATGACGGTGATTGCCTCTGCCCAGACCGTTGCGCTAAGTGACGATCCGGTTCCGGTGTTTAAACAGCTTGCGCAGGCGGGTGGATTCACCAACGTTTATGTCGGCTACGCCAGCAAAACGGCGAAATTCTCTGAGCCCGCGGGTGTCCCGGCGGATTATGACCCGACCATTCGCCCCTGGTATCAGCAGGTGGTCAGCACGGATGGCCCGGTCGTCACCGCGCCTTACGTTGATGCAGGTACCGGTAAACTGGTGGTGACCTTCGCCGTGCCGGTGAAAGAGAATGGCGCCCTGAAAGCCGTGGTGGCGGGCGATGTGGCCATGGACAGCGTGGTGGCGAACGTGCGCGGGATCCATCCAACTCCGTCCAGTAGCGGCTTGCTTCTGAACAGTGACGGCAGCGTGATTGCGGCTAACGATCCGGCGCTGACGCTTAAACCGTTTGCAGAGACCATTAAAGGCATCGATTTTGCTGCACTGAAAAGCGGTAACCTTGTCGACGGTACGCTTAACGACGTTGAAAAAACCTTCGTGGCGACAGCCGTGCCGGGCACAAACTGGCTGCTGGTCGTCGCCCTCGACAACGGTGACGCCACCTCCGGTATGCGTTCCCTGCTTAAGGCATCGGCGATTTCGCTGGTGATCCTGGCGCTGCTGAGCGCGGCCATTGTTCACCTCCTGATTGCCCGTCTGCTGAAGCGCCTGTCTGACATTCGCGACGCGATGCACAACATTGCCAACGGGACTAACGATCTGTCGCAGCGTCTGCCGGACAGCGGCGAGGACGAGGTGGCGCAGATTGCCCAGGCCTTTAACGCCTTCAGCGATAAGCTGTCGGTGGTGATGGTGCAGCTCCGCGATGCCAGCGAGTCGGTGAAAAATGCCGCCCAGGAGATTGCGGCGGGTAACCAGGATCTCTCAGGACGTACCGAGCAGGCGGCGTCCAGCCTGCGCGAGACGGCCAGCGCCGTGGAGCAGATCACCGCCTCCGTGACCCAGTCGAACGAGTCGGCGGCAGAAGCGAATGACCAGGCGAGCAAGGCCTCTGCGGCCGCTGCGCGTGGCGGCGAAGTAGTATCCCAGGCGATCAGCACCATGCAGTCCATCGAAGTCGCGTCGGCTAAAATTGGCGACATCACCAGCGTGATTGACGGTATCGCGTTCCAGACCAACATTCTGGCGCTGAACGCTTCCGTCGAGGCGGCCCGTGCCGGGGAGCAGGGTCGCGGGTTTGCCGTGGTGGCAGGCGAAGTGCGTAACCTGGCGAGCCGTAGCGCCCAGGCGGCGAAAGAGATCAAATCGCTGATCGATTCTACCACCGACAGCGTGGCCACCGGCTCCCGCTACGTGCATCTGGCCGGGGAAAGCATGGACGAGATCCGCTCCAGCATCGGCAGCGTCTCCGGCATCATGCGCGAAATCTCCATCGCCACCAGCGAGCAGATGAAAGGCATTCACGAGATCAACCACGCGGTGACTCATCTCGACCGCATGGTCCAGCAGAACGCCGAGCTGGTGGTGCAATCCGCTGCTGCTGCGGGTGCCCTGCAGAGCCAGGCGGGCGACCTTGCTGAAACCGCCGGCCATTTCCGCATTTAATTTTCTCGCGGCGCGCGTTTAGCGGGTAAAACGCGAGCCAGCGGAAATTTTGAGGGATTTTGTCATTTTTGTTTAATCGTTATGCCATTTTTTGATCAAAATCAGCATCCCACCCCCTCCCCTTTGGTGTTATGCCATGAGTGAATTGTGAACAACATCACGCTCGGATATGGCAGCAGGGAGAGCGTTGTTTAAGACTACGGGGTAAAAAATGGCACTGGTAAAAACAAGTTTGAAGCTGTTTGGCGGGGATACGGTTGTGGTGCGTTGCTCAGAGCGCTGTCGTATTCATCTCATGAGTGCGAAAGCACAAAAACAATCCCAGGCGGATATTCTGACCGTGCAGGACGATAAGGCCTGGCTTACCGTGCCATATACTGGCACGTGGGATGTGCTGATCGACAGCCACAGCCAGTCGCTGGAGCATTCCGTCAGTTACGTAGCGGCATAACGTCAAACGCCCGGCAAGCCGGGCGTATTTTCAGGCAAAACCCGGTCGCAGCGTGCCGTTGAGCGGGTTCCCTTCCAGCAGCGCCTTCACCTTCGCCACCAGCTCATTCAGACAATCGTCCTGCATGCCGAGGCGGGTCAACTCCTGATCGAGGGAGAAGAGATACTGCGCGTTGGTACCCAGCGGTCCGCTGGCGGCAGCAATCAACGGGGCGATGACCTGCGTGCGGGTGTCCGCTTCATACAGCGGATGGCGCGGGTCCATGATAAACACCAGTGCATTGACGGTGCGTCCGTCGTCCAGCTCCAGCTTGCACCAGCTCGGCATATAGCAGCCGGTGATCATCTCACGCTTCCAGAGCAGCGTAAGCTCCTCTTCCAGCGTGGCATCCGGGAGGCGATACGCCACGCCCGTGGTGCGCCCGCCCTCTTTCAGTGCAAGCATACGTCCGGGTTGGCACGCGCTGCCGCGTCCGGCCGTCAGACGCAGGCAAAATGCGCGGTGCCAGCCAGGCAGCGTGCCCGTTGCCGATTCGACAAATTCCAGAGCCGGGTTCCACATCAGGGAACCGTAGCCAAAAATCCATACCGGGCCATCATCCGGGCGGCAGGCAAGCGTGGCAGCAAGTGACGCCGCACGTTGTTCAGCTGACCAGAGAAGCGATTCCTCAATAGCACCAAATGCCGTCTTACAATCTGCCTTCATTAAGAAATCACGCGTTAACACTTTCCACCTCCGCCACTGCATGCTTCCTTGCGACATCTGTAATTCGCCTTCCCGGCATTATGTGCTGGTCATTTTGCCAGCAGTTAAATAACGATAAGCAATTAGCGGACCAGTTGCAATACAACGGCAGTTCAACCGCCTGAAAAGTCAAAATGAAGGCAGCGAATTATTTCACGGCTATTTCTTTTTGTGCCATTTATCGTCGTCTCCTTTTTCATATTCATGTTTTACGGCGGCCCAGGCGACTTTGTGTGCCGTCTCTTCACGACTGGCATCATCCCGGCGATCCTCCTTATCTTTGTACTGATCCCAGGCACTGTTAAACGCCTCTTTGTAGATATCCTGCGCGTGAGCGGGCAGCACGTTTTGCACGTTATCGGGTAATTCGCGTTTCGTTTTATATGGCATCACTCACCTCTCTTTTGCTTAAAGAGATAAGTGTGGACGACGATATGCCAGCGTGCCACCCGGTCTTAATTTATGGATTTACATTATCTTTAATTAATTGTTATTTAATAAATATTATGTAAAAACCGTCAATTACAGGAGTCAGGCATTAAATTTATGACAAAGGGTAAAATTAAGTAAAAAGTTAAGGGTGTTTAACAGAGATCTGTTAATTTAATGCCCTCAAAAATCTATCTATAATTACAAGCACCTGCATTGATGGAGAAGCACATGACAGCAACACACGAGGCGGTAAAGACCCGCCACAAGGAGACGTCTCTCATTTTCCCGGTTCTGGCACTGGCTGTGCTGCTCTTCTGGGGAAGCAGTCAGTCACTGCCAGTGGTGGTTGGTATCAATATTCTTGCCCTGGTCGGTATTTTAACCAGCGCCTTTAGCGTCGTTCGCCATGCGGACGTACTGGCCCACCGTCTGGGCGAGCCCTACGGATCGTTAATTCTCAGCCTTTCCGTCGTTATTCTCGAAGTCAGCCTGATTTCCGCGCTCATGGCGACCGGCGATGCCGCGCCGACGCTGATGCGCGACACCCTTTACTCGATCATTATGATTGTGACGGGCGGCCTGGTGGGCTTCTCTCTGCTGCTGGGCGGGCGTAAATTCGCGACCCAGTATATGAACCTGTTCGGCATTAAACAGTATCTGATTGCCCTCTTCCCGCTGGCGATTATCGTGCTGGTCTTCCCGATGGCGCTGCCGGGTGCAAACTTCTCCACCGGTCAGGCGCTGCTGGTCGCGCTGATTTCCGCAGCCATGTACGGCGTGTTCCTGTTGATTCAGACCAAAACGCACCAGAGCCTGTTTGTGTATGAGCATGAAGACGACAGCGACGACGATGACCCGCACCACGGTAAGCCGTCGGCCCACAGCAGCGCGTGGCATACGGTTTGGCTGATCGTGCATCTGATTGCGGTGATTGCCGTCACCAAGATGAACGCCAACCCGTTGGAAACATTGTTAACCGAGCTGAACGCGCCGGTAGCCTTTACCGGCTTCCTGGTGGCGCTGCTGATCCTGTCTCCTGAAGGGCTGGGCGCGCTGAAAGCCGTCTTAAACAATCAGGTACAGCGCGCAATGAACCTGTTCTTCGGCTCCGTGCTGGCGACCATTTCACTCACCGTGCCGGTGGTGACGCTGATTGCCTTTATGACCGGTAACGAGCTGCAGTTTGCGCTGGGCGCGCCGGAGATGATTGTAATGGTAGCCTCGTTGCTGCTATGCCAGATTTCGTTCTCAACCGGGCGCACCAACGTGCTTAACGGGGCAGCGCATATGGCGCTGTTTGCGGCTTACTTGATGACAATTTTTGCGTAGCCTTTTTGCCCAGCGGCGCTTCGCTTGCAGGGCCTACGGGTTTTGTAGGCCGGGTAAGCAAAGCGCCACCCGGCAATATGCCCCATAAAAAAACCCGCCGAAGCGGGTTTTTTATTATTTGCTGGTATCCAGCTCGTCGAAGCTCTTCACCAGATCGTCAATTGCTTTGATCTGTTTCAGGAACGGCTCCAGCTTATCCAGCGGCAGCGCGGATGGACCGTCGCATTTTGCGTTATCCGGATCCGGGTGCGCTTCAATGAACAGACCTGCCAGACCGGTTGCCATACCGGCACGCGCCAGTTCGGTCACCTGAGCACGACGGCCACCGGACGCGGCGCCAAACGGGTCGCGGCACTGCAGCGCGTGGGTCACGTCGAAAATCACCGGAGACTGGCCGGAGACATTTTTCATCACGCTGAAGCCCAGCATGTCCACCACCAGGTTGTCGTAACCGAAGTTAGCGCCACGGTCGCACAGGATCACCTGATCGTTACCACCTTCGATAAACTTATCGACGATGTTGCCCATCTGACCCGGGCTCACGAACTGTGGTTTTTTCACGTTGATCACGGCACCGGTTTTCGCCATCGCGGCAACCAGGTCGGTCTGGCGAGCCAGGAATGCCGGGAGCTGAATCACGTCAACCACGTCTGCCACCGGCTGCGCCTGAGAGGCTTCATGCACGTCGGTGATCACTTTCACGCCAAAGGTCTGCTTCAGCTCCTGGAAAATCTTCATCCCCTCTTCCAGGCCCGGGCCACGGTAAGAGTTGATGGAGGAGCGGTTGGCTTTGTCAAAAGAGGCTTTAAACACGTACGGGATGCCCAGCTTCTGGGTCACGGTCACGTAGTGCTCGCAGATACGCATGGCGAGGTCGCGGGATTCCAGCACGTTCATGCCGCCAAACAGCACGAAAGGCAGGTCGTTTGCTACCTTGATATCACCAATGCTAACCACTTTTTGTTTCATAGGATCGCCTTATTCAGGTGTGAATCGGAATTAAGATTAATGCAGTGTAATTTGCTTGTGCGAGATCGCGTTGATCTGCGCACGAATCATTTCGCTAATGGGGTCTTCCGGACACTGCTCAACGAAATAGCTCAGATCGTTTAGCGCCACGTGCTCGCAGTCGAGCTGGGCATAGATCAGCCCGCGGTCGCGAATTTCGTACGGGTCTTCCGGATTAAACTGCAGCAGCACTTCGCTGGCGCGCAGGGCCAGCTCCATCTGACGCTCTTCCATTAACGCAGACTTCAGCGTATCGAGCAGCTTTCGGATCACTTCTGCGTTATCCGCCTCGTCGAGATCTTCGTTGAAGAGCTCAGCCACCGGGCTGATGTTGCCTTTCAGCCACACGTCCAGCGTATGTTCATCCAGCGTGTCGCCGTTGAAGGGATTAATGAGCCACATCTCGCCGTCCAGCCACTCCGCACGCAGGATCATCTGCGTCGGGAAAATGACCGGCACCAGCGGAATATCCAGGCGGTGCGCGACCCACAGTAAAATAGAGCCCAGCGCAACGGCGCTGCCCTGACGATTTTTTAAGACCTGGTCCAGCCATAATGCGTCAGACAGGCGATACACGCCCCGCGTGTCGCAGAAACCCCATTCGCCGTAGAAAAGCTCAAGCAGCTTCTCTAATTGCCAGTCTTGCGGGCGAGCCTGATTAATCTCTTCACGCGCCAGGCTGACCAGATTCTCCAGCTCATCGTAGACAAACTGCGACGTAAAATCGTCGCGAATCATCTCAGAAATCAGGATCATGCCATCGCAAAGCGGCACTTTATTAAATTCGAAATCGGCTAAGGACCTCATGACTTACCCCAGTAACGACCGAGCGCACAGCGACGCCCGGACGAGATAAAACTCAAAACGATGTAGATGATAACGCCAAACCGCCTTTCAGTCAGCCTTACGCCTTTATCAGTAAATGGCAGATAGCCTGCACTCATAGCCACTGCCCCAGCGTCAGGCGTTCATTGCCGCCGTAGTCGCGGCAGGTTTTGACGTCGGCGTAGCCCGCCTGGGTAAACAATGCCCGCACGCTTTCTCCCTGCGTCCAGCCATGCTCCACAAGAAGCCAGCCGCCGGAAAGTAAATGTTGTCGTGACATTGTCACAATGTGATCGAGGTCGGCTAAACCTTCCCTGGCGGCGACCAGCGCCGTCAGGGGTTCGAAGCGCACATCCCCCTGCGCAAGGTGCGGATCATGCTCGTCAATATAGGGTGGATTACTGACAATGATGCCGAACGTCTGGTTCTCCAGCGCGCTAAACCAGCTGCTTTGCAGCACCGTTACGTTGGTCAGGCCAAGACGTTCCACGTTGCGCTGCGCCAGCGCCACCGCGTCGGGCATCACATCTACCGCCGTCACCGCGCAGTCGGGTCGTTCACTGGCGAGCGCCAGCGCGATGGCCCCGGTGCCTGTGCCGAGATCGAGAATGCGGCAGGCCGCCGTCGGTAAACGCGCCAGCGCCTGTTCGACCAGACACTCGGTGTCGGGACGCGGGATCAGCGTCGCCGCCGAGACGTAAAGCGGTAACGACCAGAACTCGCGCTCACCGACAAGGTGCGCCACCGGCTCGCCGTGCTTACGGCGGGCAAGCAGCTTGGCGAGCCGTGCTTCCTGCTCAGCGGTCAGTTCGGTTTCACCGAAGGCCAGCAGGTACGTGCGGGCTTTGCCCGTCACATGCTCAAGCAAAATTTCGGCATCGCGTTTCGGGCTTTCGCTTTCGGAAAGCTCAGCGGCAGCCTCACGTAACCAGCGCTGAAAATCCATTATTCCTGCTCGGACAGTGCCGCCAGCTGGTCGGCCTGGTATTCCTGCACGATAGGCTCAATCAGCATATCCAGCTTGCCTTCCATCACTTCATCCAGACGATACAGCGTCAGGTTGATGCGGTGGTCGGTCACACGCCCCTGCGGGAAGTTGTAGGTGCGATTACGGTCGCTGCGATCGCCGCTCCCCAGCAGGTTACGACGCGTAGACGCTTCCGCCTGCTGGCGTTTCGCCATTTCGGCCGCGTGGATGCGCGCACCCAGCACGGACAGCGCTTTGGCTTTGTTTTTGTGCTGTGAACGCTCGTCCTGACATTCGACGACGATGCCAGTTGGCAGGTGGGTAATACGGATGGCGGAGTCGGTGGTGTTAACGTGCTGACCACCCGCCCCGGAGGAGCGGAAGGTATCAATACGCAGATCCGCCGGGTTGATGTCCGGCAGCTCCGCTTCCGGCAGCTCCGGCATCACCGCCACCGTACAGGCGGAGGTGTGGATACGGCCCTGAGATTCGGTGGCCGGAACGCGCTGCACGCGGTGACCGCCGGATTCAAACTTGAGACGACCGTATACGCCGTCGCCGCTGATCTTGGCGATAACCTCTTTGTAGCCACCGTGTTCGCCTTCGTTGGCGCTCATGATCTCCACGCGCCAGCGACGCGACTCGGCGTAGCGGCTGTACATGCGGAACAGATCCCCGGCAAACAGTGCCGCTTCGTCACCGCCGGTCCCGGCGCGGACTTCCACGAACGCGTTACGCTCGTCGTCCGGATCTTTTGGCAGCAGAAGCACCTGAAGCTGCTGCTCCATCTCCTCAGAACGCGCTTTCGCATCCTGCAACTCTTCCTGCGCCATCTCGCGCATTTCAGGATCGTCGAGCATCATTTGCGCGGTTTCGATATCTTCCTGAACCTGTCGCCAGTCGGTAAAGCATTTAGAAACATCACTTAACTGCGCGTATTCACGTGAGAGCGCGCGAAAACGCTCCTGGTCCGCAATGGTCCCGGCATCGCCGAGCAGCGCCTGGACTTCTTCATGGCGCTCGTGCAGAGCTTCCAGTTTAGCGACGATAGAAGGCTTCATAGGCGTAAGTGCACCTTGTCTTAGAAAATGGGTATAGGGCGCTATTCCAGCCCGAGGCTGTTGCGCAGAATAGTCAGGCGTTCATCATCCCCGTCACGGGCAGCCTGCTGAAGAGATTTGGTTGGCGCATGGATCAGGCGGTTGGTCAGTTTCCACGCCAGATCCTGCATAATTGCATGTGCGTCGCCGCCCTGCTCCAGGGCCGCTAACGCTTTGGCTGTCAGGTCGTCACGCACCTGCTCCGCCTGTCCGCGATACTCGCGGATGGTCTCGCTGACGCTTTGCGCGCGCAGCCAGGCCATAAACTCACTGGTTTCCTGCTCAACAATGGTTTCCGCCTGCACCGCCGCCGCTTTACGCTGGGCGAGGTTGTGCGAAATGATGCTTTGCAGGTCATCCACGCTGTAGAGGTAGGCGTTAGGCAGCTTGCCCACTTCCGGTTCAACATCGCGCGGGACGGCAATATCCACCAGCAGCATCGGCTGATTACGACGGGACTTCAGCGCACGCTCCACCATCCCTTTGCCGATAATCGGCAGCGGACTGGCGGTCGAGCTGATAATAATGTCCGCCTCTTTCAGACGTTCATCGATGTCGCTCAGGGCAACCACCTCTGCGCCCACTTCATCCGCCAGCACCTGCGCGCGTTCGCGGGTGCGGTTAGCGATAATCATCTTTTTCACTTTATGCTCGCGCAGATGGCGCGCCACAAGTTCGATGGTTTCGCCCGCGCCCACCAGCATCACGGTGACGGTGGAGAGGGATTCAAAGATTTGGCGCGCAAGGGTGCAGGCCGCGAAAGCAACGGAAACCGCACTGGCACCAATGTCGGTTTCCGTTCGCACACGCTTCGCCACGGAGAATGACTTCTGGAACATACGCTCCAGCTCGCTGGCCTTCAGATGCCCTTTTTGCGAATCCGCAAAGGCTTTTTTCACCTGACCCAGAATTTGCGGTTCGCCGAGCACCAGCGAATCCAGCCCGCTGGCCACGCGCATCAGATGGCTGACGGCATCGTTGTCCTGATGCCAGTACAGGCTGTTGCGCAGCTCGTCTTCATTGAGATTGTGGTAGTCGCATAACCAGCGGATCAGCGCTTCGTGCAGGTTGTCCTGCTCTTCCACGCTTAAATAGAGCTCGGTACGGTTGCACGTCGAGAGCACCACGCCACCCTGCACCATAGGCTGTGCAAGCAGGCTGTCCAGCGCCAGGTCGAGCGTATCTGGCGAAAACGTTACGCGTTCTCGCAGCGAAACCGGGGCCGTTTTGTGGTTGATGCCGAGTGCTAATAGGGTCATGTTGAGCGGGAGTAGTACCAGCGTTAATAAGGTTAGCAGAACGCATCATACAGGATGCGCGAGATCAATAAAAGAGACAGCCCCCTTTCGGAGTAATAGGTTACACAACGCTTTGAGATAATTTGAACGTAGACGGTAGCCCCCTTCGACGCTAGCATTAACAGTTATAACTGCAACGTATCTCAAGGATTTGTCCTCATTATGACCCGACTGATTCGCCTGCTGCCCCTGGCGGCACTGGTTCTGACCGCGTGTACCGTCACTCAACCAAAAGGCCCGGGCAAAAGCCCTGACTCGCCACAGTGGCGTCAGCACCAGCAGGACGTCCGTAATTTGAACCAGTACCAGACCCGCGGCGCGTTTGCTTATCTTTCGGATGAGCAAAAAGTGTATGCACGCTTCTTCTGGCAACAAACGGGTCAGGACAACTATCGCCTGCTGCTGCTGAACCCGCTGGGCAGCACCGAGCTGGAGCTTATCGCGAAACCGGGCGAAGCGCAGATCACCGATAACAAAGGCCAGCACTACACCGCAACCGATGCCGAAGAGATGATTGGCAAGCTGACCGGAATGCCTATCCCGCTCAACAGCCTGCGCCAGTGGATCCTCGGCCTGCCGGGTGACGCCACCGACTATACCCTGGACGATCAATATCGTCTGAGCCAGGTGAACTACACCCAGAACGGCAAAACCTGGAAAGTGGTGTACAGCGACTATGACAGCAAGAGTAAACCGTCGCTGCCATCGAATATGGAACTGACCCAGGGCAGCCAGCGCATCAAGCTGAAAATGGACAACTGGATCGTTAAATGATGACCCACTGGCCTTCTCCGGCAAAACTGAATCTGTTTTTATACATTACCGGCCAGCGCGCTGACGGCTATCACACCCTGCAGACGCTGTTTCAGTTTATTGACTATGGCGACACGATCTCCATTGAACTGCGCCAGGACGGGCAGATTTGCCTCCTGACGCCGGTCGACGGCGTGGCGCATGAGGACAACCTGATTGTGCGCGCCGCGCGTCTGCTGATGAACGCCGCAGCGGAATCAGGTCGTCTGCCTGCGGGAAGCGGTGCGGATATTCGTATCGAGAAACGTCTGCCGATGGGCGGCGGTCTGGGCGGCGGCTCATCTAACGCCGCCACGGTGCTGGTTGCCCTGAACCACCTCTGGGGCTGCGGGCTGTCGCAGGACGAACTGGCCGCCCTGGGCTTGACGCTGGGCGCGGATGTTCCGGTGTTTGTTCGCGGTCATGCGGCCTTTGCCGAGGGCGTGGGGGAAATCCTCTCCCCGGTCAACCCGCCGGAAAAATGGTATCTGGTTGCTCACCCCGGCGTGAGCATTCCGACCCCGGTCATCTTTAAAGATCCTGACCTGAAAAGAAATACCCCGATTCGGTCAATAGAAACGTTATTAAATTGTGAATTCAGCAACGATTGCGAGGATATCGCAAGAAAACGTTTTCGCGAGGTTGATGCGGTGCTTTCCTGGCTGTTAGAATACGCGCCGTCGCGCCTGACTGGTACAGGGGCCTGTGTCTTTGCTGAATTTGACACCGAATCCGCCGCTCGTCAGGTGCTTGAGCAAGCGCCGGTTTGGCTGCATGGTTTTGTAGCGCGTGGGATGAACATTTCCCCCCTACAGCAGGCCATTCTGGCGCAGACTGAGTTTCGGTGACAACGTCACCCTGTTCCAGACGTTGCATCGCGCTCTTTAATACACCGCCTGGATAGCCTTTGCCTGGCCCGCACAGTTTACGGCGAACGCTATCCACCACTGGACGCATGCCTGAGGTTCTTCTCGTGCCTGATATGAAGCTTTTTGCTGGTAACGCCACCCCGGAACTAGCACAACGTATTGCCAACCGCCTGTACACTTCCCTCGGCGACGCCGCCGTAGGTCGCTTTAGCGACGGCGAAGTCAGCGTACAAATCAACGAAAATGTACGCGGTGGTGATATTTTCATCATCCAGTCCACCTGTGCTCCAACGAACGACAACCTGATGGAACTGGTTGTTATGGTCGACGCCCTGCGTCGCGCTTCCGCAGGCCGTATCACTGCTGTAATCCCTTACTTCGGCTATGCCCGCCAGGACCGTCGCGTCCGTTCCGCGCGTGTGCCAATTACCGCGAAAGTTGTCGCTGACTTCCTGTCCAGCGTTGGCGTTGACCGCGTACTGACCGTTGACCTGCACGCAGAGCAGATCCAGGGCTTCTTCGACGTCCCGGTTGATAACGTATTCGGCAGCCCAATCCTGCTGGAAGACATGCTGCAGCTGAACCTGGATAACCCAATCGTGGTTTCTCCGGACATCGGCGGCGTGGTACGTGCCCGTGCTATCGCTAAGCTGCTGAACGATACCGACATGGCGATCATCGACAAACGTCGTCCGCGCGCTAACGTTTCTCAGGTGATGCACATCATCGGTGACGTGGCTGGCCGCGACTGCGTGCTGGTTGACGACATGATCGATACCGGCGGTACGCTGTGTAAAGCGGCTGAAGCGCTGAAAGAGCGTGGTGCCAAGCGCGTATTCGCTTACGCGACCCACCCGATCTTCTCCGGCAATGCCGTAAACAACCTGCGCAACTCCGTGATTGACGAAGTTGTGGTATGCGATACCATCCCACTGAGCGACGAGATCAAGGCACTGCCAAACGTGCGTACCCTGACCCTGTCCGGGATGCTGGCCGAAGCGATTCGTCGTATCAGCAACGAAGAATCCATCTCTGCAATGTTCGAACACTGATCGAGCACGGCCAAAAAACCCGCTGCGGCGGGTTTTTTTGTCTCTGGGTTTTATTTGTATGATTAATGCCTCCTTCACCTGCCATTCATATGACAGATGATGCGCATACGGATGATAGATAATTGTGAAAAACGTAGCCTCCTCACATGTTCTGCCCTTTCGCGCCCTCATCGACGCCTGCTGGAAAGAGAAGTACACCTCCTCACGCTTTGTGCGTGACCTGATTGCCGGGATCACCGTCGGCATTATTGCCATCCCGCTGGCGATGGCGCTGGCGATTGGCAGCGGCGTTGCGCCGCAGTACGGCCTGTACACCTCGGCCGTGGCCGGGATCGTCATCGCTCTGACCGGCGGCTCGCGCTTCAGCGTCTCCGGCCCGACTGCCGCCTTTGTGGTGATCCTCTACCCGGTTTCACAGCAGTTTGGTCTGGCAGGCCTGCTGGTCGCCACCCTGATGTCCGGGGTCTTTTTGATTCTGTTTGGTCTGGCCCGCTTTGGGCGGCTGATTGAGTACATTCCCCTTTCCGTCACGCTGGGGTTCACCTCGGGGATTGGGATCACCATCGGAACCATGCAGATCAAGGATTTCCTCGGCCTGCAAATGGCTCACGTCCCTGAACACTATCTGCAAAAAGTGGGCGCGCTGTTTATGGCGCTGCCGACTGCGAACCTCGGCGACGCCGCCATCGGGATGGTGACGCTGGGCACGCTGATCGTCTGGCCTCGTCTGGGCATTCGACTGCCGGGCCATCTGCCCGCGCTGCTGCTGGGCTGCGCGGTGATGGCTATCGTCAATATGTTCGGTGGTCATGTCGCGACTATCGGCTCACAGTTCCACTATGTTCTGGCGGACGGGTCACAGGGCAGCGGCATTCCGCAACTGTTGCCGCAGCTGGTGCTGCCGTGGGATATGCCCGGATCCAGCTTTACCTTAAGCTGGGACTCCCTGCGCGCCCTGCTTCCCGCCGCGTTCTCGATGGCGATGCTGGGGGCGATTGAATCCCTGCTCTGCGCCGTCGTTCTGGATGGGATGACCGGCACCAAGCACAAAGCTAACAGCGAACTGGTCGGTCAGGGACTGGGGAACCTCGTCGCGCCGTTCTTTGGCGGTATTACCGCAACGGCAGCCATCGCCCGTTCCGCGGCCAACGTGCGCGCGGGGGCAACGTCACCCGTTTCGGCAGTTATCCATTCCGTACTGGTGATCCTCGCCCTGCTGATCCTCGCCCCGCTGCTCTCCTGGCTACCGCTTTCCGCCATGGCCGCTCTGCTACTGATGGTGGCCTGGAACATGAGTGAGGCGCACAAGGTGGTGAACCTGCTGCGTCGTGCGCCGAAAGACGACATCATCGTGATGCTGATCTGTATGTCGCTGACCGTGCTGTTCGATATGGTCATCGCCATCAGCGTCGGGATCGTGCTGGCGTCCCTGCTGTTTATGCGCCGTATCGCGCAGATGACGCGCCTCTCCCCGGTCAACGTAGAGGTGCCTGACGATGTGCTGGTTCTGCGCGTGATCGGCCCGCTGTTCTTCGCCGCGGCGGAAGGTCTGTTCAGCGATCTGGAATCCCGCATCGCGGGCAAGCGGATTGTGGTGCTGAAATGGGATGCCGTGCCGGTGCTGGATGCGGGCGGACTGGACGCCTTCCAGCGCTTTGTGAAACGTCTGCCGGAAGGCTGCGAGCTGCGGGTGAGTAACCTCGAATTCCAGCCCCTGCGCACCATGGCGCGGGCGGGCGTGCAGCCGATCCCTGGCCGCCTTGCCTTTTATCCTAACCGTGAAGCCGCATTAGCGGATCTGTGAATTGCCTGATGCAGAGGAACGTCTCTGCATCATCACCCCAATCGCCTGCTGAAGCCACCCAAGCACGGCAGGCGTCATCCATGTTCCTTTCATCAGATGCGGCTCCTGCTGCATGGCCGTGCGAAACTTTTGCTGGGTCTCCGGGCTGGTGCCTGCATACGACTGGAATAACGCCAGCCAGTTTTCAGCCAGCTTTTGCGCCTCCTCCGAGGCGGGATCGATATTCTCCCGCTGCGCCTGATGCAGGTTTGCCACCAGCGGCGGCCACTCCATCATGCGGTCAAAGTAGTGCTTCCGGGTAAAGGCCATCTCCTCGGCGGAAAGATATTTTTCCCAGATAATCAGCTTCGACTCGGCGAACGCCCGCGTAATGTAATCGGTCATTTCCGGCGTGATGCCGGTCTGCACCTGCATCTGTGGCTCCACGCTGTGCATCTCGTTCAGCCGGGTGAGAAACTCCGGCTTGCCCGCCGTGTCCTGCTCCAGGCGTTCCATCCAGCGCGTCGCCAGGTCCATCGCCCGCGGGTCCGTGACGGGTATGTGCTGTTTCAACAGCGTGTTTGCCTCCGCAACCAGCCCTGACCAGATGGCCGCCAGCGCATCCTTCTGCACCGCAAACGGCAGCTGCTGTAACTCTTCTTTGCTAAACCAGCGATCGTACATATTCATTAACTCCAGAGTCTGTAGCCAGGATTCCAGATCCGGCGTCGCATCGTTGAGCAGCCCGGTGCGCAGTTCGACCAGCCGGTCGCGCAGCGTATGTATGCTGCGCAGCTGTTTATCCAGCAGCGTGATTTGCGCATCGAGTAACTCGGTTAACGACAGCGACTCCTGTTCCAGGAAATCCCTGATTTCAGCAAGTTCCAGCCCCGCTTTTGCCAGCGCCTGAATCATATGCAGACGCTGAACATCCGCCAGGTTGTAGAGCCGGTAACCTGCTGCGCTTCTGGCAGAAGGCAGCAACAACCCTGTTTGCTCATAGTGATGCAATGTGCGTACGGTGATCCCGGCCCGTTTCGCCAGCTCACCCACCTGAATCAACATAACTGCTCCTTTTACTTTGCCAGTGCCGCTACTCTGGAGCCTTACGTTACGTGAGGGTCAACCCTTGATGCAAAAAAAACGACTCCCTGAGGAGCCGTTTCGGTATTCTTTAACGTAGCGTCAGCTGTGCTTATGCTGATCGCGACGACAGCGTTTGTCGTAGTGACGCACCCACCAGTATTTATCACACACTTCCTCATGGCCGCTCACGCGTGCTCCCGCCAGCCACAACACTGCACCAATGAAGATGCTCAATATCGCACCATGCGCAAAGTATTGCGGGAGATCAAGCTGCGGCAGTTGGTTTAAAATTGAATAACCCACGCCGGCTACCATCACGAACAGCCCCAACCCCATCAGCACGTTACCGAGTAACGAAGCGTTTTTGCGTTTCATGTGTCACCTCCGGAACTTTGGGTTGTCAGGGGAAAAGCCCCTAATCCTTGTGTGTAAAGTATAGACAACGCCCCTTTTATGAGTTGCGTGAATGATCACAATTACAGATAACTCCCAAACAAAAGTTTACAAATAACACGTTGAACAGCTTGAAATTCTAATTGTTCAGATAAGTAATTATTCGTATTTCGCTGGGACGATCGCAGAATTTTGTCAAGCGGCGCGCCAGACAGTAAACTACGCGCCAGATCTGGAACCCATTAGGAATTGAATCGTGACGATTAAACTGATTGTCGGCCTCGCCAACCCGGGCGCAGAATATGCGGCTACCCGCCACAATGCCGGGGCATGGTACGTCGATCTGCTGGCCGAGCGGTTACGTGCTCCCCTGCGTGAAGAACCTAAATTCTTCGGGTATACCTCACGTATCAACCTTGCTGGCGCGGATGTTCGTTTACTGGTGCCTACCACCTTTATGAACCTGAGCGGTAAAGCCGTGGCGGCAATGGCGACGTTTTATCGCATCAATCCGGATGAAATCCTGGTGGCCCACGATGAGCTGGATCTTCCCCCTGGCGTGGCAAAATTCAAGCTGGGCGGCGGGCACGGCGGCCACAACGGCCTTAAAGACATCATCAGCAAGCTGGGCAATAATCCGAATTTCCACCGTTTGCGCGTGGGAATCGGCCATCCGGGCGATAAAAACAAAGTTGTCGGTTTCGTGCTCGGTAAGCCACCGGTTTCTGAGCAGAAACTGATTGACGAGGCGGTAGACGAGGCGGCACGCTGCACGGAAATCTGGCTGAAAGACGGCTTAACCAAAGCGACAAACCGCTTACACGCTTTCAAAGCGCAATAATCCGCCCGATACGGCTTTTTTACCGCGCGTCATGCGGGTTACGTGTATAATAGGCGTAGTTATTTACTTTTCATCAATCGGTTATCGTTAACGGATTGATTATCAAGATATTAAGGTGATTTAGAAATGGGATTCAAATGCGGTATCGTCGGTCTGCCAAACGTGGGCAAATCCACCCTGTTTAACGCGCTTACCAAAGCGGGTATCGAAGCGGCGAACTTCCCGTTCTGTACCATCGAACCTAACACCGGCGTTGTGCCAATGCCTGATCCGCGTCTGGACCAGCTCGCGGAAATCGTGAAGCCGCAGCGCATTCTGCCAACCACCATGGAATTCGTGGACATCGCGGGCCTGGTAAAAGGCGCATCCAAAGGCGAAGGTCTGGGTAACCAGTTCCTGACCAACATTCGTGAAACCGAAGCGATCGGCCACGTTGTGCGCTGCTTCGAGAACGACAACATCATCCACGTTAACAACAAAGTGGATCCGGCTGACGACATCGACGTTATCAACACCGAGCTGGCGCTCTCTGACCTCGACACCTGCGAACGCGCGATTCACCGCGTGCAGAAGAAAGCCAAAGGCGGCGACAAGGACGCGAAAGCGGAACTGGCTGCGCTGGAAAAATGCCTGCCACAGCTGGAAAACGCCGGCATGCTGCGCGCGCTGAAAAACCTGACTGACGAAGACAAAGCGGCGATCAAATACCTGAGCTTCCTGACCCTGAAGCCAACCATGTACATCGCCAACGTTAACGAAGACGGTTTCGAGAACAACCCGTACCTGGACAAAGTGCGTGAAATTGCCGCGGCGGAAGGTTCTGTGGTTGTGGCGGTTTGCGCGGCCGTTGAATCCGACATCGCCGAGCTGGACGACGCCGACCGTGAAGAGTTCATGGCCGAGCTGGGTCTGGAAGAGCCGGGCCTGAACCGCGTGATCCGCGCGGGCTATGAGCTGCTGAACCTGCAGACCTACTTCACCGCTGGCGTGAAGGAAGTGCGTGCGTGGACGATTCCTGTGGGTGCAACGGCGCCTCAGGCTGCTGGTAAGATCCATACCGACTTCGAGAAAGGCTTTATTCGTGCGCAGACTATCGCGTTTGAAGACTTCATCACCTACAAGGGTGAGCAAGGCGCGAAAGAAGCAGGCAAGATGCGTGCAGAAGGGAAAGATTACATCGTTAAAGATGGCGATGTGATGAACTTCTTGTTTAACGTCTAAATAAAATCTGCTGTCTCATGAGGTTTCGCTGAATCTCATAACAACGGCAAAACCCTATAAAATCCACGCAATTGCGTGGATTTTTCATTTAACAATGCCTCAATTCATCTCATAACAACGCTGTCAAAAATGAGTACATGGATGAGTACAACATTCTTCCATCTTCATTTTAAGTGAGTGCAATAACGGTATAATAAATAAACAAGGCCCCGTTATGCTCACCAATACGCAATGCCGCACTGCTAAGCCGAAAGAAAAACTCTATCGACTTAATGATTTCAATGGTCTCTACCTCGAAGTGAAACCCAATGGCAAAAAGGCATGGCGCTATCGGTTTAAACTCAACGGTAAATCCAGCATGTTTGCGCTGGGTGAGTACCCGACGGTCAAACTTGCCGAAGCTCACGAAAATGCGAGCAAGCGCGAAAGCAGGTCGCGGATGGAGTTAGCACAACACAAGCTCGTCAGTTTGAATCGCCACAGGTTTATGAAGACTAAATCTTACCATCCTCATACCTGCTGAGCCGATCAGTTGAATATCTTCCCCCCTTCAAGGGGGCCAATAACGACTAGCGCCGCCCGTCTTGTAGGTTGGGAATCACAAAATACGATGTCAGTGGAAAGCTCTTTCGGTGTCGCGAAATGCCATTTATAGCCTAGATTTGACCTGTTGATCTTCACCGCGCTAACTACAATGGCTTGCCTACCCCCTGCGGTCTCTACCGGAACACAACATTACATATGTTCAGTCTTCTGAAAAAATCACTACTATTGTCTCTAGAAATTAAAAAGTTAGTGAACATCACATAAACCAACTGGATAGATGACAGCAACAATTTACAGTGGTATTTTTTCTCAGTCGCTAGTAGATATATTGAGGAATAATTTTGGAAATAAAAATTTGGGAAGGCGGATTACAGGCACAAGAACTGAATGCTATTGAAAAAATAAAATCGACCTTTAGCCCACCACCGCCAAAACTGCCTAGCCATGGCAAGTCAATGCAAGAACAGTTACGTAACATATCAGATTCAAGCATGTTTCCCTGGAAAGGATATGCTGGCTTTCGATTTGTAGATGTGAATAGTGGATACGAGGGTGAATTCGACTTAGTGATTGTTACTCATTGCAATGTGCTAATAATCGAATTGAAAGATTGGAACAATGGGAAGGTTACTTCCAGCAAGGATAACTGGTACAAAAACTCTCGCTTAATGGGGCGTTCCCCAGTTAGCATTACCCGCAACAAAAAGTTTTTATTAGATAATAAAATTAAACGTGAAAGACATCGATTCACTAATAAAGACTTTCCTCCTTCAGTTGAGTTTCTTATCGTCATGACTGGTAACGCGGATTTCTCACAATTACCGGATCATGAACGACTTCACACACTAAGTTTAGATGATTTTCTTTCATTATCTGACAAAAAAACATTCCAAAAAAAGTTCAGGCCACATCCAGCAGCACAAGTATTAAACAAAGATTTTCATGTGTTTGACGACTTATTCAATATTAATGCAACGGCACCTAAACCAATTAGCGTTGGTGGGTATAAATCAAGCACATTAATATTTGATGAGCACCCAACAAAGCTGTATCGAGAGTTCTTGGCTATTTCAGAAGTATCTAGACAAGATGAGGCATTGTTGAGAGTATGGGACTTTAGTAAATTTCGCGGAGTTAAAGGAGGCACACCAGAAGGAAGGTATAGCATTGTCTCTCGTGAGCGTGAAGTTCTTGGTTATATTAAACACCAAAACCATGATCTCTACAAACACTGTTTACGTTCTTTAACTAGCATACAGAAAGAAGATATAACAACAGAATTCAATGAAATATTTGAACTTCCCCCGAGCCATAATCGTTTTAATGAATTTATTGGGAAATTCGGACTGAACTTTTCAGATACCGATCGTATTAACTTAGTTAAGTTGTTGATAGCGAAATTTGCTGATTTGCATAGAATAAAAATAGCCCATAGGGATCTTGCAGATCATAGTTTATGGATTTCACCAGGTAAAGAAATTGCCTTATCTAATTTTATCTCGGCATATTACCAACCCATAGGTACAGTTGGTGATTACAGAAGTCAGTTGTCAGTTATTGGTACAAAACCCGATAATGAACTAACTCCATTCCAAGAAGATGTTAAATCCATTGGTATTATTTGCTGGCATATACTCTCTAATTTGAGAATGTCTGAGATTAGTTTAGAGGAAATGCAGAAGAAACTCTCTGCCTCCACATTTTGGTATAGCGAAATTTTAATCAACGCCATCAATGGAAAATATTATTGTGACGCAGGAGAGCTTTTTGATGCTTTAAAATTAATAGAGCCAAAACTTGATAACCACTTTGACTTCGATGATTCTGAATTAGAACCATTTAGAAGAACAATAAATCATTCAAGGCAGTATAGAGATGATGAGTTTTTAGTTGAAACAGATGAGAAGGAAGTCTATATTTCAGGCGATCTCATAGTTAAAGCCTGGCTCAATATAAATCCTACTAATGATGAGCCATTACTGGGCTCAAAAATAGTACACTTTCTCAAACGTATTGAACGTATTGCATCCATAAACCCTCCTTATATACCTTGCATTAGAGAATATGGCATAGCGACAAAATCATCTAGCCTCTTTCTTGTTACTGACAAATGCACTGGAGATTTTTTTGATACTGTGCAAGTAACGCAGGATGAAAAAATAAGTATTATAAATAAGTTGATAGCTGCAATTGAACATCTTCATGGATTGGGCATTTATCATGGTGATTTACACCCTAAAAATATCCTAGTGAATGGCGAAGGCAGTGAAATTGAAATCATAATTATTGATATTCCTGACTTTTGTTTAGATGGTAATGAACCTAAAAGCCCTCGCTATTGTCCAGAACAATTTGACAGTTGCACTGGATTTGAAAGAGATAACTTTGCAGTTATGAGATTAAGCTGTGAGTTACTCGGTATCGAGTGGGGAGGTAATTCAGAACACTTTACCGAGCTTGCTGATTGCATAAAAAATGAACTTCAAGATCGTGAGGCTGGGTTCAAACATCTACTGCGTTTTAAACAAGCTTTATTACCCGCTAAAGATATTACAAACTCAATAATTGAAATTACTGCAAAAGAAATTTTTGAAGATTTAACAATTTATCCAGATAATGGAGAATTATACGTTCACGTTGAGAAAAGTAACACAAACAGCACTGATGTTATTATTACTTTCATTGGACTTGGTGGGCAAGTTAAAACTATTTACCGAACAACCGAAAAGGCATTCATCGTTTGTTTTCGACCGAATGTTAGAGATAACTTACGTAAATCAGATATTGAAAAATGTCAGTTAGTCTTGGATTTCTCTATTCATATACAATCTGGCTCAGTAATGGAACTATCCGGATTGTCCAAAGAACTTTCTACTAATGAAGCCTTTTTAAGAACGGTAGATACAATTTACAATCAGGATGAAGAACCAAAGATTGATGGTTTAACTGAACAATTAAAAGAAGCTTTTAGAAATTTAGATCAGGGCAATAATAAAGAGAATGTTCTCTCTATTTCTACCGCTAAACTCTGGAAAGCAATATTAGAAACCGAGACTGAAGCATATCCATACATCGAGATAGTGGGGGGGGTAGTATCTGTTGAAGATAATGACAACGAAATTATTTTGCCATACTCTTCAGATGTAGATGCCCTGGGAGGGTTTGCAAAAACTGATATTGTAGAAGCTTTACAAACTAAAGGTGATGAAGAAGTCAGATTAGGTGAAGTCATACTAAAACAAAGTGCACTCAATGAAATTCGATTACATAAACTTAGCTTTAAAGCCAAACATTTAGAAGATGGCGATCAAGTTTTCTTTAGAACCAAAGCAGATAAAGCTTCATATATTAAGAGAAAAACAGCCCTTCAAAGAATATTAGATCGTGAAAGTGTTATAAGTAATTTATCTCAGTATTTTGATCCTGACTGTAATATTGATGCTACTCAATATAAAATTGAAATTACAGATAGGGATTTTTCACGATACGATCGAAAAGATGATCATGGAAATAATATAATCCTTAATGAGCAACAGCGTAATGCTTTTTCAAAATTACTAAACAATGGCCCATTATCCTTACTACAGGGTCCTCCTGGCACTGGAAAAACAGAGTTCATTGCTGCTTTTGTTCATTATCTTATTGAAAAGCAGAAATCCAAAAGTATCTTATTGGTTAGCCAATCACATGAAGCAGTAAATACTGCTGCTGAACGGATCAGAAAGCACTGTATACGCTTAGGGACACCTTTAAATATTGTGAGGTTTAGCAATCGCGAAGGGGCCGTATCAACAGGACTTAAAGATGTTTACTCAAATGCTATAATTGCAGAAAAAAGAGAACTTTTTAGAGCAGAGTTTAAATATCGAGTAGAATTCTTATCTCAAGCATTAGGATTACAGCCTGAGTTCATTTCCTCTATAGTCGAAGCTGAACTTGTTCTATTTAAACAAATCGAAAATTTAAGTAAGTGCTTTAATGCTATACAAAACCAACAGCTAGAAAAAGACGAGCAACACCAGTTGAAATTGAATATTGCATCTCTTGATGCGAGCATACGAAAATCCTTATTTCAAGTGTATTGTCTAGATTACCCTGCAGATAAAGATATAAGAATGGCTAAACGTGAAGTCATTAATCATTTATGCTCACGATATTCGGTTCGCCCTGATGAAGCAAAAAAAGCAACTGCTTTGGCTGCTGTATCTCGTGATATGATAGATGTTTTAGAAACAGAGCGTGTAAATTATGAAGAATTTTTTGCGCGCTCAAGGCAATTAGTAACCGGGACATGTGTAGGTATCGGACAAAAACATTTAGGCATAGCTGAAAATCAATATGATTGGGTAATAATCGACGAAGCTGCTCGCTCTATTGCAAGTGAGTTAGCTATAGCTATGCAATCAGGAAAACGTGTACTTTTAGTCGGTGACCATAAACAATTACCTCCATTGTATTCTGATGCTCATAAAAGAGCTCTTGCTTTAAAATTAGGTATTGCAAACAAGGATGTTGACTTAGATGCTATTTTACAGAGTGATTTTGCGAGAGGCTTTGAATCTCCGTATGGAATTCAAGCAGGAGCATCTCTGCTCACTCAATATCGTATGGCCCCTCAGATTGGTAATATTGTTTCTGCAACTTTCTATAACGGTGAGCTTGAAAATGGGTCTCGTTCAATTCCCGATATTTATAACGATGTCCCAGCTGCATTACATAGTATTGTTACTTGGATTGATACCTCTAAGTTGGGTAAGAAATGCTATCACAGCGAAGATAAAGGTATCAGTATCTATAATCGTACTGAAGCCGATATCATCATCAACTTGCTTAAAAATATATCCTGTAAACCAGATTTCGTTAACTCATTAAAGGACATAGTAAAAAAAGATGAGGCTGCTATTGGTGTAATTTGTATGTATGGTGAACAAAAAAGAATTATAAGGCAAAAATTCAATGAGATTGATTGGAATGATGATTTCAAATCATTGGTAAAAATTGATACTGTCGATAGTTATCAAGGTAAAGAGAATAGAATCATAATTCTTTCTGTAACACGTTCTAGTTCTGATAAAAAACCAAAATTTTTAAAAACCCCCAATAGAATAAACGTTGCAATATCTAGAGCTATGGATCGATTAATAATCGTGGGTTCAACACATATGTGGACAGGTGCGAATAAAGATCTTCCACTAGGAAAAGTTCTTAGCTTTATATCAGATCGTTCATCTGAAGATAAGCATAACTTTTCTGAGAAATCACCAAATTATCGAATAGTTGATATCGAGAAAAATCTTGAGGAGGTATCAAAATGAGTGAGCAAATTAGATTGAGCTATCATGAAATGGACTTTCTTGTTCCAGTTCATCGATTTAACATACAGTTTTCATATGTAACTAAGCAAGGCTTATCTTTCATCAGAGAATTTGTTTTACGCTTAGTACAGCTTGCACCTATGAAACCTTCACAAATAGCAACTTATATTGGATTAAATAAGGATGAAGTTGATGAAGCTATTTCTGACCTCATGGATAAGGGAGATCTGCGTTTTAATACGCATGGGTGTGTTGAACTTACACCTCAATCTACAGGATACTTTGATAGTATTGGTTCCCCCCCTAAGACTTCATCAATTCAGGAAACGGGTACTACATTGTCGTTCGAGTTATGTGGCTTTAATTGCATAGGAAATAAGCGTACATTCGATCACTGGAAGCAAGGGATTGAATTGCATGTTGACAACAAACTATTATCTTGCTCAGAAAATTTAGCTAAAGAAAAATTCCAGAAAGAATTTTATAAATATCTAGACAAAGGCTATCTCAAAGGTGTTAGAACTGAAGGGACGGATCGCCCAAGCATATACACAATGGATGCAGTAAACAAATTAACAAAAGATGCTCTTAGATTAACTTGCAAATTCTATGTTGATGTAGATGGAAGACCTATTGAACGAGAAGATTTCGATCTATTAGATGATTCCGCTGATATTCATGAAATGATAACAAAAACCCTAGGGCATAATAAAAGACCATCCAATATATCGGTGATAGCTACAGCTATGGCTAAGTTTGAAGATACATGGACTAAGAGAGTTTTTAATGATTTCTCTATCAGCCCCGCATCTTTTGCTATTGCATCCGCTGAATCTCTAGCCAGCTTGCAAAAGCCTAAAATACTGGCAGGGCCATTATATTCCAATTCAAATTGGAGTTTTATATCGAGTAAGATCCAAAAATACATTACTAATAGAACTACATCAGAAGACAAAAAAACAAAGCAACTAGTATGGTTAGCTCCGTCTGATCCTTATTGGGGGAAATCATCACAAATCATCGACTGTTTGAGTGAGTTAGAGAATCTCCAGCTGACAACAGGTAAAAATCCTGAGCGGGTATTTACGCCTAAATTATACCTTCCTCTATCAAGTCCTGCAGATAGAAGAACATTAAGCAAACTGGTTTATGATTTTAGAGAAAGTGCTAATTTAAACTATGGTGTTGCTGAAGGATTTATGGATGGTAACGTCGAAGTTTTATATCTAGAAAATGAATTTATTGTTGTTTTCTATCATATTAATTTCCCTGAAAGCTTACCTGTCACATTGCCAGTAGGTTTTATAACTGAGGATAAAAAAATCCTCAGCAAAATCTCTAAGTTGGTCGAAGAGTATATAGGCAGCTCAAGTTCTCATGACAAACCACATAGTTTAGGTCTTCTAAAAAACCTCTAACCTTAATATATCCCTCGCCAAACCGAGGGATATTTTATAATTTATTCTTTTTGCTATCGAATACAAACCATGGGTTGACTAAAGTGTATTTTATAAAAATCCTTGCTTGCAACCCTATATTTATAGTAACCATATCAATAAAAATCGACGTAATTTTATTTAATATTTAAAAGATAACTTCATTGCGTTTTCTATTAATCCTCTGGAATCATTCTTAATGCTGCATCAAGTTCATCATTTAACATGCTACCTACAAACGAACTTTATGAAGTAAAGTATTTTACGCCCGGGCCAAGAGCACCAACATGCTTTAAAATACGTTGCTGCGGTGCATAAGTTATGCCTTATTCTACTATCAACATCTTTCCACCATTTGAGACCATATTTTTTAATGTTCTTCCATTATAATACGCCTTGCTATCTTCCCCTTTATAAGAGGCTAATACACTAGCCCAAATCATTTTCTTGTGAATAGATAATGGCCGATAGTCCCATCTCTATTAAGTCATTTCGAACATTAGGATGTAAAAGTAAACTACCAACAAGTATTTTACGTTTTATCCACAAACATCTGGCACACTCTTAGATGCTTTTCTTCACTTCTTTTTCAAGATGTCTAGTATAAGTTGCCCAAGCTTCTAGATCATCAACTAATGATAATTTCTCAATTAGAGTTTGCTATTCGTTATTGAAACCGCTAAGCATGAATAATCCCTTCTATTGCAGTAATATATATTAATAATACATCTGTATTTGTTATTTTATCAGACCATCCAAATAATCCGCCCATACCTATAACCACTTACGGCACTCAGCATCATAATTATACAAATTATAAATTCCTTCAACGCCGCCAGGTGTATGCCCAATAGGTCTCTGCTACCTCATTTGGACACTGCAAACGAGATAACCCCGTCCGTACTGTACGACGCAGATCGTGCCGCGTCCAATTAGGCATATCAAGCATTTGGCCGCTTTCACGCAGACGCCATTAGTTTTCAGTTAAATACTTCTGCTGGATTGGCTTCTTTGTGGCTTGAGAAGGGAATAGATATTTGTCAGAGTAAGGCGTAGAACCTTGAGAAAGTCGATTGCCTGGTCAGATAACTGTACGTAGCGCTCTACCCCTGTTTTGCTTTCCCGCAGATGGATAGTGCTTTTCTGAAGAGCGACACCCCTCCAGTCGATCTGACTTAACACATTTACCTGTTGGGCTTAAACAGCAACTGAACCTCACCCAGCCCTCGAGATGAAAAAGCGTCTGTAAGGCCAAAATCTGTTTGAGAACGGGCACATGACACTCAGCTATGTAATGCTAAATATGTACGCCAGTAAGTACGCGAGATAATAGGAGTCGAACCTCCGACCTTCGCATTAAGAAAGCAATGCCAACTAAAAATGAGTATAGGAATGAGCATTCTTAAGGTAAATTTTTAAATTAAAGATTAATATCAATGAGATACACTAAAATTCGCGGTTCAACGTTTGATTGGTTTTGAATGAAAAAAAATCCACGCTTTGGCGTGGATTTTTTTCGCGTAATCAATCAATAGATGACTAGGTTGCCCGCTGGCCAAGTACCTGACCATCCACATGGCATATGCCCAGCTTCATAAACGTTAATTAATCCGTCAAAAAAGAATGGCTCTTGTAGTAGAGAACTATACGCATCTTCAAGCAAGAAATTCACAAGGTCCCATTTTAAGTTCTCAGCCATTGTACCTTTCTCAGACTCTGGGAAGGTGATTTTTGGAATAATATCATTCTCCACAACTTTCTTAGCGTCTTTGACCAAAGAGTTCCAGCATTGATATTTGTTAGTGTGTTTTTTTGCGAGATATCCCGTTATTTCATTACCAGCCTCCAAAGTGGCACTTTCCCATTCATCGCTTTTCAAGCCTTTTATAAATAAGCTAAGGGACTGAGCCTGGATAACCCCAGGGAGTGTCGTCGCCACGCCAAGATTAACAAACCAATTAATTTTATTTAACCTGTCTATTGCTAACTGGGATATTTTCATGTTTTAACCTGATTTATTCTTCCGGGGATCCTAGGTACGTTCATGCCACCAAGCGCACCATGCTCTATTCTATTTTGAATACTATACCTGACAGCTTCTTTAACCTGATTTGCTGGTAATCCTGCAGCCTCCAGTGAATGCTTCAATGCCTGAGTATATTGGAGGTTGGAAGGCATTTCTCGGTATGAAGCTCCGCCTTTCCTAAATTGATTCCAAAACTGTTCTAAAGATTTATGAGCTTCATAGTGCGGTGTACCTGGTTGAGTAAACGCATTACCTTCTAATTTGATCGCTGCTCCACTATTAGTAGGTATGATGTCACGGAATGCAGCATCCTGATTTAAGTGATGTGATTGTCCAGGCCGCAAGTCATTTTTTAAACTACCATGAGGACCTAAAATCGGACCATCTTCAGTAGACTTGCATTTCAACCCCCACGGATCCACCCACCCCAGCGCATTCGGCGCATACTGGTAAAGGTTTATCCCCCCCGCCAGCCCTATCGGGTCCTGCTGCGTAAACCTTCCGCAGTCCGGGTCATAATACCGGAACAGATTGTAGTGCAGCCCTGTCTCACGGTCCAGGTATTGCCCCTGCATCCGTAGGTTCTGAGAATATCCTGATACCTGCGTTTCGCTTTCTCGCAGCAGCTTGCCCCAGGCGCTGTTCACCCCTTCCCAGCGTACCTGCCCTTCGATATCCGTCATCCGCTCCGGCGTGCCGTTGGGCTGGCAGTGGAACCAGAAAATCTCCGGAGCATCAACGCCGTCAATACGCGCCAGCGGGTCGTAACTGTCCTGATCGCTGTAAACGTAGGTCAGCGGCACATCCCCGTGCACTTCCTGCAGTAGGCGGAACCCTTCCCAGACAAACCGGGTGGTCACCGGCTTGCCGGTTGGCTGTCCGCCCAGCATCTGGCGGCGCGTTTTGCTGATGCGGCGACCTAGCGGATCGTAGCGGAAGCTGACCTGCGTCTGCGGTTTGTTGCGATCCCGCGGCTGGCTGATGACTTCCGTCAGGCGATGTTCGCCGTCGTAGCGGTAGTGCCAGCGGGTCTGGCCGTTATCCTTCTCCACGGTGCGGCCGTGGATGTCATAACGCCAGCGAATGCCGTTCAGCTGCGTCAGGCGGTTGTGCGTGACCTTCTCAGCAGATCCTTCGAGCGGGTTACCGGCTGCATCCCAGCGCCACTGCTCCTGGCCAGGCAGCGTGCCGTCCTGAACGAGCAGGCGCCCGGCGCTGTCGTACTGCCAGCGGTACCAGCTGAACGGGTTATCGTCCCGCTCTTCGCGCACCAGATTATTGCGGTAGTCGTAATCCCAGCGGCGGGACCAGCGGCGCGGCGACGGGCGTTGCGCATTGCCGGTAAAGACGTCCCGGCGGTGCAGTCGGCCGAGGCGGTCGTACTCGCTGCGGGTGGTCAACAGCCCCTGGGTGCGGCTAGTCTCACGGTGGAGTTCGTCGCGAGTAAAATCGGAGACCGACAGCTTATCGAGAGCAATGCTGAGCAAATGCCCGCTGCCGTAGTAGAACTGCTTCAGCTCGCGACCATCGGGCAGCGTGACGGAGGTGCGGTTGCCCAGCGCGTCATACTCCCACGCCAGCTCACCGTGCTCGCCCGCTTCGCGCGTCACGCGACCGAGCGCGTCATACTCAAAGGCAAGCTCCTGCTCTGCCTCGGTGGTCCACGCGTCGGGTGAAAGCGCAGGATGCAGACCAATCCGGCTTAATAGCCCGGACGGCGTGTAATGGTAGCGGGTCTGCCCTTCCGGTGTGGTGCGGGCGACCAGCTGGCCGCTTGCGCTCCAGGCGAAGGCGTGGGTGATAGCCTCCGGATGACCGGCGGCAAAGGTGCGCGCAATCGTGCGCCCGCAGGCATCATAGCGATAGTGCGAGGCTACGCCATCGAGCCCCACCTCTTCCAGCAGCAGCGAGTCTGGCCCCCAGCGGAACTGATACGCTTCGCCGTTCTCGTTTTCCAGGGCAATCAGACGCCCGCGGCTGTCCCAGCGGCGTCGCACTTCTTCACCCTGCGTATTACGGGTGGCGGTTAAGCGCCCCGCCTCATCGTATCTGAACTCGCTCTCTTTCCCGTCGGCGCCCGCATGTTTCACCGGCAGGCCGCGTTCGTTCCATTTGAGCGATTCCGTCCAGCCTTCCGGGCGATCGAGCTGCACCGGACGCCCTGCGGCGTCGTAGCGGTAGCGCGTCTCTTCACCGTCGGCGCCAGTCTCAGCCACCAGCCAGCCCAGCGGATGATAGCGATAGCGGGTAATACGCCCGGAACAGTCCGTCGAACGGACAATCTGCCCGGCCTCATTGTACTCCTGGTAGCGGCTGTTGCCTGCGGCATCGACCTCTTCAACGACCTGGCCAAACTCGTCCCGGCGCAGCTGCGTCGTCTGCCCCATCGGGTCCACCACGCGCTTCAGCCCGTGATGTTCGTCGTACCAGAACCGGGTGGCGCTGCCGTCGGCTTCGATAATGGCCGCGGGAAGCGCGCGGTGCTCCAGCCAGGTGGTGGTGCGGGTATTGCCGTCGGCATCGGTCTCCTGCACCCGGTTGCCCATCTCGTCGTAGACGAAGGTGACGGCGTTGCCGAGCGGATCGATGCGACGCGTGAGAAGCTCGTTATCATCCCACTCGTAGCGCCAGTTTTCACCGCGCTCGTCTACGTAGCGGACAATCAGATTCTGCGCGTTCCAGTAGTGGCGGCGCGTCTGACCATCGTAGTGCTCGACGGTCGTCAGCCCGGCGGCTAAATCATAGCTAAAGCGGCAGCCGTCGCCGGTGCTGGTGCGGTTTTCCACCACGCGCCAGTGGTCGAATTTTTGCCAGCGGTATTCGCTCTCCAGCCCGCCCGGCATCCGGTGCCAGACCATCAGGCCGTAGTCGTTGTAACGGTATTCACGCGTCACCACGCCGGAGGCGTCCGTCGCGCTCGCCAGCTGGCCGCGCGCATCGTAGCACCACTGCATCAGCGGCCAGGTTTGGTTGCCGTCGAAATGGCTGGCTGCGGTCACGCGCAGCGGGAAGCGCTCATCTTCATAGCGCAGGGTGACGTCGATGGCCCGCGGCTCATCATGGATACCAACCAGCCTGCCGTGTTCATCCCACGCCGTCAGCAGCGCGTTGCCGTACTCGTCGCTGAGGGAGGCCAGACGCAGGATAGAAGGATTCATGCGGGTCGGTTTGTACAGACGCCACACCGCGCCGTCATCGTCGGCAATCGCCACGTCGCCGCTTTCATTGCGGCGGATAATGATGCCTTCGCTGATGCTGTAAAACGCGCGGTCGACAGGCGGCAGTTCAAAGCTCAGCTCGCGCCCGGTTTCATCGAACCAGGTCGCATTGTTATCTTCCAGCGAGAGATAGCTGTCAAAGGTCGTTGCCCAGCCCAGACCAAACAGCCCTTCGCGGGTGGTCAGGCTGTTGTAGCTGCGCTGCCAGCGAAGCGGGAAGCGCCCCGGCAGCGAGAAGTCGAGCTCATCGTCGTCGTTCAGCACCTTCACGCCAGTGGCGGCGTGGACCGGGTGCGAGGAGCCAAACACGGCGTTGACCGCCATATCCGCCAGCATCCCGCCGCCGGCCGAGGCCAGCGCGCAGGGCATGTTTTTCAGGATCTTGCCCGGACGCCCGCGCAGCAGGGAGAGCGCAATCATCCCCAGCGCCAGACCCGGCGTTTTACCGCTTTTGATATCGCGGACCGTGAGCGTGTCCCCGCCGATGATCACGTTCGGGGAGACGTCGTCGGAAACGGTGCCTTCGCAGGTGGTGCGATCTTTCGCACGCACCGCGGGCTGGCCGTTGATGAAGACGCTTTTAGAACCTTCCGCCAGATACTGCGGCCCGGAGTGCTTTTCACACGCCACCTTGTCTTCTTCCAGCGGCGAGGTTCCCGCGGCGGCAGAGGCCACGCTCGGCTGCCACATTTCGCTGCCAAACTGTCCGGCGGCGGAAAGCAGCATGCCCGCGTAATCGGCAAAGCTGCCCGGTGACTGCGGCTCAGGGGACGGTGTATCGGCGGGCGTCAGCGTGCCTGCCGCGCGGGCGGCGGGGATTGCGTTGGTCAGTACGTTGTTCGAACCGGTGGTAATTTTACCCGCAGGCGACGGCGGGAAAAGCGCATTGCCTAACCCTTCCGCGGCGTTGCTGATGTCGTCGGTGATCCCCGCCACGTTCGCCAGCACGCCACCGATAATCCCGCTTAACAGACAGCTGGACCCAATCGCCGCCACGCCCGCTGCGGCGGCTCCGGCACCGAGGAGTGGCGCGGCGGCCGTAGCCGCCAGCCCCACTGCCGCGCCGATCACCGCATAGGCGGCACCTTCCGCCACGATGCTGGTGATGTCAGCAAAAATGCTGGAGTGAATAATCTCGTCGCCCTTACGGGCCGCGTTGTTATCGCTCATGCCTTACACATTCCGGTTGTCGTTTAGCGTCAGACTCTGCTTCAGCGCGCTCCAGCGCACCTCATCCTCTTTGGTAAAGGCTCTGAGCGCCGAGAGGGTAAAAATCATCAATACCGGTTTACCCGGCGTCTGCACGGCCAGCTGTTTTTGCCACAGGCGCTGCCCGTTACGGTCAAACGTCGTCTCAACTTCCAGCCCGTTAATTTTTCCGTCAGGCCCGGCTTTTACGTTCCTAAATTCGCTCTGGGCAATCTCACCCATCTGAGGACGCAGCACATCCCACTGGCGGTGAAATTCTTGTTCGTAGTCGCTGCCATCGGGAATCACGCCGCGGCTGACCACTACGGACAGCCCGCTTTCGTCATCGCGAATGATGTTCATGCTGTTGTCCTGCCAGGCAGCAGGAAAAAGGGAAAATGAACCTTCCTGGAGGGTGTATTTCATAAGTGAACTCGAGATGATTAATATTGAGAGAAACAAGAAGGCCAATCCATGCTGGCCTTTTGGCTGGCTGTTTTATTTACGCCATTGACCTGATTGTTCGACTAAAACATGGCTGCCTTTACTGACAAGCAATTTCACGGGTGCATACGTCACGGTATAAGCGATCTCGCCATTCTTGTACGTTGAGCCGATTATTTTACCTGCGGGGTCGTGTAACGTTTTTCCCTTTAAGGAGATCGTACTGTTATCGCTTTTGCGCACACCGAGATAAACCATCTGGTCACATTCACCCTCGAAACGCCCGCAATTGTTTATCAGAGAGATAGTGAACTTTTCGGTGTCCAGTTTTCTGGTTTCAGCGTAATGAACCGAAGCGGCTTTACGTAACATATAACGCAGCGGAGTATAATCATTTCCTTTTTGTGGAGGCGTTACCAGACGCCATTCCATTTCACTCCCCTTTATTTCCAGAACAGCCCTTCCGCCTGCGCCGCCAAACGATGAGTTGAACTCTACGTTCGCACGGTTTCCCGCGATCGTACCGCTAAGATTTCGCTCATCTTCTTCCGGGCAGTCGATGCGATTCCCTCTCTGGGAGATATAGCAATAAGACCCGGTGATACGGTTGCCTGATTCAGCTAACTGCAGGGTTAACGTCGAGTCGTTGCCAACCCCGCCTGTCCAAACCCCGTCAAACGCAGGTCTCGATTGGCTGTTCGTTGCAAACTGCATCGTATTGAATCTGGCGGCCCATTGCTGGATATCAGCATTAATACCCGGGCTATTATCAGAGGATTGGTAATGGATTACGTCCGACTCCGGAACCACCCAGGCCGCAAAGATTTTGCCATCAGGATTGATGACCAGCGCTGACGCGTTCTCCAGATAAAGATCTTTTAGCCAGCCTTCAACAAACAATCCGCCACCTGCGGTGGTGTGCGGTTCGCCAAAGACGTCAAAGTTATCAATAAAGGTTTGGTAATGATTTCCCAACAGCGTCCTGAGATTGTCTGTCACTTCACTGTCGTTAAGGATGCGACTTACCTTATCGAGCTTATTGTATTGCGATAATTCAAGTGCCGATGACGTTTCAACGACGCCTGTCAATAAAGCCGTGAACAATACGACTGCCAGATATTTTTTGGTCATAAATTATTCTTGAGAATCATTGTTGTAATTCATCGTTATTTTTATAACGTTCCCGCCTTTTATCTCAAAAGAAAGCACTTTTTTATCCAATTCGTAGGTAATCCACTGCTCCCCCGCATCATTGTCGACCTGACCGGTACCGTATGCGCTGTTCAGTTCCTTTCTCGTTGAACCCACATGGACACCACGCGGCGTTGCGAAGTCTTCGGCAGTCAGCGTAATCTGCGACACGATATAATCATCAACGCTTCGTTCAGCTTTATCCCACCAGAGATTGGAACTGAATATTTCTAACCCAGCCCTTTGATGCTGGTAGAATTTATAGTTCGTTCCGTCAAAAGGAACCTCACCGACAAAGTTGCCTTCCAACGGCACATCAATTTTACCGGCACTATCAGGAGACCATCGGTCGCCCAATGCGACAGCCTGGTCTTTGATCTGCACAGAAAAATCCCGTTTTGTCAGAACGGGAGGCATTATCTGAGCCAAAACCACATTGCTGCCGAGACAGGTAAACATCAGGATGGAACAAAGAAATATCGGCGTGTGTTTTTTCACGTTAATCGTCATTTATTGAATGTGTATTGCAATTATCACCCTGAAGAAACCGCCAGGACATGAGTGCAGTATTTCTTAGTCTGCGCTAATGACGACTGAACCCAGACAGTGAGGATTTTTCACGGTGAAACTGAAGCTCACCTTTTGTCCATTCATCTCTTTTCGGGCTGTATGGCTGGTCACTTCGTTCCCCGAGCGGCCTCGTGGATAATCAGTTAACGTCAGCTGCGGATAATGCTTTTTAACGGTATCCAGCGTTATGCATTGACCTGAGGAGGGTGAAAAATTCAGTAAAGGCGCCATGCCGTCGTTATCTTTGCTTAAACGTAACTCAATTGCGGTTATGTTCGTTCCATCAGCGAGTTTGATATCGTCGGCATTGTAGAAATTGATATATTCATTTTGCCTGGTCATCTTAAACGGTAACGGCGCATTACTAAGGGTTGTAACGGATAACGTCTTAAGCAATGCACTCATCCCGGCAATAAACATCCAGAGATCCTTTTTCTGCGCGTCTCCTCCAGCCATTCCCGTCGTTAGTAACGCGATAAGCACCGCACCTGCTTTACTCATCTTTGGCCGTAAATTTCGCCTGCACCGCCGCATCAATATCCCCCTTATGCCCCGATCCCGGTGCCGTCGTGCCCGGCTTGGTTCCCGAGGTATTCAGATGCAGCTTACCGCCCGTGGTGATATACCCATCCCCTTCCACGAAGAAGTTAAACTCTTTGCCGATGAGGTTAATCTTGCCGTTAGCATTCAGCTCAATGGCACTCTCACCGGAGACCAGCCGCAGCTTCGTCCCGGAAGCAATGACGTACTGCTCCACCGCCGCATCCAGCTTGCCTTTCCCCGTCAGGATCTCGGTGCCACCTTTCACGGCCTGAGTCTGATTCGCTTCCACGCGATGCAGTTCATTTTTCTTCACGTAATGGCTGCGCTCGCCGCCGACGCTGTGCGTTTCATCATTTTTAACGCTGGTGTCCATGTTACGCTCGGCCTGGATCCACACCTGCTCTGCACCCGCTTTATCCTCAAACCGCAGGGCGTTGGCGTTGTCCACGGAACCGTCTTTCGTGCGGCTCATAAAGCCCATCTGCGTCGCCGCAGCCGGCAGCGCCCACGGCGGCATGCTCGCGTCGTTGTACACGCGCCCGGTAATGATCGGACGGTCCGGGTCCCCGTTGATAAAGTCCACCACCACCTCATCGCCGACGCGCGGGATCTGCACCCCGCCGTAGCCCTGGCCCGCCCACGCGCTCGACACGCGCACCCAGCAGGAGCTGGTGTCATCGCCCTTCGCCAGACGGTCCCAGTGGAACTTCACCTTCACCCGGCCGTATTTGTCCGTCCAGATACTCTCGCCCTTCGGCCCCACCACTTTCGCCGTCTGAGGGCCGTAGGTGCGCGGCCACGCCGTGGTCTGCGCCGGACGGTACACCACCGCCGACGGGATGACCGTGAAATCGGTGCGGTGAATGGTCTCCCCCTCGCCGCTGGCATAGCGGTTCTCTTCGAGGTGGTAACCCGCCGCCGTGACCAGATACTCGCCGTTGTCGCTGAAGAACGGCGCGTTGGTTAAGGTGAAGGTGTGCCCGGGCGCAATCCCCGCCGCCGTGGCGGTGGCCTGAATCTGCTGATGCTCCACCTGCCAGCGCTCCTGACGGATACGGGCATAGAACTCCCCGTGCCCCTTGTCCACAAAGCGACCCGGCCAGTCGTACACGTCGATGCTGCCCGGCTTCGGCGACGCCGGGTTCTGCTGGGCCTGAAACAGCCACGCGTTCGGCTTGCGGAAGTCATAGTCGTCGAGGCTGTAAATCCCCGGCGTCACGCTGTCCTCCAGCGCCCACTGGCTGATGCCCTCTTCGTCCGTACTGCCGCCCGACGGCGTCTGGTGGTACGGAATGACCTCATAGCCGCTGAACGGCTGGTACTGCGTGGCGGCGTCGGTGAGCACCAGGGTGTGCTTGTCCGCCTCATGGCGGAAGTGATACGCAATCCCCTCCAGTTCCATCAGGCGGCTGATGAAGTCCAGGCTCGACTCCTGATACTGCACGCAGTAGTCCCACACCCGGTAGCTGCCGGTGAGTTTATCCTCAACGTTGACCTGATGCTCACCGAGCAGGGTTTTCACAATCTGCGGCACCGTCTGCCCCTGGAAGATACGCAGGTTACGGTCGCGCTTCATCGGCCACAGGTCCGGCTCCACCGTCAGCTGGTACACCGCATAGCGGGTGCCCGTCAGCTCAACGGCGCTGACCGCCACGCGGGTAATCTTGCCGTTAATATAGCGGGACGTCAGCAGATTCTGCGTCGGGATGGTCACCGTGACCGGCTGGCCCAGCAGCTTACTGCGGTCAATGCGCGCGTCCGTGCCGAGCACGGTCAGCGTCAGCGCGAACGACTCGGACATCGACTCGCGGCCCGTCAGTTTCCAGAACAGAAGCCCCTCCACCGGGAGCTGAACGGTAATTCGGTTGAGCATAATCTTTATTCCACTATGGACTAATCTCGGTGTTCATTGAGATATTTTTTTAAATCGTGCTTATTTAAGCCATAAACCTGAAAACATAAGGACGCTCCCCAGGGAAACTACGCTTTTAGCAACGATAAGTAAGCAAGGCGCAACGACGCGTGTTATAGACGATATTGCTTCATAATTTTCAGCATTGTATTTTTTGTGCCCTCCTGTAATCCCGGAAAAGATCGTGCAGAGCAGCACAACGGTAATTTTTAGTCCCCATACGCACAGGAAAGACATGGAAAAGATAATCGAATATTGTTTCGCTGTTGCGACGGAGAATAATGACATTGACTGAGCGAGCCATTTCAACGTAAAACCAATAACAACCGTAGCCACTAGCACCAGAACGAACATCAACCCAGCAAGGAACCATTGTTTTTTACTGAATAAGTCTTTTCCATTCCAGATAAGCGCTAGTGTCCAAATCATAAAGAGAATAAAGAAAAGCCATTGAATCATAACGTACCACATTTATACATATTGTTCTCCAGGCATTGTCGTGTCGTCATCTCACTTCGCATCACACTCCTTTTCCAAACCAAATACCATAAAACAACAAGATACAGCTTAACGCGGCGATAGATTTTGCTACCAGGCGTAATATTGGCCCGAACCGCTGATTGACTATATCAGTGACGCCATTAATTCAACCCAACTCAATATAATTTTCTTTATCCACAAACCATGGTCACCACATCTTCTCTTCTCGAAGAATGTGTATTGTCCAATTTTTGAGACGCCGGGACGCTTTTAACTAACAAACCATTAGGGACAGACAAAGAAAGAGGCACGGTACAATACCCGTGCCATATGACTAATATAATTATAAGAAATTATCCTCTGGAGCTCTATCGAACAGTTCACCTGCCATTTTGGCGATACGTTCGTGCTGTACGAGTTTGTTTTTCCACTCCTGCGGAATACCGGAATAACCATATAATGCTCCAGCTATTTGTCCCGCCGTCGCCGCAACGCTGTCAGCGTCATCGGCAAGATTGGCGGCCAGTAGAATTGCATCGCGGAAATTATCCGTATTCCATACCGACCACATCGCGGCCTCAAGCGTATCTATAACATAACCACTTGAACGAATCTGATTGCGAGTTTTTTGCTTATATTCACCCGCGTTGATAATCATTACGCGTGGCTGAAGCGGCATAACGTGCGGAGAAAAAACAAAATCTTTATTGCTACCGTTAATCATATGCACAAGCAAATAACTTAAATACTGTGTGCTATTTATTGCTTCCGCGGCACCGTGTGTTGCGATACTCTGTTTTTTAGCTTCATAAAACGCTTTGCTTAATGATTTTCTAAAAAAAATAGAGACAGGTGCTTGTCTGATAATGGAAGCATTACCTGCAGTTTCTGGTGCTGTATTACCGCTCCACCCAGGGCCAACAGTTAAATATTGCTCTAAAGCAAACCGAGTTGTATTTCCTATATCAAAACAGATGCCATTTGAACTGTTATAACCATGCCGATACCATTCCAGAAGCTTATTCCTGAAGCATATAGTATCAGCATCACCTTTCTCAAGAAGCGTTTCCGCAAGACATAATGCCATGGATGTATCATCCGTCCATTCACCTGCGCGGAGTCGAAATGGCCCACCACCTGTCATATCTTTGACGTGTGCTTTGTCACGAGGTAAAAATTCGAGCGTCGTCCCTACAGCATCTCCAACAGCAAGACCAATAAGCGCACCAACAGCACGATCTCGCGATTCCGCGAGTGAGATGTTACATGATGGTGTTAAGTCCCATTGTTTTTGTGCATCACTATTCGGCGATGATTCTAAGGGTTTATTATCATAAGTATACTGCATCCTCCGCTGAACCAAAGGACTGCTAACGGGTAAGTATTGTCGATATTTGTCCACATACTTTAGTAACGTATTTAAATCAGTGTGCAGATCGATCATTATAATTCCTTATATGTAAGCGCGGTTTTACCACCAGAATCAACACGCTCAACAACTTCAAATTTGGTACCTGGTTTGAAAAGCACTTCCGTTTCAGTTCCTTTATATTCAGAAAGAAAATCAATAGGCTTACCAGTTTTACCATTAATTGTAATCGTGGCATCTCCCGAAAAAGGAACTTTCTGATCGGTGCTCATAAATGCTGGATCAGAAACAACATTACCCACTTGGTTTTCCATTAGTACGTTTTCAGGTAACGTCGCGCCTCGATATGTTATCCCCTCATAGGAAGGAAGCTTATCAAGCGCGTTAGTGGCGTGATCCGCAAAGGCTTGTATTTCTGGTGTAAGTTCAGCCTGACCTCTTAGCGCATTGTTAACCATCGGATAACCTTCATTCGTAGTATAACCGTAAAGAGCCCCTACTTCATCATCGGTTAGCAGGGAGGAGAGTCGTTTATCCCCTTGTTCAGCAAGTTGTCTTCCCTTCGTTATCCATGTATTCGACAGGTCTTTACCTACAGCCTCGGATAAACTCATCTTCGGTTTATTTAAACCTGTAGCGCCTAATGGGCTTGCTTCGACAGGTCTAACTGCCGGTATTTTACCAGCCCGCCACGCATCAAACCGTGCCCCGCCTTTAATACCAGCCCCGCCGCCGATAACGGAGCCGATCAGCATCCCCCATTTCTGACCGTCGCTACCTTCGCCACACAGCATTCCACCCGCGTAGCCACCAATAGTCCCACCGCCCATCGCACCGAGGGTACTCAGAAGGGCGATTGCTGGACTGGCTAGCACCGCCATGGCTCCGGCACCAACGGCGAGCATCGTCCAGTTCACCCATTCCGGGATTTCAGGACTTATTTCATCGGTCTGAACCTTGCTTCCACCGATAATAACATTTCGCGATCCCTGGCTAATCTCAGCGCTGCATGTCAGCTTATCGCCAGTGCGAGAGGCGGGAAAGTTGTTGATGTAAACCTTTATCGAACCTTCGGCAACCCGTTGCAGACTACCGCTGTGTTCGTCACACTCTCCGGCTGACAGATGAGCGCGGATCGCCTTTCGGCTGTTGATAAAAACATTGGGTGAACCTTCTTTTAGCGTACCGGTAGTATGGCGTGGAGCCCATGACATACTGCCGAGGAGCTCACCCAACCCACCCGCAGCGCATGCCCCAGCCGCAACGGCAGAAACAGCAACCAGCGCGGTCCCTCCGGTGACGACAACGGCAGCTGCGCCCAGAATGGCCCCGCCCACCAATCCTGCAATCATCCAGCCTTTTGAGGCTGTATGTGCAATCTCATCATCTACGCGAGCAGCCTGACATTCGGACATGGCTATTCGGCTCGCTGTGCCATCAGATACTTACGGATCCGGTCGGCTGTATCAAGCGGGTCAGAACCAGACACCTGGCGGCATACGGAAAGCTGTGAAAGTAGGTGATGTGATTTGTCTGCGAAAGTCGTCCACAGCGCGTAACGAAGGGGTTGGCTGTCCGGAACGGGTGCAATACTGAGTGGTTTACCCTGTTTTTCAAAAAGCAAATATTGCCCCTCTTTCGCCCGCTGAAGCGAAAGATGTCCATACAGTTCCTGAATGTTTTCAAAGACACTCAATTCCTTACTCTCACTATCAAGCGCAAAAAATGGCCCCTGGCTGTCGGCAGCGAGCATTTCTCTAGTTTCAGTCTGAGCCGGTTTGTGGAACTTAATACTGCGGATAATTTCCTGATATTGATTATGATAATAATCGCTAAACTCGCCCGGGCAAGTACCGATATAACACACCATCTTTTGGCCGCCAGGATGGTCACCGAGCAAAATAACGGTCTGCCTCTGGAAAATGATCGCATTATCATTTTTGAATTGATAAAAAAGCTCAACCGCCGGGAGACCATCAACAGAGGTCATCTGCGAGGATTCGAGACGAAAGTCGGGCACCGTAATTTCCAGTTCACGTACCAGCCGTGTTGCCGCATCATGGACTTTATCTTCGTTTTTAGCACTCGCACGAGAAACAACAAAAGTAAACTCGCTGGCTCCGTTATCACTCAGGGTAAATAAATTCATGGTTCTGTCTTTAAATACATCGGGTAAGGCAAGGGATGCTTCCTGAAGAATATATTCAGCCATTCGGGTTACTCTTATTTATTGCCATTAATAACAAAAAAACTATCCACTTCCTGCTGGATTTCACCCTGAAGGGATGCGCCAGGCGGATCGATGACATTTTGTCCATCATCAGGGTTCAAATGTAATTCGCCGGAAAGCGTATTAATTTGCGCGTTCTGTTTCGCAGTAAAGTTAAAATTATTACCAATGATATGGACGCTGCCGTCTTTTGATAGCTCGATGGCGCTTTCACCACATTCCAGTCTCAGCGTATTTCCTGCGGAAAGTATAAAATTATTAACGACTTTATCGTTTCGACTGTTCCCCGTCAGGCATACCACATCGCCTTTAATCCCTGATTTCTGATTTTTCGCTACCCGTAAGGTTTCATCTTCGCCAACGAACTGGGTTCGATTTTTTTCAGTAGAATGTGTTTCGTCGTTTTTGACGTTAATATCCAGATTGCGCTCGGCCTGGATCCATACCTGTTCTGCGCCCGCTTTATCCTCAAACCGCAGGGCATTGGCATTGTCCACGGAACCGTCTTTCGTGCGGCTCATAAAGCCCATCTGCGTCGCCGCAGCCGGCAGCGCCCACGGCGGCATGCTCGCGTCGTTGTACACGCGACCGGTAATGATCGGACGGTCCGGGTCGCCGTTGATAAAGTCCACCACCACCTCATCGCCCACGCGCGGGATTTGCACCCCGCCGTAGCCCTGGCCCGCCCACGCGCTCGACACGCGCACCCAGCAGGAACTGGTGTCATCGCCCTTCGCCAGACGGTCCCAGTGGAACTTCACCTTCACCCGGCCGTATTTGTCCGTCCAGATACTCTCGCCCTTCGGCCCCACCACTTTCGCCGTCTGCGGGCCGTAGGTGCGCGGCCACGCCGTGGTCTGCGCCGGACGGTACACCACCGCCGACGGGATGACCGTGAAATCGGTCCGGTGTATGGTTTCCCCCTCGCCGCTGGCGTAGCGGTTCTCTTCGAAGTGGTAGCCCGCCGCCGTCACCAGATACTCCCCGTTGTCGCTGAAGAACGGCGCGTTGGTTAAGGTGAAGGTGTGCCCGGGCGCAATCCCCGCCGCCGTGGCGGTGGCCTGAATCTGCTGATGCTCCACCTGCCAGCGCTCCTGACGGATACGGGCATAGAACTCCCCGTGCCCCTTGTCCACAAAGCGACCCGGCCAGTCGTACACGTCGATGCTGCCCGGCTTCGGCGACGCCGGGTTCTGCTGGGCCTGAAACAGCCACGCGTTCGGCTTGCGGAAGTCATAGTCGTCGAGGCTGTAAATCCCCGGCGTCACGCTGTCCTCCAGCGCCCACTGGCTGATGCCCTCTTCGTCCGTACTGCCGCCCGACGGCGTCTGGTGGTACGGAATGACCTCATAGCCGCTGAACGGCTGGTACTGCGTGGCGGCGTCGGTGAGCACCAGGGTGTGCTTGTCCGCCTCATGGCGGAAGTGATACGCAATCCCCTCCAGTTCCATCAGGCGGCTGATGAAGTCCAGGCTCGACTCCTGATACTGCACGCAGTAGTCCCACACCCGGTAGCTGCCGGTGAGTTTATCCTCAACGTTGACCTGATGCTCACCGAGCAGGGTTTTCACAATCTGCGGCACCGTCTGCCCCTGGAAGATACGCAGGTTACGGTCGCGCTTCATCGGCCACAGGTCCGGCTCCACCGTCAGCTGGTACACCGCATAACGGGTGCCCGTCAGCTCAACGGCGCTGACCGCCACGCGGGTAATCTTGCCGTTAATATAGCGGGACGTCAGCAGATTCTGCGTCGGGATAGCCACCGTGACCGGCTGGCCCAGCAGCTTACTGCGGTCAATGCGTGCGTCCGTGCCGAGCACGGTCAGCGTCAGCGCGAACGATTCGGACATCGCCTCGCGGCCCGTCAGTTTCCAGAACAGAAGCCCCTCCACCGGGAGCTGAACGGTAATTCGGTTGAGCATAATCTTTATTCCATCTAGCTTATGCGATGCAGAAAAGGGGTTCGCATCTGTGATAAAGCGTCATTCAAGAAAGGGGCTTTTCCCTCTTAATCATCCAAAAAACAAGAGAGTAGATTTTCAGTGACTCTGATGTGACAAATAAACCTACATTCAACCAGATGTTTGAAATATCAAACATACTTACTAAAAGAGGGAACAATGAGACCGAACATCTGAATGAAATCAAGCGAAATAATTCCTGAGCAAGGGCAAATTTAACCGCTCCAATCTTTCGCTTGAAGAATAACCAGGCCGAAGTAAACAAAGAGAGTAATAAAAGTAAGTCAAGCACAAAAAAAAGCATGACCAAAATGCTGAAACCATCACCTGCATAATAATGCAACGAATCACCAAACGCTTTTGCATCAGAAATGAATGGAATTCTGTCGTGGCGAACTGAATTCACGCAATAAAGTAACATTGCGAGAAGATCCATGCTTCCCCAGAAATACCATAGATTGCTATTTAAATGAGCGAGGTTGTTTTGTGTACGCCCGATATTATTATTTATAAAAATGGGGAGGCACATGTTGGCTTCAACTCAACTCTCCAGATTAGGGTTAAATTCAAAACGCATAAACAGGAGAGACAACCTTCTCACATTCCTTTGGATGTGAAGCCTCTGGCTTCGAAGATTGTACACTTCCATAGTATCTCCTGTTTATATTCCTACGGATTCACCAGCCAGGTGCCCGGCTTGGCAATATCCAGCGTCTGGCCACGCGTTCTTCCGTTGCCCTGCAGTTCAATCTTCGCCTCACCGGCCGGCAGCTTGAGCGATGCATAACCGTTGGTTCCCGGGCGCAGCGCTTTTGGCTCGCCGTTTACTTTCAGCGTTTCGCCCTCGAGGATGCGGATATAGACCAACGCAACAGGGCTCGCGGCAGGCGGTGGCGTCTGCTGTGCCGTCGCCGGTTCGCTCACCTTCGCCGTTTCTGGCTTCACGTCTGGGGCGTTCGCGGCGGTTTCAGTCGAACGCGTCTCAGCCGGTGCCTGCGCAGCCTGCTCTGGCGCATCGTTACCGCCGCTGAACAGCATCGCGCCAGCGACAACGCCGACCAGCACGCCTGCGGCAACCATGCCCGGGATCCTGTAGCGACGCCAGTCGAGCAGCGAAGCAGGTTGTTCCTCCTCCACCGGTACCAGCATCGTGCCGGGCTTTTTCGCGGTCAGCACATCGTTGATACCCGCGACCGGCATCTCAATCAGCGCGGCGAACTCGTCGATGGACTGCGGACGATCCTCCATGTGCAGCGCCAGCGCGCGGTCAATGGCCTGGAGTAGCGGGATGGAATAGCCCTGCGGCATGATTTCCACCAGCGGTTTGCAGGTATCCTGAATAGAGCGCACCACGCTGACCGGCGGCGGAGAACCCACAATCAGGGTACGCAGCACGGCGCCGAGGGCGTAAATATCCGTCCACGGGCCCTGCTCGCTTTCGTTGTCGTCGGTGTACTGCTCAATAGGCGCAAAGCCCGGGCGCAGCATGGTTTCCGTTTCGTCGGAGAGGTTACCAATCGTGCGGCGTGCGGAGCCGAAATCGAGCAGCACCGGCAGGCCGTTATCCTGAATCTGGATGTTATCCAGAGAGATGTCGCGGTGCAGGTAGCCTTCGTCGTGGATGGTCTTGATCGCACCGAACAGCATCGGCAGCGTGCGGCGGATCCAGGCTTCGTTGATCAGCTCCGGCTTTTCTTCACGCAGGCGTGACAGCGTGGTGCCGCTGTAAAACAGCGTCCCCATGTAGGCCGTGTCGTTTTGCACCCAGAAGCGCAGGACGTGCAGCAGGTTCGGGTGGTTAAAGCGCGCCAGCAGACGCGCTTCCTGAATGAAGCTGTTCAGGCCCGCGGAGAACGCTTTGCCAAAGCGCTCGCTGCGCAGCACCAGGGTCATGTCGTCGCCGCGAACGGCGAGCGAGGAAGGCATAAATTCTTTGATAGCGATAGTGCGTTCGAGCTGGTGATCCCACGCGCGATAGACAATGCCAAAACCGCCGCCGCCGATCACCTCTTTGATTTCAAACTCGTTGAAGCGGTACCCGACCGGGAGCGCGTTTGGGACAGTCCGATTGTTATCATTATCCGTCATCTTTTACAGTTCTCTTGATGATTATTACGCGGCAAACTGACAGTGAAACTCGCCCTGCTCGCAGGTGACATGCAGACGTCGGTACTGCTCGTCGCTGCGGCTGGCGGTAAGTAAGATCTGGCTCATCTGGGGCAGCAGGGTGTTGGTCAGAATAGCATCCACCATGCGTCCCCCCGACTCCACCTCGGTACAGCGCTGAACAATTTGTTCCACCACGCTGTCGTCAAACTCAGAAATAATGCTGTGATTCTCTTCCAGACGACGCTGAATGCGCCTGAGCTGCAGGCGAACAATCTGCCCCAGCATCTCGTCGCTGAGCGGGTAATACGGCACCACCAGCAGACGGCCCAGCAGCGCGGGCGGGAAGACCTCCAGCAGCGGCTGGCGCAACGCGCCGCTTAAGGCCTCAGGCTCCGGCATGAGGTCCGGATCGGCGCACATGGCGCTAATCAGCTCGGTACCGACGTTGGAGGTCAGAATAATAATGGTGTTGCGAAAATCAATGTGGCGCCCCTCGCCGTCCTCCATCCAGCCTTTATCAAAGACCTGGAAGAAGATCTCGTGGACGTCCGGGTGCGCTTTCTCAATTTCGTCCAGCAGCACGACACTGTATGGACGGCGGCGGACGGCTTCGGTTAATACCCCGCCTTCACCATACCCTACGTACCCTGGAGGCGCACCTTTTAAGGTGGAGACGGTGTGCGCTTCCTGGAACTCGCTCATGTTGATGGTGATGACGTTCTGCTCGCCGCCGTACAGGGATTCGGCGAGCGCCAGCGCGGTTTCGGTTTTACCGACGCCGGACGGGCCGCACAGCATAAAGACGCCTACCGGCTTGTTCGGGTCGTCGAGCTTAGCCCGCGAGGTTTTCACGCGGCGGGCAATCAGATCCAGACCGTGACGCTGGCCGATAACGCGCTGGTTCAGCGTGTCGGCAAGGTTGAGTACCGCGTCGATCTCGTTTTTCACCATCCGGCCCAGCGGGATCCCGGTCCAGTCAGAGACCACCGCGGCAACCACGTTTTCATCCACCGCGGCAAACAGCAGCGGCTCGTCACCCTGTAAGGCGTTCAGCGCCTGCTGCTGTTCCGCCAGCAGGCCGCGCAGCTCAGCGGTATCTTCCTCGCCCGCCGCGAACAGCGCGGCGCGCAGGCGGATAATCTCCTGCACCAGGCTGCGTTCTTCTTCCCAGCGCTCGGCCAGGGCTGCGCGTTTTGTCTCATACGCGTCGCGTTCGGCGCGTAATGCCGTGACGCGATCGGCATCACCGGCCCCCACGCGCGCTTCGCGTTCAGCAATCTCAATTTCCACATCCAGCGCGGCAAGATGGCGCAGGCAGTCTTCCAGCTGCGCCGGCGGCGCGCTCTGGCTGACCGCGACGCGGGCGCAGGCGGTATCGAGCAGCGCAACGGCTTTGTCCGGCAACTGACGCGCCGGAATGTAGCGATGCGACAGCTTCACCGCCGCGCTGACCGCTTCGTCGAGCAGCAACACCTGGTGATGCGTCTCCAGCGGCGACACGGTGCTGCGCAGCATCAGAATGGCTTTCGCTTCGTCCGGCTCGTGTACCTGCACCGTCTGGAAACGACGGGTCAGCGCCGGATCTTTCTCAATGTACTTTTTGTATTCTGCCCAAGTGGTGGCCCCGATGGTGCGCAGCTGGCCGCGCGCCAGAGCTGGCTTCAGCAGGTTCGCCGCATCGCCGGTCCCCTGCTGGCCGCCTGCGCCAATCAGGGTGTGGATCTCATCGATAAACAGAATGATCGGCGTGGCGCTGGACTGGACTTCATTAATGAGCGCCTGCAGACGGGCTTCAAACTCGCCTTTCATGCCTGCACCGGCCTGCAGCATGCCGATATCCAGCAGCCACAGCTGAATGTTCTGCAGCGGCTCCGGCACGTCGCCGTCGGCGATACGCAGCGCCAGACCTTCCACCACCGCCGTTTTGCCGACCCCGGCTTCCCCGGTCAGCAGCGGGTTGTTCTGGCGACGACGCATCAGGATATCGACCATCTGGCGGATCTCCTCGTCGCGCCCGACGACCGGATCAATCTTCCCTTCCCGGGCGCGGGCGGTCAGATCCTGGCCGTACTGGGCCAGCGTCCCCTGCGCAGCCGGTACCGTACCCGCCGGTGCATCGACGGCAGCAGCGGCCTGCTGCGTCTCTTTGCTGTTGGCGCAGATGATATCGAATTGCTCAATCAATACCTCCACGTTAAGGCGGGTAAACTGCGCCGAAACGCTTTTCAGCACGTTGGCCAGGTTCCAGGTTTTCAGCATGCCGATCAGCAAATGGCCGCCGCGAATGCGGCTGACGCCAAACTTCAGCGAGCCGAAGACCCAGGCGCGCTCCACGGCGCTGTCGATATGCTCCGAGAGATCGGAAACGGAACTCGCCCCGCGCGGGAGCACATCCAGCGCGGCAACGATATCGCGCGTCAGCTGCTGTTCATCAAGGGCAAAGTGGCGGATGACCTGCTGCAGATCGCCATCCTGCTGCTGCATCAGCTGATGCAGCCAGTGCACCAGCTCAACATAGGGGTTGCCGCGCAGCTTGCAGAACGCAGTGGCGCTTTCCAGAGAGGTAAATAACAGCGTATCCAGTTTGCCGAAAAGCACGGCACGGCTAATTTCTGACATGTTAGTTTCCATTAACAATGATTCGGTATACGGAAGGATTACCGCTCTGCGCGATACACCAGATCGCCGCGCGGGACAGGCTGCGGCTGAAGGCCCAGCCAGGTGTTATAGCCTAATCGCGCATGACTGCCGAGCGTGGCGCCCTGCACCGCGTCTGCGCGCAGGATCACCCGCGTTTCCCATTCAAACTCCACTCCGGCGTACTGACGCACCCAGTCGCGCAGCTCGGTGACCCACGCTTCACCCGGCAGAAAGCGGTTGTACTCCTCCGCGCTCAGCGGGCCAATCTCGATGCGAAACTTATGCTGCACGTCGCGGACGGCGACGCCGAGAAAGGCGGATTCACCCATGCGCGGCATGCGGCGTCCTGCTCCCAGCTGCGCCTGCTCGCGCGTGGAGAGTGGCATCCACTGCGGCACGTTGCTGACCAGTTTGACCGGCGCCTTAAAATAGCTGCGCAGGATCTTCTCCAGCCCCTCAGGATCCCGCCCGTGACGGGTCAGGTGCCCGGCGTGGGTAAAGCGCGCGTGTGAGCTCAGGCTGCCGTTGTCCATCTGACCCGGCTGGCCCATACCAATCAGCGACGCCAGATAGCCCTCAAAGCGCTTGTTATCGGCGCGGTCCAGCGAGACGGTTGGCTGCGCATCCGCCCAGGCGCGGTAAAACAGCAGCGCCAGACGATGGTGGAACAGATCGGCAAACGCGCTCAGGCTGGTGTCCTGATGATGATAAATACGCTCGCGGGCGTACTCGGTCATGTGGACAGGCAGCGGGCCGTTCGGGCCAAACAGGCCGAAGCTGAGGATAGACACCTCATGCAGCCCGCTCTCTTCCCGCTGACGCACCCTGGCCAGCGTCGACGGGGCAAAACTCATCGACGGCTGCTGGCCGATGCGCAGCGGTTCAAATTTTGGCAGCGGCGCGCGGCCCAGCGGGTAGCGCTCGCCGCCCTGGGCATCAATGCGCCTTAACAGCTGAAACAGATCGTAGCGCCAGGGCGTCTCACGGACGCCGTGCCAGAACGCATCCGGCAGCTTCGTCAGGCGATGCACGCGCAGCGGTGCAGTGGCAGCGTCACTCATATCAGCGCCCTTTTACCCATGCGCGGCGCCCAGTAGCCAATCTCGCCGCGCTGCTGACTTTTCAGGGTGAACTCGGTGAAGCTGTTGATAGAGACCAGACGGGCAAAGAGGCGCTCCATCACGCTGCCGAAGAGCCACGGACTGGCCCCCGAAAAGGCTCGCTCATCCACCGTCAGGGTAATGCCGATCCCGCGGGCGAACACCACCGGGCCGGGTTCAGGCACGCGGCGGTGAACCGGCTCCAGCACGCAGTGACGAACGCCTTCCACCTGGCGCGCAACGGGCGTTTCGGCCAGGTTGGCGTACAGCCCTAGCAGCTGGCGCAGCGCGGCAGCCCCCTCCTCATTGTCACTGTCCATCAGGCTGAGGTAGTTCATCTGCAGCTGGCTGATAAGCCGCCAGGTGCTGAACCCTTCCGCCAGCGCCGGACGCGGTGGCGTCGGGCCTTTACGCAGCGTGAGGGATTTCACCGGCATGGAGTCCGCCATAATGAACTGCCCGAGCTCCTGCTGCAGCATCAGCGGCAGGTCGCGGCTGGTGCAGAGCACCTCGGCAGAGATATAGCGCAGGTTTTCCTGCCAGGGTGCGTGCTGTTCATCCACCAGCGAGACAAAGACCTCCGAGCCGATATAGCCGGTACGGGTGCCGTAGCGCAGGGCATGCTCGGACAGCACGCGCTGTTCACGGCGCAGGGAAAAATAGGCTCCGTAGTTGCCCGCATCACCGCTCCAGGTACTCCAGAACGGGCGAAACGTCTGGTCATCGCGCTGACCATCCGCGCTGCCATAGATTTTTTTGACCGCGTAAATCTCATAATCCAGCGGACGGATGTTATCGACCACCAGATGGTATTCATGTTGGCCTTCATTCAGCTTCTGACGCGCCGCGACCTTTGGGAACAGGTTGATGACCGGGGTGCAGTGCAGCGCCAGGTGGCTGGCATCGACCACGCGCTCCAGTTGTTCATCCGACTTATCCAGCAGGATGAAGATGTCGAAGGCTTTTTCGCCTTCACAGCGCTGGATCAGCGTGCTCAAGCCGCTGAGGCTAATGAAGCGGAATCGGGCCGGAATGGCGAAATACTCCTGCAGCAGACGATAGCCGTCAAAGTTGCGCAGATCGTCCGGAAGCAGCGCCTGGTCAGGCTCAAAGCCCTCCTGACGCAGCGCGTCCGACGCCAGCAGCTGTCGCTGCGGCTGCGGGCTGACCGTCTGACAGACAATCCCGGCGTGGTGCTCCATCACCAGCTCCAGCAGCTTCAGCGCCTCGATATCCGGACCGGCGAGGAAAAATTCCAGTCGGTCGAAATCCAGGTGCCCGAGATTTTGCGGGCCGTCGCAGGCGATGCGGATCCGCAGGGCGCTGCCGATCCCCCGCTGACTCAGACCCAGCTGTGCGAGCGGCAAATCGGCGGGGACACCGCCCAGCTCGACCTTGTCGATTTTCAGCGGCAGCAGGTTGACCTCGTGCGCCGTGGTATAGCTGCAGGTCACGCCGGTTTTTTTCAGCGCCAGGCTGTCCATCATGGTGCCGCGCGGCACGATGAAGCCCTTGCTCAGGTCGCCCCGGCTGCTGTCGGGCTGAATCTCCGCAATCGCCATCGACGGCGTGGGCGCAAGATAGTTCGGCGCAATCATCTCCAGCAGACGCTGGGAGAAGCGCGGAAACTCCGCGTCCATTTTCATCTGCACGCGGGAGGTCAGGAAGGCGAACCCTTCCATCAGGCGTTCGGTATACGGGTCCGCCACGTCGATGCCGCGCATGCCCAGCCGTCCGGCGACTTTAGGGTAGCGTTCGGCAAACTCGGCCCCCATTTCGCGCAGGTAGGCCAGCTCACGGTTGTAGTATTCGAGCAGTTTACTTTCCATGATTACCCCGCATCTTTCAGTTCAAAATGGCCGTTTTCCAGATCGACATCGGTACGAAACAGAAACTCCAGCGGGTACGGCACGCACCATAAACGCCCTTTTATCTCGATGGAGAGCACGTTGTGCAGATCCAGCGAGGAGGTATCCGACACGCAGCGGACCTGCAGCCCCTGCGGCAAAATGCGTGGTTCAAAATTGATGATGGCCTCGGTGAGCTTGCGCTGAATGTCGTGCCATTCGATGTCCGACATTCTTTTCCCGGCCAGCGGCGCGACGCCGAAGTTAACCACCGAGCGGCTCACGTGCGGTAACGCGCTCAAATCACCGGAGGCATCGTGGTTGATGGTATTAAACAGCCACTGCAGATCCCGCAGCACATTGCGACGCAGGGCGGCGTGGGTGATCAGATTGCTGTTGGCCGACTCGCGTTTTTTTTCCGGATCGTTATCGGTGAGGCGATCGAGCAGCGAGGGCTGCATTTTGTCGCGCGCCCCCACCTTCTCCTGCTTGCTGCGGGCTTGCCAGCCGCTGCGCAGCAGATCGCCTTCGCCAGCGGGATTACTCATCGGCTCCATCCGTCGCGAACGTCACGAGGCTCAAGGACAGCAGCGGGCTTTCGCTTTGCTCGCTCAGCCAGGCCTTCTGGCCCTGGCCTTCATACAGCGTGCCGTCAGTATCGAGCGGGTGCCAGTCGGTGGTGCGCCCCAGTTTGACCGCATCGGAAGCATCGGCCGCAAACGGGTAACGCGCCGGGATCTGACACACCTGCTCCGTTCCGTCGGTCAGGCGCACCAGCGCGTGACGCCAGACCAGATCGGTGACGCTGGCAGGCGCCTGGAAACGGATCTCCGCGATGGCGTTAAACGGCAGCCAGAAATAGCGGCCGTTGACGATGGTTTCGCACACCGGGCCGAGACGGGCATCGCCGTCCATCAGCCACTCAAAGGCCAGCGTCTCCTCGTTTTCGAGGGTAATGTGGCCGGGGGTGGCCTGCGCCTGTTCAAGGGCTTCAAGACGCAGCGCCTGCGCGCGCTCGCCCTCCTCGCTCAGCGCCGCGGCAAGGGTGGTCAGCCACGGCCACTGGGTTTCAGGCATCGCCGGACGCGCCTGTCCCGCCATTACCTTCGCGCGCTGCAGCTCGCCCTGAATGGACTGCTCCAGCAGTGTGACGGTGGGCTTCGCCTGCGGCTTCAGCGCCAGCCAGCTTTTTAGCTGGGTCAGGGCACGCGTCCAGTTGCCGCTCAGGGTTAAAAACTGCACGAACGCGGCGCGGAGGTCGGCATCTGCCGGACGGGCTTTGATTGCTGCTTCCAGACGCGCGAGCGCGTCGTTGAGCGACTCACCCGCCAGGTGTTGATAGAGCGTATTCATTGCCATTCCTTAATTTGCCGCGCGCCATGCGCCGACGGCCGGATCGCGCAGCTGAGGACGCAGGGTGTCAATCAGAACGATATTCAGCGGAGTGCCGGGTGCCACCCAGGCGCTCCAGGTTTTTTTCACCGCCGCGATACGCGCCTGCAGTTTTGCATCATCGCTGGCGGTTTCACGGGAAATCTCCACCGCGACCGTGCCGTTGCTCTTCCAGCTGTTCAGGGCGTTGTCGTAAGGCAGGATCATCCAGCTCTGGTCGCTGTTTGGGGTGCTGAATACCATGCGCTCTTTATTGACGGAGGTGATCAGCGCGTTTTCCGGGTCAGCGCTTTGATTCAGCCCGGTGACCGGGAAGCCATGAATGTATGTCACCGCCATCTCTTTCTGCCCGCCGTTGCGGGACTGCGACACAACGGTGTGTCCGCTCAGCCAACTGCCGTTCCCGCAGCGGGTGGTGTCAGAATCCGGAATAAAGAGCGCCGGTGCAGAAGCGCCCCCTTCCCAGAAGGTGCGCAGGTGGCAGCCGTCCTGAAGCGTAAACTCCTGCCACGGCGTACGGTCGGCGGCAACGGTGCGGGAAGCCACGTTCTGATCGGGCGGCAGTAACGCGCCGCTGGCTGGGGTGGCGGTGACGGTCGCGGCAGACGCGGCCTGCTCCTGTTTCACCACCAGCGCCCAGTCCTGCGCTTTGCCAGCCGTGCCCTGCGCCAGCGTGGTACCCGCCGGATCGTTGAGCGTCCAGCTGAGTTTATTCACTTTGCTGCACTGGTGTTCCAGCAGTGAGCCAAGACGCGGCACAAAGTTTTCCAGCACGGAGACGTTTTTCTTGCCGTTCGCCACAATACGCAGCGCCACCTCAGGCTTACACCAGCTCTGCGGCGTGTTGTCTTTGATGTTGTCGATCCAGATATCCAGCTTCTGCGCAGGAGACTGCACGATGCGGAAATTTTCAGCCTGCGCGGTGGAGGTCGCCGCCAGAAGTGCCAAACCCGATAGCCAAAGTTTCATATCGTTCCTTGTGTGTCTAATCAGTTCCGCAGGGAAGAAATTGTGCTGCGTCAGAGAGGGTGTGCAGCAAAGTGGTGTCCTGAGGGTTGCCCATCCATACCGCCAGGGCAGTATAGTTATCCTGAGCATTCCCCTCCTGCTCGCCATTCTTTTGAATGATTTGGTTCATTAAGGTCAGCCACTCCTGCGGCGTATTCACCATGTGCAGCGACTGCTTCATTTGCTCTTCGCTGACGCCGTGCCAGAATCCGTCGGTGCAGAGTAAGAATGCATCGCCGTCTTCAACCTGTACCACGTCGCTGTAGCTCGCTTCCGGCCCGCCGTTTTCAATCCCGAGCGCCAGATAGAGCAGATTGCTGTTCAGGTTGTCGGTCTGGTGCCCGGCATCTTTCATCTGCTGCACCAGGCTGTGGTCAGTGGTCACATGCCACAGCCATCCGCGGCGGAACAGGTACAGGCGGCTGTCTCCGGCATGCGCCCAGTAGGCTAGCCCGTAATCACGGTCAATGAACAGGCTGACCAGCGTCGTGCCCATCCGGCGATAGTCCTGAACGGCCTGCTGTTCGCTGAGAATGGTGCGATTCGCCGTCTGCACGTAGTCGCGGATGTGCTGCGCATTAAGATGTTTGTCGCCATCGAAGCGGGAGATAATGCTGTTGCGGGCCAGCGCTGCGGCCACCTCGCCGCCCGGCAGCCCCGCGATGCCGTCGCAGACGACAAAGCAGGCTGAACGTTCCCCTATGGTTTCTCCCGTCTGATCCTGGTTGCTGGCGCGCGTCCCCTGGCGGGAGAGAGAAGCCGTTGCGATATTCATTTGTCTTCCGATCCGCTCTGTGAGTCTTTGTACTGATTGACCTCCATGTCATAGGCATGAAGGAAGGCCTCGCCGAACAGGGTGTGGAAGTCGTCCTCAATCTCGCCCGCCGTCTCGCCATAGCTGCGAACAAAGTAGTCCCACAGGGCGGCTTTGCGGCTGCCCGGCAGCGCCAGACGCGAGGTCATGCCGTTCTGCTTCGCCTGCTCTTCCAGCTGCTCCGGGTTAAAGGACTGCAGCATCGCGGCAATGATGGCGCGGATGCCAGAGATCATACCCAGTTGGTGCGCCTGCAGATCGATCAGCGCGTCGCGCACGGATTTGGTCGGCGGCATAAAGCCCGGCATCGGGGTGCCGAACATTTGGATTAACACGGTTTTGCCGGTCGGCAACAGCTTGAACGGGTTGTTGGCATCGTCGAGCACCATGGTCATGTCGGCTTTTACGCCGCGCTTGAGGATAGAGCGCGAGGAGAGCAGCGCCACTGTCCCCTGAGAGAACATACCGAGGATCTGTCCCAGCTGACGCATATTTTCACGGTCAAACTGCGGAACGGGCTGCATTTCACTGAGCCCCATCCCCTCCAGCAGCGCTTCCAGCAGCTCGCCCTGCAGCACTTCGCCCTTCTCACCGCTGTTTGCCGTGGCGGCTGGCGAGGCGGCGTTATTGACCGGGTCGATGCGCAGGCGGCCCTTCGGGGCCTGCGCGCTGCTGCGCGCAACGGCCTGTGGCGTCGGCATGGTGAAGCCAGCGTAATCCGGTCGCGCGGGTTCCTCTTCAGCACGCGGTTCTTCCTGCGGCTCAGGGGCGAACAGCGGGGAATCGGCCAGGACGTCCTCTTCCTGCTCAGGTTCCGGCACGGGGGCAGGCTTCTCGTTGATAATGTCATCCGGATGGGTTAACGGCGCGCCGCCCATCAGCCCGAGCGGGTCGTCATTGCGCGCGGCTGGCGCGCTGGCTTTACCGCCAAACAGGGCCAGCGGATCGAGCTCGTCCGTCGCCTCTTCTTCTGGCTTAACGGGGCTCGTCTCGCCCGGCGGCACCAGGGTTGACGGGGTGACGTCGTCAAAAATACTCTCTTTTTTGAACAACGCTTCATCGCTGAACAGCGTATCCGGATCGACATGCTTACGCTCGAGCGTCGGATCGCTGTCGTTGAACATCGCCAGCGGATCTTCGGCGTTACGCTCCGGAGCCGCAGGCTGGGAGAACGGATCGTGCGATGCAGCAGGCTGCGGCTTTGTGCGGTTACTGGAGATGCTGTCGGAGATGGAGAACTCCTGCATCAGGCTATCCCAGATCTCCGTTGGCACGGCGGTCGGCTCGGTTTTCCCGCGCGGTGCGGCATTCGCCGGTTTCGGCTGCTGCGCTGGCGCAGGGGCGACCGTCGGACGCGCCTGCTGGTGCAGGCTGGCCGCCATGCGGCTTACGGGCTGCGTATCGTGGATCAGTTCGGTCACTTCAATACGGTAGTCATCAATACCGAGAATATCGCCATCCTGCAGCTCAACCTGACGTCCCCGCTCCAGCGGAATGTCATTTAATACCACGCGGGTGACGCTGCCACGGTTGGTCACGCGGCATTCGCCCTGGGCGTCAACGTGAACAATGGCCTGCAGACGAGAGATGGTGCGGTCATTGTCCGGCAACACCAGATTGTTATCCGTACCGCGCCCAATGGTGCCGCCCGGGGCGTAAAAATCACAGCTGCTTTGCGGCGGCTGATGACCGGGTTTCGTAGAAATAATCGTGAATCGCATGGCGTATTCCTGCTGGTATGATTAGCGCTCAAACGCTGCCGCTCTCGGAGCGAGAACGGCGGCGTTTGGGGGCGATTCCATTGGTTCTATTTTGCGGTTTTGAGCGGACGAATCGCGTCGCTGTTGGCGATTAAGCTGCACTTTAAAACCTGATATTGACCCGGTTCGGTACCACCTACTTTCTCTTTCAGTAAAGAAACAATCACCTTGTCAGCTTTTTCAAAATTCTCAGCAGGGAGATTGCTTGCTTCCAGCCATGCAGCCGCACTGGCCTCTGCATCATCTTTGAGACTTTTACTGTCCGCAATCTTACTGATGCATCGATTTTGCACCCAGTTTTCAAAGATTTGTTGCTGAGAAAAAGCGCTGACATCAGGCAGGGTTTGGGCATAAACAGCAGGGGCATTTATAGCCAGGATCAGCAGTAATAAACGTTTCATTTCAGGCTCCAGAATGTTGCGTTGGTCGGAATAAATGAACCATTACCCGGTGAGCCCAGAAAATGGCAATCATCAGAGCAAATATTTCCATTCCAGAGTGTGACATGCCCGGTAGCGTCGCTCCAGCCGTGCCCGGTGAAGATGATAATGCCTTGTTTGCCTGCAAATTGCGCAGGAGTGGGAGAAGAGACAGACATATCGGCATTGCCCAGTACCGTGGGTAGAAATGCAATCATATCTTTAACGCGGAACATGTAGCGCTTTTTGTCGTTTCCGGTCACTGTCGCATATTTACTGTTAGAAGGAATCGGAATGCCACAGTAATTTAAAACGTAGCTCATACGAATTGGGCAGGCATTTTTAAAAATACCGGCGTCAATATTATGCTGAACTTTTCCACCCAACAATTTGCCAACCTGTTCTACGCTTACGTTTACTTCTCTGAATCTGTTCCAGGCGGCACCAAAAGCAGGACGCATTTGAGACATCTTGTTTCTCCTTGATAAGAAGCTCCGGATAAAGTGAGCCCTTTCGGGCCCACTATTATTACGCTTCTTTGTTCTCTTTGATGTTCCAGCCAGCGCTGCTTTCAGCACCTTTACCACCCGACGTGGTCTGCTCCCAGTACTGCTGTTTCACTTTCGCAGCCTGGAATGCATAGGTCACACCAACGGTATCGCCGTTGTCTGCACCGGTGTACTGAACAGAAGTTACCAGCACATCTTCCAGCGTGATGCGGGAGTATTCCACCTGCTGGCCACCGGCTTTACAGACGGACAGCTCAACTTTGGTCAGGTGTTTACCGCTGGCGCAGTGTTTCAGGATAGCGGTGGTGGATTTGTCGATCAGCGCGTTAACGTGCAGGTCGTTAAAGTTAACTTTACCTGCACCGCCGCCACCGCCAACGCTCATATTACCTGGCTGGGAAGCGCCCCAGGAGAAGGAGGTAATATCAGTCCAGCCGGTGTGGTTAGAATCTTTAGATTCGCCCGTAACACCCTCGACCTTCAGAAACATATCAATAGCCATAATATCTACTCTTCGTGGATGAACAATATTGCTTTCGAAAAAGCACTTATATGGCAAACAGGAAAGCATGGGGCTGAATAAAACCGTCCATATTTTACCTCTGCCTCACATCAAATGACCCGTGTCATTTGACAGTCTTACATTCCCCCGCAATAACGGAATGAATGTGAAGTCATTATTACCGTGCGTTATTCTGGAACTTGTTAAGGACGGCATTAACAACTTAGCCGTCTTTCTTGCCGGGTGACGCTGTGCTTACCCAGCCTACATTGAGCAACAATATCAATAAGTTGCACATTTCATTGTAGGCCCGTGCAAGCGTAGCGCCGCCGGGCGAAACTCACAAAACGCACGTTGCTCTTACGCGTCTTTCGTCTTCAGCGACGGCAGTTTAGATACCAGACGCAGGGAAACGGTCAGACCTTCCAGCTGGTAGTGAGGACGCAGGAAGAACTTCGCGGCGTAGTAGCCCGGGTTGTCCTCAATCTCCTGCACCTGCACTTCCGCAGCGGCCAGCGGTTTACGGGACTTGGTTTCCTGGGAGGAGTTCGCCGGGTCACCGTCGACGTAGTTCATGACCCAGTCGTTCAGCCAGCGTTCCATCTCTTCGCGCTCGCGGAAGGAGCCGATTTTGTCGCGCACAATGCACTTCAGGTAGTGAGCAAAACGGCAGCAGGCGAACAGGTACGGCAGGCGTGATGCCAGGCGCGCGTTAGCGGTCGCATCCGGATCGTGGTACTCCGCCGGTTTCTGCAGGGACTGCGCGCCGATGAAGGCGGCAAAGTCGGAGTTTTTACGGTGAACCAGCGGCATAAAGCCGTTTTTCGCCAGCTCGGCTTCACGACGATCGCTGATGGCAATCTCGGTTGGGCACTTCATGTCCACGCCGCCGTCATCGCTCGGGAAGGTGTGGCACGGCAGGTTTTCCACCGCCCCGCCGGACTCCACGCCGCGAATCGAGGTGCACCAGCCGTACTCTTTGAAGGAGCGGTTGATGTTGGCGGCCATCGCGTACGCGGCGTTCGCCCAGGAGTAGCTGTTGTGGTTCGCGCCGTCGGTCTGTTCTTCAAAGTCAAAGCTGTCGACCGGGTTGGTGCGAATACCGTACGGCAGGCGCGACAGGAAGCGCGGCATCACCAGGCCCAGATAGCGGGCATCTTCCGATTCACGCAGTGAACGCCAGGCCGCGTACTCGGTGTTCTGGAAGATCTTGGTCAGGTCGCGCGGGTTGGCCAGCTCCTGCCAGGACTCCATCTGCATCACGCCCGGTGCGGTACCGGTAATGAACGGACAGTGCGCCGCAGAACCGATGCGCGCCATTTCCCCCAGCAGTTCAACATCCTGCGGGCTGTGGTCGAAGTAGTAGTCGCCGACGATGCAGCCAAACGGCTCGCCGCCGAACTGACCGTACTCCTGCTCGTAGATCTTCTTGAAGATCGGGCTCTGGTCCCAGCCCACGCCCTTGTAGCGTTTCAGGGTGCGGCCCAGCTCCTGCTTGGAGATGCTCATAAAGCGGATCTTCAGCATCTCGTCCGTTTCAGTGTTGTTCACCAGGTAGCTCAGACCGCGCCAGGCGCTCTCCAGCTTCTGAAACTCTTCGTGGTGAATGATCTGGTTCACCTGCTGCGACAGCTGCTCATCGATACCGGCAATCAGGTTCTGAATAGTGCGGTAGGTATCGTTCGAGAAGGTGACGGTATTTTCCAGCGCCTGCTGCGCCAGGGTTTTAACCGCGCTTTCTACGGCGGAGCGGGCCTGGTCGGTTTTCGGGCGGAACTCTTTGTTCAGCAGCGCACTGAATTCATCCTGGCTGAACGCCTGACCCGCCTGCTGCTCGTGTTGTTGAGTCTGGTTGCTCATCGATTATTCCTCGCTACCTTTCGCACTTTCGTCATTTTTCGGCAACTGGCTCAGGGATTTGAGCAGCGTCGGATCCTGCAGAATTTTTGCGATCAGCTCTTCCGCACCGTTTTTACCGTCCATATAGGTCAGCAGGTTGGAGAGCTGGGTGCGCGCTTCCAGCAGCTTGTTCAGCGGCTCAACCTTGCGGGCCACCGCGTCCGGCAGGAAGTCGTCCATGCTGTCGAAGGTCAGATCCACGTTGAGCTTACCTTCGCCCGTCAGGGTGTTATCCACCTGGAACGCCACACGCGGCTTCAGCGCCTTCATGCGTTCGTCAAAGTTGTCGATGTCAATTTCGAGGAATTTACGCTCGTCGACGGCCGGCAGGTTTTCCACCGGTTTGCCGACCAGATCGGCCATAACGCCCATCACAAACGGCAGCTGAATCTTACGTTCTGCACCGTAGATCTCTACGTCATACTCGATCTGCACGCGGGGGGCACGGTTACGTGCGATGAATTTCTGCCCACTGTTACTCATTGCCATGATGTTCTCCATCAAAGATGCGCGGTGAAGGTGAAACGACAGGCTCCATGCCTGACGTCATAATGCCTGGACGCGCTATTCGCGGCGCCCAAAGATGTTTTCCAGTTGGTTAACGCCGTCTGGCGCCAGGTCGCGAATAATGTCCATAAAGTTAAGTTCTGACAGCCGCTGCACCCGTTCAATCATCAGCGGTGCGGGGTGGCTCGGTTCGTACTGCGCAAAATACTGCTTCGCTTTTTCCAGCATCAGCTGGGCATCGGCGCGGCTGGTGACCTGCACACTGCGCCAGTCGGTCACCGGCGGAACGGGCTGCGTTGCCGCTGATGGCTGCTCCGCCTGTGGGTCCGCCTGCGCCTCACGGTTCGGCAGCAGCTTGCTGATGTCGGTCACCTGACAGGCGCTGGCCACCAGCCCCACGGTTTTCAGCAGCTGCTCCATCTCGGGCACGCCGCTTTCACCGAGATGCCCGGTGAGCAGCTCGCGAATCGCCAGCAGACGTTCGTTGATGACGATAACCGCTGCGGTCCCCGGCTGGTCGCCGCGGGAAAGCTCGTCAATCAGCCGTGGACGGCCGCCGGGATAGTCGGGACATTCCGTCTTACTGCCGTCCATCAGGGCCTGGGCATCCCTGAGCAAAATTTCATCGCCGTTTGAACGCAGCAGCGAGGCGTTGCGTACCGCGACCGTCAGGTCGGATTTATCACTCAGCCCGGCGAGAGCGTTGATGCGGTAGAACGGGTCGGTTTCGCCATACTCTTCCAGCAGCGGATAGAGCGGCTCCCAGTAGCGGGCGATCGCCTCCTGCACCAGCAGTAATCCGTCCGCGTAGCCCGTCAGCCCGCGACGGCGGGTCCAGGCATGGGTTAACGCCAGCAGGACGCGAAGATCTTTGGTGCGGGTCAGCAGGCTGGTGGCGTATTTTTCGACCGTGTTCCAGTCAGCAGGCTCCGCCGGGATAATGGTGTCGCCAAACTGCTGTTCCGCTTTCCCAAGGCTTGCCTGGTTCATCGCCTGGAAGTCAGCGTCGTACTCCAGGTTTTCGCCGCAGGGCTTGTCGGCGCTTATCGGCGCGAGAAATTCTTCGATATTCATGTGATCCCTGCTTATTCAAACATAGGCGGATAGAGACCGTGACGGCCCGGACGGGCCCCCCCTGCCGGATCGAACAGCAGGGTGAAAAGCTGCCCGGTGAAGTTACCGCTGTGAACGTGGGTGTACAGCGGGTAACCGTCGCAGCGGTTGGTCCACCAGTAGCTGGTCTGACGCAGCGGATCAAAACACTCTGCCGCCTGCGGCCAGCCCAGCGTGCTCTGGCCGTCCTCGTCATAGCCAATCACATCCAGGATGTCGGAGCGCTTTTGCGGCTCGACCGGCTGCGGCGCCGGAATGGTCATCAGCATCTCATCCAGCTGCGAGGCGGAAAAACTGTTGCGCACCGCGTGCAGCCCCAGGCGCCCAATCTGCTGATACCAGCTTTCGGCCTGGCTGAGCAGGCTGGTCGACCATTCGGACGGCGCGAAGCTCAGCTGAAGACAAACCGGGTATTGTCGGCCAACGCTGTCGCGGCCGGGCAGCAGACAGCCCATCTGGATCATCTGGCTGCCCAGCATGGGCGGTACCACAAAATTCCAGACTGGCGCTTTCTGAAACGGGCGCTCGCCGCTGCGCTGCTCTTCCTGCTGCCAGGCCAGCAGACCGACCTGGAACCAGTGCGACCACTGGCGCTGTAAGGTGTCAGGAAAGCGACGCTGCAAAAAATCTCCGGCGCTGGGTAACTTGCCATACCAGCTGTAGCGGTTCATTGCAGGGGTATTCGTCATACGGCTGTCCTTGCGGTTATGGGCATGAGAAACGGGGAAGCTGGAACGGGTTACGAATGCTGTTCGGCGCAAACTCCAGCGTGACCTGATGTCCGTCGACGTTGAAGGTGGCCTGGCGGCTCAGGCTACCCGTGCCCGGGCTGGTGCTCGCTTTATCGAAAAAGCGGTTCAGCGCCCAGGCGCCGTTGGTGACCAGCGTCGCCGTACTGCCGTTCGCCAGCCCCAGCTGCATACGGACCTGGTTGGTGCCGCCCGGCCCCGGCCAGTTCATGATCTGCACGGCCTGCGGACCGTGGCTGTAGCGCAGCAGCTGACCGTCAACGTCCAGGGTCAGGTTCAGAATGGTGTTATCCATTCGCACGGTGCGAACCGTCACCTTGAAAGACGGCGTGGTTGCGCCGTTAGCAAAGAAGGCGTCGCGAATCGACTGGGCCTGCTGGAACGGCCTCAGCAGCCCTTCACTTCCCGGCAGCGTTTTCCCGTCAATGCCCGGCATAAAGCGCCAGTTGGCCTGCGTGGTATCCACCTTGTTGGTCAGGTTATCGCGAAAGAAGGTATCCATCAGCCCGGTTCCCGGTGCAAACATGCGCGCGAGATCGTCCGGCGTCACCTCGGTGCTGGCGCTGCGCACCAGCGGGTAGCGACCGGCAATTGCCTGACGGCAGAAACCCCCCACTTCAACGTTAATGCGCTTACGTACGTTTTCCAGGTCACGGCGCTGGGTGTCGCTGCTGGCGCCTACCGCCATGTTGCTGAACATGGTTTGCAGCCCACCTGGCAGACGACCGGCGCTGGCCTGCAGACGGCTGATCGCCTCCCCGCCCGGCGCAGGCATGCCGCTGTTGGCCGCATCCTGAACGGCGGTCAGGTAGCGATAGAGTTCATCCACCTGCTTGAGAAAATCATCAAACACGATGGTCTTCCCGCCCTTCTCCAGCGGCTGCGCCAGCTCAATCATCGGCGCATAGTGGTCGGTCACCAGCTGTTCCGGTGCCTGCGTAACCACCGCGGCCTGCGTCGGTGCAGCGTCGTTGTTGCTGAACAGGGCTTCCAGCGTACGGGTGGCGCGGTTGCTTTGATCCTGCGCTTTATCCGCATCTTCCGGCGCTGGCGCATTGCGTGACAGCGTCAGGACCTGGCTCAGGTTCTGCACCAGACGGCGCAGCGGCGAGTTGGCGCCGGAGAGCAGGCGCGCGGTGTTGATGCGCTGGGAAAGGTCGGCGCTGTTATTGAGCTGGATGTCGGCGAGGAAGCGATCCCAGTTGGCGATAAAGTCGCGCATATAGAGCTGGCGCACGGCGTTATCGATCTGCTGCTTATCTTCCTGCGCCGTGGCGGCCCCCAGCACCCAGGCGTCGTCCTCGTGCAGCGCCGTAGTGACGCTGTCAATCTGGCCGTTAAAGCTTTTCCAGTAGCCGTCCGGCGTATAGAGACCCGGTACGCCCTCGCTCACCGGCTTGCCGCTTTTGCGCGAAAACACCAGCTCGCTCTGCGGTCCGCCGAGGTCGGAAAGGGAGACCGGCTTCAGGTTGTCATCATGTTCCAGCAGGCGCTTGAGGCGGCCATAGACGCGCGTGGAAAGCGGCTGCTGGTTGATCATCGCTCTTTCGCGTGCGACCAGGGATTCGTCCTGCGCGTACGGCGAGGCCTGAATCTTCGGCTCTAGCAGCTGCGTCAGATGCCATTCAAGCTGCTGCAGCTGCGCCTTCGTGACGTTCTGCGGCAGGTTACGCTGCAGGTTGAGCATCACCCATGAATGCAGGAATTTGCCGTCATAGTGTTTCGGCTGATACAGCATCTGATAGGCTTTCAGCGCTTCATAGCTGTATTCCACATCGCTGCCGTTGTCGTTGCGCAGCCAGGTGGTGATGTGCATGGCGACGGCAGGCAGCAGCATCTGATCCAGCGCTTTCTGGTACAGGGACTGGGAGGCGTCGCTGACGTCATCCCCGCGATAAAGCCCCATGCGGCGGGAGATCGGCGGATCGTTCACATCAAAGGCGTCGCTTTTCGGCAGATCCACCAGGCTATTCAGCAGCGGCAGCAGTTCGAACAGATCACGCTGAGTCTGGTTCTGTAGGGCTTTGCTCTGCTGGTCGAGCAGCGGAACCTTCGCATCCACCTCTTCCAGATAGGCCTTGTTTTTGGCATAGCTGGTGAGCCACAGCCCGCCCAGGATCGCGAGCAGAGCCAGCAGCGCCGCATAGCCTGACCAGATCACCGCCCGGTTGCGCAACTCCCACCAGCGGTTTTCCCCGGCGATCCCGGCTTCCTGGAAGATGACGTTTTGCAGCAGGTTCTTGATGAAGAAACTCTGGCCTTTTGCGCCCGGGATTGGCGCTTCTTTGCTGACCGAATCCCAGTTATCGCTCTCTGCCCCTTCCGGCAGCGACAGGGCGCGGTTCAGTTCGCCCATCACGCGGTCGAACGGCATGCCTTCCTGCGTCCCGCTGGCGAAGTAGATCCCGCGCGGGGAGAATTCGGTTTCGAAGTTGGAGCGGGCGAAGACCGTGCTCAGGTAATCCGCCAGCAGCGGACGCAGCGCGGCGAACTCCTGCGGGAAGAGATACGCTTCGGCGCGGGTTTTCGCGTCATGCTCTTTGAGCATGGTTTCCGGCAGCCCGGCGTCGAGGCGCTGCTGCAGCAGAGAAAACTCCTGCTGGAAGTTGCCCATCAGGTCGTAATCGGCGTGTTTGGTTTGTTCCCACGGCAGCGTAAAGCCCCAGATCTGGTCGCGCTGCGCTTTATCGTAGTCGGCAAACCAGGCGCGGAAACCTTTAAGCAGGTCGGCCTTGGTCACCATCACGTAGACCGGGAAGCGGATACCCAGCTGTTCATGCAGCTCGGACAGACGCTGACGCAGGTTTACCGCCTGCTGGCGGGACGCCTCGGCAGACTGGGTAAGCAGGTCAGAAATGCTGATGGTAACGATCACGCCGTTGATCGGCTGGCGGCGGCGATACTTACGCAGTAACCCCATAAACTGCAGCCATTCCCCGGCATCCTGCACCTGCTCGCTCTCCTGGGTGGTATAGCGACCCGCGGTGTCCAGCAGCACGGCCTCGTTGGTGAACCACCAGTCGCAGTTACGCGTGCCGCCAATACCCCGCAGGGCGGTCTTACCGAAACGGTCGGCCAGCGGGAACTGCAGCCCGGAGTTGACCAGCGCCGTGGTTTTACCGGATCCCGGCGCGCCGATAATGACGTACCACGGCAGCTGATAGAGGTACTGCGTGCTGAAGCGCTGCGTCCACTGGGCGCCCTGTCCCGCCTTGCTGAAGTGCGCTTTTTTCAGCATCTGCGCGGCTTCATCAAAACGGCTGGCGAGGATCTGCTCCTCGCTGTTCAGTCGCTTCTGCGGATCCGCCGCTTCCGGGCTGGCGGTATTCTCTTTGAGCTTATCCATCAGCTTGCGGTTCAGCCAGGCGTTGTACAGGCGCGGCAGAATATGGCCCTGCGCCCAGAGCAGGTAGACCACCGCGATGCTGATGATGCGGTTCTGTTCAGATTCAAGCGGTCGGGTGTCCACGATGGACAACAGCGGTCCAATCATCCAGATCACCGCCGCCAGCGCCGTGACGCCGAGGAAGCTCCACAGAATGCGGTTAGTCAGTATGGAAAGAAGAGTCGTCAGCATTCCTTAGTTTCCTTGCGGCAATCCGTTCAGCTCGGCCTGGGTATTTTCAGGCGACACCAGCAGAGTAATTTCCACACGGCGGTTACGGGCGCGGTTTTCAGGCGTCGTGTTCGGCGCCACCGGGTTAATCTCGCCCCGCCCTTCCGCTTTCACGCGGCCAGGCTGAGAGAGGCTTCCCTGCAGCATTTTCTGTACCGAGCGGGCGCGTTCCAGAGAGAGTTCATAGTTAGAGGCAAAGCGCGCGCTGCGGATCGGCACGTTGTCGCTGTAGCCCACCACCAGAATTTTGCCGCTCACGTTATTCATCGCCTGCGCGATGCGGTGGATGACCGGTTCATAGCGGTCACGCACGACGGTCGAGGCAGAGGCAAACAGCCCGTCGCCTTTCAGGATAACCACGCTGCGATCCGCTTCGTCTTTCACCGCAACGAGGCCAGCCTCGATTTCCGGTTTCAGGAAGCCGCGCAGGTTCAGCACCGCCGGAAGCTGACGCGCCGGCTGCTGAATAGTGGTTTCCGGCAGCTGGGACTGGTAAATCTTCGCCAGCACCGGGTTGGTGCTGTCGCCAAGACGCCAGTTAAGCACGATATAAAACAGGCAGGCGATAAACCCGGCCAGCGCCACGCAGGCCCACAGGGGGACCATGGGCCGCCAGAGCTTGCGCAGCACCGGACGATCTTCCGGATGAGGAGAAAGCGGCGGCGGATAGCTGCCGCGCACGCCGCGGATCATCTGCCACAGCCGCTGCTTGATGGTCTCAAGCTGGGTGCGGCCATTGTCCAGCACCCGATAGCGCCCTTCGAAACCGAGCAGCAGACAGTAGTTGATCATCTCCAGCAGCAGAATGTGCTCGCGCGGGTTTTGCGACAGGCGCGCCAGCAGCTGGAAGAACTTCTCGCCGCCCCAGGTTTCGTTATGGAACGTCACCAGCAGGCCATTGCTTGACCAGACCCCGCTGCTGCCCCAGGGGGTGAGCGCGGCAGCCTCATCGAGCGCCGTACACAGGCAGTAGCGTGCCCCGACGATCACTTCGTAGGGCAGCCCCGCCTGCTGGCAACGGACTTCAAAACGGCGAATTTCATCGATCAGGCGCTGGCGTAGCGCCACCTGATCGTCATGCGATACCGAATGACGGATCTGCGGAATCGCATTGAGCAGCGGATTGGCGGCCGCCACCAGCTGATTGTTGCTACTGGCCCCGGTGAACGCGGCATCGCTGCCGGTATCCTGTCGTTCCTGCATATTAAGCGCTCGCTTTATTATTCTGTCGGGCTACGGATGGCCCAAAACTCCATATCCAGCCCCGGGAACTCCCCTGCAAGGTGCAGGGCGAATGCGCCGGACTTATCCATCTCGTGCCACAGCTCGCTGCCCTTCTCGAGCTCGAAGTAGCTGTAGCCGGCATGCCACGGGATCTGCGGCGGTGCGACCGGCATGGCGCGCAGCATAATGCCCGGCAGCTGAAGCTGAACCAGATCGCGGATTTTCGACACCGGTGCGACCTTCATCTGCGCCGGGAAATGGGTTTGCAGGTGTTCGCCCGGCACATTGGCTTTGACCGCCAGCACGAAGCCGAACTCGCGCACCATGCTGGTTTCAGGCACCGTGGCGATATTGAGGCCGTGAGAGCGTTCGTTAAGCGGCAGCTGGATCGCATGGTCTTCCATCACCAGCGACAGCCCCTGACGCAGCATCAGCATCAGCTTGCTGAAGCAGTTTGCCAGATCGTCATGATCGTAAATCGGCAGCACGCTTTCAGCGGTTCGCTGCGATGTCCAGGTGGCAAGTTCGGTCGCGAACGGCAGCCAGCTGCGCCAGAGCGTTTCCGGGTGCAGCAGCGGAAGGGTTTTTAAATGAGACACCTCGCCAAGGTGACGGTTAACCAGCGACAGCAGCGTGAACTCAATCAGTTCGGAGGTATTAAAGCGGCCGGGCTGGCGCAAACGGCCGCCAATTTGCTGGCTGCGCTGCACCAGCAAGCCGTGCAGATCGTTGATCATGCTGTAGATCTGCGGGCTGTTATTGGCATTCAGCATCGGCGGGATGTAGCTGTTGTCGAGCCGCACGTGGTTGTCGTTACGCTTCTCGGTCACAAACGCCACGCCGATGGCGGTCCACTCTGCCGTGAGGTCTTTTTCGAGCATCAGGGTCAGACGCAGGCGGCCAAACTGAACGGTGGCATCCCCCACCGACATGGCGTTATCGTCTTCCACCTCTTGCTCAAACGCAATAAAGCGCGCCAGCGAGGCTGGCTCTTCGCTGAAAATCACCTCTTCTCTCTCACCACGACGAACCGGCAGTGCGAGCACCACTTTTTCGTTGGTGAGATTGTCAGGAATTTTCAACGGTACAGGACCGTTGCGCCCATTACGGACCTGGAAAAAGGTGCCGTCCGGCAGCAGCCCACTGCAGTAGCTCAGGGCTATGCATCCCTGACGAAGCATCGCTTCATCCAGTTCTACGTCGAGAAAGCCCCAGAGATACGATCGCTGCAGCGCGCCCCATTCACGAACATGGTTGAGCAGATAGCTTTCAGTCCGCTGAAAATGGTGTGGACGCAGGAACATGCCTTCGGTCCAGACGACCTTTTCTGCTTTCGTCATGATGATGTGTTTCCTGTTTTGAAGCGCGTTACTGGCTGATGACCCGAATGCCGTTCACGTCGAGAAAAACGTTGGCCTGAAGTTCATCTGCGGACCATTTCCAGAACTGGTAGATATGATTTTCGCCAGGTACGGGCAGAGGGAGTGAAACGCGCCATTTTTTGCCATCCAGCACCTGATACTCCGCCATCACGCCGATATAGCGAGCCTCCGGCGAGCTTTGCCCGCTGAGGGTTTTTGACAGCTGTCCCGGCATCAGGAAGAACACATCGCTGTTCAGCAGATTCGCGCCAAGCGTAGCTGACGCGTTGTTCTGCAGGGAGTAGAAGTCGCTGGACATGAAATCCGCATCGGATTTCAGCAACAGTACCCGGACCTTAAGCGGCGCAGATTCATTGATTTGTGGATGAGCCTGAAACTGCAGATTGTAGCGGGAGGGGTCGCTGTGTGAAGACGACGTACAACCACTGACCAGCGCGAAAATCATCGCGTAAAAGGGTAACCACAGCTTATGAAAATTTTTATTATTCATAAAAATGCGCTCATGAAAGCCGTTTAGTTCAGGATCCAGGTACCGTTAGCGCTGTCTTTGCAGGCTTTGCTGTTACCGTCGACATCAACACAGGTCGCTTTTTTACGCGCCTTTGGACGAATAGCCTGTTTACGCACGGTGGCTTCGTACTGGTCGGCCTTGATAACAGCGCGCATCGGAACGTAACCAATCAGCTGTTCGTTACCTTCATCGGCAAGCGCCATCCAGTAGTGTTCAACCTGCCCCAGCACCACGTACGTTTTTCCGGTCTCGAGAGTGCGGATAACTTTACCGCCAAAGTCAGGACGGCTCATCAGGGAGGCCGGATACATGGCACGATACGGCTCGTTAACCGGGTTGAACTCCGTCGGCGCCGTCACAGCGTGACGGTGGGTTAAGGTGACGCCGTTGACCTGGCTGGTCTCGATCGTATCGTCGTTGATCACAGGTTTCTGCGGTGCTTTACAGCCCGCCACCGCCATTACAAACAGAAGTGAAAACAGTACGCGCATTTTCATATGCTTTTCCGTAGCGATATTTCGATGATGGAGATAAGGGGATGAAGTTTGACTTAAGTGCTATTGTTAAAATAGCCAGGATATTTTCGGGGCGTTACTACTTTAAGGGCATAGCTACCGCACGAGCCTTTCAGAATAAGGCCCAGTGTCTTCCTGACATATTTTGACAAACGGTAAACAAGTTTACATGAGCTTCGTATCAATTCAATATTTACCGCCGCGTAACTGTTGGTAAATGAAGCAGTCGGAAAATTATAGGATTAATCCTATGATAAAAAACGTTATGGCCCACCCTTTCTTATTTCTTCACCACAAAACGACATAACTGTATGTTTTATCTATCAAAAAATACAAAGGAGAACCACTTTCATTAACGCAATCACGCTATTATCGCCACTACCATAATTAGTAGAATTCGCGTTTTTTTGATGTCAAAGGAATATATCTCTGATGAATTATTTGTTGCACTAACAGGGTATCTTTAATATTGAAGACGCTTCATCCCCTGGGTGAGAATATTTCACTTATGCAGCCAGACGTTAATTTCATGCCGCAAAAAAACTGTATATTCACTCGGTGATAATTTCGCTGTACGGTATGCCTTATATCTATTATTCATTAAGCGTGAGTAAACCTTCCTGCCATTCTCTCAATTGAAAAATGCCTCGAGCAGCCCACCAGCCGCGAATCGCGGCGATATCTCCAGCGCATCAGCTTCATTCGAAGTTTTACTGGCGCTACATACTTTCCTGCTCACCGCCATCTATCTCGCCTACCGGACGATAGATAAGATTTATTATTAAAATGATAAAAATTCGTTATAATTTCTTTAAATATTTAAACACCAGACCAGATAAATTACTGTAATAAAAAGAGTTTGCGTTAAGGCACTTTTCCGTTCCGTATGTGCGTTGCCATTCGGTCGTCATTGCTTTCACCTATTGCTCTCGTCAGTGATTTTTTGAGCTCAGGCGTTGTGTGACCGAACAAATCAGGAGTGGGTATGAACAAGAAAAGACGCTCGGTGCCAGGCATCAGACACTATGACGGCCCTGCTGGCGGCTGGGGCGCATTGAAAGCAACGGCCATTGCGGTACGCACCCAAATGGATACCCTTGACGCCCCCGCGACGCTGCTGCGCACCAACCAACCTGACGGCTTCGACTGCCCGGGCTGCGCGTGGCCTGATAAAGAACACAAATCGACGTTCCAGTTCTGCGAGAACGGCGCCAAAGCGGTGACCTGGGAAGCGACCAGCAAACGCGTCACCCCCGCGTTTCTGGCCGAAAACAGCGTCTCCTCGCTGCTGGCAAAATCGGACTTTGAGCTGGAAGGCTACGGTCGACTCACGCACCCCCTGCGCTATGATCGGGCGAGCGACACCTTCCGCCCCGTCGACTGGGACGCGGCGTTTCAACGCATCGGCGAAGTATTGCGCGGGCTCGAGCCGGACCAGGTCGAGTTCTATACCTCCGGACGCGCCTCTAACGAAGCGGCTTATCTGTTCCAGCTGTTTGCTCGCGAATACGGCACCAACAACTTCCCCGACTGCTCGAATATGTGTCACGAGGCCACCAGCGTCGGTTTGCCCCGTTCGATCGGGATTGGGAAAGGGACCGTGTCGCTGGATGACTTTGATAAGACTGAACTGGTGATCTCCATCGGCCATAACCCCGGCACTAACCATCCGCGCATGATGGGGACCCTCCACGAGCTGGCCCGCCGCAACGTGCCGATTATCGTCTTTAACCCGCTGCGCGAGCGCGCCCTGGAACGTTTTGCGGATCCGCAGAGCGTGATTGAAATGGCGACCTACAGCTCCACGGATATCGCCTCGACCTATTTCCAGGTGAAGGCCGGAGGCGATGCCGCCGCGCTGAAAGGGATTGCCAAACACCTGCTGGAAATGGAGGCTGAACGCGGGGACGTGCTCGATCGCGCGTTTATTGCCGAACACACCCAGGGCTTTGAGGACTTTGCCGACGATATCGCACAAACCCGCTGGGACGACATTGAGCGCGAGTCGGGTCTGAGCCAGGGGGCACTCAAACAGGTGGCTGAGGCCTATGCGAAATCGAATGCCACCATCATTACCTACGGGATGGGCATTACCCAGCACAATAAAGGGACGGCCAACGTCCGCCTGATCGCTGACGTGCTGCTGATGCGGGGGAATATCGGCAAGCCCGGCGCGGGAATATGCCCGCTGCGCGGTCACTCAAACGTGCAGGGGAACCGTACCGTCGGGATTAGCGAGAAACCCACGCCAGCCTTCCTGAACAGTCTGAAGGATGTATTCGGCTTTGAGCCACCGTCTCACCACGGCCATGACGCGGTGCAGGCCACGCAGGCGATGATCGACGGCCGCGCAAAAGCGCTCATTTGCCTCGGCGGTAATTTTGCGGTAGCGATGCCCGATCATGAACGCGGCTTTCCGGCCATGGGCTCCCTCGATTTGAGCGTTCACGTCGGGACCAAGTTGAACCGTACCCATTTGCTGGTGGGCAAAGAGACCTTTATTTTCCCGTGTCTTGGCCGTACCGAGCTGGATATTCAGGCCACCGGCCGCCAGTCCATTACCGTCGAAGACTCGATGTCGATGGTGCACGCCTCATCCGGCAAGCTAAAACCCGCCTCGCCGTTGCTTCGGTCAGAACCCGCTATCGTCGCGGGCATGGCAAAAGCCACCCTGCCGGATACCCGCGTGGACTGGCTGACGCTGGTTGAGGATTACGACCGGATCCGCGATCTGATCGAGCAGACCATTCCGGGCTTTGAGAACTACAACGCGCGGATCCGCGTTCCCGGCGGCTTCCGTATGCCGCTGCCGCCAACGCAACGTCTCTGGCCAACGGCGACGGGAAAAGCGATGTTCTCGGTCTTCGACGGCGTACATGAGAACGCCAGCGGTGAAGGAGAGCACGTTCTGCGCCTGATCACGCTGCGCAGCCACGACCAGTACAACACCACCATTTACGCGCTGGACGACCGCTACCGCGGCGTGTTTGGCCGTCGCGACGTGCTGTTTATGAACGAAGACGATATGGCGCAGTCAGGGCTGGAACACGGCGACCGCGTGGATATCGAAACCGCCCTGCCCGGCAACGGACAGCGTCTGGAAGACATTACCGTGGTGGCGTACAACATCGCGCCGGGGACCGTCGGGGCCTATTATCCGGAGGCCAACGTGCTGGTACCGCTTGATTATCTGGATAAGGACAGCGGTACGCCGTCGTATAAATCCGTTCCGGTTCGCATCACCCTGCGCTCAAAAGAGATCCGCATGCTGTAAGGCTGTTCGCGCAAAGAAAAAGATGGATATTAAACAGTTAAAATATTTAATCGCGCTCGACGAGACCCGCCATTTTGGCAAGGCGGCCTCGCAGTGCAACATCACCCAGCCGACCCTCTCCATGCGCATCCGCAGCCTGGAGGAGGAGCTGGGGCTGGTGCTGATTGTGCGCGGGCAGCGCTTTGAGGGGTTTACGCCGGAGGGTGAACGCATCCTCGCATGGGCCCGCGCGCTGCTGGCCGCGCACGACGGGCTACAGGCGGAAGCCGCGCTGTGCAAAGGCCAGGTGGTGGGGGAACTCCGTCTGGGGATGGTGCCGCTGGCGAGTGTGGATCCGATGATCTTTATTCGCCTGCTGACGCAAAAATACCCGGAGCTGACCTATAGCCTCTATTCCATGTCCTCCGCGCAGATTGCCGACGGCGTCAGCCGCAATCAGCTTGAGCTGGGGATTTGCTATCTCAACAGCATCGACACCAGCCAGTTCGATATTATCCAGCTTCCCAAAACGAAGATGGGCCTGCTGCACGACGTCCGCCATTTCCAGCTCGGCCAGGAGAAATTGACCTGGCGTGACCTGACGGATTTTCCGCTGGGGTTCCTGACCAAAGGGATGCATTACCGGGCGCATATGGAGGCCAGCTTTCAGTCTGCTGGCATTGAACCGAGGTCCGTTTTCGAGAGCGACTCCACGTTCCAGATCATTCAGGCGGTGCAAAGCGGCGTATGCTGCGCCGTGATGCCGCTGAACAACGGACTGGAAGATCTGAACAGCCATTTCAGGATTGTCCCCATCGCCGATGCGAACATTGAGGCCCCTGTCGGCCTGATTATGCGCAGGCAAAAACCGGTCTCCTCGCTGGCGCTACGCTGCTTTACCGACGCGCAGGAGATTTATCACGCCAGCAATGAGGCGTAGGCCTGACGCGTCACGACGCTAAACCCCTCAATCAGTACCGCGTCGCAAACGGCCCGGTGTTCCGGCAAACTCACCAGCGCGTGGAGCGCATCGCGAAGGGCGTTCAGGGTGTCAGGCGAAGTGTGGGGCGAGGTAATGAGTGGCAGCCCAGGCGTCAGCGGGGTACGGTCAATGACCGCCAGCCCCGTCAGACCTTCCGGTTCGTGACGCTGCAGCAGTGCCCAGGTGACACAGTCGATGGCCGCGATATCCCCTGCTCCGCGTTTGACATCCTTCAGCGACTGGCGATGGCTGCCACTGAAGGACGTTTGCGCGAAAAACGGACCGTCCGCCGCCAGAGGCGCTATTTTTTTTCGCAGCGCATTGTAGCCGGACTGCGAGTCCGCAGAGTTACAGACCGCTCGTCGGCCGCGAAAATCCGCCAGCGTGAGATGCCGCTCCTCCTCGCGCACCACCAGAAAGCTGCGGTACTGGATCCCTTCGCAGCCCGGGGCCGCGTAGTGAAAACAGCCGACAACCTGCACGTCCGGAAGCTGCGTGACCAGCGGGTAACCGCAGGTCTGGCTGAGGATAAGCCCGGGCTGTTGCCAGTGCGTGAGCAGATCGGACTCCGGCCCGTCGGGGAGATCATCGACGGGCACACCGCGTGCGGCCAGCAGCCCCTTTACCGCCAGCCAGAGCGCGCGCGTGTCGGCGCGATCCACCGCATACATGGGAAACGCCAGCAGGTTACTCATACCCTTCCCCCTGTTGCTTTCCGGGGTGAACGGTGACGTCGACGGGACTGATCCAGAACCGGCGCAGCCATTCACCGTAGCCCCTGACCAGAAAACCGCGGTTTCGCTCCCGGTACGCCTCCCGGTTTTGCTGGTAGATCGCCTTCAGTCCGTACCACGGCACGCCCGGTAGATCATGATGTACTGAATGATAGTTGAGATTCAAAAACAAGATCCGCCAGAACAGCCCGGCCTCGTTAATGACGGAGCGCGCCAGCGGATCGTCCGCCGCACGATGTTCGAAAAACGATCGTACCTTGGTCAGCGCCAGCGCCGGATAACTGACCGCCAGCACAAACCAGACGGGTGAAAAACCGACGTGCGTCATCCAGGCGAAGAGTGCCGCCAGCAGCGTGATGTGAACCAGCCACATCGTCATCGCCCGCAGGTGAAGATGACGAAACGCCGCCACGGCGCTGCCCAGCGTCTGGACGATATCCAGCAGCGGCGCCAGCAGAAGCCGCCCGGCAAAGGTATTACGGGCCCGAATCAGGCGCTTCTGCCAGGGGGGAAAGCGCGCCCAGCTTGCCTCGGTAAAATAGTACGACTCCGGGTCATCCACCGGATGGGTCAGGCTATCGTACCGATGGTGGGCCAGATGGGAATCCCGGTACAGGCCGTACGGGTACCAGACCGCCAGCGGGAGCGTGCCGAACAGCTGGTTAAGCCAGGCAAAACGGGTGGGATGCCCGTGGATCAGCTCATGCTGCAGGGACATATACCAGGCGGTAAACCCGATGAGCAGCAGCGTGGCGGGCAGCAGGCCGAGCGTTTGCCAGAACGCCAGCGTGGCAAACCAGCCCGCATAAATCGTGAACATTAACAGCCAGGTGGGCAGTTCGCTTCGCCACAAGAAACCCGACGCGAGGCGGTGGATTTGATTGCGTTGTTGTGGATGTAAATAGAGGGAGCTTCGTTTACCCATTCCTTCAGACGCCGTTTCGCCAGAGACAGAGCCCTGAAGATCGGGGATAACGCCTGAAATAACAAAGAACTTAAATCGCTTTGCTTTGCCAGAAACACAGAGCGCACGCGTCGCTTGACTTATTCTGTATTAAAGGTACTTTTCAGGACATGAAGAAGATCCTGATTATCGTTCCCGACGGCGGCATGCTGTTTGAAGCCGCCGGTATCGCCGACATTCTGATGCAGGCCAACCGGCTGCATCCGGAAGGGCTTGCGCAGCCCCGCTACCGGATTATCATCGCCACCACGCAGCCTCACCAGGTGATCCACGGCCAGTCCGGTCTGAACCTGCTGGCGGACTATCGGCTTCCGGAGCTGGATCCGCGCGAACCGCTGGACACCATTATCATCACCGGACGCGGTATGAACGAGCAGGAGAGCACCGCCGTAGTCGACTGGCTGCACCTCGCTGCGCCGCACGCCCGGCGGATCGCCTCTATCTGCGGCGGCGCGATGCTGCTGGCCCAGACCGGCTTGCTGGACGGTCGTCGCGCCACCACCCACTGGCGGCTGCTGGAGACCATGCAAACCCTATATCCGGCTATCACCGTCGAAGGCGGCCCACTCTACATTCAGGACGGCCCCATCTGGACCTCTGGCGGCGTGAGTTCCGGGTTCGACCTGACCCTGGCGCTGGTGGAGGACGACTACGGATTTACCCTCGCCCGCGACGTGGCGCAGGATATGGTGATGTATCTGCGACGTCCCGGCGGACAGCTGCAGTTCAGCCGCTACAGCCTGCAGCAGCCCGGCACAGCAGGGCCGATAGGCGAGGTGCAAAGCTGGATCCTGCAGAATCTCACCGCCGATCTGTGCGTGGAGAACCTGGCCGAGAAAGCGGCGATGAGCCCGCGTAACTTCACCCGCGTGTTTACCCGCGAGGCCGGGGTCTCGCCTGCCCGCTACGTGACCGAGGCGCGTCTGGCCGCCGCCCGCCAGCTGCTTGAACAGACCCGCGATCCCCTTGAGCGCGTTGCTGAGCAAAGCGGCTTTGGTACCAGCATTAACTTGCGCCGCATCTTTGAGAAACAGCTTCACCTCACGCCCGGCGAATACCGCCAGCGCTTTCATTGCCGCAAGATGGCGTAATCTGATCCTTTTTTGTCGTTTACGCCAAGCGGCCCGACGCCTACAGTGACTCCAGACAACAGAGATAAGGAGTGCACCATGGTTAAGGTCGGTATTAACGGTTTCGGCCGTATCGGACGTAATGTCCTGCGCGCGGCGCTGGGCAACCCGGCGCTTCAGATTGTGGCCATCAACGATCTGACAGACAGTAAAACCCTCGCCCATCTGCTGAAACATGATTCCCTTCTGGGCAAGCTGCCCGCACCCGTTGAAGCGGCTGACGGCGCGCTGCAGGTAGACGGACAGCGGATCGCCGTATTTAGCGAACGCGATCCGGCGAATATCCCGTGGCGTGATGCCGGGGTAGACGTGGTGATTGAGGCCACCGGCTTCTTCACTGAACGGGAGAAAGCGGCGGTACATATCACCCACGGCGGCGCTAAGCGCGTCATCATTTCCGCTCCCGCGAAAAACGACGACCTGACGATTGTGATGGGCGTCAACCATGACCAGTACGATCCCGACCGGCACACGGTGGTAAGCAACGGGAGTTGCACCACGAACGGTCTGGCGCCGGCCGCTCAGGTGCTGCACCAGCAGTTCGGGATTGAGCATGGCCTGATGAACACGACGCACGCCTACACCAACAGCCAGGCGCTGCACGATCAGCCGGAAAAAGATCTGCGCGGCGCACGCGCGGCGGCGCTGTCGATTGTGCCCTACTCCAGCGGCGCGGCGAAAGCGCTGGGGAAAGTGATCCCCTCCCTGGACGGCAAGCTGACCGGGTACTCCCTGCGCGTGCCGGTGCCGGTGGTGTCGATTGTCGATTTAACCGTGACGCTGAGCCGCAACGTGACCGCCGAAGAGGTGAATGACGCGTTCCGCAACGCGGCCGCCAGCGGCCCCCTGAAAGATATCCTGGGCTATAGCGATGAACCGCTGGTTTCCAGCGATTACCAGGGCGACCCGCGATCGTCAATTATCGACGGGCTTTCCACGCTGGTGATTGGCGGGAACATGGTGAAGATCCTGGCGTGGTATGACAACGAATGGGGCTTCTCTAACCGCCTGGTGGATCTGGCGGTGCTGATGGATAAGAAAGGGCTGTAAGCCTGAGGCCGGGTGGCGCGAACGCTCACCCGGCTAAAAAATCACTCCGCTTTCACTTTCACACCCATGAACACAATCACCATCGCCGTCACCAGCAGGAAACCGCTGCCCGCGAACACGCCGCTGGCGCCGTTAAGATCAAACACTGCCCCACCTCCGGCCGCACCGGCGCTTATCGCCAGCTGGATTGAGGCCACCAGCAGCCCCCCTGCACTTTCGGCTTCATCTGGAACAGTGGTCGCAAGCCAGGTGGACCAGCCCACCGGAACCAGGCCAAATGCGAAGCCCCACAGCGCAACCAGCAGCCCGTCCAGCATGGCCAGATGACCAAAGGCGACCATCATGAGCGCGAGAACGCCCATCGCAAACGGCACCAGCGCCAGCGTCAGGCGCAGATTACGTGCCAGCAGATGCCCGGCCACGGAGGTGCCCACAAAGTTGGCGATACCAAAACCCAGCAGGATCAGTGAAATGGTCTCCACGCTCGCCTGGCCTACCGTCTCCAGGAACGGACGCAGGTAGGTAAAGAAAGCGAAATGGCCGCTGAAGATCAGGATGGTTGCCAGCATGCCGCCGATCATCCCCGGACGGCGCAGCACGCGGAACAGCGTACTCAGGCTACCGCTGCTCTCCGGCTTCATGGACGGCAGCACCCAGAGCTGCCACAGCAGCGCCAGCATGCTCGGCAGAATGCAGAGCACAAAGACGTTGCGCCAGCCGATCAGGCTGCCCAGATAGCTGCCCAGCGGCGCCGCGACTACCGTGGCAATCGATACGCTGGAGAAGATCACCGCCAGCGCTTTCGGCACTTTATCTGCCGGAACCAGACGCATCGTCGTGGCCGTCGACATCGCCCAGAATCCCCCGATCGCTATCCCCAGAAGCAGGCGCCCCATTAGCAGGACGTGCAGGTTAGGCGCAAAGGCCACCAGCAGGCTGGAGATAATTTGCAGCACCGAGAAAAACATCAGTACCCAACGACGGTCGATACTCTTGGTTGCCGGGGTGATCAGCAATCCGGTGACCAGCGCCACCAGCGCGGTGGCGGTGACAGCTTGTCCAGCCATCCCCTCGGTAACGCCCAGGCTCGCGGCCATGGGGGTTAACAAGCTGGCGGGCAGAAATTCGGCCGTAATCAAACCAAATACCCCCAGCCCCAGTGAATAGACGGCCCGCCAGGCGGGTTTTGCAGGCGCTACCGCCTCGCTCGCCGCGACACATGAACTCATCTGTTGATCTCCCGTTATAAAAATGTGACTAGTGTCGCAAAAGAATAGAAGGTTCACCCTGGACGATCTATGACATATAATCTCCACTTATTGATTATTCGTCCGGAGTTGCGCCATGACCGTACAGTCACCCGATTTGATCAGCGAACTTTTACGCGGCATGCGCCTGTCAGGCGTGAAATACCGGCGGATTGAAGCCAGTGCGCCATTTGGCGTCGCGTTTCATCAGGCTCCCGGCAGGGCGCAGTTTCATTTTGTGAGCCACGGTAGCGCCCTGTTGCGCATGGAGAGCGGTGCAACGTTCGAACTGAGCGGTGGCGACGCCCTCTTTATTCCCGGCGGAAATTCTCATGCCCTGCTCTCTGACGAACAGGCCACCCTTACCCCTGTCAACGCCTTTCCGAGCGAGCCTATCTGTAGCTCGGTCTGTGCTATCACCTGCGAGCCCTGCCCGGAGAGCGAGAACACCCTTATCTTTAGCGGATGCATGGATTTTGAGCTGGGCGGCATGCAGCCGCTGATCAAGGCGATGCCGGAAGTGATGATGGTCAGCCGGCTGATGTCCACCTGGCCGGAAATTCATCCGCTGCTGGCGGCGATGGAGCGGGAATCCGCGGCGCGTCAGGCCGGGTATGCCGGGATCCTTGCGCGGCTGGCCGATGTGGTGGCGGCGTTAATTGTGCGGGGCTGGGTTGAAGGCGGCTGCGGCAAAGCCACCGGCTGGGTGCAGGTGCTGCGCGACCCGCGCCTGAGCCGGGCCATTTACGCTATGCACCAGCAGCCAGGCCTGAACTGGAGCGTCGCCGATCTGGCAAAAGAAGCCGGGACTTCCCGATCCGTTTTCGCGGAACGGTTTCTCGCGGCGACGGGAACGACCCCGGCAAAATATCTCAGCGAGCTGAGAATGCGGCTGGCCATTCAGTATATTCGTCATGAGAACCAGCCGATCGAAACCGTCGCGCTGCGGCTGGGTTACGGATCGCTGGCGGCTTTTAGCCGGGCATTTAAGCGCATCATTGGCCATGCGCCGGGCACGCTGCGGGAAGCCAGCCAGACTCCGGAAGAAGCCTGACTGGCGTACGGCATCAGAAATAGTATTTAAAGCGTACGCGTCCGCCGTAGCGATCGTCGTTCTTATTGTCACCCTCTTTTGGAGAGGCGTTGACCCAGGACGCATACGCGCCCAGGTAGATGTTGAAGTTTTTCATCTTCATGACGTTCGGAATGAGGTACGACGTGTGGATGGTATGAATGTCGTACTCGCCCGGGTCGCTGATCCAGCAGTCGTTTTCACACTCGGCGTCAAAGGTTGAGGTATTAAACTCGTCGATTTCGTTATGAGCATAGATATAGCCCAGCTCAAAATTACGCCAAAGGGCATTGATGCCTGAGGTAAAGTCGGTTTCGCCCGTCGCGTCCAGGTAAGCCGTGTTGAAGTTCATGACCACCCCGTTTTCCGGATCGGTTTTAAGTCCGTCCCAGGTCATAGTAAACCCGTAGCCGGTCCGGTCTGACTGATCGACCCAGCGCCCGGCATCGTCACGATAGCCGTAAGCGTTGTTTACCAGGTTGGTCTCCATAGCGAACGCGGTTGAAAACGGTCCGCTCTGCCATGAGACAACCGGGCGCACGTAGGCGACGTTTTTATCGTTCTCAAGCTCCGCGCCGTGATAACGCTGGTCGACGTACAGATCGCTGCCGTCCTTAAACAGGGTATTCAGTTCGAAATACCAGTTGTCCAGCGTTTTGCTCACCAGGAAGTTACCGCCGCTGTCGGTTCGGCCACGCCCCTCTTTCAGCATATAGATATAGCCGTAGCCGTCGCTGTAAAGGTCGTCTGCCGTATTGCCCGAGTATTCCACAAAGGTATCCTGATTGAGCGGAAACATATCATACGCTTCGAAGCGACCAACCTTAATTTCCCAGTCTTTTTCAGAACCGAAGAAAAATACGGCGTCATCCAGATACATTTGCCCAGCAAGATCGCCGAGCGGCTGAACGGAGAATCCGGCATAATTTCCGTTATTCATTTTACGATAACCATCAAAACCCAGCAGAATACGGCCATTAATATCCCAGCGTTCTTTATCCCCGGGTGCCCAGTCGTTATTAGCGCTTTGCTTAACAGACGTCAGGCTACCCGTTTTACTGGCAGCATCCATATTAAGCTCAACGTCACCATAAAATTTAATATCGCCAAAACCTGACAGCGTCAGTTTCGGCGGCGCCTCGTTGTTGACCGGCTCCTCTGACTGCACGGTGACCGTCGCTGCCTGCTGTACCGTCGCCTGTTGCTGCTTAAGCACTTCGATTTGCGCTTCCAGCTGCGCCAGCTTTTCCTCCACGCTTGCTGAGGACTGGGCGGCTAAAAGCGCCCCGGAATAGAGTGCACCTGTCAATATGACCATTTTCTTTAATTTCATAGATTCCGTCCTGATTAAAAAGGAAATACCCAAAGATTGAGTTTCGCCATTTCGTACAAATACACGCAGGAACGCTATTATGTTTTTTGATAACTGAATTATGAATTTTAACTTGTGTGAACCGGGCAGAATAATTCCTTTATTATTAACGAGAGAAACACAACCCGCCTCACATTATTATTTCATCGACTTGCCCGACGTTAATTATATAAAATACAAATATAATTATTTAAGATAATAATTAGACCGGTTTCATTCCCACAACAAATTATCAAACGTCCTGCAGCCTGCCTGAGAACGCGGTAATTTGTCTGGTTCTGCGCAAAATGGGATATTCAACACGCGAAGCGGGCAATATTCGTCTAAGGTTTTCAGGTGATTGACAACAGCGGTCACGCTGCCCGGTAAAGACAGGAGACGAAAAGATGATAAAACCTCGTACATTGCGCCCCGCTTGTTTACATCTTGCGCTGGGAGGCGCGCTGCTCGGTGTCGCAACATTTGGCTATGCCAACGAACAGCCTGCGGCTCAGACAACCCCGCCCGATATTTTACTGGGGCCCCTCTTCAATGATGTGCAAAGCGCTAAACTGTTTCCCGATCAAAAAACCTTTGCGGATGCAGTCCCCAAAAGTGACCCGCTGATGATTCTGGCGGATTACAGGATGCAGCACGCGCAGTCCAGCTTTGACCTGCGCCATTTTGTCGAGATGAATTTCACCCTGCCCGAAGAGGGAGAAAAGTATGTTCCACCGGCGGGGCAATCGTTACGTGAGCACATTGACGATCTCTGGCCCGTACTGACGCGCACCACCGATAAAGCCAGCAACAAATGGGATTCCCTTCTGCCGTTACCGAAGCCTTACGTTGTGCCCGGCGGTCGTTTCCGCGAGGTCTACTACTGGGACAGCTATTTCACCATGCTGGGCCTGGCTGAGAGCGATCATTGGGACAAAATCAGCGACATGGTGGATAACTTTGCGTATGAGATCGACACCTTCGGCCACATTCCCAACGGCAACCGCAGCTATTACCTGAGCCGCTCCCAACCGCCGTTTTTCTCACAGATGGTTGAACTGCTGGCGACCCATGACAGCGACGCGCTGAAGAAATATCGTCCGCAGATGGAGAAAGAGTATGCCTACTGGATGGACGGCGTCGATGCCCTTCAGCCGGGCCAGGCCAACAAACGCGTGGTGAAACTGGATGACGGCGCGATCCTCAACCGCTACTGGGACGATCGCGACACCCCGCGCCCGGAGTCCTGGCTTGACGATGTGAATACCGCGAAAAGTAACCCTAACCGACCGGCAACCGAGATCTACCGTGATTTGCGTTCCGCCGCGGCCTCGGGATGGGACTTTAGTTCCCGCTGGATGGACGATCCGCAAAAACTCGGCACCATCCGGACCACCAGCATTGTGCCCGTGGACCTGAATGCCCTGATGTTCAAGATGGAAAAACTGCTGGCCCGGGCAAGCCAGGAAAGCGGCGATGCCGCCAGCGCAAACAAGTATGAGGCGCTGGCCACCGCGCGCCAGAAAGCCATCGAGAGCCACCTGTGGAATGATAAAGAGGGCTGGTACGCCGATTACGATCTGAAGAGTAAGAAGGTACGCAATCAGCTCACGGCTGCGGCCCTGTTCCCGCTTTACGTGAAGGCGGCGGCGCAGGATCGTGCCGATAAAGTCGCTGCGGCAACCTCCTCACGTCTGCTGCAGCCGGGCGGAATAGCGACCACCACCGTCAACAGCGGTCAGCAGTGGGATGCGCCAAACGGCTGGGCTCCGCTGCAATGGGTGGCGGCGGAAGGGTTGCAGAATTACGGGCAAGAGAAGGTCTCGATGGATGTGACCTGGCGCTTCCTGAAAAACGTTCAGCATACTTATGACCGGGAAAAGAAACTGGTCGAGAAATACGACGTGTCGACGACCGGTACGGGCGGCGGCGGCGGCGAGTATCCGCTGCAGGACGGCTTCGGCTGGAGTAACGGGGTGACGCTGAAGATGCTGGATCGGGTCTGCCCGAAAGAGAAACCGTGCGACAGCGTGCCGGAGAATCGGCCTGCCGCGAATGATGAGGTGGCGCCAGTGAAGGCGACGGCGCAGTAAGTGAGTATTGCCGGGTGTCGGCTACGCCTTACCCGGCCTACTTTTTAAACTCACAGGGCTTAGCTTAGAAACTGTAACTCGCCCCTAGCTGATACGTTCTGTCGCGCCCAATCCAGCAGTTGGTCGCGTCGTAGCAGGTCAGCGTCTCTTTGTTGGTGATGTTCTGCGCACTGGCCTTAAGCGTCAGCCCTGCCAGCGAAGGCAGGATTTCGCCCATCCGATAGGATGCCGCCAGATCGTACTGGGTGGTACCGCCCAGCTTACCCGCATCGTTAGCCGGTGAGATTTCCATCGGGCCGGTATAGCGCGCCCCCGCCCCCAGCATCAACCCTTTCAGCGGCGTGTTCTCAAAGGTGTAATCCCCCCAGAGATTGAAGGCATTCTCCGGCACCTGCGTTGGACGTTTCCCTTTGTACTTATCATCTTCCGTATTGATCGCGTGGGTGTAGGCATAGTTCGCAATCAGCGTCAGGTTGTCCGTCGGGCGGCTGATGGCAGACAGCTCAGCCCCTTTGGATTCCACCTCCCCGGTCTGACGATAGTTCAGGAAGCCCGGATCGGAGGTGACGACATTTTTCTGACGGATGTTGAACACCGAGGCGGTAAAGGTAGTGGCGTAGTCGGCCAGCAGATATTTCACGCCGCCCTCCACTTGCTTGCTGGTGGTCGGTTTGACGTCTTTCGCCGCGAGCGTTCCCTTCGGCGACACCGGTGCAAAGCCTTCGGAATAGCTGATAAACGGTGACAGACCATTATCAAAAGCGTAAAGCGCGCCCAGGCGTTTGGTGACGCGATCCTGAGAGACCCAGTCCTTATCACCGTTTTGCAGATAATTGGTGGTCACGGAGCGATAATCGTCGTAGCGCAGGCTGCCCAGCAGATTTAAGCCCCCCCACTCCACCTGATCCTGCAGGTAGTAGCCGTTCTGCTGATAGCTCAGACGGTTTTTCTGGGCGGTATACAGGCCCAGCGCGCTTTCGCCGATCTGCGAATAGTCAGGATGACGCATATCCATGCCCGGCGTGGCCGACGCGTAACGGTAGTGGAAATGGGAATTCAGCTTCTGATAGTCAAACCCGGCCAGCAGATGGTGTTGCCAGTCGCCCAGCGCCACGGTTTTAGTCACCTGGTTATCGATGTTGAAGCTCTGCAGATCTTCATCGGTGGTGTAGGCAAAGCGGTTAAGCTGATAGACCTCGCTTCCCGTGCCCGTCGCATAGACGCTGCGCTGATGCGTATCGACGTCGAAATAGCGCGCCTTCTGGTTAAAGCCCCAGCCGCTGTCGAATGCATGTTCAAAGCTGTAGCCCAGCATCCACTGGCGCTGCTTAAATCCGTTCCACTCATCACCGGCAAAGTCGCGCTTGCCCGCGTATTTCGAGCGCAGGTAGGCGAGCGGCAGCGGGTTCGACGGCGTCAGGCTCGGGGAGTTCTGCGCCAGCGCATCCAGAGTCAGGCGGGTTTTGCTGTCGGGTTGCCAGGTGACGGACGGGGCAACCAGGTAGTTTTCATACCGGGTGGTGTGCGGCTGATCGTCATTTTCCGTCGCTTTACCCAGCAGGCGATAGTTCCAGTCGCTATCGGCGATCTGCCCGGTTGAGTCGAGATAGCCCTCTTTCAGGTTGCGGTTACCGGTGTTAAATCCGAATTCGGTTCGCGCTTCTCGCTGCGGCTTTTTACTCTGGATATTCACCAGCCCGCCCGGCGAGCCGCCGCCGTAAAGCACCGATGAGGGGCCCTTCAGGATATCAACGCTGTCAATCAACAGCGGATCGATGCGGGCTTTGGTATTGCCGGTGACGTTATAGGGCAGCTGCAGCCCGTTGTAGAACTCCTGGTCGACGGTAAAGCCACGAATTTTATATTCGCTCATGTAGGAGGTATTTCCCCGCACCTCGGTTGAGACCCCTGGCGCATAGCGCAGGATTTCATTCACGGAATTCGCATGGCGCTTGTCAATTTCCGGCGCAGAGAGGGTCGTGATGACCTGCGGCGTTTTACTTTCAGCAACGGCCGATTTCGTGGCGCTGTTCGTCCAGGCCGGCAGCGCGCTGCCCTGCTCTGCGCCGGTGACGACGATAGTGGATTCTTCGGCGAATGCCGGAACATGCAGTGCGAGCGAGACGGCGCCTGCCAGGGCGCATAGCGTAAAACGTGAAGGAGTCATAATGTCGTCTTGTTGTTAGATGCAATACGGAACGACAATTATTATCATTTAGATTAACAAATCAATACACAGGCAAAAAAACGGCCCTCCGCAGAGAGCCGTTTACGTCATGTTATGCTCGTCGCAGTAACCTGAATATGCCCAGCACCACAATGGCGCCCACGACAGCGACCAGAAAACTGTGCAGGTCAAAACCACTTATGTTGCCTCCGAAGCCAAACATCGTCGCCAGCCAGCCGCCCACAACCGCACCAACGACCCCGAGTACACAGGTCAAAATAAAGCCGCCGCCATCGTTTCCCGGCATGATCAATTTCGCGATAGCGCCAGCAATAAGACCAAAGATAATCCAGGCGATGATACCCATAGCGATGCCCTCTTGCAGGTTTAACGCATGCGCAGAAAACCTTCTGCACAGCTAACATAAGTATAGGTCATCGCCGGAAAATCATTTTCTTCTCACCGACTTATCTTTGTCTAAACAGGCAAAAAAAACTCACCGGTTTGTATTAAGTTTCATCGCAGATTGCCGATAACGCTAAGACAGTCTGTCATCTATCAAGGAGCCATCCGGCGTGAGTCATTACAGTGAGCAGTTCCTCAAGCAAAATCCGCTGGCTGTATTAGGGGTATTACGCGACCTGCAAAAAGGTGAAGTGCCGCTGCGCATCAGCTGGTCGAATAATCAGTTCATCAGCAAGATCCTTGACGCCTCGCAGGAGCGGCTGGTGATTGATTTGGGCAGCCAGGAGTATGAAAACCGCGCGGCGCTGAAGGCGGAGAATATCGCCGTGATGGCCGAAACGCAGGGCGCCAAAGTGGAGTTTGTCCTGTCGCGACTGGAACTGAGCGAATATCAGGGGCTTCCGGCCTTTGTGACCCCCCTTCCTGGCAATCTCTGGTTTGTCCAGCGTCGCGAATATTTCCGCATCAACGCCCCGCTTCATCCCGCTTACTTCTGCAAGGCCAAAATGCCGGACAAAAAAGAGATCCGCTTCCGCCTCTTCGATCTGTCGCTGGGCGGTATGGGTGCGCTGATGGATACGCCGAAACCCGACGGACTGGTAGAAGGCATGCGGTTCACGCAAATTGAGCTGGATATGGGGGGCTGGGGGCGCTTTTATTTCGATGCACAGCTGATTGCCATCAGCGACCGCACCGTCGTGGACAGCAAAAATGAAACCATCACCACGCCGCGTCTGAGCTTCCGTTTCCTGAATGTCGGGCCCGGCGCAGAGCGCGAGCTGCAGCGCATTATCTACTCCCTGGAGCGCGAGGCGCGGGAACGCGCAAATAAAGTTCTGTAAGGAACATCGGGCAGCGTGACCGCCGCCCGTCTGCGGCATTACATGGCATCCATCGCTTTCTGTACTTTCCAGATATAACGAGGCGCCTGTGGTGCCGGGTGATTTTTCGCCACATGCTCAAAGAATTCGTCTTTGTCCATGCCGTTAATCTCTTCTATCGCCTCTTTGCGGTCAGAGGAGAAGGTTCTCAGCAACGCGCCGGCACCGTTAACGTAAGAGACCACCAGCGCGTACTGCATCACCTCCGGATCCTTAATGCCCTTCAGCACGCCGTGCTCCATGATGCTTAGATAGGCCGTGCCCATTGAAATGTTGCGTTCCGGATTCTTCAGCTCGCTGGTCGACGGCTGACCGCTCCAGCCCATATAGCGGTAAACTTCTTTCCCCGCCGTTGACGCTTTAAGCTGCATCAGCCCCACCGCGTTGGATTTGCTGACAAGCGTGGGATTACCGCCGGACTCCACCGCAATGATCGCCGTGATGAGACGCGGACTGACGCCCCAGGCTTTCCCGGCTTGTTCACTGATCGGCATCCACTGCATCGCGCGCTTCACCGGCACTTCCGGGTTCCAGGGCGGGTTTTGATAATCATGTTTTGAACTACAGCCAGCGAGCAACACAATCAAAAAAGCAAACCATCTCAATTTCACGTCATCTATCCTTATAGCCGGTCATCGCGGTGCGCCGCTCTTGAAGCAGGCGGCGTATAAGCGGCATGATATAGACAATTAGTTTCTCATTCAGCAAGGAATTGCCATGTCTCAGTTTCATCTCATCGCGCCGTCGGGCTACTGCATTAACCAGGACGCGGCGCAGCGGGGCGTTCAGCGTTTGCTGGAGTCGGGCCACCAGGTAGAAAATCAGACGATTATCCCCCGCCGCCAGCAGCGTTTTGCCGGTACCGAAGCGCAGCGGCTGAATGATATCAACAGCCTGGTGAACCTGAAGGGTGAAAACAGCATAGTGCTGGCGGTGCGCGGCGGATATGGCGCGAGCAGGCTGCTGGAGAGCATTGACTGGCAGGGCCTGGCGCAGCGCCAGCAGCAGGATCCGCTGCTGATATGCGGCCACAGTGATTTCACCGTCATCCAGCTTGGGCTGCTGGCGCTGCATAACGTCATCACCTTCAGCGGCCCAATGCTGGCCGGTAACTTCGGCGCGCCGGAGCTGGAAGCGTTCACCGTGGAACATTTCTGGCGCGCGCTGCGTAATCCTACCTACAGCGTGGAGTGGCGGGGCTTTGGACCGCACTGGGAATGTGAAGGCCAGCTCTGGGGCGGCAACCTGGCGATGCTGGTTTCGCTTATCGGCACGCCGTGGATGCCACACATCGAAGACGGCATTCTGGTGCTGGAAGATATCAACGAACATCCGTTCCGCGTCGAGCGCATGCTGTTGCAGCTCTATCATGCCGGTATTCTTGAGCGCCAGTCCGCGATCGTGCTGGGCAGCTTCAGCGGCTCTGCCCCGAATGACTATGACGCGGGTTACTCCCTGGAAACCATGATTGAGTTCATTCGCTCGCGGCTGGATGTTCCGGTGATCGCCGGTCTGGATTTCGGCCATGAGCAGCGCACCGTGACCCTGGCGCTGGGGGCGCACGCCTCCCTGATCCATAATGATTCCGGCTCCCGGCTGACCATCAGCGGCCATCCTGTCATAAAGGCATAAAAAAGCCGTTATACCCCCTTAATAAAACGCTGTTGCCGTCGTTAATATGTTAGGGTTTTAGTAACAGCGTTAACATTGAGGTGGGAGTAAGAGAACATTGGATGCCGCAGCGATAATCAGCCTTTTCATTCTGGGTTCGGTCCTTGTAACCAGCAGTATTTTATTAAGTTCATTTTCATCGCGTCTCGGCATACCTATTCTTGTTATTTTCCTCGCCATCGGCATGCTGGCCGGCATTGATGGCATTGGCGGTATCCCATTCGATAACTATCCTTTCGCCTACATGGTGAGTAACCTGGCGCTGGCGGTGATCCTGCTGGACGGCGGCATGCGCACCCAGGCGAGCTCCTTCCGCGTGGCCTTAGGGCCCGCGCTGTCGCTCGCGACGGTTGGCGTGTTGATAACCTCCGGCCTCACCGGAATGATGGCCGCGTGGCTCTTCCATCTCAATATCATGGAAGGTTTGCTGATCGGCGCGATTGTCGGCTCAACCGATGCGGCAGCGGTGTTTTCTCTGCTTGGTGGAAAAGGGCTCAATGAACGTGTTGGCTCCACGCTTGAGATTGAATCCGGCAGTAACGACCCGATGGCGGTGTTTCTCACCATTACGCTTATCGAGATGATTCAGCAGCACGAAAGCGGGCTGAGCTGGACGTTTGCGTGGCATATCCTGCAGCAGTTTGGCCTGGGGATTGTCATCGGCCTGGCGGGAGGCTATCTGCTTCAGCAGACAATCAACCGCATATCGCTGCCGTTGGGGCTTTACCCGTTGCTGGCGCTGAGCGGCGGCATCCTCATTTTTGCCGTTACCACGGCGCTGGACGGCAGCGGCATTCTCGCCGTCTACCTCTGCGGGTTCCTGATGGGCAACCGCCCTATTCGCAACCGGCATGCCATTTTGCAGAACTTCGACGGTCTGGCCTGGCTGGCGCAGATCGGCATGTTCCTGGTGCTGGGGCTTCTGGTCACCCCCTCAGACCTGCTGCCCATCGCGGTTCCGGCGCTGCTGCTGTCCGCGTGGATGATCTTCTTCGCCCGTCCGCTGTCGGTATTTGCTGGCCTGCTGCCGTTTCGCGGCTTCAACCTGCGCGAGCGGATATTCATCAGTTGGGTGGGCCTGCGCGGCGCGGTGCCGATTATCCTTGCGGTCTTCCCGATGATGGCGGGTCTGGATAACGCCCGGCTGTTCTTTAACGTGGCGTTCTTCGTGGTGCTGATTTCGCTGCTGTTCCAGGGAACGTCCCTCGGGTGGGCGGCGAAAAAAGCCAAAGTGGTGGTGCCTCCCGTGGGCTGGCCAGTTTCCCGTGTGGGGCTCGACATCCATCCGGAGAACCCGTGGGAACAGTTCGTTTATCAGCTGAGCGCCGACAAATGGTGCGTGGGGGCTTCGCTGCGCGATTTGCACATGCCGGCCGAAACGCGCATTGCCGCCCTGTTCCGCGACAATGTTCTGCTGCACCCTACCGGCAGCACCCGCCTGCGCGAAGGGGACATTCTCTGCGTGATTGGCCGCGAGCGCGACCTGCCCGCACTGGGCAAGCTGTTCAGCCAGTCGCCTCCGGTGGCGCTGGACCAGCGTTTCTTCGGCGATTTCATTCTGGAAGCCAGCGCCAGGTTTGCCGATGTGGCGCTGATTTACGGCCTGGATGAAGGTGCTGAAGACGGAGATAGCCAGCAAACGCTGGGTGAAATCATCCAGCAGCGGCTTGGCGCTGCCCCGGTCGTGGGCGATCAGGTCGAGTTTGCCGGGATGATCTGGACGGTAGCAGAGAAAGAAGATAACGCTGTGAGGAAAGTCGGTTTGAGGCCGATGGAAGAGGAAGCGGAGTAGCGGTTTTTTTGCCGGGTGGCGCTAACGCTTACCCGGCCTACCCTCGAGGATTTGGTAGGTCGGGTAAGGCGAAGCCGCCACCCGACACAAACATTTGTTACACTGTCACAACCGGTACCCTTGGTGCCAGAGCACACATCAGTTCATACCCCACCGTGCCCGCCGCGGCCGCCACGTCATCAATTTTGATTTCGTTACCCCACAGCTCAACCGGCGAACCGATACCCGCCTGCGGACATGGCGTCAGGTCAACGGCCAGCATATCCATTGATACGGTGCCTACCGTCCCCGTGCGAACCCCATCGACCCACACAGGCGTGCCGGTCGGCGCAATGCGCGGGTAGCCGTCGGCATAGCCGCCCGCCACGATACCAATCCGCTGCTCGCCCTTTGCCCGATAGCGGCTGCCGTAGCCCACCGTGTCGCCAGCCTTCAGGGTTTGCACACCAATGATTTCGCTGCGCAGGGTCATTACCGGCTTCAGGCCGCTGTTGGCGATATCCTGCCACTGGCCCGAGGGCGACGCGCCGTACAGAACGATCCCCGGACGCACCCAGTTGTAGTGCGCCTCGGGATGCCAGAGCGTGGCCGCCGAGTTGGATAGCGAGCGCGGGCAGTCCAGCCCTTCTGCCGCCTGCTCAATGCGGACCATGGCATCGGCAATGCCGTCCGGTTTTTCCGCGTCGGCAAAATGCGCCATCAGCGTCATTTCACCTACGTTCTTCAGCGCGCGCAGCTGCTGCCAGACCGTATGCACCCGCTCAGGCTGGAAGCCCAGGCGGTTCATGCCGCTGTTCACCTTGAGATAGATATCCAGCGGCGCGTGAAGCTTCGCATCCTGAATCGCTTTGATCTGCCAGTTGCTGTGAACGCTGGTGGTCAGCCGGTACTTATCCAGCAGCGGCAGATCGTCGGCGTGGAAGAAGCCCTCGAGCAGCAGTATGGGCCCTTTCCAGCCGCGCTCGCGCAGCAGAATGGCCTCTTCCAGATTGAGTAAGGCAAAACCATCGGTGGCGCTCAGCGCGCTCCAGATACGGTCAATGCCGTGGCCGTAGGCATTCGCTTTCACCACCGACCACACGCGTGCGCCAGGTGCCGCCCGGCGAACAATCTGCAGGTTATCCTTCAGGGCCTGCAGGTTCAGCTGAGCCAGAACAGGACGGGACATGACAACTCCTTAGTTATGCGCGCCGTGCAGGTGCTGTGGACGCGACGGCGTAAACCCCGATTGATAGCGCGCGGCGCTTAAATCGTCAAACGGAATGGCTGGCGTGCGTCCGGAAATCAGGTCGCTCAGCAGCTGGCCGGAGCCACAGGCCATCGTCCAGCCAAGGGTGCCGTGTCCGGTATTGGTCCACAGGTTTTTGAACGGCGTGCGCCCCACAATCGGCGTACCGTCCGGCGTCATCGGACGCAGGCCGGTCCAGAACGTCGCCTGCTCGACAAAGCCACCGCGCGGGAAGAGATCCCCTACCACCATCTCCAGCGTTTCACGACGCGGTTTCAGCAGCTCGGTATTGAAGCCGACGATCTCCGCCATGCCGCCTACGCGGATGCGGTTATCGAAGCGGGTAATGGCGATTTTGTAGGTTTCATCCAGAATGGTAGAAACCGGTGCGCCGCTCTCCTCTTTTACCGGAATGGTCAGCGAGTAGCCTTTTAGCGGGTAGACCGGAATATCGAGAATGCCCTTCAGCATGGCGGTGGAGTACGAGCCAAACGCCATGACGTAAGCATCCGCTTTGATCACCTCTTCGCCACACTTCACGCCGTAAATTTTTTCCCCTTCCGACAGCAGCTTGTCGACAGCGGTGTTAAAGCGGAACTTCACCCCCGCCTGCTCGCACATCTGCGCCAGACGCTGCGTAAAGAGCTGGCAGTCGCCGGTTTCGTCGTTCGGCAGGCGCAGGCCGCCCGTCAGCTTATGCGCCACTTCCGCCAGCGCCGGTTCAACCTGACCAAGCTGGCTGGCTTCCAGCAGCTGGTACGGTACGCCAGCATCTTCCAGCACGGCGATATCGCGGGTGGCATTTTCGTACTGCTGCGCCGTGCGGAACAGCTGCAGCGTTCCGCCCTGACGACCTTCGTACTCAATCCCCGTTGACGCGCGCAGCGCTTTCAGGCAGTCGCGGCTGTATTCCGCCAGGCGCACCATGCGCCCTTTATTCTCCATGTAGTGGCGGGTGTCGCAGTTGCGCAGCATCTGCCACATCCACTTCAGCTGGAACTGCGTGCCGTCAAGGCTGATGGCCAGCGGCGCGTGGCGCTGGAACATCCATTTAATCGCTTTCAGCGGAACGCCCGGCGCTGCCCACGGTGCCGCATAGCCGGGAGAGATTTGCCCGGCGTTCGCCGCGCTGGTTTCCAGCGCAGGGCCTGACTCACGATCGATAACGGTGACGTCATGTCCCGCCTGACTTAAATACCAGGCGCTGGTTACCCCAACGACACCACTTCCCAGTATGACAACACGCATAGCCACTCCATTATGTGCAAAAGAACAATCTTCTAATTACAGATTGATAACCTAGTTGAAAATATTATTCAACATACGACTTTTTTATGGTGACTTACCTCACACATCCCCCAGCATCAGGGGATAGTGCTAATTTGGGATCTCCTGCTGCGCGTTATTTTTAACCAGCATAATATGCTGAGGGACGCCCGTTTTTTGCCGTATCAAAAACGCGAAATCGCAAAGAAAAAATTTCTGCCTCAGCACGCTTTTTAACGCGTTGATCTATGCTTGAAAGGAGGCTCTCCAGACAGAGAGAGCACCCACAACGAGGGCGCGCTAATGGCTACTATTGATTCCCTGAACAAGGACAACACACGTCTGAGCGATGGACCCGACTGGACCTTCGAGCTGCTGGATGTTTACCTCGCCGAGATCGACCGGGTCGCAAAACTGTATCGCCTGGATACCTACCCCCATCAGATTGAAGTCATTACGTCCGAACAGATGATGGACGCCTACTCCAGCGTCGGGATGCCGATCAACTATCCGCACTGGTCGTTTGGTAAGAAATTTATTGAAACGGAGCGGCTGTATAAGCACGGCCAGCAGGGTCTGGCGTATGAAATCGTCATCAACTCCAATCCGTGTATCGCCTATTTAATGGAAGAGAACACCATTACCATGCAGGCGCTGGTGATGGCGCACGCCTGCTACGGGCATAACTCTTTTTTCAAGAACAACTATCTGTTCCGCAGCTGGACGGATGCCAGCTCCATCGTCGATTACCTGATCTTCGCCCGTAAATACATTACCGACTGCGAAGAGCGCTACGGCGTGGACGAAGTGGAAAAACTGCTCGACTCCTGCCACGCGCTGATGAACTACGGCGTTGATCGCTACAAACGTCCGCAGAAAATCTCCCTGCAGGAGGAGAAAGCGCGGCAGAAAAGCCGCGAAGAGTATCTCCAGAGCCAGGTGAACATGCTGTGGCGCACCCTGCCGAAGCGTGAGGAGGAAAAAACGATCGCCGAAGCGCGTCGCTATCCGTCCGAGCCGCAGGAAAACCTGCTCTATTTTATGGAGAAGAATGCTCCGCTGCTGGAGCCGTGGCAGCGTGAGATCCTGCGCATCGTGCGCAAGGTGAGCCAGTATTTCTATCCGCAAAAGCAGACGCAGGTGATGAACGAAGGCTGGGCGACATTCTGGCACTACACCATCCTCAACCACCTGTATGACGAGGGGAAAGTTACCGAGCGGTTCATGATGGAGTTTCTCCACAGCCATACCAACGTGGTGTTCCAGCCGCCTTACAACAGCCCGTGGTACAGCGGCATTAACCCGTATGCGCTTGGTTTTGCCATGTTCCAGGACATCAAGCGTATCTGCCAGTCACCGACGGAAGAAGACAAGTACTGGTTCCCGGATATCGCTGGATCTGACTGGCTGGAAACGCTGCACTTTGCGATGCGCGATTTTAAAGATGAGAGCTTCATTAGCCAGTTTATGTCGCCGAAGATCATGCGTGACTTCCGCTTCTTCACCGTGCTGGACGATGACCGCAACAACTATCTGGAGATCTCCGCAATCCACAACGAGGAGGGATACCGTGAGATCCGCTCTCGCCTCTCTTCCCAGTACAACCTGAGCAACCTTGAACCGAATATTCAGGTCTGGAACGTGGATTTACGCGGTGACCGCTCCCTGACGCTGCGCTATATCCCGCACAATCGCGCGCCGCTGGATAAAGGGCGTAAAGAGGTGCTGAAGCATGTGCATCGCCTGTGGGGCTTTGACGTGCAGCTGGAGCAGCAGAATGAAGACGGGAGCGTCGAGCTGCTGGAACGTTGCCCGGCGCGGTTGAATACGCTGTAGTGCAGCCTTTTTTGCCCGGTGGCGCTACGCTTACCGGGCCTACAAGACCCGTAGGTCGGGTAAGGCGTAGCCGCCACCCGACGAAAAAAAACCTCTCATACGAGAGGTTTTTTATTTCAGCGGCTCTGAATCGCCAAATCGCCCGGCAGCGTTTTCTGCATACGGTGCCAGATTTCACCGGAATCGTGACCGTAGCGGCGCACCGTCTCATAAACCTGATCGTGCAGGCCTTCAGAGCACAGCTTGCTCAGCTTATGGTAGAAGCCCAGCGCCAGGCTGCGGGCTTCTGGATTGGCAAAGTAGTGGCGGCCAATGCGGGTGTAGAGCCCTTTCATGCCGTTGAGGATCAGACCGTACACCGGGTTGCCGGAGGCAAACGCCAGCCCACGGAAGACGTTGTAATCGAGGGTGGCAAACGCGTCGGCGTGATCTTCCACTTCGTTGGCACTGGCCAGTACCGCAAGCGCATCTTCCGGATGCTGACGGAAAGCCGTACGAATGAAGATCGTCGCGATGTTGGTGCGAACGGAGAGCAGATTATCAATGAGCTGTGGCACGCTTTCATGATCGAGACGCGCCAGCGTTTCAAGAATGTTCAGCCCGGAGGTTTCCCAGAAGTTGTTCACTTTTGTTGGCTTGCCGTGCTGGATCGTCAACCAGCCATCGCGCGCCAGTCGCTGAAGCACTTCACGCAGCGTGGTGCGAGTGACGCCAATCAGTTCAGAGAGTTCGCGTTCAGCCGGAAGAATGGACCCCGCAGGGAAACGATTATTCCAGATGCTTTCAATGATGTACTCTTCCGCGAAACCCGCCGGGCTCTGCGCCTTAATGACCATAGTGAGATTTCCATTACACAGCTTTAGCAAATTGGACTCATCATACCAGAGGCACGCAGTGGCAGGTAGCGCGGCAAAGAGAGAAAAGAGGGATCGCCGTTTCATTTTTGTGAAATTTACACTGCAGCGTTATCCGCCTCCGGCCCGCGATTTTTGCGTATACTGATGTTTTGTCTTACTTGACGGGGAAGGACGTCTGTCGTGGAAATTTCATTTGGGCGCGCGCTGTGGCGCAATTTTTTAGGCCAGTCTCCTGACTGGTACAAGCTTTTACTTCTGGTGTTCCTGGTCGTAAATCCCCTCCTCTTTAGCGTGAACCCGTTTATGGCCGGGTGGCTGTTGGTGGCGGAATTTATCTTCACCCTGGCGATGGCGCTGAAATGTTATCCCCTTCTGCCGGGCGGACTGCTGGCGTTTGAGGCCGTCGTCATCGGCATGACCCGCGCTGAGCACGTCAAGGCCGAGCTGGCATCCAATCTTGAAGTGCTTCTGCTGCTGATGTTTATGGTGGCGGGCATCTACTTTATGAAACAGCTGCTGCTGTTTATCTTCACGCGCCTGCTGCTCAGCATTCCGTCGAAAATGTTCCTCTCGCTGGCATTTTGCCTTGCGGCTGCCTTCCTGTCGGCCTTCCTGGACGCGCTGACGGTGGTCGCGGTAGTGATAAGCGTAGCGGTGGGGTTTTACGGTATTTATCACCGCGTGGCCTCCTCTCGTCCGGGCGAGGATTTGCAGGATGACAGCCACGTCGATGCGCATAACCGTGAGGTACTGGAGCAGTTTCGCGCCTTCCTGCGCAGCCTGATGATGCATGCCGGCGTCGGTACCGCTCTGGGGGGCGTGATGACGATGGTGGGCGAGCCGCAAAACCTGATCATTGCCAAAGCGGCGGGCTGGCACTTCGGTGATTTCTTCCTGAGAATGGCGCCAGTGAGCGTGCCGGTGCTGATCTGCGGTCTGGCGACCTGTCTGCTGGTGGAGAAGTTTCGCCTCTTTGGGTACGGAGCACAACTTCCGGAGCCGGTGCGCCAGGAGCTGCATAAATTTGATCTGCAGAGTCGACGCCAGCGGACGCGCCAGGAGACGCTGCGCCTGATTGCTCAGGGGATCATCGGCGTCTGGCTGATCGCCGCGCTGGCGTTCCATCTGGCTGAAGTGGGGCTGATTGGCCTGTCGGTCATTATTCTCGCCACCACCTTTACCGGCGTAACGGGTGAGCATGCCATCGGCAAAGCCTTTACCGAAGCCCTGCCGTTTACCGCCCTGCTGGCTGTGTTCTTTGCGGTCGTGGCGGTGATTATCGACCAGCATCTGTTCGCGCCGATTATTGCCTTTGTCTTAAAGGCGTCGCCGGATGCTCAACTGTCGCTGTTTTATCTGTTTAATGGCCTGCTCTCGTCGATCTCAGATAACGTCTTTGTCGGGACGGTCTACATCAACGAGGCCAAAGCGGCCATGGAGCAAGGCGTTATCAGCGCCGGACAGTTTGAGCTGCTGGCGGTGGCGATCAACACCGGCACCAACCTGCCGTCGGTGGCGACGCCAAACGGCCAGGCCGCCTTCCTGTTCCTGCTGACCTCCGCCCTCGCCCCCCTCATACGTCTTTCTTATGGCCGGATGGTGTGGATGGCGCTGCCCTACACGCTGGTGCTCACGATCGTGGGATTGCTTTGCGTCAAAATTACCCTCATTCCCTGTACGCAATGGTTGATACAAGCGGGTATACTTGCGGCGCAGTAAATACTGCAACTCGGGCAGTTCGCTGCCCGTTTGCCTTTTCGCACGATAAACATCCAATTACGTTTTATTTCGCCAGGTACAGGTGGCGCGAAAAACGAATTCGTTTACACTGCGATTTCTAAGCATGTTCCAGGGAAATGATTATGTTGAGATTTTTAAACCAGTGCTCCCGCGGTCGCGGAGCGTGGTTGTTAATGGCCCTGACCGCCTTTGCGCTGGAAATGGTGGCGCTATGGTTCCAGCACGTGATGGGACTCAAACCTTGCGTGCTCTGTATTTACGAACGCTGCGCCCTGTTCGGCATTATGGGTGCGGGCCTGGTGGGCGCGATTGCCCCGAAATCGCCGCTTCGCTACGCCGCTATCGCGATCTGGCTGTACAGCGCCTGGAAAGGCATTGAACTCTCCTGGCAGCACACCATGATGCAGCTGCATCCGTCACCGTTTATGACCTGTGATTTCGCCGCCCGCTTCCCGAGCTGGCTGCCGCTGGATAAATGGCTGCCGCAGGTGTTTGTTGCATCCGGTGACTGTTCCGTTCGCCAGTGGGAATTCCTGACCCTCGAGATGCCGCAGTGGCTGGTGGGCATTTTTGCCGCCTACTTCGTCGTGGCGCTGCTGGTGCTGATTGCCCAGCCGTTCAAACCGAAGAAACGCGATCTATTTGGGCGCTAATTCGCCCGGCGGCGCTTCGCTTGCGCGGGCCTACGGTTTTGTAGGGCGGGTAAGCGCAGCGCCACCCGACATAATAAAAAACCCGCCTCGGCGGGTTTTTTAATCTCAGCGGGTCGGGTGGTTCATGATGTGGTCTTCCCAGTCACGCACCTCGGACTCTTTCACCGCAATATGGCGCACGGAGATACGCTCGCCGTGCATCGCCGCTTTTGAACCGGTCAGCAGCGGATGCCAGGCCGGCAGATCTTTCCCTTCCGCCAGCAGGCGATACGCGCAGGTATGCGGCAGCCATTCAAAGGTGGGCAGATTATCCCGGGTTAACTTGATGCAGTCCGGCTCAAACTCAAAGCGGCGCTCATAGTTGCGGCACTGGCAGGTCTTAATGTTGAGCTGCTTGCAGGCCACGTTGGTGAAGTAGATTTCATCCGTGTCTTCATCCATCAGCTTGTGCAGGCAGCACTGACCGCAGCCGTCGCATAAGGATTCCCATTCCGCATCAGTCATGTCGTCGAGAGTTTTGCTTTGCCAGAAAGGGATGTCGTTCATCAGGATGTCCACACGTCAAAAGAAAGCGCACCTTATAACGAGTCTGGCACGTCGTTGCAAGTTTTGCCGCCCTTTTCAGGCGGCAAGAGGAAGTTACAGCACGCGGGTTTTCAGCGACAGGCCGTTAAAACCGACCTCCAGTTCATCACCGCTCACGAGCGGACCAACGCCTTCCGGCGTGCCGGTCAGGATCACATCACCCGGCTTCAGGGTAAAGAAGCGGCTCATGTAGGCGATCAGCGGCACAATCTTATGGATCATGTCTGCCGTGGTGCCCTGCTGGCGGATTTCACCGTTAACCTTCAGGCTCAGCGCGGTGTCCTGCGGATCGCCGGTAAATTCGCTCACCGGCACAAACGCCGAAATCGGGCAGGAATTATCAAACCCTTTGGCTTTTTCCCACGGCTGTCCGGCTTTCTTCATTTTGCCCTGCACGTCGCGTAGCGTCAGATCCAGCGCCACGCCGTATCCGGCAATCGCTTTCTGAACATGCTCTTCGGAAGCCTGACGCAGCGTCGCGCCGATCAGCACGGCGAGTTCAACCTCGTGATGCACCGAGCCGAGCCCCTGCGGCAGGGCCAGCGGCTGGCGGATATCGCAAAGCGCCGTTTCAGGCTTAATAAACAGAACCGGCTCTTCTGGCGTCGCACTGCCCATCTCCTGAATATGTTTTGCATAGTTGCTGCCCACGCAAACCACTTTGCTGACGGGATAATCCAGTAATGCACCTTGCCAGTTATGATGTTGATACATGGTCGCCCCCTAAACGGTTGATGTGTTGTGCTCAAAAACAGTTGAGACTATTTTTTTCCGTTCGCCTCAAGATGCTGTTTTAATAAATTCTCCGGTGGCGGCGGAAGCTGTAAATAATAGCCCTGCTCGGCTAATGCCGTTTTCACTTTCTCCAGATCGGCATTCACCAGTTTCTTGCGACCATCAAGCGGCAGCAGCATCGCCATCTGCGGTCGGCCAAAGCTCTTCATTAATTCTTCAGGCACGCGTGAAAAATCGTCTTTCTTTTCGACATAAAGATAGGTCTGGTCACGGGTTGTACTTCTGTAGATCACACAAAACATGTTTTTACTCTGAATTAATGGGTGGTTGCTTGCCTCAATATACTCCTGACTATAACATGCCTGATACTCTTCGGAATATCGCAGCGAGTGGTTGCGGTTAATAGCAAATTGAGTAAGGCCAGGATGTCAAACACGCCCATCGAGCTTAAAGGCAGTAGCTTCACCTTATCAGTGGTACATTTGCATGATGCAAAACCCGAGGTTATTCGTCAGGCGTTAGAAGACAAAATCGCCCAGGCTCCCGCCTTTCTGAAGCACGCCCCTGTTGTGATCAACGTCAGCGGTCTTGAGGCGCCGGTTAACTGGAAACTTCTCCAGCAGGCCGTCTCCTCTACCGGACTGCGTATTGTCGGCATCAGCGGCTGCAAAGATACTGAACTGAAAGCGGAAATCGACCGTGCGGGGCTGCCGCTTCTGAATGAAGGCAAAGAAAAAGCCCCCCGTGCGGCACCCGTTGCCGTCGAAACGCCCCCTCCTGCGGCGCAAAACGTTACAACCATCACAAAAACGCGAATGATTGATGTGCCGGTTCGTTCCGGTCAGCGCATTTATGCACCAAACTGTGATCTGATTGTTACAAGCCACGTCAGCGCTGGCGCTGAGCTGATTGCAGATGGCAATATTCACGTATACGGTATGATGCGTGGACGTGCGCTCGCGGGTGCAAGTGGCGATCGGGACGCGCAAATATTTTGTACTCACCTGACGGCGGAACTGGTGTCCATCGCAGGTGAATATTGGCTGAGCGACAAGATCCCAGCCGAATTTTATGGCAAAGCGGCTCGCCTGCTTCTGGCAGACGACGCGTTGACCGTTCAACCGTTGAATTGATCCCTTTTTAACAAGGAATTTCTATGGCACGCATTATTGTTGTTACTTCGGGTAAAGGAGGCGTTGGCAAGACCACCTCCAGCGCGGCCATCGCTACTGGTTTGGCCCAGAAGGGAAAGAAAACCGTCGTTATCGACTTCGATATCGGCCTGCGTAACCTCGACCTCATCATGGGATGTGAGCGTCGCGTCGTGTATGACTTCGTGAACGTCATTCAGGGCGATGCCACGCTGAACCAGGCGCTGATTAAAGACAAGCGCACCGAGAACCTCTACATTCTCCCGGCCTCTCAGACGCGTGACAAAGACGCCCTGACCCGTGAAGGGGTAGAAAAGGTGCTCGACGAGCTGAAAAAAATGGAGTTCGATTTCATCGTCTGTGACTCCCCTGCCGGCATCGAAACCGGTGCTCTGATGGCGCTCTACTTCGCTGATGAAGCGATCATCACCACCAACCCTGAAGTTTCATCCGTGCGTGACTCAGACCGTATTCTCGGGATCCTCGCCTCTAAATCCCGTCGTGCGGAAAATGGCGAAGACCCGATTAAAGAACACCTGCTGCTCACCCGCTACAACCCGGGCCGCGTGAACAAAGGTGACATGCTGAGCATGGAAGACGTGCTGGAGATCCTGCGCATTAAGCTGGTGGGCGTTATCCCGGAAGATCAGTCCGTGTTACGCGCCTCTAACCAGGGCGAGCCAGTGATCCTGGATACAATGGCAGATGCAGGTAAAGCTTACGCCGATACCGTTGACCGTCTGCTGGGAGAAGAACGTCCTTTCCGCTTCATTGAAGAAGAGAAGAAAGGTTTCCTCAAACGCCTGTTCGGAGGATAAGTTATGGCATTACTGGACTTTTTTCTCTCGCGGAAAAAGAACACCGCCAACATCGCAAAAGAACGTCTGCAAATTATCGTTGCGGAGCGTCGTCGTAGCGACGCCGAGCCTCACTACCTGCCGCAGCTGCGTAAGGACATCCTGGAAGTGATCTGTAAGTACGTGCAGATTGACCCGGAGATGGTGACGGTGCAGCTGGAACAAAAAGACGGGGATATTTCGATTCTGGAGCTGAACGTGACGCTCCCGGAAGCGGAAGAGTCGCGTCCGTAGGTTTGTGATTTCGTAGCCCCGGTAAGCGCAGGGCCACCGGGGGAATATGCCGGGTTAACGCCCGGCATATTTTTTATCGCGGATAACCTTCCAGCAACGTATTCAGGCGATCGGCCATCAATTCCCCGCGCCATCCCGCCATCATTTCCGGTACGCCATTCTGCGGCTTCAGCTTCCAGTGCCAGTTCAGCAGCTGATTAATCTGACGGCGTGAGGCGAGCAGCTCCGCGCTCAGCTTGCTTTCCGTGGCCACCGTCTGCACCAGCGCTTTGATATCTTTAAACGCTTTGCGATAGCCCGGCATATCCATCAGGTTCAGCAGCGGTTCCGGCAGCGCGTCGTCGGGTAATTCCTGCGCTTTTGCGACCAGCGCCAGCAGGGTTTTGCCGTGGAAACGGATCTCACTGCCCGAAAGCCCAATGCTGTCCAGCTCGCCAAGGCTGCCCGGCATATAGCGCGCCACCGCCCAGAGATGTTCTTCGCGGACGACAAAGTTAACGGCCAGATCGCGCTCGCGCGCTTTACGCAAGCGCCAGTCTGCCAGCAGCTGCAGGCATGCCAGCTGACGCGTGCGCAGCTGCCAGGCGTTGCTGATGTCGCGCCAGGCCTCTTTCGGATCCACCACTTCCTGACGACGCTGCTGGGTCATACGGCACTCATCCAGCGCTGCCGGGAGCCATCCGGAGGCTTCCGCCTCTTTCATCAGCTGTCCGGCGATCGGCAGCAGGTAAAACACGTCAGCCGCCGCATACTCCAGCTGGCGGGCGGTAAGCGGACGCGCCAGCCAGTCGGTACGGGATTCGCTTTTATCCAGGGTCAGGCCCGTATACTCCTCCACCATGGCGGCAAAGCCCCATGAGAGCGGGCGACCGCTGAACGCCGCGAGGATCTGCGTATCAATCAGCGGCTGAGGCATGATGCCAAAGGTATTCAGAAAGACTTCCAGATCTTCACTGCCTGCATGCAGGTATTTCGTGACGGCGGTATCGAGCAGCAGGTCGCGCATCGGCGTCCAGTCGGTAATGCCGAGAGGGTCGATCAGCGACACGTTTTTACCGTCGTACATCTGAATCAACCCCAGCTGCGGATAGTACGTCCGGGTACGGACAAACTCGGTATCCAGGGCAATGGCAGGAAAGTCGCGCGTCACTTCGCACAGCGAAGCCAGCTCGTCGTTGGTCGTGATCATCTGGTAATTCAAATCGGATTCTCTTTTGTTTGCGCCCATAAAAAACGCCGGCTTAACCGGCGTCTGGGCGATTAACGTGTAGCTCAGGCCTTATTGTCTACTTTGGCACGGGCTTCGTCACGTAATTCTCGTCGTAATATCTTCCCGACGTTGGATTTCGGCAGCTCATCGCGGAATTCCACCAGCTTCGGCACTTTATAGCCCGTCAGCTGACGACGACAAAACGTTACCAGCGCTTCCTCGGTGAGAGAAGGATCTTTCTTGACCACAAATATCTTCACCGCTTCACCGCTGCTGCCGGAAGGCACGCCGACCGCTGCCACTTCGAGTACGCCGCTGTGCTGCATGACCACGTCTTCGATCTCATTCGGATAGACGTTGAAGCCGGAGACCAGGATCATATCTTTCTTGCGATCGACAATGCGCAGGAAACCCTCGTCATCCATCACTGCAATGTCACCGGTATGCAGCCAGCCATCTTTGATGATTTCGTCAGTCGCGTCGGGACGCTGCCAGTAGCCCAGCATCACCTGTGGACCTTTGACGCACAGCTCACCCGGCTCACCCGGCGCAACTTCATTATCGTTATCATCGACCAGTTTCGCTTCAGTGGAAGGAACGGGCAGACCAATGCTTCCGCTGTGGTAGTCGATGTCATGCGGGTTAACGCTGACCAGCGGCGCGCATTCCGTCAGGCCATAGCCCTCCAGCAGATACTGACCGGTGAGCTTCACCCAGCGCTCGGCCACCGCCTGCTGAACCGGCATACCGCCGCCCGCAGAGAGGTGCAGCGTGGAGAAGTCCAGCTGCTGGAACTCTTTGTTATTAAGCAGCGCGTTAAACAAGGTATTTACCCCGGTCATGGCGGTGAACGGGTATTTTGCCAGCTCTTTCACCAGCCCCGGGATATCACGCGGGTTGGTAATCAGCACGTTTTGACCGCCCAGCTCAATAAACAGCAGGCAGTTCATGGTCAGTGCGAAAATGTGGTACAGCGGCAGCGCCGTGATGACCAGCTCTTTGCCGGGATGCAGCAGCGGCCCGTAGGTTGCGTTGACCTGCTCAAGGTTCGCCAGCATGTTGCGGTGAGTCAGCATTGCGCCTTTCGCCACGCCGGTGGTGCCACCGGTATACTGCAGGAAGGCGAGATCTTCTGAGACCACTTCCGGCTTGACGTACTGCATCCGATAGCCCGCATGCAGCGCGCGGCGGAAGGAGATAGCGTCCGGCAGATGGTATTTTGGCACCAGACGTTTGACGTATTTGACGACAAAGTTAACCAGCGTGCCTTTGGCGGTAGAGAGCTGATCCCCCATGCGCGTCAGGATGACGTGTTTCACCTGGGTTTTGTCGACCACTTTTTCCAGCGTGTGGGCAAAGTTGGACACAATGACAATCGCGACCGCGCCGCTGTCGTTCAGCTGATGCTCCAGCTCGCGCGGGGTATACAGCGGGTTGACGTTGACGACGATCATCCCGGCACGCAGGATACCGAACAGCGCCACCGGGTATTGCAGCAGGTTCGGCATCATCAGCGCGACGCGATCCCCTTTTTGCAGCCCCAGCCCTTCCTGCAGATACGCCGCAAACGCCCGGCTGCGCTCCTCCAGCTTACGGAACGTCATCACCTCGCCCATATTCACAAATGCGGGCTGGTCCGCGTAGCGCCTTACCGAGTGTTCAAATAATTCCACCAGGGATTGATAACGGTCAGGATTGATCTCAGCAGGAACATCTGCGGGATAACGGTTAAGCCAAACCTTCTTCAATGCATCACCTCTGAAATGAGTGTTCGTCGTCATCACAACCCCGATAATAAACAGTTTGTTAACATTATATTAACTCAGCGTACCAGTTTATTAATTGTTCAGATTTAAGGTTGCGAAGCGCGTCACTCTTTTTTTTCGTTTTATCCGTAAAAAAACAGAGACAGCGGCTGAGCCGCTGTCTCTTTTCTAGCAATAACAGTAAGTTACTCAGTAACGATCGTCTGTACCTGTGCAGGTCCCGGGTTATACCAGCCCCAGCCCGGGTAGCCGTAGCGATAAGGATGCGGACCCCACATCCACGGATCGATCGGCTGCGGCGGCATAATCACCTGCTGGGCCAGCCGCCAGCGCTTGTATCCGTTGACCTGCATGGTCATAAATTTATACGGCGTGTTGCCGATTTTGCCCTGCACGGCGCCGGTAATCGGCCCGACGACGGTCACCAGTTGTCCGCGAAAATCGACCGGATCGAGGAACCCGCTGACGTCCGCATAGATACGTCCCCGGGAGGCCTCGCCCAGTACAGGCCGCGCGCCGCTGTCCAGCGGAACGGTGGCGATCTCCAGGCGGGTTTTCCCCTGCTGGTTTTGTACGTCAATCACCTTACCGCCAAAGCGCGCTTCCTGGCCCACGTACAGCTCAGGCGCATTCATCACCCGAACCAGATCCTGCTGTGGCGTCGGGCTGCTGCCCTTAATCGCATCAGGAACGGAAACGCATCCGCTCAGTGCTATGGCAACCGCGCCTGCCATAATAAGGCGTACTACTTTAGTCTGAACCGCCATGATGCGACTCCTTTTTCTCAGTTCCTGTTACTGAGATTCACTCGCGGCCCGGAAGTTTCTTCCACGCGACGGTGTTTCGCAAATAAACCGGTTCCGCCTGTTCAACAGCCACGGTTTTGCCTGCTGCGAGCAACTGGCTGGCAATCGGAAGCATATCTTCCGCAGCCGGCAGAAGCATGTTGCCGTCCACCAGCGTCAACCCGGTGTCGTTCGCCATCTCAGGCCACGCTGGCCAGCCCGTGCCGACGGTCGCCCACTCGCCGGACAGCTGCTTCAGTCGTTCTGTCACCGCTTCTGGCTTAAGCACGGCTTCCGTCTCTTCACCGTGCCACACGCCCTGCTCGTCACGGGTGTATTCGGCCCAGTAGACTTCGCCCATGCGGGCATCAATCGCTGCCAGGACGCGCGTTGCCCCGGTCATGCGCCATGCGCCCTGCGCCATGGTGGCGAGGGTAGAGACGCCGATCATCGGCAGTTCGGCGCCCAGGGCCAGCCCCTGCGCAATGCCAATCCCGATACGTACGCCCGTAAAGCTGCCGGGGCCGCGGCCAAAGGCCAGCGCGTCGAGGTCGGTTAAGGAGGTGTTGCCCTGGGTTAAAATGGCTTTTACCAGGGGCAGAATGCGTTGGGTGTGTTCCCGGGGGCACTCTTCGAAATGGGCAGAAATAGCACCGTCGTTCAACAGGGCAACAGAGCAAGCCTCTGTCGCGGTATCAATAGCCAGAATTCGCATCGGTCGTCGCGCTCTCGCAAGGGTCAGTCACAAAATGGCGCGCATCTTAGCACACTCCGGAGTAAATTACTCCGCCGTTGGGTTTGCCAGGAAACGCACCGCGCGTTTTATGTCCCGCGTCCGCGGCGCGGGTGGCAGGCTTGCAAGGAAGGTTGCCCCGTAAGGACGCATCACCAGCCGGTTATCGCAGATGACCAGCACGCCGCGGTCGGTGACGTCACGGATTAAGCGCCCTACCCCTTGCTTAAGCGTAATGACCGCATCCGGCAGCTGAACCTCGTCAAACGGATCGCCGCCGCGCAGGCGACAGTCTTCCATCCTCGCCTTCAGCAGCGGATCGTCCGGGGAGGTAAACGGTAGCTTATCAATGATCACCAGCGAAAGCGTGTCGCCGCGCACGTCCACCCCTTCCCAGAAGCTGCTGGTTGCGACCAGCAGGGCATTACCGGCACTAACGAATTGCTGCAGCAACTGGCCTTTGCTGGTTTCACCCTGCAGCAGCACCGGTAGCGTCATGGTGGCGCGGAACTGCTCGGCGAGGTCGCGCATCATGGCGTGGGAGGTGCAGAGCATAAAGCAGCGGCCGTTATTGGCCTCTATCATTGGCTTCAGCATCGCCGCCAGCAGCCGGGCCGCACCCGGCTGGTTGGGAAGCGGCAAATTGCGCGGCACGCAGAGCAGCGCCTGCTTTTCGTAATCGAACGGGCTGGGCAGAAGCAGCGATTCCGCCTGCTCAATGCCGAGGCGCTCGGTGAAGTGGTGCAGATCGTCATTCACCGACAGGGTTGCCGACGTAAAGATCCAGCTGCCCGGCTTCTGCGCCATCACCTCTTTAAATTTATCCGCCACCGTCAGCGGCGTCAGCGCCAGGGTAAAGTGGCGCGAAGTGCACTCGTACCAGTAGCTGTAACCCGGCTGGTTAATCTCTTTCAGCCGTTTGAGCCGCCCGCGATAGAGCGTGGCGCGCTCGAAGGCCGCATCCAGCAGCGCGGAGCGGCCGAGTGACAGTTTTGCCACGTCGTAGCAGAGCTCAAGCGCATCATCGAGCAGCAGCAGCGCACGCTGGATGTTTTTATCCGCCAGCAGCTCGCGCAGGTTACCGCGATAGCCCGGCTCGCCGAGCTGTAAACGGAAATCCTGCGCGCTCTGCGCCAGACGGTCGGCGCACTTCTGCAGTTGCTGGGTATCTTTGAGTTCGGTCCGGTAAGCAATGGTGAAATCTTTCGCCAGATCCTGCAGCTGACGGCTGGAGAGCGACTGACCAAAGTACTGGCTGGCGATGTCCGGCAGCTGGTGGGCTTCGTCGAAGATCATCACGTCCGCTTCCGGGATCAGCTCGCCGAAACCGCTATCCTTGACGACCATATCCGCGAGGAACAGATGGTGGTTCACCACCACCACATCCGCATCCATCGCCGTTTTGCGCGCTTTCACCACGAAGCAGTCTTTATACAGCGGGCAGTCGCTGCCGAGGCAGTTGTCGTTGGTGCTGGTCACCAGCGGCCAGGCGGGAGAGTCTTCCGGCACGCTCGCGCAGGTGCTGATATCGCCCTCTTCGGTCTGGTTCGCCCAGGCGCGAAGGATAATGACGTCGCTCAGGGTTTGCACCGGCAGGTCGCCGCCCGCCAGCGCCTGCTGCTCAAGGCGTTCCAGGCAGAGATAGTTGGAGCGCCCCTTCAGCAGGGCCAGACGGCCTTTATATTTCAGTGCCTTTGCCACGGTGGGCAAATCGCGGCTGTAGAGCTGATCCTGCAGCGCCTTCGAACCGGTGGAAATAATCACCTTCTTTTTCGCCCGCAGCGCCGGCGCCAGGTAAGCATAGGTTTTACCCGTGCCGGTACCGGCTTCGACCACCAGCGGCTGAGCCTTATCGATGGCGCGTGCAACGGCGTGCGCCATCTGTCGCTGAGGCTCACGGGGTTTGAAGCCGGGGATAGCCTGCGCTAATTGACCTTCAGGGGAAAAATCGTCTGCCACGGTGCTCTCTCACTGTATTTTTGCACAGGGATTATGTCAGCCCATCCACTCATGTGCCACCCCAAATAGTGACGACAGATGAACAATATGGCAGTCTTGCCGCCTGACGACGAAAAATAACGAGGAAACGTTTATGACAATTGTGCGCATTGATGCCGAAGCCCGCTGGTCTGATGTGGTGATCCATAACCAGACGCTCTACTACACCGGCGTCCCGGCTAACCTGGACGCGGATGCGTTCGAGCAGACGGCTAATACCCTGGCGCAGATTGACGCGGTGCTGGAAAAACAGGGTAGCGACAAATCCCGCATTCTGGATGCGACGATTTTCCTGGCAAACAAAGATGACTTCGCGGCAATGAACAAAGCCTGGGACGCGTGGGTGGTGGCGGGTCACGCGCCTGTACGTTGCACCGTACAGGCCACGCTGATGAAGCCGGAATACAAGGTAGAGATTAAGATTATCGCGGCGGTTTAAGCCCGATCACTCTTCATCTTCATCCTCGAAACGCGCCACGATCCGCTCGCCGGTATGCGTGGCGCGCAGTTCTTCTGCCACCTGGGAAATCGCCTGTCCGCTGCTCATCCCCTGGGACATCAGTTCCTGAATTCGCTCAACCGCTTTCTGCTGCTGTTCATGGCTCAGAGAAGGTAAACCTGCAAACATCGTCAACTCCTGCTAAATTATTCGCGCTAATTATTTCACGCTGCCCGGTAGTATGCCACACATGAACATGCGCTTCCCCACTGTTATTACCCTGCCCTGGCGGACAGACGCCGCTGAATACTGGTTTGCCCGCCTGAGCCATCTTCCGTTTGCGATGCTGCTGCACTCCGGCCATGCGGACCATCCCTATAGCCGCTTTGATATTCTGGTCGCCGATCCGCTGAAGACGCTGACAACCGATGACCTGTCGCTGACGGACGAGCCGCTGATGCAGCTTCAGCACGACATTGACGCGCTGGGCTTATCTGCCACACCCAACCCGGATCTTCCTTTTCAGGGGGGCGCGCTGGGCCTGTTTGGCTACGATTTGGGTCGCCGTTTCGAAACGCTGCCCGAGCATGCGCAGGTCGATATTCACCTGCCCGACATGGCCGTGGGGCTGTATGACTGGTCGTTAATTGTCGATCACCAGAAAAAAACGGTTTCCCTGCTGAGCCATCGTGACGTGCAGGCGCGTCTGGCCTGGCTTGAGGCGCAACAGGCTGCACCCGCAGAGACGTTCACGCTGACCTCCGGCTGGCGCTCCAACATGAGCGCCGCGGAATATGCCGAAAAATTCGCGCGCGTTCAGGCGTATCTGCAAAGCGGCGACTGCTATCAGGTTAACCTCGCCCAGCGCTTCGAGGCGACCTATCGGGGAGATGAGTGGCAGGCGTTTACCCGTCTTAATGCCAGCAATAAGGCACCGTTCAGCGCCTTTGTGCGTCTGGAACAGGGGGCGATCCTCAGCCTGTCGCCCGAGCGTTTTATTCATCTGGCCGAGGGCACCATTCAAACCCGCCCGATTAAGGGCACGCTTCCACGCCTTGCCGATCCTGATGCCGATCGCCAGCAGGCGGAAAAACTGGCCGCATCGACAAAAGACCGCGCCGAAAACCTGATGATTGTCGATCTGATGCGTAACGACATTGGCCGGGTGGCCGTGCCGGGCAGCGTCCGCGTGCCGGAACTGTTTGTCGTTGAGCCTTTCCCGGCGGTGCATCATCTGGTCAGCACCATTACCGCGCGGCTGCCTGACTCGCGCACGGCCTGCGATCTTCTGCGCGCCGCGTTCCCGGGCGGCTCCATTACCGGTGCGCCGAAGGTGCGGGCAATGGAGATCATTGATGAGCTGGAGCCACACCGCCGCAACGCCTGGTGCGGCAGCATCGGCTATATCAGCCTGTGCGGCACGCTGGATACCAGCATTACCATCCGCACGCTGACCGCCTGCGACGGAAACCTTTACTGTTCGGCCGGGGGCGGCATTGTTGCCGATAGCCAGGTCGATGCGGAATATCAGGAAACCTTTGATAAAGTTAACCGTATCCTGAAACAACTGGAGTAAACACGGGTGGAAAAAGAGGATCTGACGCTGGATGACTTTTTATCTCGCTTTCAGCTACTAAGACCGCAGGTCAACCGCGAAGCGCTGAATCAACGTCAGGCGGCCGTGCTGATCCCGGTTGTGCGTCGCGCGCAGCCGGGCCTGCTGCTCACCCAGCGTTCCGCCCATTTACGCAAGCACGCGGGTCAGGTCGCTTTTCCGGGGGGCGCGGTAGACAGCTCAGACGCCTCGCTGATTGCCGCCGCGCTGCGCGAAGCGCAGGAAGAGGTTGCCATTCCGCCGGAGGCCGTTGAGGTCATCGGCGTGCTGCCGCCCGTCGACAGCGTCACCGGTTTTCAGGTCACGCCGGTGGTCGGCATTATCCCGCCGGGCCTGCAGTATCACGCCAGCGTCGATGAAGTCTCCGCGGTGTTTGAAATGCCGCTGGAAGAAGCCCTCCGACTGAGTCGTTATCACCCGCTGGATATTCAGCGTCGTGGGCATGACCATCGGGTCTGGTTGTCCTGGTATCAGCATTATTTTGTCTGGGGCATGACGGCGGGCATTATTCGTGAGCTGGCGTTGCAAATCGGCCTGAAGCCTTGACTATACTTTACATTCCGCCCTCTTCTGCCAGGTTTGCGATCTGCGTCGCGCTATTAGCAAAACCCATCGTTAACCATTAGTTTAATTCATGTGAATAGTTAAGCCGAGGTCGGTGTTCCCTCTTACACTATGCGCAGTTATAACATCGTTACTGGAACCCCGGTAACCCTGTCAGGAGTGTGAAAGTGATTAGTATATTCGACATGTTCAAAGTGGGAATTGGCCCTTCGTCTTCCCATACTGTTGGCCCGATGAAGGCCGGTAAACAGTTCGTCGATGATCTGGTCGAAAAAGGATTACTGGAAAGCGTTACCCGTGTCGCCGTGGATGTTTACGGCTCGCTGTCATTAACGGGTAAAGGCCACCACACCGATATCGCCATTATTATGGGTCTGGCAGGCAATATGCCAGATACCGTTGATATTGATGCCATCCCGGCATTCATCCGCGACGTGGAAACACGCGGCCGCCTGCTGCTGGCAAACGGCCAGCAGGAAGTTGATTTTCCGCAGGATGACGGCATGCGTTTCCGTAGCGACAACCTGCCGCTGCATGAAAACGGCATGACCATTCACGCTTATAGCGGTGAAAAAGAGATCTACAGCAAAACGTACTACTCCATCGGCGGTGGTTTCATCGTGGATGAAGAGCATTTTGGCAAAGACAGCGTCGGCGACGTCAGCGTACCGTACCCGTTCAAATCGGCGACCGAGATGCTGGGTTACTGCAAACAGACCGGTCTTTCCCTGTCCGGCATGGTGATGCAGAACGAACTGGCCCTGCACAGCAAACAAGAGATTGAAGACTATTTTGCCAACGTCTGGCAAACCATGCGCGCCTGTATCGATCGCGGGATGAACACCGAAGGGGTTCTGCCGGGTCCGCTGCGCGTGCCGCGTCGTGCATCTGCTCTGCGCCGTATGCTGGTGACCACGGACAAATTCTCCAACGACCCGATGAACGTGGTCGACTGGGTGAATATGTTTGCACTTGCGGTTAACGAAGAGAACGCCGCCGGTGGCCGCGTCGTGACGGCGCCAACCAACGGCGCGTGCGGCATTGTTCCTGCGGTGCTGGCGTATTACGACCACTTTATTGAGCCCGTGACGCCGGACATCTATATCCGTTATTTCCTGGCAGCAGGTGCCATCGGCGCGCTGTACAAGATGAATGCCTCCATTTCCGGTGCGGAAGTGGGCTGCCAGGGTGAAGTCGGCGTGGCCTGCTCCATGGCGGCAGCAGGTCTGGCAGAGCTGTTGGGTGCAAGCCCTGAGCAGGTCTGCGTGGCGGCTGAAATCGGTATGGAACATAACCTCGGTCTGACCTGCGATCCGGTCGCGGGCCAGGTGCAGGTGCCGTGCATTGAGCGTAACGCGATTGCCTCGGTGAAAGCCATCAACGCCTCACGTATGGCGATGCGCCGTACCAGCGAACCTCGCGTATCGCTGGATAAGGTGATTGAAACCATGTACGAAACGGGCAAAGACATGAACGCGAAATACCGCGAGACGTCCCGTGGTGGCCTGGCCATTAAGGTGCAGTGCGACTAATACTGCCTTTCGCCCATCTGCAACGGATGGGCGAATTTCCCTCCTCTTCCTCGTCTCCTTCTGCTTTCCCCACTACACTTTCACTGTTGCGTCCGGCTTTTGTGGCTGGTGGCTTATCAGGCGACCGTTCATGCAAACTGCACAAACGATCATTAAAAACTATCGCCGAAAACGCGTTATCGTCTGTGTGACGGTTGCGCTCCTCACGCTCATCCTGACGCTGGGCATTCGCTTTATTTCCCAGCGCAACGTTAACCAACAGCGGATCCTCGATTTCACCAGCCATACCGTTCGCGCCCTTGATAACGTTCTGCTTTCGCTGGAAAACCACCGCAACGTGCTGCAGCCGCTGGTGGGACAGCCCTGCCCGCAGGTGCAGCTGGCGCTGCGACAGCAGGCAGCCATTTTGCAGACGGTACGTTCTATCGCCCTGATTAAAGACGGTATCCTGTATTGTTCGAGTATTTTCGGCAGCCGCAGCGAGCCTGTCCGTGACTTCCTTCAGGAACTCCCCGCCAGCACGGCGAAGCTGATTTTATCGACCGACCAGTGGCTGCTTAAGGGCAGCCCTGTTTTGATCCAGTGGTATCCCGTCTCCCAGGACGGTGAAGAAGGCGTCGTCGAGATTATTAATATCGACCTGATCGCCAGAATGATCCTCGAGCCCCAGCGTCCGCTCATTAATGACGTGGTACTGACCGTCGGCGATCGTTTTTTACGCTACGGTCAACGCGTCACCGACAGCCTGACGTTTGATGAAGACAGCGCCCTTTTCCAGCAATCATCAACCCGAAATCCTTTCACCATTACGGTCAGCGGACCTGGCCCCGGTGAGTTAGCCTTAAAAAGCCTGCCCGCCCAGCTGCCGCTGGGGCTGATGCTCAGCCTGCTGCTGGGCTATCTCGCCTGGCTGGCGACGGCAAACCGGATGAGCTTTACGTGGGAGATCGATATGGGCATTGCGGCGCGGGAATTTGAGCTTTTCTGCCAGCCGCTGGTGAATGCCCGCACCCAGGCGTGCACGGGCGTTGAGATCCTGCTGCGCTGGAATAATCCCCGTCAGGGCTGGATCACCCCGGAGGTGTTTATCCCTCTGGCAGAAGAACATAACCAGATTGTCCCCCTGACCCGCTATGTCATCGCCGAAACGGTGCGCCAGATAGGCTACTTCCCGTCCAGCGCCGGTTTCCACATCGGCATTAACGTTGCAGCCAGCCATTTCCGCCACGCTGTACTGGTACAGGACCTGAATCGTCTCTGGTTCAGCGCCAATCCGCGACAGCAGCTGGTGATTGAACTCACGGAACGGGATGCGCTGCTGGACGCGGATTATCGCATCGTGCGCGAACTGCATCGCAAAGGGGTGAAGCTCGCTATCGACGATTTTGGCACCGGGAACAGCTCCCTCTCCTGGCTTGAAAAGCTGCATCCGGACGTCCTGAAAATTGACCAGTCCTTTACCACCGCCATTGGCACGGATGCCGTGAATTCAACGGTGACGGACATGATCATTGCGCTGGGCCAGCGGCTGAATATCGAGCTGGTTGCGGAGGGGGTCGAAACGGAAGAGCAGGCGCGTTATTTACGCCGTCACGGCGTTCCAGTCCTGCAGGGCTTTTTCTATGCGCGGCCGATGCCGCTACGGGACTTTCCAGACTGGCTGGCGGGAAGTGCTCCCCCGCCAGCGCGTCATAACGGGCACATCGTACCCTTAATGCCGCTGCGTTAAGCAGACTTACTCATCTTCGTCGTGGGCAGATTGTTCTTTAACAATACGGACCATATCAACGCGATAGTCGTTGGCTTCGACAATGGTAATGTGCAGCGGCGGCAGCTCGATCACATCGCCAACACGCGGGATCTGGCCGTTTACGGCGATGACCAGACCGGCAACGGTCGCGATGTCTTCTTCATCGTTGACCACGTTTTCCAGCCCCAGCGTGTGCGAGAGCGCGTGCAGGTCGGTGGTACCTTTAACCAGCCAGCCTTCGCCATCGGCAACAATTTCCGGCGTTTCGTCTTCATCCGGGAATTCACCGGCGATCGCTTCCAGCACGTCCAGCGGTGTCACCAGCCCCTGCACCACGCCAAACTCGTTGGTGACAATAACAAAGCTACCGCGAGCGCGGCGCAGCACCCCGAGCAGGTTGATCGGATCCAGCGTTTCCGGCACCACAATCGCAGGCGATGCAGCAGCAACGGCTTCGACGTTAACGCCCTCTTCCAGGGCGACCAGCATCTCTTTCGCCCGCACCACGCCGATGATCTCATCCAGTTCACCACGACATACCGGGAACAGGCTGTGCGGTGAAGAGAGCAGCTGCTGGCGAATTTCATCAACGCTCAGGTTAGCATCGACCCAGCTGATCTCCCCGCGCGGCGTCATGATGCCGCGCAGCGAACGGGAGGCCAGAGAGAGCACGCCGTTAATCATGTAGCGTTCCTGTTCCACAAACGCCCCTTCCGGGACCGGAACCGGGTTATGGTTGTCGGAATCAGACTGCACGTTCACCTGACGACGGCCGCCCATCAGGCGCAGAATGGCATCTGCGGTACGGGCGCGCAGCGGCTGATTTGACTGCTGCTTGATAAAGTTACGGCGCGCAATCTGGTTGAACAGCTCGATCAGGATCGAGAAGCCAATCGCGGCGTACAGGTAGCCTTTCGGAATATGGAAGCCAAAGCCTTCCGCCACCAGACTCAGACCAATCATCAGCAGGAAGCTCAGACACAGTACCACCACCGTTGGATGCTGGTTCACGAAACGCGTCAGCGGCTTCGACGCCAGCAGCATGACCGCCATCGCAATAACCACCGCAGCCATCATGACCGGCAGATGGTTCACCATGCCGACCGCCGTGATCACCGCATCCAGCGAGAAGACCGCATCCAGCACCACGATCTGCAGTACCACGACCCAGAAACTGGCATAGCCTTTACCGTGCCCATCATCGTGCTGACGGTTTTCCAGCCGCTCGTGAAGTTCTGTCGTCGCTTTGAAGAGCAGGAATATCCCCCCGATCAGCATGATTAAATCACGGCCGGAGAAGTTGTAATCCATGACGGAGAACAGCGGTTTGGTCAGCGTGACCATCCACGAGATGACGGAGAGCAGCCCCAGTCGCATGACCAGCGCCAGCGAGAGACCAATCAGACGCGCTTTATCACGCTGTTTTGGCGGCAGCTTATCCGCAAGGATGGCGATAAACACCAGGTTATCAATGCCGAGAACGATCTCCAGCACCACCAGCGTGAGCAATCCCACCCAGATTGACGGGTCCATTAAGAATTCCATGACAAGCTCCTGCTAAAGGAATGACGAAACGGTGCCCCACTCAATGTGGGCAAAACAGAGGCAGACAGAGTCGTTACGTGGCGAGGATCGCCGGTGAAAAAGGCGCGAAATGGCCTGGAAGATGACTGACGTCGGTGACGGTCCATATAGTGGGCTGGAGCCCTATACTCCTGAACAATTAAACGGAGGCTAAACATATCAGAGAGACTGTGTTTTTAGCAAAGATTTACGTTCCTTTGCAAAGTTCTGTAACACAGCGGCTTTACGCTACAGATAATTCTGTAACGCGTGGCTAAATTACGGATCTTCATCACATAAATTATTTTTTCACTATCTAAAATAATTCGCGGAAGTCTTAGTTTTTTGAACTCTAACCCTTATCTGAATCGATTCGGTTCGCCAATACGATTCTCAGTACGACTGCCTGGCAGGCGTATTAATGATAATAAAAGGAGGTAGCAAGTGACCATTGCTATTGTCATAGGCACACATGGTTGGGCTGCTGAGCAGCTACTCAAAACGGCAGAGATGCTGTTGGGCGAGCAGGAAAACGTCGGCTGGATCGATTTCGTTCCCGGTGAAAACGCCGAGACGCTGATAGAGAAGTACAACGCTCAGCTCGAGAAGCTGGATACCAGCAAAGGCGTGCTGTTTCTCGTTGATACATGGGGCGGCAGCCCGTTCAATGCTGCCAGCCGCATTGTCGTCGATAAAGAGCACTATGAAGTTGTCGCCGGGGTCAATATTCCCATGCTGGTGGAAACCCTCATGGCACGCGACGACAATCCGTCCTTCGATGAGCTGGTTGCACTGGCCGTTGAAACCGGCCGCGAAGGGGTTAAGGCCCTGAAGGCACAGCCGGTTGAAAAACCTGCCCCTGCGCCTGCAGCGGCATCGAAAGCGGCGGCACCGGCAAAACCGATGGGCCCGAATGATTACATGGTGATCGGCCTTGCGCGTATTGATGACCGCTTAATCCACGGTCAGGTTGCCACGCGCTGGACCAAAGAAACCAACGTTCGACGCATTATCGTGGTCAGCGACGAAGTGGCCGCTGATACCGTACGTAAAACCCTTCTGACTCAGGTTGCTCCTCCTGGCGTTACCGCGCACGTTGTGGATGTCGCCAAGATGATTCGCGTATACAACAACCCGAAATATGCGGGCGAACGCGTGATGCTCCTGTTCACTAACCCGACAGACGTTGAGCGCATTGTTGAAGGCGGCGTGAAAATCACCTCCGTTAACATTGGTGGTATGGCATTCCGTCAGGGCAAAACGCAGGTCAACAACGCCATTTCAGTCGATGCGAAAGATATCGAAGCATTCAACAAGCTGAATGCACGCGGTATTGAGCTGGAAGCCCGTAAGGTTTCCACGGACCAGAAACTGAAAATGATGGATTTGATCGGCAAAGTTGGGAAATAAGCCCGCGCCGGTTTTTCACATAATGCTTATGTAATAGGAGAAGTACAATGGAGATTACCACTCTTCAGATTGTGCTGGTGTTCGTGGTCGCATGTATTGCGGGTATGGAATCCGTACTTGATGAATTTCAGTTCCACCGTCCTCTGGTGGCCTGTACGCTAATTGGGGCCGTTCTGGGTGACATGAAAACCGGTATCATCATCGGTGGTACCCTGGAAATGATCGCCCTGGGCTGGATGAACATCGGTGCGGCGGTTGCGCCCGATGCCGCGCTGGCCTCTATCATTTCTACCGTTCTGGTTATTGCCGGTCACCAGAGTATTGGTGCAGGTATCGCCCTGGCAATCCCGCTGGCAGCCGCAGGCCAGGTTCTGACCATCATCGTTCGTACTATCACCGTTGCCTTCCAGCACGCGGCGGATAAGGCGGCCGACAATGGCAACCTCACGGCACTGTCATGGATCCACGTTTCATCCCTGTTCCTGCAGGCGATGCGTATCGCAATCCCGGCGGTTATCGTCGCGATCTCTGTGGGTACCAGTGAAGTCCAGAGCATGCTGAACGCCATTCCTGAAGTGGTCACCGGCGGCCTGAACATCGCGGGCGGTATGATCGTGGTCGTTGGTTATGCGATGGTCATCAACATGATGCGCGCAGGCTACCTGATGCCGTTCTTCTACCTCGGCTTCGTGACCGCGGCCTTCACCAACTTCAACCTGGTTGCACTGGGTGTGATCGGTGCGGTGATGGCGATTCTCTACATCCAGCTCAGCCCGAAATATAACCGCGTTGCGGGTGCCCCAGCGCAGGCTGCTGGTAACAACGATCTCGATAACGAACTGGACTAACAGGTGAGCGAAATGGTTGATATGACAAAAACTACCACCGAGAAAAAACTCACTCCGGGTGATATTCGTGGCGTGTTCATCCGTTCTAACCTGTTTCAGGGTTCATGGAACTTCGAACGTATGCAGGCGCTGGGTTTCTGCTTCTCCATGGTACCGGCGATCAAGCGCCTGTACCCGGAAAACAACGAAGCACGCCGTCAGGCCATCAAGCGTCACCTGGAATTCTTTAACACCCATCCTTACGTTGCTGCCCCTGTACTGGGCGTAACGCTGGCGATGGAAGAGCAGCGTGCAAACGGCGCAGAGATTGACGATGGTGCCATCAACGGTATCAAAGTCGGTCTGATGGGTCCGCTGGCCGGTGTCGGTGACCCTATCTTCTGGGGGACCGTGCGTCCGGTCTTCGCGGCACTGGGTGCCGGTATCGCGATGAGCGGCAGCCTGCTTGGCCCGCTGCTGTTCTTCATCCTGTTCAACGCCGTGCGTCTGCTGACCCGTTACTACGGCGTGGCCTACGGCTACCGTAAAGGGGTGGACATCGTTAAGGACATGGGCGGCGGCTTCCTGCAGAAACTGACTGAGGGGGCGTCAATCCTCGGCCTGTTTGTCATGGGCGCGCTGGTAAACAAGTGGACGCACGTGAACATCCCGCTGGTGGTATCGACCATCACCGGACAGGATGGTCAGACCCGCGTCACCACCGTGCAGACGATTCTGGATCAGCTGATGCCGGGCCTGGTCCCGCTGCTGTTGACCTTCGCCTGTATGTGGCTGCTGCGTAAGAAAGTGAATCCGCTGTGGATTATCGTTGGCTTCTTCGTCATCGGTATTGCGGGCTACGCCGTCGGCCTGCTGGGCCTGTAAGTTTCAATGCTATAGGCCGGGGGCTTGCCCCCGGTTTTTTTTATCTGGAGGATGAATGACTGTCACGGACATCGTACTGGTTTTATTTGTTGTTGCCCTTCTGGCTTACGCGATCTATGACGAGTTCATTATGCCCCGCCGTCACGGCGAGACGCTGCTCTCCCTTCCCCTGCTACGACGCGGGCGCGTGGATGCCTTTATCTTCGTGGGTCTCATCGCCATTCTTATTTACAATAACGTCACCAGCCATGGTGCATTATTAACCACATGGTTATTATGTGCGCTGGCATTAATGGCGATTTATCTGTTCTGGATCCGCACGCCAAAAATCATTTTTAAATCCCACGGATTCTTCTTCGCCAATGTATGGATAGAATATAACCGTATTAAAGAGATGAATTTATCCGAAGACGGCGTGCTGGTGATGCAATTAGAACAACGCCGCCTGCTTATTCGGGTGAAGAATATTGATGACCTGGAAAAGATATACAAGTTACTCGTTAAAACTCAATGAGTTAGCTATATAGCAACGGCTATATCCTGTGTTTATTTTGCGCAAGAAATATAGCCGAAGCTATATCCCCACCGCTAATTTGAACGCTATTTGTTAACGATATTTTCACGATCAAAGACAAATGAAAATCGTTATCAACAAACGTTTTAAATAATGCCTTTTCATTGTTGTTTTATATTCTCAAAATATGTTAAGGTTGCGCCCGTCGTTGGGGAGTAGCCGATTTCCTGTTCACAGGAAATGTACGTGTCAACATACTCGTTGAAAAACGTGGCACGTACGGATCGCTTACCGCACATCTTATGTGCATTGCGATCAGGCGAGACCATAGATACATCAACTGCTGTTTACTGGGGGCAGTGATGTGTCATATGGATATCCCCGGTCTGGACGCTGTTATGAATATCTCCGCTACGATCCTTCTCGCTTTTGGCATGTCCATGGACGCCTTCGCTGCTTCCATCGGAAAAGGCGCCACACTACACAAACCTAAATTCTCAGAAGCCCTGCGTACCGGCCTGATTTTTGGCGCTATCGAAACGCTGACCCCGCTTATCGGCTGGGGACTTGGCATGCTCGCCAGCCAGTTCGTGCTGGAGTGGAACCACTGGATTGCCTTCGTCCTGCTGGTGTTCCTCGGAGGCCGAATGGTCATTGAAGGTTTTCGCGGCGGTGATGATGAACACGAGGAGCCGCAGCATCGCCACGGCTTCTGGCTGCTGGTCACCACCGCCATTGCCACCAGCCTTGATGCGATGGCCGTTGGTGTGGGTCTGGCATTTCTGCAGGTCAATATTATCGCCACCGCGCTGGCTATTGGCTGTGCAACCCTGATTATGTCCACGCTGGGCATGATGGTCGGACGGTTTATCGGCCCGCTGCTGGGTAAACGCGCCGAGATCCTCGGGGGAATAGTGCTGATTGGCATTGGCGCCCAGATCCTCTGGGCACACTTCGCCGGTTAATCTTCGCGCTGCCAGATGTGGATGCTGAAGTCCGTCTGGCAGCGAAATGTTGAATGTGCCGCCAGCGTTTCCCACACCTCCGGTTTTGCCCGCCACGCGAACGGCGTCATCTGCAATAACGCGACGGCCTCTTCCCCTTTCAGCGTCATTTCGTACGCCACTGATTCCGCCTGCTTCAGGGTAAAACCGCCCAGCTGCTCTGAATGCGGGGCATGCAGACGCACTTCGTCGTAGATCAGCCCTTTCAGCTCCATCAGATGACGCGGGCCTGGGGTCACGGTGACCACCGATCCACCCGGCTTCACCACGCGCGCCAGCTCCTCTGCCTTACACGGCGCGTAGATACGGATAACCGCGTCCATGCTGGCATCGTCAAACGGCAACCGGTGGCTGGAGGCCACGCAGAACGTCACGTCGGTATAACGCTTTGCCGCCGCGCGTATGGCCACTTTCGACACGTCCAGACCGAATGTCTGCGCGCCCTTCTCACGAGCAACCTCCGCAAACCGTGCGGTGTAGTATCCTTCCCCACAGCCGATATCGAGCATGGCGGTGGCTGAAGCAGGCAGAATGTCATTGAGCATCTGCGCGACGGCCTCCCGCAGCGGCAGATAGTGTCCGGCATCGAGAAACGCGCGGCGCGCCCGCATCATCTCAGCACTGTCGCCAGGATCGCGGGAACGCTTATGCTGGACCGGCAGAAGATTCACGTAGCCTTCTTTTGCCCGGTCAAACTGATGCCCCTGCGGGCAGGTATACCGTTTATCTGAGTGCGTCAGGGGGGCGTGGCAAAGGGGACAGCTGAAGGACATGGCAACTCCGGAGCATAATCAAAGGGCGAAGTGTACCGCTATTCGCCCCTGTTATAAACGCCCGGTTAGCGCATGACGATAAGGTGATCGGATCCCGCCGGTAACCCATCAGGTTTGATATTCTCCAGACGCAGCACGTTACCCATAATCTCACTGAAGACAGGGGCAGAGACGGCCCCGCCGTAGTAAGCCCCGTTTTGCGGATCGTTAATCACCACCACCAGGGCAAAACGCGGATTGCTGGCAGGGGCAACCCCCGCCGTGTAGGCGACGTATTTATCGACATACTTCCCGCTATCATCAATTTTCTTTGCCGTACCGGTTTTCACCGCCACCCGGTAATCACGCACGGCAGCCTTAACGCCTCCGCCACCCGGCAGCGCAACGCTCTCCATCATGTGCTCCACTTCATGGGCAATCTCTTCCGGCATGACGCGATGCCCGATAACGGGGGGATCGATGCGGGTGATCGAGAGCGGACGCTCAAGCCCGTACCCACCAATCGTGGCGTAGACGTGGGCCAGCTGGAGCGGCGTAACCATCAGCCCGTAGCCGAAGGCAAAAGTCGCGCGATCGAGCTGGCTCCAGTATTTACGCTGTGGCAACAGCCCCGAGCTTTCCCCCGTTAAGCCAAGCCCCGTATTGGTGCCAAAACCAAAGTTTCGATAGGTATCGATGAGATGCTGGACAGGCATCGCCAGCGAAAGTCGGGAAACGCCGGTGTCGCTCGATTTTTGCAGGATCCCGGTCATCGTCAGCTCAGGGTAAAAGCCCACGTCGCGAATGCGATGCCCGTCAAGGGTATACGGGTGGGTGTCAATCACGCTGTCCGGCTGGACCAGCCCCTGCTGCAGAGCCGTCATCAGCACCAGCGGCTTGACGGTTGAACCGGGTTCGAACGTATCGCTGATTGCGCGGTTGCGAAAATCGTTTATCGTCGCCCCTTCACGATTATTGGGGTTAAAATCCGGGTAGCTCGCCATGGCGAGGATTTCCCCGGTTGGGATATTAATGAGCACCGACGCCCCCGACTCGGCCTTGTTCCAGGCCACGGCATTGTCGAGCGCATCTTCGGTGATGGTTTGCAGCCGCTCGTCAATACTTAACTGGATGTTATGCGCCGGTGCGGGCGCAATTTCGGTCAGGTTTTCAACCACACGTCCATAGCGATCTTCCCTTACCTGACGCACACCCGGCTTGCCGGTGAGTTGCGCGTTGAAGCTCTTTTCCACACCTTCGATGCCCTGCCCGTCAATATTGGTGAAGCCAATCAGGTTCGCTGCCACATGGCCAGCAGGATAAAAACGGCGGGACTCATCGCGCAAATTGATGCCGGGCAGATTCAGTTTGTCGATCCACTTTGCCTGCGCAGGATCGACCTGACGGGCAAGGTAAATAAAACGGCCCTGCGGATTGGCGTTGATGCGTGCCGAGAGTGTGCCGAGGGAGAGATGCAGCGCGCTGGCCAGCGCCTGCCAGCGCTCATCAAGGCCGACGCCCCCTTTTGCCAGCACCGTTTTAGGATCGGCCCAAACGGCCTGGACAGGCACGCTCACCGCCAGGGGGCGACCCTCACGATCCATTATCATACCGCGCGGCGCATCAATCGCCAGCTGACGGAGGGATCGCATATCCTCCTGCTTCACCAGATTGTCAGGCTTGATGATTTGCAGCCAGGCAACGCGCCCCAGCAGAAAAGCCAGACTACAAAAAATAGCTAAACAGAGCAGAGCAAAACGCGCCGGCGTGAAATTTCCAGTTGCTGTTATCAATGTCTTCTTCACCTGAACCCCAGGGCTGTAAAACAACGCCCTGATTTAACGGGAAAAGACGGCGAGAAGGTGGCGAAACAGTGCTACTAACCTCGCAGCTTTGCAACAAGTTACTAACAAGACCGCGGATGGTAATATTTTGAAAGATAAGGGACATAAAAAAGCCCCGCGACAGGCGAGGCTTTATGTCTGAGAGTGAAGTGCCGGGCACTTCAGTCAGCAGCGGTTCGATCAGATAGCAGTTACGTTAACTGCAGCTGGGCCTTTCTGGCCGTCCTGAATTTCGAACTCAACGTTCTGGCCTTCAGCCAGAGTTTTGAAGCCGTTACCCTGGATTGCAGAGAAGTGTACGAACACGTCTTTGCTGCCGTCAGCAGGAGTAATGAAACCAAAACCTTTAGACTCGTTGAACCACTTAACTTGACCTTTAATCTTTGCCATTTTGCAAAATTCCTTAGAGTGTTTTCTTAGCCCGCAGGCATTAACTGAGATAAAACTGAGACATTACTGCATGAGGCACTAATATAAGGTTCGGCAGAGAAGCGGTATTCAACGACAACGTGTTTACTCAGGACTTCTTTACTGAAAATGCCACACATAAACAGAACTGTACCTCGTTTGACCCAAAACGTGTTATCACACACTATGTTTAATATGGCAAGCCATTTTTAAACATGTCTCGATCCGCCGCACAAATTCGAACAGTGCCTGTCAGGTTTTGCACAATTATGCGCATCACGTACAGACAGCCCTGCTGCGTAACAAAGACCCAGCGTTGCTTTCACAACCGCTGTAATCTAAGACTTTTTTAACATAGCTCAATCATTACGAACCGTCCAGCAAACAGGAAAAGAAATCTTACGTCTTGATTGAGTTAGAACAATTTGTGAAAACTTATGCTTAAATCATTGTAACGCGACCAAATTGTTTCAGAGAAAAAACAGTGTTAATAACCCGCGTCCAGCTGTATTAAAATGCACCAGCGAATAAACAGCGTTATGCACCAAAATAATGAAATTTTTATGACTCTGCATCAAAAGAAGGCAAGCAAAACGTTTCGATAAAAATAAAACATTCCTGCGTGCGCTTACATCAACAATATATGCAACAATTTATCGCTTCGTTTATAAGGATAAATATTCACCAATTTTCAGTATCCTGAAAGAATGGTTAACTGGTGCTAAATTATCGAGTGCGTGAGTTAACTCCTGCACAGGTTCATCTAAGGATTCATCTGCCAGTTCAAACACGCCCCAGTGAATAGGGAACGCCAGAGGTGAGCCCAGCTGCTGCCACAATGCCACCGCAGATTGCGGATCCATATGATGGACAGCCATGAACCATCGTGGGGCATAGGCACCAATCGGTAACGCGGCGGCATCTATCTGGCCCAGGCGTTCAGGAATCAACAGCAGCTCAGGTGAATAACCGGTATCACCGCTGAACCAGAAACGGTGATGCCGTCCTTCCATCACCCAGCCACACCATAAGGAACGATTGCGGTTCCATGGCGTGCGCATGCTCCAGTGCTGTGCCGGTACGGCGGTCAGCGTCATCCCCTGCCAGGTGAAACTCTGCCACCAGTCGAGTTCGACCACGCGTTTTGCTCCCCGGCGACGAAACCAGTCGGCGAGGCCCAAAGGAACAAAAATACTGACGTCGGGAAAGCGTTTGAGGATTCGGCGAAGGGTTGCGTCATCAAGATGATCGTAATGATTATGGGAAATGACGACCGCATCCAGCTGATGAAGTTGCGCGACAGACAGTACGGGGGGTGTCTTACGCTGGGGTCCCAGGAAAGGCAGCGGAGAAGCGCGTCGAGAAAACACCGGATCGGTAAGGATGATATTGCCGTCCAGCTGCAGCAACACGCTCGCGTGTCCGAGCCACCATACCCCATCTTCCTGAGGTTGCGTAAGCTCAACCGGTTGCCACCACTGGCGGATAAAGTCTTCATAACCCAGCGCGGGCGGCTTCGGTAATCCGGCCTCTTTACGCGCTTTACGCCAACGGTCAAGGTCGCCGGGTTGATGTCCGACAGGATCGGTATTACAAAAACCGTTTGGGGTGTGATGTTTCAGGGAGGGGTCATACCAGGGATTTTTCCAGACCACAGCCACCTCCCAGGACAAAAAGATTAACGCTCAGCCACCAGGCGGATAAAGTCGTCTTCGTCTTTGTTATCTTCAGCGACCGCGTCTTTCGGCGCGTCTTTCTCTTCCGGTTCGTTAGCCTCACACAGACGGCGTAGCAGCGCATTCTGACGTTTTTGCTGATCGAGCAGCGCTTCCAGCAGTTCGATCTGCTCGTTAGTACGGGAACTGGCGCGGTTCACGAAAAACCAGATGACCAGCCCCACAAGCAGAACCACCAAAGAAATCATCAGGGATGCTATATTCAGCAGCCCTGAATTCAGTAACTCACCCATTTCACCACCTCAATAAAAACGTCTATTTTACCACTGGCGCGAAGGAAGGAAATCACGTTGAGAAAAAATGTCTATTACCACGGAATAAACTTGTTTATTGCGCAAACGCCGCTAAAAAACTGTACATCCTGATCGCACATCACATTGATCGTCTGCGTCCATAACACCACGCACGCTATCAGCACGATAATCAGAATTACCCAGCGTATTTTTTTCACTCCACACTCCGTCTAAGGACCTGATGTAACGAGATTATCACGCTTATCTTAAACAAGGACTAACTGTGCCTCCATCGCGCTTTTTTTCAGAATCCTGCACTTGTTTCATCGCGTAAACGCTTTACGCTAGCATTACGATAACAACGATAAAAGAGGTAATGATGCGATTCATTATTCGAACAATTATTGCACTGGCCCTTGTCTGGATTGGCCTTCTGTTAACGGGCTATGGCGTGCTCGTGGGGAGCACCGAAAACGCAGCCGGGCTAGGCATTCAGTGTAAATATCTCACAGCACAGGGAATGAGCACTGCCCAGTATCTGCATACTGACAGCGGGATCGTTGGTTTAACCCACTGCCCTGTACTGCGTAAAACATCCGTCGTGATTGATAATGGCTAATCAGCCTGGTGAATGACATACAAAAAACGCCGCATCAGATGCGGCGTTTTTCTCTACCAGCAGGGATTAAAACGGGTAGTCGTGATATCCCATCTGTTCAGAAATTTTCCGTGCCGCAGTGTGCAGAATAGCCACATACTCATGCAGACGCTCTTCGGAGAAGCGTAAGGTTGGGAAGGAGATACTCAAGCCCGCGATCACCACGCCAAAGCGGTCAAATACCGGAACGCCGATGCAGCGCAGCCCCTCTTCCTGCTCTTCGTTATCTTCGCCATATCCCTGCTCGCGCACGCGGTCAAGCACCGTCAGCAGCGCATCCGTGCTGGTAATGGTTCGTGAGGTACTTTGCTTGTATTCCACGCCTTCAAGGATCTGCTTCACTTCCTCGCGATCGCGCCACGCCAGCAGAACTTTACCAATGGCGGTACTGTAGAGCGGGTTGCGTCGACCAATGCGCGAATACATGCGCAGATTGTACATGGAGTCGATTTTATGGATGTAAACGATGCTGTCTTCATCCAGCGCACCGAGATGAATGGTCTCTTTGGTCAGGCGAGAGATTTCACGCATCTGAATGTCAGCGCTGCGGATCAGGTCAACATTTTGTAGCGCACGCGCACCCAATTCAAACAGCTTAAGCGTCAGAGAATACTTTTCAGATTCGCCTTCCTGCGCAACGTATCCCAGGGACTTCATGGTTTGCAAAAAGCGATAAACGGTGCTTTTTGACATCATCACGCGCTGCGACAGCTCTGTAATACCTATTTCACGCTCTTCTCCAAGCGCCTGTAAGATGCCAAACACCTTCAGCACGGAAGAAACAGAATCTGGCTGTTTATCCAAATCCGCAATAGCCATTTACCACCTCATAGCGAGTGTTTTATAAAAATCAGAACCGGTTTTTATTATAAGTTCCCGTCATGTCACCTGCAATCAATCCGCGTTTACTTCGTTACAAATCTGCGACATATCGCGGCTGTAACAATGCTAAAATAGTTACCCTGAGAATAATTTCACGCTGAGCTTTTTACTCCTGATGGAAAAAAATCTTTCTGATGGCCTGCCATTACCCCAACGGTATGGCGCAATAGCGACCATCATTATCGGTATCTCAATGGCCGTCCTTGACGGCGCGATTGCGAACGTTGCCCTGCCAACCATCGCCAGCGACCTGCATGCCTCACCCGCCAGTTCGATTTGGATTGTTAACGCCTACCAGATTGCGATTGTGGTGTCACTGCTCTCGTTCTCTTTCCTCGGCGATATGTTCGGCTACCGCCGGGTATATCAGTGCGGCCTGGTGGTTTTCACTTTTACCTCCCTGCTCTGTGCCCTTTCAGATTCACTGCATACCCTGACGCTTGCGCGTATTGCGCAGGGTTTTGGCGGCGCGGCGCTCATGAGCGTAAACACGGCGCTGATCCGCTTGATTTATCCGCAGCGTCATCTGGGGCGCGGAATGGGGATAAACTCGTTTATTGTCGCCGTCTCTTCTGCCGCCGGGCCAACCATTGCGGCGGCGATCCTCTCCGTTGCGTCATGGCAATGGCTGTTCGCCATTAACGTGCCACTGGGTATCGTCGCCATCTTTTTTGCCCTGCGCTTTCTCCCCGCTAACGGCCCCAAAAGCAGCATGCCGCGCTTCGACGTGGCAAGTGCGGTGATGAATGCCCTGACCTTCGGCCTGCTGATTACGGCGCTAAGCGGCTTTGCGCAGGGACAATCTCTGGTGCTTACCGCCGCGGAGCTCCTCGCCCTGCTGGCGATCGGCTTCTTCTTTGTACGCCGCCAGCTCACCCTGCCAGTTCCTTTGCTGCCCGTTGACCTGCTGCGTATTCCCCTCTTTTCGCTCTCCATCTGCACGTCTGTCTGCTCGTTCTGCGCCCAGATGCTGGCTCTGGTCTCCCTGCCCTTCTTTCTGCAGAGCGTAGTTGGCCGTTCAGAAGTGGAAACCGGGCTGCTGCTCACCCCCTGGCCGCTGGCGACAATGGTGATGGCACCGCTGGCAGGTTATTTAATTGAACGCGTTCATGCCGGTTTATTGGGCGCTTTGGGGCTGGCGGTGATGGCGACAGGCCTTTTCGCGTTAGCATTGTTGCCCTCGTCGCCTTCGGATCTGGACATCATCTGGCGCATGATCCTCTGCGGCGCAGGGTTTGGCCTGTTCCAGTCCCCCAATAATCACACCATTATCACCTCAGCACCACGGCATCGCAGCGGTGGGGCAAGCGGTATGCTGGGAACCGCGCGTCTGCTGGGCCAAAGCAGTGGTGCGGCACTGGTCGCCCTGATGTTTAACCTTGCCGGACAAAACGGTAACCACCTTGCGCTCCTCACCGCAGGCGCCCTTGCCACCCTCGCGGCGGTCGTCAGCGGCCTGCGGGTGACCCAGCCCAGGGTTCAGGCATAAAAAAAGCCGGGCGGAGTGTTCTCCCGCCCGGCTTTTTGTGTTTTGTTGCGTTACTTCAGGTATTCCCCACTGCGCAGCGCTTCAATACGCTTATCCAGCGGCGGGTGAGACATAAACAGCTCGCTCAGCGATTTGGATTTACCGTTAATGCAGAAGGCCATCATGCTGTTCGCTTCCTGCGGCTCGTAGGAGGTTTTCAGACGCTGCAGCGCGGCAATCATCTTCTCACGACCAACCAGCTTCGCAGAGCCGGCATCCGCGTGGAATTCACGGTGACGAGAGAACCACATGGTGATGATGCTCGCCAGAATACCGAATACCAGTTCCAGAACCATCGACACAGCAAAATAGATCAGCGGGTTGCCGTTGCTCTCTTCACCTTCGTCGCGGTTGCCGCCCATGAAGCCCGCGGCAATCTGCGCCAGAATACGGGAGATAAAGATCACGAAGGTGTTTACCACGCCCTGAATCAGGGTCATGGTCACCATGTCACCGTTGGCGATATGGCTGATTTCGTGGGCGATAACCGCTTCGGCTTCGTCACGGCTCATGTTCTGCAGCAGTCCGGTGCTGACAGCAACCAGTGACGCATCGCGACGGGCCCCCGTGGCGAACGCGTTGATATCCGGAGCATGGTAAATGGCCACCTGCGGCATGGCGATCCCGGCCTGACGGGACTGCTGAGCCACCGTATTCATCAGCCACTGTTCCATATCGTTACGGGGTTGCTCAATGACCTCACCCCCTACCGATTTCAGTGCCATCCACTTCGACATCAGCAGGGAGATGAACGAGCCACCAAAACCAAACAGCAGCGCCATAATCAACAGACCCTGAACGCTGCTCGACTGAATTCCTGTCAGGCTTAGCACGAGCCCGAAAACCACCATCACCGCGAGGTTGGTGAGCAGGAAGAGCGCGATTCGCATCATAATTTTCTTTTTACCTCAGTTTAACAAAACGCACTATGCGATTACCCACATCGTATGGGTATTGCGGCTATTTTCAAGCATCCTGAGGGCGTAAGTCACCAGAAAGACACAACTTTACACAATTGAAAATCTGGCTGACGGAAGGATAAAGTACAAAAAGAAACAGGCACAATGTCTTGTGCCTGTTGGGAGGTTATTTTGCCGGAGCGGGCTGTACGGCAGGTTTCTCTTTTTCCTGATTCGCCAGGTCGAGAGCGATATGCACCGTCTCGTCGAGATACGGATCCGGCTCCTGGTAATCTTTTGGCAGATCGTCCAGTTTCTTGAGCAGAGGCTTGCCTTCACGCTTGAAGCGATCGTTGATACGCGCCAGGCGGGTTGCATCATCTTCGTTGTTCTCTTTTTCACGCTGAGCGTAATTAAGAGAAACAATATTCCGCTTATCCTTCAGAGCATTGAATCGCGCAATGTCCTTCATGATGTACTGGAACTCCGGATCTTTCGCGATGCGGTCGTTATGCGCCTTCAGCAACTCAGGGCCAAACTGCGTCATATCACCCGCTTTCACGTAGGTCGCGGCATTGATGCTGTCCCACGGCAAGGCGTTATCTTCAAACTTCTCGCCGGTTTCCGTCTCCTGGGTGCCAGTCGGCATGATGATGTCCGGCGTGACGCCCTTACGCTGCGTACTGCCGCCGTTTACGCGGTAGAATTTCTGAATGGTGTACTGAACCGAGCCCAGCGCAGGCCATTCCGGACGCAGCATCTGATCGTAAATACGATTCAGAGAGCGGTACTGCTGAACAGTGCCTTTCCCGAAGGTTGGCTCACCGACGATCAACGCGCGGCCGTAGTCCTGCATGGCTGCGGCAAAGATCTCAGACGCGGAAGCGCTGAAGCGGTCAACGAGAACAACCAGCGGGCCTTTGTAGTAGACCACACCGTCATTGTCCGCATCTTCGCGCACTTTACCGTTGTTATCGCGCACCTGAACCACCGGGCCAGATGGGATGAACAGGCCAGAGAGAGAAACCGCTTCCGTCAGTGCCCCGCCGCCGTTACTGCGCAGGTCGATGATGATGCTGCTGACGTTCTGCTTTTCAAGCTTCTGCAGCTGAACTTTCACATCGTCAGTCAGCCCGACGTAGAAGCCAGGAATATCCAGGACGCCCACCTTCTCTTTACCCACGGTTTTCACCGACATTTTCACCGCGCGGTCTTCCAGACGGATACGCTCACGGGTCAGGGTAACGATACGGGTTTTGGTGCCTTTTCCGGCTGGCAGAATTTCCAGACGAACCTTGCTGCCTTTCGGACCTTTGATCAGCGCAACCACGTCATCAAGACGCCAGCCGATCACGTCGACCATGTTCTGGCCGGTTTGTCCCACACCCACAATACGATCGCCTACGCTAATCGCTTTGCTTTTAGATGCCGGGCCACCCGCGACCATCGAATTGATCACCGTGTAATCATCGTCCATCTGCAGCACCGCGCCGATACCTTCCAGAGACAGGCTCATTTCGGTATTGAACTGTTCGGTGTTGCGTGGTGAGAGATAGTTGGTGTGCGGATCGATTTCGTGCGCAAAGGCCGTCATGGCCAGCGAGAAGACATCCTCACTGTTGGTCTGGGCCAGGCGACGAATGGCAAATTTGTAACGACGCGTCAGCGTGTCACGGATCTCTTTTTCGTCTTTGCCGGTGAGCTTAAGGCTCAGTTCGTCGTATTTAACTTTGCCGTCCCACAGCGCATTCAGCTCGGCTTCATCTTTTGGCCAGGGCGCTTTGCTGCGGTCCAGATTGAAGGTGTCGTTGCCGGTGAAGTCCATTGGACGTTCCAGCACTTTCAGCGCGTACTGATAGCGTTCGAAGCGGCGCTTTTGCGACAGGTTGTAGAGATCGTAGAACAGATCCAGCTTGCCTGAACGCAACTCATCACCCACCTCGGATTTTCGCTTAGCGAACTGCTCGACATCGCTGGCGAGCAAAACGTTATGGCTGTAATCCAGCAAGTTCAGATAGCGGTCAAAGATTTTGGCCGAAAAGGCCTGATCGAGATCGAACTGACGATAGTGCGAACGGGTGAAACGTGAGGTCACGCGCTCGCTCACCGTCGCGTGCTGCGTCTCCTCCTTGAGTACCGGAATTTGATCAACACGCGTGATATCGTCCACTGCAAAAGCGTGACCTGTTATAGCAAACAGACCCGCCAGCGCGGTGAGCTTAAAAAAAGTGTTCATGCCAGGCTTGGCCTCCGTTTCAGAACAACAAGTGTTCTGCGCGTACAATCATTGACATACCAGAAGTCAGCTGTACACGAACGCCATCTTTGGTGATTTCCAGTACGGTGGCGTCCATAGCATTGTTACCCGCTTTTACCTTCAGTGCCTGACCGACGCTCAGGGCGTTAATGTCAGAAACCGGAGTATGGCGCGGCTCTTCACGAGGCGCACGTGGGGCTTTTGCTGCTGGTTTGTCTGCACGCGGTTTGCGATCGTTATTATCGTGACGACGCGGCGCAGGGCGTGGTTTACGCTCACGACGAGGCGCTTCTTCCTGGCCGTTTGCCGCGGCGGCTTCGCGTTTTTTCGCTTGCTGTTCCGCACGTTGTGCCTGAACGCGTGCTTTGGCTTCTTCCAGCTGCTTGCGCGCATGCTCAACGTGCTGCTCGTCCAGCTCACCGCAAGGGTTGCCGTCGAGATCCACGCGAGTCGCGCCAGGTTTGATACCGTACAGGTAACGCCAGCTCGAAGTATAAAGACGTAAGGCGGAACGCAGCTGAGTTTTGCTGAGGTTCATTTCCCCTTCAACACGCGCCACCAGATCCTGAAAAATACCGACTTTCAGGGGACGAGCTTCGCCTTCCGCGCTGAAGCACTGCGGGAAACGCTCGGCCAGAAATGCGATAACTTCTTTACTGCTATTCAACTTAGGTTGATTTTCCATGAAATTTCCTGATTACAACGGACGTTGCCAACAAGCGCAGGCATGAACAGGCGTCATTATAATGACGCTATCAGTAAATGCTACGTTATCCGTTGATTATCCTGCGACGCTCGCAAAGAATTTTTGATAATCGGTTGCTGCGAGTACGTTTTCCAGATTCGCCACCAGCTCGCGCAGCCCCTGTTCGTCCTCGGTTGTAAAGCGACTGAAGACCGTACTGTCGATGTCCAGAACGCCAATAATCTGATTTTTGACCACCAGCGGCAGAACGATTTCAGAATTACTGGCAGCATCACAGGCAATGTGTCCGTCAAACGCATGAACGTCTTCCACACGCTGGACCTGATTCTCGGCCACCGCCGTGCCGCATACGCCACGCCCAACCGGGATACGCACGCACGCCAGCTTTCCCTGGAACGGACCGAGCACCAGCGTTTCACCTTCCAGAAGGTAAAAGCCCGCCCAGTTTACGTCAGAGAGACGTTCAAACAGCAATGCGCTAGTATTTGCCAGAGTGGCTAAGAAGCTGGTCTCACCCGCCATCAATGCCTTAAAATCGCGGTTCAGATCCGCGTAGAATTCTGTTTTGTTCATTATTCAATCACTTAGTTGTCTTACAAAATTACCGCATAGCCTATTAAAATAAGCATTAAATGCGCTCATGCTCAAGATGAATCCGTTCATGAGTTATTATAACTTTCAACAATACTTATTTGTGCGCAGCTGATGGCCTTAAAAACAACCAAAATTACGCCGACGAGAAAGATAACTGTCCATACGGTAAGCGAAGCTTTGCCTCGTGCACATTATCAGCGTTGCCCCCAGTGCGATACGCTTTTTATGTTGCCGAAGATGAAATCGCACCAAAGTGCCTTCTGTCCCCGCTGCGACGCTAAAATTCGCGATGGCCGCGACTGGTCGTTGACCCGCCTCGCCGCCATGGCCGTCACCATGCTGCTGCTGATGCCCTTCGCCTGGAGCGAACCGCTGCTGAAGCTCTACCTGCTTGGCGTGCGCATTGATGCCAACGTGCTGCAGGGTATCTGGCAGATGACCCGTCAGGGCGATCCAATTACCGCCGCCATGGTGCTGTTCTGCACCGTTGGCGCACCGCTGGTGCTGGTTGCCGCCATTGCCTATCTCTGGTTTGGCAATATTCTTGGCATGAACCTTCGCCCGGTGCTGCTGATGCTGGATAAGCTCAAAGAGTGGGTCATGCTGGATATTTATCTGGTCGGCGTGGGCGTTGCGTCCATAAAAGTCCAGGACTACGCCTTTTTGCAGCCCGGCATTGGACTCTTCGCTTTCATCTGTCTGGTGTTGCTGAGCATCCTGACGCTGATTCACCTGAACGTTGAGCAGCTCTGGGAGCGTTTTTACCCTCAGCGCCCCGCCACGCGCCCCGATGAAAATCTGCGCGTCTGTCTGGGCTGTCACTATACCGGGTTACCCGACCCGCGCGGACGCTGCCCGCGGTGCCACATTCCATTACGGCTGCGGCGCAACAACAGCCTGCAAAAATGCTGGGCCGCGCTGATTGCCTCCCTGGTATTCCTGATCCCCGCCAATATGCTGCCGATTTCCATCATTTACGTGAATGGCGGACGTCAGGAGGATACTATCCTCTCCGGGATTATCTCCCTTGCGCACAGCAATGTCGGGGTGGCGGCGATCGTCTTTATTGCCAGTATCCTGGTTCCCTTTACCAAAGTGGTAGTGATGATTACCCTGCTCATCAGCATTCACTTAAAGTGTGAACAAGGTTTACGGACCCGCATTCTGCTTCTGCGATTCGTCACCTGGATTGGCCGCTGGTCAATGTTAGATTTGTTCGTGATTTCGCTGATGATGTCGCTCATCAATCGCGATCAGTTACTTGCTTTTACAATGGGACCCGCGGCTTTTTATTTCGGCTCTGCGGTGATATTGACTATTCTTGCTGTGGAATGGCTGGATAGCCGCTTACTTTGGGATGCACATGAGTCAGGAAACCCCCGCTTCGCCGACTGAAGCGAGAATTAAAACAAAACGCCGCATTTCGCCATTCTGGTTGCTGCCCGTCATCGCCCTGATGATTGCAGGCTGGCTTATCTGGACAAGCTATGAAGATCGCGGGAGTACGGTCACCATTGATTTCCAGACCGCCGACGGCATCGTCGCCGGACGAACGCCCGTTCGCTTCCAGGGGGTTGAGGTCGGTACGGTTCAGGATATCTCCCTTGGAAAAGGGCTGAACAAGATTCAGGTGCGGGTCAGCATTAAATCTGACATGCAGGATGCCCTGCGCAGCGAAACGCAGTTCTGGCTGGTGACGCCCAAAGCCTCTCTGGCCGGTGTCTCCGGGCTGGATGCGCTCGTGGGCGGGAACTATATTGGCATGATGCCGGGCAAAGGCGAGCCGCAGGATCACTTTGTTGCGCTGGATACGCAGCCCAAATACCGTCTTAATAACGGCGATTTGATGATTCATCTCCAGGCGCCGGACCTCGGTTCCCTGAACAGTGGCTCCCTGGTCTATTTCCGTAAGATCCCGGTGGGCCGCGTGTACGATTACTCGATTAACCCGAACAAACAGGGCGTCACCATTGATGTGCTGATCGAGCGTCGCTTCACCAATCTGGTGAAAAAGGGCAGCCGCTTCTGGAACGTGTCCGGCGTGGATGCCGACCTCAGCCTGAGCGGCGCCAAAGTGAAGCTGGAAAGTCTGGCCGCCCTGGTGAACGGCGCCATTGCCTTTGACTCCCCGGAAAACTCGAGCCCTGCCACCGCTGATGACACGTTCGGATTGTACGCCGACCTGGCGCACAGCCAGCGCGGCGTGATCGTCAAACTTGCCCTGCCCGATGCTAAGGGGCTAAAAGCGGGTTCAACGCCGCTGATGTATCAGGGTCTGCAGGTCGGCCAGCTCACCAAAATGACGCTCAACCCGGGCGGGTCGGTCACCGGCGAAATGACGGTCGATCCGAGCGTGGTCGATCTCCTGCGCGAGAAAACGCGCATCGAAATGCGCAGTCCAAAGATCTCGCTGAACGATACCAGCCTCAGCACGCTGTTGACCGGCAATACCTTTGAGCTGATCCCGGGTGAAGGACAGCCCAGCAACAGCTTCGTGATTGCTCCGGCGGATAAAGCTCTGTTGCAAAAACCGGGCGTGGTGACGGTTACCCTGAATGCGCCTGAAAGCTATGGGATTGAAGCCGGTCAGCCGTTGATTTTACACGGCGTGCAGGTGGGACAGGTGCTGGAGCGCAAGCTCTCCGCAGAGGGGGTGCAATTCTCCGTCGCCATCGACCCGCAATACAGAGACCTGGTGCACGGTGACAGTAAATTCGTGGTGAACAGTCGCGTCGACGTGAAAGTGGGTCTGGACGGCGTGGAGTTTCTCGGTGCCAGCGCCAGCGAATGGGTCAACGGCGGTATCCGCATTTTACCAGGGGATAAAGGCCCCGTGCGCGACAGCTACCCGCTGTATGCTAACCTGGAGAAAGCGATTGAAAACAGCCTGAGCGATCTTCCTACCACCACGCTGACGTTAAGCGCCGAGACCCTGCCGGACGTTCAGGCGGGCTCCGTGGTGCTGTATCGCAAGTTTGAAGTCGGGGAAGTGATTACCGTACGCCCGCGTGCCGACGCCTTTGATATCGAACTGCACATCAAGCCGGAGTACCGCAAGCTGCTGACGCCAAACAGCGTCTTCTGGGCCGAAGGCGGCGCGAAAGTTCAGCTTAACGGTAACGGACTGACCGTGCAGGCCTCTCCGCTGTCACGCGCGCTGCGGGGGGCGATTAGCTTCGATAACCTCAGCGGTGCGGGCGCGAATCTGCGCAAGGGCGATAAACGTATTCTCTTCCCGTCCGAGACCGCCGCCCGTGCTGTGGGTGGGCAGATTACCCTGCACGCGTTTGACGCCGGTAAGCTGGCGGAAGGTATGCCCATCCGCTATCTGGGTATTGATATCGGGCAGATCCAGAAGCTGACGCTGATCACCTCGCGTAACGAGGTGCAGGCCACCGCCGTACTTTACCCGGAATATGTGCAGACCTTTGCCCGGACGGGTACGCGCTTCTCGGTGGTCACGCCGCAGATCTCGGCCGCAGGCGTTGAGCATCTCGATACCATTTTGCAGCCGTACATCAACGTGGAGCCAGGCCAAGGCAATGCCCGTCGTGATTTCGAGCTGCAGGAAGCCACGATCACCGACTCGCGCTACCTTGGCGGCCTGAGCATCGTGGTGGAAGTGCCGGAAGCGGGCTCGCTGAGCATCGGCACCCCTGTGCTGTTCCGCGGTATTGAAGTAGGTACGGTCACGGGCCTGACGCTCGGTACGCTCTCCGACCGCGTAATGGTGGCGTTGCGCATCAGTGAACGCTACCAGCACCTGGTACGTAATAACTCGGTATTCTGGCTGGCATCCGGCTATTCGCTGGACTTTGGCCTGACGGGAGGCGTGGTGAAAACCGGCACCTTCAACCAGTTCATTCGCGGTGGCATTGCTTTTGCCACGCCGCCGGGAACGCCGCTGGCACCGAAAGCGCAGCCGGGTAAACACTTCCTGCTGCTCGAAAGCGAACCAAAAGAGTGGCGCGAATGGGGAACCGCCCTGCCGCGTTAATCTGCAAGGCTCCGGTGTCAACGCACCGGAGCCTTTATGCTACACTGCGCACCTGAACTTTTCCCTGTGGTGTGCCCGTGGCTCAAAACTCCGTATTTCTTCCTGAACAATTCCTCGCGCAGATGCGCGAGGCGCTTCCTTCTCACCTGTCGTTAGACGATTTTATCGCCGCCTGCCAGCGTCCGTTACGCCGCAGTATTCGCGTCAATACGCTGAAAATCAGCGTCGAGGATTTTCTGGCGCTGGTCGCGCCCTACAGCTGGCAGCTTACGCCGGTACCGTGGTGCGCAGAGGGGTTCTGGATCGAGCGCGATGACGAAGACGCCGTGCCGCTGGGAAGTACCGCGGAACATCTGAGCGGTCTGTTCTATATCCAGGAGGCCAGCTCAATGCTGCCGGTGGCTGCCCTGTTCGCAGAGGGCAACGCGCCCGCTCGCGTGATGGATGTGGCCGCGGCGCCTGGCTCAAAAACCACGCAAATTGCCGCCCGCATGGGTAACCGCGGTGCGATCCTCGCCAACGAGTTTTCCGCCAGCCGCGTGAAGGTATTGCATGCCAACATCAGCCGCTGCGGTATTCATAATGTTGCCCTGACGCACTTCGACGGACGCGTGTTTGGCGCCGCCTTGCCGGAAGCCTTCGACGCCATCCTGCTGGATGCCCCTTGCTCCGGCGAAGGGGTGGTGCGTAAAGATCCCGATGCGTTAAAGAACTGGTCCGTGGAAAGCAACCTTGAGATCGCCGCCACGCAGCGGGAGCTGATCGAGAGCGCATTCCATGCCCTGCGCCCTGGCGGCACGCTGGTCTATTCAACGTGTACCTTAAACCGCGATGAAAACGAAGACGTCTGTTTGTGGCTGAAAGCGCAATACCCGGATGCGGTCGAGTTCCTGCCGCTCGACGATCTGTTTGCCTCAGCACAGGAGGCGGCCACCCCTGAGGGTTTCCTTCATGTGTTCCCACAGATTTACGACTGCGAAGGCTTCTTTGTGGCGCGTCTGCGTAAAACACAGGCAGTTGCTCCCCTGCCCGCACCTAAATTCAAGGTCGGCAACTTCCCGTTTGCCCCCCTCAAAGGTCGCGATGCAGCACAGCTTGTCGCCGCCGCCGAAAAAATTGGCCTGGTCTGGGATGAGAGCCTGCGCCTCTGGACCCGTGATAAAGAGGTATGGCTGTTCCCGGCTGAGATCGAACCGCTCATCGGAAAGGTCCGTTTTTCCCGAATCGGGATCCGCCTGGCGGAAGTGCATAATAAAGGCTATCGCTGGCAGCATGAGGCCGTCATCGCCCTTGCCGGGCACGAAAATGCCTTTGCCCTGACGCATCAGGAAGCCGAAGAGTGGTACCGTGGTCGCGATGTCTATCCTGACAGCACGCCATCAGGCGATGAAGTGATCGTGACGTATCAGGGATACCCGCTCGGGCTGGCAAAAAAAGTCGGTTCACGACTGAAAAACAGCTATCCGCGCGAGCTGGTTCGCGATGGACGGCTGTTTACCGGTAACGATCGCACGGCCTGAAAAAAAGCGCATTTTTTTACTGGCGATTTTGCTCTCCTTGTCTACGATCAAAAATGGGTGGCCGCACTGGTCATACCAGATTTTGACAACCGACCCGGAGAGCACTATGACGAAAACCAGCGTGCGTATTGGCGCTTTTGAGATCGACGACGCAGAGCTGCGCGGCGAAGCACAAGGCGATCGAACGTTAAGTATTCCCTGCAAATCCGACCCGGATTTGTGCATGCAGCTCGATGCATGGGATGCAGACACCAGCGTCCCGGCAATACTTGATGGCGAACACTCAGTCCTTTACCGTGAGCATTACGATAGTAAAACCGATGCCTGGGTCATGCGTCTTGCCTGACCTAAAGAGAACCCGCCCGAAGGCGGGTTATTTATTACTGCAGCTGCGCCAGCGTAAAGTAACCGTCAAATACGGCGCCCGTATCAATGTAGTGAAGATTGTCAAAATCATACCTTCTGTCGACAGGCGTATGTCCGAACCAGAAATGATCCGCACCGCTGATGCCCTGCCCTTTGCCCACCATAAACCCCATCAACCGATCGCGGTCCCATAAAACGCGATGGGCACTGACCGGTTTTTGCCAGCAGTATTCCGCTGCCGGATAATCCGCATGGGCAATCACGTTCAGACCGTTCGCACAGGTTATCTCAATGATATGCGGTAAATCGCGACAGGCCTCGAGCAACGACAGCGCAAGCTGTTGCTGGTCGCGTTCAAGTTGCGCAAACCACATTCCGCCATTCATCATCCAGAGAGAAAAATCGTTATTATCCAGACCGTCGAGCGCCATTTGCTCATGGTTGCCCCGGACGGCACGAAACCATTTTTCATGAATTAACTGCAGGCATTTCACGCTATCAGGCCCACGATCGATCATATCCCCAACAGAAATAAGCAAATCCTCATACGGGTTAAAATGGCGGCGTTTAAGCTCCTCCATAAGCCACTGATAACAGCCATGTATATCACTGACAACCCAGACGTGGCGCCACATCCCACCTTCAATTCGCTGATACATAGTCCCTCCTGTTAACAGTATAGCCGCCGCAGAAAATGCAACAGGCGGGCGTGGTCCTCATGAAGTGAAACAAACGGTAAACCAAACAGAAATAAAGATCCTCGCGCTATTAATCCCTTTTTCCTGGCTCTTTAGAATAAAGGGAGAAAAAAAGAGGGGTCTTCACGTGTCTAATACGCACCTGCATAACGATGTTTTCTATCCGCATCGCACAAATATTATTTCCGAGCTGGTGAACGGCAAACGCGTCCCGGGACCGATCTGGCGCAAACGCGAATATCGCCTGAAGTTCCTGTTACGTTCGCTGGTGTTCTGGTCTTCTACCCATCGCATGCTTGAGGCGCTTTCTGGTCGCGACGATTTCGACAAACTGCTGGCCTCTCAAATTACATTACCAAGCAAAACCCACCGGCAGTACCTGATGCGCGGCCTGACGGCTAACGATCGCGCCGACGCGATCGTTAGCCATTATTACTGGATTGATAGCCTGAAAGAGAGCTGCCTCGCCCAGGCCCTGACCAGCCCGCAGGAGCAACCCGTTGCGCAGTTCCATGCAAAAGACGGTGTTATCTATACGGTCAATGCGTCCTCTGCGGGGAAAGCCGAGCGTGAAGGTGAAAGCACGCTGTGGCTTCGCGACAACGAGGATACGCTGCTGGCCAGCCTGACCTTTAGCGTCGCGCGCAGCAATGGTCAGCAAGTCATGGTCATTGGCGGGCTTCAGGGTCCCCGCCGCAGCGTAACGCGTGACGTGATTAAACAGGCCACCCGCGCCTGCCACGGCTTGTTCCCAAAGCGCGTGTTGATGGAAGTGCTTTTCCAGCTGGCTGCACAGTCCTCTGTCCGGGCGATTTTTGCCGTCAGCGATGAGGGCCACGTGTTCCGCGCGTTGCGCTATCGCCTCAGCAAAAGCCGCCATTTCCACGCCAGCTATGATGAATTCTGGGCATCTCTGGACGGTAAAAAACTCTCCGCTTTCTCCTGGCAGCTGCCGCTGCAGATGGCGCGCAAATCCCTTGAAGAGATCGCCAGTAAAAAACGCGCTGAATACCGCCGTCGCTTTGAGCTGCTTGATGAAATTGAGGCGTCGGTTCGGTCTCACTTCTAAGTCATAAATAACGACTGACAACGTAACTGCCCTTAAAGGGCTGTTACGTTCTTCAAATCTGAATACGTTATTATCGTCAGGATCGTTCTGAAAATAAAAAGGCACATTGTTCGATTTCCGTATCGAATATTAATGTCACAAGTTCGCACCATGTCGAACCGGGTTCTTTTACCCTCTTCTCAACGACTGGCTTTTTCATCTGAAAATCGAGCGTTGACCTGCGGTTGAAAATGGCCTCTTTCGGGGCATGAATAATATGTCCGCGACTGGTGTTGGTCAGCGGATATTTTGATACCACACCGCTGTGAGCATTAAACCCCGGAAGACTCATCAAAACGTCCACAGGAACCGTTTCATTTGTTTGTGAATCGCCACGGCGGTAAAGCCGCCGCCACATTTACAGGCAAACTCTTTAAGGCTGAAATGCGGGGATACATGACCCATTTTTACTTATCTCCTGCAGGCCTAACCCTGCCTTGCGTTTAACGAAAAATTTAATGATTCCATTGACCATATGCGCACCCAGTAACGAAATGGCGATTGCAATCGTGCCACGCGGCACCTGCATACTAAAGATTGTCTGCATGACCGGAATGAACGGCTTGATACAGTAGAACATCAGCACTTCAGACAAAGTGTGTTTGTAGGGCATGGGATTTCGCCCATAAAAAAATCCCACTTAACGGCGGGCATCAGGCTGGTTTATTATTTAATTTATTCCCATAAATCATACCGATAGTGGTTAATCGCAAGTCACCATTCCTTACATAAATGCCTAACTTATTGGCGTAATGTTTTTTCCAGTTACTCATTCAATTGACTAGGAAAACATTATGTGGAATGCAAATAGCGCCGTTTCGTATGCTCGCCAGCATGCCGGCGCTCATAGTCAAAAAAGATGTGCCGAATTTGTCTCGAAGGCCATTCGCGCAGGCGGTGCGAATATTCACAACACGCATTACGCTAAGGATATGAAAAGCAATTTGATTGCTGCCGGTTTCCATCTCGTTTACGGGACACCCATTAAAGGTGACGTGGCAGTTATTCAGCCTATCCCCGGACACCCCTGGGGCCATGCGTGCATCTATAGCGGAAGCGGTGTCTGGTATTCTGATTTTGTTCAGTCTTCGATGTACCCAGGAAAGGGGTACAGAGACATACAACCCGCATACGAAATTTACAGGCATAACTAATATGAGAAAAATTATCCTGACAGCCTTTTTACTTCCCTTGATAGCGTCAGCTGCGGGGAAGTTACCACCAGAAGTGGATGCAGCGTTGCAGTTTAATAAATGGTACATCTCGCAGATCATGAGCGACAAGCAGCCAGAGGCCGATTATGCCGCACTGGGTAAGTACGTAACCCGCGACACCATCCACAAACTCGAAGCCATGGATAAGCTTGATCCCAATGAATACGACGTTCCCGATGTTGATATGTTCATTAAGTCTCAGGATTATTACGATGACTGGGATGTTGTCAGCGCCGTGGGACTCGATTTCGATGCAGCATGCATGCAGGTTTATATTTCTTTCGGCAAAAAGAAAGATCACACCGTGATTGATTGCATGGTTAAAGAGGATGGAACCTGGAAAATACAGTCCGTTGCAGGCGCGGACGTACCAGACAATTTAAGCGCTAAATGATAACGACCACATGACAGGGGTACTGATGCAATGCATCTTCGCAAATCCCCCTGCCGTATCGCCGGAAAGCAGCACCGGGCCTGCGGCTATCAACAGTGAGCGATTGCTGCCGCCTGGTTAGCCGGTGCGATTTTTTTGATAAGCCCAGGGATCCGAAAAAACAGCCAGAACGGCAGTATAAATCTGGATAGTCTTACGAAAGGATTTGTAAAGGCGAGGAATTATTCATGGCTTGAGTTTATGGACAGGCCACCGTCATTTCATGAGATCCGAAGCCTGTCGAGGAGGAGGTACGAGAAGGAGTTTGTTCAGCGGCTGTTCGGTCACAAGTCAGAAAAAATGACCACAAAGTACCTGGACCGCAGGAAAAAAGAATTCATGATGATTTGATAAATTTGCGTGTAAATGAATTGTGAATGTTAAAAACGGTATGGTATAACGAGAAATGCCGGATATTGAAGTTCGGACAATTTTATGACATTTTCGGACGGAGCGCCGTAAGTGACTGAAATAAAATGCAGATAAAAAGAGACCGAATACGATTCCTGTATTCGGTCCAGGGAAATGGCTCTTGGGAGAGAGCCGTGCGCTAAAAGTTGGCATTAATGCAGGCTAAGTCGCCTTGCCTTTTAAGAATAGATGACGACGCCAGGTTTTCCAGTCCACAGCTAAAGCGGTCGGAAAAAAAGCGCCAGAGCATCATAAAATGTGAAAAACCGCAGTGCTTTCGCAAGCATCTGCGGTTTTTTATTGGAAACCTGAACAGTTAGCAGAGCTTGTCGGCGCGCTCGATAAACGGGGCCAGACTCATTTTCTGGCCCGGATTCGCCGGGTCATCGATCTGAATAATGCTAATCGGCTGGCCGCTGCTTTTTCCGCTGGCCACCTGCTGCTCGGCGGTTTCATTTAACGGGTATTGCACCAGCGTGCTCGGGTTGATGGCATACAGCGCATGGCCCGGACGGCAGGTCAGCATCACCTCTTCGCGGTTGAACGCCCATTTATCCTTACCCACTTCAAAACGGCTGACGGTGATAACCTGCGGTGCGGCAAACGCGCTCCCCGTGCAGGCCAGCAATATGAGAGAAAGTACTGTCTTTTTCATATGATATTTAACCTTGTCAGAAGGGTTCCCAGGTGGCGAACAGACTGACCGTTGCCAGTACCAGCACCCCCAGCACCACTTCTGCCTGTGTCATCCTGATAAAAATCTGTTGTGCTCGCCCGCTCTCCGGACGAAACCGTGGCACCAGAAAATACCGATTTGCCAGCGCAATTACCACCATCAACGCCACCAGTGCACATTTGAACAACAAAAACTGCACGTAGTCAGCCTGCCAGGGAATATGGACGCCCAGTATCATGAGCGTATTGATCGCTCCGCTGAGCAGCACGCCCGCGACGGCATAATGGCCCACGCGCGAGAAGCGCATCATGGTATAGATGGCGGCATTCTGCCAGCGCCCTTTCGCCAGACGCATACAGAACAGCAGGGGCAGTAATCCGCCCAGCCAGGCTGCGGCACAGATCAGGTGAAAGGCGTGATTAAGGCGCTGCAACGCCCCCATCGGACCGTCGTTCATCGCCGCGTGCCCTACTCCCGCCAGCAGGATAAGCTGGCCCATGGCGAGCAGCAGCAGCCGCGAACCTTTCAGCGGCGCGAGCCATGCTGCAGCGACCGTCATCGCAGCGAGAATTATTTGCCACAGCCAGACGCCGCCAAACTGTGTCCTCATCACGCCGTACCAGACCTGCGGGGCAAACACATCTCCCCAGCCGTTACCCATCAATCCGCCCTGAAGCATAAACATCAGGAGTGCAGCCGCCAGGCTCACTAAGGCCGCCACTTTCTGCTGCAGCTGGAAACGCCGGGACATCAGCCGCTGGAGAGAGGAAGGGGCAAACCAGACGCTGTAAAGCGCGTTGCCAAAAACCAGCATCAGCGCCCCGAAATGGATAAAGCGCAACCCGATATAACACAGCGCCAGCATGCTATTTCACGCTAAAGTGATAGCTGCCTTTGGTTTTATGACCGTCTACAGAGACGACATGCCAGTCTACCTGGTACGTCCCTGACGTCAGCGTTTGTTCCAGCGGAACGGTGAGTTGCGCCTTGTTCTTTTCATCTCGCGTAGCGGTACCCGTTTTGATGACCTGCTTTTGTGCGTCCGTCACCACCACACCGCTAAATCCCGGTTCGATGCCTTCTGAAAAATGCAGTGTAAGTGCCTGCGGAGCGCTCACCACGCTGTCCGCTGCCGGGATCGGCTGCTTAAGATGCGCATGCGCCAGCGCGGAGGAGGTCATCATTGTAGAGGTCAGAAAAACCAGTGCGCATACCGCGCGGGAAGCGGAGAAACCCATCGCAATCATTCCTTTTTGTTATGTCTGTATGCTAAAGAATAACGCTGTATAATAAACGAGTCGAGGAACATCCTGCCTCCGCTTGTCATCGTCGTGCAATCGCGGTAACGTTGCCGCCGCAGAAAAAGGAGAAGGTAATGAAGATCAATCTGGCCGCCCTTCCACAGGACGAGATGGATAAAGTGAATGTCGATCTCGCTGCCGCTGGCGTCGCGTTCAAAGAGCGCTACAACATGCCTGTCGTGGCTGAAGTCGTTGAACGGGAACAGCCCGCCCATCTGCGCGACTGGTTTCGCGAAAGACTCATCGCCCACCGTCTCGCCTCGGTTAACCTCTCCCGTTTACCGTACGAACCGAAAGTTAAATAAGCTTAACGAGCCGTTACACTTCCTTACGCTGAATCTGGCAGGATAAGAAAACCCTGATAAATTTAGGTGTATTCTTAAATCTCTGCGACTCAGTGTATAAGGAAGTCACGATGTCACATTGGAATATAGCGGCAGCCCAGTATGGTGGGCTGCATCAGAGTGTCGATGACCATATCACGCACCACCTGCGCTTCATCGCCGAAGCAGCACGGCAGCGGTGCGATCTGCTGGTGTTCCCTGAACTCTCATTAACAGGCTCGGGTAACACTACGCTACCTCCCCCACCCGATGACGCGCAGCTGGAACCGCTGCTGGACGCGGCGCATTTTTACCGGATTACCGTGATTGCCGGGCTCCCCCTGGAACGGAACGGTCAGCGCCAGAAAGGCCTCGCGCTCTTCACGCCCGCCCGTCACCGCATCCTGCGCTACCCGCAAGGTAGTGGTGCCAGCCTGGTGCCGGGGGAGAAACAGCTCAGCATTATTGATGCGCATGCCGATTCCCCCAATCTCGATCCCAGAGCGTCGCTGTTTACCAGCAGCCAGTCCGTGGAGGATCACCGCTGGCGGCAGTCCATCAGTACCCTGCAGCGCTTCGCGCATAAATATGCCATTGCGGTGCTGATGGCGAACGCCTGCGGCGGTAGCGCGCTGTGGGATGAAAAAGGTCAGCTGATCGTCCGCGCCGATCGGGGCGAGCTGCTGTTGACCGGCACGCTTGGCGGAGAGGGTTGGCAAGGCGATATCATTCCTTTAGGCTAGGCGTTTTAAGCTCAGGAGTGTTCAATGCTGCGCGTCATCGATACCGAAACTTGCGATCTTCAGGGCGGAATTGTGGAAGTGGCCTCTGTCGACGTGGTTGATGGTAAAATCGTCAACCCTATGAGCCATCTGGTGCGTCCCGACCGCCCCATCAGCCCTCAGGCGATGGCTATCCATCGCATTACCGAATCGATGGTGGCGGACAAGCCGTGGATCGAAGAGATCATTCCCCACTATTACGGTAGCCCCTGGTACGTCGCGCATAACGCCAGTTTTGACCGCCGGGTGCTACCTGAGATGCCGGGGGAATGGATTTGTACCATGAAGCTGGCGCGTCGCCTCTGGCCGGGCATTAAATACAGCAATATGGCGCTGTACAAGTCCCGCAAGCTCAGCGTCCGCACGCCTGAAGGGCTTCACCATCACCGGGCCCTGTATGACTGCTATATCACCGCCGCGCTACTCATCGATATTATGAACACCTCGGGCTGGACGCCGGACGATATGGCAACGATTACCGGACGCCCCGCACTGCTGACCACGTTTACCTTCGGTAAATACCGGGGCAGAGCGGTGTCGGATATTGCGGATAAAGACCCGGGCTATTTACGCTGGCTGTATAACAACCTCGACAAAATGAGCCCGGAACTGCGCCTGACGCTGAAGCACTATCTGGGCGAAGCTTAACGCTCCGCACGGCCTGGCAGCGTCTCCTGCGCCAGGCCAATCAGGAAGGCATATTCCAGAGCAACCCCTTCGTAGGATTTAAATCGACCCGATTTCCCGCCGTGTCCGGAGTCCATATCGGTACACAGCAGCAGCAGGTTGTCGTCGGTTTTCAGCTCCCGCAGTTTCGCCACCCATTTTGCCGGCTCCCAGTACTGCACCTGAGAATCATGCAGACCGGTGGTAACCAGCATGTGGGGATAGGCTTTCGCTTCCACGTTATCGTACGGGCTGTACGTTTTCATATAGCGGTAGTAAATCTCATCCTGCGGATTCCCCCACTCTTCAAACTCCCCTGTTGTAAGCGGGATGGATTCATCGAGCATAGTCGTCACCACATCGACAAACGGCACCTGCGCGACAATTCCCTTAAAGCGCTCGGGGCGCTGGTTGATCACCGCCCCCATCAGCATGCCTCCCGCGCTGCCGCCCATGCCAAAGCAGAGCTGCGGATCGCCATAGCCCTGCTCAATCAGCGCGTCGCAGACGTCGAGGTAGTCATTGAAGGTGTTTTTCTTTTTCAGGAATTTCCCGTCCTCGTACCAGTGCTGCCCCAGCTCACCGCCGCCGCGAATATGGGCGATGGCGAAAACAAAGCCGCGGTCGAGCAGGCTTAATCGGCTGCTGCTGAAATCGGCATCCATGCTTGAGCCGTAGGAGCCGTACCCGTACACCAGGATCGGGTTTTTGCCTTTCTGGAAATGGGCTTTGTGATACACGAGCGAGACGGGGACCTCGACGCCATCCCGGGCGGTGACCCACAGGTGCTCGCTGCGGTAGTTTTCAGACTCAAACCCTTTGACCTCGGTCTGTTTAATCACCTGGCGCTGCCCGGTATCCATGTCCAGCTCAAACAGGGTGTCCGGTGTGGTCATCGATGAGTAGCCGTAGCGCAGCCGCGAGGATTCAGGTTCCGGGTTGAAACCAATCCACGTCACATAGGCCGGGTCGTCGAACGCGATCCCCACCACTTCCCGCGTTTTACGGTTGATTTGCCGGATACTGGTCAGCCCGCGCTGACGCTCCTCCACCACCAGCCAGTCGGTGAACAGGGTGAACCCTTCCAGCATCACCTGATCCCGCGCGGGGATAAGCACCTCCCATTTGCGCTCATCGCGCACTTTGGTTTTATAGAGACCAAAGTTTTTACCCTCGCGATTCGAACGCAGATAAAAGCTGTGCTGGAAGTGATCCAGGCTGTACTCATGATCCTTCCGGCGCGGCAGGAAACAGAGCGGCTGGGCGTCGGGCAGCTCGGCATCCAGCAGCAGGACTTCCGACGTCGTGGCGCTGGCCAGGAAGATAATCACATAATGGCGCGAGGAGGTTTTATGCAGGCTGACATAGAACGTTTCGTCTTTCTCTTCATAGACCAGCTCGTCGTCTGCAGAGTCTGTTCCCACGGTATGCCGCCATACCTGATAAGGCAGCAGCGTAGAGGCATGCTTTTTGACGTAGTAAACCGTCTCGGAATCATTCGCCCAGACAAAATCCGGGGAGACGTTTTCCAGCATTTCAGGATACCAGTTGCCGGTGTCCAGATTGCGAAAACGCAGGCCGTACTGGCGACGCGAGAGATAATCCTCCGCCAGCGCCATTACTGCGTTATCCGGTGAAATGGACATGCCGCCCAGAGTATAAAACTCGCTGTGCGCGGCGCGCTGGTTAGCATCCAGCAGAATATCCCACGCATCCCATTCGGCGCTGAGCACCGACTGACGCTGGTAGATGGGATACTCGTTGCCGGGCTCGTAAATATGGCGGTAGCGATAGCCGTTTTTGGTCCAGGGCGCCGAGATATCGCGCTGAGGAATGCGCTGCACCATCTCATTCAGCAGTTGGTCCTGAAGCGTCTGCTGGCTGGACATGACCTTGCGGCCGTAGTCATTTTCCTCGTGCAGGTAGTCGAGCACCTCTGGCCGGGAGCGCGAATCGTCCCGTAGCCAGTAATAGTTGTCTATACGCGTATCGCCATGCGTGGTGATCGCATAAGGTATACGTCGGGCTTTCGGTGGCATGTCATCATTCTTTTTAGTTTTACACCCTATAAGGTTGGCAAAACCCACGCATGATGCAAGCGAAACCGGATCGCAACGGCGAGCACTAGCCCTGTAACGCCTGTTTTTGTTCCCGGATATCCCGCTCAATGCCCTCACGCACGTCCTGGGGGATCTTCAGCGCGTCTCCAAGCGCATTCAGGTAGCTGCGTTCCATAAAGTGATCGATATCGATGGCGGCACAGCTGAGGAAATAGAGTTCAAGCGCCTCTTCCTCATTTTTCACGCTTTGCGCCAGACGCTGCGGCTCCAGAGGCTGTTCGATGGCCTGTGCCACCAGCGCTCTGCCCTTCTCTTCAACGCCAGCTTCACGCAGTTGCTGTTCAATCGCCAGTCGTTCCTTATCGTCAATATGCCCGTCACTTTTCGCGGCAAAAACCAGCGCCAGGATCAGCCGTTCAGTACGCAGATCCAGCGGCGAGGTATGCTCGCCATAATGCGGTTCGTCGCTGTGCGCGGTCCGGACCCTGTCCTTGTATTTATTCCACAGAACGGTGCCCGCAATCACGCCCCCACCGGCCAGCAGCGCGCCTGTCCCGTACTTTGCCAGCAGCTTGCGCGAGGATTTATTCGCGACCAGCAGGCCAGCCAGCCCGCCGAGCGCCCCGGGTACCAGCAGTTTACTGAGGTCCCGCTCGCCGGAAGACGATGTTTTCTGCCCTAACAGTGATTGCAATTGATTTAGCCAGCCAGACATGATTTCCCTCACTTAACGGTGAATATGTTCCACAGCGTAAGCGAGCAGGCGTCAGGAAATGTCTGGCCGGGCTAAAGAAGCGCAAATTTCTTCCTCCCGCGCTTAGCGGTGCACAAGACAGACGCAAACGTTTTCGTTTATACTGCCCGCAACTTTTTCAGGGGGATTGTTATGATTCGTTTAGGAACCGCGCTGCGACCTGCGGCGACGCGAGTGATGCTGTTGGGATCGGGCGAGCTGGGAAAAGAGGTCGCCATTGAGTGCCAGCGTTTAGGCGTGGAAGTCATTGCCGTAGATCGTTACGCCGATGCGCCCGCCATGCACGTCGCCCATCGTTCTTATGTGATTAACATGCTGGATGGCGATGCCCTTCGCGAGCTGATTACGCGCGAGAAACCCGATTTCGTTGTACCGGAAATTGAAGCCATCGCCACCGATACGCTGATTGCGTTTGAGCAGGAAGGCCAGCGCGTGGTGCCCTGCGCGAAAGCCGCAAAGCTGACCATGAACCGCGAGGGCATTCGTCGCCTGGCGGCGGAAGAACTGGAATTGCCCACCTCGAGCTATCGTTTTGCTGGCGATAAGGCCGCATTCCTGCAGGCCGTAGAGGAGATTGGTTACCCGTGCATCGTTAAGCCGGTGATGAGTTCCTCCGGTAAAGGACAGAGCTTCATTCGCGACAGCAGCACGCTGGACAAGGCGTGGGATTACGCCCAGCAGGGTGGCCGCGCCGGTGCCGGTCGCGTCATCGTCGAAGGCGTGGTGAAGTTTGATTTCGAGATCACCCTGCTGACCGTCAGCGCCGTTGACGGCGTCCATTTCTGTGACCCGATTGGCCACCGCCAGGAGGATGGCGATTACCGCGAATCCTGGCAGCCGCAGCAGATGAGCGCTCTGGCGCTGGAACGTGCGCAGGCGATCGCCCGTAAAACCGTCCTGGCGTTGGGCGGCTATGGCCTGTTCGGCGTGGAGCTGTTTGTGTGCGGCGATGAGGTGATCTTCAGCGAGGTCTCCCCGCGCCCGCATGACACCGGCATGGTCACGCTCATTTCGCAGGATCTTTCCGAGTTCGCTCTGCACGTGCGTGCCTTCCTCGGCCTGCCCGTCGGCGGTATCCGTCAGTACGGCCCGGCCGCCTCGGCGGTGATCCTGCCGCAGTTAACCAGCCAGAACGTTACGTTTGATAACGTCGACGCGGCGGTGGGTGCCGGGTTACAGGTACGTTTGTTCGGTAAGCCGGAGATCGACGGAACCCGTCGTCTTGGCGTGGCATTAGCCACCGGGGATAACGTTGACGACGCCGTGGCGAGAGCGAAAGCGGCCGCAGCAAGCGTTAAGGTAGAGGGATAAAAAAAACGGGCCGAAAGGCCCGTTTTTCATGCGACGAATGACTTACTGCTTCGCGCCTTCCACCGCTTCGCGAGCCAGTTTGGTGATGCGATCCCAGTCGCCCGCTTCCAGCGCATCCGCCGGAACCAGCCATGAGCCACCGATGCACAGCACGCTTTTCAGCGCCAGGTAGTCACGGTAGTTGGCAGGAGAAATACCGCCCGTCGGGCAGAAGCGTACCTGGGAGAAAGGACCGGCAATGGCCTGCAGCGCTTTGGTGCCGCCGTTCGCTTCCGCCGGGAAGAATTTAAACTCTTTCAGACCGTAGTCCATGCCCAGCATCAGTTCAGAAACGGTGCTGATGCCCGGGATCAGCGGAATAGTGCCTTCGGTCGCGGCCTTCAGCAGCGACTCGGTCAGGCCCGGGCTGATAGCAAACTGTGCGCCCGCTTCAGTCACTTCAGCCAGCTGTTTTGCGTTCGTCACGGTACCCGCACCAATGATGGCGTCCGGCACTTCTTTGGCAATCGCACGAATAGCATCCATCGCGCAGGCGGTGCGCAGGGTGACTTCCAGAACGCGAACGCCGCCCGCAACCAGCGCTTTCGCCATCGGTACGGCGTGCTCCAGCTTGTTTACCACGATAACCGGCACGACAGGGCCCGTGGTCAGGATTGCTTCTGCACTTGTTTTCCAGTTTTTCATCAGAGTTTTCTCTCGCCAGATCGTTAAAATCAAGTCGTCTTAAAACGTAATACAGGTTGCGCCCTGCTCAGCACCGGAGAGTTTCTCACGCAGCGCGCCAAACATTTCGCGTCCTGTTCCCACGCGCGACGCGCTCAGGTCAGGAATATGGGGCTGACGTGCCCCCAGTTCGGCATCATCCACCAGCAGGGTTAACTCGCCTGTCTGACCGTTAACGCGGATCATGTCACCGTCACGCACTTTCGCCAGCAGGCCACCGTCGTACGCTTCCGGCGTCACGTGGATGGCTGAAGGCACTTTACCTGAGGCGCCAGAGAGGCGTCCATCGGTCACCAGTGCAATTTTGAAACGGCGGTCCAATAATACACCAAGTGGTGGCATAAGTTTATGTAATTCTGGCATCCCGTTGGCTTTAGGCCCCTGATGACGCACCACCACCACGCAGTCTTTATCGAGCAGACCGGCGTCAAAGGCAGGTAATACGTCGTGCTGGCTTTCAAATACCACCGCCGGCGCTTCGATAATCTGGTTCTCTTCCGGTACGGCAGAGGTCTTCATCACCGCGCGACCGAGGTTACCGCTGAGCACTTTGGTGCCACCGTGAGGAGAGAACGGTTTGTCGATGGTGGCGATAACCTGCGCATCAAGAGACGCGCTCGCCCCATCACGCCAGTCCAGCTCGCCGTTGTTCAGCCATGGCTCCTGGGTGTAGCGCTGCAGGCCAAAGCCCGCCACGGTGTTGACATCTTCATGCAGCAGACCGCCTTTCAGCAACTCGCGCATCAGCAGCGGTACGCCGCCTGCGGCCTGGAAGTGGTTGATGTCCGCCGGGCCATTCGGGTACAGGCGTGCCATCAACGGCACCACGGAAGAGATCTCGGAGAAGTCATCCCAGTTAATCAGAATGCCCGCAGCACGCGCCATGGCCACCAGGTGCATGGTGTGGTTGGTTGACCCACCGGTTGCCAGCAGCGCGACAATCCCGTTGACGATGACCTTTTCGTCGACCATTTTGCCCATCGGCATCCATTCGTTGCCGTTGCCGGTAAGACGCGTGACCTGACGGGCCGCAGCCTCGGTCAGCGCTTTGCGCAGCGGCGCGTCCGGCTGGATAAAGGATGAGCCCGGAAGCTGCATCCCCATAAACTCCACCACCATCTGGTTCGTGTTCGCGGTACCGTAGAACGTACAGGTGCCCGGTGCATGGTAGGACGCGGCTTCCGCCTCCAGCAGCGCCTGACGGTCTGCTTTCCCTTCCGCGTACAGCTGGCGGATACGGACTTTTTCTTTGTTCGGCAGTCCGCTTGCCATTGGGCCCGAGGGCACGAAGATCGCAGGCAGATGACCAAACGACAGCGCGGCCATCACCAGGCCCGGAACAATCTTGTCGCACACGCCGAGATAGAGCGCGCCATCAAACATGTTGTGTGACAGGCCCACCGCCGCGGACATGGCAATCACTTCGCGGCTCAGCAGGGAGAGCTCCATACCGTCCTGCCCCTGCGTTACGCCGTCGCACATGGCGGGTACCCCACCCGCCACCTGGCCGACCGCATTCACGCTGTGCAGCGCTTTACGGATGATATCCGGATAAACCTCATAGGGCTGGTGCGCGGAGAGCATATCGTTATAGGCGGTAATGATGGCGATATTGTTACGCAACATGCTTTTCAGCGACGCTTTATCGTCAGGCTGGCAGGCGGCGAAGCCGTGCGCCAGGTTACCGCAGGCCAGCTGGGAGCGGTGAACGGTGTTGCTCTTCGCCTGTTCAATCCGGGCGAGGTAGGCCGAACGGGTCTCTTTCGAGCGCTCAATAATGCGCTGTGTTACGCGTAACAATGTCGGATTCATAAAAGCTCCTCTCATTTATCTGTCCGGGCTCGGGAGTTTACAAAGTCGCTGGCAGTTGTTAACAACGCTGAAACGCTTGCTGTCCGGAGCTCAGGGGCAAAATCACTTCCGGCAGTGTAATAAAAAAAGCTCCGCGGGTGAATCCACGCGGAGCTTAAAAGTTGAAAATTGTGCCGCGAGCTGTGTTAGATCATGTTACCGGTAAAATAACACTTTCGGGCTAGCGGATTATCTTACTCAAACTCATTCCAGGAGCGGCCATCGCGGGTGATCATCGCCACCGACGCGACAGGTCCCCAGGTACCCGCCTGATACGGTTTTGGCGCATCCTGATCGGCAGCCCAGGCTTCGGTGATGGAGTCGACCCATTTCCACGCCTCTTCCACTTCATCGCGACGCACGAACAACGCCTGAATACCGCGCATGGTTTCCAGCAGCAGACGCTCGTACGCATCGGCCAGGTGCGTCTGGTTGAAGGTTTCGGAGTAGCTCAGATCCAGCTTGGTGGTCTGCAGGTTGTGTTTATGATCCAGGCCCGGCACTTTGTTCAGGATCTGGATATCCACGCCCTCGTCCGGCTGCAGACGAATGGTCAGCTTGTTCTGCGGCAGCTCCTGCCAGGACTCTTTGAACAGGTTCAGTTCCGGGTTCTTAAAGTAGACAACCACTTCGGAACATTTCGCAGGCAGACGCTTACCGGTGCGCAGGTAGAACGGAACACCCGCCCAGCGCCAGTCGTCGATGTCCACGCGGATCGCCACGAACGTCTCGGTGTTGCTGGACTTGTTCGCGCCCTCTTCTTCAAGGTAGCCCGGCACTTTTTTGCCCTGCGCAAACCCGGCGGTGTACTGGCCGCGAACGGTCTTCTCACGCACGTTGGAGCGGTCGATGCGGCGCAGCGATTTCAGCACTTTCACTTTTGCGTCACGAATGCTGTCCGCCGTCAGGTCAGACGGTGGAGACATGGCAATCATGCACAGAATCTGCAGCAGGTGGTTCTGGATCATGTCGCGCATCTGGCCGGCCTGGTCAAAGTAACCCCAGCGGCCTTCAATACCCACCTCTTCTGCCACGGTGATTTCCACGTGGTCGATAGTGCGGTTGTCCCAGTTATTCACAAACAGGGAGTTGGCAAAACGCAGGGCCAGCAGGTTCAGTACCGTCTCTTTACCGAGATAGTGGTCGATACGGTAGACCTGGCACTCTTCAAAGAACTCGCCCACCTGGTCGTTGATTTCACGCGAGGTTGCCAGCGACGTACCCAGCGGCTTCTCCATCACGACGCGCGCCGGTTTGGCGTTCAGTTTGGCTTCGCCCAGGCCTTTGCAGATGGCGCCGAAGGTGCTTGGCGGCATGGCGAAATAGTTAATCGTGACACGGTTTTTCTGATCCAGCATCGCGCCTAAGCGGGTAAACGCGCTGACGTCATTAACGTCCAGGTTGCAGAAATCGAGACGTCCACTCAGGGTATCCCACAAACTTTCATCAATTTTTTCCTTCATGAAAGTTTCGAGCGCCTCGCGGACAACTTTGGTATAAGCGTCCTTGTCCCAGTCGGCGCGCCCTACACCCAGGATACGGGTATCCGGATGAATTTGGCCCGCTTTCTCCAGTTGATACAGGGAAGGCAGCAATTTTCGGCGTGCAAGATCGCCTTTCGCGCCGAAAATGACCAGGTCACATGCCTGGGCTGTTTGCGTTACCGCCATGTCATTCTCCTCAGTTGGATCACCTGGTACTTCTGCCAGGTATCGTTGTAATTTTATTACAATGCACTGTACTGCTTTTACGTCATTCCCGAAACCATTAGCGCTTATCGTCGCGTGCGATACCGCGATTTTTCACCCTTCGGATGATTTCGACGGCTTAATGACGCAACAACCGTCGTTTCTTTGCGCAACAGGGTCATAGCAAAACCCGACACCGATCAAGTAATGAAAAAAAACAACAACATTATCTTGTCGATTGTTACCCTTAATGTAAGCCACAAGGGTAATATCGGCTAAATCGAATCACGATTTCATCAATTTATGAAATCGTTTACACCCATGAGCATCCTGTTAACATGAACATGCTGGAAAAAATCCAGTTTCAACTGGAACACCTTAGCAAATCCGAGCGAAAAGTGGCCGAGGTCATTCTCGCCTCTCCCGCTCAGGCGATTCATTCAAGCATCGCCGCTCTGGCACAGGAAGCGGGTGTTAGCGAACCCACGGTCAATCGCTTTTGCCGCAGCCTGGAAACGCGCGGCTTTCCTGATTTTAAACTGCATCTGGCGCAAAGTCTGGCTAACGGCACCCCTTATGTTAATCGTAATGTGGATGAAGACGACAGCGTTGATGCCTATACCGCGAAAATTTTTGAGTCGGCCATGGCTTCGCTCGACCACGTCCGTCAGTCACTGGACATGAGCTCCGTGAATCGCGCGGTGGATTTACTCACCCAGGCCAAGCGAATTGCGTTCTTTGGGCTCGGGTCGTCGGCAGCCGTCGCGCATGACGCCATGAACAAATTTTTCCGCTTTAACGTCCCGGTGATTTATTCCGATGACATTGTCTTGCAACGCATGAGTTGTATGAATTGCAGTGAAGATGACGTCGTGGTACTGATTTCGCATACCGGCCGCACCAAGAGTCAGGTTGAGCTGGCGCAGTTGGCCCGTGAAAACGATGCCATGGTGATTGCCCTCACAACGGCAGGCACGCCGCTGGCGCGTGAGGCAACACTGGCGATCACCCTCGACGTGCCGGAAGACACCGACATTTATATGCCGATGGTCTCCCGCCTGGCCCAGCTCACCGTGATTGACGTGCTCGCGACCGGTTTTACCTTACGTCGGGGGGCAAAATTCCGGGATAACTTGAAGCGGGTCAAGGAAGCGCTGAAGGAATCGCGTTTTGATAAAGAATTGCTTATAAAGAGCGATGTTCCCTGATAGTTGATAACGAAGACGTCACGAATAATGACGATGTAACGATTTACGGCATTCGGTCCCCTCGCCGCTGCCTTGCAGCAGATGAAGGCCGATTCAATGTTCACGCAACACCAAAGTTGTTTCAGTCAACGGAGTATTACATGTCCAGAAGGCTTCGCAGAACCAAGATCGTAACCACCTTAGGCCCGGCCACCGATCGCGATAATAATCTCGAAAAAATTATCGCCGCCGGTGCCAACGTGGTGCGTATGAACTTCTCTCACGGTACGCCAGAAGACCATAAATTACGTGCCGATAAAGTGCGTGAAATCGCAGCAAAACTGGGCCGCCACGTTGCTATCCTCGGCGATTTGCAGGGTCCAAAAATTCGTGTCTCCACCTTTAAAGAGGGGAAAGTTTTCCTCAATATCGGCGACAAATTCCTGCTGGATGCCAACCTGGGCAAAGGCGAAGGCGATAAAGAAAAAGTCGGTATCGACTATAAAGGCCTCCCGGCTGACGTCGTACCTGGCGATATCCTGCTGCTTGATGACGGCCGCGTACAGCTGAAAGTGCTGGAAGTTCAGGGCATGAAAGTGTTCACCGAAGTTACCGTCGGCGGCCCGCTCTCCAACAATAAAGGCATCAACAAACTGGGCGGCGGCCTCTCTGCAGAGGCGCTCACCGATAAAGACAAAGCGGACATCGTGACGGCTGCGCTGATCGGCGTTGATTACCTGGCTGTCTCCTTCCCGCGCTGCGGCGAAGATCTGAACTATGCGCGTCGCCTGGCACGCGATGCAGGCTGCGATGCCAAAATCGTCGCCAAAGTTGAGCGTGCAGAAGCCGTTTGCGATCAGGATGCCATGGACGACGTGATCCTCGCGTCTGACGTGGTGATGGTTGCGCGCGGCGACCTGGGTGTGGAAATCGGCGACCCTGAGCTGGTCGGTATTCAGAAAGCCCTGATTCGTCGCGCACGTCAGCTGAACCGCGCGGTGATCACCGCGACTCAGATGATGGAATCGATGATCACTAACCCGATGCCAACCCGTGCAGAAGTCATGGACGTGGCAAACGCCGTGCTGGACGGAACCGATGCGGTGATGCTCTCCGCAGAAACCGCAGCGGGCCAGTATCCGGCAGAAACCGTGGCCGCCATGGCGCGCGTCTGCCTGGGCGCTGAAAAGATCCCAAGCATCAACGTCTCTAAACATCGTCTGGACGTGCAGTTCGACAACGTGGAAGAAGCGATTGCGATGTCGGCAATGTATGCGGCAAACCATCTGAAAGGCGTTACCGCGATCATCACCATGACCGAATCTGGCCGCACCGCGCTGATGACCTCGCGTATCAGCTCGGGTCTGCCGATCTTCGCCATGTCCCGTCACGAACGTACGCTGAACCTGACGGCGCTGTACCGCGGCGTGACGCCGGTTCACTTCGACAGCACCAATGACGGCGTGGCCGCCGCGCACGATGCCGTAAACCTGCTGCGCGACAAAGGCTATCTGGTGTCAGGTGATATCGTTATTGTGACCCAGGGCGATGTGATGAGCACCATCGGCTCAACCAACACCACCCGTGTTATGACCGTCGAGTAATAACGTCTCTGTTAAAAAGCCCTCTCCAGATGGAGAGGGCTTTTTTTATTTCGTTGGATACAACTCTTTGCGTTTATACGGCTCTGTTTCGCCCGGTTTGCGCGTTTTAAGCAGCTTCAAAATCCAGGTGTACTGTTCGGCATGCGGTCCCACCAGAATCTCCACCTCTTCGTTCATCCGACGCGCAATGGTGTGGTCATCGGCGGTGAGCAGATCGTCCATCGGCGGACGAACCTCAATGCTCAGGCGATGCGTTTTGCCGTCATAGACCGGGAACAGCGGGATCACCCGGGCACGACACACTTTCATCAGGCGACCAATCGCGGGGAGCGTCGCTTTATAAGTCGCAAAGAAATCGACAAACTCGCTGTGCTCTGGGCCGTGGTCCTGATCCGGCAGATAGTAGCCCCAGTACCCCTGACGTACCGACTGAATGAAGGGCTTAATGCCATCGTTACGGGCATGCAGGCGTCCACCAAAACGACGACGCACCGTATTCCAGACAAAATCGAAAATCTTATTGCCCTGATTGTGGAACATTGCCGCCATCTTCTGGCCCTGAGAGGCCATCAGCATCGCCGGAATATCAACGCCCCAGCCGTGTGGGACAAGGAAAATGACTTTCTCGTCATTGCGACGCATCTCCTCGATGATTTCCAGCCCTTTCCAGTCAACGCGATCGACAATTTTATCCGGCCCTTTCAGCGCCAGCTCCGCCATCATCGCCATGGCCTGCGGTGCGGTGGTATACATCTCATCAATGATTGCCTCGCGCTCGGCATCACTCTTTTCCGGAAAACAGTAATAGAGGTTGATCTGCGCGCGACGGCGGGCACTCTTGCCAAAACGCCCGGCCAGACGGCCAATTTTACCCAGGACAGGATCGCGGACGGAAGCCGGCAGCATCGCTATCCCCGCAAAGGCATAAACGCCAAGCCAGGCGCCCCAGTTGCGCGGATGACGAAAGGATTTTTCAAACTCAGGAATGTATTCAATATTGTTTTTTTGGGTTTCCATGTTGGATCCAGGGTCTGATGACGCAAAAAATTATTCAGATAGTGTAGCGAGGCAGTCGTCCGCGCACAAAAGAAAAAGCCGGCGTCAGTGTGCGCCGGCTTTATTAACAAAAACAGAGGGCTTAGTCTAAGCTCAGCTGCGGCAATACCTCTTTCACCTGCGCCAGATAATCAGTACGATCTTTACCTGTCAGGCCTTCGGTGCGCGGCAGTTTCGCCGTCAGCGGGTTCACTGCCTGTTGGTTAATCCACACTTCATAGTGCAGATGCGGGCCGGTAGAGCGTCCGGTATTACCAGAGATCGCAATACGATCGCCACGTTTCACCTTCTGGCCCGGTTTAACCAGCAGCTTACGCAGGTGCATGTAGCGGGTCGTATACGTACGGCCATGACGTACCGCGACGTAATACCCGGCTGCACCGCTACGTTTGGCCACCACCACTTCACCATCCCCTACCGCCAGAACCGGTGTGCCCTGCGGCATGGCAAAGTCAACGCCACGGTGCGGTGCGACACGCCCGGTTACCGGGTTCAGACGACGCGGGTTAAAGTTGGAGGAGACGCGGAACTGTTTAGCCGTCGGGAAGCGCAGGAAGCCTTTTGCAAGGCCCGTACCGCTGCGGTCGTAGAACTTACCGTCTTCGGCACGGATCGCGTAGTAATCTTTGCCCTCGGAGCGCAGACGCACGCCCAGCAGTTGGCTTTGCTCGCGCTTACCGTCCAGCATTTCGCGGGACATCAGAACGGAGAACTCATCGCCCTTCTTCAGTTTGCGGAAATCCATCTGCCACTGCATGGCTTTGATCACCGAACTGATTTCAGCGCTGGTCAACCCTGCATCACGCGCGCTGGAAACAAAGCTTGCCCCCACGGTGCCTTTCAGAACGCTGTTAACCCAGTCGCCCTTCTGCATTTCGCTGGTCATTTTAAAGCCCGTTGCCGTGCGATCGTAGGTGCGGGTTTCGCGGCGGGACATTTCCCAGGTCAGACGCTGCAGATCGCCATCGGCCGTTAACGTCCAGGAGAGCTGTTGCCCAATTTTCAGGTTGCGAAGATCTTTATCTGCCGCCGCCAGCTGGCTGATATTCCCCATGTCGATGCCGTACTGGTTCAGCACGCTGCTCAGCGTGTCCCCGGTAGAAACAACATATTCGTGAATACCCGCTTCGTTCTCGGTTTTATCGTCCAGTTCATCCTGTGGAATAGCTTCATCTTCCTGAGCCGACTGGTCGATAGGCTCACTGGCTTCAGGCAGCAAAGAACGGATTTCGCTCTTTTCAAGCTCGATGGTTTTGATGATAGGGGCAGAACTCGGGTGGTAAACATAGGGCCGCCAGACGGCGACCGCTAAGGTGAGTACTGTAAGCGACCCCAGCATGACGCGGTGGGGTCGAGGCAGATTGTTAAATGCCAGGGCGACAGAGCGGGCTATCTGTTGCACGTATTCACTTCCTCGTTAATCTCCTTTCAGGCAGCTCGCATACTGGTTCGCCAGTTGGCTGAGGAACTGAGAATAGCTCGCTTTGCTCAACTGGATATTCGTTCCTAGCGGGTCAAGGGTCCCCATGCGCACGGATGTCCCCCTGGCCACGGCTTCTACGACCGCTGGCCTGAACTGTGGCTCAGCAAAAACGCATGTCGCTTTTTGCTCAACCAGCTGTGTTCTGATTTCATGTAAACGCTGCGCACCAGGTTGAATTTCAGGGTTGACGGTAAAATGACCCAGCGGGGTCAAACCGTAGTGTTTTTCGTAATAGCCGTAGGCGTCATGAAAAACGAAATACCCTTTTCCTTTCAACGGTGCGAGCTCATTACCAACCTGCTTATCGGTTGCGGCTAATTGTGCCTCAAAATCCTTCAGGTTGGCGTCTAGTTTGGCTCGACTTTGCGGCATAAGTTCCACTAATTTGTCATGGATTGCAACCGCTGAAAGCCGCGCTATCTCTGGGGATAACCAAAGATGCATGTTGTACTCGCCGTGATGGTGATCTCCATCACCTTTTTCACCGTCGGCAGCATGATGGTCATGTTCGTCGCCGTCGTCATCCGCCCCTTTCATGAGTAACGGTTTCACGCCGGGGAGGTCGACAATCGCGACCTGTTTTTCACCCGCCACCTGTTTTGCTGACTTCTGCATAAACGCTTCCATTTCCGGACCGATCCAGACAACTAAGTCCGCGTTTTGTAAGCGTTTTACATCGGAAGGGCGCAGGGAATAATCATGCTCCGATGCACCATCCGGGAGCAGAACCTGGGTTTCTGTTACCCCGTCAGCAATGGCTGACGCGATGAACCCGAGTGGTTTAAGCGAAGCGACAACCGCAGCGTTAACATCTTGTGCGGTTGTACCCCAAAGGGCAGCGGATAATGCTGCGAAAAGAAGCGTATTTTTATGTAACATAATGCGACTAATCATCGTAGTGAATGCGTGGAATGTGATATTATAACATTCGTTGACTTCTTCAAGCTTAAAATGACATGACGACATTGGTTTCCCTTGAAAATATTTCGGTCTCATTTGGTCAGCGCCGCGTCCTCTCTGACGTGTCGCTCGATCTGAAGCCCGGCAAAATTCTGACGCTGCTCGGCCCCAATGGCGCAGGCAAATCCACTCTGGTACGTGTGGTGCTGGGTCTGGTCGCACCCGATGAAGGCGTGATCACGCGCGAGGAAAAATTGCGCATCGGCTATGTGCCGCAAAAACTGCACCTCGACGCCACACTGCCGCTGACGGTGAGCCGTTTCCTGCGCCTGCGTCCCGGCACGCGTAAAGCCGATATTCTCCCGGCGCTGAAGCGCGTGCAGGCGGGCCATCTTGTCGATGCGCCGCTGCAAAAACTGTCCGGCGGAGAAACGCAGCGCGTTTTACTTGCCCGCGCGTTGCTCAGCAGCCCGCAGCTGCTGGTACTGGATGAGCCGACGCAGGGTGTAGACGTCAACGGCCAGGTCGCGCTATACGACCTCATTGACCAGCTGCGCCGGGAACTGAACTGCGCGGTGCTGATGGTATCCCACGACCTGCATCTGGTGATGGCAAAGACTGACGAAGTGCTGTGTCTTAACCACCATATCTGCTGCTCCGGCACGCCTGAAGTGGTCTCCATGCACCCGGAATTTATCTCTATGTTCGGCCCTCGCGGCGCTGAACAGCTCGGCATCTATCGCCATCATCATAATCATCGCCATGATTTGCAGGGACGAATCGTTCTGCGTCGGGGAAATGGACACTCATGATTGAACTGTTACTGCCCGGCTGGCTGGCCGGGATTATGCTTGCCTGCGCCGCGGGCCCGCTCGGCTCGTTTGTGGTGTGGCGCAGAATGTCTTACTTCGGTGATACCCTGGCGCACGCGTCCCTGCTGGGCGTGGCTTTTGGCCTGCTGCTGAACGTCAACCCGTTCTACGCGGTGATTGTGGTCACGCTGCTGCTGGCGGCCGGTCTGGTCTGGCTGGAAAAGCGCCCTCACCTCGCCATCGATACCCTGCTTGGCATCATGGCGCACAGTGCCCTGTCGCTGGGCCTGGTGGTGGTCAGCCTGATGTCGAATATCCGCGTGGATCTGATGGCTTACCTGTTCGGTGACCTGCTGGCCGTCACGCCAGACGATCTCATCGCTATCGCGATTGGCGTTGTGGTGGTGCTCGGCATTCTGCTCTGGCAGTGGCGTAACCTGCTGGCCATGACCGTCAGCCCGGACCTGGCGTTTGTCGACGGCGTGAAGCTGCAGCGCGTTAAGCTGCTGCTGATGCTGGTAACGGCGTTAACCATTGGCGTGGCGATGAAGTTTGTCGGCGCGCTGATTATTACGTCGCTGCTGATCATCCCTGCGGCTACGGCGCGTCGTTTTGCCCGTACGCCGGAGCAGATGGCCGGTGTGGCCGTGATTGTCGGAATGATTGCGGTAACGGGTGGACTCACCTTCTCGGCGTTCTATGACACGCCTGCCGGGCCGTCCGTGGTGCTGAGTGCGGCGGTGCTGTTTATCTTCAGTATGATGAAGAAGACCGCGCAGTAGTGGACATGTCCCCGGTGGCGCTTCGCTTACCGGGGCTACAAATTATCGCTGCTTACGGCATTGCCGGTGGCGTAATGCCGAAATGATTCCACGCCCGCACCGTAGCCATACGTCCACGCGGTGTGCGCTGCAGGAAGCCCTGCTGGATCAGATACGGTTCAAGCACATCCTCAATGGTTTCACGCTCTTCCCCGATTGCCGCCGCCAGGTTATCCAGGCCGACCGGGCCACCAAAGAACTTGTCCAGCACCGCCAGCAGCAGCTTGCGGTCCATGTAGTCAAAACCTTCGGCATCGACGTTAAGCATATCCAGCGCCTGCGCGGCGATCTCTGCGGAGATCGAACCGTTGTGCTTCACCTCAGCAAAGTCACGCACGCGGCGCAGCAGGCGGTTGGCGATACGCGGCGTACCGCGGGAACGCTTCGCCACTTCAAACGCCCCCTCTTCGCTCATCTCCAGCCCCATATAGCGGGCGCTGCGGCCAACGATGTGCTGGAGGTCGGCCACCTGGTAAAACTCCAGACGCTGCACGATCCCGAAACGGTCGCGCAGTGGAGAGGTCAACGACCCGGCTCGCGTTGTTGCGCCAATCAGGGTAAACGGCGGCAGATCGATTTTGATGGAGCGTGCCGCCGGACCTTCACCAATCATGATATCCAGCTGATAATCTTCCATCGCCGGATAGAGCACTTCCTCCACCACCGGTGACAGACGGTGGATCTCATCGATAAACAGCACGTCATGCGGTTCGAGGTTGGTCAGCATAGCTGCCAAATCGCCCGCTTTCTCCAGCACCGGGCCGGAGGTGGTACGCAGGTTTACGCCCATTTCATTAGCGACGATATTCGCCAGCGTGGTTTTGCCCAACCCCGGAGGGCCAAAAATCAGCAGGTGATCGAGCGCATCGCCGCGCAGTTTTGCCGCCTGGATAAAAATCTCCATCTGGGAACGAACCTGCGGCTGGCCAATGTACTCATCAAGCAGTTTTGGGCGAATCGCGCGATCCACCACATCCTCTGCCTGAACAGTGCCTGCCGAAACCAGGCGGTCTGCTTCAATCATCCTTTACCTCACAATGCAGCGCGCAGCGCTTCACGAATCAGGGTTTCACTGCTGGCATCCGGTTTGGCAATTTTACTTACCATGCGGCTGGCCTCCTGAGGTTTATAGCCCAGCGCCACCAGCGCGGCAACCGCTTCCTGCTCGGCGTCATCATCCGTCGCAGGCGCGCCTGGGGAGGTCAACACCAGATCGGCCGCCGGCGTGAAGAGATCGCCATGCAGGCCTTTGAAACGGTCTTTCATCTCGACAATCAGGCGCTCTGCCGTTTTCTTACCAATACCGGGAAGCTTAATCAGTGCCGCAGGATCTTCACGCTCAACGGCATTCACAAACTGTGGCGCTGACATGCCGGATAAGATCGCCAGCGCCAGCTTTGGTCCGACGCCGTTGGTTTTAATCAGCTCGCGGAACAGCGTGCGTTCCTGTTTGTTGTTGAAGCCGTACAGCAGTTGAGCATCTTCACGCACCACAAACTGAGTAAAGACGATCGCCTCTTTGCCCGCGTCCGGCAGCTCGTAGAAGCAGGTCATCGGCATATGGACTTCATAGCCCACGCCACCCACTTCCAGCAGCACTAACGGGGGTTGTTTTTCAATGATGATGCCTCTGAGTCTGCCTATCACGTGACGCTCCTGCGTTCTGGAAGAAATTAACTGCCGACATAATAAAAAAAGGCTGGATAAACATCCAGCCTGATTTGTCATTATCGTAACCTGCCTCGCGCCAGATTGAGCCGCGACTCGCTCATTTGCATCGCGTTCTGGCTGACGTGACAATGGGTAATCGCAATCGCCAGCGCATCCGCGGCGTCAGCCTGCGGGTTTGCAGGGAGCTTCAGCAGGGTCCGCACCATGTGCTGCACCTGACTTTTCTCCGCGCTACCGATGCCCACCACCGTCTGCTTGACCTGACGTGCCGCGTATTCAAATACCGGCAAATCCTGGTTTACCGCAGCCACGATGGCCACTCCACGCGCCTGACCGAGCTTTAGCGCCGAATCGGCGTTTTTCGCCATAAAGACCTGCTCGATGGCGAAATAGTCCGGCTGAAACTGGGTGATGATCTCCGACACGCCCGCATAAATGAGCTTCAGGCGCGAAGGCAGATCGTCCACTTTGGTGCGAATACAGCCGCTGCCGAGGTAGGTTAACTGGCGTCCCACCTGACGGATAACGCCATACCCGGTGACGCGTGAGCCTGGGTCAATCCCGAGAATAATCGACATCACGCGTCTCCTGTAACGGATCTACACGCTCTCATCAGAGAGTCGCTGCAACCTCATCAGAGATTTCACCGTTGTGGTACACTTCCTGCACGTCGTCGCAGTCTTCGAGCATGTCGATCAGACGCAGCAGTTTTGGTGCGGTTTCCGCATCCATGTCCGCTTTGGTGGACGGGATCATGGAGACTTCCGCATTGTCCGCTTTCAGGCCAGCCGCTTCCAGCGCATCGCGCACGGCACCCATCTCTTCCCACGCGGTGTAAACGTCGATAGCACCGTCGTCAAAGGTCACCACGTCTTCAGCACCGGCTTCCAGCGCCGCTTCCATGATCGCATCTTCGTCGCCTTTCTCGAAAGAGATGACGCCTTTTTTGCTGAACAGGTATGCAACGGAACCGTCAGTGCCCAGGTTGCCACCGGTTTTGGTGAATGCGTGGCGCACTTCCGCAACGGTACGGTTACGGTTGTCGGACAGGCACTCAACCATTACCGCCGTACCGCCAGGACCGTAACCTTCATAGATGATGGTTTCCATGTTCGCGTCTTCGTCGCCGCCCACGCCACGTGCGATAGCACGGTTCAGGGTGTCACGCGTCATGTTGTTGGACAGCGCTTTATCCACCGCCGCGCGCAGACGCGGGTTAGAAGCCGGGTCACCGCCGCCCAGACGCGCGGCCGTCACCAGCTCGCGAATGATTTTGGTAAAGATCTTACCGCGCTTGGCATCCTGTGCCGCTTTGCGGTGTTTGGTGTTGGCCCACTTACTATGACCTGCCATAAAAAGTTCTCCAAAAATCGCGCCTTTTCAGGCTGCGTTAATTACAAATTCTTCAATCGCCTGCCGGTTGCTCCACGACTTGGTCAGTGCGGCGGCATCCGCCGCATTCACCCAGCGGTAGGTCAGGTGTTCGGTAAACACGATCTCCCGTTCATGGGGGAGCGCGAGACAGAACCACGATTCCGTATTGCGCTCGGTACCCGGCGCGTAGCGATGACGTAAATGGCTAAAAATTTCAAACTCCACCGTGCGCTGACAGTCCTTCAGGGTCAGTTGCTCGCGGGCAACGTCAATGGCGACCTCTTCCTTTACTTCACGCGCGGCGGCCTGCGGCGCGGTTTCCCCCTCTTCCAGACTGCCGGTAACCGACTGCCAGAATTCAGGGTCATCGCGCCGCTGCAACATCAGCACCCGCTTCGTGTCTTCTGCATAAATGACCACCAGGACCGAAACGGGGAGCTTATATGTCATATCAGTTTTTCTCTTCCTTCTTAACCACCTCAATGCCCAGCTCAGCCAGTGCGGCCGGGTTGGCAAAGCTTGGCGCTTCGGTCATCAGACACGCGGCGGCAGTGGTTTTCGGGAAGGCGATCACATCACGGATGTTATCGGTGCCGGTCAGCAGCATGGTCAGACGGTCAAGACCGAAGGCCAGACCCGCGTGCGGAGGCGTACCGTATTTCAGCGCGTCCAGCAGGAAGCCGAATTTCTCACGCTGCTCCTGCTCGTTGATGCCCAGGATGCCGAACACGGTCTGCTGCATTTCACCGCTGTGAATACGCACGGAACCGCCGCCCACTTCGTAGCCGTTAATGACCATATCGTAGGCGTTGGCGACCGCCTCTTCCGGTGCCGCTTTCAGCTCTGCCGCCGTCATCTCTTTTGGCGAGGTGAACGGGTGGTGCATCGCGGTCAGGCCGCCTTCACCGTCGTCTTCAAACATTGGGAAGTCGATAACCCACAGCGGCGCCCATTTGCTCTCGTCGGTCAGGTTCAGGTCTTTGCCGAGCTTCAGACGCAGCGCGCCCATCGCATCCGCAACGACTTTCTTGTTGTCTGCACCGAAGAAGATCATGTCGCCGTCCTGCGCGCCGGTGCGCTCCAGGATCGCTTCCACGATGTCTGCGTTCAGGAATTTCGCGACCGGGCTGGTGATACCTTCAAGACCTTTCGCGCGCTCGGTCACTTTAATATAGGCCAGACCTTTCGCGCCGTAGATCTTGATGAAGTTACCGTAGTCGTCGATCTGCTTACGGCTCAGAGCCGCGCCGCCCGGTACACGCAGCGCTGCTACGCGGCCTTTGACGTCGTTAGCCGGGCCCGCGAATACCGCGAACTCCACGTTTTTAACCAGATCAGCTACGTCTACCAGCTCCATTGGGTTACGCAGGTCTGGTTTGTCAGAGCCATAGCGACGCTCGGCTTCCGCGAAGGTCATGATTGGGAAATCGCCCAGCTCAACGCCTTTCACGTCATTCCACAGGCTACGCACCAGAGCTTCCATCACTTCACGCACCTGCTCGGCGGTCATGAAGGAGGTTTCCACATCGATCTGGGTAAATTCAGGCTGGCGGTCAGCACGCAGGTCTTCGTCGCGGAAGCATTTCACGATCTGATAGTAGCGATCGAATCCGGACATCATCAGCAGCTGTTTGAACAGCTGTGGAGACTGCGGCAGCGCGTAGAACTTGCCTTTATGAACGCGGGATGGCACCAGGTAATCGCGCGCGCCTTCCGGCGTGGCTTTGGTCAGCATCGGGGTTTCGATATCCAGGAAACCATGGTCATCCATAAAGCGACGCACCAGGCTGGTGATTTTCGCACGGGTTTTCAGGCGCTGAGCCATTTCCGGGCGACGCAGATCCAGGTAGCGGTATTTCAGACGCGCTTCTTCGGTGTTGACGTGGTTGGAGTCCAGCGGCAGCGCTTCAGCACGGTTGATGATCGTCAGATCGGACGCCAGCACTTCAATGGCCCCCGTCGCCATGTCGGCGTTAACGTTTTTCTCGTCACGCGCACGTACGGTGCCGGTGACCTGAATGCAGAACTCATTACGCAGCTCAGAGGCCAGCTTCAACGCATCTGCGCGATCCGGATCGAAGAACACCTGAACGATACCTTCGCGGTCGCGCATATCGATGAAGATAAGGCTACCAAGATCACGACGACGATTGACCCAACCACACAGGGTGACCTGCTGTCCGACGTGGGACTGACGCAGCTGCCCGCAATATTCTGTACGCATGAGATATCCCTTAATTAGCCGCAGGCTAAATGTCGCCTGGTATGCAGGCTACTATGTCGCAGCTTTCTGTATGTCACAACTGGATGAAAAAAGGCGGCTATTATACTGGAAATTCCGCCGGACGATAAGAGCGAACCACGGCCAGGCGGTCGTTTGCTGCACTCTTATTGCGCATTCTCACAAAAATTAACAAAATTATGCGACCAATAACAGGCCATCACGTCGTATGGTGTCTGGAAGTGATTAATTTAACGGGAGTAACGATGTTAACCCTTGATGCCAGAAAAACCGCGCTTGTAGTCATTGATTTACAGGAAGGCATTTTGCCCTTCGCCGGTGGCCCGCATACCGCGGACGATGTAGTAAGCCGCGCCGCCCGCCTGGCGGAAAAATGCCGCTCCAGCGGTGCCCCGGTTGTCATGGTGCGCGTCGGCTGGTCTGCGGATTACGCCGAAGCGTTAAAACAGCCCGTTGATGCGCAGGCACCCGCGCGAGCCCTGCCGGAAAACTGGTGGACGTACCCGGTCTCGCTTGGCAAACGCGACAGCGACATCGAAGTCACCAAACGCCAGTGGGGCGCATTTTACGGCACCGATCTTGAGCTGCAGCTCCGCCGTCGCGGCATTGACACCATTATCCTGTGCGGTATTTCCACCAACATCGGCGTGGAATCGACTGCCCGCAACGCGTGGGAGCTCGGTTTTAATCTGGTGATCGCCGAAGATGCCTGCAGCGCGGCCTCCGCGGAACAGCACCAGGGCAGCATGACCCACATCTTCCCGCGCATCGGCCGCGTGCGCAGCACGGATGAGATTGTCAGCGCGCTATGATGTATGTCGGTTTACCCCAGTGGTCGCACCCGAAATGGGTGCGCCTTGGCATCACCAGCCTTGAAGAGTATGCCCGACACTTCAACTGCGTCGAGGGTAACACTACCCTCTATGCGCTCCCGAAAGCCGAGATTGTTGCGCGCTGGCGGGAACAAACGACCGACGACTTCCGCTTCTGCTTCAAGTTTCCGGCGACCATTTCTCACCAGGCCGCGCTGCGAAACTGCGGTGAGTTGACCGACGAATTCTTTGCCCGGATGGCGCCTCTGGCAAACCGCATTGGCCAGTACTGGCTGCAGCTTCCGGCCGTCTTTGGCCCGCGCGACCTGCCCGCACTGTGGACGTTTCTGGACGCCCTGCCCCGGGAGTTTACGTACGGCGTGGAAGTTCGACACCAGGACTTCTTTGCGAAGGGCGAAGCAGAAAAAGCGCTCAACCGCGGCCTTCTCGAGCGCTCCGTTAACCGGGTGATCCTCGATAGCCGTCCGGTGCACAGCGCGATACCGCACAGTGAGGCCATCATTGAGGCGCAGCGTAAAAAGCCAAAAGTGCCCGTTCATGCTGTGGTGACCGCGCAGAACCCCATGGTCAGGTTTATCGGCAGCGATAACATGCCGCAAAACCAGGCGCTGTTCGCCGTCTGGCTGGAAAAACTGGCCTCGTGGGAACACACCACCACGCCGTATCTCTTTTTGCACACGCCGGATATTGCCCAGGCCCCCGAACTGGTCGATGCTCTGTGGCAGGCCTTGCAGACTGCAGTGCCGTCCGTGGGCTGCGCCCCTTCCATCCCACAACAATCTTCTCTTTTCTGATATCACCCCCTATCATAGTGAAGTGCCATCTGCCAAAAACAGGGAGTTTGTATGGTCAGCGCGCTGTATGCGGTGTTAGGTGCATTACTGCTGATTAAATTTTCATTTGATGTTGTGCGCCTCAGAACGCTCTACCGCGTCTCCTACGGTGACGGAGGATTTTCCGAGCTGCAAAGCGCAATCCGCATTCACGGCAATGCGGTCGAATACATCCCCGCGGCCTTAATCCTGCTGCTGTTTATGGAGATGAATGGCGCAGAAACCTGGATGGTGCACATCTGTGGCCTGCTGCTTATCGCTGGCCGCCTGATGCACTATTACGGTTTTCACCACCGCTTAATCCGCTGGCGTCGTTCCGGCATGAGTGCGACCTGGTGTTCACTTTTGCTGATGGTGCTGGCTAACCTGTGGTATATGCCGTGGGAGTTGGTTTTCTCCCTCCATTAGCGCACAATACGCCACTTTATTTTTCCCGGATTTTTACGTTATGTCAGATCGCGACACGCTTTTTTCCGCGCCTATCGCCAGCCTGGGCGACTGGACCTTCGATGAACGGGTAGCCGAAGTCTTCCCGGATATGATCCAGCGCTCTGTTCCCGGTTATTCCAATATTATCTCTATGATCGGCATGCTGGCTGAGCGCTTCGTTCAACCCGGCACGCAGGTCTATGACCTGGGCTGCTCGCTCGGCGCGGCAACGCTGTCGGTTCGTCGTAACGTTCACCACGAAGGCTGCCGAATCATAGCCGTCGATAACTCCCCGGCGATGGTTGAACGCTGCCGTCGTCATATTGACGCCTACAAAGCCCCTGTGCCAGTGGACGTGGTGGAAGGCGATATCCGCGAGATTGAGATCACTAACGCGTCGATGGTCGTGCTGAATTTCACGCTGCAGTTCCTGGTGCCGGAAGACCGCCAGCTGCTGCTGGACAAAATTTATCAGGGGCTGAATCCTGGCGGCGCGCTGGTGCTCTCAGAGAAATTCAGTTTTGAAGATGCCGAGGTTGGCGAGCTACTGTTCAATATGCACCACGATTTCAAGCGTGCGAACGGCTACAGCGAGCTGGAGATCAGCCAGAAGCGCAGCATGCTCGAAAACGTGATGCTGACGGACTCCGTAGAAACCCACAAGGCGCGCCTGCGTCAGGCCGGATTTGAGCATAGCGAACTGTGGTTCCAGTGCTTCAACTTTGGTTCGCTGGTGGCGCTGAAAGCGGGGAAACCGGCATGATCGAGTTCAGTAACTTCTATCAGTTGATTGCTAAAAATCAGCTCTCACACTGGCTTGAGACGCTGCCTGCACAGATTGCCGCCTGGCAGCGCGATCAGCAGCACGGCCTGTTAAAGCAGTGGGCGAATGCGGTGGAGTTTCTGCCCGAGCTGACCCCGCATCGTCTGGATCTCCTGCACAGCGTCACCGCAGAGAGTGAAGAACCGCTTCCGCCAGGACAGATCAACCGCATCGAAACGCTGATGCGCAACCTGATGCCGTGGCGCAAAGGGCCGTTCTCGCTGTACGGCGTGAACATCAATACCGAATGGCGCTCAGACTGGAAATGGGATCGCGTTCTGCCCCACCTTTCCGACCTGACCGGGCGCACCATTCTGGACGTGGGCTGCGGCAGCGGTTACCACATGTGGCGCATGATTGGCGCGGGTGCGCATCTGGCGGTGGGTATTGACCCGATGCAGCTGTTCCTGTGCCAGTTTGAAGCGGTACGTAAGCTGCTGGGTAACGACCAGCGCGCCCACCTGCTGCCGCTGGGTATTGAGCAACTGCCCGCTCTGAAAGCGTTTGATACCGTGTTCTCCATGGGCGTGCTGTACCACCGTCGTTCCCCGCTGGAGCACCTGTGGCAACTGAAAGATCAGCTGGTCAGCGGCGGCGAGCTGGTGCTGGAAACGCTGGTCATCGAAGGGGATGAACATGCCGTTCTGGTGCCGGGCGATCGCTACGCGCAGATGCGCAACGTTTACTTCATCCCTTCTGCGCTGGCGCTGAAGAACTGGCTGGAGAAATGCGGGTTTGTGGACGTGCGGATTGCCGATGTCAGCGTGACCTCAATCGAAGAGCAGCGCCGCACCGACTGGATGATCACCGAATCGCTGGAGCAGTTCCTCGACCCGACCGATCACAGCAAAACCATTGAAGGCTATCCGGCCCCGATGCGTGCGGTGCTGATAGCGACAAAGCCGTAGCCTGTTAGCCGGGTGGCGGCTGCGCCTTACCCGGCCTACGCGTCGCACGTTTTCTCCAAAATAGTTCAAGTTGCAGCAAGGCGGCAACGCAGCGAATCCCCGGGAGCTTACATCAGTAAGTGACCGGGGTGAGCGAGGCGGCCAACGCGGCTGCGGCTTGAAATATGAAGGAGAAAAAAAGGCCCCTGTGTAATTTGCAGGGGCCTGGTACAAGCAAGCATCATATTGGGCGACATGATGCGCGGTAAAAATCGGTACGTTGCTACACGTGATGGCGCTCAATCAGCGACTTCATTTCCGCAACCGACTCTCCCTCGACACCGTAGCGTGAATACTCATCCGCTTCAGCATCCGTCGACATAGACAATCCTGTATTGCGATAACGCATGGGTGACGGCATCCATTTGCCTGCCGAGCTGTGCAGCTCTTTTACCCCGGCGTTTAAAAACAGTTCCAGATTGCTGGCACGGACTCCCGCACCCGCCATTATTATTGGAACGCGGGAATGTGCGTTTAGTTCCGTAATTAATTGCATTCCTTTTTCTGCGGACGCCTGTTGACCCGAGGTCAGAACGCGCGCCACACCAAGTTCTCCAAGCGTTTCAAAGGCCTGAAGCGGATCTTTACACATATCAAATGCGCGATGAAACGTGACGGCCAGCCCCTTCGCGGCGCTCATGACCTGACGCATGCGCGGGAGGTCGATATTACCGTCTTCATCCAGCAGGCCGGTGACCAGCCCCGGGAACCCCAGGTCGCGAACGAGGGCGATGTCTTCAAGCATGGCACCGAACTCGCCCGCCGTGTAACAAAAATCACCGCCGCGCGGACGAATAATCGGGTGAACGGGAATGGTGACGGCCTGACGGGCGGCCCTCAGCACGCCGTAAGAAGGCGTCAGCCCGCCCTCTTTGGGTGCCGTACACAGTTCAATGCGGTCAGCCCCGTGTTTTTGCGCGGTGACGGCGCACTCCACGCTGTAACAGCAAATCTCCAGCAGCGCCATTTAATCCTCCTTTACTCCCACCAAACGCGCCATCATGACATGCCTTCCGCTTTCAGTCCCGGCGGGAACTCACATCTCTTGCGCTTCACTGGCAACGATCTGCTCAATGGTCCAGGGATGAAACTTCACCGTGACGTTCCCGTCCGTGACGGCCAGCGTCGGATTCGGTAATCGCTCGCGCTCACCTTTGGGTGAACTGGTCTTCACAAAAATCCCTGGCTGGCTTAAGCCTTCGTCAGCTAACAGGGCCAGCGCACGCGCGTTCAATGTCTCCGGCTCGCCCGGCAGGACAATCTCGATGTGCTCCCACCCTTCGTGCGGATAGCGCTTCTCGCCCGGCCACGGCAGTTCAACCACGGTGAATTGCCAGTGGGCCACGTTCACCGGCTCACGCAGCCTGAACAGGCAAATAGGCCGACCGTTAATGATGTTCTCGGACAGTAACTCGCCGCACTGTTCGAACCCACGACGCCAGCGCTCTGCGGTGGCATTTTGATGGCAGCGCAAAGAGATGTGATCGGCCTCAAGCGGCGCAATATCCAGACCCAGACGGGTGGCAAGTTCTGTGAACGCCTGGGTGAAGCGCGGTAAATCTGCGGAAATATCATGCAGTTCGTCAATGGATTGCCAGTTCGCCATAAGTCACTCTCTTTTCGTGTCGCAAAGCCGCTAATTTACTCTGTTGCCCTGTTTTGACCAACCGCAGAATCCGGCTTTTTATGACTGCATGTTTATGCACACCTTCTTAGCCTGGATTCTGAGCAATCTTCAGACCCCGCGATGCTGACGGCAGAAGGCATTTGCAGTATACTCCCGCCCTAAATTCTCTAACTGGCGCGGGTGGTTGTGAGCCCGCATCAAAAAAGTAAGGTATCCAGGTGAATATTCAGGCTCTTCTCTCCGAAAAAGTCAGTCAGGCACTGATTGCCGCAGGTGCGCCTGCGGATTGCGAACCGCAGGTTCGTCAGTCAGCAAAAGTACAGTTTGGCGACTATCAGGCTAATGGCGTGATGGCTGTGGCTAAAAAACTGGGCATGCCGCCGCGACAGCTCGCTGAGCAGGTACTGACGCATCTGGATCTCGCCGGCATTGCCAGCAAAACCGAAATCGCCGGCCCGGGCTTTATCAACATCTTCCTTGAGCCTGCCTTCCTGGCAAGCCACGTTGACGCGGCGCTGAAATCTGACCGTCTGGGTGTTTCCCAGCCGGAAGCGCAGACCGTCGTGATCGACTACTCTGCCCCGAACGTGGCGAAAGAGATGCACGTTGGCCACCTGCGCTCCACCATCATCGGTGATGCCGCGGTGCGTACGCTCGAGTTCCTCGGTCACAAGGTGATCCGCGCGAACCACGTGGGCGACTGGGGTACCCAGTTCGGGATGCTGATTGCTTACCTGGAAAAACAGCAGCAGGAAAACGCGGGCGAAATGGCGCTGGCGGACCTGGAAGGGTTCTATCGCGAAGCCAAAAAACACTACGACGAAGACGAAGCCTTTGCCGAGCGCGCGCGCAGCTACGTGGTAAAACTGCAGGGCGGCGATCAATACTTCCTCGAGATGTGGCGCAAGCTGGTTGACATCACCATGTCTCAGAACCAGCTGACCTATAACCGTCTGAACGTCACCCTGACCCGTGACGACGTGATGGGTGAAAGCCTGTATAACCCAATGCTGCCCGGCATTGTGGCTGACCTGAAAGCGAAAAACCTGGCGGTTGAGAGCGAAGGCGCAACGGTTGTGTTCCTTGATGAGTACAAAAACAAGGAAGGCGAACCGATGGGCGTGATCATCCAGAAAAAGGATGGCGGCTATCTCTACACCACGACCGACATCGCCTGTGCGAAATACCGTTACGAAACGCTGCATGCCGACCGCGTGCTATACTACATCGACTCCCGTCAGCACCAGCACCTGATGCAGGCGTGGACGATCGTGCGTAAAGCCGGTTACGTGCCGGACAGCGTTCCGCTGGAACACCATATGTTCGGCATGATGCTGGGCAAAGACGGCAAGCCGTTCAAAACCCGTGCGGGCGGAACCGTGAAACTGTCCGACCTGCTGGACGAAGCGCTGGAACGCGCCCGTCGTCTGGTGGCCGAGAAGAATCCGGAAATGCCGGTCGACGAGCTGGAAAAACTGGCCAACGCTGTGGGTATCGGTGCGGTGAAATACGCTGACCTGTCCAAAAACCGTACCACCGACTATATCTTCGACTGGGATAATATGCTGGCGTTTGAAGGCAACACGGCGCCATACATGCAGTACGCCTATACCCGCGTGCTGTCGGTCTTCCGTAAAGCCAATATCGACGAAAGCGTGCTGGCGAATGCCACCGTGACCATCACGGAAGATCGTGAAGCACAGCTGGCAGCGCGTCTGCTGCAGTTCGAAGAGACGCTGACCGTGGTCGCACGTGACGGCACGCCGCACGTGATGTGCGCTTACCTGTACGATCTCGCGGGTCTGTTCTCCGGCTTCTACGAGCACTGCCCTATTCTCTCCGCGGAGAATGAATCGGTCCGCAACAGCCGCCTGAAGCTGGCGCAGCTGACGGCGAAGACCCTGAAGCTGGGTCTGGATACCCTGGGTATCGAAACCGTAGAACGTATGTAATGCAAAAAACCCGGCGCAAGCCGGGTTTTGTTTTGTAGCCCCGGTAAACGCAGCGCCACCGGGAATATTCACAGGTTCAGAAGTATTTCCGCAAATACTCCGTCAGACACAGTATCGCCATCGCCTGCCCATACGGCATTGAGGTCAGCGGGATCTGACGATAAAACTCAAGATCGCTCCCCATGCCCGTGCCGAACGACGTTTGCAACAGCTCGCCTTCCGGCGAGATATTCCTGACGATACCGCGAATTGCTTTTTCTGCCACTTCGGCATACTCCGCGCCAACATAGCGCTTGCGCACGGCTTTCAGAATGCCGTAGGCAAACCCTGCCGTGGCGGACGCCTCAAGATAAGAATGTGGATCGTCAAGCAGCGTGTGCCACAAACCACTCCCGTCCTGACACTTCGCCAGCGCGGCAATCTGCGCGTTCAATACCTGCACCAGGTAGCGGCGCACGGCGTTGTTTTCCGGCAGATCCACCAGTTCGAGGAAGTCCGGGATCACGATGGTGAGCCAGCTGTTGCCGCGCGCCCAGCGGGCACGGGCAAAGTTATGATTACCGTCATAGCTCCAGCCGTGGAACCACAGTCCGGTCTCCCGGTCCATCAGGTTCTGCACGTGCAGCAGGAATTGATACACCGCCTCTTCAACGTACTCCGGTTTGTTGAGCAGCTTGCCGATTTTCGCCAGCGGCAGCACCGTCATCATTAGCGTGTCGTCCCACATCTGCTGATGGTTCTCTTCCGCCAGGGTGATATGCTGCATCCCGCCGTGTTCAGTGCGCGGCATCTCCGCCATCGCCCATTCCGCCCAGCTTTCCAGCCACGGCAGCCAGGCCTGATTTTGGGTCTCTTCGTAACGATAAGCGAGCGTCAGGAACGGCGACATGGTATTCACGTTTTTGGTGGTTGCGCCTTCCGCAAAGCGGTCGGCAAACCAGCTGTCGATGATGTCGCGCATACCTTCGTCGCCGGTCTGGCAGTAATACTGCCAGATACCATACAGGCCAACGCCGTGCGTCCACTCCCATCCGGCCCAGCCTTTGGTGTCGATCACGCGCCCGTCGTCCAGCCGCAGCAAAAATTCACCCGTTTTGTCGCGGATATTGACCAGATTATGCGTCACCTTTTGAATCAGCGATTTCAGCTCGTCCCGGGCGATAAAGCGCTCTGGCTGACGTAATAACGGGCTATGTTTGACAGGCCAAACTTTCATCATCTTAACCTCTGTTGTATGTCGAATTCAGTACCGCGCGATCCTTGAGAGAAGGTGCCGCTGGCTTATTGCGATTCAGATAACCGATGTTGTTATTGCCCCACAGTGACTCATAAGGCATACCGGCCAGCATCTCGACGGTGGCGCGGGCGTGTGGCGTCGCTGACTCAGGCATCGCATGACCACTCTCACGCATTTTCGCGGTCTCCTCGCGCAGCGTGCTGTGGGTTTGCAAATTGAGTTTGAAGCGCAGGGAAACAAGGAAGCCGCAGAACAGCACCAGGATGGTGCCCACGCTCAGGATCATCAAAATGGTGTGGCTCACTTCTGCAGGCTGCACTTTCTGACCACTGACAAAGCCGGACATCTGCATCACGATGCCCACCAGCATCACCGCACCGGCCTGCGACGCCTTGCGGGTCAGGGTCATGATGCCCGCGAAAATCCCTTCGCGGCGCTGGCCGGTGATCACTTCATCCACGTCAGCAATGTAGGTGTAGGTATTCCATGGGACGTAGTTGATACCGCCACGACCCAGCCCTGCGACCGCAGAGATCAGCAACAGCAGAGCGTAGACGTCGCTCAGGCCAGCATAATAGAGTACGGCGTATGAGAGAGACGCCAGGCCAAACAGCACCACAACCATGCGGTAGGACGGTGCAGGCCCGAAGCGGATACACAGCGGGATCATGGCGATAACCGCAATGAACTGGAAGATAGCCATCGTGCCCAGCAGACTGGACGCCATTGACGCTTCCTGCATCAGCACGAACACCACGTAGTAGGTGAATACCGCGTTAAACACGTCCTGCGCGATATAGCCGCCGAGGTACATGCCCAGATGCTGACGGAAAATTTTGATGCGCAGCGTGGAGCTTAACTCAACGATCAGCCGGTTGAGGCTCTGCCCCAGCGTCAGTTTCTTCTTCTCTTCTTCAGCACGCAGCGCCGCTTCAGACCACTCTTCGCGCGGGCGCTCCCAGGTGAAGCACCAGACGAAGGTCAGCATCAGCGCGCAGAGCACAGAAAAGACCAGGCTTGCGTAGAAGAAGGAAACCGCGTTGTCTTTCCCGAAGTGGGTCAACAGGATCCCCGGCAGGAAGGAGGCCAGAATGGCGGACATCTGCGCCATAGAGATGCGCGCCCCGGAGAACTTCGTTTTCTGTTTAAAGTCGTCAGTCATTTCCGGCACCAGCGTTTCGTACGGCACCAGAATCATGGTGTAGACAATATCAAACACCAGATAGGTCAGTAGGTAATACCAGAAGCTCATGTCCCCAACCCACATCAGCGAGTAGCTGAACACGCACGGAATACCCAGCAGGATAAAGAACTTACGACGGCCAAAGCGCTTACCGAGCCAGGTCGTACCGAAGTTATCGGTTAAAAAGCCCATTAACGGGCTAACCACGGCATCCAGCACCCTTGCCGCGGCAAAGATGAACGTTGCTTCGATCGGTGAGAGTCCGCAGAAGGTGGTATAAAAATATAAAAGCCAGGCCGCCGTCAGGGCGGTAGTACCCGCCCCAAGGAAATCGCCTGATCCGTACGCAAGATAATTCGCGAGTCCAATTTTACGTGTTTTCATTGCCGTCAACCCTAATCAGTTTTGGGAGACTCCCTGCAAGCAAGCCTCGTCCGGGAGCTTTAATACGGCTACAGTAATTGCATCGGCTTGTTGATACCTTTCTGTTTCTGCCATTGCAAAGAGGGGGAATGGCAAAAATACAAAGAGTATGGTTACGCGCGTCACTGATTTATAAAACAGCGTTTCTTTTTGATCAAAAGGCGAGGTCAGTTTTGAGAGCCAGCCATCAAAATTGCCTGATGGCTGGTGAAAAGGCAGGGTGTTAGCGGTAGTTCACGATGACAGAATTGCTCTGCACCTTCAGCGCCGGGATCAAACGTCCTCCGCCCGGCACTTCCCAGATGAAACGCAAAGGCTCAATAGCTGGCACGCCGTTGAACGCCTGCGTTGTTCCATTTTCGCCGTCGATTTCGGTACAGCGCGTCTGAGAGCAGAGGCGTACCCGCAAGCCCGCTGGCGTAGGGCCAATCAGCCGGTAGTTCCAGACCACAAGGCCCATCTGACCGGAAACCTCTTCCGAAGGCGACAGCGGGTTAGACGACATGGCAACACCGCGGTTGCTGAGGGTCACCCCCATGCTGCTCGCCTGCCAGGTACCTCCCCCGGCAGCCTGCGCCGCCAGCGGGAAGAGCACTATCCAAAGCCACTTACGCATTATTTTCCTCCAATCGTCGCGGTCATACGGATATGACGGTTATCCGACAGCTCCAGATTCGACAGCACGACCAGCTGGTTCAGGCTGCGACGCAGGAAGCGCGACAGCAGCGGACGCAGCGCGTGGTTCACCAGCAGCACCGGCGGCGCCCCCAGCATCTCCTGACGCGCCAGCGCCTCCTGGGTTTGCGCCAGCAGACGGTCCGCCAGGCCCGGCTCCAGGCCGCCCCCGCCCTGCAGAGCCTGCAGCAGCAGACGCTCAAGCGGCGTATCGAGGCCGATCACCTGCACTTCCCCGGTTCCCGGGAACCACTGCTGGGTGATTGCCCGTCCCAGCGCCACGCGCACCACCGCCGTCAGCTCGTGCGGATCGCTTTGTATCGGTGCGTGCTCGGCAAGGGTTTCCAGAATGGTGCGCATATCGCGGATCGGCACCTTCTCGTCGAGCAGGTTTTGCAGCACCTTATGCAGCGTGGTTAAGGTCAGCACGCCCGGGACCAGATCTTCCGTCAGCTTCGGCATCTCCTGCGTGACGCGGTCCAGCAGCTGCTGCGCTTCCTGACGGCCAAACAGCTCGGCTGAGAATTGCCCAATCAGGTGATTAAGATGGGTTGCCACCACGGTACTGGCTTCCACAACCGTATAACCCTGGATCTGCGCCTGCTCTTTCAGCGCGCTTTCAATCCAGATCGCGGCCAGACCAAAGGCCGGGTCGATAGTTTGCTCACCCGGCAGCGTGCCTGCGGCGGTGCCGGGGTTAATCGCCAGCCAGCGGCCCGGATAGGCATCGCCGCTGCCGATTTCAACGCCTTTCATCAGGATGCGATAGCGCGCGGGCGGCAGGTCCATATTGTCGCGGATGTGTACCACCGGCGGCAGGAATCCCATGTCCTGGGCGAATTTTTTACGGATACTGCGGATACGGCCGAGCAGCTCGCCGTCCTGCTGGAAATCGACCATCGGGATCAGGCGATACCCGACTTCCATTCCCAGGGAATCTTCGAGCTGAACGTCGTTCCAGGTCGCTTCAACGGCCTGGTTATTCTCCGGCATTTTGACCGGCACAGGTTCCGCAGCCGGTTTGGTTTCACGGCCACGCATCCACCAGGCAAGGCCCAGCAGCGCCGCCGTAAACAGCAGGAAAACGAGGTTTGGCATACCCGGCACCAGACCGAGCAACCCGAGAACCGCCGCGGCCAGCAGCATCACGCGCGGGTTACTGAACAGCTGGCCCACCATCTGCTCGCCAACGTCCTGATCGGTGCTCACGCGGGTCACGATGACACCCGCCGCAGTGGAAATCACCAGCGCCGGGATCTGCGCGACCAGACCGTCACCGATGGTCAGCAGCGTATAGCTTTCCGCCGCGTGGCCCATGTCCATCCCGTGCTGCAACACGCCCACCAGCAGGCCGCCGACCACGTTAATCACCATGATCAGAATGCCCGCGATGGCGTCACCGCGCACAAACTTACTCGCACCGTCCATGGAGCCGTAGAAGTCCGCCTCCTGCGTCACTTCCGCACGGCGCTTTTTGGCTTCATCTTCGGCAATAAGACCGGCGTTCAGATCGGCGTCGATCGCCATCTGCTTGCCGGGCATCCCGTCGAGCACAAAGCGCGCGCCCACTTCCGCAATACGCCCTGCACCTTTGGTGATGACCATAAAGTTGATGATCACGAGGATGACGAACACCACGATACCGATAGCGAAATTACCGCCCACCAGGAAGTGGCCGAACGCTTCTACCACTTTACCTGCCGCTGCCGCCCCGGTGTGACCTTCCATCAGGATGATACGCGTGGACGCCACGTTCAGCGCCAGTCGCAGGAGAGTGGTAAACAGCAGGATGGTCGGGAACGCGGCGAACTCCAGGGTACGCTGGGTGAACATCGCCACCAGCAGCACCATAATGGACAGCGCGATATTGAAAGTGAAAAGCAGGTCGAGGATGAACGCCGGGAGCGGCAGTACCATCATCGACAGAATTAGCAGGATCAGAATCGGCCCGGCCAGGATCTGCCATTGGGTCGATTTCAGGTTGCCGGGCAGGCGCAACATTGCCACCAGATTAGCCATCAGTGTCCTTCTCGTTCATAAAATCCAGCGCGGCAGGCACCGGAAGGTTCTCAGGTTTCACAGGCCGTTGACCGCCGGCCAGACGCCAGCGCTTCAATTGCCACACCCAGGCCAGCACTTCCGCCACGGCGGCGTAGAGTTGTCCCGGGATCTGTTGTCCAATATCCGCATGGCGGTACAGGGCACGCGCCAGCGGAGGCGCTTCCAGGATCGGCACGCGGTGTTCCGTGCCAATTTCCCGGATACGCAAAGCGATCAGCCCCGCCCCTTTTGCCACCACTTTTGGCGCGCTCATTTTGTTTTCGTCATAGCGCAGCGCAACGGAGTAGTGTGTCGGGTTGGTGACGATGACGTCGGCCTTGGGCACATCGTCCATCATGCGGCGACGGGCGGCGGCACGTTGCATCTGGCGGATACGCCCCTTCACGTGTGGGTCACCTTCCATCTGCTTATATTCGTCACGGATATCCTGACGTGACATCCGCAGTTTCTTGAAGTGGGTATAGAGCTGGAAGATCACGTCAAAACCCACCATCGGGATAATGCTGAGCACCACCAGCAGCGCGCAGAGTCCGACCAGATTCAGGGCATTGCTCATCGCGGTGAGAGGCGATTCGCTGATGAGACGCATCATTTCCGGCCAGTGGTACCAGAGGTAAAACCCCGCGGAGCTGCCCATCAACACCGATTTGAGAATGGCTTTGAGCAGCTCGGCCCCGGTCTGCGCAGAGAACATTTTCGCAATGCCCGGCAGCGGGTTCAGTTTGGAAAATTTCGGCTGCAGCGATTTGGCGCTGAAGACCAGACCGCCGAGCATCACCGGCGAGACCAGCGCGACCAGCACAACCCCGGTGATCAGGGGCAGCAGCGCAACCATGGCCCCTTTAATCAGCTGGATAATCTGGCTGAGGATCAGATTCGGATCGTTGACCATACTGTGGTCAAAACGTAAGCCGGTCGACAGCATGCCCGCCAGCTTGCGGGCGAGCGACTCCCCGCCCCACCAGATAATGCACACGCCTACGATAAGGATCAGCAGGGAGGTCAATTCTCGGGATCGGGGGATTTGCCCTTCCTCACGCGCCTTTTCTAGTCGGTGGGGTGTGGGGGCTTCCGTTTTGTCGTCGTTCTCTTCTGCCACTGTGCACGCTCAGCCCATTACGTCACGGGTATCATGCCAGCGCAGCGGAAATCCAATGGCGGGAAAAGCCCGTTTATTCGGGCTCTTTTCGGTGATTTTGTCGCAAACCGCCTCAGGGGGCATCCCTCCCCTGAGGCGGAATGGACCATCAGAAGCCGAGGCTGTCCAGCAGGTCGTCCACCTGATCCTGGCTTGCCACCACGCCCGCCTTGCTGGCGTCGAGCTGTGGACCATTGAGCAGGCTTTCGTTCTCGCGTTTTGGACGGGCTGCCGGTTCCGGGATGTTCTCCAGCAGCACCATCAGCAGTTGGCGCTCAATCTCCTGGATCACATCCATCATGCGCTTGATAACCTGACCGGTCAGGTCCTGGAAATCCTGCGCCATCATGATGTCCAGCAGTTGGGCATTGGTGAAGCTGGTGTGACCCGGCACATCCCCCAGGAACTGACGGGTATCGGTCACCAGCTCGCGGGCATCCGCCAGCTCGATAGGGTTCTCAAACCACTCGTCCCAGCGTTTGGTCAGCGCTTTCGCCCCCTTTTCCATCGCATCCTGGTGCGGCTGTGACGCTTCAACGCTGTTCAGCGCACGTTCAGCGGCCTGAGCGGTCATCTGCACGACGTAGTCCAGACGATCTCGGGCATCAGGAATCGCTTCCGCCGCTTCCGCAATCGCCTGATCCAGACCCAGCTCACGCAGGCTGTCACGCAGCATGCGCGTCAGGCTGCCGATGCGGACGATGATGTCGCTCGGCGAGTGTTCTTCAACGGGTTTCATAGCAGGTTGCATCATAACCAACACCTCACATGCCGAGTTTCTCGAAGATCTTACCGAGCTTCTCTTCCAGGGTCGCCGCGGTGAATGGTTTCACCACATAGCCGCTTGCGCCCGCCTGTGCAGCGGCAATGATGTTCTCTTTCTTCGCTTCTGCCGTGACCATCAGAACCGGCATGGACGCCATTCCCGCATCAGCACGAATGGTTTTTAACAGTTCCAGACCGTCCATGTTTGGCATGTTCCAGTCGGAGATCACAAAACCAAACCCGCCAGCCTGCAGTTTGTTCAGCGCATCAACGCCGTCTTCTGCTTCTTCAACGTTGTTGAAGCCCAGCTCTTTCAGCAGGTTGCGCACAATGCGACGCATGGTGGAAAAGTCATCCACAACCAAAAACTTAAGCTCTTTATCCGCCATAAAATAATACTCCTGAGTCAAATACGTATTGCCTGTCCGGCACTGATTTTCGCCAGCATCTGCTGGCTTACCTGGCTAAGATCGACCACTTCGCTCACGCCACCCATATTGATGGCCTCGCGCGGCATGCCGAACACCACACAACTTGCTTCATTCTGCGCAATCGTCCAGGCGCCAGCCTGGTGCATTGCAAGCATTCCGGCGGCACCGTCGTTGCCCATCCCCGTCAGGATCACCCCCACGGCGTTGCGCCCCGCATGTTTCGCCACCGAATGAAACAGCACATCCACCGACGGACGGTGCCGGTTGACCGGCGGTCCGTCATGAATTTTGATTTGATAGTTAGCGCCGCTGCGCGCCAGCTCCATATGCTTGTCGCCCGGCGCGATATAGGCATGCCCCGGGAGCACGCGCTCGCCGTCTTCCGCCTCTTTCACGCTGATCTGGCACAGCTTGTTCAGGCGTTCTGCGAACGAACGGGTAAAGCCTGGCGGCATATGTTGAGTGATCAGAATACCCGGACTTGAGAGCGGCAATGGCTGGAGTACATGACGAATTGCCTCTGTTCCTCCGGTTGACGCCCCAATGACCAGCAGTTTTTCCGAGCTGAGTAAGGGACCGGCCTTCAGGGTCGCCGGCGCGGCCATCGGCGTGTGGGCGGCAAGCTTCGCCCGCGACGCGGTGCGGATCTTCTCGGCGATCATCTCGCTGTACGCCAGCATCCCTTCACGGATGCCGAGCTGCGGCTTGGTGACAAAATCGACCGCCCCCAGCTCCAGCGCGCGCAGGGTGATTTCCGATCCTTTCCCGGTCAGGGAGGAGACCATCACCACTGGCATGGGCCGCAGCCGCATTAATTTTTCGAGGAAATCTATGCCATCCATGCGCGGCATCTCGACATCCAGCGTTAGCACGTCGGGGTTATATTTTTTAATTAAATCCCGCGCTACCAGCGGATCAGGCGCGGTTGCCACCATCTCCATGTCGCTGTGGCTATTGATAATTTCAGTCATGATCTGACGCATCAGCGCTGAATCATCGACAGACAATACCCTGATTTTACTCATGCTTTTTCCTTACTCAGCGCATATACCGTTTGCCCACGCAGGCTAAACTCACGCACGAGGTTGCTGAAGTTTTCCGAGTGCCCGGCAAACAGTAAACCGTCAGGCTTGAGCAACGGAACAAACCGACGCAAAATGTCCTGTTGCGTCGTTTTATCAAAATAGATCATGACGTTACGGCAAAAAATGGCGTCGAAAGGCCCCGGCACGTTGTACTGCTTATCCAGCAGGTTAACGGGCGCGAATTCGACGCAGTTCGCCAGCTCCTGGCGTACGCGTACCAGGCCTTCATGCGGGCCCGTCCCGCGCATGAAATAACGCTGCAGCTGCTGCGGCGACAGCGTTTTCAGTTCATCCTGGCGATAAACGCCGTTACGCGCCTTCTCCAGCACTTCGGTATCGATATCGCTGGCGTAGACCTTCCAGCGCCCGGGCGCCATCCCCAGCGTATCGGCAAGGGTGATCGCCAGCGAGTACGGCTCTTCACCCGTCGAGGCGGCCGCACTCCAGACGCGATACTCCCCGGTGCGACGGCGCGCATGCTCGGCCAGGACCGGGAAGTGGTGGGCTTCGCGGAAAAACGCCGTCAGGTTGGTGGTTAACGAGTTAATAAAAGCCTGCCACTCTGCGCTGTTCTGGTTCGCCTCGAGCATGCTCAGATAGCGGCCAAAATCATCCAGCCCCAGCGTACGCAAGCGCCGCACCAGACGGTTGTAGACCATGTCCCGCTTATGATCCGCAAGCACGATCCCCGCACGCTGGTAGATTAACTGACATATCCGACGAAAATGCGCGTCGGACAGCGCGAGGCGCTGTGTCATCTGCAACAATAATGACGTTTGCCCAGGGGGCATTGGTGATGTCATAGCGCCTTCTTAATTACATTCAGGATACAACTGGCACGGCCTGCGACCGCCCGACTTCTGTTACTGCTTCAACGTGCTCTTTCACATTAAATACCGCGACCAGCCCGGTCAGACGATCCGCCTGGCTGGCCAGCTGATCGGTTGCCGCTGCCGCTTCCTCAACCAACGAGGCGTTCTGTTGCGTCACCTGATCCATCTGGCTCACCGCCAGGGCAACCTGCTCAATGCCGCGACGCTGTTCATCCGACGCCGAGGCAATCTCGCCCATGATGTCGTTCACCCGCGTCACGGAGGTGACGATTTCGTGCATGGTTTTCGCCGCGGTATCCACAAGCGTTGAGCCCTGCTGAACGCGTGAGACCGACTCTTCGATCAGCACCTTAATTTCTTTCGCCGCATTGGCGCTGCGGCTCGCCAGGTTACGCACCTCACCCGCCACCACCGCAAACCCGCGCCCCTGCTCCCCGGCACGCGCGGCTTCCACAGCGGCATTCAGCGCCAGAATGTTGGTCTGGAACGCGATACCGTCAATCACGCTGATGATGTCACCAATTTTCTGTGAACTGGTGGCGATCTCCTGCATGGTGCTGGCGACGTGGGACGCCTGGTCGCCGCCCTTCTTCGCGGTCATCGCCGCCTGTTTTGACAGGTCAGACGCCTGACGCGCGTTATCGGCGTTCTGGCTTACCGTCGCGGTCAGCTGCTCCATACTGGCTGCCGTCTGCGCCAGCGAGGCCGCCTGCTGCTCGGTGCGGGACGAGAGATCGTTGTTACCCGCCGCAATCTCTGAGATCCCGGTGTGCATGGCATAACTGCTCTGACGCACGTCGGATACCGTTTCCCGCAGCGATCCCTGCATCGCCTTCAGGCTGGCAAAAATCGCCGAAATTTCGTTCTTGCCGAACACCGCCACCGGACGCGCCAGGTCGCCTTTCGCAATACTGTCGAAGTGGCTGCTGATAATGGCCAGCGACTGCACAATCATTCTGCGCGACCAGAGCAGCGCGGCACCGGTCAGCAACCCTGCCAGAATCACCACCACGGCAAAGATGACGCCCGACATGTGATAGCTTTGACGGCTCTGGTCACCGGCACGCTGAACAGACTGGTTAATATCCTGCTGCCACGCGTTAAAGCTGCCGTCAAACGCGGCCTGCGAGGCCTGAACCGGCGCGGTCATAAAGTCCGACAACTGGTTGTTCTCAAGCCACGTCGCCTGATGGTCCAGATCGCTGTACCACTGTTCAAAATGGGTCTTCATGGCGTCCTTCAGCGCTTTCTCTTTCTCGCTACCGGTGGCCTGTGCCGTAAAGGCCTTAAACTGTGCGTCAGCCTGTTTCAGGCTATCGCGCGCGGTGGCCATCAGCGCCTTAATGTCATCCGGCGGATAACTTAGCGCGGTTAAGGTTCCCGCCTTGTTCAGCGCAGTGCTTGCCTGCAACAGCACGGCACGGGTTTGTGCCAGTGCGGAGCGCTGCTGATTACTCGCCTCAACGTCCTGCAAATTCTGATAGCCATCGCGAAACGCCCAAAAAGACAACCCGTTACTGCCAACCTGCAACACACCGCAAAGGATCAGAATCAAAAACAGTGTGGTCGAGATACGAATACGATTTAACATCCACGCTCCCATCAAGCGGCAAGCAGCCGCGGTTTAATTGTCAGTCAAAATGTTTCCCAGTTTTCATCTTGTCCGGTCGTCGCGGTACGCGTCCGGTTTGCAGCCGGTTCAGCGGCTGGCGCGCGGTACGTCGCCTGCGGGGTGACCGTGTTTCCAGCGAGTGAAGCGAGACGAAACGCCGAGACGGCCATCTTCAGACGGCTTGCCTGGTCTTCCAGCGCAGCGGCCGCCGCAGCGGACTCCTGCACCAGCGCGGCGTTTTGCTGTGTCACGCGATCCATTTCCGATACCGCCAGAGCAACCTGGTCGATACCACGACTCTGCTCATCAGACGCAGAGGCGATTTCACCCATGATGTCCGTCACGCGGGTGACAGCATTCACGATGTCATTCATGGTCTCCCCGGCGCTTTCCACCAGCACGGAGCCGGTATCCACGCGGGAGACGGAATCTTCAATCAGCGACTTGATCTCTTTTGCCGCGTTGGCGCTGCGGCTGGCCAGGTTGCGCACTTCCCCGGCCACCACGGCAAACCCGCGTCCCTGCTCGCCCGCACGCGCCGCTTCCACGGCGGCGTTCAGCGCCAGAATGTTGGTCTGGAAGGCAATGCCGTCGATGACGCTGATAATGTCGGCGATTTTCTTCGAGCTCTCGGCGATGTCGTGCATGGTTTTCACCACACCATCCACCACGCGACCTCCGCGCTGTGCCGTCTCGGAGGCGCTTTCCGCCAGCTGAGAGGCCTGGCGGGCGTTATCGGCGTTCTGCTTCACGGTCGCGGTGAGCTGCTCCATGCTGGCCGCCGTCTCTTCCAGGGCGGACGCCTGTTGTTCGGTGCGCGAAGAGAGGTCGTTATTGCCCATCGCAATTTCGCTGGTGCCGGTATAGATGGCATCCGTGCCGCTACGCACGTTGGCGACGGTATCGATAAGCGAACGCTGCATATGGTCAACGCTGTTTGCCAGCTCGGTGATCTCATTGCGCCCGGACACGGTCAGCGTTTTGGTCAGGTCACCGCCGGCAATGTCACGAATGTGGGCAATGACGCGACCGAGAGGGTTCAGCAGGATATGGCGAATGCCGTACCAGACCGCAATCAGCACAATGACCAGCGCCAGCGCCAACACCGCCATCTGCCATTTCGCAAAGCGGTAGTCATTCTGGCTTTCAGCAAACGCGGAGTGATACAGATCGCCACTGACCTTCGCGTACTCCCCCAGTGCCGCGCCGAGGGCGTTTTGCATCCCCTGCGTCGGCTGCGCGAAATAGGCGTCCATGTTGCCGCTCTCAAGGAACTGAATCAGCTCTGCCAGACCGGCATGGTAGGCGTTGTATTTTTCGTCAATGTTCTGACTCACCTGCTCCATCGCAGGCTGCGGGGTAATCTTTTTGAAGGCGTCGTAATGTTTTGCGGCGTCAGCGAGGGTGGCACGGGCATTTTTCAACAGATCGGTTTTCGCGCTGCTCTGCTGATTGTTGGGATCCATCATCATGCGCGCGGACGAACGGCTCAGGTTGATACGCGTTTGCAGCATCAGATCCCACGTTGAGGTGAGCTCACTCTGCTGCAGGCGGAGATCGTTCGAGGCCGCAAAGCTGTCCTGGTTCTGTTTTAATGACGAGAAAAAAAGCCCGCCGGAGATGAGCTGAAGAAGTGCGAAAATGACCAGCACCATCATGAGCATTGTGACAACGCGGATACGGTTCAACATACAACACCTTCTCATAGATTTATTAACGGTGTTATCGGCACAGCCAACAGGAACTTTACATTTGCGAAAGGGAAAAGCGCGGGGTTAGAAAGCCACGTCGACAATCAGCGTATCGGTGTAGGTTCCGGCGGGTGGCGTGGCCTGATTGGTCAGCACTTTCGCGGTGTAGTTGTAGGTACGCAGGAGACCGTCGGTACTGACCTGCGACGACGTCGCGCTGGTCCAGCGTTCGCTGCCGCTGCCGCCCCAGCGGTTACCCGTGGCTTCTTTATAGATGTCATAACTCAGGTAGTTACTGCCGCTTACCATCCGGCGCACGTTATTCAGCGCGTTAGCACCGTTGTTAATGCCGATGGTATACGTGCTGCCTTTGGTACAGGTGACGGCAATCGCCTGCGAGACGGTAGGGAAACTTTGCACCAGCGGCGCGCTGTTGAAGTTGACGTCCGGCGTGGTCATGGCGCTGCAGTCGTTGGTTACGGTCAGGTTAAGGAGAATGGTGGTCGTCGCCGTGCCCGTCTGATTGATTGTGCAAATACCGAGCGCGCCCACGGAGCAGACGCTGTAGTTAACGCTGAAGGTTAACTGCACCTGATACGGCCCGGCAGAAACGTTCTGTCCGGCGACGGTACGGAAATAGAGCGGGATGTTGTACTGCTTTGACCCCAGCAACCCCAGCAGCGTATTCCCGCTCCAGGTATACGATTTACTTATCTGTACCTCGCTGCTGCTCGCGCAGCCCGCGAGTCCGCACAGCCGGGTGGGGATCACGTCCGTGATGGCCGCATTGTCCGTGCGTTTCATGGTGGCCCGACTGCTGCCCGAGACCGATGCCGCGGTATAGGTCAGCGTCACCGAGTCGCTGGTCAACAGATTCAGTATGGCATCGCACGCCACCACCAGCGTGCCGGTGGTTTCCACCTCCCCGGTTCCGCTGAGCGCAAACGACGTGACGCTGCCAAACGAGGCGTTGACCGTACTGACGGTACACGCCGCCCAGCCGCCGCCGGAAAACAGCAACAATATCAACAGCAGCAGGCGCTTCATGGCGCCTCCCGGCACACCAGTGGACCGTAGGTTTGCAGCTTGTGCTCCGGGTTGGCTCCCACGGTCAGGGTAGCCCTGCAGCGTTTTCCATCAGGCGCGATCACCTCCAGCGGGTTCACATCGCTAAGATTCTCCAGCCAGGCGATGCCGTCATACCCCACCACCGCATTGCTGCGCGAAGCGCGTCGGACCTGGCTTCCCACCGGCAGCGCCTGGCCCCGTACATCGTGCAGAATGACGCTTGCCACCCGCTCCTGCTCCATTGGGAAATCAACCAGATAGCCGCTGTGACGCCGGATCGCGATCCGCCGCTCGGTCTCTTTCAGACGGGTATCCGCCGGCAGGTTCAGGGTATCAATGCGGTAGCTAGCCGGATAATACGCCGACACCCCGCTGACCAGCAGGTAACCGTTGTTATTCGTTTTACCGACGGGCTGATTCTCATAGCTGACGGGCACGTCCGGATGACCGTCGGTACTGATGACGACAAACGCATCGTTGATCTTATTCGCGGCAAACAGTTCGCCGTCCATCAGAACAATTGCGCCCATCGCCTCGCCCCACCAGGTCATCATGTCCCTTTCGCCGTAGCCGCCGCCCTGCAGTTCAATATTGTTATTACGCCAGCCCAGCGTGCCCTGTTGATAGTCACTGGATTTTGACTGGTTGGCCCAGGCCATGTTCCAGCTAAAGCCGCCGTCAGACGGCATGGCGTGGTTATAGTTGATGCGCTGGGTACTGCCGGCATCCGGGGTGTTTTCAACGGTGAACGCGGCGCTGTCGCGTGCTCCCAGCGGCACCTGCAGCGACAGCGCGACCGTCCAGTCTCCCCGCTGCTGGTCCCGGCTCCCGGCGAGATAAATACTGCTCGCGCCCCACAAATTGCGGCTCCATGAGAGATTTAGCAGCTCGGTTTTTTGACTGTCAAAACTCTCCACGCCGATCCAGGCCGCGCCGATGTTGCCATACTGTCCCAGATTGAAGGTCAGAGAATACTGGTCCGTATTACGGCTGAAGCTGGCGATGGGTTTATTGTTCTCGTCATACACCGTCGGCTGGTCGTAAAGGGCCAGATTGCCAAAACCGCGGTCACGGCGCGTGTGCTGAGTGGCGACGCTGAACTCGCTGGTGCTGTACTGGTAACCCCAGTTGATTTGCCCGCCCGTATCCCCCCGCATGCGGCTCTGCGAGTAAGCGGTATTCACCACGCCAAACTGGCCGAGTTTTATCACCGTCCCTGCCCCGCCCAGCGCCAGCTCCTGCGCCCCTTCCGCATGCCCTTCCAGGGTCAGCCAGTCCGTCAGCCCGTAGCGATACGAGCCGCTGCCTGCCGCCGAGCCGTAGTCAAAATTCCTGATACCGTAATTACGCCGCAGGCTGCCCAGGGTCACGGCGCCGTCGCTCAGCCCTTTTTTAAGCAAGTCGCTGGTGACGTAAAACGGCAGCGTGGTGCTGACCTGCCGCCCCAGCGCATCCGTCGTGACCAGCACCGCATCCCCGGCGCCGTTGATATAGGGCAGATTGGTCAGGGTGAAGGGGCCCGGCTGAAGCTGGGTTGAGCCGGAGCGATACCCGTTGATAAAAAGATCGACCGAGGTGGGTACCGCCGCTTCCCCGGCGAACTCGGGCAGCGGCCACGTCACCAGGTCAGGGCGCAGGGAGAAATCCCGCCCGACGCTGATCCCCCCCATCCGCACGCTGGAACTCCAGCTCAGGGCATCGCTGATCACGTCCCCGACGCTCCAGCTCATCGCGTCATCCTCATTGGTGAACAGCAGGGTCGTGTCATAGCGGACATACCCCTCCTGCTGACCCTCGTTGCCGGTGAAATTTTCCCGGGCATAGCCGGTGGAGGAAAACGAACCGTTCTCGTTAAAGTAGCGGAACTCATGCCAGAGAGACGCCTGTCCGCCGATATGCTCCGTGTGGTTGGTGTAAAGATCGTAATTGAGCAGCGCGCCGCGTCCGAAGTGCGGTTTGGCCTGCGTCGCTTGCGCGCTGAACGGCGTCACACGGGACGCGACCCAGTCGCGGGGAACGGTCAGCAGCAGGCGCTGCGCGGCGCTGTCGTACTCGATCCTCACCTGAGAAAGCGAAGAGAGATTCACCTCTCCGGCAGGAACATGTTCCGGTGGCAACCCCGCGCGTAGCAGGTCGGCGCTGGAGATAAAGAAAGCGCCTTTACGCTGCGTCACGGGCACGACCAGACCGGTGTCGTAGTGGTTAAGCACGAGGGCAAGCTGGAAGACCGCTTCATCATGTATCGCCTGTGCCTGGGGCGGCGGCGGCAGGCTGTCATCGCCGGGCTCAGCCCAGGTCGCGGAACTGACGCAAAGCAGTATCATCATCGCCGGCTTCAGTTGACGGGCGTCGACTGCCATTGTGCGTCCCTGGCATTAATCTGCGCGCTCATCCGCTCTGGCTGACGAACGCCCGCGGGTACGGGCCAGCTGCGGGTGCTACCGGGAAGTACGTAACCCAGCAATCCCTCCGCAACCGTGCGTTTCTGTCCTCCCTGCTCCAGCGCCACCTGGCTCAGTCTGACATGGACATCCCCCCGATTCCGGACCTCCAGTGCCGGCTGCCCATCCGTTCGCGTCACTCGCCAGCTCAGGTTCCGGGTCTCCACCAGCGCGTGATGCGCCCCCTCTTTTATGGTCGGGATCCCCTGACCATACACAAACAGCGGAATGGAGTAACGCATCTGCAATTTGAGGCCGATGGTGGGTTCTGCTTTGGCATCAGGCTGAGGAATTTCATCCACGATAATGCGGTAGGCTTGTTCGATGCCTGCGGGAACGGGAGCTTGCTTAATAAGGCGGATAAGCTGCTTGCTGCCTGTGCCAATCGTGACGATGGGCGGGCTGGCGACCACATCCTGCTGTGCGGTGTAGCGCTCGTATCCGTCCTCCTGTTTCCAGCGCACAATGCGCACCTGCATCGTTGTGGCGCTGTTTCCCTGGTTCTGGATCCACAGTTCCGTGGCGTTGGCGTCTGCCGCAAGCCACGGGTCGATCGGCCAGAGCAGAATGGTGGCTGCAGCCTGCGCCTGACCGGTTGCCACAGCCATTCCCAACGCGCCCGCCAGACAAACAGGTCTGAAAATTGGCTTCATCAACACTCTCCCTTTATTACCATGACAAGGTCACAGTGAGCTGATCGGAATATGTTCCTGCCGGGCTAAATCCGGTCAGTAGCGCCACGCCAAAAAGCGGCAGCGCGATGTTATTGCTGTTGCTATAGGTCACCGGTATCGCCTGGTTGACGCCAATTTCGCTGTTCGCGGCCAGCGAGCTGCTGCTGTAAAGCCGGTATCCCACCACGTCGGCGCCGTTCGAGCGTTTCATGCGGCGAACGGTTGAATAATTCTGGCCGCCATTAATGCTCATGCTCAGCGCCACGCCTGGCGTGCAGGCGATAGATAAGGCCCCGTTTGGCACAAAACTGGTGCTGAACGGTGCGCTCTCGACGCCGTTATGGGTGCCAAAATCCAGCGTCCCGAGAAGCCCTCCGCTGCCGGTGGTCACCACACATCCCGGGACGATGGTCGCGCTGACTTTAAAGGACTGTGATGTCACCGCATTCGCCGCGGGCGTCATCAGCAATCCGACGATCAGCGCGAAAAAAGGCTGCACGTGTCCCTCTGCGCGTATGCGCAGACCTGTGAGAGTTGCCTTCATGGCGGTGCAGGACTAATAGGTGACGCTGACGTTAATCGTGTCGGTGTAGGTTCCGGGTACGACCGTCACGCTGTTACCGCCGCCGGTAATACGTCCGTAGAGGGTGTAACTGTCCACCCCTCCCGCCGTTGAGGCGATCGGCAACGCGGTGTTATTGGCAATCACGCTGTTAAACCCGCTATCACTGTACAGGCTGTACGCCACGCCCTGAGCCGCGTTGGCGGTGTTAACCAGATAGCGGGCAGGTGTTCCTGGGGTGCCAACAACGGTACCGGGAGCGGTGGAGTTGGTGTTGCCGGTGATCGCCACCGTATAGCTGGCGGTCGTACATTGAATGGTGAAGGTGTTTCCGCCGCTGGCGCCGGTGAGCTGGGTGGTCAGAGTGGAAAACGTTGCGGGATGGGTGCCGAAATCCAGTGTCCCGAAGTTAATGCCGTTTTGCGTGGGCGATCCGTTTATCAGACAGCCGTTCGTGAGTGTCAGCGTCGCGCCGATGGTGCCGCTACTGGTGACGGCCAGCGCCTGATGGACCGTTGTCGCAGTCAGTAAGGTACCTGCGCAGATCAAAAGGAGTTTTCTTTTCATTTACCACCCTCCAGAAGACGTCTCCGTTCCCTTGCCACATTTTATTTATTTCGTTCAAGATGTTAGCCCCGCTTAATGTTCCTCTGAGGGGGGTTATTGAGAATCTAGTTTACGGATATCGCTTCGACCACCTGCCCCTTAACGCATAAGCACTTTGTCTTATTGACTTCTTATTTCCTTAAATAACATGCAGTTAAAATCATTTTTTCCGCTTTTTTAATTTATTTTCTGAGAATATATCCATTAAAATGTGATGCAGATCACAATATATCGTCATGGCAATAACAACAAAATTAATAAAACTTAAAAAGGAGTTGTATCCCCCTACGCTTTGCGTCAATTTATGTGCCGAATAATTTCCCGCGTCGTAATAAAAAATTTATATGTATCGCCGCGGGCTACATCTGAAGCGCATAGAGGGTCTTTTTTCGTGGCAAGTGCAAACAAACTCACACTCTTCATCGTGATATTCATGCTGGCGGGTATTCTTTCAGGGGCAGCAATTCATGAATATGCATCTGCGGATGCCATCAAAGCCTGGTCGGATAATATTACCCTTCTGACCGATATTTTCCTCCGACTGATCAAAATGGTCATTGCCCCCCTGGTGTTCAGTACGCTCACCGTCGGCATTATGAAGCTGGGCGAAACCTCTACCATTGGCCGCGTGGGCGGCAAAGCGATGGTATGGTTTATCAGCTCATCCGTGCTCTCTATTCTGGTCGGCCTGTTTATCGTCACGCTGGAGCATCCGGGAAGCGGGCTGAACCTGACCATCCCGACCGAGGCGGTGGATACCGGTCTGGCCGTTGGGGGCATGACGCTGAAAGCGTTCCTGTCACACACCATTCCCACCAGCATCGCGGGGGCGATGTCGAACAATGAGATCCTGCAGATTGTGGTGTTCTCCATGTTCTTCGGCATTGGCGGCGCGTCGTTGGGGCAGAAATTCAATGCCCCACTGGTGGCTGCGCTGGACGTGGTTTCCCATATCATGCTGAAGGTCACGGGTTATGTGATGTACGTTGCGCCGCTGGCCATTTTCGCGGCAATCTCATCCGTTATCGCCACGCAGGGTCTGGGCATTCTGTTGAACTATGCCTCCTTTATTGGCGGCTACTATGTTGCCATTCTTCTCACCTGCATGGTGCTGCTGGCCGTGGGTTACATGGTGCTGAAAAAAGAGGTGTTCCGCCTGGTCAGCATGCTGAAAGATCCAGTTCTGGTGGCGTTTACCACCAGCAGTTCTGAAGCGGCCTACCCTAAAACGCTGGAGCAGCTGGAGCGTTTTGGCTGCTCGCGCAACATCGCCTCTTTCGTGCTGCCGATTGGCTACTCCTTCAACCTGGTGGGGTCGATGGTGTACTGCTCTTTCGCCTCAATGTTTATCGCTCAGGCGTACAACATTCACCTGAGCTTCTCTGAAGTGACGGTGCTGATGCTGACTCTGATGCTGGCCTCAAAAGGGATTGCGGGCGTACCGCGCTCCTCGCTGGTGGTGCTGGCCGCGACGATCCCAAGCTTCAACATTCCGGTCGCCGGTATTTTGCTGCTGATGGGGATCGACCACTTCCTGGATATGGGCCGTTCCGCGATTAACGTGTTGGGGAATGGTATTGCGACCGCGATGCTGTCGCAGAATGAAGGTGCGCGGGAAGCGGACGCTGAAGCTGAGCTGGTAAAGCAGGAAGCGTAATGGCATGAAAAAGCCGGGTGGCGGCTTCGCCTTACCCGGCCTACAAATGGCTCGAACACGTAGGCCGGGTAAGCGTCAGCGCCACCCGGCTTTGTTTTAGGCTACGTGACTCGCCGCGATATCCAGCGGCGAAGAAGGCCCCGAGCATTAACGTATGGGTGGCCACGGAAGCTGAGCTGGTGGAGCAGGATGTAAAAAAGCCGGGTGGCGGCTTCGCCTTACCCGGCCTACAAATGGCTCGAACGCGTAGGCCGGGTAAGCGTCAGCGCCACCCGGCTTTGTTTTTATGCCACGTGACTCGCCGCAATATCCAGCAGCGCCATCTCATCGCTGTTCAGCAGCTTCTCAATGTTCACCAGAATCAGCATACGCTCGCCGAGCGCGCCCAGACCGGTCAGGTATTCGGTCGACAGCGTGACCGCAAACTCCGGCGCAGGACGAATCTGGTCAGAGGTCAGGGAAAGCACGTCAGACACGCCATCCACCACGATACCTACCACGCGCTGCCCCAGGTTCAGGACGATCACTACGGTGTTGTCGTTGTAATCAACGTCGCCCTGGCTGAACTTCACGCGCAGGTCCACGATGGGCACAATGACGCCACGCAGGTTGGTGACACCTTTAATAAACGCAGGCGTGTTAGCGATGCGGGTAACCTGGTCGTAACCACGGATTTCCTGCACTTTCAGGATATCGATGCCGTACTCTTCATCGCCTAAAGTGAATACCAGAAATTCCTGTCCTGATGGCTCGCCCGCCAGTTTCGTTACATTACTCATACCGGTCATGTTATTACCTTCTACTTAATCAGGCGGCTGTGTACGCCACACGTTGTTCACGATTTAATCCCTGAAGCGCCGACACGTCGACGATCAGCGCCACGCTACCATCACCCAGAATGGTGGCGGCAGAAATACCCGGCACTTTGCGGTAGTTGCTTTCGAGGTTCTTCACCACCACCTGGTGCTGGCCAATCAGCTGATCGACCAGCAACGCATAGCGGCGGCCCGCGCTTTGCAGGATCACCACGATACCCTGCGTGGCCTCGGTCTTCGCCCCGTCCACTTCGAACACTTTCCACAGTTCCACCAGCGGCAGGTACTCACCGCGAACCTCGAGCACGCGCTCGCCGCCCGCCAGCGGATGCAGATCTTCCTCACGCGGCTGCAGAGATTCCATCACCGCGTTCAGCGGCAGGATAAAGACTTCGTCCGCCACCTTGACGGACATGCCGTCGAGGATCGCCAGCGTCAGCGGCAGCAGGATGCGAATGGTGGTGCCGGAACCTTGTTTAGACTGGATTTCAACGTGGCCGCCCATCTCCTGGATGTTACGTTTCACCACGTCCATGCCCACGCCGCGCCCGGAGACATCGGTCACCTGCTCTGCGGTAGAGAAGCCCGGCGCGAAGATCAGCATGCCTACTTCTTCGTCGGTCATGTTTTCATTGACCGCCATCCCCTGCGAAATCGCTTTTGCCAGGATGCGCTCGCGGTTCAGACCGGCGCCGTCATCGGTCACTTCGATACAAATGTTCCCGCCCTGGTGCTCCGCAGAGAGAATCAGGTTGCCGACCGGCGATTTCCCGGCGGCAATGCGGTTTTCCGGCAGTTCGATACCGTGGTCGAGGCTGTTACGCACCAGGTGCGTTAACGGATCAATGATGCGCTCGATCAGGCTCTTATCCAGTTCGGTTGAGCTGCCCATCAGGGTCAGTTCAATCTGCTTGTTCAGCTTGCTGGCGAGATCGCGGACCAGGCGCGGGAAGCGGCTGAAGACATATTCCATCGGCATCATACGGATGGACATGACCGATTCCTGCAGGTCGCGGGCGTTACGCTGCAGCTGGCCCATGCTGGTAATCAAATCCCCGTGGGTGACCGGGTCGAGTTCGTTTGAACGTTGCGCCAGCATCGACTGGGTGATCACCAGTTCGCCCACCAGGTTAATCAGCTGGTCAACCTTCTCAACGGCAACACGGATGCTGGTCGACTCGCTGGAGCGCGCGGCAGGTTTTTCACCACGGCCCGGTGCAGCAGCTTCTTTTGGCACCGCCTTCAGCGCCGGGGCCGCAGGGGCCACAGCCGGTGCGGCGGCCTGGGCGACAACAGCCACCTCTTCCGCAGCCACAGGGGCGTCAACCGCGACAGTTTCAGTTTCGAAGGCGATTTGATCGGCTTCAATCACAAAGCACAGCACCGCCACGATATCGTCCTGGCCAATACCGTCATCAAGCGTCGCGGCCAGGCTGTCTTTGCCTTTTACCACGTTGCTTAATTTCGCCAGGTTACCCAGTTCTTCTTCCAGCAGGTTAACTTCATTCTCTTTCAGGCGAGACAGCACAACGCGCAGCTTGCCTGCCGGTGCGTCAGCAGGGGCAGACGCCTGCGCGGCAACCGTATCCACAACACTCAGTTTTGCGGCAGGAACCACGGCTGCGGCAACCTCACCTTTTGCTTCCAGCGCGAGCTGGCGCAGCGCATTGCAGATGTATTCAAAGCTGGCGGCATCAGGCTCTGCCGAACTTTTATAGGCGTCGAGCTGTTCCTGCATAATATCTTTGGTTTCCAAAAACAGGTTGATAATGTCGGTATTGAGCTGCATCTCACCGCGTCGTGCTTCATCAAGCAGGTTTTCCATTAAATGGGTCGTTTCCTGCAGGATGGTAAATCCAAACGTTCCGGCTCCGCCTTTAATGGAATGCGCCGCACGGAAGATGGCATTGAGCTGCTCGGAATCCGGTGCTTCGGGCACCAAATCGAGCAAGTGTTGCTCCATATCGGCCAACAATTCGTCGGCTTCATCAAAGAATGTCTGGTAAAAATCGCTAATATCCATGCTCACGCTATCACCTCGGATTGGCTGGTGGCGATGTTGGAACGGCAGCCGAAGGAACGGCCCCAGGCTGTTTTAAATCGTCCAGTGACTCATTCTGACTTTCGGCGTTTTCATGCAGGATGGCCTGCTCCGCCTGCTGGTTCAGCACTAAAAGACTGATACGACGGTTGATGGCATCATCCGGCCCGCGGTCGGAAACGCGCATGGTTGCGGCCATGCCGACTACGCGCAGTACCTTGCCATCATCAAGCCCACCTACCACCAGCTCGCGACGCGAGGCGTTGGCACGATCGGCAGAAAGTTCCCAGTTGCTGTATCCCTTCTCCCCACTGGCGTACGGGAAATCGTCCGTGTGTCCTGACAGGCTGATTCGGTTAGGAATGCCGTTCAGCACCGGTGCAATGGCGCGGAGAATATCGCGCATGTACGGTTCAACTTCCGCACTCCCGGTTTTAAACATCGGGCGGTTCTGGCTGTCGATAATCTGGATACGCAGCCCTTCCTGCACCAGATCAATCTTCAGATGCGGTCGCAGCGCGCGCAGCTTCGGATCCGCTTCAATCAGCTGGTCGAGATCGCCACGCAGTTTCTTCAGGCGCGCCTGTTCCATCTTTCTCTTCAGCTCGTCGATGTTCGGCTCTTTTTTCACCTCACCCTTCTGCTGGGTGTAATCATCGCCGCCGCCCGGGATCGGGCTTTCGCTGTTAGAGATACGCGGTCCGCCAGCCACCGCCGTTGCCAGCGGCGTGCGGAAATACTCGGCAATCTGGATCAGTTCTTTTGGACTGGAGATGGAGATCAGCCACATCACCAGAAAGAACGCCATCATTGCGGTCATAAAATCGGCGTACGCGATTTTCCACGAGCCGTGCGCGCCATGCCCACCGCCCTTGTGCTTGCGTTTTTTTACGATGACGATCGGATGGGACTGGTTTTTCATGCGTCCTCAGTTGTCGTCTGTTGGTTTGGGTTTTTCACCGCACGCACGTGTTCTTCAAGCTCGATAAACGACGGACGCTCGCTGGAGTAAAGCGTTTTACGGCCAAACTCAACCGCGATCGGTGGCGCATAACCGTTGAGGTTAGAGAGCAGCGTGATCTTCACGCACTGCATCATTTTGGTGGTTTCCGCGCTCTTCTGGCGCAGTACGCTGGCCAACGGAGAGATAAAACCATACGCCAGCAAAATACCGAGGAAGGTACCCACCATCGCATGGGCAATCAGCGCACCGAGCTCCGCTGCCGGACGGTCTGCTGAGGCCAGCGCGTGAACCACCCCCATGACCGCGGCAACGATACCGAATGCCGGAAGCGAGTCGCCGACCAGCGCCAGGCTGTTGGCCGGTACTTCAGATTCGCTTTCATGGGTTTCAATTTCTTCATCCATCAGCGCTTCGATTTCGAAGGTATTCATGTTGCCGCTGATGATCAGTCGCAGATAGTCGACGATGAAATCCAGCATCATGGCATCAGCAAGAATGCGCGGATAGCTGGCAAAAATTTCGCTCTCTTTCGGGTTTTCAATATCCCGCTCAAGCGAGAACATGCCCTGCTGACGCGACTTCGCCATCAGGCGATAGAGCAGTGCCAGCAGATCCATATACATGCTTTTGGTGTATTTCGAGCGACGGAACAGCAATGGAATTGCTTTCAGCGTGCCCTTGATCGATTTACCGTTGTTACCAACGATAAAAGCCCCTACCCCTGCGCCGCCGATGATAATAAGTTCAGCCGGTTGATAGAGTGCTCCAAGGTGCCCGCCGGTCATCATGTAACCGCCGAAAACTGTACCGAGAACTACCAGGTAACCTAATAAGATAAGCACGACATCATCCTTCCGCTAGTGACTATGGCAAGGACGTCCAGCTCGCAGCGTTGACCGTTTACGGGGTAAAAAAAAGCAGCGGTAATCGCTTACCGCTGCTGGAATCTTTCCCACACGTTCGGGTTAAACAGCTTGTTCGATCTGTTCATCCAGCAGTTGTGGAATAATATCGGCAGCATCCCGGGAAAGTTTACGTCTTTTTACTGCGCGGGATGGAGGCTGACATAAACTACAGGCGAAGCTGCCTGCAGGCTGATGAGCATGGGTAATAAAATTGCCGTTGCAGCAGTTGCAGCGCGACAGCTCAAGCATTCCGCTCTCAACAAAACGCACCAGCGTCCATGCGCGGGTCAGCGCCAGCAGAGGGCCTTCTTCCTGCTGTGGGCATTGTTCAAGGTAAAGTTTGTAGGCTTTGATCACGGCGTCAACGCCGCTACACAAACCGGTTTTGAGAAGATACTGCCAGGCATTACAGAACATGGAAGCATGAATATTCTGCTCCCACGTCATAAACCAGTCGGTAGAAAACGGCAGCATGCCTTTCGGCGGGGGACTACCACGTAACTCTTTGTACAGTTTGATCAGACGGCCACGGCTCAACTGCGTCTCGCTTTCCAGCATTTGTAAACGAGCACCCAGTGTAATCAGCTCCATGGCTAACTGTATGTCACGCGCTTCCTGAACAATGCTTTTCTCGCTCATTGCTAGGCCCTTTTCTTACGGGCTACGTCATCAGGCTGGCTGATTTCGTTAAGCAAGCGAGTGGAAAGAAGAATACCGGTATGGATCTGTTGAAGATCGTCTACACGGGACTCCTGCGTCAGACGCGTTATTGTCTGTGAATCATCGAAACGGAACTGGCAAACCAGTTGATTCGTTTCAGCCAGTTTAACCATCTGCGGGAGGGTTAAGCCGCCCAGCATGGTTGCCATTTCTTCGTTAATACCCAGACGAAACATCGCGGACGCCTTGTCCTGACTAATCAAACGCTGCGCGAGCAGTAAATACGACAAATTGATGTCATAGATATGTTTTAGCAACTCGGATGTATGCATTGTTCCCATCCCGAATAACCAACTATTATTTTTATGCGGAAAGACCGCACCCCGTGATGTCGCCGGGAAATCACCCGGTATAAAAAAGAAAAGGCTAAATGCATAGTTGAATTTAGGTTTGTATTCATCGAAACGCGTAAGAGAGGAAACGCAAATGCGTCTCTTACATGTTTTATCATTTCTTACAAATAACTAAGATTTTTCCTAATTCGACGCAAACTCTACTCGTCAGTTTTGACACATACAATCCAGCCATCCTCAAATTTAAAAAAAATGTGATCCACGTCACACAATTTAAGTGAATATGACCCATAAATCCATCAGTATGACTTGTAATTTGTTCACTTATTGACCAATCAGCACTGTTTTGTATTCTTAATTGACGAATACTCATGCAGAAGGGGGATCAGAACTGGCATGCAATGTGCTTTTCCATCGGGGAGCGTGGCGCGGAAACATTTACATCAAACACCCCTTCGGGAAACATTTTTCTTACCGTGAAAAAACATAGAGTTATGCAGGGAGCCTAAAAAAGATGTTTCATTCCGTGATCATTCGAAATGATTTTGTAACGCGTAAAAACGATTCAACAGTCAAGGCATAAATTTGTGTGATTTACGTTAAGTTGTTAATTTTTTTCATTTAGACCCATTTTTCAGTTATTCTTCTTATAAGAATAATTAATGAATAATTATGATAAGCTTCACACTAATGTCGTAATCAGCCCTTGCAGAACCCCGAAATTCGCGGTAAAGGTGATCAAACGCTGTCAGTCAGACACCCAAGGAGTGCGCCATGAGTTACTCCCATCTACTTGTTTCTGTTGCTGTTTCCCCAGAAAGCCATCAACTCGTCGCCCGGGCGGTGTCCATTGCCAGACCCCACAATGCCCGCATCAGCCTCATCACGCTTGCGGCCGAACCGGAGATGTATAATCAGCTGGCTGCCCCTATGCTGGAGGATATTCGTGAGGTACTTCAGGAGGAAACGCAGCAATTCCTGCGCGAGCTGGTAGAAAAGGCAGATTATCCCGTCTTTGAGACCGTTATTGCGACAGGAGAACTTAATGCCCATATTCTCGATATGTGTCGTAAACAGAATATTGATTTAGTGATATGCGGGAATCATAACCACAGCTTTTTATCGCGCGCGGCCTGCGCGGCGAAATCTATTGTCGCGTCAAGCCAGGTTGATGTGCTGTTAGTACCGCTTGGGGGGCGTTAACCCCCCAGGGAAATATCAGGCAAGTTTAGGGAAGGTTGCGATCTTTTTTTGTAAATCGCCTTCATGGCTTTGTGGGGCGATATCGCGGAGATCCTGAATAAAACGCGCCTGCCAGTGGTTAATATCGTTTTTCCGGATCGTCTCCATCATTTCAGCATGGCGGGAAATACGCTCCGTGAGCGGCATGGTCAGCGCGCGGTTCAGGGCGTTAGCCACGTCATCGCGATCGTAAGGGTTCACGATCAGCGCCGACGTGAGCTCATTTGCGGCCCCGGCAAACTGGGAGAGCACCAGCACACCCGGATCGGCGGGGTCCTGCGCCGCCACGTATTCTTTCGCAACCAGGTTCATCCCATCGCGCAGCGGCGTCACCAGGCCGACGTCCGCGTAGCGGAAGACCTTCATCAGGATCTTACGGTCAAAGTGCTGGTTCAGATAAAACAGCGGCGTCCAGCCCAGCTGCCCGTAGCGGCCATTAATCCGCCCTGCTTCTGTCTCCAGCTGATGGCGAATGTCCTGATAGGCCTGAACCTCACCGCGCGACGTCGGCGCAATCTGGGTATAACGGATTTTACCGTGATGCTCCGGATATTTATCCAGCAGCGTTTCATATGCCAGGAAGCGCTCCGGCAGCCCTTTGGAATAATCAAGACGCTCGACTGAGAAGATATTTTTCACATGCTTGAGTTCATTCTTAAGCTGCGCCAGCTTTGGCGGCAGCGGGCCAGCGGCCTGCTCCGCGATTTCGTCAGGTTCAATCCCTATTGGATACACTTCGGTGTGGAACGTTTTCCCCCACGCCGTATGGGTTTTCCCGGCTTTGGTCACCAGACGCGCTTTCCCTGACACGGAGTCAAGGAATGCCAGTCGGTCATTTTCCGTCTGGAAGCCCAGCAAATCATAGTCACACAGCGCCTCCAGCAGCTCTTCATGCGGCGGCAGCGCGGTAAAAATTTCCGGCGTCGGGAACGGGATGTGCAGGAAGAAGCCAATCCGGTTATTCACTCCCCTCTTTCGCAGCTCTCTGGCGAACGGCAGCAGGTGATAATCGTGGATCCATAAAATATCGTCTTCTTCTATTAAAGGCAGCAGTTTATCCGCCAGCAGCGCATTCACGCGCGCGTAGCCTTCGAAGGATTCACGCTGGAATTTGACCAGGTCAAGACGATAGTGAAACGCCGGCCACAGGACGGCATTCGAGAACTGCGAGTAATACTCGTCGTAGTCTTTCTCTTTCAGTGCAAACGAGGCCCACGTGATGTTCCCGCGCGTCACTTTTTTGAGCGGTTTCTCTTCTTCACTGATTTCTCCGCTCCAGCCAAACCACAGCCCGCCAGCGGCTTTCAAGGCACCTAACACCCCTACCGCCAGGCCACCCGCACTGGCTTTTTTATCATCAGGCGGTGCGATTCGGTTAGAGACGACGACTAAGCGACCCATAATGGTTTCCCCCTTTGTTTTGCGCTATTTGTTTTTGTTGCTGGTTAGCGATATCAGATACCCACTGCCAGACGCTGGCGACATCCGCCAGCCGCCATTCGGCGACAGTGTCACCAGGCCCTACCTTAACGGCGATCCCTCCGGCCTGATTAACCACACGGAACCCGGCCTCGTCGGTCAGGTCATCCCCAAAGAAAACAGGCGTCCGGCCCTCAAAAGGTGCCTCCGCCATAAATGCGGCGATGGCTGCGCCTTTATTAATCCCCTTCGGCTTTAACTCCACCACGCATTTGCCCGGCTGCAGCGCCAGCTGTGGATGTTCATCCGCAACCGTCTGCGCAAGCGCAAGCACGGCAGCTTCATGCTGCGGCGCCTGGCGATAATGCAGGGCAAAGGCCATGCCTTTGGCTTCCAGCTCGGTGCCAGGCAGGTCTGCCAGCGCAGCAGAGAGCTGCTTCTGGAGCGTTTGCGTGAGTGCGTCGGGGAGTGAAACGATATGCGTTTGATCATGGATGTCGCGGCGCTCCGCTCCGTGTACACCGGCCAGCGGAAAGTGGTATGGACTGGCGAGCAGATCCAGCTCGGCCATTGAGCGCCCTGATATCAATGCCAGTGCTCCCTCATTCATGAGCGAGAGCTGATGCAAATCCTGTAACACCGCCTCCGGAATAGACACCTGATCGGGGTGCGGTTTTATCCCGGCGAGCGTGCCGTCGAGATCAAAAAAGAAAGCATAGTGTCCGGGCAGTACAGGCGGTGCGGTTAACAAGTCAGCCACCCTTTTCCTCCTTACGGTTGACGAGAGGCAAACGCCTTTACCTCTTTCATAGCCATGTAAGTATAGACAGTGTGACGTCGCTCGCCATTTGACAACCGCCCCGCCAGTTTTACTGGCGGGGCGGTTAAGAGGTCAACTATGGTTATAAGTTGAGCAATAAAAGAGGTGCAAAACGGTTACACGGTACGCTTCGCTTTTTGCTTGTAACGGTCGAAAATCACCGCTGCCAGCAGGATCAGACCACGTACCACGTACTGCGAGAACGGCGAAATATTCAGCAGGTTCATGGCGTTCTCTACCGTCCCTAAAATCAGGATACCGGCCACCACATATGAGATTTTTCCGATGCCGCCCTTGAGGGAAACGCCCCCTAACACGCAGGCCGAAATAACGATCAGCTCATAACCGATAGAGGTCATCGGCTGGCCACTGGTCATACGCGACGCCAGAATAATCCCCGCTGCGGCAGAAACCAGCCCTGAGAGCACAAAGATAATAATCTTGGTGCGCACCACCGGTACCCCGGCCAGACGGGCAGCCTCTTCATTACCGCCAATCGCCAGCGTATTACGGCCAAAGGTGGTCCGGTTAAGCAGGAAGCCGAACAGGATCAGGCAGGCCACCGTCAGCCAGATAGGCGCAGGCAGACCCAGCCAGTTGGCGTACCCCAGCGTGAAGAAGCGTTCGTCTTCAATCCCCACCGCTTTACCGTCAGAGATGATATAGGCCAGCCCGCGGACAATTTGCATTGTCGCAAGCGTCGTGATCAGGGCGTTAATCTTCAGGCGCGCGATGACAAAACCGTTCACCAGACCGCTGATGACGCCGAGTAACAGACCGGCAAAAACGCCGATCCACAGGCTCTCCGTCATGTTGATCACCACGGCCGTCGTGACGCCTGCGCAGGCAATCACCGACGCCACCGACAGGTCAAAATCGCCGGAGGCCAGGCAGAACAGCATCCCGCAGGCCACCATCCCGGACATAGAGATGGCGAGACCCAGCCCCTTCATATTAATGAAGGTGGCAAAATTGGGAACAAAGATCGCGCAGGCGACGAACAGTGCGGCAAAGACCACCAGCATGCCGTACTGATCCCAGATACGCCCAACGCTCAACGCCGACTTCGACTTCGGCACTCCGGATGTAGTAACAGAGGACATGATTAACTCCTTACTCAGGCGACGGCCTGGCTAACTTTAGGCATGGCGAGGTTCAACGCCTGTTGTTCATTCGCCTGTTCATGAAGTAATTCGCCGGCAATTTCGCCTTCACGCATCACCACAATGCGGTCGGCCACGCCAAGCACCTCAGGCAGATCGCTGGAGGCGAAAAGCACCGCCACGCCGCGTTTTGCCAGCTCATAGATCACGTTATAAATCTCGTGTTTTGCCCCCACGTCGATACCGCGCGTCGGCTCATCCAGTAAGATGACCTTCATATCCTCTGACAGCCAGCGGCCCAGAATGGCCTTCTGCTGGTTTCCGCCTGACAGATTCATGATCAGCTGTTCCGGACCCGGCGTTTTGATATTCAGTGAACGAATATGGTGGTCGGCGTTACTCGACTCCCAGCTATCGTTTATCAGGCAACCGGCGCGAATAAACTTACGCCGGGCGGAAATATTGATGTTGTCGCGCACCGAGTGCACCGGAATAATGCCCTCCGCTTTCCGGTCTTCCGGACAGAGCATCATCCCCGCCCTGATCGCGTGGGCCGGTTTCTGAATATCTATCCGCTCGCCGTCAATGGAGACCTGCCCATCGGTAATACGGGTACCGCCGAACAGACCTTTCATCAACTCGCTACGCCCCGCGCCCACCAGACCAAACAGGCCGACGATTTCACCGCTGCGTACGGATAACGAAATCGGCGTTCTGACGCCCGGCGCTTTTACGCTATCCAGGCGCAGGCGTTCCGGGCCGTACTGGCGTGGCTGCCAGTGATAGATATCCCCCAGATCGCGTCCGACCATCGCCTGGACCAGCTGGTCATGGTTCACCTGCGCCATGTCGGTAAAGGTGCGCACATAGCGTCCATCTTTAAACACGGTGATGGCATCGCTCAGGGCAAATATCTCTTCCATGCGGTGCGAAACGTACAGAATCGTCCGGCCTTCCTGACGCAATTCGCGGATCACGCGGAACAGATTTTCGATTTCCCGCTTTGAGAGCGAACTGGTGGGTTCATCGAAGGCAATAATTCTGGCGTTACGCGCCAGCGCCTTGGCAATTTCAACCATCTGCCACTGGCCGATGGAGAGATATTTCAGCGGCGTCTGGGGATCGACGTCCAGACCCAGGTGTTTAAGCTGCAGCCCCGCTTCATAATTAAGTAGCGAACGATTCACCACGCCGCCTTTGTGCGGGAGCTGTCCTAGATAGATGTTTTCCGCCACGGTCATCTCAGGGATGAGGTGCAGCTCCTGATAGATAATGGCTACCCCGGCATTGAGCGCCGCCGTGGTATCGGCAAAAGCGACCTCTTCGCCGCGGATCGCCAGCGTGCCGGTCGTGGGCGAGTAGTTGCCGCTGAGGATTTTCAACAGCGTCGATTTTCCCGCACCGTTTTCCCCCATCAGGGCATGAACCTGGCCGGCATAGCAGTCGAAGCTGATATCGGTCAGCGCGTTAACACCGGGGAAGGTTTTCCCGATGCCGCGAAAAGAGAGATACGGATCAGACTGTCGCATAACGTCTCCGTGATTCCTGTAGTGTGTACGTCAGGCCCCTCACGAAGGATGAGGGGCACAATCACCGCGTATTACTTCCCGCCCAGTCCTTTTTTCGCCAGCTCCTCTTTGAAGTTGTCGCGGGTGATCAGCACCACGTCGGTCACTTCGGTAAATTTCGGCGGTTCAGCCCCTTTGGTGACCCAGTTGTAGAGCATCTCGCTGGATTTGTAGCCGTGAACGTCCGGGCTTGGCAGCAGTGAACCATAGAAGCCGGTTGCCTGCGCTTTGGACAGCTCGCTGACGGCGTCAACGCCGTTGATGCCAATCCCGATCACGTCAGGCGCTTTGAAGCCCTGGCCTTCCGTCGCGCGCACCCCGCCCAGCACGGTGTTGTCGTTCATGCCGACCACCAGCCAGTGTTTGACTTCTGGATGCTGCACCAGCATGGAGTTCGCGGCGTCGAATGCGCCCGGGATATCGTTGGATTTGGTTGGGACTTTATAGATCTGTTTTTCCGGGAAGCCGGCTGCTTTCAGCGCGTCCATTGACCCGGTCGTACGACGACGTGCCGTGTCCAGCTCATCCGCAGTAATGGCCATCACCGCGGTCTCTTTGACATCCCAGCCGCGTTTTTGCATCTCTTTATAGAGTTCCTGGCCCTGACGCTCACCGATTTTGGTCGCCGCCATCATCACCAGCGGGACGCTGTCCATCGGCTTGCCTTTGGCGTTAACGAACTGATCGTCAACGGCGATGACCTTCATGTCATAGCCCCGGGCCTTGGCCGCGATGGCCGAGCCCAGCTTGGGATCCGGCGTGCAGATCACAAAACCTTTCGCGCCGCTTGCTGCCAGGCTGTCGATGGCGTTCAGGGTTTTCTCACCGTCAGGCACGGCGATTTTAATCACTTCAAAACCTAAGTCTTTCCCGGCCTTATCGGCGAATTTCCACTCCGTCTGGAACCAGGGCTCTTCAGGCTGTTTTACCAAAAAACCGAGTTTTAAATTCTCAGCAATAGCGGATTGTGACATAACGGCAGCCAGACCGATGGCCGCCAGCGCTTTAGTAAATTTGTGCATGGTAAACTCCAGCTTTAGCTTTCTTTTCTGTAGGGAATATTTGCGTGCTTCTTATTTAATCGGACTTAAAACAAGGCATTAGCGCTTACCTCGTCATAAGCGTTATTGCTGGTGATAGTTTTAGCGGGAAATTAATCATCCATAAGAGAGCCCCATCACACCGCAGAATTACAGTAATTGCGTACATAAATTCAGCGAAAAATGACATAAAAAAGACAGGATTTATCAGACAAATGAAACGAGGGTGAGCAGGATTATCCATAAGATTAGCTAAGATATCCCTGATGCCTTTTAACAGGCGTGAGGACGCCAGACGTCAGAACGCTGCAGCATGTTTTTCATCAAAAACGCAGCACGTCCGGAGCGTTATTTATTTCGTAGAATTTGATTTAGCGCAATTTTATTAATGCTTCATATATTCGAAATAATTAATCCGTAATTCATTCTTTTACGGAGCATTATTCCGGCTTAATATCCCCAAAAGAGTAACAGTATATCTATTTGTTAAAAATCATTAATTATCAATGGATTAATGAGAGGGAATTTGATGGCGAGCTAATTGTATTTCTGTACTATATTAAAGTTTGTAATGTATGGTAAACACAGCCTATTTAAGAGTTTTCTTAGACCACAGACAAGGGTATGCTTATTTATATCGAACACAGGAAGTGAATTTCGGTCGACTTCGTTTACTGCAGAAAACGTATTTCTGCTCTTTTTCTTCGTATTTGCCTGACGCTCAGGTTAAGCAACGGACATCACGTCCCACCGTCAATAAGGATATGAGTATGGCTACCCAAACGATGATGCAAAAACTTAACGCGCAGATGAACCTTGAGTTCTATGCCTCCAATCTGCACCTGCACTTAAGTGCGTGGTGCGCTGAGAACAGTCTCACGGGGTCTGCCACCTTCTTTCGCTCTCAGGCGCAAAGTAACGTCACCCATATGATGCGGGTCTTTAACTTCCTGAAGGCCTCAGGGGCGAATCCTGTCGTTAAAGCCCTTGATGGGATCAACGAGAGCTATTCTTGCCTGGAAGAACTGTTTCAGAAGACGCTTGAAGAGTATGAACAACGCTGCAGCACCCTCAACAAACTGGCTGATGAAGCCAAAGCGCAGCAGGATATTACGACGCTCAGATTCTTACGCGATATGGACAAAGAGCAGCAGCAGGATGGCCTGCTGCTGAAGACGCTGGCGGATGAGATCCATAATGCGCAGCAGGCAGGTTTATGTCCTGAGCAAACCGACCGTCACCTGCTCGACATTGTAGCGGTGCAGCATCACTGAGTTTTTGGCCTGCTTCCGTCCCGGGGAGCAGGTCCCCTTCCCCTCTCCAACCTTCTGCTTTTGCTGAAATTTAACAAATCAGATCTGGCTCCCAATGATTAACCACACAACGTGTGATGATTTATTTAATTACATAATCATTGACGAGGGAGCATCATGATCACCATTGAGTTTGTTGTCATTCTCCTCTGCCTGCTGACGGGTACGCGTTTCGGCGGGATGGGGCTTGGGTTAATCAGCGGTATTGGTCTTTTTATTTTATGTTTCGTCTTTGGTCTGCAGCCGGGTAAACCCCCGGTTGACGTCATGCTGACCATTCTCGCGGTGATTGGTTGTGCCGCTACCCTGCAAACGGCGGGGGGCCTCAACGTCATGATGCAGTTTGCGGAACGCCTGCTGCGCAAACACCCGCAGCACATCACCCTGCTCGCTCCGTTTACCACCTGGATGCTGACCTTTCTGTGCGGCACCGGCCATGTGGTCTACACCATGTTCCCCATCATTGCGGATATTGCGTTGAAAAAAGGGATCCGCCCGGAGCGCCCCATGGCCGTGGCATCGGTGGCATCGCAGATGGCGATCACGGCCTCCCCCGTTTCCGTTGCCGTCGTGTCGCTGGTGTCCATCCTGGCGGCCCAGCATGGGATCGGCCACGCGTGGGGAATTCTGGAAATTCTCGCCGTGTCGGTTCCCGCTTCACTTTTCGGCGTGGCTATTGCTGCGCTGTGGAGTTTACGCCGCGGGAAAGATTTGGCGGACGACATAGAGTTCCAGGAAAAGCTGAACGATCCTAAACAACGTGAATTTATCTATGGCGGAACGGAGACGTTAATGAATCAGCGTTTCCCAAAACAGGCATACTGGTCCACGTGGATTTTCTTTGCCGGTATTGCCGTGGTCGTTCTGCTGGGGGCCTTCCCTGAGTTGCGTCCTGCCTTTGAACTGAAAGGTAAAATGACGGCCCTGTCGATGAACCTTGTCATTCAGATGATGATGTTAATTGCGGGTGCCGTGATGCTGATGGTCTGTAAGGTCAATGCCTCCGCGATTTCTAACGGCGCGGTGTTCAAGGCCGGTATGGTCGCGATCTTCTCGGTATTTGGCGTGGCGTGGATGAGCGATACTTTTTTCCAGGCGCATCTCGACGAGTTAAAGCTGGCGCTGGAGGGCGTGGTGAAAAGCCACCCGTGGACGTATGCCATTGTTCTGTTTCTGGTGTCAAAACTGGTGAACAGCCAGGCGGCGGCGCTGACGGCGGTTGCGCCGATGGGGTTGATGTTGGGCATCGATCCGAAAATGCTGATCGCCTTTTTCCCGGCGTCATACGGTTATTTTGTCCTGCCGACCTATCCCAGCGATTTGGCCTGCATCGGCTTTGACCGGTCAGGCACGACCCGCATCGGGAAATTTATCATCAACCACAGCTTCATTTTGCCAGGGCTGATTGGGGTGAGCTGCGCCTGTGCGGCGAGCTACCTGCTGGTTCAGACGTTCTTCTGATAGCATCAAAGGGCGACACATGCCGTCGCCCATTTCCCTGCTTTAGTGAGACTCACCCTGCGGCGTGAATCGCAGCTCGATCAGCGCGATGGCTTTCTGGATCGCACGCAGTGTAACCGGGTCAGCGGCAGCAGGATGGCTGGCGAAATCGATGTTTTTCAGCTGCGTAGACATCTTCTCGCGCACTTCAACCGGCGCAATCACGTCCAGAACATCAAGGATTTGTTTGATAACCAGCTGGCAGGCGACAACGTCAGAGACCAGTTCCTGATCGGCGCTCAGGTTTTGTGACATGGGGGCTTTCTCCTTATTTAAAGGCCGCCATAGTACCAAAACACGCCCCCTGACATCTTCCCTTCATCGGCTGCAGGTACAAAAAAACCCGCCGAAGCAGGTTTTTTTATCAGAACATGGCGCCCGGCGGCACGTCTTTGAAGGTGCGGCAGTAATTGGCCCACATACTTTTCAGGATTTTGCGCAGTTTCACGATGATGCTCCATTAACTTGTTATACAACTTTATCGTCAACCTGCTTATAATATGACCGCCATCACAAAAATCAATACTTTTGTGACAAACATCACAATTTAATCAGCCAGTGGCCTGATGGCGTTCACCTCTGACCCGTTGCGAAGAGTGAGGGCAGATTGTCCGGCTATTCCAGCCATTGCGGCGGGCATCTGCGGGTACGATAACGTATTTCCATCCACTCAGAGCGAACCATGAAAAGAGTCATTGTAGCCGGCACACTCCTGCTGCTCGCGGGGTGCAGTATTAACCGCCAGGCTGAAGTCAGCAGCCTCGACGCGCCAAACGGCATCGTCCGCCTCGATTACGGCCAGGCAGCGCTGCAAAATGCGTATTCCGATGAGTATGTGAACAACGGCACGGCGGTAAAAGCCTGTCAAAACATGGGGTATGCCACTGCTTCGGCCTATGGTCAGCCTATCAAAACCTGCACTCTCATTAGCGGTTCGTTGTGTCTGAACGAGAGCGTGACTATCCAGTATAAATGCCTGGGTTACGCCGTTAACCCTAAGTCAAATAATCCGTGGTATTAATCCAGACTGCCAGCCTGTGCTGGCAGTTTATTTCATTACGAACAAAAACAATTCTCATTAATAAATAATAAATCGCCAATGCGTTTTATTCCCATTCGTATTTTTAATAAATAAAATAAATATTTTACGTTTTGCAAATAATTAAATAACAAATTATAGTGTCGCTCATTGTGAACCAGAAATAATAACCCGGAGCGTCACCATGCTGAAAACTGAAATGATCGACAAGCTCAACGCGCAAATGAACCTTGAGCTGTTTTCGTCCCTGCTCTACCAGCAGATGAGCGCCTGGTGCAGCTACCACAGTTTCGAAGGCGCGGCCGCGTTTCTGCGTCGTCACGCGCAGGAAGAGATGACCCATATGCAGCGTCTGTTTGATTATCTGACGGATACCGGCAGCCTGCCGCGCATTGAAACCGTGGCTTCCCCTTTTGCTGAATATAATTCTCTCGATGAACTGTTCCGCGCCACCTACGAGCACGAGCAGCTGATCACGCAGAAAATTAACGAACTGGTTCATGCCGCGATGACCAGCCAGGATTATCCAACCTTTAATTTCCTGCAGTGGTATGTAGCCGAACAGCATGAAGAAGAGAAGCTGTTTAAATCCGTGCTGGATAAATTATCGCTGGTGGGTAAATCCGGTGAAGGTCTTTACTTTATTGATAAAGAACTTTCCACGCTTGATACGCAGAATTAATTTCAGCGCGGTGCCGGTTTCCGGTACCGCGTATATTTACATACACCCGGCACAGCTGGTGCAGCGCCAGTCGTGGGGATTCACGGCCTGGTAAAAATAGCGGTAGCTGGACGTCTCCAGCGGAATCCCCCTCTCGTAGAACATATCCGTCAACCAGTCGACATTCTCGATAATCCACTCATCTTCCTGTAAGCCTTGTGCAAAGGTCTCATCTTCAGGATCAATAACCGAATAGATCCCCCAGGTGCCCATATCCTTTTCGCAACGGGACTCGGGAAGATTCAGGGGCTGGTTCTGCCAGCTGATTATCCAGTGGCCATGGCACAACAGGTTGCCTCCCCGGCTCCATGCCGCGGTAAAAGGATTCTCCCCCGCCATAACACCCTCACTTTATTTGATAATTTATATTTATTGTTTACGTTACGCCGGAATGTCGTGCAGCAGTATTGCCCTTATGAGGTAGGCGCAGGCCTAAAAAGGATCGGAGGGTCATTAATACGTAAACAATTTTTTACACCACTTGTAACGGTGATTTGACGAGTTATGGCTTTTCCCTTACTCTGCGCCGCAGATTTTGTCGCGGTTAAGAAGCGTTGTAGAGGAAAGCGTGAAAAACAGAACTCTGGGAAGTATTTTTATCGTCGCCGGAACGACAATTGGCGCAGGAATGCTGGCAATGCCTCTGGCAGCCGCGGGCGTAGGATTTGGCATGACCCTGCTGCTGCTGGGCACGCTCTGGGCGCTGATGTGTTACACCGCCCTGCTGCTGCTTGAGGTTTACCAGCACGTACCCGCCGATACCGGTCTGGGTTCGCTTGCTGCGCGCTATCTGGGACGCTATGGCCAGTGGATAACCGGCTTTAGCATGATGTTCCTGATGTACGCCCTGACCGCCGCCTATATCAGCGGCGCCGGGGAATTGATCGCCTCCAGCGTCAACGACTGGTTTGGCTCTGACATTACCCCTGCGACGGGCGCCATCTTCTTTGCGCTCATCGGCGGCGGCGTGGTCTGCGTCGGGACGTCGCTGGTCGATCTGTTTAACCGTTTTCTGTTCAGCGCCAAAATTCTTTTCCTGATTGTCATGCTGGTCCTGCTGGCGCCGCACGTGCATAAGGTCAACCTGCTGACGTTGCCGCTGGAAAAAGGTCTGGCGCTTTCCGCGATCCCAGTCATTTTCACCTCGTTTGGCTTCCACGGCAGCGTGCCGAGTATCGTCAGCTATATGAACGGCGATATTCGCAAGCTGCGCCGCGTCTTTGTGATCGGCAGCGCGATCCCGCTGATCGCCTATATTTTCTGGCAGCTGGTGACCCTGGGCAGCATCGACTCTTCAACCTTTATTGGGCTGATGGCGCAACACGCTGGACTGAACGGTTTTCTGCTGGCACTGCGTGAGGTTGTCACCTCGCCGCACGTGGAGCTGGCGGTACACCTGTTTGCCGACCTGGCGCTGGCAACCTCGTTCCTGGGCGTGGCGCTTGGCCTGTTTGATTATCTGGCCGACCTGTTCCAGCGTCGCAATACTGCCGCAGGACGGTTACAGACGGGGGCGATCACCTTCCTGCCGCCGCTGGCGTTCGCACTGTTTTATCCACGCGGGTTTGTGATGGCACTGGGCTACGCGGGAGTGGCGCTCTCGATCCTTGCTCTGCTCCTCCCCTCCCTGCTGGCCTGGAAGAGCCGCCAGCAGCATCCGCAGCAGGGTTACCGCGTGGCGGGGGGAAAACCGCTGCTGTGCGTTGTGTTTGGCTGCGGGGTAGTGATTATTCTGGTGCAGGTGTTGATTGCAGCCGGGATGCTGCCGGAAGTGGGTTGAAATGTATATCTCAATGGCAAGTCCATTTTCTATGTAATCGCAGGGGATAATTCCGTTCACTAATACTCTTCTGCAACCTGTTTTGTCCGCTGCGGTGAACGTGTTAAGGGGGCTATCGCCGCCCCCTTAACAATCCCGGCTCCCGGCAAGAAAATCGCCGCTTCGCGGTGCCCTCATCTTATTCCTTACGGCTTTTCGGGGACGGGCGGATGCAACGTCCCTGTAAAGCCGCCCTCGCCGCGCATCCATGCGCGTCGCCCCGGCCTCCAGGAAACGATTCGGCGATTTTAGCCGGACTCCCGCTCCCTCCACCTTCTTCATCGTCTGCATGGGGCACGGGTGTTGCATCCCCGCTAAAATCGGCGAACCGGAGACCGGGGGACAAGGGCTGGACGCCATGGATGGCGGCCAGAGGCGAAGCGAGACAGGATGTCGAGTTGAGCCGACCGCAGGCAAACGGTCGTGAGGTGAGCGCAGTGCGAAGCACCGATTTTCCGCGGGGCCGCGGGGATCGATAAGGGGGCCGCGGTGGCCCCCTTATCTCGTTCACAGGTAAAGATCGTATTATTTTCTACTGACTGGAGGTGAACGAAACAAATCCACCTAAGTTAATAAAAAATTGATCAGTGCAAACAGCAGCTCTTAAATTTCTTCCCGCTGCCACAAGGACACGGATCGTTACGCCCGACCTTCGTGCCGTTCACAATCGGCTTCTTCGCTTCCGGCTGTTGCGGGTTGTTCGCCCAGTAGTTATACAGGCGCAGCGCCGCAGGCTGGATGCTCTCGATGCTGGCGATGTACTCCTCTTCGGACAGTTCATCCAGCTTTTCGCTGTTCTCTTCCGTCCCGTGCAGGGCAATCACCTCAAGATCGGCCTTCAGGGCTTCCGGCAAGGCTGACCAGTCCGTCAGCGCCACGCCGCGCATATAGCCGTAGCACCACTCTTCCACCACGGTATAACTCTCACCGTCCACGTCGTTATAGCCAAACATCGGTTCGAACTGATCCGGGTATTCGCTCAGGCGCTCGGCAATATCGTTCATGTGCTTAAAGCAGAGATCGATAAAACGGTTCATCTCACGATCGTTTTTCCAGCGCGGGATATATTTCTCGCCACCCCACACCGCCACCAGCCAGGCATCTGGCTCAACGACAACAGGGCCGGAAAGCACTGCGGTAAGCATGCCGTCCAGTTCGGACACGTCAATCACGGACGCGTCATCATGACCGTAAGACATTAACGTCTCTTCAAGCCACGCCATCTCGCTTTCATTCAATGGGCCTTCAGTCATCGCTGACACTCCTGCAAAAAAGGAAACGATCCTAACACATATCTCACGCCTCTCCGGGCTGAAGTTTAGGTCTTTATTGCTGCAAAAACGTGCAAACCGTGACCTTTGCACAACTTATGGGCTTTATTGTTAACGATATGTGATCTCCGCTGTAATTTCTTCTCCTCCCGCAAGGCGGCATAACGCGGCGCTCTATACTCAAACATGTGACAAGCCCGTCAATGGGTTAACCATTCTGGCAACGTTTTTGCTTAATGTTCTTCGCGCGACGCTGCGCAGGGATACCTCGCCGTATATGCAGGATGCCGTCTGTATCTTGTTCGTTTAGTGCATTTTGTTCTTGCTCGTGTTTCGGATTGGCTGCGCCGTCGGGCGTTCGGGTTTACGCCGTGGTGCAAAAACCTCTTTGCTAAGGAACATAATAATGTCGCTGAAATTTATCAGAACTCCTCTTTCTCTTGTGCTGGCCGGTTGTCTGGTGACGGCGTTTTCCGCCCGGGCAGATATTGTGATTGGCGTGGCCGGGCCGTTTACGGGTCCCAATGCGACCTATGGCGATCAATACTGGCACGGCGCAACGCAGGCTGCTGAAGACATTAATGCCGCCGGCGGCATTAATGGTGAGAAGATCAAACTGGTTCAGGGAGATGACGCCTGCGAGCCGAAGCAGGCCGTCGCCGTTGCCAACCGTTTAGTTGACCAGGATAAAGTCAACGCCGTGGTCGGCCATTTCTGCTCCTCTTCCACCATGCCCGCCTCCGAGGTGTATAGCGATGCGGGGATCATCGCCATTACCCCCGGTTCAACCAACCCGCTGATTACCGAACGCGGCATGAGCGATATGTTCCGCATGTGCGGCCGCGACGACCAGCAGGGTCAGGTTGCCAGCGACTTCATCATCGACAAATTGAAAGCTAAACGCGTGGTGATCATTCACGACAAAGACACCTATGGTCAGGGTCTGGCTGACGCCACCAAAGCGGCGCTGGCGAAACGCGGGGTTCAGGATGTGATGTACGAGGGGTTATCCCGCGGTGAAAAAGACTTTAACGCGCTGGTCACCAAGATCGGTGCGCAAAAACCGGACGTCGTGTTCTTCGGTGGCTGTCACCCGGAAGCCGGTCCGCTGGTTCGCCAGATGCGTGAACAGGGCGTACAGGCAAAATTCTTCTCCGGGGACTGCATCGTCAACGAGGAGATGGTGACCGCCGCGGGTGGCCCGCAATATACCAATGGCATTTACATGACCTTCGGTAAAGACCCGCGCCTGATCCCGGACGGCAAAGCGGTTATCGAGAAATTCCGCGCCGGTAAATTCGAGCCGGAAGGTTACACCCTCTACTCCTATGCCTCCGTACAAGCCATTGCCGCGGCCTTCAAGGCCACCGGCAGCAAGGATTCTGCCAAAGCCAGCGAGTGGCTGAAGGCCAATTCCGTCGACACGGTGATGGGCAAAAAAGCCTGGGACAGCAAAGGCGATCTGAAGGTCTCTGACTACGTGGTTTACCAGTGGGACGACAAAGGAAAATATAAGGAAGTGCAGTAACGGGACGGAGTCACGCTCAACGCCGTCGGGCCCACCCGTCGGCGCGTAATAAACATCAGGCTGCGCGGCTCGCGCAGCCTATAAAACGAGCGCGCTAAGATGAGTACATTCTTCCTGCAACAGTTAATCAATGGTTTAACGCTGGGTTCCGTCTACGGCCTGATCGCCATCGGCTACACCATGGTGTACGGCATTATCGGCATGATTAATTTCGCCCACGGCGAAGTGTATATGATTTCCGCTTATCTCTGCGCTATTGGCCTGGCGCTGCTCTCGTTCTTCGGCCTGCAGTCGTTCCCGCTGCTGATCCTCGGCACGCTGGTGTTCACCATTGTGGTTACCGGGGTGTACGGCTGGACTATCGAGCGTATCGCCTACAAACCGCTGCGCAACTCCACGCGCCTGGCGCCGCTGATCTCCGCCATCGGGATGTCGCTTATCCTGCAAAACTACGCGCAGCTGAGCCAGGGCCCGCGCCAGCAAGGGGTACCGACCATGCTGGACGGCGTCATTCGCCTGCATCTGGGCGAAGGGTTCGTGCAGATAACCTACACCAAAGTGTTTATCCTGGTTGCCTCGTTTGCCGGCATGCTGGTGCTCACCTGGATAATCAACCGTACCCGGCTGGGGCGGATGTGCCGTGCGGTCCAGCAGGATCGCAAAATGGCCTCCATTCTGGGCATTAACACCGACCGGATTATTTCGCTGGTCTTTGTCATCGGCGCGGCGATGGCGGGCCTGGCGGGGGTGCTGATCACTATGAACTACGGCACCTTTGATTTCTACGTCGGGTTTGTGATCGGTATTAAAGCCTTCACGGCGGCGGTACTTGGCGGCATCGGCTCCCTTCCCGGCGCCATGCTCGGTGGCCTTATCCTGGGCGTGGCGGAGGCGCAGTTCTCGGGCATGGTGAACTCGGACTATAAAGACGTCTTCTCGTTCGGCCTGCTGGTCATGATCCTTATTTTCCGTCCCCAGGGACTGCTCGGGCGCCCAATAGTGGCCAAAGTGTGAGGGAGAGAATGATGACATCACACGGTTTTTCACTTAAACGCTGCATTCTGGACGCGATTTTTTCCGGGCTGATTGCGCTGATTATCTTCGGCCCCATCGCGGGCGTTGTGCTGGACGGGTATAGCTTTACCTTCGCCGGGCAGCGCCTGGCCTGGATGGTGGGCATCGTCATGTTCGGGCGTTTTCTGTTGAGCGCTTTTTTAGGTACCGCTGCCGGGGCCCGTTTCCAGGCGCGCTTCGAGGCCGACAGCGCGGGCGTCTATGTCCGGCCACCGGATTACAAAAGCCGCATGCGCTGGATCATTCCCCTGGTGATTGCTCTTGCAGTTTGCTTCCCGTTTGTCGCCACCAAGTATGTGCTGACCGTCGCCATCCTCGGGCTGATCTACGTGCTTCTTGGCCTGGGACTGAACATCGTCGTGGGCCTGGCCGGTCTGCTGGATCTGGGGTATGTCGCGTTCTATGCGATTGGTGCGTACGGTCTGGCGCTGGGGTACCAGTATCTCGGCTTAGGGTTCTGGAGCATGCTGCCGCTGGCGGCAATCATGGCCGCCGCCGCAGGCGCCCTGCTCGGCTTCCCGGTGCTGCGCATGCACGGTGACTATCTGGCCATCGTCACCCTCGGATTCGGGGAGATCATTCGCCTGATACTGAACAACTGGCTGACCTTCACCGGCGGCCCCAACGGCGTGTCTGCCCCTCCCCCGACTTTTTTCGGTCTGGAATTTGGACGACGCGCGAAAGAAGGCGGCGTGCCCTTCCACGAGTTTTTCCACCTGACCTACAACCCGAACATGAAGTTTATCTTTATCTACGCGGTGCTCTTTCTGGTGGTGATGCTGGTGCTCTACATCAAGCACCGCCTGACGCGCATGCCGATTGGCCGGGCGTGGGAAGCTCTGCGTGAAGACGAAATTGCCTGCCGCTCAATGGGGTTGAACCATGTTCTGGTGAAGCTTTCCGCCTTTACGCTGGGTGCGTCGACCGCGGGCATTGCCGGGGTGTTCTTCGCCACCTATCAGGGGTTCGTGAATCCAACCTCCTTTACCTTCTTTGAATCGGCACTGATCCTCGCCATTGTGGTGCTGGGCGGTATGGGCTCGACGCTGGGCGTGGTGCTGGCCGCCTTCGTGCTCACGGTCACGCCGGAACTGCTGCGCAGTTTTGCCGAGTACCGCGTCCTGCTGTTTGGCATGCTGATGGTGGTCATGATGATCTGGCGTCCACGCGGTTTGATCCGCATTAACCGCAGCGGGTTTGCCGTGCGTAAGGGCGTCGCGCCATGAACGAAACAATATTACGCGTTGAGCATCTGATGATGCATTTTGGCGGGATTAAGGCCCTGAATGACGTCAACCTGGACGTGCAACGCGGCTCCATTACCGCCCTGATTGGGCCAAACGGGGCGGGAAAAACCACCGTCTTTAACTGCCTGACGGGGTTCTACAGAGCCTCCGGCGGCAACATTTTATTTAATACCCGCCATAAAACGACCAACGTCATTCAGGTACTCGGGCAAAAATTCCAGCCCGGCGACTGGATTAACCCCGCTCAGCTCGGGCAGCGTCTGTTCTACAAAATGTTCGGCGGAACCCATCTGGTCAACCGAGCCGGGCTGGCGCGCACGTTTCAAAATATCCGTCTTTTTCGCGAGATGTCGGTCGTGGAAAATCTGCTGGTGGCGCAGCATATGCGGGTGAACCGCAATCTGCTCGCCGGGATCCTGAATACGCCGTCCTACCGGCGGGCTGAAAGCGACGCCCTGGACAGAGCCTTTTACTGGCTTGAAGTGGTGGATCTGGTGGAGTGCGCCAATCGCCTGGCGGGAGAAATGTCTTACGGCCAGCAGCGGCGACTGGAAATCGCCCGGGCAATGTGTACCGGGCCGGAAATGATCTGTCTGGATGAACCCGCCGCGGGGCTGAACCCGGTTGAAACGCACAAGCTGAGCGGGATTATTCGCTTTCTGCGGGATCATCATGACATCACGGTATTGCTGATTGAGCATGATATGGGGATGGTGATGGAAATTTCGGACGACATTATCGTGCTCGACCACGGCGATGTGATTGCCAGGGGGAAACCCGAGCAGATCCAGCATGATGAAAAGGTCATTGCCGCCTACCTGGGCACGGATGAAAGCGAGGTCTCCCTATGAGCGAACCGCTGCTGGCTTTTCGCGAAGTGGATGTGTTTTACGGCGTCATTCAGGCGCTTAAGCAGGTCTCTCTTGAGGTGAATAAGGGGGAAACCGTGGCGCTGATTGGCGCAAACGGCGCGGGTAAATCGACATTGCTGATGTCCATCTTCGGTCAACCCCGTATCCGCAGCGGGCAGATCCTGTTCTGTGGTGAAGACATCAGCCATCAGTCCACCCACTACGTCGCGTCCAGCGGCATTGCGCAGGCACCGGAAGGCAGACGAATCTTCCCGGATATGACCGTTGAAGAGAATCTGCTGATGGGGACCATTCCCATCGGCAATCAGTTTGCGGCTGAAGATATGCAAACCATGTTTGACCTTTTCCCTCGCCTTAAAGAGCGACGTAAACAGCGCGCGATGACCATGTCCGGCGGGGAGCAGCAGATGCTGGCGATCGCCAGGGCGCTGATGAGCCGTCCGAAGCTGCTGCTGCTGGATGAGCCCAGCCTGGGCTTAGCCCCGATTGTGGTGAAGCAGATCTTCCAGACGCTGCGAGAGCTGGCCCGCAGCGGTATGACCATTTTTCTGGTGGAGCAGAATGCGCACCATGCGTTGAAGCTGTCTGACCGCGGGTATGTGATGGTGAACGGACAGATCCGGCTGAGCGGCAGCGGTGAGGAGCTGCTGGGGAATCAGGAGGTGAGGAAGGCGTATTTGGGCGGGGTGTGATTTGATATCTGACGAATGGGCTTATGCCGTGATGGATCATTTCGGCACATACGGGATAGCAGAACTGGAGGATACGTTAGTCGATATCGCCTCTTTGTTTGGATTGCTTCCGGCAATTCTTACAGGTTTGTTAGTAAGAAAAGCAGTAAAAAGAATGTGATTTATGAGCCTTCAGGCTTAGCCTCGAAGGCTTTTTTGACCCGGAAAAGCAAAACCCTGAAAGTTGGATACCAAACTTTCAGGGTTAACTTCATTTCGATGGTGACACGATAACGTCGTTAAATAAAACTGTCGTCGTCATTGCTGTAGTCATCATCTACATCGTCGTTCTGCCAGGCGTCGTTATTACTGCCGAACGGATCGTTCTGGTTGAGGAAACGGGTGTCAGAGACGTTATTAACGTCGCCGTATTGATTACCGACAAACGGTTCACCACCGACGGGCATTGTCGGTTCTTCGATGATATTCACGATCTCTTCCGGCCGGGACTGATGGAACATGCTGGTAAGCATCTCGGCAAGCGCGACGCCACCGGCCACGCCAGCGGCTGTCTGGAGCGCGCCAGCCATAAAACCACCGCCTCGAGTAGCCGGCGCTGGCGCCCGAGAGTAATCCTGCGCCGGCGGCTGTTGCGGCTGGGCATTCCAGCTGTTTTCAGTCTGCGGGGTACTTTTCCCGCCACCAAACAGGCCGCCGAGGAAACTGCCTCCCGTCGAGGGTTTGCTTTTTTGCGCGGCTAATTCGCTTTCAAGCTCCTGAACCCGGGCCTGCAGGCGTTTCAGCGCCGCTTCCTGAATCAAAATCGACTGCGCCATATAGTAGGGGGCCGCAGGCTGCTGTCTGACGAATTCAGCGATCTGACGCTCTGCATCTGCATCCCGTTGGCTGTTTTGTTGTCCGGCCTGTTTAAGACGCTCGAAAAGGCCGTTGATAAGCTGCTGTTCTTCATATTGCATGACAATAACCTTCCGCTCTCCAGGGTGGATACCAACCAGTTTATCAGCGGCGGCAACCTGTGTCTGGCGAGTGAAATGTTTGTTTAAGATTGGTTGCAGGTTAGCTGAAAATCGCCCTGCTTTCCGGGCTTGTTATTAGAGAGTTAGGCTTAACATTCTGTTATGGCAGCGAATATTAAAATGGACAGTATTCAGGGTATTGCACAAAATTTTACCGGCGTAATGGCTGGTAAATTCATATTCGCTGAACTAACCGGAATAAAACTGGGTGCTGCCGTGTCGTCACGCATTATGACCTCGTTCGCCGCTGGCGTGGTCATCGGAAGCGCCCTCACGATTGACGCAGAAACATCGAGAGCTATCTATACGGCCCGAAAGCTTGAAAACCAGAACCCTGCACTCTACTACCGACTTAAGGGTATGGGTGATTTGGATCTTCTGTATTTTCTAGTTGAAGAGAAATTGAAACCTTTTCTTGACGCCTGTAGCGTGCCAGATGTAAACAAGCACGAATTTAACGAAGTGTGCAAATACTTTTTTGGTGGATTATGAACACTCAGGACATTATCAAATTAATAGCATCTCGAATTTTGCGCGGGTTGGGGATGGGAATGGCTTCTGCGGGCCTATTGTTCTGTATTTATTTCTTTTCATTTTCAAAAGACGAATCCCGTTTTATCTGGGGTGCAGCGTCTGGTGCTCTCATTGTCCTTGGTTACTTTATATACCGAATCGCGATACTCAAGGTTTTTGACGAACGTTGAAGACCTCAATTGCTCATACTCCATCAAAAAGCCCACCGATTGGTGGGCTTGATGTTAAAGACTTAGTCTTAACGTCTTCCTGTCATAATAGAATGACGGAATGGCATCAAATAGGATGAAATCAACCACAACTTTTCGCGTGATCCACATTTGAGTGGTGGTCGCTGGGCAGTAGTGCCCTCTTCTTGTGGCGAAGTTGAATGGCGAAAGACAGGCAATAAAAAACCACCTTTCGGTGGTTTATACGACACTGCTTATTGCTTTGATTATTCTTTGTTTCCCATGGTAGCCGGAGTGGGACTTGAACCCACACAGCGCGAACGCCGAGGGATTTTAAATCCCTTGTGTCTACCGATTCCACCATCCGGCCAGGGAAGAAAGTGGAGGCGCGTTCCGGAGTCGAACCGGACTAGACGGATTTGCAATCCGCTACATAACCGCTTTGCTAACGCGCCGTAAAACTTTTTAAACTGACACCCGCTACTGCGCATGTCTTTAATCTGGAGCGGGAAACGAGACTCGAACTCGCGACCCCGACCTTGGCAAGGTCGTGCTCTACCAACTGAGCTATTCCCGCATGTCATCAAGTAAATGTCTAACCACTTGATTTCATTATCGTCCGGCTGACTGTGCCGCCGTTCGATGCGTTGCATTCTACTGATATGACGTTATGAGTCAACGTTATTTTTTGCATCCCCGGATCGTTTGCTGAAAATTACGGCGAAACGATCACTGATCAAGCAAATCCCCGCGCGCAGCGTTCAAATATTGCAGCATTGACCACAATGTCAGCACTGCCGCCACCCACAGGAGGCCAATCCCAGCCCACTCAACCCAGGCGTTCGGACGCCAGAGCATCCAGACCAGCGCCGCCATCTGCGCCGTCGTTTTCACTTTACCAATCCAGGAGACTGCCACGCTGCTGCGTTTCCCCAGTTCCGCCATCCACTCGCGCAGCGCAGAGATAATAATCTCACGGCCGATCATGGTTGCCGCAGGCAGCGTCACCCACCAGGTATGATAGTGCTCAGCCACCAGCACCATCGCAATCGCGACCATCACCTTATCCGCCACCGGATCGAGGAAGGCGCCGAAACGGGTGCTTTGATTCCAGCGGCGCGCCAGGTAGCCATCAAACCAGTCTGTTACCGCTGCAATAAGGAAGATCAATGCGCAGGCAAAGGGTGCCCAGACAACCGGCAGGTAAAACGCCAGCACGAAGAACGGAATGAGTACGACACGAAAAAGAGTGAGCAACGTAGGGATATTATATTGCATAGTGACGGTAACTATTTGTTGTCAGTAAAATTTAGCTCTATGTTGCTACAGAGCCCTCAATGTTTCAACGAGTAGTAGATCTTTTCTGCCAGCCCTTGCGAAATACCCGGCACTTTTGCAATTTCCTCCATGCTGGCGTTGAGTAATCCTTGCAATCCGCCCATATACTTCAGCAGCATCTGGCGACGTTTTGGCCCCACGCCTTCGATCGTCTCGAGTGAGCTGGTGTTTTTCACCTTCGCCCGTTTTTTGCGGTGACCGCTGATGGCGTGATCGTGCGATTCATCGCGAATATGCTGGATGACGTGCAGCGCCGGAGAGTCTGGCGGCAGGCTGAAGCCCTCACCTTCCGGCTCGAAGAACAGTGTCTCCAGACCGGCCTTACGATCGGCCCCTTTTGCGACGCCCAGCAGCAGCGGATGGTGTTTATCCCAGCTGACATCAAGCGATTCAAATACCGCTTTCGCCTGGCCGAGCTGCCCTTTCCCGCCGTCAATCAGGATCACATCCGGGATCTTGCTCTCTTCTATGGCTTTACCATAGCGACGACGCAGCACCTGATTCATCGCCGCATAGTCATCGCCCGGCGTGATGCCGGTGATGTTATAGCGGCGATACTCGGCGCGCAGCGGACCGTTAGCATCAAACACCACGCAGGACGCGACCGTCTGTTCCCCCATCGTATGACTGATGTCGAAACACTCCATCCGCTTTACTTCCGGAAGCTTCAGCAGCGCCGCCAGGGCCGTTAAACGCTGGTGCACCGTCGACTGCTGCGACAGCTTCGTGCTCAGCGCCGTTGCCGCGTTGGTTCGCGCAAGCTTCAGATAGCGCGCACGATCGCCGCGCGGTTTGGTTTGTACATTGACCCGGCGCCCCGCCAGTTCAGAGAGCGAATCGGCCAGCAGGGTTTTATCGTCAAGATTAAAATCGAGCAGGATCTCAGAAGGCAGCGTGCGCATCTGGCTCCCCTGGAGATAGAACTGGCCGACAAAGGTTTCCACCACTTCGCCCAGTTCGGTACCGCCAGGCACTTTCGGGAAATAGCTGCGGCTGCCGAGCACTTTACCCTGGCGTATGAACAGCACATGCACGCAGGCCATCCCGGCGTCAAAGGCCACGCCGATCACGTCGAGATCGTCACCGGTATTTGAGACAAACTGTTTCTCCGTGACTCTGCGCACCGCCTGGATTTGATCGCGAATACGCGCGGCCTCTTCGAACTCGAGTGCGGCGCTGGCTTTTTCCATCCGCGCGATCAGCTGCGTTAACACCTGATCGTCTTTACCGGCCAGGAACAGGCGCACGTACTCCACCTGCTGGGCATACTCTTCTTCACTCACCAGCCCGGCCACGCACGGCCCCAGGCAGCGTCCAATCTGGTACTGCAGGCACGGGCGCGAGCGGTTACGGTAAACGCTGTTTTCACACTGGCGGATCGGGAAGATTTTTTGCAGCAGCGCCAGCGTTTCACGCACGGCATAGCCGTTGGGGAACGGCCCGAAATATTCACCCTTCGCATGTTTTGCACCACGGTGCATGGCGAGGCGCGGATGGGTGTCGCCGCTCAGAAAGATAAACGGATAGGATTTATCATCGCGCAACAGGACGTTATAGCGCGGCTGGTACAGCTTAATATAGTTGTGCTCAAGCAGCAGCGCTTCTGTCTCCGTGTGCGTGACGGTGACATCAATATTCTGGATGAGTGAGACCAGCGCTTCGGTCTTACGTGAGGCCAGGTTGCTGCGAAAATAGCTGGAAAGGCGTTTTTTAAGATCTTTTGCCTTCCCCACATAGATAACCGTACCGCCAGCGTCATACATGCGATAGACGCCAGGCTGGCTGGTTACGGTTTTCAGAAATGCTTTTGAATCGAACACATCACTCACTGACTTAACAACGTCTCCGCATTACACAAACCATGTCGGATGGCCAGATGCGTCAGTTCGACGTCACCATGAATGTTCAGTTTACTGAACATCCGATAACGATAGCTGTTTACCGTTTTCGGGCTGAGATTCAGCTGTTCCGAGATCTCATTCACCTTCTGACCTTTAGTGATCATCAGCATAATCTGCAATTCACGCTCGGACAAACTGGCAAACGGTGATTCGGTTTTCTCGGGCTCGATCTGACTCAGCGCCATCTGCTGAGCGATGTCGGACGCAATGTAACGCTGTCCGGCAAACACGGAACGGATAGCATTGACGACTTCCTGCGGTGCAGCACCTTTACTCAGGTAACCCGCGGCCCCCGCCTGCATCACTTTCGCGGGCAGTGGATTTTCGGTATGCACGGTCAGCATGATGACTTTGGTGTCTACAAAGGTACGCGCAATTTTGCGTGTTGCCTCAAGACCACCGATACCGGGCATGTTCATATCCATCAGCACCACATCGGCGGAGTGAGTACGGCACCATTTTACCGCATCTTCACCACAGCATGCCTCACCGGCAACTTTAATACCTTTAATATCTTCAAGAATGCGTCGTATCCCTGCGCGCACCAGTTCGTGGTCATCAACAAGAAGGACGTTGATCAAAGGAAATGTCTCCAGAATAGGGATAACGCTACTGAGTGATAATTTGGTTTATATTAACGGTTTTCATGACAAGATTAAAACGTTAAAAAACCGGCTATTCGATTTTGCTCTCGTTTTTGGAAATTAGCCTGTACAGGCGGTGGAAAGAGAGCCCGTGTTTTTAGGGCTCTTGCGGCTTTTTTTAATCATCTGTATTCAAAAAGTTACAAAAAAACGTGCTGCCTTAACCTGCACAAAAACAGGGAACAACTTTTTGTAACAATAATTAACGGCAAGCGGACCCGACCTAAACAATTAATAGTCATTAACCTCGTTGAGTTTACCGGTACGATCTGTTTACGCAATTAAACACCCGCGTAAAAGTACGAAAAACAACCGCTGCATTTTTTGCGTTAGCTTGTGGTATACTCCGCCGCCTTGACTTTCGTCGTCGCGCTCTAGCGCCGTTTAATAATGAGGAAAATAAATGAGCACACCTGAATTTGCCACTGCGGAGAATAACCAGGAACTGGCACAGGAAGTAAACTGCCTGAAGGCACTGCTGACGCTGATGCTGCAGGCGATGGGCCAGGCTGATGCCGGCCGTGTGATCATTAAAATGGAAAAACAAATCGCGGAGATGGAAGACCAGGCTGAATCAGCGGTATTTGCTAACACCGTTAAGCAAATCAAGCAAGCCTACCGCCAGTAACAAAAAACGGCTGGATGCAGTGCATTCAGCCGTTCGCTCGTCTGTCACGCAGAACGTTTTACGGAGTCAGATCAGTCCCGTTGCCGCCGCGTAGCACGCGATCTGAGTCTTATTGGGCGCGTTAAATTTCTTCTGCATATTCTTCTGATGGAAGTTAACGGTATTCTCTGAGATCGAGAGAATGATCGCTATTTCCGCTGACGTCTTCCCTTCCGCAGTCCATTTCAGAATTTCACGCTCGCGCTTGCTGAATTTCATTTCGGGCGGCATGACCATCTCATGGTCAAAACGCATCAGGGAGGTTAAGGCCATTTGCACCAGCATTTGCAACCGCAGTTCTATTTCCTCATGGGCTAATGGCCCTTCCTGTACGCGACTACGAGAAACAGACAGGAAGCCGAGCGCATGATTCGGCAGCATCAGGCACTGCGTTATTCCGGCGCGTAAACCGTGGTCCTGGGCGCTATGCCATAATTCCTGCGCCTCAGCGAATAATGCGTCTGTCCAGGGGAGATGCCCCTGAATGAAATTCTCCGGTTTTAAAACCGGATCGATCGCGAAATAGTTCGCGGATTGATATTGCGCCATCCACAGCTTTGGGTAAGTGGTATGCAGGGAGATCTTAGGGCGCGTAAATGGCACGGGATGGCGCACACAGAGCGCATAATAATCGAATTCCAGCGCCTGAGTTTGTCGCTCCAGCTCTTGATATACCTCGGCGGCACAGGTCAATTCCTGAAACCGGAGGGAGCATTCCCGTCGCCAGGTGAAAAAGTCTAAATCCTTCATACTTACTAAATGAAGCCTCTGAACAGATAATCATTATTATGGTGAATATAAGCTAACACAGAAAACTTTTTTCTAACCACAAAATATCGGCAATAGCACAATTAACTTTACTATCGATAAGGTTTATCCGAGCCGGATAGAATAAAAAAACAGGGGTCCTCATGCAGAGGGAGAATAATTTGCTCCAGAGTAAATTTCTGGAGCAAATGCGTGCAAAAATGCTACTGCATAAGGAATTTTTCAAGGAATTGACGGGTTCGCGGCTGTTGAGGGTTAGCGAACAGGCTTTTCGCTGGCCCCTGCTCCACAATCCGCCCCTGATCCATGAAGATGGCTCTGTCAGCGACATCGCGCGCAAAGCTCATTTCATGGGTCACGATCACCATCGTACGTTTCTCCTGTGCCAGCTGGCGAATGGTGTTCAGCACCTCGCCCACCAGTTCCGGATCGAGCGCAGAGGTCGGTTCATCAAACAGGATCACGTCCGGGCGCATCGCCAGCGCACGCGCTATCGCCACGCGCTGCTGTTGGCCGCCAGACAGACGACGCGGATAGCTGGTCTCTTTTCCCGCCAGCCCAACTTTGGCGAGCAGTTCACGAGCGCGCGCCGTCGCTTCCTCTTTAGGCTCACCTTTAACGATAACCGGCCCTTCAATGATGTTCTCCAGCACCGTACGATGTGGGAAAAGATTGAAGTTCTGGAAAACAAAGCCGACATGCTGGCGCAGGCGGCGAATCAACCCTTTCTGCTGGCTGATAGATTTCCCGGTATCAATCGTTATCTCCCCGACCCGGATGGTACCGCCTTCCGGCTGTTCAAGCAGGTTAATGCTGCGCAGCAGCGTCGTCTTTCCCGAACCGCTCGGTCCGATAATCGCCACCACTTCGCCCTGCTCGACCTCCAGATCGATCCCATGGAGCACCGTTTGACCGTGGAATTTCTTCACCAGGTTTTTGACGTCAATTGCACTCATTTTGGATCACGCTCCTGGCGGTTAAGCTGGTTTTCGAAATAGTTTTGCAGAGCAGAGAGCACTGTCGCCATCACCCAGTAAATCAGCGAGGCGGCCAGATACATGGTAAAGACCTCGAGCGTACGGGAGGTGATGAGCTGTGCCTGACGGAAAAGCTCCGGAACCTGAATCGTTGCCGCCAGGGAGGTATCTTTCACCAGGCTGATAAAGCTGTTGCTGAGCGGCGGAAGCGCCACGCGCGCCGCCTGCGGCAGAATGGCGCGGCGCAGCGTCTGCCAGGGCGTCATCCCGATACTGGCCGCCGCTTCCCACTGCCCTTTGTCAATGGATGAGATGGCCGCACGCAGGGTTTCGGAGGTGTACGCCGCGGTATTGAGCGACAGGCCAATCATTGCCGCCGGGATCGGATCCAGCTCAATACCAAACTGTGGTAAGCCGTAGTAAATCATAAAGAGCTGGGCGATAAGCGGCGTACCGCGAAACACGGAGATATAAAAGCGCGCCAGCCAGCGCACCGGCAGGATGGGCGACATGCGCATCAAGGCCAGCACAAATCCCAGAACCAGCCCAAAGAACATCCCGCCGATACTAAGCTGTAACGTAAATACCGCACCTTTCAGCAGATACGGCAGAGAATCAATAACCAGTTGAATACTTTCTTGCATTATTATTTTTCGACCTGATTTTTAGACATGAGGATGGTAGGCAAACAGCGCAGGCGCTCCGCCGGTATGGACAAATAAAATCGGCCCTTCATCCTTAAAGCGTTTTTGCGCAATGCCGTCGATCAGTCCGGCCATCGCTTTGCCGGTATAGACCGGATCGAGCAGTATGCCCTCGAGGCGCGCCAGCAGTTTCACCGCTTCCATTCCCTCTTCGTTCGGCGTGCCGTAACCCGGCGCAAAATAGTCATCCCAGAGCAGAATATCGGCCTTTGCCTTCAGCTCCAGCTGCTCTGCAACCGCCTGCTGTAACGTAACCACTTTTGGCTTCTGATCCGCGACGCTGCGGGACACCGTCACGCCAATCAGTTCGACGTCCGGCAGCAGTTGCTCCAGCCCCACCGCCAGCCCGGCATGGGTGCCCGCACTGCCGGACGCGACCAACACGGAGGAAAGACTTACCGCGCCCTCGCACTGCTGCGCGATTTCCAGCGCGCTTTCCACATACCCCAGCGCACCCAGCGCATTCGACCCGCCGACGGGGATAACGTAGGGGCGGAACCCCTGCGCTTCCAGACGCGTCGCCAGCTCATCGAGCTGGGCGGTCGGGTCGGTCAGCGCGTCAACCATCTCAACCTGCACGTTAAACAGATCCAGCAGCAGGCGGTTACCGTTGGTGAGATAGTTTTCAGCCCGCGTGCCAATCGGGTTTTCCAGCAACGCCACGCAGTGGAGCCCAAGTTTCGCCGCTACGGCCGCCGTCTGGCGAACGTGGTTGGACTGGATGGCCCCGGCAGTGATGAGCGTATCCGCGCCTTCACGCAGGGCGTCCGCCGCCAGAAACTCCAGCTTGCGCAGCTTGTTGCCCCCCATCGCCATGGGCGTCACGTCATCACGCTTAATAAAAATATCGCGCCCTAAATAATCAGAAAATCGCGGCAGATACTCCAGCGGCGTCGGCGCGCCGATAAACTCCAGGCGAGGAAAGCGCGTTAAATTCTGTAGTGACATGGATGCTCCGGTAACTCTGACAAAATGTGATATTTTTCATTATGCACGCAGACGCGTAAGAAATAAAAAAGGCGCTTTTAAAAGCGCCTTTTTTTACGTCCGAAACTTATTTCGTGACGTCTGCCCCGAACCACTTCTCGGAAAGCGCTTTCAGGCTGCCGTCTTTTTGCATATCAGCAATCGCCGCGTCAATCGCTTTCACCAGGTCTTCGTTACCTTTACGAACAGCCACACCGGATTCCTGACGAGAGAACGCATCACCTGCGACCGCCAGGGTGTTGTTGGTTTTCTTCACCAGATCCAGCGCCGCCAGGCGGTCAACCAGAATGGCGTCGATACGGCCCACGCGCAGATCCTGGTATTTCGTCGGGTCATCATCATAGGTACGGATATCTACGCCCTGCACGTTCTGGCGCAGCCACTCTTCGTAGTTAGTTCCCAGACCGACACCGACTTTCTTCCCTTTCAGGTCCGCGGCGGTTTTAATCCCACCTTCGTTGCCTTTCTTCACCAGCGCCTGAATACCGGATACGGTATACGGGGTGGAGAAGTCATACTTCTTCTTACGCTCGTCAGAAATGGTGACCTGGTTGATGACCACATCAATACGTTTCGAATCCAGCGACGCCAGCATACCGTCCCATTTGGTCGGTTTCAGGGACGCTTTCACGCCGAGGTGTTTCGCCAGCTCTTCAGCAAACTCCACTTCAAAACCGGTCAGCTTACCGTCATCGCCCTGGAAGCTGAACGGAGGATAGGTTCCTTCCAGCCCGACCAGCAGCGTACCGCGCTCTTTCACTTTATTCAGCAGGTTTTCTGCGGCAAACGTTTTCACGCTCATGCCTGCAACCAGCGCAACGGCCATAACACCCATCAGCGCCTGACGACCCAGAAGTGCAAATTTCATAAATACCCCGATATAGTGGAATTTTTACGTAGTGTAGAGAAATCGCCTGCAACGTCAAAGGCGACTGCGCTACATCTTATTCTTTTTTAATATATATCAGAAGTTGTTCCGGCGTGGGCTTTCTGCTTTATGGCACCCGGCATTTGTACCTTATATTGTGCATACTTGCGCAGCGCAATTCGGTAGTTGTTGGTGCTGGTCGCAGGCAGCCACGGCTCCAGGTTCTCGTCCAGATAACCGGTTTTCAGCAGATCGCGGGAAATGTTGTTCACGGTCAGATGTTGTCCGAGGCGACGCAGGCGAACCACATATTCGCGAACGGTGCCGTGGCTCATCTCCGTTTGTTCAAACAGGAATTGCTTGAAGCCGATAATGTCGAAGAAGTCGCTTTGCTCTTTGCAGTGGAGATCGCCACAGAAACGGCAAAGCGCCACCCACTCTTTTTGCTCTTCGAGCCATGCTGCTTCGTCCATCAACGTGTCGAGGCGCGAAATCGCGATCTTATTGACGATTTCGCCACGGCGAACCAGCGTGATACGATCGAGTAACTTGTTACAGTGGGCGCAATGCGTCTGGCTGTGTTTAAAGTCTTTCAGGTAGCGGCTTAAAGGCCGTCTTTTAGATTGCTGCACCGTCATGATAACTCCTGGTTGTCAATACGTTGTGCGGCATTTTTAAGGTGAATCAATCACCTATAACTTACCCAGCTTGGTTCGTAAGCGTTTAATGGCCTGGCTGTGCAGCTGGCTCACCCGCGACTCTCCCACCTCCAGAACAGCGCCAATCTCTTTGAGGTTAAGCTCTTCCTGGTAATAAAGGGTCAATACCAGCTGTTCGCGTTCTGGCAGAGCTTCAATAGCTTCCATTACGCGCTGGCGTAAATTCCCTTCCATTAAATGGTGTAACGGGTTTTCTTGCTGATGCTCATCCGTCACCAGCTCGATGCTATCGCCATGCTCTTCTCGCCACTCGTCATAAGAGAAGAGTTGGCTATTATTGGTATCGAGCAACATCTGACGATACTCTTCAACAGCAATGCCAAGACGATCCGCCACTTCAGTTTCCGTTGCGTTGCGTCCCAGTTCCTGTTCCAGCTGCCCCATCGCATGCGCCACTTCGCGTGCGTTGCGGCGAACACTGCGCGGCACCCAGTCACGGCTGCGCAGCTCGTCCAGCATCGCACCACGAATACGCTGAACTGCGTAAGTCGTAAATGCCGTTCCTTGCAGAGCGTCGTATCGGTCAACTGCATTCAATAACCCGATACCGCCCGCCTGTAGCAGATCGTCGAGTTCCACGCTCGCCGGCAAGCGCACCTGGAGGCGCAATGCTTCGTGACGCACCAGCGGGACATAACGCTGCCACAGCGAGTGTTTATCCATTACACCTTCAGCGGTATAGAGTGAATTCACGATAAACAGCCCTGCGTTAGTTGAGTTATCGGCATGATTATCCGATTCTGCAGGGCGTTCAATTGGATGAAAAAGGGGGATAAAGTGAGGTTATTCTGAGGTTGCCCTCAACCGGGGCAACTTTTCTGCCTAAATTAACAGTTGCAACAATGAAAGATCGTCGCCCAGTTTGACGCTATCTATATGTTGATGAAAGAGCTTTCCCGCTTCCTGATTATGCTGGCTAAGGGAGTGGAAGCTGTAAATAACATCAATGATATTATCTTGTTCAATTTTCCCCGCCACGATAGCCTGACCGGCAAGTAACGTTTTCAGGAAATAGTACTCGGCAACGATTAAATAAAGATTATTCAACATGCTGCGACCGTTGCTCTGCGGGAAGCCCTGCTCCCAGAGTTTGTATTTAAAAAAGTTCTTAAATAAGTGGTCATTGGTCGCCAGGTAACTGCCCGCCACATCGCGCCAGACGGACTCGATGTTCTCCATGACCTTCTCTGCCGGTACGGCATCACCGACAGATTCGAACTGTTGATAAAGCTGGGCAAAATAGTGGTTTAACACCGCACCACCGCGTGCCGTCGCTTTCTTCGTAAAGTAACTCTGGATGAGCGAAATTAACGCGAATTTCAGGCTGTAGTTCTGTTTAAATCCGCCCAACTCCGTCTTGATTTTACCGCTCACCAGTTCGTTAACCAGCGAGAAATAAACCGTTTCGAGCGTGCCGATATTTTCTTCCAGGTTTTCCAGTTTTTCAGCCACCATGAGGAACTTCACCACGGCGTAAACCTGTTCTTCAACGCTAATGTCCTCAACGCTGAATATATTCTGGCAGAAGAGATTGATGACTTTTGCCTTTAAATTAATCATCGGCGCAGTATTGACGTCCTGCTGGACAATGACCGATTCCATCATCGACATAGACTCCCGATCGTTCAACAGAAGTCGGGTGACTTCCGGACACGAGAGATTCAACGATTTTTCGATTTCATTTTTATAGACCCGGTTTGTCCGTGGAAACGACGAACAGGTTGGGCTTAAGGCCTGCGCGCCCATGGCGCTGTGAATAGAACAGAGTTTTTCCGTATCCATAAACGGACAGTTTTTACTTTCCGTATGGAAAATCACTTCACCCCAGTGGCCATACTGTTTTTTGGTAACTTTTATCGCCGTTTTCGCCGTGTGACGAATGGCAGCATTTTTACTGTTCAGATAGCGATTAACGGAGGATTTATCAAATGCGATGGTCCAGCCCTGACAACAATGTTCACGGCATTCCCCACCGACACAGGAGAAATCTGCGACCAGTTTAGGCTGGGTAATAACGATCTGTTTCACAGGCGGGCCCTCAAAATTCAGAGACAAAAAAACCCCGCCGAAGCGGGGTTTCGTGCGTAAAATTAACGCAGCAGAGACAGAACAGTCTGTGGAACCTGGTTTGCCTGAGACAGAACAGAAGTACCAGCCTGCTGCAGGATCTGCGCGCGAGACATGTTGGAAACTTCAGTTGCGTAGTCAGCGTCCTGGATACGGGACTGAGCAGCAGACAGGTTGTTAGAGGTGTTGTTCAGGTTGTTGATTGCAGAAGTGAAGCGGTTCTGCACAGCACCCAGGCCTGAACGTGCTTTATCAACGGTAGCGATAGCGGCATCGATAGTTGCCAGATCAGTTCCTTTCAGTGCAGTCAAATCAAGGGTATCTACTTTCAGAGTCGCGGTATCAGCTTGCGCGCCTTTCAGATCCAGATCAATAGTGTCGCCGTCGTTCACGCCAACCTGAATTTTAACTTTACCAGTACCACCACCAGCAGTACCGTCCAGCAGTTTGATGCCGTTGAAATCAGTTTTGCCCGCAACACGGTCGATTTCTTGCAGACGAGCGGTAACTTCATCCTGCAGAGAAGCCAGGTCAGTCGTGCTGTTGGTGCCGTTGCTTGCCTGAACAGCCAGTTCACGTACACGCTGCAGGTTGTTGTTGATTTCGTTCAGAGAACCTTCAGCCGTCTGCGCCATGGAGATACCGTCGTTGGCGTTACGCGCTGCCTGGTTCATGCCTTTGATCTGGGAGGTCATGCGGTTTGCAATCGCCTGGCCAGCAGCATCGTCTTTCGCGCTGTTAATACGCAGACCGGAAGACAGACGCTCGATAGCAGTGCCCAGAGAAGACTGAGATTTGTTCAGGTTGTTCTGAGTGGTCAGGGACAACAGGTTAGTATTGATAACTGCCATAATTTTCTTTCCTTCAAAAATTGGGTTTTAGGTCCGGTGCCTAACACTCACAGCGTCTCTCACCGTCAACAAGGTTATCGACGGGTCCCCAAAAGACTTTAGAATCAATTTTTAAAAAATTACAACCAACTGATTATTAACAGATTTATTTTTAAAAAATCATTTAAAGGTCCGTCACCGCGTTATTATTTACGCTTTTTAACGCGCAAAAAGATGACAAAAAAGGCACACACTTATTCGTGTTTTCAATGCGCGGATAATGATCCTAAAGTGCAATCCTTTCATTTACCCCGCCAGGACGTGCCTATTCTTTGGATTATTTTTTTCTCACCATCGTAAACTTTTACGTTAAGAGGCCGATAAGAGTCCTGAACTACTTTCGTATTTTAAGGAAAATATGCATGGCTACTATCAGTAACCTCGGGATAGGTTCTGCAGGACTCGGGGATTTATATAATCAGTTGGAAGCGGCAGAGAAAACCAAGCTGACGACGATTACTTCCCAGCAATCAACGTATAACGCACAGTTAAGCGCTTACGGCAAGCTGCAGAGCGCCATGACATCGCTGCAGACTGCCACCGCTGCACTGGGTAAAGCCACCACCTGGAACTCAACGTCCGTGAGCAGCACCAACACGGCCTTTACCGCCACGACGACGGCTGATGCGTCCGTGGGTTCCTTTGTGGTTAACGTCAACCAGGTTGCAAAAGCACAGGCGCTCACTACCGGCTCCTATGCGAACAACACAGATCTGCTGGGCGATACGACAGGGACGACGCGTAAAATCACCATCACCCAGCCGGGCACGAAGACACCGTTAGAGGTCACGCTGGCCGATGGCGATACGTCGCTGGCCGGGATCGCGAGCGCCATTAATAAAGCGAACGGCAACGTCACCGCCAGCGTCATTAAAGCGAAAGACGGTGATTACCGCCTGATGCTGTCATCAAAAACCACCGGTACCGATGGTGCGATGACCGTCAGCGTCACTGGCGACGCCAAGCTGCAAAGCGCCATTGGCTACGACTCAACCACTAAAACGGGCGCGCTGACGGTGAACACCGACGCGCAGAACGCCATCGTGGTGGTGAACAACATCTCTATCGAGCGCCAGTCGAATACCATTACCGATGCGCTGCCTGGCGTCACCTTCTCGGTGAAGGCCGAAAGCAAAGCCGATGAAACCCTTGAGGTTTCGCGCGCAACGGATGCAAACCAGAAGGCGATTACGGACTGGGTCACGGCGTACAACTCGCTGCAGTCCACCATTAACAGCCTGACGAAATATGTGCCAGTCGATGCAGGCTCCGGCAGCCAGTCTACCAGCAACGGCGCGCTGGTCGGTGATGCGAACGTGCGCGGAGTTCAGTCTCAGCTGCGCGGTCTGCTGACCGAAGTGCAGGCCGGCTCGGTTCAGATCATGGCCCAACTGGGGATTACCCAGGACCCGGTTAAAGGCTCAGACGGCACCGTCGGTAACCTGAAGGTCGATACCGACAAGCTGAAAAAAGCGCTGACCGACAACCCGAACGCCGTACAGCAGTACTTTGTCGGTGACGGAAAGAAAACCGGTATGGCCACGCAGATGAACAACACGCTGACCGCCATGCTCAGCACCAGTACCGGTAGCGCCGGGGTGATCCAGAACGCGAAAGACGGGATCAACAAAACGCTGAAAACCCTGGGCGAACGCTACGATGCCATGGATGCCCAAATTGAAGCCACCATGGCGCGTTACAAAACCCAGTTCACCAGCCTGGACGTATTAGTCACCAAAATGACCAGTACAGCCAACTACCTGACCCAACAGTTCTCACAAAAATAGTCGTCGCATTGAGGAGTGGAAATGTATAAGACCTCTGGTGTTCAATCCTATCAGCAGATAGGAGTCGAAAGTGCAGTGATGAATGCCAGTCCACACCAGCTGATTGTCATGTTGTTCGACGGGGCGCATAGCGCCCTTGTTCGCGCGCGTTTGTTCATGGAAGCCGGACAAATTCGTGAGAAAGGCGAAGCGTTATCGAAAGCCATCAACATCATCGACAACGGTTTAAAAGCAGGACTGAACATGGAGGTTGAGAGCGAGTTGTCCGGTAACCTTGCCTCCTTGTACGAATATATGGTTCGACGTTTGTTACTGGCGAATGTCAGTAATGACGTAGACGCAATTGTTGAAGTCGAGGGTTTATTAAACAACATTGCGGATGCGTGGAAGCAAATCGGCCCCAATGCGTCCTCTATTTCAGGATAATTTTGATGAATAATCCCAGCGCAGCGCTTAGCCACTGGCAGGCGTTACATGCTCAGAGCATTGCTATGCTAAATCTCGCACATTCTGGTCAATGGGATGCGCTTATCGAGCAGGAAATGCATTACGTACAACTGGTGGAGAGGATTTCTCAAACGCCCATCATGTCATGCCCTCCGGCTCAGGTTGAGCAAGCGCGTGCGCTGCTGGAAATGATCCTTGAAAATGAAAATGCGCTTAAGGCGCTGCTGAAAGTCCGCATGGACGAACTGCGCAGTCTGATCGATCAAACCGGCAAACAGCAATCCATCACGTCTACCTATGGAAAGCTGTCAGGGAATATTCTTTATCCAGAAAGTTTTACCCGCGACACACAACTATGATTTCTTCATCCATACTCCAGAAGTCTGCCAATGGCTTCTGGAGCAAGGATGATGAAAAACCCCACCCTGTTACAATGTTTTCACTGGTACTACCCTGCTGGCGGTGAATTGTGGCGAGAGGTCACGGCGTTAGCACCCAATCTTAACGAAATCGGCATTAACATGATCTGGCTACCGCCCGCCTATAAAGGCGCGTCAGGCGGGTATTCTGTCGGCTATGACTCCTATGACCTGTTCGATCTGGGCGAGTTTGACCAGAAAGGCAGTATCGCCACCAAATACGGTGACAAAGCGCAACTGCTGGAGGCCATCGACGCCCTCAAGCGCAACGACATTGCCGTGCTGCTGGACGTGGTGGTCAACCACAAAATGGGTGCCGATGAAAAAGAGCCTGTGCGCGTTCAGCGCGTGAACGAGCAGGATCGCACGCAAATCGATGATGAGGTCATCGAGTGTGAAGCCTGGACCCGCTATACCTTCCCTGCCCGCGCCGGGCAATATTCCCAGTTCATCTGGGACTACAAATGCTTCAGCGGCGTCGACCACATTGAAAACCCCGATGAAGACGGCATTTTTAAAATCGTCAACGACTACACCGGCGAAGGCTGGAACGATCAGGTTGATGATGAGATGGGTAACTTCGACTATCTGATGGGCGAAAATATCGACTTTCGCAATCACGCCGTCACCGAGGAGATCAAATACTGGGCCCGCTGGGTCATGGAACAGACGGGCTGCGACGGTTTTCGTCTGGACGCCGTCAAGCATATTCCCGCCTGGTTCTACAAAGAGTGGATTGAGCACGTCCAGGACGTCGCCGACCAGCCGCTGTTTATCGTGGCGGAATACTGGTCCCACGAGGTGGATAAGCTTCAGGCCTATATTAACCAGGTCGAAGGCAAAACCATGCTGTTTGATGCCCCCCTGCAGATGAAATTCCACGAGGCGTCGCGTCAGGGTCGGGATTACGACATGAGCCAAATCTTCACCGGCACGCTGGTGGAAGCCGATCCGTTTCATGCGGTGACCCTCGTCGCGAACCATGACACCCAGCCTTTGCAGGCGCTGGAAGCCCCGGTCGAAGCTTGGTTTAAACCGCTGGCGTATGCGCTGATCCTGCTGCGGGAAAATGGCGTGCCGAGCGTCTTTTATCCGGACCTCTTTGGCGCCAGCTATGACGATACGGGTGGAGACGGAGAAACGTACCATATTGATATGCCTGTGATTGAGCAGCTCCACGAGCTGATCCTCGCGCGCCAGCGTTTTGCCCACGGCGTGCAGACGCTGTTTTTTGACCATCCTAACTGCATCGCCTTCAGCCGCAGCGGTACGGATGACGATCCCGGCTGCGTGGTGGTGATGTCGAACGGCGACGACGGCGAGAAGGTGATTTGCCTGGGGGAAAACTACGGCAACAAAACGTGGCGTGATTTTCTCGGCAATCGCGAAGAAACGGTCACCACAGCGGCGGATGGCGAAGGAACGTTTACCTGCAAAGGCGGAAGCGTCAGCGTGTGGGTGATTGAGGATGCGTTGTAGAAACAATGCCGGGTGGCGCTGACGCTTACCCGGCCTACGGGACGGTACTTTTGTAGGCCGGGTCAGGCGAAGCTGCCACCCGGCAAAAAAACGGCTACGGTAGTTTACTCGCCAGCGGATTCTTGCTCAGGTAATCGGCACACTCAACCGTTGGGCGATCGACCTTCTGCAGCTCCAGCCCGTCGTACTCAAGCGTCGAGCCATCGCGCTCCAGCGGATAGATATCCAGCTTACGCGTCACGTTGTAATAACTGTCTGAACGCAGCATGATTTTACCCGGCACGGCAATCACGCGCTGCCACTGACGGCAGTCCAGCGTATCGCCCTCTTCCGTCACCACCAGCGTGGCAATCGCATTCGGGCTGACCATGTTGCTCTGCGGCCCTTTCGACTGCCAGTATCCCGCTAGATGCGCCGGGACAGGATGCTTGATCACGTCGTTATAATTATCGACCTGAACGCACCCGGTCAGTGCCAGCAGCGCGCCAGCAATTGCTATTTTTTTCATCATCTTTCCTGCATTCGAAGAAAAAAATATTGTGGCATTAAAGCGCTGCGGCTGCCAGTGAAGATCGACAGGTCTTAGACCTGCATCCCCATGACCTCTTGATAGGCCGACACCAGCTTGTTACGCACCTGGATCCCCATCTGCAGAGAAACCGAGGCTTTTTGCAAATCGGTCATCACATCATTCAGCGCCACGCCCGGCTCGCCAAGGGTGAACTTCTCAGCCTGAGTGCGCGCTGCGGTCTGGGTATCGCTGATACGGTCAAGAGCGGCATGCAGTTGCCCTGCAAAGCTGATGCTCGGCTGCTGATCTGCCACATTCTGATTACGGGCCGTCATCGCCGTTGCCTGCAACTGACTGATTACCCCTTCAATGCCCTGTATAGCCATGACTCTCCCCTGGATGGTTTTTTACGCGGTCAAGACTAACAGCTTGTCAATAAGATAATGGCGGTAAATAGCATGAAAAAACCAGGTTATTTGACGCATAGAAAATCACGAATCATCAAATAATGGCAGGGCCATCAATATGGAACTTTTGTCGTGTTTGCCGACCCGGGAGTCAGTTTTGTTTCTCTACACGAATAACGTAAACCACCAGGATTTAAGAGGTGCGCAATGAGTGCAACAGCATCGACAGCGCCGCAGAATAAATCACTCGAGTGGATGAACCGCCTTCGCGCGAATCCTAAAATCCCGTTGATCGTGGCAGGCGCTGCCGCAATTGCGATCCTTGTAGCGATGGTCCTGTGGGCGAAAAGCCCTGATTACCGGACGCTCTACAGTAACCTTTCCGATCAGGATGGCGGCGCCATCGTCACCCAGCTGACCCAGATGAACATTCCTTATCGCTTTGCCGATAATGGCGGTGCGCTGGAGGTCCCGGCAGATAAGGTGCACGAACTGCGTCTGCGCCTGGCCCAGCAGGGGCTGCCGAAAGGCGGCGCGGTAGGCTTTGAGCTGCTGGATCAGGAAAAATTCGGTATCAGCCAGTTCAGCGAGCAGGTGAACTACCAGCGTGCGCTGGAAGGTGAACTGGCCCGCACCATTGAAACATTAGGCCCGGTGAAGAGCGCCCGCGTGCACCTGGCGATGCCTAAACCTTCCTTATTTGTCCGCGAACAGAAATCACCTTCGGCTTCCGTGACCGTGAACCTTGAGCCTGGCCGCGCGCTGGACGAAGGGCAAATCAGCGCGGTGACGCATCTCGTCTCCAGCGCCGTCGCCGGTCTGCCGCCGGGTAACGTGACGCTGGTTGACCAGAGCGGTCATCTGTTGACGCAATCCAACACCGCCGGTCGCGATCTGAATGACGCGCAACTGAAATATGCCGCCGATGTCGAAAGCCGTCTCCAGCGTCGTATCGAAGCGATCCTCGGCCCGGTTGTGGGCAACAGCAACGTGCACGCGCAGGTCACCGCGCAGATCGACTTCTCGAATAAAGAACAAACCGAAGAGCAGTACAGCCCGAACGGCGATGCGGCTCAGGCGGTCATGCGTTCGCGTCAAATCAACTCCAGCGAGCAGGTTGGCGGTGCCTACCCGGGCGGCGTGCCGGGCGCGCTGTCTAACCAGCCTGCCCCGGCTAACGCGGCGCCGATCTCTACGCCGCCGGCCAATCAGCAGAACGGCCAGCAAAATAATCAGCAGACCACCTCTACGGCGAATAACAGCGGCCCACGAAACACCAGCCGTAACGAAACCACGAACTACGAAGTGGATAGAACGATTCGCCACACTAAACTGAACGTGGGCGATATTCAGCGTCTCTCCGTTGCGGTAGTGGTGAACTACAAAACGCTGGCGGATGGCAAACCGTTGCCGTTGACCGCCGAGCAGATGAAGCAGATTGAAAACCTGACCCGCGAAGCGATGGGTTACTCCGAGAAGCGCGGCGATACCCTCAACGTGGTGAACTCACCGTTCAACTCGGTTGAAGAGACCGGCGGTGAACTGCCGTTCTGGCAACAGCAGGCGTTTATCGACCAGCTGATGTCCGCAGGACGCTGGCTGCTGGTGCTGATTGTCGCGTGGCTGCTGTGGCGTAAGGGCGTTCGTCCACAGCTCCAGCGCCGTGCTGAAGCTGAAAAAGCGGCTCGCGAGCAGATGAATGCGCGTCAGGAAACGGAAGAAGCGGTTGAAGTTCGCCTCAGTAAAGATGAACAGATGCAGCAGCGCCGTGCTAACCAGCGCATGGGTGCCGAGGTGATGAGCCAGCGCATTCGCGAAATGTCAGATAACGATCCGCGCGTCGTGGCGCTGGTCATCCGCCAGTGGATGGGTAACGAACATGAGTAATACGCTTACGGGCACCGATAAAAGCGTCATCCTGCTGATGACCATTGGCGAAGATCGCGCGGCAGAGGTGTTTAAACACCTCTCCCAGCGAGAAGTACAGATTCTCAGTGCGGCCATGGCCAACGTGCGTCAAATCTCCAATAAACAGCTGACCGAAGTGCTGTCGGAGTTTGAGCAGGAAGCCGAACAGTTTGCCGCGCTGAACGTCAACGCCAACGACTACCTGCGTTCCGTGCTGGTCAAGGCGCTGGGCGAAGAGCGTGCCGCCAGCCTGCTGGAAGATATTCTGGAAACGCGCGATACCGCCAGCGGTATCGAAACGCTCAACTTTATGGAACCGCAGAGTGCCGCCGACCTTATTCGCGACGAGCACCCGCAGATTATCGCCACCATCCTTGTCCACCTCAAACGTGGTCAGGCGGCCGATATTCTGGCGCTGTTCGAAGAGCGCCTGCGTCACGATGTGATGCTGCGTATCGCCACCTTCGGCGGCGTCCAGCCTGCCGCGCTGGCGGAGCTGACCGAGGTGCTGAACAACCTGCTCGACGGCCAGAACCTCAAGCGCAGCAAAATGGGCGGCGTGAGAACGGCGGCGGAAATCATCAACCTGATGAAAACGCAGCAGGAAGAGGCCGTCATTACGGCAGTTCGCGAATTCGACGGCGAGCTGGCACAGAAAATCATCGACGAGATGTTCCTGTTCGAAAACCTCGTCGAAGTGGACGACCGCAGCATCCAGCGCCTGCTCCAGGAAGTGGATTCCGAGTCGCTGCTTATCGCCCTCAAAGGCGCCGAGCAGCCGCTGCGCGAGAAGTTCCTGCGCAACATGTCTCAGCGTGCGGCCGATATCCTGCGCGACGACCTTGCCAACCGCGGCCCGGTTCGTCTGTCTCAGGTGGAAAACGAACAGAAAGCCATTCTGCTTATTGTTCGTCGTCTGGCGGAAACCGGCGAGATGGTGATTGGCAGCGGAGACGACACCTATGTCTAATGAGCTGCCGTGGAAGCGCTGGACGCCGGACGATCTGGCCCCTCCCCTCTCCGAGTTCACGCCAGCCGTGATCCCGACCGAGGAGCTTGACCCGGACGTCGAACAGCCTGAGCTAAGCGAAGAAGAGCAGCAAGCACAGATGCTGGCTCAGCTGCAAATGCAGGCGCACGAGCAGGGCTACAATGCCGGTCTGAACGAAGGCCGGCAGAAAGGCCACGAGCTGGGGTATCAGGAAGGCCTGTCAAAAGGGTTAGAGCACGGTATCGATCAGGCGCGCCAGCAGCAGGCGCCGATCCATGCCCGGATGCAGCAACTGGTGAGCGAGTTTCAGCACACGCTGGACGCGCTGGACAGCGTGATTGCCTCGCGACTGATGCAGATGGCGCTGGAAGCCGCGCGTCAGGTGATCGGCCAGACGCCCGTGGTGGATAACACGGCGCTGATCAAACAAATTCAGGGCCTGCTGCAGCAGGAGCCGCTGTTCAGCGGTAAGCCGCAGCTGCGCGTCCATCCGGACGACCTGCAGCGCGTGGAAGAGAGCCTGGGCGCGACGCTAAACCTGCACGGCTGGCGTCTGCGCGGCGATCCGTCGTTACATCACGGCGGCTGCAAAGTCTCAGCCGATGAAGGCGATCTGGATGCCAGCGTCGCCACCCGCTGGCAGGAACTGTGCCGCCTGGCGGCACCGGGAGTCGTCTGATGACCGCACGCCTCACCCGCTGGCTCACCACGCTCGACAATTTTGAGACGAAGATGGCGCAACTGCCCTCTGTTCGTCGTTATGGGCGACTGACGCGCGCCACCGGTCTGGTACTGGAGGCCACTGGCCTGCAGCTGCCGCTGGGCGCGACCTGCGTGATCGAGCGTCAGGACGGTCTGGAAACGCGTGAAGTGGAAAGCGAAGTGGTCGGGTTCAACGGCCAGCGCCTGTTCCTGATGCCGCTTGAAGAGGTGGAAGGTATTCTGCCCGGCGCGCGCGTGTATGCCAAAAACACGTCTGGCGATGGGCTGCAAAGCGGGAAGCAGTTGCCGCTTGGTCCTGCCCTGCTGGGTCGCGTGCTGGACGGCAGCGGGAAGCCGCTCGACGGGCTGCCCTCGCCGGACACCACTGAAACCGGCGCATTAATCACCCAGCCGTTTAACCCCCTGCAGCGAACCCCTATCGAGCATGTGCTCGATACCGGCGTACGCCCGATTAACGCCCTGCTGACCGTGGGACGCGGGCAACGTATGGGCCTCTTCGCCGGGTCAGGCGTGGGTAAATCCGTTCTGCTCGGCATGATGGCGCGCTATACCCAGGCGGACGTTATCGTTGTGGGCCTGATCGGCGAACGCGGTCGCGAAGTTAAAGATTTCATTGAAAACATTCTGGGTGCGGAAGGCCGTGCCCGCTCGGTGGTCATTGCCGCACCGGCGGACGTGTCACCGTTACTGCGTATGCAGGGGGCTGCGTATGCCACCCGCATCGCCGAAGATTTTCGTGACCGCGGCAAGCACGTGCTGCTGATCATGGATTCGCTGACCCGCTACGCGATGGCGCAGCGTGAAATCGCGCTGGCTATCGGTGAGCCACCGGCGACCAAAGGCTACCCGCCTTCGGTCTTCGCCAAACTCCCTGCCCTGGTGGAACGTGCGGGGAACGGCATCAGCGGCGGCGGCTCCATCACCGCGTTCTATACGGTGCTGACCGAAGGCGATGACCAGCAGGATCCGATTGCCGACTCCGCGCGCGCGATCCTTGACGGCCATATTGTGCTGTCGCGTCGTCTCGCCGAAGCCGGACACTATCCGGCAATTGATATTGAAGCCTCTATCAGCCGCGCAATGACGGCGCTGATAACCGAGAAGCACTACGCCCGCGTGCGTAACTTTAAACAACTCCTCTCCAGCTTCCAGCGCAACCGCGATCTGGTCAGCGTGGGGGCGTATGCCAAAGGCAGCGATCCGATGCTCGACAAAGCGATTACCCTGTGGCCACAGCTGGAGGCATTTTTGCAACAAGGCATTTTTGAACGTGCCAACTGGGAAGATTCAATTCAGGCACTGGAGCTGATTTTCCCGCAGGTGTAACACAGGTGGAGGGCGAAGGTCATGGCGCAAAACAGCGCGTTATCAACGCTGAAAGATCTGGCTGAAAAAGAAGTTGATGATGCCGCATTGCAGCTTGGCGCAATGCGACGCGGGTGCCAGCAGGCTGAAGAACAGTTGAAGATGTTAATCGACTATCAGCATGAATATCGCACCAACCTCAATACCGATATGACACAGGGCATTGGAAGCCAGCGCTGGATTAACTATCAGCAGTTTATCCAGACGCTGGAGAAGGCGATAGATCAGCATCGCCAGCAGCTTCACCAGTGGACCCAGAAAGTCGATACCGCGCTGAATTTCTGGCGCGAGAAGAAGCAGCGACTGCAGGCCTGGCAGACCTTACAGGACCGACAGATTGCGGCAACGACCCTGGCGGAAAACCGTCTGGATCAGAAAAAAATGGATGAGTTTGCCCAGCGCGCATCAATGAGGAAACCGGAATGATCACACTGCAACAACTGCTGATGAGCGACAGCGACCTGTCAGGCGGTACGCAGACGGGGAAAGGCACCGACGGTGCACAGGACTTTCTCGCGCTGCTCGCGGGCGCCCTGTCGGACGCGACGGGCAAGGGCAAAGATGCGCCACTGACCCTGGCTGACCTGAAAGCCGCCGGCAGCAAACTGTCCCACGTTGCTCAGGACGCCAAAGGGGATACCACCCTGCAGGCCAAAATTGCCGACCTGCTCTCGCGCCAAACCGTACTGAATGGCGACGAAACGGCGCCCGTCACCTCGCTTGATACGCTGGTTTCCGGACTGGTGCCGCTGTCTAAAGGTGACGCACTGAAGACGATCAATGCCGCGAACAGCAAAGATGACGGTAAAAGCGAGCTGAGCGAAGAGGAGTTGGCCGGATTGAGCGCCCTGATGGCGATGCTGCCGCACCAGCAAACTACCGCCTCTCGCGTAGCTGGCAGTGACGGCGTTTCCGCCACCGCAACGCTGAGTACAGCGGCGCTTGCGCAAAACGGCGCGGGCCAACCGTCGCTGAACGCGCTTCCGGGAAGCCATGATAAAGCGCAGAGTGCTGCGCCTTATCAGAGCCAGGCGAAAAACAGCGACCCGGCCCTGTCGGGCAACGCGCCGGCCACGCCGGTCGTGGCTGCAACCGCAGAGAAGCAGGAGCTCGCCAGCGCCTCCTCTTCATCATCGCCGACAGCTACCCTGGCACCAATTATGTCCAGCCATGCAACCAGTCAGACGGCCGCCACCGTTGCTCCCGCGCCGGTGTTAAGCCAGCCTCTGGGCACGCATGAATGGCAGCAGTCCCTGAGCCAGCACATCACCCTGTTCACCAAACAGGGCCAGCAGACGGCCGAGCTGCGTCTGCACCCGGAAGATCTGGGTCAGGTACAAATTTCGCTTAAGCTGGATGATAACCAGGCGCAGTTGCAGATGGTCTCTGCGCACAGCCATGTCCGTGCGGCGCTGGAAGCCGCGCTGCCGGTACTGCGAACCTCGCTGGCAGAAAACGGCATTCAGCTTGCGCAGAGCAGCGTCAGCAGCGAGAGCTTTGCCGGGCAGCAGCAGTCCTCATCCCAGCAGCAGCACCAGGCTTCGCGTTCCGGCAACACCGGCGGTTTTAATGAAGAGAGCGATGAACTACTGCCCGTTCCTGCCGCCCTGCAATCCGCCGCGCGCGGTAACAGTGCCGTAGACATCTTCGCCTAAACGCCAGAGGTAGCGTGATTATCCCCGTCTTTTCCACGCTTTGACGACAGCAGGACACGGGATAATCACCTCATTAAGCTGTACCGAAACAGGAAGCTCGTATCAGATGACTGACTCCGCTATCACCAAAAAAAGTAAGCGTTCCATCTGGATCCCGCTGCTGGTGTTGATCACGCTCGCCGCCTGCGCTACCGCGGGCTATAGTTACTGGCGTATGCAGCAGGAACCTTCGACCGCTGCGGCCAAAGCCGAACCTGCACCGCCACCGGCGCCGGTATTTTTCCCTCTGGACACCTTCACCGTGAATCTCGGTGACGCGGATCGTGTGCTGTACGTCGGTATTACACTGCGCCTGAAGGATGAAGCCACGCGCGCGCGTCTGAATGATTATCTTCCGGAGGTGCGTAGCCGCCTTCTGCTGCTGTTCTCTCGTCAGGACGCTTCGGCGCTGGCCACCGATGTGGGTAAGCAAAAGCTGGTCGACGCCATTAAACAAACGCTGGCGACCCCGCTGGTAAACGGCCAACCTAAGCAGGAAGTCACTGACGTTCTGTATACAGCCTTCATTCTGCGGTAACGACATGGGCGACAGTATTCTTTCTCAGGCAGAAATCGATGCGCTGCTCAACGGCGACAGCGATAAAAGTGATGATCCGCAACCGGGTATCGGCGGCGATAGCGATATTCGTCCTTATGACCCGAATACCCAGCGTCGCGTGGTACGTGAACGTCTGCAGGCGCTGGAGATCATTAACGAACGTTTTGCACGTCAGTTCCGTATGGGGCTGTTTAACCTGCTGCGTCGTAGCCCGGATATCACGGTCGGTGCGATCCGCATTCAGCCGTATCATGAGTTTGCCCGCAACCTGCCGGTGCCAACCAACCTTAACCTGATTCATCTGAAGCCGCTGCGCGGCACCGGTCTGGTGGTGTTTTCCCCAAGCCTGGTGTTCATTGCGGTGGATAACCTGTTCGGCGGCGACGGGCGCTTCCCGACCAAAGTAGAAGGTCGCGAATTCACCCACACCGAACAGCGCGTCATTAACCGCATGCTGAAGCTGGCGCTGGAGTCCTACAGCGACGCGTGGAAAGCGATTAACCCGCTGGAAGTGGAGTACGTCCGTTCTGAGATGCAGGTGAAATTTACCAATATCACCACCTCCCCGAACGATATCGTCGTTAACACCCCGTTCCACGTGGAGATCGGTAACCTGACCGGCGAGTTCAACATCTGCCTGCCGTTCAGCATGATCGAACCGCTGCGCGAGCTGCTGGTTAACCCGCCGCTGGAGAACTCCCGCAACGAAGACCAGAACTGGCGTGAAAACCTGGTCCGCCAGGTCCAGCATTCGCAGCTTGAGCTGGTGGCGAGCTTCGCCGATATCCCGCTGCGGTTATCTCAGATCCTGAAATTACAACCCGGTGATGTTTTGCCGATAGAAAAACCCGACCGCATTATTGCCCATGTGGATGGTGTCCCCGTGCTGACAAGCCAGTACGGCACGATTAACGGTCAGTATGCGTTACGCGTTGAGCACTTGATCAACCCGATTTTGAATTCGCTGAATGAGGAACAGCCCAAATGAGTGACATGAACAATCCGTCCGATGAAAACAGCGGAGCACTGGACGATCTGTGGGCTGACGCGTTAAACGAGCAAAAAGCGACCCCGGCCAAAAGCGCAGCGGATGCCGTATTCCAGCAGCTCGGCGGCGGTGATGTCAGCGGCACGCTGCAGGACATCGACCTGATTATGGATATCCCGGTTAAGCTGACCGTTGAACTGGGACGCACCCGTATGACCATTAAAGAGCTGCTGCGCCTGACGCAGGGTTCCGTGGTGGCCCTTGACGGCCTGGCCGGCGAGCCGCTGGATATTCTGATCAACGGCTATCTGATTGCTCAGGGTGAAGTGGTGGTGGTAGCCGATAAATACGGCGTACGTATCACCGACATCATTACCCCGTCTGAACGTATGCGTCGTCTGAGCCGTTAAGCATGAAAACCCAGGCAACACTATCGCAACCTTCTGCCGTTCCCGGCTCACCTCTGCTCCAGGTGAGCGGGGCGTTGTTCGGTATTATTGCCTTTATTCTTATCGCCGCCTGGCTGGCGAAGCGCTTTGGCCTGGCGGGGAAAACCGCCGGCGCCCGCGGGCTGAAGGTCAGCGCCAGCACCACCCTGGGACCACGTGAACGCGTGGTCATCGTCGAGGTGGACGATGCGCGTCTGGTTCTGGGCGTCACGGCGTCAAACATCAGCGTATTACATAAGCTGCCGCCCGCCCCTGCTGTGGTGGACGAGCGTGCAGAGGCCCCTGCGGATTTCCAGTCCGTGATGAAGAGTTTGCTTAAGCGTTCCGGGAGATCCTGATGCGCCGTTTGTTATCCCTGACGCTTGCGGGCGTTGGCCTGTTTGCTCCCGCGGTCTATGCGCAACTGCCCGGTCTGGTGTCAACCCCTCTTGCAGGCGGCGGCCAAAGCTGGTCGCTTCCGGTGCAGACGCTGGTGTTCATCACCTCGCTGACGTTTATTCCGGCTATCCTGCTGATGATGACCAGCTTCACCCGCATCATCATCGTTTTTGGTCTTCTGCGAAACGCGCTGGGCACCCCTTCCGCTCCGCCAAACCAGGTTCTGCTCGGACTGGCGCTGTTTTTGACCTTTTTCATTATGTCGCCGGTGATCGATAAGATTTACACCGACGCCTACCAGCCGTTCAGCGAAGATAAAATCTCCATGCAGGAAGCGCTGGATAAAGGCGCGCAACCGCTGCGGGAATTTATGCTGCGCCAGACGCGCGAAGCGGATTTGGCCCTCTTTGCCCGCCTGTCCAACACCGGCGAGCTGCAAGGACCAGAAGCGGTACCCATGCGTATTCTGCTACCCGCCTATGTGACCAGCGAGCTGAAAACCGCGTTCCAGATCGGCTTTACCATCTTTATCCCGTTCCTGATTATAGACCTGGTGATCGCCAGCGTCCTGATGGCGCTCGGGATGATGATGGTGCCGCCCGCGACCATCGCCCTGCCCTTTAAGATCATGCTCTTTGTGCTGGTCGACGGCTGGCAGCTTTTGGTCAGCTCGCTGGCGCAGAGTTTCTACAGTTAAGGAACGGCAATGACACCCGAATCGGTCATGATGATGGGCACGGAGGCGATGAAAATCGCGATTGCCGTTGCCGCTCCGCTGCTGCTTGTCGCGCTGGTTACCGGTCTGATTATCAGTATTCTGCAGGCCGCTACGCAGATTAATGAAATGACGCTGTCGTTCATCCCGAAAATCATCGCCGTGTTCGTGGCGATTATCGTGGCCGGACCGTGGATGCTGAACCTGCTGCTGGACTATATGCGCAACCTGTTTACCAATCTGCCGTACATCATCGGCTGACCTGACGATGCTGCACTTCACCAGCGACCAGTGGGTTCAGTGGCTCGGCGTCTACTTCTGGCCGATGCTGCGCATCATGGCGCTGATCTCCACCGCCCCCATTCTCAGCGAGAGATCGATACCCAAGCGTGTCAAAGTGGGGCTGGGGATTATTATCTCTATTATCGTCGCACCGTCTCTCCCTCCCGTGGATATTCCGATCTTCTCGGCAAATGCGTTGTGGGTCGCACTGCAGCAGGTGATGATTGGCGTTGCCGTCGGCTTTACCATGCAGCTCGCTTTTGCCGCCGTGCGTACCGCGGGGGAACTGATTGGCCTGCAGATGGGGTTATCGTTCGCCACGTTTGTCGATCCCGGCAGTCATCTCAACATGCCGGTGCTGGCACGCATTATCGATCTGCTCGCCATGCTGCTGTTCCTGTCGTTCAACGGCCATCTGTGGCTTATCTCCATGCTGGTGGACACGTTCCATACGCTGCCGATTGGCGAAAACCCGGTGAACAGCAACGCTTTCCTGGCGCTCACCCGCGCCGCGGGGCTGATCTTCCTGAACGGACTGATGCTGGCGCTGCCGATCATCACCCTGCTGCTGACCGTCAACCTGGCATTAGGTTTACTGAACCGAATGGCGCCGCAGCTTTCGGTGTTTGTCATTGGTTTTCCGTTGACGCTGACGGTCGGAATTTTATTAATGTCATTACTGATGCCACTTATCGCTCCCTTCTGTGAACATTTATTCGGCGAGATATTCAACCTGTTAGCGGATATTGTCAGCGAACTTCCTCGTAAATAATAGACCGTACTGTTGCTACTGTCTTTCTGAGGATATTCCTAAAATAAAACGCGAAAAACATCTTCCAGGATATATCTGACGCGGTTTAATTGTTTCTAACCACCTCACAATACTTAATATTAACTTTACTTTAAGAAGATTCCTGGCAAATTATACGTAACTTTACGGGATAGTGAGTCCGCCTGAAAGTCTTTGTCATGCTCACAGGTTTATTATTTTTTTCCATCCCGTATGGCTGTTTTGAGCTCTCAGGCAGATGGTGAATTATCGTTACGCATTGAGTGAGGGTATGCCATGTCAACGATCATTATGGATTTATGCAGCTACACCCGGCTAGGGTTAACCGGGTACCTGGCAAGCAGAGGGGTAAGAAAGAGAGACATCAACGATGCACACACCGTTGACGAACTCGCAGCCGCTTGTGACGAACTAAAACCAGGCGTGGTGTTTATTAATGAGGACTGTTTCATTCACGATCCAGCCAACAGTCAGCACATTAAGCAAATCATTAATCAGCATCCAAAAACCCTGTTTATTGTTTTTATGGCGATCGCGAATATCCATTTCGATGAGTATTTGTTGGTCCGTAAAAATTTATTGATCAGTTCTAAATCGATTAAACCCGAGTCGCTGGATGACATTTTGGGTGATTATTTGAATAAAGAAGTTAAAAATGTAGGAGCGGTTAACTTACCCACCCTATCATTAAGCAGGACTGAATCAAGTATGCTGCGAATGTGGATGGCGGGACAAGGAACTATTCAGATCTCCGACCAGATGAATATTAAAGCGAAAACCGTTTCATCACACAAAGGAAATATTAAACGGAAAATTAAAACGCATAATAAGCAAGTGATCTACCACGTGGTACGCCTGACCGATAATGTGACGAACGGGATTTTCGTCAACATGCGTTAGTCGCTTAAGACCCTGTGCACCCTACCTTTGATCTCTGGCCTGGCCAGAGATTTTTGCTTCTGCAGAGGGTGTCGGGCACGCGATATGCTACCCGACGCCGTGTTAGTCTGCTTTCTCAACAAAAATACCGTCCGGATGCCCCAGTTCGTTAAAAAACCAAATGCCGAGCGGGTAGTCTTCCAGTGATACCAGGTACATTGTCCCTTCGCTAAACTCTTCAATTGCCAGCACCACACCCGGGCGGCGCGGCCCACCGTCCGTTTTAACGGTTACCCGATCGTTGACCTTCATACATTCCTCCTCTGGTTTTGAGCCAGTGTAGAACAAAACGCAAAATCGCACATCGCCGCCCGGTGTGAATGGCGTTTTTATCTACAGTCTATACTTAGCGATGGACCCGGCTGAATGAGGAACCCCGCAATGAAGACCGATAAAGAGTACAGCGACACCATCAAGCGCGAAGTCGAGGTGGATGTCGATGCCCTGCTGGCCGCCATCAATGAGATTAGCGAGTCAGAAGTCCGCAGGACGGACGACAATTCGGACCGCGTCATTGTTAACGGAAGGGATTATCACACCTATCGTGAGCTGGCTGAGGCCTTCGAGCTCGATATTCACGACTTTAGCGTGTCGGAAGCCAATCGTTAGGGCGAAAAAAATCCCGGTCATGGGGATGACCGGGATCAAAACTTGCTTATGCAAGAAGCACTTGAAAATTCGTTACACCAGGAAATCTGATGTACAAGCCACACTATCCCCAACGAATTTGTCTGACAAGCATATATTCTTATGATGAATATAATATTTTTAACATAATGCTTTTCGTTATGAGCAATAACTTACGCTGAATGCGGGTTTGCCAGGGATTGTTCCCATTTCATCTGTTAACAATTCGGTTATTTTTTAGGAATTTTCTTAGAACGAAACGCTACCGTCATCGGGAGTCACTATGCCTTCACTGCGGGATACCTTGCTGATTTTTTCTGACCTGGATGGCGCGTTGCTGGATATTCATACCTACGACTGGCAACCCGCAATGCCCTGGCTGGACAAGCTACAGGATAACCAGATTCCGATTATTCTCTGCAGCAGTAAAACCGCGGCAGAGATGCTGGATATTCAGCAGGATCTCGGGCTGGAAGGCCTGCCGTTTATTGCCGAGAACGGCGCGGTCATTCAGCCTGACGTGCGCTGGGACAAGGTCCAGCGTCAGATCCGGGGGATGGCGCACCGGGATATTCGCCCGCGAATCGAGCAGATTCGTCTGCAGACGGGCTTTAAATTCACCACCTTTGACGATGTAGATGAGCACGTTATCAGCGAGTGGACCGGACTGACGCACTACCGTTCGACGCTTGCCCGCAAGCATGAAGCCTCCGTCACGCTCATCTGGCGCGATACCGACGAGAAATTGGTCCAGTTTGAAGAGCAGCTGGCGCACATCGGCCTCAAGTGTCTGCAGGGGGCGCGCTTCTGGCATATTCTCGACGCCCGCTGCGGTAAAGACGTGGCGGTTAACTGGCTGATTGAACAGTATCGCGAACAGGACGAGATCGAGCCCACTACGCTGGGGCTCGGCGATGGCCCTAACGATGCGCCGCTGCTCGACAGCATGGACTTCGCGGTGGTCATCAAGGGGATTAACCGCCAGGGCATCACGCTACGGGACGATAACCCCGAGCGGGTCTATCACACCCAACAGACCGGCCCGGCAGGCTGGCAGGAGGGGCTGGATCACTTCCTGTCCTGATCCCGCCACACGACCCGGTTACGCCCGCTCTGCTTAGCCTGATAGAGCCTGACGTCCGCCACGGACTGCAGCTGTTCAAAATCGTAGTTGCCCGTTTCATCCGCGCTGCTGACGCCCAGTGACGCGCTGATGCGCAGGGTGGTGCTCTTCTTCACCAGGATCTCCTTACTGGTGATTCGGCAACGAATGCGGTCAGCGACGCCTCTCGCCTCCTCCAGACCAATGCCGGGAAGGACCACACAAAACTCTTCTCCGCCGACACGCCCGGCCACATCATTCTTGCGTAACGCGCTGGCAATCACGCCTGCCGTATGGGAAAGCACCTTATCACCGGCCTGATGGCCGAAACGGTCGTTAATGCTTTTAAAATGGTCGAGATCGATCTGAATCACTGAGAACGGCAGCGCCTGCTGGCGGCAGGTTTCCGCCAGCAATTTGGCGCGGTCGAACAGCGCGCCGCGATTATTGAGCCGTGTCAGCGGATCGTGCCAGGCCTGCCACTGGAGGGAGTGCTGAAGCGTGTACATGTTACTCACCATCCGACGGATCACCAGCCACGAGATCAACAGCATGGCGGTAAAGAGCGCCCACAGCAGCGCCAGCACGATACTGATACTGCCGAAATCATCCTGCACCCCTTCATGCAGGGTGTGGATCCGCAGGACGACGCCATCGAAGTGATCGAGCCGCTCCCAGGTGATAAACCGGCTCCCGAGGCGGATCCCGCCGCCGGTATCATGCTCAATCGCCTGGGCAATCTGCGCCGTTTCGCGTTCGTCAAAATGGTTAACCAGGCTTCCCGCGTGGGCAGAGGTGGCTATCATATTAAGCCGGGTATCGTACAGCTGATACTCCCCCTCCGTCCGGTCTTCCGTCGCGTCGGTCAGCAGACGCTGCATCGTGTCTAAGGTAAAGTCCATCGCCACGACGCCGTACCAGTAGTGATCGAAATAGATGGGGACGCTGGCGGTGATCGTTCGTTCATCCCCGGTCCAGGATGAAGGGGTAGAGATAAACCAGCGCACGGCGCGCGCGCGATTGTTACGTTCTGACTGCTGGGTAAACCAGGACTGCGTGACCAGATGATAATAGCGGGCGGTAATATCGCCCGCCCGATCCGGCGTATCCGTGGAAAGGAAAAAACCGGCGCGAGAGACGTAGATCACCCGCGCTTCCGTTTGTGCTCTCGATGACGCCAGCCTGAGCAGATACCCCACTTCGAGTGCGGCAGAAATTTCATGACTGATGCGCTCAGCGTCCCGGTTCAGAAGCGTGGTTTTATCCACGAATGCATCCGAGACCCCGTTAAGGGGAAGCGTGCGCTTTTTATCAACGGCAAGCTGCCAGGTGGGGAGCATGCGGACGGTATTAAAGCGTGACACCGCATCCTGTAAGACATCAAAGGCCAGCGGCGTCTCGATTGCATCATGCATGCCCTGGCGGAATAACAGCATCCTGTCGACGCTGTTCTGTAACTGCCTGTCCAGCGAACTGGCCACCGTATCCAGATGGTTGCGCTGGCTGGAGATGTACGCCTCTTCCAGCACCACCACCTCACGCCAGGTCAGGAGCGTGGAAAACACCAGAACGATCAGAAAACAGAGATTAACAATCCGCCCCGGATTGCTACGCTTATGCAGCCATTGCAAAAAAGTTTGTCTTACAACAAAGGTATCGCGCTGCACACACACTCCCTGATTACTGCTCTTTACCCGAAACCTGAGATAAAAACGCCCGGCAAAGCCGGGCGTTATGTGATTAAGCCTTGTCCCGCTGGTGCTGCCCGTCACCCGGCTGAAGCTCATCTTCACGGAATGCTTCCCGCTTGATGCTATAGCCATCGTGCCACCGACATTCCACCATTCCGCTGGAATACCCGGTGACGATCATACGTGGGCCGCCCTTCTTAGGCTTAACTTCATCACTGACCAAAAAGACCATACCTGCCTCCTGTATCAGGGTGAAACTGTTTCAATTTAGACGAGGAATGGTCTTTTTGCATCCTGCCGCGGGTAACAATTAGTGCGACGTGCCGCGAATTTTCTCAACCAGCTTCACCGCCGCGACGACGATAGCGCCAATGATAAAGCCCAGCACCAGATTGAGCAGCGTAGGCAGAATCGCCGCGATAACGGCCCCCTGCGTGGAGGAGAAATGTTCGATGGCATGGTGCAGCGGCGTAATGCCGTGAACCACAATTCCGCCGCCCACGAGGAACATCGCCAGCGTACCCACCACCGACAGACTCTTCATCAGCCACGGGGCCAGCACCAGCAGGCTTTTGCCGATGCCTCTTGCTACCGCGCTCGATTTTTCCTCCAGCCAGTAGCCAATATCGTCCAGCTTGACGATCAGCCCCACCAGACCGTACACGCCCACGGTGACCAGAATCGCGATGCCGGAGAGGATCAGCACCTGATTCAGAAGCGGCGCGTCAGAGACAATGCCCAGCGTAATCGCGACGATTTCCGCAGACAGGATAAAGTCGGTCCGAATGGCGCCTTTGACCTTATCGCGCTCAAAGGTTTTCGGATCCTGCGCGGCCAGCGCTTCAAGACGCTGCTGGCGCACCTCCGGCGTATCGCTCTGCTTGCGCGCGCTAAAGGAGTGCAGCACCTTCTCCACGCCCTCGAAGCAGAGAAATGCCCCGCCAATCATCAGTAACGGCGTGATGGCCCAGGGAATAAACGCGCTGATCAGCAGCGCCAGCGGCACCAGAATCACCTTGTTCAGGAAGGAGCCTTTCGCCACGCCCCACACCACCGGCAGTTCACGGTTTGCCCTCACCCCACTCACCTGCTGGGCGTTAAGCGATAAATCATCGCCCAGCACGCCTGCGGTTTTCTTCGCCGCCAGTTTACCCATCACTGAAATGTCGTCCAGTAAGGTGGCAATATCATCCAGCAATGTTAATAAGCTACTTCCTGCCAAAATCTTAATCCTTCATTTTTTGGTAATTAAGTGAATAGTATGGAGCAAAAGCGCCAACCCGGAAACAGGCACCTTACGTCAACAAAAAATTCACATCTGCCACACAATTAAAGGGCTCGCCAGCGAGATAGTTTTCGCGTTTACTATCAGCGAACTTTTTATTTCGTCGTGAGGGATTATGCGTTTCCGGCAATTGCTACCGCTCATCGGGGCACTCTTTTCGCTGTACATCATCTGGGGGTCAACCTACTTTGTCATTCGCATCGGCGTGGAGAGCTGGCCGCCGCTGATGATGGCGGGCATTCGCTTCCTCTCGGCGGGCATCCTGCTGCTGGCCTTCCTGCTCCTGCGCGGGCATAAGCTTCCCCCGCTACGTCCGCTGCTGAATGCCGCCCTGATCGGCCTGCTGCTGCTGGCGGTGGGTAACGGGTTTGTGACGATTGCCGAGCACCAGAACGTCCCGTCCGGGATCGCCGCCGTGGTCGTTGCCACCGTACCGCTGTTTACCCTCTGCTTTAGCCGCCTTTTCGGCATCCGCACCCGCAAGCTGGAATGGCTGGGGATTGGGATTGGCCTGGCCGGCATTGTTCTGCTCAACAGCGGCGGCAACCTGAGCGGGAATCCGTGGGGCGCGGTGATTATCCTGATTGGCTCGATGAGCTGGGCGTTTGGTTCCGTCTACGGGTCGCGTATCGAACTGCCGACCGGCATGATGGCCGGTGCGATTGAGATGCTCGCCGCGGGGATTGTCCTGCTGCTGGCCTCGGCGCTGACGGGAGAAAAGCTGACCACGCTGCCGGACCTGTCGGGCTTTCTGGCGGTTGGCTACCTGGCGCTGTTTGGCTCTATCATCGCCATTAACGCCTATATGTTCCTGATCCGCAACGTCTCTCCGGCTGTCGCCACCAGCTACGCCTACGTCAACCCGGTCGTGGCCGTGCTGCTCGGAACAGGACTGGGGGGAGAAACGCTCTCACCTGTGGAATGGATTGCTCTTGGGATCATCGTGTTTGCCGTCGTGCTGGTCACGCTGGGCAAATATCTGCTGCCGGCAAAACCGGTGGTCACGCCTTGCGAGGTGGAGAAACCGTAAGCAGGTGAATGCCCTGCGTGTCGATCTGCGCGGTCTGGCCGCCGCCGCAGATCCACTCTTCCAGCCGTTCGCTCAGATCGGCATCGTTCAGCTTTAATCTGCCTCTCAGCGCACACTCCCAGACGATCAGCACCCGCCAGCCCTGCGCCATCAGCGTGGCCAGATCCCGCCTGTCGCGCTCGACGTTCTTGCCAATCTTATCCAGCCAGAAATCGGTACGCGTCGCCGGGACTTTGAAGAGGTAGCAGTCGTGATGGTGCCAGAAACAGCCGTGGGTAAAGATGATGCACTGCCAGGCGTCGATGACGAAATCCGGGCGTCCCGCCAGGGTGGGATCCTGTACGCGGAAGTCAAACCCCGCCTGCGTCAGCAGCGCGGCCAGGCGCTTTTCAATGGCGGTGTCACGCGTGCCGATGGCACGCATGTTTTTACTGCGCGTCGCCTTATCGTGAACATCCGTCATTGACGGCCTCACCCTGACGAAGAGCCACCGCCTGTCGGATGCGCGAGGCCAGCAGTTTTGCGACAGCCGCAAACGCAGGGACCACCACCGAGTTACCAAACTGGCGGTACGCCTGGGTGTCCGACACCGGGATGCGGAAGCGATAACCCTGCGGCGTTTCAAAGCCCATCAGCCGGGCGCATTCCCGCGGCGTTAAGCGCCGTGGGCGATGGCGCTGGTTGTGCGGATCGTCGAAATCTTTTTCACCCAGCGCCTTGTCCCAGCCTCTGTCGATCAGGATTTCCGCGCCGTCTTTATAGTAGCGAGCAGACAGCGTACGGGTGACGCTGTGCGGATCGTTCGGGTTTACCATCCCAAAGCCGAAGCCGTTGCCTTTCGCCTGGTGCTTTTTGGCATAGCGGTAGAGGTATTTCCACAGCACCGGGGTCAGGATAAATTTCGCGTCGACGACGGGTTCCAGCAGATCGGCCACGGTGGGGCGGCGCTCGGGATACAGAGAAGGAATATCCCGCAGAGTGAAATCGCCTTTCAGATTGAGATCGCGGCGGAAGCCCACCAGCACGATACGTTCGCGATGCTGGGGCAGGAAATGTTTCCCGTCAATAATTTTAGGATCGTCCGCGCCCATGTCCTCTGAATCGGCCACGTCATAACCCAGCTCATCCAGCGTTTGCATGATAATGCGGAAGGTTTTCCCGCCGTCGTGGCTTTTTAAGTTTTTGACGTTTTCCAGTACGAAAATGGCCGGACGACGGGCGTCAATAATACGCGCCACGTCAAAAAACAACGTTCCCTGCGTATCGCAGGCAAAACCGTGGGCGCGTCCAAGGGCATTCTTTTTGGAGACGCCGGCCAGCGAGAAAGGCTGACACGGGAAGCCTGCCAGCAGCACGTCATGCGCCGGGATCGTCTGACGAATGTGCTCGGCGGCCTGTTCATCGCTCACGCCGCTTTTATGGCTCAGGGTCACATCGCGGATATCCGCGTTGAAATGATGCTCGTGCGGATCGCAGTACCAGTTTGCCTTGTAGGTACGCACGGCGTGCTTGTTCCACTCGCTGGTAAACACGCACTGTCCACCGATGGCTTCAAAACCGTGACGAATGCCGCCGATACCGGCAAACAGATCGATAAACCGGAAGGCATAGTTCGGGTGCGCGGCAGAAGGACGCGGAAGCAGATTTTGCAGATAACGAAACTCGCCTTCACTCAGGCGACGCCCTGCTCGCTCGCTGGTCAGCAGACGTTTAAGGATCGCCGGGCTCCAGTGGCTCTCGCCGTGCGCCACCAGCAGGCTGGCCAGCGTTTTAGCATCATAGATATCCAACAGCTGGCGCAGTAAGGCCTGCACCGTTGCCGTTGATTTCCCAGCCTGCGCGGGCGCGGGCTCTGTCACTGATCGATTTTCCTGCATTCTTTTAACCGGAGAGTAAAGACTGGGAACAGATTACCACAGTTCAGTTGCGCAAACTGCGACGGAAGCGGCTCAGCACCTGGCTATCCAGCCCGAGGCAGTCGCCGTGTAATTCGGCGCTGAGTTTCGCCATAAACTGGATCAGGAAATCGGCATTGTGACGTGCCAGTTCGCGGCCCATGTCCGTTTGCATTGTATCAGGCAAACGCAGCAGCTTGGTCTGAAAATGGTCGAGGGCAAACGCGCGGTCGTCGAGGGGACGCGCATCGGCAAAGGGATCGTCTGCGTCAAATAGTGGTACGCCCAGTGCGCCCGAGACGGCAAAAACGCGCGCCAGGCCGATAGCGCCTAACGCTTCCAGCCGGTCAGCGTCCTGCACAATTTTGGCTTCTATACTTTGCGGCGCAATACCGGCGCTGAAGCTGTGCGCCTCAATCGCGTGCGCGACGGCGGCAATATGCTCGGGCGGAAAGTCCGGGAAGTCGCGGCGCAGTATCTCGCTCGTCTTGCGAGCAGCGAGCCGTGACGACTGGCTGCGTTCAGGATGGTTCTTCGGCAGGCTGACAATATCGTGAAAATAGCAGGCGGTCAGAATCACCCGCGGCTCGGCCGTGTGGTGAACCATGATTTTTTGCGCCGTCATCCACACCCGACGAAAATGCGAAATATCATGTGCAGTATCGTCGTTCTGGTGATTTTCCTTGAGCCAGCGCTCAAAGCCATGCTGCCACCGGGCCAGTTCCATCATCATGTCCTGTTGTTTAAAAGAGGGTGAATTATAACATAGCCAAATTAAATGAATTTAAAAATAGCGCTGCGAAATATTTAATAATAATTATTCCTTATAAATCCACCCCAATAATTCACAAGAAAAATAAAGAGATTAATAGAAATAATTTGAAATATTTCATCGAATTTAATTACATTTATTTTTGAAACTAAATCACAAGCCATAGAATAGTATCGAGCCTGTAATTACGGAGGGTGATTACATATATTCATATAAATTATCTTTAAAGGGAATATATAATGAAAAGAAAAGTTCTGGCATTTCTGGTACCCGCGTTATTAATGGCAGGCGCAGCGAATGCGGCTGAAATGTATAACAAAAATGGCAACAAAGTTGACCTGTACGGTAAGGTTGACGCGCGTCATACCTTCTCTGACAACCCTGGTGATGATGGCGATGAAACCTATGTACAGGTTGGTTTCAAAGGCGAAACCCAGATTACTCGCGATCTGGTCGGTTACGGTCAGTGGGAATATAAAACGTTCGCTAACGATACCGAAGGCGCGGGTGACAAATCCTTTAACCGTCTGGCCTACGCTGGCCTGAAATATGGCGAATACGGTTCATTTGATTATGGCCGTAATTACGGCGTCGTGTACGACGTTGAAGCCTGGACCGATATGCTGCCGGTATTTGGCGGTGATTCTTACACCTGGACCGATAACTTTATGAATGGCCGTGCCAACGGTCTGGCAACCTACCGTAATAGCGATTTCTTCGGTCTGGTTGAGGGTCTGAATTTCGCGCTGCAGTATCAGGGTGCGAATGAATATCAGTTTGCTCAAGAAGACCAGGAAGGCACGAAAAACGGTCATAAAGACGTACGCTTCCAGAACGGCGACGGCTTCGGTATGTCTACCTCCTATGACTTCTCTGGCGATCTCTCCGGCCTGAGCCTGGGTGCGGCGTACTCTTCTTCTGATCGTACTAATGAACAGGAAGCGGCAGGCAAATACAGCGCGCGTTACGCGAGCGGTAAAACAGCTGAAGCGTGGACCCTTGGCGCGAAATACGACGCCAACAACGTCTATCTGGCAATGATGTACGCTGAAACCCGCAACATGACGCCATACGGTGATTATGGTATCGCGGATCAGACTCAGAACTTCGAAGCGGTAGCACAGTACCAGTTCGACTTCGGCCTGCGTCCATCCCTGGCATGGGTTTACTCTAAGGGCAAGGACATGACCTATCCAGGCAACGCCAGCAACCCTCAGGGTCAGCATGGAGACATGGACCTGGTTAACTACATCGACCTGGGCATGACCTACAGCTTCAACAAGAACTTCTCCACCTATGTTGACTACAAAATCAACATGCTGGATAACGATGAAAGCTTCTACGAAGCCAACGGTATTTCCACCGACGACATCGTTGGCGTCGGCATGACCTACCAGTTCTAATCTTTAAAAATACCAAAGGCCGCATCTGCGGCCTTTTTTATTTCTTCGCGGTCTGTGTTATGGCGCTTCCTGCAGCGCCACGCGGATGAACCCGTTATTCTGCGCCAGCAGTTCATGGGCTTTCCACGCATCCAGCCCTGTCAGCACCATCAATACCGCCGTTTTACAGTGATGGTTACAGCTCTCCAGCGCGGCTTTTGCCTCCGCCCGGGAGCATCCCCCTGCTTCCATCACAATGGCGATTTGGCGTTCGGCCCATTTGGTACTGCTTGCCTCGAGATCCACCCGCAGGTTGCTGTAAACGCGCCCGGTCCGAACGGCCAGCCCGGTGGCGATCATCGAGAGGATCATTTTCTGCGCAATCCCCGCTTTGGTGTTGAGATAGCCTGCCACCACATCGGCCCCCAGTTCGGGAGCAATAACCATACTCGCCAGCTGCGCGGCTTCACTTTGCGCATCACCGGTAATAACGGCGACCGGCGCCCCCAGCGACCATGCATGGCGCATTGCCCCCCACACCCACGGTGTTTTTCCGCTGACGGTCACGGCCAGCATCATATCGTGTTCACCAAACTTAATGGCCTGCAGATCGGCAACGCCGCGCTCGTAGCTCCCTTCCCCCTCTTCTGCCGTGACGGCCACCACGGGGGTTTTGCCCGGCGCATAGTCATCGGCAACCTGTTGCGCGACCCGACCAGACGGTCCCGCCCCGACAATCACCAGACGGCCACCGTGATTGAGGGTCGCGGCAGCGTTATCCACCGCGCGGGCAATCACAGGTAAGCAAGGGGTGAGTGCAGCAGAAATGAGTGCATCATCCTGGTGAATGACTTTCAGCATGTCCAGCGTGGACAATCGATCGATATTCATCGTGCTGGCGTGCCGTCTTTCCTTGACCGAACCGGTAAGCAGAATGCTCATAAACAGCCTCCTTATTATGAGTACCCACACACTATAAAGTGTTTTATATAGATGACCTGCGAGGAGGGTCACGAAAAGAGGACCAAATCCACGCCTTTACATGGCTTTAAGAAAAGCGCGTCATCGGCGATAATTACCCACATACTTAATCATCGCGGAGTATTGATGAGCGATTTGCAGCCTTTCCTTCCGACGCGCAAGCGCCCCATGAAACTCAATACGCTGGTCACGCTGATGGTATGCGCGATTATCGGTTCAGTGCTGCTGGTGGTCTTTGCGCTCTATTCGGTGCAAATCACCCGCGCCACACGCGATGATGTCAAAGACACCGCGCTCGGCATTGCCCGCACCCTCGCCGACAGCCCCGAGATACAGCGCGGCCTGATGCAGGCGCCGCAGGAGAATATTATTCAGCCCATCGCCCAGGCGGTGACGAAACGAAACGATCTGCTGTTCACCGTGGTCACCGATATGCGCGGGATCCGCTATTCTCACCCGAACGAGGCGCTGCTGGGGCTGCATTTTATCGGCGACGATTTAACGCCCGCGCTGGAAGGCAAAGAGAACGTATCGGTTAACCGGGGCGCGCTCGCCGAAGCGCTGCGCGTATTTACCCCCGTCTACGACGGCCAGCACGAGCAGATTGGCGTGGTAGTGGTCGGTATCTCCCTGAATAAGGTGGAAGAGCAGATTACCCGCGGGCGGCTAAACGCCGTCTGGACCATTTTGTTCAGCATTTTTATGAGTTCGATGGCGATTTGGGGTCTGGTGCGGGTCCTGAAACGCATCCTGTTCGGACTCGAACCCTATGAAATTTCCGCCCTGTTCGAACAGCGCCAGGCGATGCTACAGTCGCTTCGTGAGGGGGTGCTGGCCGTTGATATTCACGGGCGCGTGACGATGATTAATCAGACCGCCAGAGAAATATTGCTTCTCCCGTCCGGCAAGCAGACCGAAAACACCAGCGCCCCCCTGCTGGCCAGCCTGCGTGACGTCTCGAAGACGGGCGTCGCGCGCCAGGATCAGGAGATCAGCTGCAACGGCCGGCTATTGCTGTGCAACATGGTCCCGGTGAAAAGCCAGGATCGGGTGATCGGCGCCATCACCACCTTCCGTGATAAAACGGAAATCAGCCAGCTGATGCAGCGTATTGATGGCATGGTGAATTACGTCGATGCCCTGCGCGCCCATACACACGAGTTTATGAATAAACTGCATGTGATCCTGGGCCTGCTGCACATGAAGCGCTACGACAAGCTGGAAGAGTACATCCTGCAGACGGCGCATCATTACCAGACGGATATCGGTACGATACAGAGCAAGGTAAAATCCCCGGTGGTAGCCGGGTTCCTGCTGGGTAAAATCAACCGGGCGAAAGAAGCGGGCGTCACTCTGACGCTGGCGGATGAAAGCCAGATACCGGATACCGCAAGTGAAGAGCAGGTCGCGGTGCTGATCACCGCGCTGGGCAACCTCATTGAAAACGCGCTCGACGCGATGGAAGGACAGCAGGAAGGTGAGATTGGCCTGCTGCTGCATTATCAAAATGGCTGGCTCAGCTGTGAAGTCAGCGACGATGGCCCCGGCATTGATCCCACTCAGCTGGAGTCTATTTTTACAAAGGGCTTCTCAACAAAAGGCGACAACCGCGGCGTTGGGCTGTTCCTTGCTCGCCAGCAGATTCAGAACCTTGGCGGCGATATCAGCGTCGAGTCTGAGCCCGGCGTATTTACCCAATTTTTTGTTCACATCCCCTGGGATAGCGAGAGGAATATCGCGTGATAAATGTGTTAATTGTCGATGATGACGCCATGGTGGCCGACCTCAACCGTCTGTACGTCAACCGTGTTGAAGGCTTTACCTGCTGTGGCGTCGCCTCCACGCTAAACCAGGCCGAGGCCATCATTAATGACCCCAGCCATCCTGTCGATCTGGTGCTGCTGGATGTCTATATGCAGCAGGATAACGGGCTGGATCTGCTGCCCGTCATTCGCGCATCCGGCCGCCAAATCGATGTGATCATGATCACCTCGGCCGCCGACGCCGCCACGATCCAGACCTCCATCCATTATGGCGTGGTGGATTATCTGATAAAGCCGTTCCAGTTCCCGCGCTTTGAAGAGGCGCTGAACGGCTGGAAGGCAAAGCACAGCCTGATGGGGTCACATCAGTATTACGAGCAGGCGGACGTCGACCGTCTGATCCACGGCGGGGCACCGGAACTGGCAGACAGCAAAAAGCTGCCGAAAGGGTTAACGCCGCAAACGCTGCGCACGATTTGCCAGTGGATTGACGCACACCCGGAGACGGAGTTTTCTACCGATGACCTGGCAAACGCGGTCAATATTTCCCGCGTGTCCTGCCGCAAATATCTGATCTGGCTGGCGCAAATCAATATTCTGTTCACCAGCATTCACTACGGCGCCACCGGGCGTCCGGTGTATCGCTACCGTCTCCAGCCGGAGCAGACGGGCCTGCTCAAGCAATACTGCCAGTAACGCGGTAGGTATCATCCAGTAGGGTAAAGCGGAAGTGGTGTGCTGAAGAGAACACCACTTCTTTTGTTTTGGTCACAAAGATCGCTTCTATGTCTGGACGCGCACGCAGCGCGTCGCAGCCCTTCTCCACGCCCATGCCGTACATCAGCGTGGTCCAGATATCGCCGTCGATGGAATCTTTTGAAATGATGGTCACGCTGTCCAGTTCGTTGTCCAGCGGATACCCGGTGCGCGGATCGAGAATGTGGTGATAGCGTTTGCCGTTGTGCTCAAAGTAGCGCTCGTACGTTCCCGACGTCACGACGGACAGGTTCTCGACGACCATCGTGCCGATCAGCGCATCCCCGGCGAACGGTTTTTTCAGCCCAACGCTCCAGCCCCCTTCCGGGGAGCCTAAGGTCTGAATGTTTCCGCCAAGGTTAATCAGCCCCAGCTCAGCGCCCTCTTTACGCAGGTAATCCCGCACCCTGTCGGCGATATAGCCTTTGGCAATCGCCCCCAGATCGATCTCCATCCCCGCCCGGGTCAGAAACACGCTGCTGCTGGCCTCATCAAGGAGAACATCCTCTGGGCGGGTAATTGCCAGCAGCGACGCGATTTCATCGGCAGGCGGAACGCTGTCTCCCTGAAAACCAATCTTCCAGCGCTTCACCAGCGGACCGATCGCCAGATTAAAGGCGCTGTCCTTGAACAGGCTTGCCGCTTTTGCACAGCGGATCAGATCAAACACTGGCCGACTGACGGTGACCGGATGCTGGCCAGCGGCATGATTGATATCCATCACCTGCGAGTGCGCGCGGTTGACGGTGAGCAGATCTTCATACTGTTTGATCAGGCGAAACACGCGGGACGCGAGGGCTTCGTCATGGGAGAAGAGCTTCAGGAGGATGGGTGACCCCATCAGGACGGCGGAGTAACTGTAAACGCGATGGCTATCAGGCATGGCAGGAGTCCTCAGCTGAAGCCCCGGCAGGCACCGCGCCGCCGGGGAAAATGCCGGATAACGCTGCGCGTATCCGGCCTGGGAAGCAGGAGCCTTACCTCATTTTCGAACGCAGAGCCGCCTGATGTCCTGCAAGGGTACCAAAAATAATGATATCTGCCACCGCGTTACCGCCGATACGGTTAGCGCCGTGGATCCCGCCGACCACTTCACCGGCTGCAAACGCGCCTGGCAGCACGTTGTGGTTGCTATCCAGCACGCAGGTTTCGGTGTTGATGGTCACGCCGCCCATGGTGTGGTGCACGCCCGGCGCAATCTGAATGGCGTAGAATGGCCCTTCATTGATGGGCGCACGCAGCGCGGTGGTACGACCAAAGTCGTCATCATGCTGTTTTTCAACGAAACCGTTGTAACGTTCCAGGGTCGCCAGGAAAGCGTGGTAATCCATGCCGAGCGCTTCCGCCAGGGCTTTCGGCGAGCTGGCGCTGGTCACGAAGCCTTTGGCAATGTACTCATCCGCGGCTTTGTTTTTGGCGCGTACGTGCTCGTCAAAGACGATGTAAGCGTATTTCTCCGGCAGGGCGATGATTGACGCCGAGACTTTATCGCGGGTCGACATTTCGTTGTAGAAGCGTTCCCCTTTCTGATTGACCAGAATCGCCCCGCCCCCGCGGATGGATTCGGAAATCAGGTACGAGGTTTTCTGCTCTACGGTTGGGTGAATTTGAATCTCGCCCATATCGACAGTGCCAGCCCCGATGCGCTCCAACAGCGCGATACCGCCACCGGTCGCCCCTTTATGGTTGGTGGTGACGAAACCTTCCAGATCCGGACGGTATTTCACGACCATCTGGCTGTTAGCGCTGAAGCCGCCCGTTGCCACAATCACGCTTTTCGCTGCCACGGTGATGGTTTCATTCTCTTCGGTGGTCAGGCGCACGCCGGTGACTTCACCGTTTTCGAAGAGAATGTCGCTGACGGAAGTATCCAGCATCACCTCGATGTTGCGTTTGTTGACGTTACGCACCAGGCCGCTAATCAGGTAACCGCCCACCGCAGAACCGTCTTTTGGACGGTGAGTACGGTCGATGCTCATCCCGCCGGTGGTGGTGATGTCGTTCAGCATGATGCCGCGGGTTGCCAGCCACTCAATTGCCTGCGGCGCGTTCTCGACGAAGCGGCGCAGCAGTTCAGGGTTGTTCTTGTTGCCGCCACCTTTCAGGCTTTCCTGGTAGAACAGCTCTTTGCTGTCCTGAATGCCCTTCACACGCTGGAAGCGGGTTTCAGCGGCGTTCATCCCGGCAGAAGCTTTAATGGTGTTCCCGCCGATGGTTGGCATTTTCTCAACAATCAGCACGCTCGCGCCTTCGTCGTGAGCCTGAATCGCCGCCGCCAGACCGGCGCCGCCGCTGCCGACAACCACCACGTCCACGCTGCGGGTTTCGTTCGGGTCAACGCCCTCTTCCGCTGCCCGCGCTTTGCTGGATTTCAGCATCGCTTTAGAGACCGCTTTCTTCACCGCTTCACTCTGGCTGGTTGCGCCAGTGATGGCATCCACGTGCGGGGTATTGGCATCCAGAATGCGGGTGCGGATCTCTTCAAAGCTGGTGACGAACTCTACGTCTTCGCTCGGGCCAGACGCCAGCTCGATATCGGCAATGCGGTCAGTCTCCAGACTGACGTTAATCACCAGCTCGTTCGCGTCGTCCTGCACCTTCTCGGTGAACATGCCCGGTTTGAATTTTGATTCGCCCATGCTCATGTCGCGGATCATCGCTTCCACCAGCGAGAAGCGCCACAGCGGTTCAGGAATGTTCAGCGCCTCGCGCTGGGTACTGTCCATAAACAGCTCCAGCGTTTCCCCGGCCGCGATGCGGTCGGTCCAGTCCGGATAGGCAATGGTGGCACGGCCCACGGCAATCAGGTCGTAACCGTGTTCCAGCGCTTCATTGGCATCGGCGGCATTTACCACGCCACCCACGCCCATGACCGGAACCTGCGCCAGCGTTTCAGAACGCATCGCGCAGTATTTTTCGATAAGCGGCGTTGGGTCCTGGGTGTCGACAATGGAAGGACGCAGGGTCGCGCCGACTGAGAAGTGCAGGTAATCCACGCCGCGCGCCGCCAGTTTTTCCAGCAGGTACATGGTGTCTTCAAAGCGGATGCCCGGCACTTCCAGCTCTTCAGGGGAGAAGCGGTAGCCAATAATAAAAGCGTCGTCCGCGTACTGGCGCACCATTTTGTGGGTGATATCCAGAACTGCCAGCGGGAACTTCGCGCGATTATCGCGGCTGCCGCCCCACTCGTCGTCACGCTGGTTAGAGTTTGGCGAATAGAATTGCTGAATCAGATAGGTGTTTGCCCCGTGGATTTCCACGCCGTCGAAGCCGGCCTGGATGGCGCGGCGCACCGCTTCACCAAACTTGCCGATCATGCCTTCGACTTCTTCGCCAGTCAGTGCCACTGGCGTTGCTGCGCCCTCACGCGGCGCGGCAACGGCGCTTGGGCCAACCGGCGTACGGCCACCGATCAGTTTCGGGTCAACCATGCGGCCGCCGTGGTAGATCTGCAGCAGAGCCTTAGAGCCTTTGGATTTAATCGCCTCCGCGATTTTCGCCAGCCCGGCAATTTTCTCATCATTATCAATCCCGATCGCGCCCGGGAAGGCCAGACCGAGATCGTCGACGAAGCAGCACTCCACAATGATGGTGCCGATACTGCCGGAACGGGCACGATAGTACTCCACCAGTTCACTGGTAACGGTGCCGTCGTAATAGCCGGTGCAGGTGGTCATAGGGGCCATTAACAAACGGTTTTTCAGTTCAGTGCCATTCGGTAATGTGAAGGGGCTAAGAATACGTTCGTTAGTGCTCATATTAGAAACTCCAAACTTTTAAAAAATTAAGAATTCGTTATCGGATTAGTTTTTAGTTCGTCGTTATTTGCCGATGTCATGATATTAATATAATGATTTTTTTAGTTTCTAAAGTTATTACGTTAGTTAAAAAACTATTTAATCCCTGCAATAACACAAATAACACATTGGTGTTAGCGAATGTAATTCAGTCATTCACAATAATTTAAAATTCGTTAAATAAAAATTGGTTAAACCAATTTCAATCACGCATTCAAAACCATTAAAAACAATAAGATGCAAGACGGAGAAAAAATAGATGTTACGAAAATGATAAAGCAAACCAATAAAACAGGTAATACCCACATACGCCTGAGTGGTTATTAATAAAAGCATAAAAATAACGCTGCAATTCTGTTTTTTTGATCGCGATCAATAGTTATGGCATCCAAAAGCGCAATATAAAAACATCATCATTTTTTAATTTAGCGCCACCGTAAAAGCGTTAAATTGCTATTACTGAAAATACAAAACCGCACCTTTAATAACTAAAAAAAGCAAAGAAACTAAGAAAGTGATTTTGTTTTTTCAGTACGACCGAATCTTTGACAACTTAAGACGTGAAACTATGAATACAAAAACTGCTGTAACGCCCCCTGTGGCGAACCAGGCATCAAATGGAAACGCAAAACGTCTGCTGATGATGGCACTGCCCGTCATCGTCGCCGTACTGCTGCTGTTTGTTCCAGTACCGGAAGGGCTGCCTCCTTACGCATGGCATTACTTCGCCATTTTCGTCGGCGTGATCGTGGGTTTGATCTTCGAACCGCTGCCGGGCGCGGTGATCGGTCTGACCGGCGTGGTCGCCATTGCCCTGTGCAGCCAGTGGGTGCTGTTCAGCCCTGAACAGCTGGCTGATCCGAAATTCAAGCTGGCAGGCGCCTCCTTTAAGTGGGCGGTGAGCGGGTTTGGTAACTCGACCGTCTGGCTGATTTTCGGTGCCTTCATGTTCGCCGCAGGCTATGACAAAACCCGCTTCGGCCGCCGTCTGGCGCTGATTCTGGTGAAATACCTCGGCCGTCGCAGCCTGACGCTCGGTTACGCGATTACGTTTGCTGACCTGCTACTGGCACCGTTCACCCCGTCCAACACCGCGCGCAGCGGCGGGACCATCTACCCGATCATCGCTAACCTGCCGCCGCTGTACGGTTCTAAACCGAACGACCCAAGCGCGCGTAAAATTGGTTCGTACCTGATGTGGGTGGCGATCACCGCGGCCTGTATCACCAGTTCAATGTTCCTCTCCGCCCTCGCGCCGAACCTGCTGGCGCTGGCGCTGGTGAAAAGTACGGTTGGGATCGATATCTCCTGGGGCACCTGGTTCCTCGCCTTCCTGCCTCTGGGTATCCTGTTGATTCTGGCTATGCCGCTGCTGGCCTACTGGTTCTACCCGCCAGAAGTGAAGGTGAACAACGAAGTGCCGCTGTGGGCGACCCGTGAGCTGGAAAAACTGGGCAAACTGTCCCGCAATGAAATTCTGCTGCTGGTGTTCGTGTGCTGTGCGCTGCTGATGTGGATCTTCGCCGCCGCGTGGATTGAACCCGCTATGGCTGCCCTGCTCATCGTCGGCCTGATGCTGTGGACCGGCGTGCTGGAGTGGAACGATATCACCGGTAACAAAGCGGCGTGGAACACCTTCGTCTGGTTCGCCACCCTGGTTGCGCTGGCGGACGGCCTCTCCTCTACCGGCTTCATCAGCTGGCTGGGTAAAGAAGGTGGTCTGTTAATGAGCGGTATCTCTCCGGGCGTGGCGACCATCGTCCTGCTGCTGGCGTTCTACCTGCTGCACTACCTGTTTGCCAGCACCACCGCGCACACCACGGCGCTGCTGCCAGCGATGCTGACCATCGCCTCCACCATTCCGGGCATGAATATGGAAGTGTTCGTTCTGCTGATGGTGACCTCGCTGGGCGTGATGGGGATCATCACCCCGTACGGTACTGGCCCAAGCCCGATCTACTACGGTAGCGGCTACCTGCCAACCAAAGACTACTGGCGCCTCGGCACCATCTTCGGTGCCATCTTCCTGGCGGCCCTGCTGCTGATTGGCTATCCGTGGATGTCCATGATGTTCTGATTTCTGACCGCCGGGGCCTTCCTCCGGCGGTTTTATTTTTGTGGAGCAAGCTATGTCAAACAAACCGTTTATCTACCAGAACCCCTTCCCTCTTTCCCATGACGACACCGAATACTACCTGCTGACCAAAGAGCACGTCTCCGTTGCCGAGTTCGAAGGCCAGGAAATCCTGAAAGTGGAGCCGGAAGCGCTGACCCTGCTGGCGCAGCAGGCCTTCCACGACGCCGCATTTATGCTGCGTCCTTCCCACCAGCAGCAGGTTGCCGCCATCCTCAACGACCCGGAAGCCAGCCAGAACGATAAGTACGTTGCCCTGCAGTTCCTGCGCAACTCCGAAATCGCGGCCAAAGGCGTGCTGCCGACCTGCCAGGATACCGGCACCGCGATCATCATGGGTAAAAAAGGCCAGCGCGTCTGGACCGGCGGCGGTGACGAAGCGGCCCTGAGCCAGGGCGTGTATAACACATACATTGAAGACAACCTGCGCTACTCCCAGAATGCGGCGCTGGATATGTATAAAGAGGTGAATACCGGTACCAACCTGCCCGCGCAGATCGATCTCTACAGCGTGGACGGCGACGAGTACAAATTCCTGTGCATGGCGAAAGGCGGCGGCTCTGCCAACAAAACCTATCTCTACCAGGAAACCAAAGCGCTGATCACCCCGGCTAAGCTGAAAAATTACCTGGTTGAGAAGATGCGTACCCTGGGGACGGCAGCCTGCCCGCCGTACCACATTGCCTTTGTTATCGGCGGAACCTCGGCGGAAGCCACGCTGAAAACCGTGAAGCTGGCTTCCACGCGCTACTACGACGCGCTGCCAACGGAAGGCAACGAACACGGCCAGGCGTTCCGCGATGTTCAGCTGGAACAGGAGCTGCTCCAGGAAGCACAGAACCTCGGCCTCGGCGCGCAGTTTGGCGGTAAATACTTCGCCCACGACATCCGCGTGATCCGCCTGCCGCGCCACGGCGCGTCCTGCCCTATTGGCATGGGAGTTTCCTGCTCCGCGGACCGCAATATCAAAGCGAAAATCAACCGCGACGGGATCTGGATTGAGAAGCTGGAGCACAACCCGGGCCAGTACATTCCTGAATCGCTGCGCCAGCAGGGCGAAGGCGACGTGGTCAGCATCAACCTGAACAAGCCGATGAATGAGATCCTGGCGCAGCTTTCTGCGCACCCGGTCTCTACTCGCCTGTCGCTGAACGGGACCATCATCGTGGCGCGCGACATCGCCCACGCGAAGCTGAAAGAGCTGATCGACAACGGCGAAGAACTGCCGCAGTACGTCAAAGATCATCCGATTTACTACGCGGGCCCGGCCAAAACGCCGGAAGGCTACGCGTCTGGCTCACTCGGTCCCACCACCGCAGGGCGCATGGATTCGTATGTGGACTTACTGCAGTCCCACGGTGCGAGCATGATCATGCTGGCAAAAGGCAACCGCAGCCAGCAGGTGACGGACGCCTGCCATAAGCACGGCGGCTTCTACCTGGGCAGCATCGGCGGCCCGGCGGCGGTGCTGGCGCAAAACAGCATTAAGAGCCTGGAGTGCGTCGCGTATCCTGAGCTGGGAATGGAGGCCATCTGGAAAATTGAAGTCGAGAACTTCCCGGCGTTTATCCTGGTGGATGACAAAGGCAACGATTTCTTCCAGCAGATCCAGAACCAGCAGTGTAAAGGCTGTTCACAGCGCTGAGTGCTTCCATACGTCCGGCAAGAGCGACAGCGTTTCAGCGATCGTGCTGCGCTTGTCGCTCCCCGGCTTCCAGATGGTGACCATCGTCTGACCAATCCCCTGGCTGCCCACTTCGGTGTGCAGCCTTTTTACGTTTTGCCACTGCCCGGCGTGAAAATGCGTCGGTAAGAATCCCCAGCCGCAGCCGCGCTCCAGCAAACCGCGCAGCATCTCCGGTTCATTGGTAAAGAGGGTATGCCCGGAAATCTGCAGGCGGCGCGCCACCGGCTCGTCCGAGGCGGGGTGCATGACGACCTGGGGCACCAGGGAGAGATCGAGCAGCGACAGAGGCGAAGAACGGTCAGCAAACAGCCCGCTGGCGGCATAAAAATCCATATCGATGGCACCCAGGGCGCGCCACTCCATATCATTGCCCACGCTGCGGTTGCGTGCCTGGCAGATGGCGAGATCCGCGTCGTTGTTCGCCAGCAGCCGTTCCGATTCATCCCGCGAGGCACAAATAAGGCTCAGGCGGATTTTTCGCACCGCCATTTCAGCAATCACCCCGTGCAGAAAGGCTCTGGGCGTAAAAGGATCGTAGACCAGCGTCAGGTCCTGCGTGGCACTGTGCGGCACCTCTCTGGCAAACGCCTCAAAGGCTTTTACCTGCCGCATCAGCAGGTGCGCCTGGCGCTGAAGCTGCTCCCCTTCGGGCGTGAGCCGCAGGGTGCGGCCGTCGCGAATAAACAGCGCGTAGCCTAACCCATCCTCAAGAAAATCAACCAGATCGCGAAGCGTCGTTCGGTCCTTCTTCAGCGCCACCGCGGCTTTACTCAGGCTCCCGTTCTCGGCCACGGCGGTAAATGCCTCGAGCTGTGCAAAAGAGTAAATCAGTCCCGCCATGCTACGCTCCTTCTGTTTTTTGGGGGGATTTTCCCCCGCTACGCGTTTTTTATTATAGCCCCGGGGTTTTTAAACTGAAGCCGTTCCTAACCTGTAAGAGACGGATATGAAAAACAGAAAAGTAAACCATGCCCTGCTGGCGGGCCTTGTCTTCAGCACCCTGATCTCCCCTGCGGCAGTGGCGGCCTGTAAAGGCACCGACCTCAGCGCCTGCCCAGCCCCCTTCGACACCACGCTGCCTGACCCCCATAAGATGCTCACCTGGAGCCAGGCCGATCGCGTGGTGGGCTTTCGCAATGACTACCGCAACTACGCCGGGGATCGTTTCCGCCACGGTAACGCCGTGCCGCTGCAAATGTCGGACAAGCCGCTCACGGACGCACACTATCAGGTCAACGGCAGGCGCTACGGCCTTCAGGAGTACCTCCAGCGCCAGAACGTCAGCGGCATGCTGGTACTGAAGGACGGCAAAATCGCCTGGAAGTATCTTGGAGAGGGCAATACCGACTCGACGCTCTGGACCTCACGCTCGGTTGGGAAATCGGTGGTATCGGCGCTGGTGGGCGTGGCCCTCAAAGAGGGAAAGATCCACTCGCTTGACGATCGGATCACGCGGTATGAACCCGACCTGAAAGGCACCGCATGGGACGGCGTGACGCTCAGACAGCTGATCACCCATACCTCCGGCGTGGCCTGGAACGAGGATTACACCAACCCCCACTCCGACTTTGCGCAGCTCACCGAGTGCGAGGCGAAGCCGGGTACCTATGACTGCGTGCGCAAGCTGGTGAAGGGGTTACGCAGAGCGTATCCGGCCGGAGAGAACTGGTCTTACTCTTCGGGTGGCGCCTGGCTGCTGGGTGACGTGCTGGAGCGGGCCACCGGCATGACGCTCGCAGCCTATCTGGAGAAAAGTATCTGGCAGCCTTACGGCATGGCGAGCGACGGCGTGTGGCATGCCTACAGCAAAGGCCAGCACGACGTCGGCGCGCACGGCTTTAACGCCACGCTGGAGGACTGGGGACGCTTCGGGCAATTTATCCTGAACAACGGTACGCTGCCGAACGGTAAGACCATCCTGCCGGAAAACTGGATCCGGCAGTCGTCAGACTGGACGAAGGCCAAAGGCTCGGTATCAGACGCCCATCCCGGGGGGCTGTACGGCTATCAGTGGTGGAACAATGAAGTGCCCGCGAACGCCACGGGCGTAGAGCCGACGGCACAGGATTCGCTGAAAGGTTCGCTCTGGGCGCTGGGCATTTTTGGGCAGATGATCGTGGTGAACCCGAAGGAAAATCTGGTCATCGTCCAGTGGTCTACCTGGCCGCAGGCGGAGCCGTCCTTCAGCGCCCAGCCGCTGGAAGCTTCTCTGATGTTTAGCGCGATTGCCAGGGCGCTGCGCTAAAATGCATCCGCCGGGTAATGAAGCGGTTACCCGGCGCATTCTGAAATGCGCCTCTGCGCCACATCACAAAATCGCAATATCATAGACTTACAGATTACTGGTGAATAAAAAGCCAACGGTTTGTTAAGTTATTGTTGCCATTAATTGTATTTAACAACCGACTTATATTCATGCAAGAAATGCATCAGTCGATGCGGCATTTGCGCTTATCTAATTCCTCATCCTGATCCAGTTTTCAGAAACAGACGCGTAAAACGTCAACAATAAACTGGAGATAACCATGTTTTCCTCAACCTCACCTGCAACCGTACGATCGAAAGCGGGCGCGATACTTCGCGTCACGTCCGGCAACTTTCTTGAGCAATTCGACTTCTTCCTGTTCGGGTTCTACGCCACCTATATCGCCCATACCTTCTTCCCGGCGAGCAGTGAATTTGCGTCGCTGATGATGACCTTCGCCGTCTTCGGCGCAGGCTTTTTGATGCGTCCAATCGGCGCCATCGTGCTTGGTGCCTATATCGACAAAGTGGGGCGCAGAAAGGGGCTGATTGTCACGCTGTCCATCATGGCGGCGGGGACCTTCCTGATCGTGCTTATTCCGTCTTATCAAAGCATCGGTCTGTGGGCACCGCTGCTGGTGCTGACGGGCCGTCTGCTGCAGGGTTTTTCCGCCGGCGCGGAGCTTGGGGGCGTGTCGGTCTATCTGGCTGAAATCGCCACGCCGGGCCGTAAGGGTTTTTACACCAGCTGGCAGTCCGGTAGCCAGCAGGTCGCCATTATGGTCGCCGCCGCAATGGGCTTTGCGCTGAACGCGATGCTGGAAGAGAGCGCCATCCGCGAATGGGGCTGGCGCATCCCGTTCCTGTTCGGCTGTTTAATCGTGCCGTTTATCTTCTTCCTGCGCCGCAAGCTGGAAGAGACGGAAGAGTTCAGCGCGCGTCGCCATCATCTGGAGATGCGTCAGGTCTTTAAAACGCTGCTCGCGAACTGGCAGGTGGTGGTCGCGGGCATGCTGATGGTGGCGATGACCACCACGGCCTTTTATCTGATTACCGTTTATGCGCCCACCTTTGGCAAAAAGGTGCTGATGCTGAGCGCGTCAGACAGCCTGCTGGTCACGCTGCTGGTGGCGATCTCTAACTTCATCTGGCTGCCGGTGGGCGGTGCCCTGTCGGATCGCTTCGGGCGCAAGCCGGTGCTGATTGCCATGACCCTGCTGGCGCTGGCGACCAGCTACCCGGCCCTGACGCTGCTGGCGAGCGCGCCCAGCTTCTCGATGATGCTGAGCGTGCTGCTGTGGCTCTCCTTCCTCTACGGCCTCTATAACGGCGCAATGATCCCGGCTCTGACGGAAATTATGCCGGCTGAAGTGCGCGTGGCGGGCTTCTCGCTGGCTTACAGCCTGGCAACGGCGGTCTTTGGCGGCTTTACCCCGGTCATGTCCACCGCGCTGATTGAATACACCGGCGACAAAGCCTCGCCGGGCTACTGGATGAGCTTCGCCGCGGTATGTGCCCTGCTGGCGACGCTCTACCTCTACCGCCGCCGCGCGGTATCGCTGCAAAACACCGTCAAGTCAGAGGGGGCAGTATGAAACGCACTTATCGCTATACCGCAAGCGCGCTGGTGCTGACGTTCCTGAGCGTCAATGCCTTTGCCCAGGACGTGAAGGTGATGATCTCAGGCGGTTTTAAAGCCGCCCTTGAAAAGCTGGCCCCGGAATATGAACACCGGACCGGGGATAAAATTGTGATCATCCCCGGCCCCTCAATGGGCAATACGCCGCAGGCGATCCCAAACCGACTGGCGCGCGGCGAGAAGGCCGACGTGGTGATTATGGTGGGCGATGCGCTGGAGAAGCTCGAAAAGGCCAGCCAGACCCAGCCGGGTTCGCGAACGGAACTCGCGGATTCTCCCGTTGGCATGGTGGTAAAAAAAGGAGCGAAAGTACCGGATATCAGCAGCGATGCGAAACTGCGTGAAACGCTGCTGCAGGCCAGCTCCATCGCCTACTCTGACAGCGCCAGCGGCAGGTACGTCAGCCAGGCATTATTCAAAAAGCTGGGAATAGAAAAAGAAGTGGCGGGTAAAGCGACAAAGGTCGAACGTATTCCGGTCGCCTCAGAAGTGGCAAATGGAAAATACACCCTCGGTTTCCAGCAGGTTAGCGAGCTGTTGCCGGTTCAGGGCGTCACCTTTGTCGGGAAAATCCCTGACAATGTGCAATACATCACGCGCTTCGCGGGCGCGGTTACCCGCCATGCAGAACATCCCGGGGAGGGGAAAGCGCTGTTGACCTATCTCGCCTCACCGCCCTCAAGGGCCGTCATTACGGAGACGGGGATGATCCCCGTTACGTCCGGCGATACTGCTCGGTGATCTGCTTTTCCAGTTCAGCCGCAATATAAGACTGGATGCGCCCCCGGCGCCGGATAAGCCCCACGGTGCGTTTCACTTCCGGCGCCATCAGCGGCAGATGCGTCAACAGCGTGTGCTCTGAGGTCGGCATTGACATGGCGGGAACGGCAGCGATGCCGATCCCCGCCTCAACCATACCGAGCATCGTGGTAACGTGACGTGTTTCGCAGACGCTGGGCCGCTCGGGAACGATATCCCCCAGCATCCGGTCGAGCAGATTGCGGTTGCCTGACGTTTTATCGAGGGAGATATAATCCTGCTGGTAAAACGTCTTCCATGTCAGGTGACTCTTCTGCGCGAGGGGATGATCCTTTCTGCACGCCGCGACGTAGACATCCTCCACCAGCGGGAAAAATTCGATTTCAGACGGCAGGTTTCCTGCAAAGCAGATACCAAAATCCGCTTGGCTGCGGGCCACGGCGTCAATCACATTGCCCGCGCTGCTGTCGATGAGCTTAATGCGAACACGCAGATAGCGAGACTGAAAACGCCGGATCACGTCAGGCATAAAGTAACAGGCCGCGGAAGGTACCGTGGCAACCGTGATCAGCCCCGTCCGCTCTTCACTGGCCTTATCGACATCCGCGAGCATTGACTCAACGCTGTCGAGCAGCTGCGCGGAGCGCTCGGCAAAGTTTTGTCCGTAGAGCGTCAGCGCCACGCGGCGGGTGGTGCGATCGAACAGCCTGTTTCCCAGCGCGGCTTCCAGCTTTTCAATCCTGCGGCTCAGCGCCGACTGGGATAAACAGATAGATTCAGCGGCGACACGGAAGTTACCGTATTCCACTAACGCTCTGAAAGCATAAAGATCGTTAAGGTCAAAATTCACGGGCATAGCGTCTGGATGTCCTGTCAGGGAATACGCAACAAAGTCAAAAATAATAGCGTCTTATTGACCTGCCGCAACCGCCCAGGCGTTGAAATACCGATCAGAGGTCGTTGAGATGCAGGCGGACGTACCCCGCGCGGTCTGCAATGGCCTGCCGATCCTCTTCCGTCATGTCCGCTAGCTGTTTAAAGACAATCCCCAGGCGGGGATTGTTACCGAGACGCGCCTTATTGCGCGCAAAGAAGTCCCAGTAAAGGGCATTGAAGGGGCACGCCTGTTCGCCGGTACGCAGGTTGTGTTGATACCGGCACCCCTGACAGTAATTACTCATCTTATGAATATATGACGCGCTCGAGACGTAGGGTTTACTGGCCAGTAACCCGCCATCGCCAAACTGGCTCATGCCGAGAGTGTTGGGCAGCTCCACCCACTCAAAGGCATCAATATAGACGCCCAGATACCATTCATGGACCGCCTGCGGCGACAGGCCGCTGAGCAGGCTAAAGTTTCCAATGACCATCAGGCGCTGGATATGGTGGGCGTAAGCCTCGGTGAGCGACTGCCCAACGGCATGCGCCAGGCAGCGCATCTGCGTCTTGCCCGTCCAGAACCAGTCCGGCAGCGGGGCGTGCTGGTCTAAGGCATTCAGCTCCCGATAGCCCGGCATCTGCGACCAGTAGATCCCGCGCACATACTCCCGCCAGCCGAGAATTTGTCGGATAAACCCTTCAACGGCAGGCAGCGGCGCGTGGCCCGAACGCCACGCCTGCTGGGCGGCCGCGACCACTTCCCGCGGATTAAGCATTTTAGCGTTCAGCGCGAATGAAATTAACGAGTGGAAAAGAAAAGGTTCCTCCGCGTGCATCGCGTCCTGCCAGTTTCCAAACTGCGGGAGCACGTGCGCGATAAAATCATCCAGCCTGGCTTTGGCTTCCGCACGGTTGAGCGGCCAGCGAAAATTGTCGGCCTGCGGTTCGCCGAAGGTCTTTACGCCGCAGCGTTGGATCTCCGCCCATAAGGCGGAACGATCGTGGCAGGGACGCGCGTCCACCGGCGCGGGAGGCTCGCCGGACCAGCGCTTGCGGTTTTCAGCATCGAAATTCCATTTCCCCCCTTCCGGCTCGCCTTCAGAGGTTAACAGGACGCCGTGCTGACGACGCATTTCCCGATAAAAGTACTCCATTCGCCAGCTTTTGCGTGACGCAAAGAACGCGCTGACCTGTTCCCGAGTGGTGAAAAAATGCTCGCTACTGACGCAGGCCGTTTCAACGGAGACCGTCTTCGCCCACGCCTGCAGCTGCGTATCAAGACGCCATTCGTCGGGCTCCTGCCATATCACCCTATCTGCGCGGTAATGCGCGACAAGCGCGTTGAGATTGTCTTCCAGCGCGCCGCGGTTTGAGCCATCGGAGAGTCGGACATACCTCACCCGATGCCCCTTCTCTTTTAATGCAGAGGCAAACGCGCGCATGGCGGCGAAGATAGCGATAACTTTCTGGGCGTGATGAAGCACGTAGGCGGTTTCTGCCCTGAGTTCCAGCATCACGTAAATGACGTTAGGACTGCAGGTATCAAACCAGCTGTGATGCGGATTAAGCTGATCGCCCAGGATCAGACGCAGCTCGGTCAACGGTGGCTCCTGCGGCAACGCTCAGAACAGTATTTAACCTCATTCCAGCATTTCGCCCATTTCTTGCGCCACGTCATGGGCCGCTGGCAGTGCACACACAGTCGACTGGGCAGGTCCTGCTTGTTACCTTTGAAATCGCTCATCTTTTCAATACCGCACTGATTAATTCACCCCACCTGCGGATAAAGGCCACGACAGACTTCACAAAATGAAGGTGATGCCCGCAAACCGCTACCCACCGCTACGTACGAAATGATAGTTTATTCAGGCTGGATTTGTCGCAGTGAGCGATTTTCTGGCATCTTAACCGAACCTGACTTTCCCATTTTTGTTCAAATGACGAGTTTGCGAGCAAAGCGATGATAAAGTGGCCCTGGAAAACGAATGAGGCTGGCCGGGATGTGGCGCTGCCATGGGATGACGCACTGACGATCCCTGTTCTGGCTAATCTAACCCCGGATGAACAATCGAAACTGGTTCAACTGGCGGATCGTTTTTTGCAGCAAAAACGCCTGGTGCCACTGCAGGGGTTTGAACTCGATCCCCTGAAAAACGCCCGCATCGCCCTGCTGTTCTGTCTGCCGGTGCTTGCACTCGGCATTGAGTGGCTGGACGGTTTCCACGAAGTGCTTATCTATCCCGCGCCGTTCGTGGTGGATGACGAATGGCAGGACGACATTGGGCTGGTGCATAACCAGCGCGTGGTGCAGTCCGGACAAAGCTGGCAGCAAGGGCCGATAATCCTCAACTGGCTCGATATTCAGGACTCGTTCGACGCCTCCGGCTTTAATCTGATTATTCATGAGGTGGCGCACAAGCTGGATACCCGCAACGGCGATCGCGCCAGCGGCGTTCCGCTGATCCCGCTTCGCGAGGTCGCGGGCTGGGAGCACGACCTGCACGCGGCGATGGATAACATTCAGGATGAAATAGACCTTGTGGGCGAGAGCGCGGCCAGCATTGACGCCTATGCGGCAACCGACCCGGCTGAGTGCTTTGCGGTGCTCTCCGAGTATTTCTTCAGCGCGCCAGAGCTTTTCGCGCCCCGTTTCCCGGCCCTGTGGCAACGTTTCTGCCAGTTTTATCAGCAGGATCCGCTCCAGCGCCTGCGGCAGAATGAGGCGTCTGGCGGGCATTCGTCCCGCCAGGTCCATTAAGCTTTTTCAGCAGGGGTACGCTCAGTTGACCATACCCCTATGCTCAGGGCTAAAAACAGCAGCGCCATTCCCCATGCGGCCACCATTAAAGCCTGCTCCCCGTAAAAGCGCGTCACGACCGGCACCAGCAGTGCGCTGACGCCGTAGCCTAACGTGTGGCTGGTGGCGATGACGCCCGCGCCTTTCCCCGTGGTCAGCCGATCGTTCAGCAGAAGCTGGTAGCCCGGCGTGGCCATCGCCGCCCCGAGTGACGTGATAACAATCCCCACGTAGAACAACATCAAACCGGCAACAGACATCAGCCCAAGCCCTGCCACCATCAGCACCGCCGCGATGCAGAGCAATGTCACCGGGCTGAAATGCTGCGGGCGGACCACCAGAAACTGTGCCGCGAGCGTGGCCAGCGCGGCCAGGCTCAGCAGGAGCGCGACATGATGGCTGATCTCCCGGGCGTTACCGTCCAGCAGCGGGCTAAGATGCGGTGACAGGCCAATCTGCATCAGGCTCACCAGCGCCGCCAGCAGCAGCGCCAGCAGCAGGAACGGCAGCATGGAGGCCTGCAGGCGGGTTGCCTGGTGGGCTACCGGTGGCAGCGGCGGGTCAGCGACTTCGCGAAGCACCAGCAACAGAGCGAGAAGCGGCGCAACCGCCATCAGCCAGAGCGGCGCCACCGGATTAACGCTGAGCATCAGCGCCGCCAGCGGTGGGCCGAGCAAACGCCCGCAGCTGAGGCCGGAGCTGATCGTCGCCAGCGCCGCCATTCTTTTCTCCAGTCCCGCACGCTGAATCGCCCACGTCTGGGCCGCAGGCACCAGCCCCGAGACCGTCAGTCCGTAGAGCAGGCGCGAGAAAATAAGCCCCGCCAGCCCCCAGACCGTATCCAGCCTTCCGGCCGCCATCGCCCAGACCACCAGCGCCATCACAACAAAACTGGCCAGATAGCCGCTTAGCGAGGCCAGCATGACGGACTTACACCCCTTCCGCTCGCTCTGACGCCCCCACCAGGGCGATGCCGGTAAAAAGAGCATGGATCCAAACATCAACAGCCCGGCCCAGACCGAGAGTGACAGCCCGGTCAGGGTCACCAGCTGCGGGAGCATCACCAGCAAACCGTTTTGCCCGATGCCCAGTAAACCCGCAGATAGCGCCAGGGGCCAGTTAGCTTTTGAGGTGACGTTTTCCGTCAAGGTTTCAGAGTCAGCGCGCATGAGAATGTGAACATAGTGTCAATAAATGTGTGGAAATTATGAAGTTTATGAAAACAAATATTGCAAAAATGGTTGCGACTGTAAACAGAATGAATATCATAACGAGAATTATTATCAATCACGGAATGAGGTACATCTATGCGTGCTCTGCTCCGCGCCGCCGGTACAGACGTTGCAGCCCAGTGTTTTTTAAACGCCCTGTTGCGCGAAACGAAGGACTGGCGCTATCTCCCCGCTACCGATGCGGATGCGCTATCTGAGATCCATATCCCGCTTTCCCAAACCCAGGCGCTTCGGGTGCCGGTACGCTATTTCTCTCCCACCCAGCATCATCAGTACCGTTTCCCGGCAACGCTTATTCAGAGCAACAGCGACCGCAGTGACGCCGTCACATTCTCTCAACTGGTTGATTTAATTCTTGAAAAACCGTCCGTAAAAGGCTCGCTGGATGCCGATACGCTGGCGCGTTTTAAGCAGCGCGTTCTCGAAAGCCATGTCCATACCTGGCAGGCGATTGATTTACGCCACGGCTGGGCAACCCTGCGCGATAAGCCTCTGACGTTTGCCGACGCGGAACAGGCGCTGCTGGTCGGCCATGCGTTTCATCCGGCACCGAAGTCGCACGAGCCGTTCAACGAAACCGAGGCGCGTCGCTACCTGCCTGATTTCGCCTCCCGCTTCCCGCTGCGCTGGTTTGCCGTTGAAAGCACGCTCGTTGCCGGCGACAGCCTGAACGTCTCCCTGCGTGAACGTCTGCTGCGCTTTGCGGCCCAGAGCGCGCCCGAGCTGCTCGGCCACTTCACCGACACCCGTTGGCTGCTGCCGATGCACCCGTGGCAGGCCGACTATCTGCTGGAGCAGAACTGGTGCCAGCGTCTGGCGGAAGACGGTTCACTGCAGGATCTGGGTGAAGCGGGCGCACAGTGGCTGCCCACCAGCTCCTCCCGCTCGCTGTACAGCGAGACCAACAGCGACATGATTAAGTTCTCCCTCAGCGTGCGCCTGACGAACTCCGTGCGCACGCTGTCGGTGAAAGAGGTGAAGCGCGGCATGCGCCTGGCGCGTCTGGCAAAAACGGAACGCTGGCAGGAATTACAGGCGCGCTACCCGACCATGCGCGTCATGCAGGAGGACGGCTGGGCGGGACTGCGCGATGACAGCGGCGTCATTCAGGAAGAGAGCCTGATGGCCCTGCGCGTTAATCTGCTGTTCGATACGCCAGACACCCAGACCAACGTGCTGGTGAGCCTGACGCAGGCCGCGCCGGACGGCGGTGACAGCCTGCTCGCTGCGGCGGTGCGCCGTCTGAGCCAGCGTCTTGATTTACCGCTCGCTCAGGCCGCCCGCTGCTGGCTGGACGCCTACTGCGACCGCGTATTGCTTCCGCTGTTCAGCGCCGAGGCGGACTACGGTCTGGTCCTGCTGGCGCACCAGCAAAATATCCTCGTTGAGATGCAGCAGGATTTCCCGGTCGGGCTGATCTATCGCGACTGCCAGGGCAGCGCGTGGACCGAAAGCGCCGACGCGTGGCTGAAAGAAGCTGGCGAAACTGAGGTGGAAAACCGCTTTGGCAAGAGCCAGCTGCTGCGCTACTTCCCTTACTACCTGCTGCTGAACTCTACCCTTGCCGTTACCGCCGCCCTTGCTGCCGCCGGTTTTGACAGCGAGGAGAGCCTGATGTCCCGGGTGCGCGACGCGCTGGCGGAACTGCGCCGCACGGCGAAGCAGACCCGCTGCCTCGACTACGTGCTCGACAGCCCGACCTGGAACTGCAAAGGCAACTTCTTCTGCTACTTGCACGATCGCAATGAAAACACCATCGCCGATCCGGCGGTGATCTATTTCGACTTTAGCAACCCGTTCTACAAGGAGAAGGCGTGATGGCTATCGCGAATATCGTCCATTCCGGCTATGGCTTTCGCTGCACCGCAACGGATCGCACCCTGCCGCTGGCGTTGGGTCTCGACGGCAGCGCGGTGCTGGAGCGTCTGAAGGGGATCCCGGACGGCTGGCTGGTGGAAGCCCTGGATCAGCTGTTTGTGGCCGCCCCCGCGCTGACCGGCATTACGTTGCCGTGGGCGGACTGGCAGGATGAACCCCAGGCGCAGGCGCTGTTTGGCCTGGCCCACGGTGATTATCTGGCGCGCAATGCCTTCTGGCAGTTGCCGCTGTGGCTGAAAGGCGAACGGCATCAGGCGAGCGGCGGAATGCAGTTTGACGAGAGCCGTCAACTGTACTTCCCGCTGCGCCCTCACCGCCCGCAGGGCGAAGTGTATCGCCGTTACGATCCGCAAATTAAGCGCACCCTCAGCTTCCGCGTGGCCGACGTGGCGCTGGACGGCGAGCGCTTTACCCAATGGATGAACAACCCGCGCGTGAACGCCTTCTGGGAGATGGCGGGCCCGCAGGCCGAGCAGGAAAACTACCTGCGCCGTCAGCTCGACTCGACCTACTGCTACCCGGTTATCGGCTGCTTCGACGACCAGCCGTTCGGCTATTTTGAACTCTACTGGGCGGCGGAAGACCGCATTGGCCGCCACTACCGCTGGCAGCCGTTTGACCGCGGGCTGCACATGCTGGTGGGCGAAGAGAACTGGCGCGGTGCGCAGTACATCCGCAGCTGGCTGCGCGGCCTGAGCCACTACCTGTATCTCGATGAACCGCGCACCACGCGGATTGTCGCCGAGCCGCGCTTCGACAACCAGCGCCTGTTCCGCCATCTGGACTCTGCCGGTTTCGACACGGTGAAAGAGTTCGACTTCCCGCATAAACGCTCGCGCCTCATTATGAGCCAGCGTCACCGCTTCTTCAGCGAGGTGGGCCTGTGAACGCGCTCTGGGAAAAAGTGAACCGCGAGATGGTGGCGAAGCTCCTCGCCGAGCTGGAGTATGAACGCACCCTGCGCGCCGAGCCGCTTGCGTCTGACGCCTGGCGCATCACCATGGGCAACGAGTCCTGGCAGTTTTGCGCCACGCGCGGGATCTGGGGCTGGTTGCATATCGACCCGGACAGCCTGACCACCGCCAGCGGTGCCGCCGTGGAGGCGGAGCGCGCGCTGCTGCAGCTGGCGAAGGTGCTGGAGATGAGCGACGCGCAGACGGCGGAGCACATGGAAGATCTCTACGCCACGCTGCGCGGCGACATACAGCTGCTGCAGGCGCGTGAAGGGCTGGACGCGGACGCGCTGATCCACCTCGACCCGGACGAATTACAGTGCCTGATGCGCGGTCACCCGAAGTTTATTTTCAACAAAGGCCGCCGCGGCTGGGGTCTGGACGCGCTGCGTCAGTACGCGCCTGAGTATCGCGGACGTTTTCGTCTGCACTGGGTCGCCGTTCAGCGGGAGCATCTGGTCTGGAGCAGCGACGTCGATTGCGATATCAGCACCCTGCTGGCCAGCGCCATGGACAACGCCGAGCGCGCCCGTTTTGACGCCCGCTGGCAGGCGCTGGGTCTCGACGAGAGTTGGCTGCCGGTGCCGCTGCACCCGTGGCAGTGGCAGCAGAAGATCGCCATTCATTTCCTGGCGCAGCTGGCACGCGGTGAGATAGTTGAGCTGGGCGAGTTTGGCGATGAGTACCTGGCGCAGCAGTCCCTGCGCACGCTCACCAACGCCAGCCGTCGCGCGCCGTTTGACATCAAGCTCCCGCTGACAATCTACAACACCTCCTGCTATCGCGGTATTCCGGGCAAATACATTGCCGCCGGGCCGCTGGCCTCGCGCTGGCTGCAGCAGCAGTTCGCCAGCGACGCCACGTTTGCCCGCTCTGGCGCGCAGGTGCTGGGTGAGCCCGCTGCCGGGTATCTCTCGCATCCGGGTTATGCCGTATTGCCGAAAGCGCCCTATCGCTATCAGGAGATGCTGGGCGTGATCTGGCGGGAAAACCCGTCCTGCTATCTGCAGGACGGCGAACAGGCGGTGCTGCTGGCGGCGCTAATGGAAACCGACAACGCCGGGTGTGCGCTGATCGACGCGTGGATCAGTCGCTCCGGGTTAAGCGCCGACGCATGGCTGGAAAAACTGTTTGAGGCATCGGTGATCCCGTTCTATCACCTGCTCTGCCGCTACGGCGTGGCGCTGATCGCCCACGGGCAGAACGTGACGCTGGTGATGAAGGATTATGTCCCGCAGCGCATCCTGCTGAAGGATTTCCAGGGCGATATGCGCCTGGTGGATGAAGATTTCCCTCAGGCCCAGAGCCTGCCTGATCAGGTGAAGGCCGTTACGGCGCGCCTGAGCGCGGATTACATCATTCACGATCTGCAAACCGGCAACTTTGTGACGGTGCTGCGTTTTATCTCACGCCTCACGCTGCAAAGCGGCGTCAGCGAAACGCGTTTCTATCAGATCCTCGCCGGGGTTCTTCACCGCTATATGGCCGCGCACCCTGAGCTTGCCGATCGCTTCGCGAAGTTCGACCTGTTTAAGCCGCAAATTATTCGCGTGATCCTCAATCCGGTCAAACTGACCTTCTCCGAACACGACGGCGGCAGCCGCATGCTGCCGAACTACGTCACCGACCTTGATAACCCTCTTTTTCTGGCCTCCCGGGAGTCAGCGCAATGAAAACCTATGATTTCATCGGCATTGGTATTGGCCCGTTTAACCTCAGCATCGCCGCGCTGGCGGAAGGGCTGGACGGCTTTAGCTCGCTGTTTCTTGAGCGCAAACCGCACTTTTCCTGGCACCCGGGGATGATGGTGCCGGACTGCCACATGCAGACCAGCTTCCTGAAGGATCTGGTCAGCGCCGTGGAGCCGACCAACCGCCACAGCTTCCTGAACTACCTGGTGCAGCGTAAAAAGTTCTACCGCTTCCTGACCACCGAACAGCGCACCGTTTCGCGGGAAGAGTTTGCCGATTACCTGTGCTGGGCGGCGGACAACCTCACCAACCTCGCCTTCAGCCAGCAGGTGCAGCAGGTGAGCTTTGATGAGAAAAGTGGCCTGTTTGAGGTGGTGACCCAGCGCGACCGCTTCCTGGCGCGCCATGTCTGCGTAGGGATCGGTAAGCAGATCAACCTGCCGGACTGCGTCACCGTGCAGGACGATACCTGCTTCCACGCCAGCGAGATGATGCTGCGCACGCCGGATCTTACGGGCAAGCGCGTCACCGTCGTCGGCGGCGGCCAGAGCGGCGCCGACCTGTTCCTGAATATTTTCCGTGGCGAATGGGGCCAGCCGCTGAGCCTGAACTGGGTCTCGCGCCGCAACAACTACAACGCGCTGGATGAAGCCGCCTTTGCTAACGAGTATTTCACGCCGGAGTACGTGGACAGCTTCTCCACGCTCGGTGAAGAGGCGCGTCGGCAGATGCTGCACGAGCAGAAGATGACCTCCGACGGCATCACCACCGAGTCACTGCTGGCGATTTACCGCGCCATGTACCATCGCTTCGAAGTACTGCGTGAAAAACCCTGGGCGCACCTGATGCCGTCCCGCTCGGTGACAGCCCTGACGCGCCTGGAAAACGGTCAGCGCCTGAGCATACAGCATCACCTCGACGGCGGCCGCGAGCAGCTGGAGAGCGACGTGACGATCTTTGCCACCGGCTATCGCGCCGTGCAGCCTGCGTTCCTGGCGCCGCTGTCTCACCGCCTGCATCTAGATACGGACGAAGCCTTCTGCATCAACAATGATTTCACCCTCGAATGGGACGGTCCGCAGAGCAACCGCCTGTTCGCCGTGAATGCCGGGATGCACCGTCTCGGCATTGCCGAACCCCAGCTCAGCCTGATGGCCTGGCGCGCGGCGCGCATTCTGAATCGCGCGCACGCTGACGAGCCGTTTGAGCTGGCTACCACCCCTGGCATTATCCACTGGCGAAGCACCACCAGCCCGGAAAACAGTCAGGTTGTTAAATCATTAGCAAAAACCACCGAGTACTGACACACACAATCAGGGTCAACATAACAATGAAACGTTCTCATCTTTGGGTTTTAAATCCTTGCTTGCTTGCAATGCTTTCTACCTCTGCGTGGGCGGAAGAACAAAAGGAAGAAAATATCGTGGTCTCCGCCAGCCGTGCGCACCGCAGCGTGGCGGAGATGGCGCAGACCACCTGGGTCATTGAGCGGGCTGAAATTGAGCAGCAGGTTCAGGGCGGGAAAGAGATTAAAGAAGTGCTGGCACAGCTGATCCCGGGTATGGACGTCAGCAGCCAGGGACGTACCAACTACGGCATGAACCTGCGCGGCCGCTCCATGATGGTGATGGTGGACGGCGTGCGCCTGAACTCGTCCCGCAGCGACAGCCGCCAGCTCGACTCTATCGATCCGTTCAACATTGACCGTATCGAAGTTATCTCCGGCGCCACGTCACTCTACGGCGGCGGCAGCACCGGTGGTCTGGTGAATATCGTTACCAAAAAGGGCCAGCCTGAGACCGAAGTCGAGTTCCAGACGGGTGCTAAAAGCGGGTTCAACAGCCACAACGACCATGATGAGAACGTATCGGCAGCGGTCAGCGGCGGCAACGATAACGCATCCGGTCGTCTGTCGGTGTCGTATCAGCGCTACGGCGGCTGGTATGATGGCAACGGCGACGAGGTGATTATTGATAACACCCAGACCGGCTTACAGTATTCCGACCGTATCGATGTGATGGGCACAGGCACCCTCAATATTGACGATCACCAGCAGCTGCAACTGACCACTCAGTACTACAAGAGCGAGTCCGACGGCAAGCATGGTCTGTATCTCGGGAAGAACTTCTCAGCGGTCACGGGGGATGCGACCGCGTACAACAAAGGTAACCTCGATTCTGACCGCGTGCCGGGTACCGAGCGCCATCTGATCAACCTGCAGTACTCCAATACCGATTTCTGGGGCCAGGATCTGGTCGCGCAGATTTACTATCGCGACGAGAGCCTGACCTACTATCCGTTCCCGACCCTGACCAAAGGCGTGGTCAGCAGCATCGGCGCGTCGCAGCAGAAAACTGATTTCTACGGCGGCAAGCTGACGCTGAACAGCAAGCCGGTGGACGATTTAACGCTGACCTGGGGTATGGATGCCGACCACGAAACCTTCGACGCCAACCAGCAGTTCTTTAACCTGAGCAAAGCTGCAGCGAGCGGCGGCATGGAGCTGGATAATGCCTACAACGTGGGCCGCTACCCGGGCTACAGCATCACCAACCTCGCCCCGTTCCTGCAGGCCAGCTACGACATTGACGCCATCACCCTGAGCGGCGGCGTGCGCTACCAGTACACCGAGAACAAGGTGGACGATTTTGTCGGTTACACCCAGCAGCAGGCCATCGCTACCGGCAAAGCCACCTCCGCCGACGCGGTGCCGGGTGGGAAAACCGATTACAACAACTTCCTGTTTAACGCCGGGATCCTTGGTCGCCTGACCGAACAGCAGCAGGTGTGGTTTAACTTCTCCCAGGGCTTCGAAATTCCGGACCTGGCGAAGTACTACGGCTCCGGGACCTATCAGCTCAGCAACGGTCACTATCGCCTGTTGAACAGCGTCAACGTCAACGACTCGAAGCTGGACGGTATCAAGGTCAACGCTTATGAGCTGGGCTGGCGCTACACCGGGGATAACCTGCGCACGCAGGTTGCGGCGTATTACTCGCTCTCGGATAAAACCATCACCATCAACAAGACGGACATGACCATCAACCTGGAAGACGACAAGCGTCGTATCTACGGGGTGGAAGGTCAGGTGGACTATTTCTTCACCGACAGCGACTGGAGCACGGGCGCGAACTTTAACGCCATTAAGTCTGAAACCCGCGAAAACGGGAAATGGGAGAAGCTGACGGTTGACAGCGCCAGCCCGTCGAAAGCCAGCGCGTGGGTCAACTGGGCGCCGGGCGACTGGACCCTGCGCGTACAGAGCACGCAGACCTTTGACGTCTCTGACGCCGACGGCAAGAAGATCGATGGCTACAACACGGTCGACTTCCTGGGCAGCTACGCCCTGCCGGTGGGTAAAGTCAGCTTCAGCGTGGAAAACCTGCTGGACAAAGACTACACCACCGCCTGGGGCCAGCGCGCGCCGGGGCTGTATAGCCCAACCTACGGTGCACCGGGTCTGTATACCTACAAAGGCCGCGGACGGACGTTTGGTCTGAACTACTCCGTTCTGTTCTAATCCTGCGCGCCGCCTGCGGGCGGCGCATTTTGCTGTGTAATTTCGAAGCAAATTTACTATAAAATCAGCGATTTGCTGAAATTGTCGGCAAACGAACGAAAAGTGCGTTTTCACCCTTTGACAAGGCGTAGTGAGGTCGCTACTATGCGCCTCGTTCACACGATTCCTCTGTAGTTCAGTCGGTAGAACGGCGGACTGTTAATCCGTATGTCACTGGTTCGAGTCCAGTCAGAGGAGCCAAATTCCTGTTTTCAGGCGTGCTTATAAGTACTTATTAACTTAGACTTCAATAAGTTAGCGTGAAAATCTTTCCCGGTGCGTATCTGGTTTTCCCTGCGCATCCGGCGAAATTGGTGGTCTGATTTGGGGTCATTTCAGTTCGATAATGGAGTGACCACCATATGTCCCTGTCCGACGCGAAAATCCGCAGTATCAAGCCTTCTGATAAACCCTTTAAACTGACCGATTCTCAGGGTCTGTATCTGCTTGTCAATCCGGGCGGTTCACGCCTCTGGTATCTCAAATATCGCTTCAACCGAAAAGAATCCCGAATTGCCTTAGGCGCCTATCCGCAGGTCTCGCTTTCCGACGCCCGCCAACAGCGCGACGGTATCCGTAAATTACTGGCGCAGAATATCAATCCAGCACAACAACGCATGACTGAAAAAGCCGCCGCATCACCGGAAAAATGCTTTGAGGCCGTTGCGGTGGCATGGCACAAAACCAATAAAAAATGGTCGGCTGACTATGCAGAGCGCATTCTTGCCAGCATGAAAAACCATATCTTCCCGGCAATCGGTCATCTGCCCGTCACGATGCTGAAAACTCAGCATTTCACGGCGTTACTGAAAGTTATCGAGGATAAAGGCTTTCTGGAAGTCGCGTCCCGAACCCGGCAGCAACTCTGCAACATCATGCGCTACGCCGTGCAGCAGGGGCTGACCGAAAGCAACCCGGCGCAGCATCTGGAAGGCGTCACCGCACCGCCGGTTAAGAATCACTATCCCGCCCTGCCACTTGAGCGGTTGCCCGAATTGTTTGAGCGCATTGGCGACTACCAGCAGGGACGGCAGCTTACGAGGCTGGCGGTAGTGCTGACTCTGCATCTGTTTATCCGTTCCAGTGAACTGCGCTTCGCCCGCTGGAGCGAGATTGATTTCAGAAACAAAATCTGGACCATTCCCGCCACAAGGGAAACGATTGAGAAAGTCCGTTTCTCTGGCCGTGGCGCAAAAATGCGTACTCCGCACATTGTGCCGCTTTCCCGGCAGTCAATTGCTATTCTGAAGCAGATACAAGAAATTTCCGGCCATCTGGAACTGGTGTTCCCCGGCGACCATAACCCCTATAAGCCGATGAGCGAAAATACCATCAACCGGGCGCTGCGTCTGATGGGTTACGATACCAAAGCTGACGTCTGCGGACATGGCTTCCGGGCAATGGCCTGTAGCGCACTGGTGGAATCTGAGCTCTGGTCGCGAGATGCAGTGGAAAGGCAGATGAGTCATCAGGAACGCAACAGCGTGCGGGCAGCATATATCCACCGTGCTGAACATCTCGATGCACGCAAGGACATGATGCAGTGGTGGTCAGACTATCTGGACGTGAGCCGCGAAGGATACATTGCCCCGTATATTTATGCACGGCGGCATAAGGCAGCCTGAGCCAGTAGCAGTATAATTTGTTAAAAATGAAAAAGCAGATCCTGATTGAATTCGGATCTGCTTTTTGCATTGAAAGGATTTATCTTCAATTTTTGGGTTATTAATCGGAAAGCGTACAAAATTATTCGACGTAGAATAATTTTGTACGAAAACCTATCAATATATTATGTATCAATAGACAAATATCGAAATTATTCACAGTGAATAATTTCAGGCGAAAGCTGCCAGACAATCTGCACCAGAACCTGATTTGCCAATACGCCACAACTGCACCAGTTCAATGCCACCGTTTGCCGTCGCCTGCCTGTGTCAGGACTGCGCCAGATATTATCGGATAAGCATCAAACTGCGCCAGTGTTAAGGCCCTTTCAGCCCTTTGGCCTTTTCCGGTCTGGCGCTGTTACCCTTAGTCGCCCTTTACCTTTATCTGGCCTTTTTCCTTTTGCTGGCGCAATTATCAGAAAAATACCGTCATGCTGCACCAGAATCCTGTTAATAGGCTATACCGTTCGTAAGCACCGTTATTAAGAGGAAACCGTACAAAAAATTTCTACATAGAAATTTTTTCGGTGGATAACGATGAATAAAGGATATTTTACAATGTGATGGCTATCAAAAATCGACCACCAAAACTTAACACATTGATTTAAAATAAATAATCATGAATTTAATAGGCGATAATTATTGTTCTTGTCAGTATTGATAGGAAATCGTACAAAAAATTTTGCCCCCAAAATTTTTTGTACGAAAACCGATGGATAATGCGATCTTTTCAAGACAACAACTATCAGTCAGCATCCCATCGCCCATAAACCTGCGCCACATACCGCCCGCGCCCGTCGCCGTGGCCCAAATCCATCGCCGTCATTGCCAGCGCTTCCTTCTCACAAAACCCCTGCGCCAGATAATGACGGATCGCATCCTGCGCCCAGGCGTAACGAAAGGAGTGCGGAGAATATGCGCCCGTTAAGCCGAGACGTGCCGCCTGGCTGTGCCAGTATTTCATCGCGGTTTTCAGGTCCGGCTTATCTATCAGCCTGCCGTGGCGATCTTCTGCCACGGTCAGCGCATTATCCAGCGCTTTTCTGACAGCGACAGCATCAAGAATAATCGTCTCGCGGGGCCGTCCGCCTTTGGTGCCGAACACCACGGTTAAACGGGTATCACCGCGCTCCAGCGCCTGCCGCCATGTTTTCAGCGACTGCACGCTCTGCACCGCCTCCTGCGAGCGTAATCCCATCAGCCTTGAGAGTTCCAGCGCTGCCGCCAGCCCCGGATCTTTTGCGCGGGCCGTCTCCAGTACGTCACGATAATGCTCCGGTGTGATCGCCAGCTTTGTACCGTTGCGGGATGCGCCAGACAGACCAAGAGAACGGTTGTTCAGCCGCTCACTCTGCGCCAGCCTGTCACGCCCTGCCTGTTTCAGAATGCAACGTACCGCCGCCATCTCATTTTGCAGGGAACGCTTTGTAATACCCTGCGCCAGCCGTTCACGGATATAACCCTCTATATGTCGCGCCTTAAGCTGCTCCACCCGGCGGATCTGCACATTCTGCGCCAGTACCAGACGTTCACAAAACCGCTGCGACAGCTTAATGCGGTCGTGAACAGTTTTATGGCTACCACCTGCCTGCTGCGCAAGCCGCTTCATTTCCTGCTCCAGTATTCCCATATTCGTCCCCTTTCATGATTGCCGCAAATCCATAACTCAAAACTGATACAACCCTCCCCGGCGCACAGGCCGATAGCCCCTGTTTTTTTGTCGGGGCTGCGAACGATACCTGAGCGCCGGGGCGGCAGCCGTTGAGGTGTGGTGGGGCTTCGGTTGTGCTCTCAGAGCAGCCGCCCGCTTGCGCGGGTTATCCCCCGGATCGTCCGGATCCGCCTCGGTATCGGTTCATGTTCTCCTTATGGTCAAATGGCCTGAAAAGGCAGTGTCAGAATCCAGCCGTGAGCTGGCGCAGTTGAGTTGTCTGGTGCAGGTCGAAAGGGCTGCGTGCGTCACTTTCCCGCTCTGCGCGGTTAAAGTGACGCACTGGCGCTGGTGCAGTGTTTAAACGTTGCGTTTCTGGTGCAGTTTCACGGCCACGCGGCAGCAAAGCCTTCGGCAATGCAGGCCGCAGCCCGTAAATGTAAAAGGCGCTGAGGGTGTCAGCAGATATAAGTTAGCCGGGAGTATTCCGGCGCGGTGCAGATTCAGACCAGCAGGCTGGCGCAGTAAAAAGGACGTATCGTATTAAAACTCAGACCTCCGTCGCGATGTTCTGCGACCCGGTGTTTGCAGAAGTCTGCACCGGTAAACGGATCAACCGTCCTGATAACAGGCGCTTCTTTCAGGTTGTGAAGCGTTGGGCGCTGTCAACGACAGCATGGAGCAGGAGGGAGACTACGCCAGTGCCGCTGGTGCAGAAAGGAAAAACTGTTTTTGCGTTAAAAAGGATTTTTGCGAGTCCGGACTGCCGCACTTCGCTTGCCTTCTCCCGATCTTCTGATAGCAAAGCCATCAGAAGATCGGGAGAGATAATTTAGCCATTTTCAGGCTTACGATAGCGGGAAGGCCAGATTTGCTCTGGCGCAACACCCAGCGCTTCAGCAATCAGCCGCTCGCCTTTGGGCCAGCGGCGGGTAAGCGCGTTTGCCAACGTGGAGGACGCCAGCCCTGATTTGCGGGAAACGGCTGAAAGCGACGTTCCACACTTTTTCAGCGCCGCGATAATGTCGGCAGAATGCCAGTCCGGTTGTATCATGCCGCCTCCCCGTCGATAAACTTCACGCCGTCGGCGGTACGCAGCCAGCGCGGAGCCGTGATTTCATCAGAAAAATAGTGGATCAGATCGTACAAAAGACAACACAGATAATTCCGGGTTTCTGGTAACAGCCCCTGCCCCGCCAGCACCTGCGTCAGGGCAAGGCAATAGTGGCAAAGTTCGGTACATTCGGGATCGAAACGCGGTGAGCGGGTGGGGAGCGTGTCAACGGTCAGGCTGTCCATCATATGATCCGGGATCGGATCGAGCAACGAGGGCTGGAGCAGTCGCAGACAGGCGTTAAGCCTGCCGCAAAGCGCCATTTTCAGCGTGGGATCGTCGTGTTCGATCAGGATTTCGGCGAACTGTTTGCAGTGTTCTGCCAGTACAGTGAAATCCGTGGCGGCATTGAAGGGGACGGCGAGTAACGGATGTGTTTGAGTGGGGATCGTAGCCATAGTGGCAGCCTCCTGTAACGGGTTTAAAACCCACCACCAGAGGTTCCAATCTCATGGTGGTGGACTGAACGGGGTTGGAACTACCGGCGTTACAGGCAACCGGCGCACCTTGCGGTGCCCCCGCCCAGCCCACCATTGAGGTAAAACTAAGCGCACGACATAAAAAAAGACGCGGACGCGTCGTATGTCGCCTGTAACATTTCTCAGGGTTCCAATCCCGGCACCTGATTTTGCAGGTGCCAGTAAAAGATACCGTGTTTGACGGTGAACGGCAAGATCGCTTAGCTGAACACCGCGCAAACTTGATACATCAGTCTTATTAATTGATTTAAAACGCTTTCCATCTTTTTTGAAGCACTTCACAGTTTCACACCTGGCTACTGATACCATCTGAAACTATTAAAAATCTTATAGTTTACAGATCAAGGAGCCTGTTCCCGATATGGATATTTCCCTCCCTCTGCGCCAGTGGCTGGACATCACCGCCACGTCAAATATGCCGCTGTACGCCATTCTGTCTAACGTCAGCGAGGCCAAACCAGTGCGCGAATACTACCAGCATGACGGCAGCCAGACCCCGACCGGCCTGTACAGCGCCACGCCCTATGCCGACTGGACGGAGGCGATGCCGATGATAGTCAGGCTGGACGAAAACAGCCCGTTTCTTAAATGGGTGGAAACCACAGAGCATAAAAACTGGGGCTGGCTGGCGCGCTCGCCCATGCCGTTTGAACGCATCCTGCAACATCTGCGCGGGCTCATAAAGGTTATCCTGCCCGACGGCAAAGAGGTGTTCTTCCGTTACTGGGATGGCAAATGGTTCGCAGAGCAACTGCGTTTTATGGGCGATGACTGGCGTGAGGTGATGCCGCCGTTCGCCTTCTATTTTGTTAATGGCGAAGACTTTACCGTTCATATTACCGGTCAGGGAGAACCCAAAACCTCCCCGTGGTGGCGTATACCGCAGGCGCTGATTGACGCCATGATGCAAAAGGACAATACCCCGCTGGTGGACAGTATTCTGCGCAAACTGAACGATAACCATGCTGAACTCTGTGAGCAATTCCCGGAGATGGTGCTACGCCAGAAAATCACCACACGGCTTCGTTCCATGCCACAAAATATCCCCGTTCTTATGGCAGAACTTGTTGCATCGTTGCAGCAGGAACGCACGGCGATGGCTCAGCCTTTTGAGTTTACCGACTCCCCTTCAGACCGTTAATCAGGACGATAACTTATGCTGACTGCATACATACAGGGCATTGAAGACGAACTGGTGTCATTCAAAAACAAGACCCTTATTGATAAAGACTACCGCAACGCTATCAGTTCATGGGCGGCAAAAGCCTTTGACAATGCCTCATCAGCCTTTGACGGCCCGACGCTGGAAATGGATAAGGTTGTGTCCATGAATGGCCAGTCCACCACCGTTAGCGGCAGCGATGACAACTTCTCCGTCGGCGCCATGCCCTGTCCCAAGTCAGGTGAAATCCGGGTCAGACTGGCGCACGAATCCACCATTGACCTGCCCATCCCCGGCGTTGAAGTCAAATTGTACGAGGACAGGGACTGGGCCAAAGATGAGGAAGTCAAAAAGGGAACCACCAATGAAAACGGGGAAGTGGTGTTCTCCGGTCTGGAGCCGGGCAAGCTGTATTACCCCATCGTGACTGACAATAATCTGGTTGAAAACAACAACACCATGATACGGGCTTACGATGATCACATGCTGGCGTTGTACCAGTCCATGTCAGCCCGCTGGGCAGAATACAAACCACAGTGGCAGCAAAGCAGACTGGGGGCGGCAATACTGGAAAGTTTTGGCAAGGGTCTGGAAGATGGATTATGCAGCATATGGAGCGACGCCAAAACCGCTTACAATGTCATTACCAATCCGGGAGAATACGCGACCAAAATCTATGAGGGGGCCAGCGCACTGTACGCTCAGGTGGGACAGCTCGAAAGCGCCGATATCGAAGCCATTCTGACTTCCAGCAAGCAGATGGCCCGCGAACTGTTCGCCCTGTTCAATGATGAAGCCATGCTGTACCTGCTGGCGCGCAGCGTTATCCTCAACCTGCGGATGTACCCGTGGGGAGAACTACTGATAAAAATCGCCGGGATAGGCGGAAGCGTGATTGGCGAAACGCTGATTGGCGTGGTGTTCGGGGCGCTGATGTCGCTGATTGCCGGGCCGCTGGGCATCGCCTATCTGGCCTATCGCCTCGGCAGGGCATTCAAAAAAGCCCTGCATCTGGTACAGGAAGTCTGGGCGGTACTGACAAAAATCATGAAGTCCAGTATCGAATTGCTGAAGAAGGCATTTGAGAAAACCCGCAACATCAACCACCGCCGCCAGATTAACGCACCACTGTCCAAAAACAAGCAGGTGGAGCTGGGTTCCAGCCGTTCCACCGAACTTGCCGATGTAACGAAAGAAACCGGCACGCCGGGTACGACACCTGACGGTAAGCCGAATGATAAAACGAATGATACTTGCACTAACGGCTGTCCGGTCTCGATGGTCACCGGTGAAGAACTGCTCGGCCTGAACGACGCCCGCCTTCCCGGCGTGTACCCGTTTACCTTTACCCGCCAGTACCGTACCAGCGCAGTGGAATGCTCTTCCTACTTCGGTTTCGGCTGGAGCCACAGCCTGCAACACCAGGTGGTATTCACCGCCGATGGGATACGCTGGACAGACCATGAGAACCTCACCACCGAATTACCACTGCCGGATAAGGACATCCCCGCCGCCCGCAACCGCATGGCGAAAGCCGCAACATGGCTGAGCCAGACCGACGGCGAGTACCTGCTGACCTCCTCGTCGCTTAATGGCTGGATAATGCACGTACAGCGCGAAGGGGACAACGGCACGGTGACCGGCTTCTCGCAGGGCAAGCAGCATCTCCTGCTGCACTACCGCGACGGGCTGCCCGTGCGGCTGGAAAACCCGGCGGGCGTCTCCCTGCTGCTGCGCTATCAGGATACGGATAACGGCCCACGGCTACATGAACTGCATCTGGCGTATGACCCCACGGCGGAAATCCGCCCGCCTGAGCTGGCGCAGGACGAAACCCTGCTGCTGATGCAGTATACGTATGATGAGCGGGGCCAGCTCAGCGCCGCCATGAACGCCGCCGGGGAAACCGAGCGCTACGAATACCGCCCTGACTACGTGTTTGAAAAGCGTTTCCTTGCGGGCGGCGCGGAGTTTTACTGGCAGTGGGAAGGCGAAGGCAAACAGGTACGCGCCGTGCGTCACTGGAGCAACCTGCCGAACCTTGACCGCTGCTACGCGTGGGATACAGCGAAGGGTGAAGTGACCGTCATCTATGAAGACGGCTCGCAGGAGGTCTGGCAACACGACAAAGAGACCGCCCGCCTGACGCGCAGCGTCACGCCGGACGGCGCGGTGACGAAAAAACGTTACGGTAAACGCGGCGAACTGCTGGAAGAAACCGGCCCCGGCGGCGAAGTCACCCGCTACAGCTATAACCACGACCTGCTGGTCACCCGCATAACCGCCCCGGATGGTCAGGTCACCCGCCAGCACTGGTCGTTTGGCCGCCTGCTGGAGCGCATCCGCATCAGTGCCGACATGCTCGAAAAGCAGCGCGAAACGTGGAAATATGACGCTGACGGCAACGTTATCACCCACACTAACGCCGCTGGCGACCAGTGGCACTATGACTGGGACGACGCCGGTAATCTGGTCGCCATCCGCCACCCGGACGGCAGCCGCGAGACCTGGACGGTCAGCGCCCTCGGGCAGGTTACGGAGTACACTAACCGCGCCGGGGAAACCACCTGGTACCGCTATAACGCGCAGGGATTGCTCACTGAGAAAAACCACAGCGCACCGGACACGCCGGGGGCTGAGTGCAGCGCCACCCGCCTGCACTGGAACATGGCCGGGCGGCTGGCTGCCGTGGAGTGGCCCGATGGCACCCGCCGCCAGTGGCGCTATAACCCCTACGGTCAGGTGACGGAAGAGACCGATGAAAATGGCCTTGCCACCCGTTATCAATATCACGCCAATTCTGCACTGGTGCAGCGCGTGCAGTACCCGGACAACACCTCGCTGGAATATCACTACAACAACATTCACGGGCTGGTCAGCGATATCATCAACCACAAGGGCGAGCGCTACCACCTTGAGTACACCCCTTCCGGCAGGCTGCGGGAAGAGCGCACCTTCGACGGCCGCCGCCTGAGCTATCTTCACGACCTGAACGGGCGCATCGTTAAACGCACCGAGTATGGCGACAGTGGTCTCGAAGAGACTGCACTGACTACCGGGTATGAATACGATGTCGCCGGGCGGCTCACCACCCGCATCCGCCCGGACGGGCAGAAGGTGCGTTACGAGTACGACGGCTTTGGCCGCCTGCATGTGGCAGATGACGGTCACTGGCCGCTGGCCTGGGGCTACGACAACTGTAACCGCCTGACGCAGGAGCATCAGGGCTTCGCCAGCCAGTATTATGCCTATAACGCCGACGGCCAGCTCAGCCATATGCGCATGGTGGACGGCAATATCCTGAAAATGGATTATGAGAATGGTGAGCTGTTCCAGATTATCCATAACGGGCTGGTGCTGAGCGAGCACCAGTGGCAGCGCGGACGGGAAACCCGCCGCCTGTTCGGCAGCCAGCACCAGAACCACAGCAAGTGCGGTCTGTACAACGACTACGACAGCTGCCAGCAACTCATCAGCCAGCGGGCGCGGCAGCGTGACGGGGAAGGCGATATTCTCCGGCGGGATTACCAGTACGACCCGGCGGGCAACCTGCAACAGATTCTGGACTCGCGCAAGGGCACCCGCACCTTCACCCGTGACCTGAAAAACCGCCTCGCCACCGCCCGCCATGAGCCACACGCCCACCTGCGCGACGGCCTGCCGGAAGACCCGCGCTGGAACGCCCTGCACGAGGAGTTCAGCTTTGACGGCGACGACAACCTGCTGGGCATGAATATGCCACCCGAGGGGGGCGAACATCCGGCGAAGGTCAAAGGCGACCGCCTGCTGCTACAGGGCGACCACCACTACGAGTATGACGAGTTCGGTAATCTCATCGCTGACCGCTGGGGTAAGGCGCAGTGCCGGGAGCACCGGTTTGAATGGAACTGCGAGCACCGGCTGGTGCGCTTTACCGATGTACGTCACTATGATGATGAGGGCTTTCCACGCCACACCCTCACTCATTCATGGCGCTATGAGTACGACGTCTTTGGCAGGCGTATCCGCAAAACCGACGAGGAAACGGGCAAGTCCACCCTGTTCTTCTGGCAGGATGACCGGATGGTCACCGAGTGCGACGAAGCACACGCGGATTTTACCCCCGGCCTGATGTTCAACAAAAATACGAAAGCCACCGACTTTGACTGCACAAGCTACCTGTACGAGCCGGGCGGCAGCTTCCGCCCGCTGGCTCAGCTTAAAGGACGCGGCGTGGGCAGCACCGTCAACTACTACGTCAACGACCATATCGGTACACCGCAGGAGCTGTTGGACGAAGACGGCAACGTGGTGTGGAGCGCCATCTACCGCGCCTACGGCCATGCGGAAATGCAGGCGGGCATCCGTCAGCCGCTGCGTTTGCAGGGACAGTATGCTGATGAGGAATCGGGGCTGCACTATAACCGCTACCGGTACTATAATCCGTTAGCAGGAAGGTATATCAGTCAGGATCCGATTTCGATTCGGGGTGGGATTAATACTTATGCTTATGTGCCGGATCCGCTGGGATGGGTTGATCCACTGGGATTGAATGGGTGTCCAGATGAAAAAACAAGCAATGATGGACCTCTTTTACCTGATGAAGCGTGGCATAAAAACGCACCGAATCAAGTTACCCCAGGGACTAAAGAGCTGGAGCATTATAAATATAATCCCAAAACAGGTGAGCTGGAATATTCAACTGTTAAATATGATGAATATGGCAGACAAGTGGAACGAATTGATTATACAGATCACGGTTATGGAGATCCTGCATCGCCAGATTATCATTCAACCCCACATACTCATACATATGAATACGGTCCTGGTTATAGCCCTAAGGGTAAAGAAATCAGAATCAATTTTAATTTTTCTGGAGATTAAAATGACACTTAATGAAATCAATCGGTTAATTTATACTAATAATGTTTTGAAAAAAATCCATATCGATATGGATACATTCACTATGAAATATAATCTTCTTTTAATCCTTAGCTCGGATAAAAACCTTGATAAAGAGATACTTATACACTTCTATGACATAACTAACCTACAATTGGTAGAAATTGGAGGTGGATTGACACAACTTATGCATCTAAAAATAAGTGAACAGAATTATGGCAGTGATCGTAATATATTCATGATCAAAGATCTGGATGATGGAAAATTACAATTTGAATTTTATTCATATGATATAAAAGTTGATTAATTTATTAATTTTTTTACTAAAGTAAAATCAAAGAGTTATCGCTCTCCTGGGCGATAACTAATCACGGCTGCCTGCTGCAAGTTGCCCCCACAACACTATGAGTGCGATGTCTTCGGTGGGTTTATCCGCAAGACCGATGAGGTGAGCGGCAAATCCCCCCTGTTCTTCTGGCAGGACGATCGGATGGTCACCGAGTGCGACGAGGCGCACACGGATTTTACCCCCAGTCTGATGTTCAACAAAAACACGAAAGCCACCGACTTTGACTGCACCAGCTACCTGTACGAGCCGGGCGGCGGGTTCCACCCGCTGGCGCAGATTAAGGGACGCGGCGTAAGCAGCACCATCAACTACTATGTCAATGACCATATCGGCACCCCGCAGGAACTACTGGACGAGGACGGCAACGTGGTGTGGAGTGCCATTTACCGCGCTTACGGCCATACGGAAATGCAGGCCGGAATTCACCAGCCACTGCGCTTCAGAGCTCGCATCTCGATTAGAAATCCGAACAACTCTATAATCGCCACGGTAAAATACATCATCAAACTTTCATAAGTAATTGAAATAAATACAAATTAAATTCCTTCAAACATACCACTGAAACAACGGGCATTTAACCCGTTGTAATTTTCGGTATAAAAAGATTGCATCCATCAATTTAGTTTGTCCTTCCCTACTGCCACATAGATGATAAAAACGGTCTCTTAATTTACAGGGGGCTTTTATGTGTCCAAAAAAATTTTCTCAACTGAAATGTTTCCACCATTTGTAGCTGAAAATGAATTTTTTTCCTTGGTAAAGGAGGCCATCCAATGACAGTCCACAGCTATCTGGAATATGCTCTGACGTTACTCGGTTGGCTCATTAACAACGATATCTGGAACACAATGACCGCAACGGGCCTGTTCGCTCTTCCTCTCCTGTTCATATTATTATCTTTCTGGCTGAAAGCCCGTGAACAACGTAGCAGTAAAAGCGATGCAGGTACGTTAACTCTCACATGGATGGAAAATACCGTGTACGTGGCGCTGCTGGTGATTATGTTCACCTGCATTCCGTTGCTGGAAATTGACATAACTACCATAAAATATGATGTTCAGCGCTCGAAACAATGCAACGTCTCTATTCCCACTCTACCGGAGCAATCCGGCTATGCGCCGCTGGTCAATGACATCAGTGGCAAAACGGCGTCCGTTCCGGTCTGGTGGTATCTTATACACGTGGTATCCAAAGGCATAACAAACGCCGCTACCGCCACATTGCCCTGTAAAACCGATCTGCGCCAGCTCCGTTTTGATATACAACATATCCGTATCAGCGACCAGTTACTCAGTCAGGAATTACTGGATTTTGCACAGGAATGTTATGCGCCGTCATGGGTAAAACTGATGCAGCATGAAATAACGATGACTGAATCAGAAATCAATGAAGTGGCATGGATTGGTTCACGCTGGTTTCTGACGCAATCAGGATATTACGACACCTATCACGCCCGTTCCCCAAACCCAGCGTGGCCTTACGAAGATGAGCGAGATGCGGGGTTATTCAACTCAGGCAACGGTGGATACCCCACCTGTAAACAATGGTGGTCAGATACGGATCGAGGGCTACGTTTACGGCTAATCTCATTGGTAAAGCCTGAAATATGGCAAGAGTTACACCAGTTACCTTACGGTCGGAGCGATTACGAAGAGGCGATATTACGTACCATGACCAGCCCGCAGGGCATGGCTGCATCACAGAGCGGAAACACCTATTCAGGGTACGGCGGCAATGTCGATCCGACACTGACCAACCGGATAACCCGTAAAGTTAGTTCTGCCAACAACACGATGAAGTCATTCGTCCTCTTTCCAACCTACGATTCTTTACGGCAGGCATTGCCCATGGTACAGGCAATTTTGCTGATGGCGCTGGTAATAAGCATTCCTCTAGTCACACTGTTTTCTGCCTACAACCCAAAAACGGTAATTATCGTTACCTTCGCTCAGTTCGGGTTGATTTTCCTGTCCTTCTGGTGGGAACTAACTCGGTGGCTTGATACGTCGCTACTGGAACTCATGTATGGCAGCGATACGAACAATCCCTTCGGAGTACAAAATACTGCGGATGGTTTACTGATGCAGTTTGTTCTGGGAACGATGTTCATCGCGCTGCCGGTGTTCTGGATGGGAACAGTTAGTTGGGCTGGATTCCGGACAGCAAATGCGCTTGAAGGGATCATGAAAGTGATGCAAAGAGAAGTACGCTGTAGAAGCAAGAAATTCAGTAGTACACATGATGATGAAGAGGAGTAAATCACTATATGTACTAACTCGCCCGTCCATATCCAAGCGCCCGAGTCTGAATGTGCAATATGTTCAATTTAAAGGTATGACTGAACATGGCAAATGATCCCTTGCTGTAACGGTATCAAAACTAAGGGAATAACATTATGATTAGACTGGATGTGAGGCTGGTAATCGTTTATCAACGACTGCATTGCAAACCGAACAGCAGGGAGAAAATCATCAATGTATTTAGCGCAACTGAGAATATCGAACTTCAGAAAGCTTAATCAAGCTGAGCTTACTTTTCAACCTGGACTGAATATTCTGGTCGGTCCAAATAATGTTGGCAAGACCGCAGTGATTGATGCATTACGGGCACTTCTTGCTGGGCATGATGAGCCATATCCACGCCTCGACAACGAGGATATACATCGACCTAAAGGCGGTATTCCAGCAGGTGATATTGAATTCCACTATGTCTTTCGCGATTTAGACCCGGACAATGAAGCCGATTTTCTGGCTGCATTAAAACCTGACGCACTTGGTAAACTCGAAGCTCATATCACAATCCGTTATTCGGAAGCTGATAAAACTGGAAGGCTACGAGTTAAACGCTGGTGCGGTGATCATGAAGATATGGGGTTAACCTCAGACATGATGGAAAACCTCCGAGGTGTCTATCTCCCTCCAATGCGGGATGCTTCACAAGGGCTCAGACCGAGCCGCACTAGCCAACTATCTCGACTATTACAGCTTCTGGCCGACGATGCTGGAAAGGATGGTATCAACGATGCACTGAAGAAACTAGACGAAGAGTTGAAGAAGCATAAACCTATCGTTAACACTCATACGGCTATCCAGAACCGACACGGAACTATGCTTGGGCCTCAACTTGCTCAAGTTCTGGACCTCGGCTTGAGTGGCAGTGACTTTCAGCGATTAGCCGCTCGCCTGTCGTTAATAGTGGATGCTTTCGAGATTGAACAAAACGGACTGGGCTTCAACAACTTGATCTTCATGGCAGTCGTACTCAGTGAACTCGCTAAGAACCCGGAAGCAAGCTATCGAAGCCTGATAGTCGAAGAACCAGAGGCACACCTTCACCCACAACTACAGGCAGTATTATTAGATTATTTGGGGACGATCAAAGCTATTGAAGGAGAAAAACCGGTTCAATTATTCGTCACCAGCCACTCACCTAATTTCGCCAGCATCGCCGATCTAGATAGCATCGCCTGCTTGGTTGATACAGGGACTTCTGTGGAAACATTCTTTCCACGCACAATTTCTTTTGACAAAGGAAAACGGGAAAAACTGGAACGTTATCTTGATGTGACGCGTGCCGAATTGTTCTTTGCCCGTAGAGCCATTTTCGTCGAAGGTGCAGCCGAGTTAATGCTGGTCAACGTGCTGGCAGAAAAATGTGGGTATAGATTACGTGAACATGGTGTCAGCTTGATCAGTGTCGAAGGATTGAATTTCGACTCCTTTTTGCCACTTTTTGGCGAGAAAGCGCTGAAGATTCCAGTATCAATTATCACTGATGCAGATCCTGTCGATGAGAACGATGGGATCGAAGAGCCACAGGCGGCCTATCCTTCACTTGGTGATATAGTGAAAATTTCAGACAATACCGCCAAGATGAAGAAAAGCGAGGATGCTTTCGTCCAAGTATTTCATGGGGTTAAAACTCTCGAATACGATCTAGCTCTACATGCAGTAAATCGTAGCGCAATGTTGTCAGCACTGAAGGAGCTACATCCCAAAATAGGTCAAGCTGTCTCGGAAGCAGTAGATGCAGCAGAAGATGATACGTCCAAGGCTCGAGCTCTTTTCAGCGGTATGTTTGAACGACCACAAAACAATGTACAAAAAGGCCGCTTTGGTCAAACACTCGCACAATTGATTTCCAGTGGCACTGATTTTAATGTGCCGGACTACATCAAAAAGGCCATAGCCCATGCCTGCCAAATCAAGGAGCCTGAGTTATGACTCAGCCATCCGATGAACAGTTACAGATTATCAATGCGCCACTTTCACCAATATCCGTGATTGCATGTGCCGGTAGCGGAAAAACATTTACAGCGGTACGGCGACTGGCGCAAATGCGCCGACAGTTAGGGGAACATCGTGGCCGAATTGCTTTACTGTCATTCTCTAATGTTGCCGTAGATACCTTTCGACAAGAATATAAAAAATTAGTCCAAAACGTTCCCTCAAATACTACCTACCATAGAGTTGAAATTGACACACTTGATTCCTTCATAACTGCTAACGTACTGCGTCCCCATGCCTATCGGACGATGGAAGCCCGGCAGACTGCTTTCCTTGTAACGGGTGGAGAAGCATTCTTAAGTGGCTTCAAATTCCAGACGAATACATATCCACGTGAAATAACGCAAATGCAGGTCGGTATGGACAGAAGTGGTATCTACTTTTTCTATTCCGAACACGACGGTACATACAAGTTAGACACAGCGCAATCGACACGCCTTGTAAATCGTCTTGGACAGATCGGTGCTTACACACATAACCTCGGGCGATACTGGTGCTATCGTACTTTGGTAGAACAGCCGAGTATTTTAAGCGCCCTGGTTCGTCGATATCCACATATATTGATTGATGAGGCGCAGGACATAGGTACAGTTCATCAAGCCATTATTGAATTATTAATTGGAGCAGGCTGCCAGATCTCATTAATCGGAGATCCTAACCAGGGTATCTACGAGTTCGCTGGCGCAAATGGAGTATTTCTGGCTCGATACGGTCAAAGAAAAGGTGTCAACAGTCTTCAGCTCACCAAAAACTTTCGCTCTGTCCCACCAATTCTCGATTTGGCTAACAGTCTTTCCAATCGCGGGGACACTGCTGATAGAGGTGTACCCGATACAATACATGGAGCCTTCTTTATCCCATACCGAAATGCAGAGCGAGAGAACCTGATTGCAGCTTTCCAGACCGCGGTATTGGCAGCTAATCTGAAACCCAAATGTTCAGCCGTACTCTGTCGCGCTCGTAGCCTGGCAGATACACTCGCGGGCAACGAAGGTGCCCCCGGCCAGGGGACGGTCAAAAATCTTGCACAAGCCGCAATATTACGCGATCAAAACCAAGATTATCTTACCGCGTTCAAGCTTGTAGCAAATGCTATCGTCTGTCTACTCGCCAACCCGCCGCAAGGACTAGTCGCAAGGATCACGCAACCAGCACGCTATCCTGATGATCGCGCTCTACGAAGACTTATATGGGCATTTACTCGGGATCCCGCCTCTGGACTCCCCGCTGCGACGCTAACTGGTGACACACAGTGGCATCCGTTACTGCTGGCAAGAATTAAGGTTCTACTGGCTCGTATCGCACAGGACCACGGATTGGTGGGTGCCGATAACTTAGGAAACAAACTTGCTAAAAGAGGATTGTCTAATACACCACTGATCGCTACAGCTGAACTTGTAATGAAAGACGATGCATCCCGTATCCGCATAGATACAGTTCACCAGGCAAAGGGGGAAAGCCTTGATGCAGTCTTATACTTGACGAATAAGGAGCACGTCAGTGCACTGTTGGCTGGAGTCGACAGCGAAGTGGGACGTATTGGGTATGTAGCTGTAACTCGCGCTCGCAATCTTTTATGGCTTGGAGTACCCGCTAATGCATTGAAAGAATTGCGTCCTTCCTTACTTGCTCGGGGTTTTCAGGAAATAGATGGGAATATGTAACCAGTCTAAAATCGTTAAGTATCCTTTCTATAGCCAATAGTTGACTAATTACAGCTAATTTTCTACCAATAACAACATTAAAGACGGGAAGCTTTATGCAGAAAATTGAAACCAGTCTAAAACCTAACAGACTTAATTTTGGAAAAGATCCCTTCGGATACAGCGCACTGGCACGTCACAGATTAGGTATTGCCAGCACTATCTCCGGTTTTCCCGTTGACATCACAAAACCCGCAACGGACAACGAGTTAAAAAATCCAGTTTTATGGCTAACCCAAGCTCATGCTCTATCTGAAGCCGCGACAGCCGTTTTGAAAAAAGAGCAGACGTTCGAAACCATGCCACCTTTAATACGTGGTGTTTGTGATAGCCAATACTGTGCAGTTGGTTTGATGCTTGTTGGCTACAGCCTAGAAATCTGCCTTAAATCAATGATGATCATGAAAGAAGGAGTTGATGGCTACAAAGTAATAGAAAAACAAAACAGGCATCACAGGCTACATCAACTAGCCAACTTTATCCCTGAACTCAGCGAAAAAGAACTAGCAATCCTGAGAGGATTAACACATTTTGTTTACTGGGCGGGAAGATATCCGGACCCTGGTTCTGGAAGGGAAGATGATGCTGAAGATATTTTTAATATCGCCGAAAAATACCAAATTTCCGCAAAAGACCTTTTCATCTTATCGACAAAAGTTATGCGTCATGCTTCTGAAATAGCCAACAGCTTATAAAAATCAGTTACAACTGTTGCCTATATACAGCATGTAATATAAAGGAGGTCGTTGACGGCTTCTTATATGGAGCCATCATTATTGGTGGTCATTCTGGTGGTCTTGACAAGACTAAATTTCTGGTTTAGCTTATTCTTCAGCCAGTTAATGGCAAAGGCGATCCCAGTCAGAGGAGCCAAATTTGAAAAGCCTGCTTTTGAAGCAGGCTTTTTGCTTTTCTGCGTCGGGTAAAATTGTCGGGTGGCGGCTTCGCCTTACCCGACCTACGGGACCGCAGGCACGGTAAGCGCAGCGCCACCGGGCAATAAACCGCTGCTTTCATCAATTTACCTCTGTCTTATCTTTCGACTGGCGGAAGAACCCGTAACGCTCAGGGCAGCCGGGCAATCACCTTTATCTCAAACTGGAATCCGTACAGCCACGTCACGCCGATCCCCGTCAACGTAGGGTAAGGCGCTTCCCCCCAATATTCTGGCAGGATACTCCAGATAGCGTCGAGGTTTGACTCGGGATCGACGACAAAGAGGGTCACGTCAACCACGTCACTGAACGTGCAGCCCGCAGCCGCGAGGACAGCATTAAGATTATCGAAAGCCAGCCTGACCTGCGCTTTCAGATCGGGCTCAGGCGAACCATCCTCGCGACTACCCACCTGCCCCGAAACGAACAAGAAACCGTTGGATTTGATGGCCGGTGAATAGCGATTACGCTCATAGAGCGCCTGGCGACCGGAGGGAAAAACGGCTTCGCGTGTTGTCATGTTTGTACCTTTGCAATAGGGCGAAATCTGCCCGGTGAACATAAAGACACTTTACAGGTGCAGGTTCTGGCGGATAAACAAGCGACTTTGTCCATCATTGTTTGTAATATCCAAACAATCGGTGAAAAGAGAGGACAAGTGATGGATCGTTTCGATGCGATGCGCGCCTTTGCTCGCGTGGTGGAGGCAGGCAGTTTCACAAAGGCTGCCCAAACGCTTCATATGAGCAAAACCACGGTGACGCAGCTTATTCAGCAACTGGAAGCGCGCCTGCGCGTCAAATTGCTCCATCGCACCACCCGCAGGCTCGGCGTCACTCCCGATGGCGCGATCTACTACGAGCGCGTCATCCGCCTGCTGGCGGACATGGAAGATGCTGAAAACAGCCTGTCCAGTGCGACGATGATCCCCAGGGGACGCCTGCGGATAGATGTGCCCACTCCTCTCGCCCGCCTGGTGCTGGTGCCCGCGCTACCGGCTTTCCATGCACGCTACCCGGATATTCAGTTCGATATGGGCGTGAGCGACCGGGTGGTGGATCTGATCGGCGACAACGTGGATTGCGTCCTGCGCGGTGGCGAAATCAACGACCAGTCCCTGATCGCGCGCCATGTCGGCGATTTGCAAATCGGTGTTTACGTCGCACCGAGCTATGTGGAACGCCTTGGCGCCCCTGCGCATCCGCGTGAGCTGGAAAACACCGACCATCGCATAGTGGGATTCTTATCCTCACGCACCGGTAAGATTGATCCTCTGGTACTGCACAGCGAGAGTGAACATATTGAAATCAAGGGCAGCTACGTGCTTGCAGTGGATGATGGCAATGCTTACCTCGAAGCTGGGTTAGCGGGATTAGGCGTAATTGCGCTACCCGTCTATATGGCAGAAGCGCATCAGGCTTGTGGTTCCTTGATTCGGCTGTTCGAACCTTGGCGTATTAACCCAATGCCCCTGTACCTGGCATTTCCGCCTAACCGCCATGTCAACGCCAGACTGCGCGTTTTTATTGATTGGATCGTTGAATTAATGCAGCAGCATGTCCCCAACACCAATAGAAAGGGAAATGAGATTTAGCTTATTTATTCGCCCGTTACTGGCAAAGGCGCTCCCGGTCAGAGGAGCTAAATTTGAAAAAGCTGCTTTTGCCCTACAGCACAAACTCATAGTGCGAGCCATCCGGCAGCTCAACGTCAAGCTTAAGCTTTCCACCCGCTGCCTCAACGTAGCGCTTAAGTGAAGAGAGTTTCAGATCGCGCCCTGGCTTTTCCATAACCGCGACGGTGGGCTGCCTGATGCCCAGCGCCTGCGCCATTTCAACCTGCGTTTTTTGCACCTTTTCACGTAGCTCTGCCAGGTGAATGTTAAGCAAAATGTCGGCCGCCATTGCCTGAGCGCTGGCAACAACATCCGGTTTTTCATCCGCTATAAGCTGCTCAAGGTTTCTGCCCATCGCGCAACGTCCTCTCTTTTAATGTATTCAACCAGTGAGTGAATTCCCGGTCAGCCACCAGAAGCATCTCATCGTAAAATCGTCTTTCGTTGCCGGCCTTGTTGCCAGCACAAAGCACAATGCCGGTTCGATTTGGGTCAAACGCGAAAAATGCCCGCAACGGATCGCCCTTACTCTGAATGCGCAGCTCTTTCATGTTACTGTGACGAGAGCCTTTAAGCGTATCGGCATAGGGTCTCGACAAAGCCGGCCCCTTTTCTCGCAAAACAAGCAGTGCTGCCAGCACGCAGGCTCGGTCAGTATCGTCAAGTGAACGAAACCAGCAATCAAACCTGTCCGTCGTGTTAATTGTCCACACACTTCCTCCGTGAAATATAGATCAAAAGCTATATAGCCGTAAAGCTATAGCAGCAATTATCCTGAGAGAATGTGCATGATTCATGTGTTTTTACGCGAAAGCTGAAGACGTGCAGGAGTATTTCGATGAATCACCCGTCAGGCATTCACCGCATTGCGAGCAGTACCGTAAAAAAGAGTTCAGAACTCCGTGAGCTGACGCCAGGCCGCCACTTCCTCATCCAGCCACTCGACAAAGAGAGCCACCTCCGGCTTCGCCTCCGTTAACTGCGAAGTCACCAGCCAGTAAGGCCAGGGATACGGCGCAGTGAAAGGGGTACAAAATGTGTATGAGCACAACCTACGCCCGGAAGAAAAGCAGCACGGTGCCTGGGTCGATCGCATTACAGTCCAGCTGCTGGCGGCCTGCAGGGAATGGAATGCGCTGCTAAAGACGCGTCCGACCACCTACGCTCCCGATCGGGTTGCCGTCACCAGTACGGTTATCGGGACGTTTATTCAGTCAATGAGCCCGGTCAGCGCAGCGCCACCGGGCAAACCCGCACCTAAATCTGATAATCAATCGCCACTTCTTCCGGCTCCATCACCTGACGTTTAATCTCATCCACCGACAGCCCGGCGTTGCAGAGTTCGATAAAGCGCCACACATAGTTGCGCTGTAGCTGCCCGCGCTTCAGGCCGAGCCAGACGGTGTTGGCGTCAAACAGATGACGCGTGTCAAGACGCACCAGGTTCCCATCTTCGCGTTCCCCACTGGACTGTTCCGCCACCAGGCCAATGCCCAGCCCCAGTTCGACGTAGGTTTTGATCACGTCAGAATCCTGCGCGCTCAGCACGATGTCCGGCGTTAACCCTTTGCGGTTGAAGGCTTCATCAATACGCGAGCGTCCGGTGATCCCCTGGCGGTAGGTAATGAGTGGCCATTTCGCAATGTCTTCCAGCGTCAGGGGAGAAACCTGATTCAGCGGATGATCGACCGGAAGTAATAAGCTGTGGTACCAGCGGAACCAGGGGAAAGCCACCAGCAGCGGATCGTTGCTCAGGCGTTCGCTGGCAATGCCGATATCCGCACCACCGTTTTGCAGCAGCACTTCAATTTCCTGCGGCGTGCCCTGGATAAGCTCCAGACGGACGTCAGGGAAAAGTTCGCGGAACGCTTTAATCACCGGCGGCAGGCTGTAGCGCGCCTGGGTGTGGGTGGTGGCAATGGTAAGCACGCCCGAGGCGTCATTGGTGAAGAGATCCGCCAGGCGACGCACGTTGCTGGCCTCGTTGAGGATCCGCTCAGCGATGGTGAGCAAAGCCTTACCCGGCTCCGTCATGCCGAGCAGCCGCTTGCCGCGACGGATAAAGATCTCTATGCCCAGTTCCTCTTCCAGCTCGCGGATATGGCGGCTGACGCCGGACTGGGAGGTATAAAGCATATTGGCGACCTCGGTCAGGTTGTAGTCCCGCCTGGCCGCCTCACGGATAATTTTAAGTTGCTGGAAATTCACGATTCACTCCGGCGCATCTGACATAGCTCTATTGTTAGAGTCAGCCGAGCTGCAGAACAAATAATAAAAACCAGCATCTTATGCTTTTATGGAATATCAGCTCACGAGCTGGAGTTCGCGGTTCTCAAGCGATGGCTTGCTGACCAGCGACATCAAAATCTCTTTTACCGCCTGCGCCTGTGGCGACAGCGAACCGCGTGCGGACATGTTCAGCGACAGCGGCAGGCTCATGGAAGGCGTGGTGATCCGCGCCATCCAGCCGTTTGCCGCACTGCACAGCGAGCGTGCTGCGGATTCCGGCAGAACGGTCACCCCCATGCCGCTGGCAATGGCTGCGGTCAGCGTGGAGATCGAGTCGATTTCGCCGATGATTTTGGCCGTCAGGCGGCGCAGGGAAAACGCTTCGTCCACGCGCACGCGCACAGCGCTGTAGTCGCGCGGCAGATAGAGGTTCATTTCTGCCACGGCGGTAAGGTCGACGCTCTGGCCCGGGCAGTCGCGGGTGCCCACGAGGTAGAGATCTTCTTTCAGCAGCGGCTGGCTGGTGATCCCGGCAACCGGGGAGCGATCGTAAAGGACCGCCATGTCCAGCTGGCCACTGAGCAGTTTATCATTCAGGACAGAACCGCTGTTTTCGTGCAGATAGACCAGCACTTCAGGCAGCTCAGCGCGGACGGCCTGCAGCAGCGGCATGGTTATGGACGATGCCGCCGTTCCCGGCGCCAGCCCGATGGACACGTGCCCGCTCAGGGTCTGCCCCACGTTATTTACCGCCAGTTGCGCCTGTTCACACTGGCGAAGAATGGTGCGCGCATGGGTATACAGGATCTTACCGGCTTCCGTTGGCGTGACGCCGCGTTTGGTGCGGATCAACAGCTGCTGATCCATCTCGCCTTCCAGAGTAGCCACCTGCTGGCTCAGCGCAGGCTGCGCGATATGCAGCACTTCTGCCGCTTGAGTCAGGCTGCCGATATCGACGATTTTTACGAAGTATTTCAGTCGTCTTAAGTTCATTTTGCCCCCTGTTCGAAATGCTGTGCCGGAACCGGCTGTCGTTGTTGAACAGGTTTTGCAATATGAATGCCACTTTTTCCAGGCGGTCTGAATTGGGCACTAAGCGCCTGAAAATAAGGAAACCTAATCATGGAGGGGGGTTTTATTACCGAAACAGCAGTTTATGATCTGCCCCATTAGAGGTATACCCGCACCAAAGCGGTGCATTCCGCTGTCAAAAACATCACTTTGCCGATTTTGTCAGCAAACGATCAAAAGGCGGCGCTCCACCCTTTGACAAGGTGAACGCAGGTCGATAATATGCGCCCCGTTCACACGATTCCTCTGTAGTTCAGTCGGTAGAACGGCGGACTGTTAATCCGTATGTCACTGGTTCGAGTCCAGTCAGAGGAGCCAAATTTGAAAAGCCTGCTTTTAAAGCAGGCTTTTTGCTTTTCTGCGTCGGGTAAAATTATCGGGTGGCGGCTTCGCCTTACCCGACCTACAGGACTGTAGGCCCGGTAAGCGCAGCGCCACCGGGCAACACAGCCTCAATAAGCAAGCTTCACCGGCATCCCTGACCGCCGTTCCAGTTCGGCTCCCGCCCCCTCGTTTATCAACTGCGTCCGCTGCGCGGCTGACATTGGCAGAGGCACTTTCCGGGTCGATTCAAACTCCGCACGGTTACGTGATAATGGCTCGTGAACCTCCACCCAGCGGTTGCCGTCCGGTTCCGTGGTGACTTTAACGGGCCGATCGATAAGCTGTACGCGGGTTCCAACGGGGACATTATCGAAAAGGTATTTGATGTCATTATTGCGCAGACGAATACAGCCCTGACTCACCCGCAGTCCAATGCCGAAATTCGAGTTTGTGCCGTGTATGGCATACAGCCTGCCAATATAGATCGCATACAACCCCATCGGGTTATCCGGTCCGGCGGGCACGAAGGCAGGCAGCGTTTTTCCCTCTGCCGCATAGGCACGACGCGTATTCGGTGTCGGAGACCAGGTTGGCCCCACCTGCTTACGTTCAACCGCCGTTACCCAGTTACGCGGGGTTTCGCGCCCGGCCTGACCGATGCCGATGGGCAGCACTTCAACGGTATTGCTGCCCGGTGGATAATAGTAGAGACGCATTTCCGCCACGTTAACGACAATCCCCTCGCGGACGGTGTCGGGCAAAATCAGCTGCTGAGGAATCACCAGCCGGGTGCCGGATTTGGGCAAGAAAGGATCCACCCCCGGGTTCGCTTCCAGCATATTGCTTAGCCCCTGCCCGTACTGCGCGGCAAAGGCCTCAAGCGGTAACGTATTGCGCTCGGGAACGGTGATGATAATCGGGGTTCCCACCAGACGACTGCCTTCCGGCGGTAAGGTATAGGTTACGGCAAACGCGCCGGGAACAGCGGCACACAGCGTAAGGACGAACCAGGTAAATCGCATCATAATTTCCTGTGCTCAAAAAAGAGAAAGCCTGGACTCAGGCAGGCTTTCTCAGTTTACGCTATTACGCCTCAGTTTTGCGCCATCTGCGCGTCAGCACTTTTTCCGCCTCGACAATAAGGAACATCACAAAACCAATCAGGAAGGTGATGACCCAGTAGCGGAACGGCAGTGCTTCGGTGCCAAACAGCATCTGCATGAACGGTGCGTAAATGATAAGAAGTTGTAGCGCCAGCAGTACACCGCTCACGATCCAAATCCCTTTATTCGCCAGCAGGCCTTTGCTCAGCGAGAAGCCGTCATTAACGCGGCAGTTAAGCATGTAAAACCACTGCGCGGTCACCAGGGTTTGCAGCAGCACGGTGCGGATAAATTCCGCTGAGTAACCGCGCGGCTGTAGCCAGGCTTCCAGCACGAAAGCGCTGATGGCAATCATCAGACCGACAAACACCACGCGCCAGATGGCATAGCCGTCCATCACATGCAGATTCGCCTTACGCGGTGGCCGGTTCATGATGTCCTTCTCACCCGCTTCAAACGCCAGGCCAAACGACAGCGTTGCCGACGTCGCCATGTTCATCCACAGGATCAGCACCGGGGTCAGCGGGATCAGGTTCCCCGCCAGCAGCGCGATGATGATTAGCAGGGCCTGCGCAATGTTGCTCGGGATAACGAAGAGAATCGTTTTTTTCAGGTTATCGTAAACACGACGCCCCTCGTGCACCGCACTGGCAATGGTGGCAAAGTTGTCATCCGTTAACACCATGTCGGCGGCTTCCTTGGTGACCTCTGTCCCCTTAATCCCCATGGCGATACCCACATCCGCCCGTTTGAGCGCCGGGGCATCATTTACACCATCCCCGGTCATGCCCACCACTTCCTGTTTACTTTGCAGGGCCTGCACGAGGCGGAATTTATCCTCCGGGCTGGTTCGGGCGAAAATATCGTACTGCTGCGCGGCGTCGCTCAGCTGACGGTCGTCCATCGCCTCCAGCTCGCGTCCGGTGATAGCGCTTGCAGCGTTACCAATCCCCAGCATTTGCCCAATGCTCATGGCCGTTTGCGGGTGGTCGCCGGTGATCATTTTTACGCGAATTCCGGCCTGCAGACAGTCGGCAATCGCGGTAATGGCCTCCGGACGCGGCGGATCCATCATTCCCGCAATACCCAGCAGGATCACGCCATCACGCAGGTCCGGGTGATCCAGCTCGCGCTGTCCCTCGCGGGCAGGTTTCCAGGCCGCAGCCACCATACGCAACCCTTCCCGGGCATACTCTTCGATCTTGCCTTCCCAGTAAGGCTGATCGAACGGCTGCAGTCCGTCATTCGTCTGCTGGTACTGGCAGAGGCGGAACAGGACGTCCGGCGCGCCGGTGATTAAAATCGCCTCTTCTTCACCCAGCCGGTACAGCGTGGACATGTATTTATACTGCGAATCAAACGGGATTTTACTGCGCATTTCCGTATCAAGCGCTGGGAGCGGGATTTTTGCCGCCAGCACCTTCAGGGCGCCCTCGGTCGGCCCCCCGGTGATTTTCCACAGCCCCTGCTCGTCTTTGATCAGCTGGCTGTCATTACAGAGGTCAATGGTGCGCAGGTAGCGTTCCAGCAGGGAACCCTGCGTCACGCTGACGGGCGTCGGGTCATCTACGGGGTGAATATTCCCCACCGGTTCGTAGCTGTCGCCCTCCACGCGATAGGTCGTCTCAGCGGTAATCACCGCTTTGACCGTCATTTCATTCATCGTCAGGGTGCCGGTTTTATCCGAGCAGATGACCGTCATTGCGCCCAGGGTTTCCACCGTGGGCAACTTACGAATGATGGCCTTGCGACGCGCCATGGCCTGTACGCCAAGCGAAAGGATGATGGAAATGATTGCCGGCAGGCCTTCCGGCACGGCGGCAACGGCGAGGCTGATAAGCGACAGCACCAGTTCAGAAACCGGCATATCCCGGAACAAGAGGCTGAAAACAAACAGCGCCACCATCATGACCAGGATAGTAATGAAGATGGTTTTACCGAGCTTATCCATCTGCACCATCAGCGGCGTGCGGTGCTTTTCAATGTCGGACATCATCTGATTAATGTGACCAAGCTCGGTCTCGCCCCCGGTTGCCACCACCACGCCTTTACCGCCGCCGGAGCTGACGGTGGTGCCTGAGTAAAGCAGATTATACCGGTCACCTAAAGGCAGTTCCCCGCTTAACGCATCGCTGTTTTTTTCAACAACGGTGGATTCGCCGGTCAGGATGGCCTCCTCCACGCGAAGGTTATGCGCTTCAATCACACGCAGGTCCGCAGGAATACGATCCCCGGCGCGGATCACCACGATATCACCCGGGACCAGCGACGTGGTGGGGATCGTTTCATGATTCCCCTGTCGTACCACCACGGCTTCGCTGGAGAGCATATTGCGAATACTCTGCAACGATTTTTCAGCATTGCTCTCCTGGATATGGCCAATCAGCGCGTTAATGATGGCAACCCCCAGGATCACGAACATGTCTACCCAGTGGCCCATAAAGAGCTTAAGCAACGCGGCCACCAGCAAAACGTAAATTAATACATCGTTAAAATGCGCCAGGAAGCGCAGCCAGGCGGGTTTGCCCTTTTTTTGCGGCAAAGCATTCTCACCATGCTGCTGAAGTCGGGCTGATGCCTCAGTGCCGCTAAGTCCTTCCAGAGTGGAGTGGATATTCGACAGGGTTTCGTCAACGGTTTGTTGATAATATGGACGTTCAGATTTTCCTGTTTTCATCGTTCCTTCCTCAGGTTCTATTCAGAAATCACCTTGCTTTCATGTAATTAACGAATAACGAAAACAGGAACATGGGCGTAACGGACAATACTTGCCGCCTCCGATCCTAACAAATGGGTTTGAATATTTGGATTTCGAGAGCCGACAATAATCGCGCCAGCAGCAAGTTCATCCGCCAGCTTAATAACCTCATCACGAACATTTCCGCTACGAACATGGAGATGAACCCGCTCTTCTGGCAGATTCAATTTTTTGACCAGGTCAGACAGTTTTTCTTTCGAGTTATTAATCATATATTCATCCATCTTGCGCGCATCTGAAATAAAACCGCGCGTCAGTTCGGCTGAAAATTTGGGCATGACGTGCAGCAAATGAATGTCACCCGATGCGCTTTGCGCCAGAAACTGTGCATGTTGCAACGCTTTATCCGCCAGGCTTGTCTCGTAGACGTCCACCGGAACGAGAATGTTTTTATACATATCGAGCATCCTTTTTATAACCAACATGAGAGTGAATGAAGCATAAAAACGCATTAAATGCAGGGGGTTGCCCTTAATGCCAGTTACGGTAAAAAGAGATGAATAATATTAAACGTAGCACAGGAATATCAGGTTTAGCGCTTCCCCACTGCTAATGGTTATTTAACATTTATCTTTTCGCCGACTATGCTCATAGTTAGCCACCGCTTCCGGCTCATGGAGGAATGTATGTATGGTATAAGCCTGATCCGACTGGGTATGTTTATTGCGCTTGCCATTATCGCCAGCACGGCGATTGGTTTATTTACCTATATGGTCGTCACTGTTCTGGCAGAATAGTGTCACCCCTGTCCAGGTTATGGAATAAATAAAACAGTTATTTATTAGGGGAATACAGTGAACCGCTACCTCTCTCTTTTACCGTTCGTTTTGTTAACGCTCACAGCGTGCGACCCGGAACCCAAAGACGTCTCCCCCCTGCCCAGGATGGTAAAAGTAGCGGAGGTGACGGTTCCCGGTAACGCCCAGCAGCGCGTTTTTCCCGCCCGCATTGAATCGGGCGATGCCACAGACCTTTCCTTCAAGCGCGCTGGTCAAATTGAAGCGCTCGATGTGCGTCAGGGCGCAGTCATCAAGCAGGGTCAACAGCTTGCAAGATTGAATGCCCGTGAAGCCCAGCAGCGGGTTAATGACAGACAAACGGCGGCGACGCTGGCCCAGAGGCAATTCGATCGTTTCCAGACGCTGGCGGGCCGCCAGGCGATTTCGAAAGCCGAAATGGACGTGCAGCGTGCGAACCGCGATTCGGCGAATGCGGCGCTACAGATCGCCCGAGAAGAGTTGAATCAAATGACGCTTGTCGCCCCCTTCAGCGGGACGGTGGCCAGCGTACATGTCCGAAACCATCAGGTGGTGTCTGCCGGTCAGCCCATCGCGACGTTAACCCGCACCGATCTGCTTGACGTGGTGTTCAGCATCCCTGAAAACTTGTTTAAGACCTTTGATATTCGCAACGCGCAGTATCGCCCGGTAGTGAGAATTAACGCCATTCCGGATCGGGAATTTACCGCCGTTTATAAAGAACACTCGGGCAGCAGCGACAGTAATACCCTGACCTGGCAGGTAATACTGACCATGCCGCGGCCAGATGATTTTCCCGCCGTCGGTGGCGTAAGCGGTACGGTTACCATTAATTTAACCAACCTCCCGGCTGGCGCGGGCACTCAGGCGCTGGTCGTACCGGTTGAGGCAGTCTTTAACCCGGACAACAGCCCGCGCAATGAGCCGCACGTCTGGGTTGTGGCGGGAGAAGGCGACACGCTCCATCTTGAAGACCGCAAGGTCAGCGTGGGGCAAGTGATTACCGAAGGCGTGGTGATCACCAGCGGGCTTAAGGCGGGTGAGCGCGTGGTAGCCGCAGGCGTTGGGGAGCTGCATGCTAACCAGCCGGTGCGTATCTGGACGCGTGAACGGGGACTGTAATGGATATCTCTCGTCAATTTATTAATAACCCTGTTCGCGTCTGGCTAACGATTCTGCTGCTGGGCATCGGGGGTATTTTCGCGCTGTTGAATATCGGCAGGCTGGAAGATCCCGCCTTTACCATCAAAACCGCAGTGGTGGTCACTCACTACCCCGGCGCATCCGCTCAGCAGGTCGAAGAAGAGGTGACGCTGCCGCTGGAGAATGCCCTTCAGCAGCTGCCTTATCTGGACAACGTGAGCTCCATCTCTTCAAACGGTTTGTCACAAATCACCGTTAACATCGCGTCACGCTATCACTCAAACGAACTGCCGCAGATTTGGGATGAACTGCGCCGCCGCGTGGGCGACGCCTCGCGTCAGTTCCCGCCCGGCGTCGTCACGCCCTTTGTGAATGACGATTTCGGCGACGTGTTCGGCTTCTTCTTCGCCATTTCCGGGGATGAATTCAGTAATCCTGAACTGGTGAGATACGCGGAGCAGCTGCGCCGCGAGTTGATTCTGGTCCCCGGGGTCGCGAAGGTTGCCATCGGCGGAGCGATAAGCCAACAGGTCAATATCGATATTTCCCTGACCAAAATGGCCGCGCGCGGCATTACCCTGAACCAGCTTTCCGCCCTGCTCAGCAGGCTTAACGTCGTTTCAAGCGCCGGAGAAATCACCTCCGGCAGCGAATCCATTCGTCTGCACCCGACCGGTGAGTTCGAGAATCTGGATGAACTGGCGGATCTCATCATCACGCCTTCCGGCACCGGGGCGGCGACGCGTCTGCGGGATATCGCCACGCTGTCGCGCGGGCTGAACGAATCGCCAGCCAGTATCTACCATGCCAACGGCAAAAAAGCCGTCACCATGGGCGTCTCGTTTATTCCCGGCGTGAACGTGATCGACGTGGGCCACGCGCTGGAGGCGAAGCTAAACCAGATGTCGACGGAAAAACCGGCAGGCATACAGATAGATCTGTTTTACGATCAGGCAGCCGAAGTGGGCCACTCTGTTAACGGTTTTATTATTAACTTCCTGATGGCGCTGGCGATTGTCATCGGCGTGCTGCTGATCTTTATGGGCGTACGCAGCGGGATCATCATCGCGTTTTCCCTCGCGCTTAACGTGCTGGGCACGCTGCTGATTATGTATCTCTGGGGCATTGAGCTACAGCGCATCTCGCTTGGGGCGCTGATTATCGCCCTTAGCATGCTGGTGGATAACGCCATCGTCATTGTCGAAGGGGTGTTGATTGCCCGACAGCAGGGCTCCCCGCTATTAACCGCCGTTAACACGATCATCCGTCGCTCCGCCCTGCCGCTGCTGGGGGCGACGGTGATCGCTATCCTTGCGTTTGCGCCTATCGGGCTGTCGCAGGATTCCACCGGGGAATACTGTAAATCCCTCTTCCAGGTGCTGCTGATTTCCCTGATGCTGAGCTGGTTCTCGGCGCTCACCCTCACCCCGGTGATGATTAAGTGGTGGTTGTTTAAAAACGACAGCGCGCCGGACACCACTGACGAGTCAGATCCTTACGACAAACGTCTCTACCGCCTCTATCAGCGCCTGCTTAACACGCTGCTGCACCATAAGGCACCGACGCTGGTAGTGATGGCCGCCCTGCTGGCCGCGTCTGTCTGGGGGTTTGGCGCGGTGCGGCAAAACTTTTTCCCGTCGTCCAATACGCCGATTTTCTTTGTCGACCTGTGGTTACCCTACGGGACCGATATCAAATGGACCGAGAAAATGACCGGTGATATTGAGAAAACCATCAAGGGCCAGCCCGGCGTGGAAACCACCGTCTCCACCATCGGTCAGGGGAGCATGCGGTTTATTCTGACCTACAGCGGACAACGGCAGTACAGCAACTATGCGCAGATCATGGTGCGCATGGATGACCAGCGTAACATTTCCCCCTTGACCCGCCACGTTGACGAGTACATCGCGCGAAACTACCCGCAGGTGAACGCCAGCACGAAACGGGTGATGTTTGGCCCTTCCGGCGACAGCGCCATTGAAGTGCGCATTAAAGGCCCGGATCCTGATACGCTGCGTCTGATTGCCAGCCAGGTGGACGATATTCTGGCGCGCGATCCGGCTACGGGGAGCGTCCGAAACGACTGGCAAAACCGCAGCAAAGTGATCCGCCCGCAGTACGTTGCCGCGCTGGGACGCGAGCTTGGCGTGGATAAACAGGACGTCGACAACGCGCTGGAGATGAATTTCTCCGGCAGCCGGGCGGGGTTGTATCGGGAAGGCAGCGACCTGCTGCCCGTGGTGGTGAGGCCCCCGGAAAGCGAAAGGCTGGATGCCAGCCACCTGAACAACGTGCTGGTGTGGAGCCAGGCGCGGCAGCAGTATATCCCGCTGAGTAACGTCGTCAGTCGCTTCTCTCTGGAGTGGGAAGATCCGCTCATTCTTCGACGCGACCGCTCGCGGGTACTGACGGTTCAGACGGACCCGGACCCGCTGACCCAGCAAACCTCCGGCGATATTCTCGCCCGCGTGAAGCCGCAGGTAGATGCCCTTCCCCTGCCACACGGCTACAGCATCGAGTGGGGGGGCGATGCGGAAAACGCCAGTGAAGCGCAGCAAGGGCTGTTCACAACGCTGCCTCTCGGGTATCTGGTGATGTTTGTCATTACGGTGCTGATGTTCAGCTCGGTAAAAAATGCCGTCGCAATCTGGCTGACCGTACCGCTGGCGTTGATTGGCGTCACACCAGGATTTTTAATTACCGGCATTCCCTTTGGCTTTATGGCGCTGATTGGTCTGCTGAGCCTGAGCGGAATGCTCATCCGCAACGGCATCGTGCTGGTGGAAGAGATCGAACAGCAGAAAACGCAAAAGGATCAGCACAGCGCGATCGTTTATGCCGCCACCTCGCGCCTGCGCCCTATCCTGCTCACCGCGTTCACGACCGTACTTGGCCTGGCTCCGCTACTGCTGGATGTTTTCTTCCAGAGCATGGCCGTTGTGATTATGTTTGGACTGGGGTTTGCTACAATCCTGACGCTACTGGTCCTCCCCGTGATCTATGCGTGTTTCCATCGTAAGGACGAAGCCAAACAACAATGAATGCGACAGGGCTGAACATTATCAAGACGCTGGGCTGTATGACGGCGGTGACCTTCTTCACCATCTACAATACCTGGGATCATTATGATTATGACTATCACTGGATCCTGGGGTTTTTAACCTTTATCTCGACGATCGCTACACCGCTGTTTTTTGTGGTCTCGGGCTATCTCGACGGACAATCCCGGCACGGCACGCGCTGGCAGCTGGGTAAAATTAAAAGTCTTGTGATTGTTTTTCTGTTCTGGATAACGATCTACTACCTGTGGGAGCCTTATCAGCGAGGGTATTTAATCCAGCCATGGTTCGTGTTCGCCTTTGTCGTGATTTACACCTTCCACCCGGCGGTAGAGTGGCTTAGCCAGCGGAGATCGCTGTTCTGCGGCGCGATTGCTGCCCTGCTGTTCTTTTCCTACGGATACGATCTGTTATCGGCGCTTTATCCTGAAACGCACGTCCTTTCTCTTTCACCGCAGTATCGGCTTTGGACGTGGCTGCTGTTTTATCTGACGGGGCAACTCTTCTGCGATCCTAAAATCGCCGAGTGGATAAGCCGCAAAAATGTAGTCCGGGCGGCGGTTATCGCCATTCCGTTTATCTATCTCTTCACCTGGTTTTACGAGCGCCACTTCTTTTTTGCCCTGTTTAAGGCCGACAGAAACGCCTTTATCCTCACCGGCTCGCAGATCTACATCCTGATTATTGCCCTGGTGATTGCGGCGAACGGCGTGCGCTTTCGCCGCAATGCTGAGTTTAAGGAGTCCATACTGGCCGCCATCAGCAAAACGATGACTGGCGTATATATTGTGCACTACTCGGTGTTTCATCTGCTGACGGCGCTGATACCGGTGACGTCACTCGGCATGAAGCTGGCGTTGATTGTACTTACGTTCGTCACCTCTGTTCTCTTCTCCATGCTGGTATTGTCTAACGCCGTGGCAAAAAAGGTGATCACCCTTTAAAAGCCTAAGCGCAGCCAGGCAAAGAGCACGTTGCCGTTGTTATAAGTCCCGGGAATATAGGTGAACTGGACGGTAACGCGCTGATAGCTGGCCGAAAAAAGCGGGAAGATGAACGGTAGCGGGACATAGTTCGCAAAATCATCTCGCGCCGTGATGCCTGCGGCGGCACCGAGCCCAAGGCGGAAATCTCTGGCATTATCCAGATACCAGCCCTTCTCCCAGCCATAGCCCATCGCGGGCTGCCATTCGTTGTGCGAGTCCTTGAACATCATCGCGAAAAGCGCGCTCCAGTTACCCTCTTCGTTATAGCGGGAAACGCCCAGCCCGCCTCCCCACGGCATTTCGTTGTACTTGTCGGTTTTTTCTTTGTCGTACATAAAGCGAGCGTGCCAGCTCAGAAACGGCAGGTACAGATCGTAACGCTGAGGCTGCGCCCAGGTTTGCGAAATGTCTTCCGTCAACGCATTCCACCAGCCGCTGATGCGTTGCTCGCCATAGACGTTGGGCTCCGCCTGAAGCGGTGCGACGAATAAAAACAGAATCATCCAGAATGCCGAAAAGGTGCGTTGCATCGTTATTCCCTCAGCTTAACTCACGCGGCGGTCACTATTACTGTAAACCATTCAGCACTTAACGAAGCCAGAAGAGGCAATTATCTCGCCGCAGGTGTGGATGAAATTTATTTATTCAGCACCTTCCGGAAAGATAAAAACGTTTTCTCAGGCGTTTTGTCGCGGTAGTCTCATAGGTTCCGTTTATATGACGGGCGCAATGTGAGTGACCTTTTCTTATACCAATAATTAAAAAATCAGTACGGACAGGACAACTATGGACTCCACCCTCATCTCCGATCGTCCCAACGAGGAGACACCTTCGCTCAATCGTGCCCGCCGCGCCGCACTCGGCAGCTTCGCGGGTGCCGTCGTCGACTGGTATGATTTTCTGCTTTACGGCATTACCGCCGCGCTGGTGTTTAACCGTGAATTCTTCCCCCAGATCAGCCCTGCGATGGGTACGCTCGCCGCGTTTGCCACCTTCGGCGTCGGCTTTCTGTTTCGCCCGCTGGGCGGGGTGATCTTCGGCCACTTCGGCGACCGCCTGGGCCGCAAGCGCATGCTGATGCTCACCGTCTGGATGATGGGGATCGCCACCGCGCTGATTGGCATTCTCCCGTCGTTTTCCGCCATTGGCTGGTGGGCCCCGGTATTGCTGGTGACGTTACGCGCCATTCAGGGCTTCGCCGTGGGCGGCGAATGGGGCGGCGCGGCGCTGTTATCCGTTGAGAGCGCGCCAAAAAATAAGAAAGCGTTTTACAGCAGCGGCGTGCAGGTCGGGTACGGCGTAGGGCTGTTGCTTTCTACAGGGCTGGTGTCGTTAATCAGCCAGCTCACCACCGACGAGCAGTTCCTGAGCTGGGGCTGGCGCATTCCGTTCATCTTCAGCATCGTGCTGGTGATTGCCGCACTGTGGATCCGTAACGGCATGGAGGAGTCCGCTGAATTCGAACAGCAGCAGCAGGAAAAACCAGCCGTCAAAAAGCGGCTGCCGGTGATGGAAGCCCTGATTCGGCACCCTGGCGCTTTTCTGAAAATTATCGCCCTGCGCCTGTGCGAGCTACTGACGATGTATATCGTCACCGCCTTTGCGCTGAACTACTCGACGCAGAATCTCGGCCTGCCCCGTGAATTGTTCCTGAATATCGGCCTGCTGGTCGGCGGGATCAGCTGTCTGACAATACCCTGCTTCGCCTGGCTGGCGGACCGGTTTGGCCGCCGTCGCGTCTACATCACCGGCGCGCTGATTGGGAGCCTCAGCGCCTGGCCATTCTTTATGGCGCTGGAGGCGCAGTCGATCTTCTGGATTGTCTTCTTTGCCATCATGCTCGCGAACATCGCTCACGATATGGTGGTCTGCGTGCAGCAGCCGATGTTTACCGAACTGTTCGGCGCCAGCTACCGCTACAGCGGCGCGGGCGTGGGGTACCAGGTCGCAAGCGTGGTCGGCGGCGGGTTTACGCCGTTTATTGCCGCCGCGCTGGTGACCTTCTCCGGCGGTAACTGGCACAGCGTGGCGGTTTATCTGCTGGCCGGTTGCCTGCTGTCGGCGGCAACGGCGCTATTGATGAAAGAGACGAGCCACCGCTGATCTCACTTTTGTTTCACAGGCGTGTGACATACTATCGGGTAGAGTCGCACACCTGTGGAACAAGGAGACAGAGATGAATAATAAGGGCTCCAGCCTGACCCCGGCTCAGGCGCTGGAAAAACTCGACGCGCTGTATGAACAGTCCGTCAACGCGCTGCGCAGCGCCATCAGCGAATATATCGAAACAGGGAAACTTCCCGACGAAAAGGCCAGAACCGCGGGCCTTTTTGTTTATCCATCGCTCTCTGTGACCTGGGACGGCAGCGCCAGCACAACACCGAAAACCCGTGCCTACGCCCGTTTTACCCACTCCGGCTGCTACAGCACCACCGTCACCCGCCCGGCCCTGTTCCGCCCGTACCTCGAAGAACAACTTACGCTGCTGTATCAGGATTACGGCGCGCACATTCACGTTGAGCCCTCGCAGCATGAAATTCCATACCCCTACGTGATTGACGGTTCGGCGTTAACCCTCGACCGTTCCATGAGCGCCGGGCTGACCCGCCACTTCCCGACGACGGAACTGTCGCAGATTGGCGATGAGACGGCCGATGGGATCTATCACCCGGCAGAATTTTCTCCCCTGTCGCACTTTGATGCTCGCCGGGTCGATTTCTCCCTGGCGCGACTGCGCCACTACACCGGCACGCCCGTCGAACATTTCCAGCCGTTCGTCCTCTTTACCAACTACACCCGCTACGTTGACGAGTTTGTCCGCTGGGGCTGCAGCCAAATCCTCGACCCGGAAAGCCCGTATATCGCGCTCTCCTGTGCGGGAGGGATCTGGATCACTGCGGAGACCGAAGCGCCCGAGCAGGCCATTTCCGACCTGGCCTGGAAAAAACATCAGATGCCCGCCTGGCACCTGATCACCGCCGACGGCCAGGGCATTACGCTGATTAACATCGGCGTGGGCCCGTCAAATGCCAAGACCATCTGCGACCATCTGGCGGTGCTGCGTCCGGACGTGTGGCTGATGATCGGCCACTGCGGCGGCCTGCGTGAAAGCCAGCTGATTGGCGACTACGTGCTCGCCCACGCCTATCTGCGTGATGACCACGTGCTGGATGCGGTGCTGCCGCCGGATATCCCAATCCCGAGCATCGCCGAAGTGCAGCGTGCGCTGTATGACGCCACCAAAGAGGTCAGCGGCATGCCGGGTGAAGAAGTTAAGCAGCGCCTGCGCACCGGTACGGTCGTCACGACGGATGACCGGAACTGGGAGCTGCGTTACTCCGCCTCCGCGCTGCGGTTCAACCTGAGCCGCGCGGTGGCCATTGATATGGAGAGCGCCACCATCGCCGCGCAGGGGTATCGCTTCCGCGTCCCGTACGGCACGCTGCTGTGCGTCTCCGATAAGCCGCTGCACGGCGAAATTAAGCTGCCCGGGCAGGCCAACCGTTTCTATGAAGGGGCGATATCCGAACATCTGCAAATTGGCATTCGCGCCATTGACCTGCTGCGGGCAGAAGGTGACCGGCTCCATTCCCGCAAGCTGCGCACCTTCAACGAGCCGCCGTTCCGCTAATAACGATAAGGAATAACCATGTCCAGCACATCTCCGCTCTCTGCCCTGCGCCACTGGCTTGAGGCCAGCCATCTCGACGGGATGATCGTCCCGCGTGCGGATGCGTGGCAGAGCGAATACTGCGCGCCCTGTGACGAAAAGCTGGCCTGGCTGACAGGCTTTGACGGCTCTGCTGGCGTCGCGCTTGTACTGAAGGATAAAGCGCTGCTGTTCGTCGACGGGCGCTATCAGGTGCAGGCCCGCGTTCAGGTCAATACGGATGAGGTTGAGATCCGCCACCTGCACAACGAGCCGCTGGCTGAATGGCTGACGGAAAACGCTGCGGCCGGGACGCGCATTGGTTTTGACCCACTGCTGATGACCCATTCAGAGTTTGAGCAACTGTCTGCCACGCCTTGCGAGCTGGTCCCGCTGAAAGCCTCGCCGTTTGACACACTATGGACTGACCGCCCTGCAGCACCGGCGGGGCTTATTCGGGAAATGCCGGTTGAATACAGCGGTGAAAGCAGCGCTGATAAACGTCAGCGCGTCGCCGCCGTGCTGGCTGCAAGCAATGCCGATTATCTCGCCGTTACCCTGCCGGATAATATCGCCTGGCTGTTAAACGTCCGTGGCGCGGATATCCCTTACAGCCCGGTACCGCTCTCTTTTGCTCTTCTGCGCCGTGACGGCCACGTTGAGTGGTTTGTTAACGACAGCAAGCTCGGCGCCCTGCCGGAAGACGTGCGCAATGCGTTTACCATTGCGCCACAGGACGCCTTTGTCGAACGCTGCCAGCAGATTGCTGCAGGAAAACGGGTGATGGTTGATGCCGATTCCGCGCCGGTCGCCCTGCGCTTTGCCATCGAACCCCGGGGAGAGATTGTCTGGCGGACCGACCCCATCACCCTGATGAAAGCCACCAAAAACCCGGTTGAGCTGGCCGGTTATCGCGCGTGTCATCACCAGGACGGCGCCGCCTGGGTCAACTTCCTGGCCTGGCTGAGCCGTGAAGTGCCGCTGCGCGAGGCGGCAGGGAATCCGCTAACAGAGCTGGAAGTTCAGACGCAGCAGTTGGCGTTCCGTCAACAGCAGCCCCGGTTCATCGAGCAGAGTTTTGCGACCATCTCCGCCTCTTCGAGCAATGCGGCGATGTGCCACTATCATTCGAGCGAGGCCAGCAACAAGCCCATCGGTCATGACCATTTTTACCTTAACGATTCCGGCGGTCAGTACGTGAATGGCACCACCGACGCCACGCGCACGCTGGCATGGGGTAAGGTCGATCCGCAGCATCGCCTGCACTACACCGCCGTGCTGAGAGGCTTCCTCTCGCTGATTACCCTGCAGTTCCCTTCCGGGACTCAGGGACATCAGCTGGATGCCTTTGCGCGTCGTCCGCTGTGGGAGATGGGACTGGATTACGATCACGGCACGGGGCATGGCGTGGGTCATCAGCTTCTTATCCATGAGAACCCGCATCGCATTGCCAAAAAGGTCAACCCGTGGCCGCTGGTGGCGGGCAATATCATGACGATTGAACCGGGATACTATCTGGGCGATAGCCACGGTATTCGTATTGAAAACCAGGTGGAGATTGTGGAGAGCCGTCCGGGGTTCTGCAGGTTTGCCTCGCTGACGCTGATCCCGATCGACTTAAGCCAGGTCGAGCTGCATTTGCTGAGCGAGCAGGAAAAGCAGTGGCTGGATGCGTATCACCAGCAGGTACGCGAGGCGCTGTCACCGCTGGTGAACAGCGATGCGCGTCCGTGGCTGGTAGAGGCGACGGCGCCGGTTCGTGTGAACGGATAGTGCGGCTTTTGCCGGGTGGCGGCTTCGCCTTACCCGGCCTACGATTCGAGGTTTTTGTAGGTCGGGTAAGGCGAAGCCGCCACCCGACAATTTTACCCGATGCAGAAAAGCAAAAAGCCTGCTTTAAAAGCAGGCTTTTTAAATTTGGCTCCTCTGACTGGACTCGAACCAGTGACATACGGATTAACAGTCCGCCGTTCTACCGACTGAACTACAGAGGAATCGTGTGAACGGGGCGCATATTATCGATGCGCTCCCGGGATGTCAAAGGCAGAATGCATATTTCCGATCGTTTGACGATTTATTCTCCACTTCGCGCAATTGTCAGGCATTTTGTCGCGGATATTTCCACAGCCAGCGCCCGCTGACCATACGCCAGTAGAACAGCCCGCCCCGCACGGCCCAGTCCAGGAACATCCCCAGCCAGACGCCGATCACACCCCAGCCGAGCATTACCCCAAGCGTATACCCTGCCACGACGCGACATCCCCACATGCCAAGCATCGACACCCACATCGCAAAGCGGGCGTCGCGTGCCCCCTTCAGCCCGGCAGGCAGTACCCATGAGGCCGCCCAGATAGGCATAAAAGCCGCATTGAGCCAGATGAGGACTTTTACAACCTCTTTAACGTCGTCTTCATGGGTATAGAACGAGGCCATCAGCCCGGCAAACGGCGCGGTTCCCCAGGCAATCACGGTCAGTCCGATGGTCGACAGCCAGAAAACGTGGCGCAGCTGTCGCTCCGCCTGGCCGATCTGCCCTTTCCCGAGCCGTTTCCCGGTGATAATGGTCGATGCAGAGCCCAGCGCGTTACCCGGCAGGTTAATCAGCGAGGCGATGGAAAAGGCGATGAAGTTACCGGCGATCACGTCGGTGCCCATCCCGGCGACAAACATCTGCGTCAGCAATTTCCCGCCGTTAAACAACACCGACTCAATGCTTGCGGGAATGCCGATCCCCATCACTTCCCAGATAATGGCGAAATTAAAGGGGCGGAAATAGCTCTTCAGCGTGAGGCGCAGCGAGGGGGTGATCCCCGCCATCAGCACGCCGATAATCGCCGCTGCACCGATATAGCGTGAAATGGTTAGTCCCAGTCCTGCACCGACAAAGCCCAGCCCGTCCCACGAGAACACGCCGTAGATCAGCACGCTGCTGATGATAATATTCAGGATATTCATTCCGCCGTTGATCAGCAGCGGAATTTTAGTGTTCCCTGCCCCGCGCAGCGCGCCGCTGCCAATCAGGGCGATGGCCGCCGCCGGATAGCTGATGACGGTCATCTCCAGATAGGTCAGCGCCAGGTCTTTAACCTCGTTCGTAGCCTCCCCGGCGACAAAATCGATGATCTCTTTGCCGAAATAGTGGATCACCGCCGCCAGAACGGCCGAAAAGACAGTCATGATCATCAGCGACTGGCGTGCCGCCTCGCGCGCACGTTTGGGATCCAGCTTGCCGAGGCTAAAGGCCACCACTACCGTCGTGCCGAGGTCAATGGCGGCAAAGAACGAGATCACCACCATGTTAAAGCTGTCCGCCAGACCAACCCCCGCCATCGCCTCTTTTCCCAGCCAGCTCACCAGGAAGGTGCTCAGCACCCCCATCAGCAGAACGCAGGTATTTTCCAGGAAGATAGGCACGGCAAGAGGGGTGATTTCACGCCAGAAGAGAACCCGATAGCTTTTACGTTTTGCATACCATGGCGTGCGCGCGATCGCCTGGCGTAAGGAGGCAGTGACGTTCAAAATGGACCTTAGCGAGAAAAGTTGAAACTCCATTTCAAATAATGGGGGAGAAATGCTCATCCTGCAAAGTATTTTCCGGAAAAAGATGTGTGGATTTACAACAAACTGACGACAGAATCAGCAATCAGTCGATTTTCCCTAAGATCAGGTTTGACAAAACTTTTTTCGCCGCTAAGATAAGCCTCCACAACGATTCCTCTGTAGTTCAGTCGGTAGAACGGCGGACTGTTAATCCGTATGTCACTGGTTCGAGTCCAGTCAGAGGAGCCAAATTTAAAAAGCCTGCTTTTAAAGCAGGCTTTTTGCTTTGCGGATGAGGGAAAATGAACGCTCTGTTTGTCTACGGCACGCTGCGCCCGGGCCACTCAAATGCGCATATTCTTGAAAACATTGGCGGCGAATGGCTGGCCGGTTTCGTCTCCGGTACGTTTTACGAACGCGGCTGGGGCGCTGCGGCGGACTTTCCGGGGATCGTGCTCCACCCCGATGGCCCCCGCGTCGAAGGCTATCTGTTTATCTCTGATCACCTTGCCGCACACTGGTCAATGCTGGATGAGTTTGAAGACGGCTACGATCGGGTTGAGGTCACGGTGACCACCTCTGAAGGCGAGCAGGTTCAAGCCTGGATTTACCAGCTACAGCCGCGTTCTGAGCCATAAAAAAAGGCTCTCTGTCACCAGAGAGCCTTTTTCACTATTCGCTGCGATTACTCGCTTTTTGCTTCGCCGTTTTTGATTTCGCCCATCACTTTCAGCTTTTTAGAGATGTCACGACGCTCTTTGGACAGCTCAGCATTTTTGATGATGTAGTCATCAACACGGTCTTCATAGTCGCTCTTCATGCTGGCGATGATGCCCTGAATAGCTTCAACGCTCATGCCTGGCTTGATGTAGTCGCTCAGGTTGTCGAGCAGCAGAACACGTTTCTGGTTGTCACGGATCTTCTTCTCAACGTCCTGGATTTCACGCTGCAGTTTGTTTTTGCGGCGGAACAGGCGGACGAATTCCAGAACATCCTGGAACGAAGGCTTGGTAGTTTCCATTTTTACACCCCTGATAATGTGAGATTCGGATTCGTTAAAGCAACCGTTGTAACAATAACCTTACTGACAGCGGCCGCGAATGACAATGAGTATATCGTTTAAAGCTATCATAACCCCAATTGCTGCTGAATCGAAGCAGCAGGCGTCACATACGCCTTTTATTTGCGCAGCGCCCGGCAAATCAGGTGCGATAACAACTCAAGCTGCCTCGCCAGTTCCATGCTCAGCCAGACGTAGCCATGAATAGGTGTTTCCGCCACGTTATCGCTCTGGCGCTCATTGATTAACTGCTTCAGTTCCGCGACGATCTCGTTCAGTCGCTCGCTGTTGGCCAGTATCGGCTGCGGGTTACCTTCGTAGAGCGCATGGGCGATGGTCAACAGCGTTTGCTGCGTCATCTGCTGGGTCTCTTTGAGAGTCTGCGCGTTAAGCATCAACAGATGGCTGGGTCGCGTGGCCCAGTGTGCGTTGATTTGCAGTTCAAGCATGCAGACCAGATTGCGGCTCACCGTCTGAATAGCTTCGAAAATTGATTTCTGAATATGGGTTTCTTTGCTGGCTGGCGTGATCAAGCCGCGCATTTTGACCACGTCGTTAAGGATGGTCTGCAGGTGCTTTTCCAGGCGCGGACGCTCAACCAGATTCGGGGAAAAACCGGCCTGATAGACGCGGTTAAACGCAGTGACGTAGCTGGCCATCTGAATACGCCAGTGCAGAAAAGCGCGCTGCGGCCAGATACCGGTGAAGAGCATCGCCAGCAGTGAACCCAGGATGACATCCCCGCTTCGCCACAGCGCCGTGGTCATATCCCCGGCGGGTGCACCGACCACCACCGCGAGAGTAATACCGATCAGCAGCGCCTGATAAGGCTTTTTACCCAACGCCAGCCAGCCGCACAGGAACATGGCGGCACCGCACCATGCCAGCATGACCGGGAACGAGATGAGCTCCAGCTTCAGGGCAATAAGCCCCAGGGCCGAACCTAACACGGTCCCGCCAATACGCTCCAGAGCGCGCGGGACAACGTTGCCCCAAAACGAGATGGGCCCCATCACCACCACCAGCGTGATCAGCGGCCACGTTCCTTCCGGAACCTCCAGCAAACGCACCAGGACAAACGTCAACACGAACGCCAGCGCGATGCGACACCCGTGCACCACGCGGTAGTGTTTGTACAACCGAATTTCAAAAGGGGTTAATGATTTGTCGGGACGCACACCCGCTCTCCAGCTACACGGCAAAGCACAATTGTACTGTGTTTTCAGCCGGGCGGATCGCTCCCGGCTGAAAAACCCTTCATTTTGCAGGCTTAAACCGTTTTGTGCTCGACGGCGATATACATTTCGATATCCCAGTAGCCGTCCGCATTGCCGTCATTGAGATAGCGCTCGAAGCAGGGTTTGAGCGCCATCTGGTACTTATTGTCCTGCAGCAGGGAATTAAAGAACTGATACCACGGCGTGGCGAAGTCGTAGTTTTCGACGCGCGCCGTCGCCACGGCATAATCCCCGGCCGCGATTTCCGTCATCATGACGCCTTCGCTGTTTTCCGGGATGACGAAATCATCCGGTACCGTCACGGCCGTATCACAGCGCAGTTTTTCTGCCGGGACTTCATCCGGGTTATCGTAATAGACTGCCACCCACTCCAGCGGCTCAATGTGACGCCCGTCGACCCACATGACCAGCTGTTCAAAGCCCTGTTTTACCGTGTGTTCCCACGGGCCGACCAAATGAAAACCGGCAATCTTACGTTTCTGTTGCTGCGTAATGCTGTAGTCCATGCTGCCTCCGTTTATCACTGTATATTTATACACTATAAAACTGGGTTATGATTATCAGCAAACGAGGAGTGTTTATTATGTGAGCAGACTCGCAACCCTGCCAGTCTGCTCAGCAGCAGTTAAAGCGTGTGATGCAGATAATCGCTCAGACGAGAGAACAGGCCGCCTTTATCAACGGCTTCCAGCGTGACCAGCGGCCAGTGGGCTACCACCTTGTCGCGGTCATAGAGCTGAATCTCCCCGACCCGCTGATGCGCAGCAATCGGCGCTTCCAGTTCTTTCTTATCCAGCACGTACTTGGCTTTGATGTTGGGAACCTCTGCTTTCGGCAAGGCCAGCCAGAAGTCCTGATCGGTGCCCAGTTTCACCTGCTCCTTATCGCCGTACCAGATGCGCTCTGTCCCCACTTTTTTACCGCTATGCAGGATCTGCACCGTATCGAAATTCTGCTGCCCCCAGTGCAGCAGTTTTCGGGCCTGGTCCTCACGCCCTTTCGGGCTATCCGCCCCCATCACCACCGCGATTAACCGGCGCTGGCCGTCTACGGCAGACGCAATCAGGTTAAAACCGGCCCCTGAGGTATGCCCCGTTTTCAACCCGTCCACGTTCATGGTCTTATCCCAGAGCAGGCCGTTACGGTTTTGCTGGGTGATTCCGTTCCAGGTCAGGCTCTTTTCGCTGTACATATGATAAAACTCAGGCTCGCCGTGGATGATGGCCCGGGAGAGAACGGCCAGGTCATACGCCGAGCTGTGCTGGCCGGGCGCGTCCAGCCCGTGGACGGTTTCAAAATGCGTATCGCGCAGGTTCAGCTTCTGCACGTAGTCGTTCATCATCTTCACAAACTGCGGCTGCCCACCCGCCACGTGATCGGCCAGCGCCACGCAGGCGTCGTTGCCGGAATCGACAATCAGGCCGCGGCTCAGATCGCGCACGGAGACGCGATCGCCCTCCTTCAGGAACATCAGCGATGAACCGTCAAACACCGGGTTCCCTTTTGCCCAGGCATCACGTCCTACGGTGACGATGTCATCCGGGGTAATGCGGTGGCTATCAATGGCCCGATCCACTACATAGCCCGTCATCAGCTTGGTCAGGCTCGCCGGATTACGTTGTTGATGTTCGTTGCCCGCCGTTAAAATCTGACCAGTCGTGTAATCCATCAGCACCCAGGAGCCAGCCTGAATGGCCGGAGGCTGCGGCGAAAAATCCAGTGGTTCGGCCGCAAAAGCAGATGAGACACTCGAAGCGAGTAAAGAAACAGCAATAAACAGACGGCGTTTCAACGGTATATCCTCAGGTCATTAAAAATCGATGACCTTTTTACGGGAGTTCTGATGTCGTTACCTGGCTTAATTGCAAAAAAATGTGACAGAACGCAGATTTTTCTCTGAAGCTGGCGCGCAAATTTGCGACGCGGCGGTGCTTTTTATTCGGTCTGACCCGCACGATCGTTTACCATAGTGACGTCATTTTTTAACAGGATGGTATTACTGGTGTCTGACTCTGCCGCTCGCCCGACTTTTTTGTTCCACGATTACGAAACCTTTGGCACGCACCCGGCGCTGGACCGACCGGCGCAGTTTGCCGCCATCCGTACCGACGACGAATTCAACATCATTGGCGAGCCCGAGGTCTTTTACTGCAAGCCTGCGGATGACTATCTGCCGCAGCCAGGCGCGGTCATGGTCACCGGGATCACCCCTCAGGAAGCGCGGGAAAAAGGCGTTAACGAGGCAGAATTCGCCCGACGCATCCACGACTTGTTTACCGTCCCCCACACCTGCGTGGTCGGTTACAACAACATCCGCTTCGATGACGAAGTGACGCGCAACATCTTCTATCGTAACTTCTACGATCCCTATGCCTGGAGCTGGCAGAACCGCAATTCTCGCTGGGATTTGCTCGACATCATGCGCGCCTGCTACGCCCTGCGTCCTGAGGGCATTCACTGGCCAGAAAATGAGGAAGGGCTGACCAGCTTCCGGCTGGAACACCTGACGCGCGCCAACGGCATTGAGCACAGCAATGCCCACGACGCGATGGCGGACGTCTATGCCACCATTGCCATGGCGAAGCTGGTGAAAAGCGCACAGCCCCGGCTGTTTGAGTATCTGCTGAGCCATCGCAGCAAGCAGAAGCTTATGACCCTTATCGACGTACCGCAGATGAAACCCCTGGTGCATATTTCCGGCATGTTTGGCGCATGGCGCGGCAATACCAGCTGGGTCGCGCCGCTGGCGTGGCATCCGGACAACCGTAATGCGGTCATCATGGTGGATTTGGCGGGCGATATTTCACCGCTGCTGGAGCTCGACAGCGATACCCTGCGTGAAAGGCTGTACACGCCGAAGAATGAACTCGGCGATCTGCCTGCTGTGCCGGTCAAGCTGGTGCATATCAATAAATGTCCGGTACTGGCGCAGGCGAATACGCTACGCCCGGAAGATGCTGACAGGCTGGGCATTAACCGCCAGCACTGCCTCGATAATCTCAAAGTGCTGCGTGAAAATCCGCAGGTGCGCGAGAAAGTGGTCGCCATCTTTGCCGAAGCCGAGCCGTTCGTGCCGTCTGAAAACGTGGACGCCCAGCTCTATAACGGTTTCTTCAGTGATGCCGATCGCGCGGCCATGAATATCGTTCTGCAAACCGAGCCGCGCAACTTACCGGCGCTGGATATCACCTTCGCTGATAAGCGCATCGAAAAGCTGATGTTTAATTACCGCGCGCGTAATTACCCGGGAACCCTGGATGAAGCAGAGCAGGAACGCTGGCTGCAGCACCGTCGGAACGTGTTTACGCCAGAGTATCTGCACAATTACGCCCAGGAGCTGGAAATGCTTTATGGCCAGTATGAAGGGAATGCTGAGAAACAGGCGCTGCTGAAATCCCTGTACCAGTACGCGCAAGAGATAGTTTGATCGATGGGTATAAAAAAGCCGGAGGCGATGTCTCCGGCTTTTTTTTTGCCCGGTGGCGCTGCGCTTACGCGGGCCTACGGGGTATGTAGGTCGGGTAAGGCGTAGCCGCCACCCGACACAGTCTTACGCGACGTCTTCGTACTGAGGAACCGGGTTACGGAAACTCTTCGTGACGCAGGCCAGGTAAACCAGGCCGATACCCGCCCAAATCAGGCCAAGCACCATCGAGCTCTCTTCCAGGTTAACCCACAGCGCGCCCACGGTCAGGGCACCACACATCGGCAGGAACAGATACTGGAAGTGATCTTTCAGCGTCTTGTTACGCTTTTCACGGATCCAGAACTGAGAGATAACCGACAGGTTAACAAAGGTGAACGCCACCAGCGCACCGAAGTTAATCAGCGCCGTTGCCATCACCAGGTCAAAGTTAATCGCCAGAAGCGCGATCGCACCGACCAGGATAATGTTCATCGCCGGGGTACGCCATGTTGGATGCACGTAGCCGAAGAAGCTTTTCGGGAATACGCCATCGCGGCCCATTACGTACATCAGACGCGCAACGCCTGCATGCGCGGCCATACCGGACGCCAGTACGGTGATGGTGGAGAAGATCAGCGCGCCGACCTGGAACGCTTTACCCGCCACATACAGCATGATTTCCGGCTGAGACGCATCCGGATCCTTGAAGCGAGAGATATCCGGGAAATACAGCTGCAGGAAATAGGTCGAGAAAATAAAGATCAGACCACCAATCAGCGCCGTCAGGAAGATGGCACGAGGAATCACGCGCTCTGCATCTTTCGTTTCTTCAGACAGGTTGCTGATCCCGTCAAAACCGGTAAAGGAGAAGCACAGAATGGTTGCCCCGGTAATCATCGGGATCACATGCGCATCACCAGACCAGAACGGTTTGCTGCTCGCCAGGGTGCCCGCGCCTTCGCCGTGGAATACGCCGTAAATAACCATGCCAAGAATAACCGCAATCAGCACAACCTGAAGCACAACGATAACAGAGTTAAAGTTGGCAACGGACTTGATGCTGCGCAGGTTAAAGGCCGTCATAAAGGCCACCAACGCCACGACGAACATCCACGAGGGAATCGATGGCACCAGCGCTTCAAAATAGATTTTTGCCAGCAGAATGTTGATCATCGGCGCGAACAGATAGTCGAGCAGCGAAGACCAGCCCACCATAAAGCCAACCGTCGGGCTGATGGATTTCTGGGCATAGGTGTAGGCGGAACCCGCAGACGGATAGCGACGCACCAGTTTACCGTAGCTCAGCGCGGTAAAGAGGATCGCAATCAGCGCGAAGCCGTAAGCCGTCGGCACATGACCGTCGGTGAGGCCCGATACGATACCGAATGTATCGAACAGCGTCATCGGTTGCATATAGGCCAGGCCCATCATAACAACCGGAATCAACGTAAGCGTTTTACGTAATTCCACGCGAGAGGTGTTTGGAGTTGCGTTATGCGACATAGTTAATCTCCTTTACGGTGATAACCGCCACGTAAGCGAAAAATTGCCCCATTTCTTTCTTCCTCAGCGACAACAACTGTCGGATTTTAGTAAATATCTATCCGGTACGAAGCCCGGCCTCTTGGTTTTTAGTTTCGTTTCGTACATGCAAAAAAAAATAACCGACGCCTTTTATATCGTCGATTATTCATTTGGTTGCAGCGGCCGCATTTTGCCCCACATCGGATACAAAAGGCAATACTTTGCAACGCAGCGGGTAATTTTCTTTTTTCTAACTGGCTGATTTCTCGGCACTGCCCTGAGCATATACAGCAGCGATAGCACTATTTGCTAAAATTTCGTCCCGCCACCAGGCGCTGGCGAGCCCGGCGGTTTGCTCATTCCAGCCCACCCATACCGATTCATGGCTGTTTTGAGCAAGTACCTGTTTTTCAACAAGCGCACCGCTGTCAATGTACCGCTGTGCCAGATAGCGGGGTAAATAGCCGCAGCCCAGACCGCTGATTTGCAGCTCCAGCTTGGTTTTAAAGTCGAAAACGGTGATGGCCTCCTGCTCGTCAAGCAGCTGCGAGGAAACCGCACATTCCGGGCGAGAGCTGTCCCCCACCACAATCGCGCGGTAGCCTTTAATCACGCGGCGGTTAAGCGGCTCAGTTTCCTGAGCCAGCGGATGATGGGGCGCTACGGCAAACACCTGCTCCAGCACGCCCAGACGCGCAAAGCCAAACTCACTCAACTGGGGAGGCTCGTGGAGTGCACCGACAAAAATATCCGCCCTGCCCTGGGTTAGGGCATCCCAGGAGCCCCCCAGCACGCCGTTGATAAAGATCAGCCGCGTCACGCTGTGGTGTTGATAGAAAGCCTCAATCAGCGGCGTCAGGAGAGAAAACGGGAAAGTGTCATCCACGCCAATCACCAGCTCGTTTTCCCATCCCTGGTGAAGTTTGACGGCCTGCTTTTCGAGTTCACGAACGGTATGGAGGACTTCACGGCCTTTTTCCAGCAGCATCTGTCCGGTGCGGGTAAAACGGGCGCGATGCCCGGAGCGATCGAGGATCTGGATATTGAGGTCGCTTTCCAGTTTTTGGACGGTATAGCTCAGGGCCGAAGGGGTTTTGTAGAGCTTTGCCGACGCAGCGGCAAAGCTCCCCTCTTTTTCCAGTGCATCCAGAATAATAAGAACATCCAGCAGCGGTTTCATGCTCGCCCCCTTTCGGTGTGCGACGGTCTCCGCTGCGGAATTTATTCCATGGGCATCACCAGCGGATCGGGATACTGATACTCAAACCCCAGCTCATGACAAATGCGATTGCCATCAACAATTTTGCCTTTACTGCCATCCTTTGCCTCACCAAAGACCGGCGGAGCCAGGCCCAGCTGACGTGCCATCAGCGGGTAAAACGTGCTGCGCGCCGGATGAGATGGTGCACATATATTATAGATGTGTCCGCCTTTCGGAGCCTGTAAGAGTAGCTCAATCGCGCCAACCACATCATCAAGATGCACAAGATTGACAACATGTTGGCCATCTGGCGCCGACTTCCCGGCAAAAAAGCGTCCCGGATGACGACCCGGGCCTACCAGCCCCGCCAGACGTACGATATCAACCTGAGTGCCGGGAAGATGATGCAGCCAGTCTTCCAGCTCTTTCAGAACCTGACCGCTCGCCGTAACGGGACGGCGCTCGGAAGTCTCTTTTACCACGCCCTCAACCTCACCATAGACCGACGTCGAGCTGGTAAAAATAATGCGCGGAACATGATGCGCCAGCGCGCTGTCGACAATCTCCTGCATCGCCTGCAGGTAAAATGATTCGCCCGGACCGCTGCGCCGCGCGGGTAGCGTAATCACCAGCGCATCGACGTTCATCAGGGTGTCCAGATCGTCCGCATCACACACCAGTTCCGGCTCCAGACGCAGTTCAACGCCATCAATACCGCACATGCGCGCTGCTTCGACCCCATCTCGGGTGGTCTTGCTCCCGGTCACCTGCCAGCCTTTCGCGGCTAATGACATCGCCAGCGGCATTCCCAGCCATCCTAAACCGACAATCGCGACCTTTTTCATGCGAATTCTCCTGACTCTTACTCGTCTTTCATAAGGCTACGCCAGCCCGGCAGAACACACAATTCATAGTATCAATATGAAATGAATTAATGATCAAAAAAAGCCCTTGCAATATGTCGCACAACTGGTTTAGGTTAAAAGACATCAAATGAATAAGCATTCATCGAGAATTTATATGACACGCGTTCAATTTAAACACCACCATCATCACCATCATCCTGACTAGTCTTTCAGGCGATGTGTGCTGGAAGACGTTTAGATCTTCCAGTGGTGCATGAACGCATGAAAAAGCCCCCGGAAGATCTTCTTCCGGGGGCTTTTTTTTGGACCGAATTCAGACAGGTTAAAACAGGTTAACGAGGAATAAAGAATGTTAGATAACTCACGTTTACGCATAGCTATTCAAAAATCAGGCCGTTTGAGTGACGATTCACGCGAACTGCTGGCCCGCTGCGGGATTAAAATTAACCTGCACACCCAGCGCCTGATTGCTCTGGCTGAAAACATGCCCATCGACATTCTGCGCGTGCGTGATGACGATATTCCCGGCCTGGTCATGGATGGCGTCGTTGACCTCGGCATCATCGGCGAAAACGTACTGGAAGAAGAGCTGCTGACCCGCCGCGCGCAGGGCGAAGATCCGCGTTACTTCACCCTGCGTCGTCTGGACTTCGGCGGCTGCCGCCTGTCGCTGGCAACGCCGGTTGATGAAGCGTGGGACGGCCCGGCCGCGCTGAACGGCAAACGTATCGCCACCTCCTACCCTCACCTGTTAAAGCGCTATCTGGATCAGAAAGGCGTGCAGTTTAAATCCTGTCTGCTGAACGGTTCTGTTGAAGTGGCGCCGCGTGCGGGTCTCGCGGACGCCATCTGTGACCTGGTCTCTACCGGCGCGACGCTGGAAGCGAACGGTCTGCGCGAAGTGGAGGTGATTTACCGCTCTAAAGCGTGCCTGATTCAGCGTGACGGCGAGATGGCCGACGCTAAGCAGCAGCTGATCGACAAACTGCTGACCCGTATTCAAGGCGTCATTCAGGCGCGTGAATCCAAATACATCATGATGCACGCCCCAACCGAGCGTCTGGATGAAGTCATTGCCCTGCTGCCGGGCGCCGAGCGCCCAACCATCCTGCCGCTGGCGGGCGATCAGCAGCGCGTGGCAATGCACATGGTGAGCAGCGAAACCCTGTTCTGGGAAACCATGGAAAAACTGAAGGCGCTGGGCGCAAGCTCCATCCTGGTGCTGCCGATTGAGAAGATGATGGAGTAATGGCCATGAGCTTTAACACAATCATCGACTGGAATACCTGTAGCGACGCACAGCAGCGCGAGCTGCTGATGCGCCCGGCGATTTCCGCCTCTGAAAGCATCTCGCGCACCGTGGCGGAGATCCTGGATAACGTCAAAGCCCGCGGCGATGACGCGCTGCGTGAATACAGTGCAAAGTTTGATAAGACGGAAGTCGGCGCATTACAGGTTACCGAGCAGGAAATGACTGATGCCAGCAATCGTCTGGGAGATGACATCAAGCAGGCGATGGCCGTTGCGGTGAAAAACATTGATACTTTCCACTCCGCGCAAAAGCTGCAGACCGTAGATGTGGAAACCCTGCCCGGCGTGCGTTGCCAGCAGGTGACCCGCCCGGTTGCCTCCGTCGGCCTCTATATTCCTGGCGGCTCTGCCCCGCTTTTCTCCACCGTACTGATGCTGGCGACACCCGCGCGCATTGCCGGGTGTCAGAAAGTGGTGCTGTGCTCGCCGCCACCGATAGCCGACGAGATCCTGTATGCGGCGAAGCTGTGCGGCGTGCAGGCGGTCTATAAAGTGGGCGGCGCGCAGGCGATATCCGCCCTGGCATTCGGCACGGAATCCATTCCCAAGGTCGACAAAATCTTTGGCCCGGGCAATGCGTATGTGACCGAGGCTAAACGTCAGGTCAGCCAGCGTCTGGACGGCGCGGCCATCGATATGCCTGCCGGCCCGTCTGAGGTGCTGGTGATTGCCGACAGCGGCGCCACGCCGGATTTCGTCGCGTCTGACCTGCTTTCCCAGGCGGAACACGGCCCGGATTCGCAGGTCATCCTGCTGACGCCGGATGCCGATATGGCGAAACGCGTGGGCGAAGCCGTGGAGCGTCAGCTTGCCGACCTGCCCCGCGCCGACACGGCACGCCAGGCGTTAGCGGCCAGCCGTCTGATTGTGGCGCGCGATCTCGAGCAATGCATTGCTATTTCTAATCAGTACGGTCCGGAGCACCTGATTATTCAGACCCGCAACGCGCGCGATCTGGTCGACAGCATTACCAGCGCGGGCTCGGTGTTCCTCGGCGACTGGTCCCCGGAGTCCGCAGGCGATTACGCCTCCGGCACCAACCACGTGCTGCCAACGTATGGCTATACCTCAACCTGTTCCAGCCTGGGACTGGCGGATTTCCAGAAACGCATGACCGTGCAGGAACTCTCCCGCGAAGGGTTTGCCTCACTGGCGTCCACCATTGAAACCCTGGCCGCCGCCGAGCGCCTGACCGCCCACAAAAATGCCGTTACGCTGCGCGTTGCAGCCCTGAAGGAGCAAGCATGAACATTGAAGAATTAGCCCGCGAAAATGTCCGTCGCCTGACGCCCTATCAGTCTGCGCGTCGTCTGGGCGGTAAAGGGGATGTCTGGCTGAACGCCAACGAATATCCAACGGCGGTGCAGTTTGAGCTGTCGCAGCAAACGCTGAACCGTTATCCGGAGTGTCAGCCGAAGGCGGTAATCGAAAACTACGCCCAGTACGCGGGCGTGAAGCCAGAGCAGGTGCTGGTCAGCCGCGGCGCGGATGAGGGCATTGAGCTGCTGATCCGCGCGTTCTGCGAGCCGGGCAAAGACGCCGTCATGTACTGCCAGCCGACCTACGGCATGTACAGCGTCAGCGCGGAAACCTTTGGGGTGGCGTGCCGCAACGTGCTCTCCCTGGAGAACTGGCAGCTGGATCTGCAGGGCATTGCCGACAATCTTGACGGCGTAAAAGTCGTCTTTGTCTGTAGCCCGAACAACCCGACCGGGCAGATTATTAACCCACAGGATATCCGAACCCTGCTGGAGATGACGCGCGGAAAAGCCCTGGTGGTGGCCGACGAAGCCTACATCGAGTTCTGCCCGCAGGCGACGCTGGCAGGCTGGCTGGAAGAGTATCCGCACCTGGTGGTGCTGCGTACGCTGTCGAAGGCTTTCGCCCTCGCGGGTCTGCGCTGCGGATTCACCCTGGCAAATAAAGAGGTCATCGACCTGCTGCTGAAGGTGATCGCTCCGTACCCCCTCTCGACGCCGGTTGCCGATATTGCGGCACAGGCGCTGACGCCTCAGGGGATTAACGCGATGCGCGAGCGCGTGGCGCAAATCCTGGAGGAACGTCAGTACCTGGTGACCGCCCTGAAGGATATCCCGTGCGTGGAGCAGGTATTCGACTCGGAAACCAACTACATCCTGGTGCGCTTTACCGCCTCCAGCGCCGTATTTAAATCTTTGTGGGATCAGGGCATTATCTTACGAGACCAGAATAAACAACCTTCTCTGAGCGGATGCCTGCGCATTACCGTCGGCACCCGCGCAGAGAGCCAGCGCGTCATTGACGCCCTGAAAGCGGAGAAAGTATGACCCAGAAGATCCTTTTCATCGATCGTGACGGCACCCTTATTTCGGAGCCACCAGCTGATTTTCAGGTCGACCGATTCGACAAGCTGGCGTTTGAACCTGACGTGATCCCGGTGCTGCTCAAGCTGCAAAAAGCCGGATACAAGCTGGTGATGATCACCAACCAGGACGGTCTGGGTACCGACAGCTTCCCGCAGGCAGACTTTGACGGCCCGCATAATTTAATGATGCAGGTGCTGACCTCTCAGGGCGTGGTGTTTGATGAAGTGCTGATTTGCCCGCACATGCCAGCCGACGAGTGCGACTGCCGTAAGCCAAAGGTGAAGCTTGTCGAGCGCTATCTGGCAGAGGATGTGCTGGATAAGGCCAACAGCTATGTCATCGGCGATCGCATCACTGATATTACGCTCGCGGAAAACATGGGCATCGCGGGGCTTCGCTACGACCGTAACAACCTTAACTGGGCGATGATTGGCGAACAGCTGACAAAACGTGACCGCTACTCGCACGTTGAACGTAACACCAAAGAGACGCAGATTGATGTGAAGGTCTGGCTGGACCGCGAAGGCGGCAGCAAGATCCACACTGGCGTGGGTTTCTTCGACCACATGCTGGACCAGATTGCCACCCACGGCGGTTTCCGCATGGAGATCACGGTAAAAGGCGATCTTTATATTGACGATCACCACACCGTGGAAGATACCGGTCTGGCGCTGGGTGAAGCCCTCAAGCTGGCGCTCGGTGATAAACGCGGCATCAACCGTTTTGGCTTTGTCCTGCCGATGGACGAGTGTCTGGCGCGCTGTGCGATGGATATCTCCGGTCGCCCGCACCTGGAATATAAAGCAGACTTCAATTACCAGCGCGTGGGCGATCTGAGCACCGAAATGGTGGAGCACTTCTTCCGTTCATTGTCCTACACCATGGGCCTGACGCTGCACCTGAAGACCAAAGGCAAGAACGACCACCACCGCGTAGAGAGTCTCTTCAAGGCCTTCGGCCGCACGCTGCGCCAGGCAATCCGCGTGGAAGGTGACGCCCTGCCCTCATCAAAAGGAGTCCTGTAATGAACGTGGTGATTCTGGATACCGGATGCGCCAACCTGAACTCCGTAAAGTCGGCGATTGCGCGCCACGGCTACGAGCCGGTGGTCAGCCGTGACCCGGACGTGGTGCTGCGTGCCGATAAGTTATTCCTGCCGGGCGTGGGCACTGCGCAGGCGGCGATGGATCAGATCCACGCGCGCGAGCTGGTCGATCTCATCAAGGCTTGTACCCAGCCGGTGCTGGGGATTTGCCTGGGCATGCAGATTCTTGGCCGCCGCAGCGAAGAGAATAACGGCGTTGATCTGCTGGGCATTATCGACGAAGACGTGCCGAAGATGGCCGACCACGGTCTGCCTCTGCCGCATATGGGCTGGAACCGCGTGTACGCCAAAGCGGGCGACAGGCTTTTTCGCGGCATTGAAGACGGCGCGTATTTTTACTTCGTACACAGCTACGCCATGCCGGTGAACGCGAATACGATCGCCCAGTGCACTTACGGCGAGGCGTTTACCGCAGCCGTGCAGAAAGACAATTTCTTCGGCGTACAGTTTCACCCGGAGCGCTCAGGCGCAGCGGGCGCGCAGCTGCTGAAAAACTTTCTGGAGATGTGATGATTATTCCCGCGTTAGATTTAATTGACGGCACGGTTGTCCGTCTTCATCAGGGCGATTACGGGCAGCAGCGAGACTACGGAAACGATCCGCTGCCGCGTCTGCAGGATTATGCCGCCCAGGGGGCTCAGGTGCTGCATCTGGTCGATTTAACAGGTGCGAAAGACCCGGCAAAACGCCAGATCCCTCTGCTGAAAAATCTGGTTGCCGGTGTTGATGTGCCGGTACAGGTGGGCGGCGGCGTACGTACAGAAGACGACGTTGCGGCACTGCTGGACGCGGGCGTAGCGCGCGTGGTGGTCGGTTCAACCGCGGTGAAAGAGCCTGAGATCGTAAAAGGCTGGTTCCGCCGCTTTGGCGCCGACGCGCTGGTACTGGCGCTGGACGTGCGCATTGATGAACAAGGTAATAAGCAGGTGGCGGTCAGCGGCTGGCAGGAAAACTCCGGCGTGACGCTGGAGGCGCTGGTCGAGATGTATCTCCCCGTTGGCCTGAAGCACGTGCTGTGCACGGATATCTCCCGTGACGGCACGATGGCGGGCTCCAACGTCTCGCTGTATGAAGAGATCTGCGCGCGTTATCCGCAGGTGGCGTTCCAGTCTTCGGGCGGAATTGGTGATTTAAACGATATTGCCGCGCTGCGCGGAACGGGCGTACAGGGCGTGATTGTGGGCCGGGCCCTGCTGGAAGGTAAATTTACGGTGACGGAGGCGATTCAATGCTGGCAAAACGGATAATCCCTTGCCTGGACGTACGTGACGGCCAGGTCGTGAAAGGCGTGCAGTTCCGCAACCACGAGATCATTGGCGACATCGTCCCGCTGGCAAAACGCTATGCCGATGAAGGCGCAGACGAGCTGGTCTTTTATGATATCACCGCCTCCAGCGATGGCCGCGTAGTCGACAAAAGCTGGGTAGCTCGCGTGGCGGAAGTGATCGATATTCCGTTCTGCGTGGCGGGCGGGATTAAATCCGCTGACGATGCGGCCCAAATTCTCTCGTTTGGTGCCGACAAGATTTCCATCAACTCCCCTGCCCTGGCCGACCCGGAGTTGATTACTCGCCTCGCCGATCGTTTTGGCGTGCAGTGTATTGTGGTTGGGATCGACACCTGGTATGACGCCGCAACGGGCAAGTACCACGTCAATCAATATACGGGTGACGAAAGCCGCACGCGCGTAACGCAGTGGGAAACGCTCGACTGGGTGCAGGAAGTGCAGAAGCGTGGCGCGGGCGAGATTGTGCTGAACATGATGAACCAGGATGGCGTGCGTAACGGGTATGACCTCGAGCAGCTGAAAAAAGTCCGTGCAGTCTGCCACGTTCCGCTGATTGCCTCCGGCGGCGCGGGCACCATGGAACATTTCCTCGAAGCCTTCCGCGATGCTAACGTGGACGGCGCGCTGGCCGCTTCCGTGTTCCACAAACAGATTATTAATATTGGTGAGTTAAAAACGTACCTGGCCGACCAGGGCGTGGAGATCAGGGTATGTTAACAGAGCAACAACAGGCGCAGCTGGACTGGGAAAAAACGGATGGATTACTGCCGGTGGTGGTCCAGCATGCCATCTCAGGCGAAGTGCTGATGCTGGGCTATATGAACCAGGACGCGCTGGCGAAAACGATCGAAAGCGGCAAAGTGACGTTTTACTCCCGCACGAAACAGCGTCTGTGGACCAAAGGGGAAACCTCGGGTCATTTCCTGAACGTGGTCAGCATTACGCCTGACTGCGATAACGATACCCTGCTGGTGCTGGCAAACCCAATCGGCCCGACCTGCCATAAGGGCACCAGCAGCTGCTTCGGCGAGGCGAGTCATCAGTGGCTGTTCCTGTATCAACTGGAGCAGCTGCTGGCAGAGCGTAAAACGGCAGATCCTCAGAGTTCTTATACCGCGAAGCTGTACGCCAGCGGAACCAAGCGTATTGCGCAGAAGGTGGGTGAAGAAGGCGTTGAGACTGCGCTGGCCGCGACCGTGCATGACCGCGAGGAGCTGACGAATGAAGCCTCTGATTTGGTGTATCACCTGCTGGTGCTCCTGCAGGATCAGGCGCTGGATTTGACGGCGGTGATTGAGAATTTACGTAAAAGACATAAATAAACATCCTACCGGGGGAGCGCTCGCTCCCCTTTTCCTGTAATAAAGCAGTTATCATTCCTTCCGTGAGCGGGTATCATCAGCCGATAGTGTAAACGCACGATTTTATGCGTTAAGAGTTACTCATTTAACATTGAGGTTGAAGATGAAATTTCTGGTCACCGGCGCTGCCGGCTTTATCGGTTTCCACGTCAGCGAGCGCCTGCTGCAGGCAGGACATCAGGTTGTAGGAATTGATAACCTTAATGACTATTACGATGTCAATCTGAAGCAAGCGCGACTGGATCTGCTTACGTCCGACAATTTCACTTTCCATAAGCTGGATCTGGCCGATCGCGAAGGGATGGCCTCGTTGTTTGCTGCTGAGAAGTTTGACCGCGTGATCCACCTCGCCGCGCAGGCTGGCGTACGTTACTCTCTGGAAAATCCGCACGCTTACGCGCAATCAAACCTTATCGGCCATCTCAACGTACTGGAAGGCTGCCGACACAACAAGGTGCAGCATTTACTGTATGCTTCTTCCAGCTCTGTTTACGGCCTGAACCGAAAGATGCCGTTCTCCACCGATGACTCGGTTGATCACCCGGTTTCCTTGTATGCCGCGACGAAAAAATCCAACGAACTGATGTCGCATACCTACTCTCATCTTTACAATCTGCCGACGACCGGCCTGCGCTTTTTCACCGTGTATGGGCCATGGGGCCGTCCGGACATGGCGCTGTTTAAATTTACTAAGGCCATGATTGAAGGCAAAAGTATTGATGTTTACAACTATGGCAAGATGAAGCGCGACTTCACTTATATCGATGATATTGTTGAGGCTATTATTCGCCTGCAGGATGTTATCCCTCAGGCCGATGCGAACTGGACCGTTGAAACAGGGTCTCCGGCGTCCAGCTCTGCGCCGTACCGTGTTTACAACATTGGCAACAGTGCGCCAGTAGAGCTGATGGATTACATCACCGCGCTGGAAGAAGCGTTAGGCAAAGAAGCGGATAAAAATATGATGCCTGTTCAGCCAGGTGACGTGCTCGAAACAAGCGCGGATACCACGGCGCTCTATGACGTGATTGGGTTTAAGCCGAAAACGTCGGTGAAGGAAGGCGTGAAGAATTTTGTGGACTGGTATCGCAGTTTCTACAAGGTCTAAAAAAAACAAAACCCGGCGAATGCGCCGGGTTTTTTATGCGTTACGGGCAGTAATCAGTCGCTGCCGAACAGATCGCGGGTATACACTTTATCCGCAACGTCCGCCAGCTCTTCCGCCATGCGGTTAGAGATGATCACGTCCGCCTCTTTCTTGAATGCATCAAGATCGCGCACCACGCGGGAATGGAAGAACTCATCTTCCTTCATTACCGGTTCATAAATAATGACCTGTACACCCTTGGCCTTAATGCGCTTCATGATGCCCTGGATGGAAGATGCACGGAAATTATCGGAGCCACTTTTCATAATCAGGCGATAGACGCCCACCACTTTCGGCTGACGGGAAAGTATTGAGTCAGCTACAAAATCTTTGCGGGTCCGGTTGGCATCAACAATCGCCGAGATGATGTTGTTAGGAACAGACTGATAGTTAGCCAGCAGCTGCTTAGTATCTTTCGGCAGGCAGTAACCGCCATAGCCAAACGACGGGTTGTTATAATGATTGCCGATACGTGGATCCAGACAAACGCCTTCGATGATTTGACGGCTATTCAACCCCAGGCTCTCTGCATAACTGTCCAGCTCGTTAAAATATGCCACACGCATGGCAAGATACGTGTTAGCAAAAAGCTTGATGGCTTCCGCTTCGGTCGAATCGGTGAACAGCGTTGGAATATCTTTTTTGGTCGCCCCTTCCTGCAGCAGCGCGGCAAATCGCTCGGCGCGCTCTGAACGCTCGCCAATAACGATGCGTGATGGGTTCAGGTTGTCGTACAGCGCACGCCCTTCACGGAGAAATTCCGGGGAGAAGATGACATTATCAATGCCGTACTTTTCTTTAACGGACTGGGTAAAACCAACAGGGATGGTGGATTTAATGATCATCACCGCGTTCGGGTTGATTTCCGTAACATCGCGGATCACCGACTCAACGCTCGAGGTGTTGAAGTAGTTGGTTTTAGGATCATAGTCGGTCGGTGTGGCGATAATCACATAGTCCGCCCCACGGTAAGCATCCTGCTTGTCGGTGGTTGCGCGGAAGTTTAGCGGCTTCGTTGCCAGATACTCTTCAATCTCTTTATCTACAATCGGGGACTGCTTCTTGTTAAGCATGTCCACTTTAGCCTGCACGATATCCAGCGCAACCACTTCGTGGTTCTGAGCAATCAAGATACCGTTGGAGAGACCTACATAACCTGTACCGGAAATTGTTATTTTCATTCGCGAATAACTTCTGTAAGTGAGCTGTAGAGATGACCGCAGGGCCATCACGATAATCAATAACTGTAGGGCTTTTTACCTCCTGCCTTGTGGGAGTGTCAAGGCGAAGCCTCAGGAATAGCCCGTCCAGGTACAACATTCAGACTACTTCGAATATGTGGTTGTGATTTTGGTGAAAAAAAACCCGGAGAATATCTCCGGGTTTATATAACAACCTGAGGCTAAATCAGATTAATCCAGCCATTCCGTGTGGAACACACCTTCTTTATCAGTACGCTTGTAAGTATGTGCGCCGAAGTAGTCACGCTGTGCCTGAATTAGGTTAGCAGGCAGTACGGCCGCACGGTAGCTGTCGTAGTAGGCTACTGCAGCAGAGAAGGTCGGAACCGGGATACCGTTCTGCACAGCGTAGGCAACCACGTCACGCAGCGCCTGCTGGTATTCGTCCGCAATTTTCTTAAAGTACGGTGCCAGCAGCAGGTTGGCGATACCGGCGTTTTCAGCATAGGCATCGGTGATTTTCTGCAGGAACTGCGCACGAATGATGCAGCCCGCACGGAAAATCTTCGCGATCTCACCATAGTTAAGATCCCAGTTGTTCTCGTCTGATGCCGCACGCAGCTGAGAGAAGCCTTGCGCGTAAGAAACGATTTTCCCCAGGTACAGTGCACGACGCACTTTCTCAACGAACTCCGCTTTATCACCCGCTGGTTTAGCCTGCGGGCCAGACAGCACTTTAGATGCCGCCACGCGCTGCTCTTTCAGAGAAGAGATGTAACGCGCGAAGACAGATTCGGTGATCAGAGACAGTGGTTCACCCAGATCCAGAGAGCTCTGGCTGGTCCATTTACCGGTACCTTTGTTCGCTGCTTCATCCAGAATCACATCAACCAGGTATTTACCCTCTTCATCTTTTTTCGTGAAGATATCTTTGGTGATGTCGATCAGGTAGCTGTTCAGCTCGCCTTTGTTCCACTCGGTGAAGGTTTCAGCCAGCTCTTCATTGGAGAGGTTCAGGCCGCCTTTCAGCAGGGAGTATGCTTCCGCGATCAGCTGCATATCGCCGTATTCGATGCCGTTGTGCACCATTTTCACATAGTGACCAGCACCGTCAGGACCGATATAGGTCACACACGGCTCGCCATCTTCTGCAACAGCAGCGATTTTGGTCAGAATAGGTGCCACCAGTTCGTATGCTTCTTTCTGGCCGCCAGGCATGATGGATGGGCCTTTCAGCGCGCCCTCTTCACCACCGGAAACACCGGTGCCGATGAAGTTGAAGCCTTCAGCAGACAGTTCACGATTACGACGAATGGTGTCCTGGAAGAAGGTGTTACCGCCATCAATGATGATGTCGCCTTTTTCGAGGTAAGGCTTCAGGGAGTCGATAGCAGCATCGGTACCTGCACCTGCTTTCACCATTAACAGGATACGACGAGGCGTTTCCAGAGACTCAACGAATTCTTTAACCGTAAAGAAAGGGACCAGTTTCTTGCCTGGGTTCTCGGCAATCACTTCTTCGGTCTTATCACGGGAGCGGTTGAAAACGGAAACGGTATAGCCACGGCTTTCGATGTTGAGCGCCAGGTTGCGCCCCATCACTGCCATACCGACAACACCGATTTGTTGCTTAGACATTATATACTCCTGTCAGGTGTGGTTACGAAGACTGAAAAACAGGCTCCAAAGTAAAACTGAATATAGTGTACGACAAAAATTTGCTATTCAATAGCAATGATGCTAACCAACTATCTCGTTATCATTCTTATTATGATTGCTATATTTATAACAGCAGGAATTACGAAGGTGGTTAATGATAAAATCTGTTTGAAGTGATTATTTATCAGATTAGATATGCTAATCGCCAGCAATGAAACCACTAAAATGGGCAAAATCGGAAGTAAATAACGCCCCTGAAACCCGAGTAAATCATCATATGCCACTGGGTTATAAGTAAGATATAACGGCAACGAAAGAATAACTCCAAAAACAAAGAACAATATCAAGAAGAATGCAAAGCAACCTGTGCGTGAAACACATGAAAACTTATTGGGTAAATTAAAATGTGGATTTGTTACGCATGCAAAGAAAAGATTCACCAATAACAACCAAAATGCAATTAGCATATACATGCCATTTAGGCCATAATGTAATGGGAGAATAGTTGAGTAAAGATGTTTCACATCAAACACAGCTGATAGAGAAAGTGAAATAAAGTACAGTGGGTTCTTCAACACAAAACACATTTGTTCAAGCGGCACCGCACCATTGCCTAAATAAACCAAACTTTTGTCAGCAAACTTTACCCAAAAAATACTCGTTACAACTGCAAGAAGGACACATCCGATGAAAAGCAAAGTACTCCGGATTAATGAACGCCTAAAAACCATGAAGCCATTATAGCAAAAATGTACCACCAATGGAGTTATAGTAATCATTGAATATCCTACCTTACTATTCCCTATGGCAAATGCGAGAAGGTAAAGTAATATCCATTCTTTTCGTTTTATCAGCGACGTTCTACTATAATCAAAACTCAATATATAGAATATAAAACATAGACAAAGCGCCAGAGTTAAAGCATCAGCACTGACTGAAGCCCATAGAGATAAAGCCATGGGTAACATAGCCAAAATAAGTAGGACTGATACCGAATGTTGCCCAAGCAAAAGTCGAGAGCTAAAAAAATAAATTAAAAATAAACAAGAAAAGCCGTTTACAATACGCATAAAATAAACGGAGTGCTCAACGCTTAAATGCATGAACTTCGATACAGATAGAGAAATCGCCAAAGGTAGATACGGAAGCGGGGGGTAAGTGCCAGCAGAGTTTATAGATTTCACCATACAATTCGCATCTAAACTTTCACTTTCAGGTTGGTACCAAGCAATTAAAAAATGTTTTTTTGCTGCTGAAAAATAATCCTGGCAATTAATACCAACACCAATATCACCAGCACGATTTATCAAATGAAAATGGGATACTTCATAGGCTCGAAGGAAATGAGCCCCTTCATCTGGATTACCGAAAGGTTTTTTTAATAAAGAAAATGCGATGACAACAATAACTAAGAATATAAAAACAATCCGTTGTGATTTAATACCCATATATCACTCCAGACTTTCTGCCAATGGTCGTTGTGGTTGTGTATGCATATCATAAGAGAGGAACGATAGAAATAATTGCACACCAATAATTATTGGCATTGATGCAAGCATTACGGTACCGCTCGATGCAACAGTGTCAGAAATTATGGAATGATACCATTCGGAAAGACCGAAAATAATACCAAATGACATCATTAAAATACTTAGAGGTAATTGAACGGATGCTACAGAGAAATCTCTCAGATAGTATTTATAAAAGATTCTCTTGATTGAGTTTTTAATATGACCTTTCATAAATTTAAAGAGTATGTCTGATATTTTTAAGTTTGATATTTCGTCTGCATAAACTGATTTCATAGGAATATCAATCACGACAGCGTTAATGGTACCCAAACGGAAAAGAATATCTGACTCAAAAAAATATCGCTCAGAAATTTTGTCGAGATTTAATAGTTTAAGAACATTCAAATTAATTGCTGTATAACCATTAGTAGGGTCGAAGAGATCCCAATAGCCGGAAGATATTTTCTGCATGAAAGACAATCCAAGATTACCTAATAATCTTATTTTGGGCATCGACTTAACATCTTCTGGGTTATAAAATCGGTTTCCCTTTGTATAATCAGCTTTATTTGACAATATTGGATCACTAAAATGATGCAATATACTAGGATCCATCTGATTATCACCATCTATCTTTACTGCACAGTAATGACCATCTAAAATAGCTTGCTTATAACCACTTAAAACAGCAGCACCGACACCTTTGTTGACTTCATGGAAGATCACTTTTACACGCGGATCTGAACAGTTAGCCTGAACATAATCCCCAGACCTCTCCGGACAACAGTCATCAACAACATAAATTGCACTTACAGTTTGCTCAATACGGTTTATGACATCAAGAATATGCTTTTTAACTTTATAAGTTGGAATTACAACAGCTATAGTTTTTTGTATCACATTATTTTCCATTATTGAACACCCAGAATTTAGAAATAAAGAAACTTATAACAAACAACAATGTTTCGGTTGCTATTTTGGCTATTAATGTATGCAGCGGCAAAAATGAAATATTAAAAGAAATGAACTTTAAAAAAGCCATCAACATAACATTACTAAGTAGCGTCATGAAAACCCAGAAGAATGCAAAACGTAAGTATACCTTTATTAAATAACGAACCTCAAGACCCCTCTGATATTTAAACGTATACCGATAATTTAGATAACACCCGAGGCAAGCAGCCAATGCACGTGATAAAATATTTGCATAAGTTACTTTGACATCAACCAAAACAAAAAGTTGTAATAATGCTGTGTCTACAAAAAACTGAATAACACCAATATTAAAAAACACAAAAATTCTGTCGAAAGTTTTCAAATTCATTTATAAAATCTTTTTTCTATGAGCATGTATGACAAAGCTGAAATACCCAAGATCACTATCAGCGATATTAACCCGGGCCAAAATTGCCCGAGATTGTTTGATGGAAGTGAATTTTTAATATTCAAAAATATTGGCAAATGATACAAATAAATACTATAGCTGATAGTTCCTAGATAGCAAAAACCGGACCAATGACATAGTTTCAAAAAGATATTATTACGTTCAAAAACAATAAAGGAGGCGATAACACTAACGATACCAACCGCTAAAAAAGTTCTCGAAAAAATTACTGTTGAGGCTGATGTCCAAAATTGAGGGCCTATATGTTTTACGTGAAAAACAAATGCTGACACTATTAGCAATCCACTCATTAACAAAAATGTTCCAATAAAATTATTTTCAAAGATTTGTCGTTTTGTTATCCACAATTTCGCCAGAAGGACTCCACAGGCAAATTCATCGAGCATTCCCGGAAGTTGTGTTGTCCATATAAACATCATCATTGGATCTGCTTTAACAATATAAAAACAATAAGCACGCCAGCACCATGAAATGACAAACCATAGTGCAATGTAATAATAAATTTTTTTATCACTTTGTATGATTTTATAACTTAAAGCCATGAGGATGTAAAACATGAATTCAACGCCTAAAGTCCAATAGACGCCATTAATACTACCATGGAAACGTGCATCAAATGAGTGTAAAAAAAGCAGGTGAACAGCAATATGGGTTATACCATTTGTAGTAACTAAAAAATAGGAAGAAGCCAACGCCACAAGCACGAGCATCGAAAAATAGTAGGCTGGCGCAATTCGCAAATAACGACGTTTAAGGTATTTTAATGTATCCCATGGCTTCGATTTGATAACACTGATACCTATGAATAACCCACTGAGGACAAAGAAAATATCAACCCCAATCCAACCCCACGTAAACAATCTTGTAATAAAAGATACTTGCAATACCTCCATGTGATAGAGAACGACAAGCATTGCCGCGACGCCACGTAGGACATTCAGGCTGATTAATTTTTCTTTCATGGACCCTCAAGACTCAAAATGTTTTATTCTTAACGAAATCATATATAACTAGAAAAACTTCGCATATAGTTATTTGTTATCATAAAAAACAACAGCCTTACGGCTGTTGTCACTTTATTTTTTATTTATTATTTCATGAATGGGTTTTCTTGAGAGATATCGCTTCAACTTCTTTTGGATGTTAATAGGTATAAACTTTACCAACTTTGCAAGTAATTTTATCCTCATGGACATCCATAATAATAACAGTATCCGTTCTTTTATACTTGCCGTTTTTTCCGTACTCTTGTGCAATATTGAGTGATTGATTAAAATCTTCGACAACTGCAGAGCATTATCTCTCTTATCATATTCCATAATGTTTTTATTACTCAGCAAAGACAAATACGCTTCTGAATAATAGTTTTCGGATACCTCATGAGCTTCATGCTTGAAAACATTGCTTACTTTGCGGTCATAAAAGTCAGGCTGCTGCAGCATAAACTCCTCAAAAATTGATACTAACTGCTCGATAGAACTATTCCAATCAATCACTTTAGCTAAGTGATTAGCTGTCACCCGTTCGGTGAATGCTCCAATATTAGGAATAATTACAGGATAACCATTATGAATCGCCAAACTAAGAGTATAACTATATGTTTCAGGCCACAGAGCCGGATACCAAACCACATCAGGCGAGATGTTATTTACCAACTCGATTGCATGTTCTTCATTATAAGGACCGTGTATAATAACTGAACTATCAAGTTGACGATAAGCATACCCCAAAAGGTAAAATTCAATATTTTTTTTGCGGAAAGCTTTAGCAACTTTTTCTAGATTATCAGCGCCTTTCTCCTTGCTTAACGCACCAATAACAAGGACTTTCAGTTTGTCACTTTGGTTGCATTTTTTTATATTATTGATTTTATTTTTAGCATATAGCTCATGATCCAGATGGTAAGCGACACGCGAACTTTTTTTAAGCTGTGGTATAAATTGAATGAAACGACTATAGCAGTCGACTGAAGGAAAAATTATTTCATCAGCTTTATTGAGCCATTCTTGATAACTATTAGATTGTAATAAAATTGATTTCGATCTATTATTATAATTTTCTACAACTACATTATCACCAATGAACAAGCCTTTCTCATCAGTTAATGTTGGGTTAGATGATAATAAGAAATAATCATGAATCGTAATCGCATATTTGACTTGTAATTCATTCGGAAGATTTAAAATTCTTTCATTGAATCCCAAAGTATGATGAAAATGTACAAGACTTATGCCAACTCGTTTCAAGAAATCCAGTAACTTTTGATAGTCTTCAACTCCAAATGAGAATTCATATTTGTTACTATGAGAAGATAAATCGATCCTAATATTGATATCACCATCTGTTGCACCAGGTGTTAAGAGAAGGAAATGCACATTATCTTTGTAAAATTTTGCCATTTCAGCAATATGTTTTTTTACACCGCCACCAAGTTTGTGCGAAACTAATAAAATCGTTGGCAATTGACTTTTGGTAAGCAATGACAAATACGTTTGTATTCTAGAGTAATGAGCAGGATCTTGTTCTATAAAACGCATTACGTCATGAGTATATTGTGGATGCAGCTCATTTAATAACTCCATCGCACGTTCCTTACGCGGGTTCTGCTCATCGGCAAAACTCACGCCACCTTTATGATACACAAAGGTGTCTAAGGCATGAACATTTTTCCACCCTTTCTTAATCGCACGTTGGCACCAGTCGTTTTCCTCACCATAGCCGCGCCCAAAGGTTTCTACATCGAGTAAACCTACATCCTCAATTGCCTCGCGCTTCAAATACATACAAAAACCGACCCCCGTAGGTACTTCCACATATTTTGCTTTGGAGGAACTATTTGCAACGCTGGAAAATGTTTTATCGATGAGATCAACGGACATTCCTGCAAAGAGCACATTGTCTTCACAGAAATTAGGGAAACTACAAATAGTTGCATTATTTGAGTAAGGCGTAACTGTAGCTATTTTGTCATCAGAATGAGCAATTTTACGCAATCGCTCAACCCAATCATTTACAACTTCCACGTCGCTGTTTAGAAAAATGACATCAGTATCATTATGATATGTGATCCCTCGATTAGTCGTACCTGTAAAACCTAAATTACTTTCATTTTCTAATAGAATGAAACCATAATTTTTTGCAGTTATTCTTAAGTACTCAGTCAACTCTGGCTCAGGACTGCAGTCGTTAATTAAAATAACATTGACGAGATCTTTATCGATACTGCTATGAACAGTTTCAATTGCCGCGACCGTCTCATCCATCCCTCTGTAAATAGGAATGACTATATCGATTTTTCTCATTTTAAGATATTCCTAGCTTTTTTTGTTACTTTAATAACGGCTCTTGCCAAGATTGATTTTCTTATTTCTAAAAGCTCATTTTTGAAATAATTTCTCTCTTCAGCAAGTTTTTCTAAGAGGTCATGATGTTCATTAATTACAGCTGCATCTAATGCTATCTTATAACGTAACTCATCAATTATCTGAAGATGCTTAGGATGCAACTCCATCACCCTTTCAGGTACTTTACATATTAATGACGAAAATTGAACATCTGAGCCATTAATTTTATTTAAAAAGCCTCTTTCTTTTTTCTGAATATTAGAAAGCAGATTGGCATCAAAATCAATATTGATAGTTTTCAAAAGTGAGCTTACTATTTCAGCAGGAGATATCTCTAAAGGATGAATTGTTTTGAGATTAACAAGACTCCAATAAACACCTCGATAAGCCATCCAGGCGAGGGATACACGTTCATTAACACACCACTCTTGATCAAATATGAAAACACTGTCGTTCAAAAATTTCACATTAAATGGAGTGAGATCGATTAAATTGCCTGGTATTGTATTATTTTGATCCGCTTTTGTGAGTAGAAGATTGAACCAGCGTTTGTAATAAATCATGAAGGAATCGAAATCTTTATATATATTCCATTCTTGCTCTAATTCATTCTGTAGACTTTTACCTGAAACATACTCTTGCTCAAGATCAAGAAGTACAATATCATTCTGTAGTTTACATTTATTTATCTTACTTTTAGATACAGTAATATTTGGACCATCATGTTTAAATCTTGTCTCAGTAACAAATTCGCTATTGCGATGGCAATTATAATACGATGCAATGATATTCTTATGAAATATAGTATCATTACTGTTTCCACCGCTGATATCACTATATTCGGCAACTATTAAAAATGAGTTAGACAAATCTTGTACGATATCATTTTTGCATAGCTCAGGCCATACTAATGATTCTTCAAAAACACGCCCAGTTCTGCCAGAATAATCTCTGGATTGTACAGAACTCAGCAATTCTTGACAGATATTTGCTTCATTAAAGCTTTCGTCATCAAGTATAAGTACGGGTAGTTTATAGTCAGGAAATGGATAAAAGAATTTTGTGCTCAAAAAACCATTAACATTAAGTAATTGTTTAATTTCTTTTTTGCCAAAAGTAATAGGAGAAACTTTCTTATACCTATTTTCAATACTAAGATTTATTTCATCAAGATGGTCTTCTGCACATCCATTGAAATATTTCAGCCCTAATTTGTTCTCTATCGCAACAACAAGTTTTCCAGATGGCTTAAGGTACGTTTTAGCTATTTGGAGGTAACTTTGAATAGGATCACTGGCAGATGAAAATAAAGGTGCATATTCTAGAACTCCAATGAATAAAACCCAGTCATATTTTTTCTCACTTTCAAATTCAAGAAAATTATCCACATGGATTTTGACGTTTTCTAATTCGCGACAACGCTCTCCAGCAATTCTAGCGCGAGAGGAAGTCCCCTCAATGGAATCAACTATTGCGCCAATCTCGCCTAAATATCTGGTCATGGCACCGCATCCACAACCTAATTCCAGAACATCCTCTCCAGCCTGAATATTCAAGGGGCGAAGCAAACAATGACGCTGCCTTGAGAAATGATATTCAGTTGGCCAATCAGTGATTTTTTGCGCAAGCTCATTTGACCAAACACTCTTATCATTGAGATTAAGTACTATTTCATAAAGTCTATTTTCAGTATCCGAGCCATCAGAGTAATTGATAGATGACGAGTCATTTTTCTCATAGAAATTATAATTTTTGTTTTTTTTATACATTGAGCTCACTCGCTTCAACTCCTCTCAGTAAATCTACAACACCATAAGATTTAGTTTTCGATTCGACTCTAATATTTATTGCATCATAGCGACGTTCTATTGGAACAATTTCATCATTTATCTCAGTAACAACACCAAGAGAAATCACATAGTCACCAGTACAGAGTTCTGGTTTCAATCTAAATGCGCATTGGATAATTTGCCCTGCACTCACACTCTTAAGCAATGCATCATCAACCGATGCACGAGTGTTGGTACCAAAAATAGTAATCCCATCTACAGATTTAAGTGTAAAGCCTATAATAACGTTTAAGAAGCTTTCAAAAAATTCGACTTCAAAACCAAATACCAGATCAGCATGATTGTCGAATATAATGGGATTTCTTTTTTCGCCCTGCTGTATATCAAAGTTTATTATCTGTGCTTGCCTATTACCCCATCGATGCTCATGATTATTATAATAAATAGCATCTGATAACTCTCGTCTTTCAAAACTAGCGCCTAATGCTGTAAGCTTTGGCGGTTCTTCGTTTTTCCCAAAAAGGAGTTCCAAATATTTGTTTGCAATAATACTTGACTCCCCTATTGCCAGCATCTCACCCTGCTCAATCAACACAGCGCGGTCGCAGTGCCTAGTAACCTGTTCCGTCGAATGTGTTACAAGGAGAACAGTTGTCCCTTTAGATTTAAGTTCATTGATTCGCCTAAAACATTTTGACTGGAACCGAACATCGCCAACAGCAAGGGCCTCATCAATAATTAAAATGTCCGGATCAACAGAAGAAGCAATGGCAAAAGCCAGGCGCATAAACATTCCGCTTGAGTAGTTTTTAACTGGCTGTTCAATAAAGTCGCCAATGTCCGCAAAATCGAGAATGCTATCGAACCTTTCTTCTAATTCTTTTTTAGTTAATCCTAAAATGGCGGCGTTAATATAAACATTTTCCCTGCCGGTAAATTCAGGATTAAAGCCAGCCCCTAGCTCCAACAATGCTGATAGTCGTCCATGAACTTCTATTTTTCCGGATGTGGGAGTAAGTGTTCCACAGATAATTTGCAACAATGTAGACTTACCTGCACCATTACGGCCAAGAATACCAATTGATTCCCCTCGTTGTGCCTCAAAAGAAATACCTTTAAGAGCATGAAATTTTTTGACAGTAGAGGAATCTTTGAGCCCAAATACATCGCGAGAAAATTTTGCAAGCTTTTGGAACTGATTTTTGTAAATATTATAAGATTTGCAAACATTATCAATTTTTAAAGTGGTTCTATATAACATCAGCAAACCCTTTTTTTGTTCTATCAAAAATAATTAGCCCCAGAGCAGCAATTGCTAATGTACTAACTAATGATATTATATAATGAAGATAGTTGGGATGGTTGCCATAAATTAGAACATTTCGAAATTCTTCGATGAAGTATGTCAGCGGATTTAAATATATGATTGTCTGAAGTCTTTCAGGTAGCATTGAAACTGGATACAAAATTGGCGAAGCAAACATTAGCATTGCTGTCAATATACCCGTAAGGTGAATAACATCCTTAAAATACACACCAATTGCTGAAATAATCCAACTAATACCCGCGAGTAAAAAAATGAATGGTATAATCAGAGGAAATAAATACAATATATTTAGTGATATACTGTGAGTTATAATTACTTTAGCTATTACAAGCAAAACAAATCCAATACCAGCCTGAAACGTCGCACTTCCTACAATTACCCAAATTAATGACTCAAGAGGAAACACGACCTTTTTAACATAATTTGAATTATTTTGCATGAGTCCCGGCGTTCGATTCAAACATTCTGCTAATTGCGCATGAAGTATCATGCCTGTGTATAAAATTAATGCATACATGTCTCGTGGTAATTCTTCACCTTTTCCCCAGCGGGCCTGAAATACATATGAAAATACAAATGTATAAAGAGCAAGCATTATCAATGGAGTAATTACAGACCATGCGAGTCCAACTGTTGACCCTCTATATCGCTGTAAAATATCACGTTTTGTTAGCTGATAGATTAAATTATAATTAGCAAATAAGCTCTTATATAACTTATTGAAAATCGACATTAACTTTTCTCTTTGCTTAAAGATTTATCCCACAAGCACCACATCAAAAAACACAATTGCTCATAAAAATACTATATTTTTTTTAATAACAGCGCCACATAAAAAGCAATACTTTCTAAAACACTTTGTCTGTACAATCCAACATTATGAGCATTTACCATTCTGCTAATAAAAGATGCCGTTCTTATATAGCTAAATTTATCAATTAGTATTTTGCTTTCTTCTGTGAGATGCCCATTTAATGCCTTCAAAAGTAAAATATTTTTATCTATGCTTGGCCGTAAACTACCAGAAAAAAGTAATTTAAATCTTAATATTCTTGCTGACAGTAACCTGTTAGCACCAACTATATTTCCTGAATGTTGTCGATATTTTACTGTCGAAGTTGAATCATAGTACACGTAACCACCACATGCACAGACACATTGATATATCCACCAATCATGTGATGGAACTAGTATACTTTCAGGAACCTTAGTTATAATTGTTCTTGCAGCATGATTTATCAGCATGGTATTACCGCCAGCAATGCTTTGGATTAGCGCATTTTTAAGCGTGGCAGCTTTATTGAAATTGTATGAATAACCAATGGTAATATCTTGTTCATCGATCAACTCAGTTCTCGAGCAGTATAATGCAGGAGTCTGTGACTTACTACTGAGGACCGATAGACTTCTTTCTAATTTATCCGAATTCCAAATATCATCCTGATCGCAAAAAGCATAGTAATCAGAAAAAATACAGTGGTTGTATATTAAGGAAAGAAAGTTTCTTGCAAAACCCTGGCCGGGTCCATCTAGTATGACAAAACGGTTTTTTCCTAATTTTTTCTGGTAATGCCTCAGAATTTCTATTGTTCTGTCGCTGGAACCATCGTCAGAAACGTAAATATCCCAGTGTGTATAGGTCTGGTTTATTATTGAATCCAGTTGTTTTTGTAAAAATTCTTGTCCATTATACGTGCAAAGTAAAATGGTAACCTTCGGCTGTTGTGTCATTATCAACAATAAATATCTGCTTTATTTAACGTTACGGCACAAGCATCTTTTTGAGAAAGCTGAATATTATCTACTAATGGCCATTTAATACCAATATCAGAATCATTCCAGATGATGCTTCTTTCAGAAGTTGGACTATAATAACTGGTAGTTTTATAAACAAACTGTGCTTTTTCACTTAATGTTAAGAATCCATGAGCAAAACCTTCAGGGATCCACAATTGCTTTTTGTTATCTTCACTCAAGATAACTCCGACCCACTTTCCAAATGTTGGAGAGTTCTTGCGTATATCAACTGCAACATCAAAAACTTCCCCTTCAATGCAACGCACCAGTTTACCTTGTGCATTCGGTTCAAGTTGATAGTGTAAGCCTCGCAAGACGCCGCGCTGTGATTGGGAATGGTTATCCTGAACAAAATCAATATTGTAACCAACAGCTTCATCAAAAATTTTCTTATTGAAGCTTTCAAAAAAGTAACCTCTAGCATCACCAAATACTTTAGGTTCGATAATCATTACATCGGGAATTTCTGTTTTAATAATATTCATATATACACTCGAATTATTTTCCAAGAGTTTCTTTTACTACACGCACAACACCTGTCTTCCAGTCCGGTAATGATACATTGAATACCTGCTCAAACTTACGGTTGCAAAGACGTGAGTTTAATGGCCTTTTCGCAGGAGTAACGTATGAAGAAGTTGGTACACCGTTAACCTTTTTAACATTTAAACTTTCGCCATTATATTCAGCTGTTTCAAAAATAAAATTTGCAAAATGGTACCATGTGGTTTCACCGCTTGCGACCAAATGATAAATTCCATAGTTGGCATTTTCTGACATAACTTTGTGGATAGCTAATGACGTACAATCCGCAATGAGTTCAGCTCCTGTAGGAGCCCCAAACTGATCGTTGATAATTGAAAGTTCTTCTTTTTCAGCAGCTAGACGCAGCATTGTTTTTATAAAGTTTGCACCACGTGTTGCGTAAACCCAACTTGTTCGAAAAATCAGATGCCTAGGGTTATTATTGATAATGGCCAGTTCACCTGATAATTTCGTTTCTCCATAAACATTTAATGGTCCAGTCATTTCCTCCTCACATCGAAAATGCGAACCACTTCCATCAAAAACATAATCTGTGGAGTAATGAACTAACAGTGCATTAATATTTGCCGTTTCTTTAGCAATTATATCAACTGCATCGGCGTTCAAAGACTGGGCTAATCCAACGTCGCTCTCTGCTTTATCTACTGCAGTATGAGCTGCAGCATTGACGACAACATCCGGTTGAACTCGGCGAATCGTTTCTGCTATTCCTGAGAGATTTGTCAGATCTCCACAAAGCTCATTATCAAAATAATCAATTGCTATCAGCTCGCCCAGAAAACATAGCGAACGTTGAAGTTCCCAACCAACCTGCCCATTCTTCCCAATCAATAAAATTTTCATTTTCTGTTCCATAAACGCCCGATCAAAATTCTTCATTAATGAGCATTCTCAAATATCGTCCATAATCGTTTTTAGCCATTTTATTTGCCTGTTCCAGAAGCTTTTCACGTGAAAGCCAACCTTTACGGAATGCAATTTCCTCTAGACAAGCCACTTTCATTCCCTGACGTTTTTCTATTGTATGAATAAACTGAGAAGCTTCCACGAGGCTGTCATGTGTGCCAGTATCAAGCCAGGCAAACCCCCTCCCTAACAACTCTACTTGCAGGTTACCTTGTTGCAGATACATCTGATTGAGGGTTGTGATCTCGAGTTCCCCTCTTTCAGAAGGTTTAACCTGCTTGGCCATTTCCACAACATGCTTATCGTAAAAATAAAGTCCTGTCACAGCCCAATTTGATTTTGGTTTTACTGGTTTCTCTTCGATTGAAAGTGCTTTGTAGTTTTCATCAAACTCTACAACACCGAAACGTTCTGGATCCTGGACCTGGTACCCAAATACCATGGCACCACCTAAGAGCTGTGCGGCAGTTTCCAGTTTTTTACCAAAGCTTTGACCGAAGTAAATATTATCACCAAGTACAAGGGCACATGGTTCATTATTAATAAAATGTTCACCAATAATAAATGCCTGCGCCAGGCCATCCGGGGATGGCTGAACCGCGTAAGATAAGCTAATCCCAAATTGCGAGCCATCGCCTAACAGGCGTTTGAACGAAGGCATATCTTCCGGGGTGGTAATGACCAAAATCTCACGGATACCTGCCAGCATCAGTACGGAAATTGGGTAGAAAATCATTGGCTTATCATAAACAGGAAGCAACTGTTTAGATACACCTTGCGTAATCGGATAGAGACGGGTTCCGGAACCACCAGCAAGTACAATACCTTTCATAATATTTCCCTTTATTATTCCGCCAGTCCCAGACGTTCGCCTGCATAGGAGCCATCCATTACGCGCTTCCACCAGCTTTCGTTTTTCAAATACCACTCGACTGTTTTACGGATACCTGACTCAAAGGTTTCCTGAGGCACCCATCCCAGATCGTTTTTAATTTTGCTGGCATCAATGGCGTAGCGCAGGTCATGTCCCGGACGGTCGGTTACATAGGTAATAAGATCGGCGAAGTGATTAATGCCTGCAGGCTTATCGGCAATAATTTCATCCAGAATGGTGCAGATTGTCTTCACGACTTCAATATTTTTACGCTCATTGTGACCACCGATATTGTAGGTTTCGCCCACACTACCTTCAGTTACCACTTTGTATAACGCACGCGCATGATCTTCAACAAACAGCCAGTCGCGAATCTGCTCGCCGTTACCGTACACCGGAAGCGGTTTGCCTGCCAGTGCGTTGAGGATGATAAGTGGGATCAGTTTTTCCGGGAAATGATAAGGACCGTAGTTATTTGAGCAGTTAGTAACCAGAGTAGGTAATCCATAGGTTCGCCGCCATGCGCGCACTAAATGGTCACTGGATGCTTTCGAAGAGGAATAAGGACTGCTGGGGGAATAAGGTGTTGTCTCAGTAAACAGCGGAAGAGAGCTTCCGGTTGGTACCTCATCAGGATGCGGCAAATCACCATACACTTCGTCGGTTGAGATATGGTGGAAACGGAACGCAATTTTGCGGGCATCATCAAGTTGTAACCAGTACTTACGTGCCGCTTCAAGCAGAACATAGGTACCAATTATATTGGTTTCGATAAATGCCGCCGGACCAGTGATTGAACGATCTACATGACTTTCTGCAGCAAGATGCATGACAGCATCAGGTTGGTGCTCAGCAAAAATACGCGCCATGGCATTTCCATCACAGATGTCTGCTCGTTCGAATGCATAACGCGGATCATTTGCAATGCCTACCAACGATTCGAGGTTACCAGCGTAGGTCAACTTATCTACGTTAACCACAAAATCTTGTGTATTATTAATGATATAACGAACTACAGCAGATCCAATAAAACCTGCACCACCAGTGACGAGTATTTTCACAAGACTATTCCGTATTGCGTCGTAATGTTTAGATTCAAACTTAATACATAGGGCCGAACTGCACAGCGCAGAAAATATAACCACGCTACCGCCCCTGGCTCTACAGCTACCAGTATACTGAAAAAGAAAGACAGTGCTTTTAGCCCACCAGCCTCTGCAGGGGTCTGTTTTAGAGGGGGGGCCGCACGAAATGCTAATCGGCTATTCTCCCCTTAAATGCCATCGAAAACAAGGAGAAATCTTACCGCTAAATAAGGATGTTTGTGAGCGTCTGACTAGATTTACACCTTGATTTTAATGAAAAAAAAAGGCAGTGAGAATAATTGCCTAAGCTGCGAACAGCTCTGAATCACCCTCAGCTACCTGCTTCTTGTTCCGTTCGAAACGTCCGATTTGACGCCTTAATGTGTGAGAAGTTTCTCAATCCTCTGGCGGAACTTCGCCCCTTCCTTCAGGTTGCGCAGTCCATAGTTCACAAACGCCTGCATATACCCCATCTTCTTACCGCAGTCATAGCTCTCACCGGTCATCAGCATCGCATCGACAGACTGCTTCTTCGCCAGCTCAGCAATCGCGTCGGTGAGCTGAATACGGTCCCAGGCGCCTGGCTCAGTTTTTTCCAGCTCGGCCCAGATATCCGCGTTCAGAACATAACGGCCCACCGCCATCAGGTCAGAATCCAGCGTCTGCGGCTGATCCGGTTTTTCGATGAACTCAACGATGCGGCTAACCTGCCCTTCCGTCTCCAGCGCTTCTTTGGTCTGAATTACGGAGTACTCGGAGAGGTCGCCTTTCATGCGCTTCGCCAGCACCTGGCTACGGCCCGTTTCGTTGAAACGTGCCACCATTGCCGCCAGGTTATAGCGCAGCGGATCGGCAGACGCGTTATCAATAATGATATCCGGCAGCACAACGATGAAGGGGTTGTCACCCACAACCGGACGGGCACAAAGAATAGAGTGTCCCAGACCCAGCGGCTGCGCCTGACGCACGTTCATGATGGTCACGCCCGGCGGACAAATAGACTGCACTTCCGCCAGCAGCTGACGCTTAACGCGCTGCTCAAGCAACGCTTCGAGTTCGTAAGAGGTGTCGAAGTGGTTTTCTACCGCATTCTTGGACGAGTGCGTAACCAGGACGATTTCTTTGATCCCTGCAGCAACAATCTCGTCGACAATGTACTGAATCATTGGCTTATCGACGATCGGCAGCATCTCTTTAGGAATGGCTTTTGTGGCTGGCAGCATATGCATGCCCAGGCCTGCTACCGGAATGACTGCTTTCAAATTAATCATTATTTCTTCCACCTTAAAATGGTTGACGAATTATAGCTCTAAAACCTGTTTTCGCCAGCATGATTTGCCGTAATCCTGAAGCAATGTTACGCCTTAGCATTACATATTTCAGTAGTTGTAATCTGATTCGATCGCGCTTTTATGCCAGGAATAGTCTTAAAACAAATTATTATCGATTATCTGTGCGGAAGCGCAAAGTTCAGCCTTTCCACATTCACTACCTGCTGGTCGACCCGGTCAATATCCACCGAGCTTTGCCCCTTCTCATTAACGGCTTTTATGTTCGCCAGCGACAGCAGCGTCTCGTCTTTCGCCATGAATTTTCCTCGCACATCCTTGCGCAGGTCGAAGTTAATCTTCAGGGCAGGCCCCACGGCAGCTTCCTGCATAACATTGATATTGCGTAAAAAAAGATGCTGCGGCTTGTTGTGTAATTCAAGCGTAGCACGCTGCATATCCACGTTGGTTATCGCCACAAACGAGGTCGCGTTACCGGATGAAATCTGTATTCCGCGCAATTTATACGCAAGCTGGCGGTTATCGAGGTGAATATTATTGAGCTTGAAGTTCTGCGGGATGGACAAATAATCGCCTTTTATGACCCCATAGCCGATTAACATTCCCGCACTGTTGACCATGTCGACATTATCAATAATGAAATTATCACAGCCATAAATGGCCACCGTGGCGTTGTCTATTCCTGCCTTTTTACTGAAGTCAGGGGTGATATTTTTGGCCTTAATATTGCGGATAACAAAGTGTTTCCCGTTTTCCACGTGCACCAGCTGGCGACAGTTGCTGCCGGTGATGTTGGCCACCACGAAGTTCTTAACGGTTTGCTTTTCCGGGTAGTCATTGTCATAGGTGCTGCCGGCGAGGCCAATGCCGATGCCCCAGTTGATCTTGCCGTTGGTGCAGTTGATGTTATCGATGACATGGTCGGAAATCAGGATATTGCGATCGTTGATAGCGACGTTCCACTCGATCGCATCGCCCTGCAGATGGCTAAATTTGCTGTTGGTGATGCGAGCGCCGTCCACCTGGTTGTGGAAACCCTGGCGCAGGATAGCGTAGTTGGCCTGACTCACGCTGATGTTATCAATCAGCAAATTGCGCATCACGCTGGGTTTCTTACCGCCGATGTAGATCTGCGCTACAGGGCCAAAACCGCTCATGGCCAGCCCTTTAATTACGCAGTCGGAGCCACGTACATCGAGAGTGATATTCTCTGTCCGTCCCTCGCCTTCCCCTATCACTTTGCTGCCTTCCTGCAGAACAAAGCGGCCGCGGCCATTGCCGGTTAACGCTCCGCGGATCAGCAGCGTTTTACCGTCGGGAATGAAAATACCCGTGTTGATGTTTTCACAGGTCAACCCGGCAGGGACAACGACCGTGTCCCCATCATTAAACGCCTGCTTAAAGGCCGCGATCCAGTCGTTGTTATCGTACTGTTTAACAGAGACCGTTCTTCCACTCGCCGCCTGCGCAATGCGGGACGACAGCAACGGCGTAGCCGCCAGAACGGACAGAGACGAGACAAAGGTGCGTCGGGTAATCTTTTTCAGCATACATCCTCGGCGTTACAACGTTTGCAGCAGGCTGGCTAACTGACGGTTAATCACCTGCTGGTTAAAATCGGCTTCAACTTTTTGTCGGGCATTGTGCAGCACGGGCTCCAGCGCCTGCTGGTCGATATCGCTGAAGGCAGCTAACCGATCGGCGAGCGCCATGGCGTTATTCTCGGGCACCAGCCAGCCGGAATGGTCAGACTTAATCAGCTCCGGGATCCCGCTGTGCAGGGTAGAGACCACCGGTATACCCACGGCCATTGCCTCCATCAGCGCCACCGGAATGCCTTCCATATCGCCATCGGCCCCCGTTACGGAAGGCAACAAGAACACATCTGCCTCATCAAGCATGGCCTTGACCTCGTGGCTCGGCTTGAAGCCCGGCATCTCTACGACATCTTCCAGTTGATACTGTTCGATCAGCGTGCGCAGACGACGCTCCCATGGCCCAATTCCGAGAATGCGGTAGTGGAAATCCACTCCACGCGCTTTCAGCTGGCGGCAGGCTTCAATCGCCACATGCAGCCCTTTCTTCTCGGTCAGACGCGCGACGGAGATGATCTGCAGCGGTTTACCCGGCACTTTCACCGGACGGCGGGTAAAGCGCGTTAAATCCACGCCCATGCGCGAAACGGCAATTTTCTCTCCCGGGCAGCCCATGTTTTTCAGGCGTCCGGCCCACAGTTCGCTGATCGGCAGCATCATGTCGCCACGCCGGAAAAGCTGCTGGTATTCCGGCGTGTAGTGGTTCAGCACTTCGCGGCTGGAGATGTCGATACCGTGGAAAATGGTCGCAATTTTACCGTCAATTACGCCCAGTTCGCGCAGCTTCGCGGCGGTGACGCCTGCCGGGCCAAAGTGGGCGATAAACACGTCGGCACGATACGGCTGCGCCGTTTGCCCGCAGATGGCCGACAGGATCAGATTGCGTGATTCTGATCCATAGCGGGAGACATTCAGCGCCCGCCACGTCGACGCGCGATGGATCCCACGTAAGGTCTGGCTGGCGCGGTGGCGCAACTTACTCAGCTTCCCGAACGGCTCATCCTGCAGCCAGCGGGTTTTTGCCTCCAGCCCATACTGGGTATACGCCGCATGGGTATTTTGGGTATCGCCCTTTTGCAGGGCGATAATCTCCACGTCATATCCCATATCGATAAACGCGGTGATTTGGTTCAGAACAAACGTTTCGGACGACAGTGGAAATTTCAGTAAGAAGAAACCAACCTTCATTTCCCCTCCCGTACGCGATCGAGTACCGATTTCACCATTCCAATGCCCTTCTCGCGCTCGGCTTTCACCGCCACCGCCAGACGTTCATTGATAGCAGGCAGTTGGCCAAGCGTGTCCCCCACCATGGCGCCGAGCGATCCGTCCAGCAGGTGACGAATATCCACCGCCATTTCCGGCATACCGAGCTGCTGCATAATCCCGGCGGACTTGTGCTCATAGTTAATGGCAATGGCCGGCGTGCCAAAGTTCATAGAGATAATGGCCGAGTGCAGACGGGTGCCCACCGTCAGATCGCAGGCGGAGAGCAGCTTGCCCATCTCCAGGTCGTTCAGTTCATCCATCACCACGTGATAACGTGACGGGTCATTGACCAGGTTGCGCAGGTTCAGCGCCACCATGCGGTCATCTTTGTTGTAGCTGTCGATGCCGGTACAGGTGGACAGCGCCAGCACCTGGTACCCGCTGTCCAGCACGCGGTTCACCACGTCGGCGAACGCTTGCTCATACGCCGCCTGGGTCGTGCCTAAACGTTTATCGAAGGGCGCCAGCTCGCGCAGGGTAATGGCGACGGTTTTCTGTTTCGCCGCCACGTCGAGCCAGTGCTGCACCGCGTAGCTCGGCTGGAAGCTGTCGTCCTGGTGATCCACCAGCCAGGCGGTATCCACGCCGTGCTCAACTTTTGACGTGTCAATCTCGCTGCGCTTCATCATCTCAAGGCTGACCGACTCGCGCAGGATCAGCGCGTCGCAGTGGCCGAAGACATAGTTTGCGAGCTGGTTAAACTGCGGATCCTGGAAAGGCCCCACGCTGTGGCCAATCATAAACAGCGGCTTTTTCGCCATGAACGTGCAGAGCGCATGCTCAAACTGCGGCACGCCGTAGAGATCGACGAAGAATGAACCGCCGACCTGGATAATGGCGTCATAGCCGGACAGCAGACGAACAAAGTCAGTGAAGCCCTGCGCGATGGCGATGTTGCGCAGCTTGCCGGTATCGGTCACCCGGGAAAGCAGCACCTGATGCTGGTAGCGACGACGCAGCACTTTTTTCACGCGGCCCATCACGCCCGCGGCGTTGTTGTGCTGTTTCATCTGGCTGTAAAGCGGGTCGCCCATCACCGGGCGGTTCAGTAACCAGGATGAGCTGACCGGATAACGGCTCATCACGTCCACTTCGGTCTCAGGCTTAAGGGTGTTAATCGCATCCAGTAAACCGCGCAGGATGGCGCTGTCGCCACGGTTGCCGCAGGTATGGTTGCCAAGAATTAATAATTTCATAATGGCCTCTTAAAGAACTAGCCTGCGCGAAGCAGCGTTTTCATTTTTTCGTTACGGCAAAACTGGCGCTTCATCTCAACGACCAGCGCATTGCGAGAAAGTACGATCATCACGACGAAGGCCAGCGCCCCCGCGGCAACCTGCACCGCCAGCAGCGCGGCCAGCGGGAGATGGCCGCTGAGGATCGCACCCAGACCGTAGCTCACCGCCAGGGTCGGCAATGAGAGATAGAACGGCAGCCACAGGCTCAGGATGTATTGACGATAGCTGGAGCCCAGCACCGGTTTAATCATGATGAAGTAGCTCAGGACGGTATTGACGATCTGCACCAGCAGGAAGCCCAGCGTCACGCCAATGGCGCCCGCCATGTGCCCGCCGACGATAATTGCCGGAATAAACAGGAAGGTTTTGAACACGTTGAATTTAAAGCTGATGTCCACGCGCGCTTTTGCCATCAGCAGGGACCCAATCGGGTTCCCCACGGAGCGCAGCAGCCCTACCACGCATAGCAGCTGAAGGATCGGGATAATACCGTTCCACTTCTCGCCAAACACCAGCGGCACGAAGTTGCTGGACACCACCATCAGCCCCAGCAGCACTGGGAAGTTGATAATCCCCACCACCGAAAGCAGCTTGTAAAAGTTAACGCGCAGCTTTTCGGTGTCGTCCTGAATCTTGGCAAACGCCGGGAACAGCACGCGGGTGATAATCGGATTCAGCTTCATCGGCGGCACCACCGCGACGTTGTAGGCCAGGTTGTAGCCCCCCGCCACGCTCGCACCGAGAATACGTGCCAGCACCAGCGTCGAGAGGTTGGTGTTCACGTAGTTGATAATGCTGTCCGCCGTCAGCCACGCGCCAAAGCGCAGGTTGGACGAGACGGACGCAAGAGAGAAATGCAGTCCCGGACGGTAAATTTTACGCCCAAAGTAGCCGAACAGCAGCGTACGCACGGCAGAGTTCACCAGGTAACCGAGGATGGCGGTCATCGCCAGCGGCCAAAAATGGGCGCTCACGACGGTAAAGGTAAAGCCCGCCAGCACGGCGCTGGTCTCGATCATGCCGATCTTATTGAACTCCAGCTCTTTCTGCATCAGCGCGCGGAACTGCTGCCCGTGGGGGATTACCACGAACGCAAACGACAGCGTGCGCATCAGCGGGGCGAGATCCGGGTTGTGCAGCACGCTGGCGATGGTGTCGCTCAGCAGGAACACCAGCACAAACACGAAAATCCCCAGCCCCACGTTCAGCCAGTAGAGCGTGGTCAGCTCAAGATGGCTGATCTCTTTGCGCTGGATAATCGAGTTGGCGATACCAAAGTCAGACAGCGTATCGGCCAGCGCGATGATCACCAGCGAGACGGTCAGCAGGCCGAACTGGTGATTATCGATAATGCGCGCCAGCACCGTCATCTGCACCAGGCCGAGGCCAATGATGACGATGGTCGCCATCGCTGACCACTTGGCGCCGCTGATGGTTTTTTCACGTAAGCTCATCTTAGTACGCCGCTTTGTTCACGAAACCTTTGAAGATAGTCAGAAAAACAATCTTGATATCGAACCAGAGGCTCCACTCGCGGATGTACTCCAGATCGAACTCGATGCGTTTTTCCATTTTTTCCAGCGTGTCGGTTTCGCCGCGCCAGCCGTTGATTTGCGCCCAGCCGGTGATGCCCGGCTTCACCTTATGGCGCAACATGTAGCCTTCAATCAGCGAGCGGTACTGCTCGTTATGCGCCACCGCGTGCGGACGCGGGCCAACAATCGACATCCCGCCGGTAAAGACGTTGATAAACTGTGGCAGTTCATCCAGCGAGGTGCGGCGCAGGAAGTTCCCGACGCGGGTGACGCGCGGATCGTTCTGCGTGGCCTGGGTCACGACCTTGTCGTTCTCCATCACCTTCATGGAGCGGAATTTCCACACCATAATCGGCTTACCGTCCATGCCGTAGCGGGTCTGACGGAAGATAACCGGTCCTGGTGAGCTCAGCTTCACCGCGAGGGCAATGCAGCACAGCACCGGAGAGATGAGCAGAAGAATCAGCGAAGAGAGCACGATATCTTCCAGACGCTTCAGCACGCGGTTAATACCAGACAGCGGCGTGTCGTACAGCGGTACGACCGGCACGCCGTTCACCTCTTCAATACGCGAATGAAGGATGTTAAAGGTAAACACGTCCGGGATCAGGAGCACTGAACAGGTCGTATCCGCCAGTTCGCGCATCAGCTGCTTAATGCGGGAGTCGTCTTTCATCTGCATGGCGATGTAGACGTTGTGAATTTTGCCGGCCTTCGCATCGTCAATCAGCTGTTCGTAGTTGCCCGCCCAGTCGGCAGGCACGCCGCCAGGCTTCGCGTCGTGATAAATCCCGACCACTTCAAAGCCTAACCACGGCTCTTTGCGGAAGCTGTCGAGCAGCACCCTGCCGACGGGCAGATCGCCTGCTACCGCCACGAAGCGACGATTATAGCCACGGTTGCGCAGCCAGCCTGCGCCAAAGCGGATCAGGGAGCGGCACACTACCATGCCGACGCTGCTTAACAGATACCAGCAGAGATAGGTCACGAGGCGATTATCAAAATCATGGCTGAACGCCACCAGGCCTGCGCTGAAGATCAGGCTCAGGGTCCAGTTCTGCAGCAACAGCATCAGTTCGGTGGTCATTTTGACGCCGCGCCACGAGCGGTAGAAATCGGTCATTCCGCCGATCATCTGAAACACGACCAGCGCAATCAGGGCCATCAGAAGATGCATATATAAGAACGGCAGCCCGCTGATCCGACACACCGCCCACAATCCACCGACCATGATGGTGATATCAGAAAAACGCTGCACCATAGAGATTAACGATGCATTCGTTCTCGCTCGTTCGCGTTTTTTTAGATTCGTCATCGTTGTTCCTGTATTCGGTTCCCCCTCCCACCGGGAGGGGCAGTTATTACTGATTCAACAGCGCCAGAATGTCCTTCGTTCGGGCTTCCATCAGCGCGGTGTCCGCACGGGACTCCACGTTCAGGCGCACCACCGGCTCGGTGTTGGACGAGCGCAGGTTAAAGCGCCACTGCGGGAACGCCATGCTGATGCCGTCGGTACGGTCAATTTCCAGCGCGTGAATGGCAAAGTGCTGCTCCACGCGGGCAATCGCCTCGGCCGGCTGCGCCAGCTTGCTGTTGATCTCCCCGCTCGCCGGGAACGCCGCCATACGGTCGCGCACCAGCTCTCCCAGGGTCTGCCCCTTCAGGCACAGCAGCTCGGTGACCAGCAGCCACGGGATCATTCCGCTGTCGCAGTAGGCAAAGTCCCGGAAGTAGTGGTGGGCGCTCATCTCGCCGCCGTAGATGGCGTCTTCTTCGCGCATGCGCTCCTTGATGAAGGCGTGGCCGGTTTTGGACATCACCGGCGTGCCGCCTGCGGCAGACACCACGTCGACGGTGTTCCAGGACAGACGCGGGTCATGAATGATTTTCGCGCCCGGGTTTTTCTCAAGGAACGCTTCCGCCAGCAGGCCGACAATGTAGTAGCCCTCGATGAACTGCCCTTTCTCGTCGAACAGGAAGCAGCGGTCGAAATCACCGTCAAAGGCGATGCCCATGTCCGCGCCGTGCTCAATCACCGCGTTACGCGTGTCGTCGCGGCACTCCGGCAACAGCGGGTTAGGAATACCGTTCGGGAAGTTCCCGTCCGGGGTGTTATGCACTTTCACGAAGGTCACCGGCACGTTCAGTGCCTTAAAGCGCGCTTCAAGGGCATCGACAACCGGGCCGGCCGCGCCGTTACCGGAGTTAATCACCAGCTTCAGCGGCTTCAGGTTCGCCACGTTGATGTAGCCCAGCAGGTGGTCGATGTACTCTTTCTGCAGGTTGATTTTTTTGTAGCTGCCGCGCTTCGCCTCGTTCACCGGCGGGAAATCGTTGGCTTCCGCCAGGCGCTGCACGTCGCGCAGGCCGGTGTCGCCGCTGATCGGGCGGGCGCCCTTGCGCACCAGCTTCATGCCGTTGTAGTCCATCGGGTTGTGGCTGGCCGTCACTTCAATACCGCCGTCCACCCCCAGGTGGAAGGTGGCAAAGTAAATCTCTTCGGTTCCGGCAAGACCGATGTCCAGCACGTCCACGCCCGCATCCTGCAGCCCTTTCGCCAGAGCCAGCTTCAGGGATTCGCTGGTCAGACGCACGTCGCCGCCCAGCACGATGGTCTGCGGTTTTAAGTATTCGCCGTACGCACGACCAATGCGCCACGCAATGTCTTCATTCAGCTCTTCGCCCAGCTTGCCGCGAATATCGTAGGCTTTAAAACAGGTTAATTTTTCCATGATGACCCCTTTTTCAGGCAACAGTCGGTCCTGACCACTCAATGGCCAAATTGATTTTTTTGTCATTCGTAGGCCCGGTAAGCGCAGCGCCACCGGGCATGATACTGAGGGCTACACCCGTCCGTAGCGGTCCTGGAATCGCACGATATCGTCCTCTTCCAGATACGAACCGGAGCGCACCTCAATTAAATCGAGAGGAATTTTCCCCGGGTTCTCCAGACAGTGCGTCGCCCCCAGCGGAATATAAATGGACTCGTTTTCACCCAGCAGTTTGACTTCACCGTCGATCGTGACTTTGGCGGTACCCGCGACCACCACCCAGTGCTCGGCGCGGTGATGGTGCATCTGCACCGACAGCCCCTCGCCCGGCTTCACGGTGATGCGTTTCACCTGATAACGGTCGCCTGCGTCAATGGAGTCATATTTCCCCCACGGACGGTAGACTTCGCGATGAATGTGGTGCTCGTGACGGCCATCCGCCTTGATCTTCTCCACCACTTTTTTAACGTCCTGCACGGCGTTACGGTCGGCAATCAGCACGGCGTCTTTGGTCTGGACCACCACCAGATCTTTCACCCCGACCGTGGTGACCAGGCCAGACTCGGCGTAGACGTAGCTGTTTTCCGTTTTGTGGCTAATGACATCACCGTGATGGACGTTACCCTCCGGGGTATGGGCGCTGATCTCCCACAGGGAGGACCAGGAGCCGACATCGCTCCAGCCCGCATCCATCGGCACCACAACGGCATCTGCCGTACGCTCCATCACCGCATAGTCAATGGACTCTTCCGGACAGGCGAGGAAGGCTTCTTCATCCACGCGGATAAAGTCGAGATCCGGGTCCACCACCGCCATCGCTTTCTCGCAGGCTTGCAGAATATCCGGACGATATTTGCTCAGCTCTTCCAGATAGCGTCCGGCGCGGAACAGGAACATCCCACTGTTCCAGTAATATTCCCCGCTGGCGACATACGCCTGCGCGGTTTCCAGATTCGGTTTTTCAACGAACTGCGCCACGTCAAACGCCACGCTGTCGCCTTCACCCGGCGTCACGTTGCCGCGACAGATGTAGCCGTAGCCGGTTTCCGGCAGATCCGGCACGATACCGAATGTCACCAGCTTGCCGCTCTCAGCGTAAGGAATGGCCGCACGCACCGCGTCGCGGAAGGCCTCTTCCTGCTGGATCACATGGTCTGCCGCCAGCACCAGCATCAACGGGTCACAGTCCGGGCTGCTGCGTTTTGCTGCCAGCGCCGCCAGGGCGATAGCCGGTGCGGTATTGCGTCCGGCAGGCTCCAGGATGATATTTTCTGTGAGTTTGTTCAGCTGGCGCAGCTGCTCGGCAACGATAAAGCGGTGCTGTTCGTTACAGATCACCACCGGGCTTTCACACTCCACGCCGTGGAGACGGTTTACCGTCGTCTGCAGCATGGTGAGATCCCCTTTCAGGCAGAGGAACTGTTTTGGATAGAGCACGCGGGACAGCGGCCACAACCGGCTACCAGAGCCACCAGCCATCACAACCGGATACAAAGTGGTTTGACTCATGATTTATCCCCGTATATCTGCAATAAATTGGCTCAGCACGTTCTCTTTCTCGAGCGTGCGTTCGGCATATTCACGTGCCACCGTGTTCATTTTTGGCATGGCAAGTGCCTGTTCAATGCCGGTGACCAGCGCCGGGACCGATTCCGGCTCTACGCACACGGCAATCCCCGGATAGCTGTCACACAGCTGGCCTAATTCAGTTTCGGCTTCGGCCGTAATCACCGCGTTACCGCCCACTGCCAGAATGTTGGTCAGCTTGGACGGCAGCACCGCATCCGCCGCGCCGCGTTTTTGCACCACCAGATGGCAGTCGCCCATCTTCAGCAGCGCAGGCAATGCCTCGTAAGACTGAAGCGGGAAGAATTTCACGTTGGTCAGGCCGCGTTCGCTGACCATTTTTTCCAGCCGCGCTTTTCCACCACCCTGCCCGACAATCACAAACATCCATGGATGTTCGTTCAGCAGTTGAGCCGCCTCGATCACGCTCTCCAGCCCCTGCTTTTCGCCGATGTTGCCTGAGTAAAGAATGATTTTTTGATCTTCAGGCAAACCGAGCTGCGCGCGCAGCGCCTGAGCATCTTGCTCAGTCACGTCGCGAAAACGCGCCACTTCGGACCAGTTCGGGAAGAAGATCACCTTCTCCGCCGGGACGCCTTTCTCCTGCGCCTTGTTCATCATCGAGCGCGAGATCGTTGAGACGTAATCCACGTTGTGTAAGCCACTGCGCTCAAACGCGCTGGCGAGCTTCGCGACCTTGCCGCCTTTGCTTTTGCCTGCCATCCCCAGGCCCAGCATGGCGTCAACTTCATAATCCTGAATGTGCAGCAGGGTGCGCGCGCCGGAGAGTTTGCCCAGCAGACGCATGCCCGGCGTGCAAAACAGCGTCGGCACCACGCCGATGATGCGATCCGGCTTCCAGCGACGCTGCGCCATCAGCGGGAAGAAACTACTCAGAGCAAAGCTGCCGAGATGAATCAACCGTTTAAGCGTTGAGGGCTGCTTAGGCACATACAGCGGGCAGCGCCAGACGGTCGCTGCACCCTCTTCGCGACGGTAGCGCCAGCTTGAGTAGCGCTCCCCCACTTTCCATTCCGGGTAGTACGGCGGCGCGGTAATGACCCGCACGTCATGTCCCTGGCTCGCCATCCACTCGACCATCTCGCCGGTGTATTTCCCGATACCGGTCAGCTCCGGCGAGTAGTTGATTCCGTATACGAGGATCTTCATAAGCCCGGCACCCCGGACTGACGTTCAGCGAGGAAATAGGCGCGACTGTTGTCATGCACATTGTCGCTCGCCAGCAGCGCCTCTGGCGTCTGCCAGCGGTAGTCATCGTGCTGAGAATCAGGCAGACGCAGGTCTGCCTCACTCACCTTCAGGCGGAACCCCAGCACGATGTAGTGCGTGGTGAACCCGGTGCCTGAAAAGTTATCGTCATAGAAGTGCTGCCAGACCCCGTAAAACTGGCCCGCTGCCATCGGCAGCTGCAGACCCAGTTCCGCCAGAGTGAGACGCTCAAACGCATCGGTAAGCGTCTCATCCTTTTGCACGCGCCCACCGGGCACGAACCAGAAGCCCTGCGCAGGACGGTTGGTTCGTTTCCCCAGCAAGAACTCGCCGCGTTCGTTCTCCACGATCAAATCAATCGAGATGAGCGGAGTGGAACGCACCACCGTGGCAAAATCTTCCTGACTTAAAAACATCATTACCCCCGGAAGCGGTGCTGGTTTTCCAGGAACCACTGATAGGTGCTTGCCAGCCCCTGCTCCAGTGACACCTCGTGATACCAACCCAGCTGATGCAGACGGGTCACGTCCAGCAGTTTGCGCGGCGTGCCGTCCGGTTTCGTGGCATCAAACACCACGCGGCCTTTGTAGCCCACCACCTGCGCGATGGTCTGCGCCAGCTCGCGAATGGTGCAGTCCACGCCGGTGCCCACGTTGATGTGCGACAGCATCGGCTCGGTGTTCTCCTGCCACACTTCGCGATCCAGCTCCATCACGTGAATGCTGGCCGCAGCCATGTCGTCCACGTGCAGGAATTCACGCATCGGCGTACCGCTGCCCCACACCACCACATCCGGCGCGTTCTCGGCGGTTGCCTCGTGGAAACGACGCAGCAGCGCCGGGATCACGTGCGAGTTGCTCGGATGGAAGTTGTCGTGCGGTCCGTACAGGTTGGTCGGCATCACCGAGCGATAGTCGCGGTTGTACTGACGGTTGTAGGACTCGCACAGCTTGATACCGGCAATCTTGGCAATGGCGTACGGCTCGTTGGTCGCTTCAAGCCGGCCCTGCAGCAGCTCGCTTTCGGCGATCGGCTGTTTCGCCATTTTCGGGTAAATACAGGATGAGCCGAGGAACAGCAGCTTGTTCACGTTGTGCAGATGCGCCGCGTGAATGATGTTGCTCTCAATCATCATGTTTTCGTAGATGAAATCCGCCGGGTAGGTGTTGTTGGCAACAATGCCGCCCACCTTCGCCGCCGCCAGATACACCTGGTCAATGCGTTCGTTAGCAAAGAAGTCCTGTACCGAACGGCTGTCGAGCAGGTTAAGCTCGTCGCGCGTGCGGACAACTACCTCAACGTCACCACGCTGTTCGAGCTGGCGAACAATCGCGGAACCCACCATTCCGCGATGACCGGCGACAAAAATACGTTGTTTTGTCATTCTCAGGACTCCAGCGCGATGGCAACCTCGTAGCCATGAGACTTGAGCAGGGAGTGTTTTTTCGCTGCTTCAAGATCTTTGGCTACCATCTCGGAAACCATCTCCTGCAGAGTGGTTTCTGGTTTCCAGCCCAGCTTCTCGTGCGCTTTGGTTGGGTCGCCCAGCAGGGTTTCCACTTCAGCAGGACGGAAGTAGCGCGGGTCAACCTGCACAATCACGTCGCCTGGCTTCACACCCGGTGCGTCATGGCCGGTCACGGAAACCACGATGCCCTTCTCTTCCACGCCGGTGCCTTCGAAGCGCAGCTTGATGCCCAGCTGCGCGGCAGCCATTTCAACGAACTGACGAACGGAGTACTGCACGCCGGTGGCGATCACGAAGTCTTCTGGCTGTTCCTGCTGCAGCATCATCCACTGCATTTTCACGTAGTCTTTGGCATGGCCCCAGTCACGCAGGGAGTCCATGTTGCCGAGGTGCAGGCACGATTCCAGACCCTGCGCGATGTTGGCGATAGCGCGGGTGATTTTGCGGGTCACGAAGGTTTCGCCGCGACGTGGAGATTCGTGGTTGAACAGAATGCCGTTACAGGCGTACATGCCGTAGGATTCACGGTAGTTCACGGTGATCCAGTAAGCGTACAGTTTCGCTACTGCGTACGGAGAGCGCGGATAGAATGGCGTGGTCTCTTTCTGTGGAATTTCCTGCACCAGACCGTACAGCTCAGAGGTGGATGCCTGGTAGAAACGGGTTTTCTTCTCAAGGCCGAGGAAGCGAATCGCTTCCAGCAGACGCAGCGTACCCATGGCGTCCACGTCAGCGGTGTATTCCGGAGACTCGAAGGAGACCGCAACGTGGCTCATCGCGCCCAGGTTGTAGACTTCATCCGGCTGCACTTCCTGCAGGATACGGGTCAGGTTGGAGGTATCGGTCAGGTCGCCGTAGTGCAGGTGGAATTTCGGGTTCGCCGCGTGAGGATCCTGGTAAATATGATCGACACGTTCGGTGTTGAAAGAAGACGCACGACGTTTAATACCGTGTACTTCATAACCTTTTTCCAGCAGTAACTCTGCCAGGTAAGAACCATCCTGCCCGGTAACGCCGGTGATGAGAGCGACTTTAGACATGTTTATATTCCTCTACTTATGAATTTAATCAGTTTCAACGCGTTCGCGTATCACCACTGCGGGGTTGCCACGGCAAACTTTATTTGCCGGTAGCGATTTAAAAACGCTGCTGCGGGCACCAACGACCGTGCCATCGCCAACAGAAACACCCGGTGCAACAAAAACATCCGTTGCCAGCCAGCATTTTTCGCCAATTACAATAGGCGAAGCGGTAATATCAAAATGCTGACTCATAAAGTCATGGCTGCCGGTGCACAAATAACATTTCTGTGAAACCACCGAATTTGCGCCAATCGTAATCTCGCCCAGGGTATATAACACCGCGTCATCCCCTACCCAGGCGTAATCCCCAAGCGTTAATTTCCAGGGGTAGGTAATTTTCACCGAAGGCCGAATGACTACGTTTTTTCCTATTTTTGCGCCAAACAGACGCAATAAAAATGCTCGCCAGCGGTACAGTATTTGTGGTGACCAGGCAAATAAGGTGGCCTGAACGGCCCACCATAACTGCACTTTAATACCGCCCGCCCCCCGAAAACCTTTCGGTACGGAGAAACCCTTCAGATTCTGCATTACGTTTCCTTATATTCAGGCTTTGTTATATAAGGCTTTCGTTTTACTCGTGGTGCGCACGCGTAAAAAATAAGATAATTCCGCCCAGAACCCCGGCACGCGTAATATTTTACGCTGCACATTTTTGGCATCCTGGCACAGTTCCAGATTATTCGAGGTTGACACACCACCCATTGAAAATTCAGATACCAGCCCTTTAATTCGGCGGAACGGGTAACCTGACTTATAGAGACTGGCGGCCAGCGCATAATCGGAAGACACTTTATACTGCAAATCGTAAGGCTGTTTTTTCAGGCCTTTTACCGGAAAGAAAATAGCCTGATGGCTGGCGGGTAAACTGTGATAGATATACCAGCCCGGCTTCGCGCTGCGGCACACTTTATGTCCGTCGCCAAAATCGAGCAGCGCATCGCCAATATACATGGCGTCCTCTTTCTGGCGCGCCAGCTGACGGGCAAACAGCGCCACGTCATCATGGAAAATATCACCCGAATTCAGAAAGATGGCATAACGGCCCTGCGCCATATTGATGCCTTTGTTCATCGCATCGTAAATGCCTTTATCTTTCTCGCTGATGTAACGTAAGTTGAACTCACCGTTGAGTTTTTCCAGAAACTCCGCCGTGCCATCGTTCGAGCCGCCGTCGACCACAATCCACTCGAAGGTGAGGCTTGGATCGCGCGCCAGGTTGCGCAGCGAGCGCCAGGTTTTTACCACCCCTTCGTAATTACGAAAAGCGACAGTAATGACGCTAAGAAACATAAATCACCTCATTTCTTCATACGTTCGTAATATTAAGCGCTTTGCGCAGAATAAACGGACAGACAATCAAGAAAGCATATTCCGGACTAAATATTGACCCGGTAAAAAACAGCGACACCGGCGTAAACAGATAAAGCTGCACGCGAAAGTTCTGGTTATCCCCGAACGCGTTAATCATCATTTTGAAAACTTTAAACAGATACCACAGCGTCAACAGTACGGCGAACCACGAAAAATAAATAATTAACAGATACAGACCATTGTCTATGGTTTTACCGACATCCGCACCGTTAAAGATTCCGAATGATGCAACATATTCGTAAAGTGAGCCGAATCTTACTACACCATCTATATGGGTTAAGGAATAACCCACCATCACCAGCGGTCCAATGATGCGATAATAGGACGATGAGCCTTCCGTTCCCAAATCACCCAGTCGTTCTGAGATGTATGGGAAGGCAAATATCACGCCCACCATAAATACCGTCAGGGAGATAATCGCCAGCGGCAGTTTTTTCTTAATCGCATCTTTGTTCAGGTACTGAAACGCCCATTCCAGCAGGTAAAACAGGATAAATGTCATTACCCCTGAGAACGATCCAGACAGAACGATTCCTGCAAGAATCATAGCATCGGTCTTAGGCGTTTTGATACCAAACTGTTTGATGCTGAGCCAAATTGAGATTAACGCCAAAGCGAAAAACGCCGGTTCAAAATAGAGGGCCGTGGTACGCTTCCCGCCGAACTTGATGAAGTTCAAAACATAGCTGTTGCTGTAAATGAGATATTTCGAAATTATCTCCATCAGACTACTGCCGCCGGTAAGAATAATTTGCGCCATCTCCATGGCAGCAAGCATAACAATTAACGCAACGGCAATATAAAAGAACCTGAGGATTTTCCGATAATTGTGCGGAGAAATCGTTTTGAAGCGAATACTCCAGACCATTCCGATAATAATAACGATATAAACAAACAGCATGGTCGAGGTGACGTATTTACTGGCATCCAGCGACTGGCCAAAGATGTAGTTAAACAGCGTCAGGCCCGTACCCAACCCTAAGGCAATCATCAGCTTCTTCAGGTTGATTTTATCGACATACAGCAGAAGCAGAACGGGCAAGAAGGTGACGATGGTTATCGGAAAGCTTTCGCCGAGCTGGGCAATTTTGACGTTGACCAGCAGATAGATCAGCGGCAGCAGCAGATAACTACAGATTCTGATAGAACGAGACATACTCCTCCAGCATCTGTTGTCCACTGTAGGCCTTGCGGCTGCGGTTGCGGAACGATTCCAGGTCAGTGCCAAAAACAGCCTGAGCGATCTGCGCCTTCGGCAGTTGCACCAGCGGCAGGACCTCCTGCTCGGCAAAAGTTTTCCCGCCGGATTTTTCCAGCACTTCGCGTGCCGCATCGCTGTGGGTGGCAATCACCGGCACGCCGATGGAGAGCGCTTCACAGAGGATCAGCGGGTAGTTATCCACGCGGGAGCTGAATACCAGCGCATCCATTTCATTCAGCGCGCTCATCAGCTTGCGCTTATCGGTTTCAAACCCGTGGTTCACCACGTTAGCCCCTTCGAACGGTGAAAATTTGCCGAAGGTATGGAGCTCAATTTTGTCACCCAGCGCCATCATGTCGCGCACCAGCTGCTGGTTGGTTTTCCCGTCGTAGCGCAGGTCATGCGCTACGATAGCGATTTTCGGTTTGCCCGCGGTTTCTGCCACCGGCGTCAGCTCGGCGAGAATGGCTTCCGTCGCCACGTCGATGCCGTTGTTAATAATCTGGCAGCGCCCTGCCCCGTACAGGCTGTTGAAGGCATCGGCCACGTGCTGGCTCGGGGAGATAAACGTGCAGCCGAGCGAGAGCATGTCGCGGAAAAGCTGGCGCTTGCCGGCCACCAGCGTGTGCGCGCGATCCACCTTCACCGGCGGGTAGTTGCTCAGCGTCGGGCATTTCTGGCAGTTGTTTTTCCAGCCTTCGCAGCCGTCGGTAAACGCGCAACGGCCGGTTACGCTCCAGTGATCGTGCAGCGTCCAGACGAAGCGGGTGTCGGGCTTGTGGGCCTGCACCTTCTGACAGAACGCCACCACCTCTTCCAGATTTAGCCAGTAGCTGTGCAACACGTGAAAATGCAGCACAACCGGGCCGGTAGTGCGGGTCACCGTGCGATAAAGCGTATTCAGGTTGCCAAACAGATCGCGGTTAAACAGACGGAACAACGCGATATTGGCAATCGAGGTCAGGCGCGGCGTGTGCTTGTGCACCTGCGGGAAGTTATCGTGACTGACGCTTTTCTTGCCGCCCTTGCCATAACCATAAATAAAACGAGACTGAAGTCCTTTTTGCAGCGCGCGCTGGTGCAGATCCAGCGCCACCCCTGCCGCTCCGCCTTCTGCGAGGCGTACGTTAAATTGCAGAATATTCATTTAATCACCTTCACGCGGGCTTTTTCTCCCACCACCAGCGCGTTATCCGGAATGGTGTCCAGCACCACGCTGCCCGCACCAATCGTGACGTTGTTACCAATCGTAATATCACCAATGATCACCACGTTCGCGCCCAGCTCGACGTTATTGCCAATGACCGGGCAGGCCAGGCTGTCTGGCCCACGGTTGCCAATGGTCACCCCATGGCGGATGGTGAAATCATCCCCGGCGACCACGAACTTGTTGATCACCACCGCATAGCCGTGATGGATGGTAAAGCGGCGGCCAATGGTGGCCGCGGCCTGAATTTCATAGCCAAAAAAGCATTCGGTGATGATGCGATACAGCACCAGCACGGGTGCCGCCCAGATGTTGTTCAGGACATTTTTCTTACGCCACACCGAGCAAAAATGCGCGATGCGGTACGCCAGAACCATGCAGCACGGACGCAGGCTCCAGCTGTTAGCGCGGCAATCTTCCAGAAACATTATTTCCCCCGAAGTCCATCAGCCAGGCGCTTGCCGTTACGAACGGACAACAGCGTCAGCAGCGTGCGCCAGTTCATGCGCTTATTGCGGATCTGATAGAGGGTAAAGAGCTGATATTTACGGCTGGCACGGTCAAACTTGTCCTTGTGCTTGCGGTAAAAATGGAAGTAACCCGAGAATTTTTTCGGCGAGGAGGTAATCTGCATCTCCCCGTGATTGATGTGCAGGATCTGCGTGGCCTCTTCGACCTTCCACGGTTCGCCGTATTCCACCACCATGCGCAGAAAGATATCGTAATCCTGCGCAGCCTTCAGTTCGGTATCGAACAGGCACTCTTTGAAGCGCCACGCCCAGGTAAAGACCTGGTTACCAATGATATTGCGCTTGTAGAACAGGCGGCGAGAATACGGTGATTTCGGATACAGCGGCAGGCTGGCAGGCTGCGAGTACACCTCGCCCTGACAGACATAGTCGTTGGCATACAGGAACGCGTGCGTGACCAGCTGCTCTTTATGCGACAGGAAGACAGACAGGCGGTTCGGCGTCCATTCGTCGTCGTCGTCGATGCCGGTCAGATACTGCCCTTTGGCCTGCATAATCGCCTGGTTACGCACAGCACAGGCGCCGGAGTTAATGGCGTTATGTGTATAAACCACCCGCGGGTCGTTGAGGTCAGTCACAAATTTTTGCAGCTGTTCATACGAGGAAGAGCAGTCATCCACGATGATCAGCTCCCAGTTATCGTAATCCTGACGTAACACCGACTTGATTGCGCGGATCGCCAGCTGCTGACGATTCCATGTCGGCATATAGATAGAAATCAAAGGGCGTTGTGTGGTCATTTTTTCCTCCTACCCCTCACCCCGCCCCTCTCCCCTGAGGGGAGAGGGTGAAAGGCGGCACCGGACAGTTCCCTCTCCCCTCAGGGGAGAGGGTTAGAGTGAGGGGGGGTGTTTTGTTATTTACTGTCAGACTTATATTCGTACTCGTAATAGCCATAATCCTGATAGCCGGTCGCGCGACGGAAGATGGAGTTCAGGATCACCCCTTTTACCTCAATCCCGTTCTGCTCGAAGCGGCTCAGGCTGGTTTCCACCTCTTTCAGGGTGTTCACTGCGTAACGCGCCACCATCAGGGTGGTACCCGCATGGCGGCCAACAACGGCCGCGTCGGTCACGGCCAGAATCGGCGGCGTATCGATCAGCACCAGGTCGTAGTTTTTGCTCGCCCACTCCACCAGTTCGCTAAAGCGCTCGCTCATCAGCAGCTCGGACGGGTTAGGCGGCACCTGCCCACGAGGGATCAGGTCAAATTTCGGCACCGTAGTGGGCTTCGCGCTCTGGCTGATATCACCTTTGCCAAGCAGGATTTCCGACAGACCGTTAACGTTGTTGGTACCCAGCAGTTCGTGGGTGTAGCCCTTACGCATATCGCAGTCGATCAGCAGCACACGCTTGTTGGTCTGGCTGACCACCGCCGCCAGGTTGGCGCAGACAAAGGTTTTACCGATTGACGGGCTGACGCCGGTTAACATCAGGACGTTATTTTTAGCCTGCATCATGGCGAAGTGCAGACTGGTGCGCAGGCTGCGGATCGCTTCGATAGCGAGGTCGGTTGGGTTACCCACCGCCAGCAGCTGGCTCTGTTTGTAACGCTTAACGCCTTTGATGGTTTTGACGCTGTCACGGGATTTTTGCCACTCAGACAGCGGAATGCTGGCATAGACGTTGATACCGTTTTCTTCCAGCACCTGCGGGCTTTCGATACCGCGGTTGAACAGCGAACGCAGCAGCACGCCAACGATAGAGAGCATCAGGCCGAGAATAATGCTGCCGAGAATGATCAGCGCTTTCTTCGGCTTCAGCACGCCAGGCTGGGTAATGGCCGGGTCGACGATGCGCACGTCACCCACGGTGCTTGCCTCGGTGATTTTCAGCTCCTGCTGCTTGTTCAGCAGCTGCATATAGACCTGCTGTCCGGACTCCACGTCGCGGGTCAGACGCACGATCTCCTGCTGAGTTTTCGGCATCGCGGTCACGCGGTCATTGAGCTTCGCCTTCTCCTCTTCCAGCGTGCGGCGTTTTTCCAGCAGGGTGCGGTAGGCCGGGTGGCGTTTGGTGTAAAGCTTGGAAATCTCCGCCTCTTTGAAGGTCAGCTCGTTAAGCTGCGCATCAATATTGACCATCGAATCGAGGACCGATTTTGCCTCCAGCGGCAGGTCAACGGAGTCTTTATCCTGACGGTAGGCGTTCAGCTTGTTCTCGGCATCATCCAGACGGCCGCGAACTTCCGGGAGCTGTTTCGCGAGGAAGGCCAGGCTTTTCGCCGCTTCAGCCGACTTACGCTCGACGTTCTGCTCAAGATAGTTGCGGGTAATGCTGTTCAGGATGTCGCGGATCTGATCCTTATCTTCACCGGTAAAGGTCATGCTCAGCACGCCGGTATCCTTACCGTTTTCGGTGACGGTCAGGTTGTTCTGCAGATTGTTGATCATCCCCAGCGTGGAGAATTTCGTGACGGTGAATTCACCGCCCTCCTGGGCATTGATCGCGCTGACCATCATGCTGACGCCATCTTTGGTGAGCATCTGCCCCACTTCACCGCGCGCGCTAAAGCCCGCGTCGCTGGTCAGCTGGTACTGTTTCGGTCCAAGTACCGTCAGGGTAAAGGTCTGATCGGCGGCCCCTTTTGGCAGCACGAAGTCAGTGACCTTGACCGTGTCGTTGTTTCTGCCCATCAACCGATCCCATCCCGCACCAAAGATCGGGAAGGTATTTTTGGTGACGGAGATATCAAGGCCAAGGTCGTGGACCGTTTTACCCAGCACCAGACGTGACTGGATGAGCTGAATTTCAGCATCGGAGGCCGGCGGCTTGTTCGCCAGCGCAGAGCCAATGTCCTGCACCAGCGAGTTACCGGTATTCTGCTCGATCTGCACCAGCGCATCGGCGCTGTAGATAGGTGTGGCAAACAGCGTGTAGACGACGGCCGCCGCGGCAAACACGGCGGTAATGCCCAGCACCCACCACTTTGCCTCTACAACAGTGCCGACCAGGCGTCCAATATCAATTTCATCACTGCCCGAAGTCGGGGCGGCAGAAGGTCTTGTTTTTTCGGTCATTGTTATCCCTGCTGAGCTTTCAGTGCCTGCGCCCACTGTTGGGCAGACTGGTCAAGTAAGGTGTAAACCGCCTCAAAGGCCTCATGGCTTTTGCGGTAGGGATCGGGGATTTCACGTTCATTGTCCCAGTGTCCAAACAGCATCACCTTACCGCGCATCTCCGGAGCGATATCGCACAGCGCATGAATATGGCGTTTTTCCATCGCCAGAATCAGGTCATACTCGCGGCACATGCGGCCAGTGACCTGGCGGGCAACATGCCCGTCGAGAGAGAGGTGATGATCCCGCGCCACGATCGTTGCGCGCTCATCGGCACCTTTACCGACCAGTGCACCCAGCCCTGCCGAATCAACGGTCAGTTCGGGCTGGTAGTGTTTCAACAACCGTTCAGCCGTAGGGGAACGGCAAATGTTCCCCACGCATACCACCAGAATTTTGTTAAACATCGCGGATTACCAGGTATGAATGTCGCGCGCCGTATCCGTCATGTAGCGAACGCCACTGATGGTTGGCAGCAACTGGTTGATCAGACGGTTCCAGCGGGCAACCGGTGCGGTAGTGACATACACCACATCGTATGGCTGGAGACGGAACTCCGTCGCCATCACCAGAGAGGTCGCATCGGACATATCCAGCTGGTAGATGTTGGCAATCTTGCCTTTCGCGCTGCCCTCACCTTTCAGCGGACGGATCACGAAGATGCCGGTCGCGTTAGAGGTCGTCAGATCGATACCCTCAGCATTGCCCAGCGCTTCGGTCAGCGTCATACCGCTGAAGTCCATCTTGAGGGTGCTTTGTTTCTTCACTTCACCCATCACGAAGACTTTGAGATCGTCATTGCGTGGTACATAGAGGATGTCGCCCGGGTAAAGCAGGCGGTTCTGGGTCAGATCGCCGTTTTGCATCAGCGCCTGAAGCGAAATGCGCTGCTCCTTCCCGTTGTGGGTCAGCACCACGTTGCGCCAGTCGGCGCCGTCGGTTAACCCGCCCGCGGCGTTAATGGCATCCAGCACGGTCAGAGGAACGTTGGTGATAGCCTGCTGACCGGATTTGTTCACCTGGCCGGAGATGTAGGCTTTTTGCGAGCGGAATGCGGCGATATTAACGTCCACCTGCGGGTCGGCGATGTACTGCGCTAAGCGGCCGGTAATATCACTACGGATCTCGGCAAGCGTTTTCCCTGCCACATGGACTTTACCAATGTAGGGATAGAACATGGTGCCATCTGACTGCACCCAGTTACCGGTGTCGCTTGAGCTACGGTACTGGCCCGCTGGCGTGGTCAGTTCGGGGTGGTCCCAGACGGTCACGTTAATGACGTCTCCAGGCCCTACGCGATACTGGTAGGACGCAATTTCCTGGTCCAGTGACATATTCGGCTGGGCAACGTTTGGACGTGGGCGTAATTGTTCGACCAGACGAGGCGTAAGTGGATAAACATTCACCATTTTGTCGAGATCAAAATCGGCATCCTGTTGCTTGATCACATCCTTGCCCATTGTTGACATATTGCTGCCGGGAAAGACAGTGCAACCGCTCATCAAGGTCACAGACACCAATAATGGCATCAATTTCATTTTGGAGTTCATCATTGATTATTTATCACTTTGGCAGAGTAATTATCCTGTGCAATTTAAATACGTGTGAATCTAAAATGCATTAAGAATGTAGCTAATTAAATAAAAATATAACTAGCATCATTCCTAAAAAAAACGTTATTTGGCCAGTCACTGTTGACAACGGAATCATGGCTCATCCACACACATCCAGGCACGCTACCGCCCTTGGCTTCCAGCTACCAATACGCTATAACACGATGAATTGCAGGCAAAAAATCGCCAGATTTTTTGCATTTGAAATAAATGGAGCATTCATAATACGCAGGCACTATTTCGTTAGTCGCTCAAAAAAAAACAACAACCAGTAACAGAAGATATCCTTTTTCAGGCTAATAATCTTGTAACAGCTAATCCCAAAACAGGCAAGAAAACGGGTTCCGAACACCAAATTTTAAGAATTTGTTTAGAAAAGCAGTTTATTTTTAAGAATTTCTTTATATTGACAGCGTTATCATTGAACATCTTTTAATGCGATATTTCTTAATTTTGTTATTTCAGATAAATACAGACTTTCTTGATGAATTAGACTTATTATTCCCGGTATTATTAATTTAATGATTATTGAGAGAAATCTCATACTGACATTGCAATTTCCCCCAGCTTTATCCATGATCGAATTGTGTCATTCGTCATGTTACAGAAGGTATTGCTACTACTATGGAATGGATTGCCGATCCCTCAATCTGGGCCGGGCTGGTTACGCTGGTCGTCATCGAGCTGGTGCTCGGGATTGATAATCTGGTTTTTATCGCCATCCTCGCTGAAAAACTGCCCCCTTCCCAGCGCGATCGCGCGCGCGTAACGGGGCTGCTGCTGGCGATGGTCATGCGGTTACTGCTGCTGGCCTCTATTTCCTGGCTGGTCACGCTCACTCAGCCTCTGTTCTCCATCCACGGTCTGAGCTTTAGCGCCCGCGATCTGATCATGCTTTTCGGCGGCCTGTTCCTGCTGTTCAAAGCCACCGTGGAGCTCAACGAGCGGCTGGAAGGCAAAGACAGTGAGAACCCGACCCAGCGCCGCGGGGCAAAATTCTGGCCGGTAGTCGCGCAAATCGTGGTGCTGGATGCGGTCTTCTCCCTGGACTCGGTGATCACCGCCGTCGGGATGGTGGACCATCTTGCGGTGATGATGGCCGCGGTCATTATTGCCATCACGCTGATGGTTATGGCCAGCAAGGCACTGACCCGTTTTGTGAACAGTCACCCCACCATCGTGATCCTCTGTCTGAGCTTCCTGCTGATGATTGGCTTTAGCCTGGTGGCCGACGGTTTTGGCTTCCATATTCCGAAAGGCTACCTGTATGCCGCCATCGGGTTCTCCGTCATGATTGAAGCGCTTAACCAGCTTGCGATATTCAACCGCCGCCGCTTCCTTTCCGCAAATCAGACGCTGCGTCAGCGTACGGCCGACACGGTCATGCGGCTGTTAAGCGGTAAGAAAGAGGATGCGGAGCTGGACGCCGAATCCTCCGCAATGCTGGCCGACCACAGTGACGGGCAGATCTTTGACCCGCAGGAACGACGAATGATTGAGCGGGTGCTCAATCTTAACCAGCGTACGGTCAGCAGCATTATGACGTCGCGGCATGATATAGAGCACATTGACCTGACGGCCCCGGAAGCGCACATTCGCGCCCTGCTGGATAAAAACCAGCACACACGCGTGGTGGTGACCGGCGGGGAAGCGGAAGAGGAGCTGCTGGGCGTGGTGCACGTCATTGACCTGCTCCAGCAGCAGCTTCACGGCGAGCCGCTCAATCTCCGCGTCCTGGTTCGCCAGCCGCTGGTCTTCCCGGAGGGGCTGCCGTTACTTTCCGCCCTTGAGCAGTTCCGTAACGCGCGGACCCACTTTGCCTTTGTGGTGGATGAGTTTGGTTCGGTGGAAGGACTGGTCACGCTCAGCGACGTCATGGAAACCATTGCCGGTAATCTGCCAAACGAGGTGGATGAGATTGATGCCCGCCACGACATTCAGAAAAACGCCGATGGCTCGTGGACGGCAAACGGCCATATGCCGCTGGAAGATCTGGTGCAATATGTGCCGCTGCCGCTGGATGAAAAGCGGGAATATCACACCATTGCCGGTCTGCTGATGGAGTATCTGCAGCGTATCCCGAAGCCGGGGGAAGAGGTTCAGGTAGGCGACTATCTGCTTAAAACGCTACAAATTGAAAACCATCGCGTGCAGAAAGTTCAGCTGATACCGCTGCGGGATGAGGAAGAGCTGGATTTTGAGGTGTAAAAAAGCCGGGTGGCGCAACGGCGTCAGGCTTTTGTAGGCCGGGTAAGGCGAAGCCGCCACCCGGCGCAACAGGCATCACAGTTTATCCAGCAACTTCTTCACATCCTTGCCGTCCTGCGAATCTTTATTACGATCCGCCCAGCCGCTCAGCCGACGTTTCGCTTCATCCTGCAGATGCTTGCGCAGGATCTGATCCACCTGGAGGCTATAATTCAGAGCCTGCCATTTGCCGTATACGCTCAATGGGACCGGCGTCTCTTTCAGGAAGTCGATGAGCTTACTTTCTCCCTGCCAGCCGGAAAGTACCCGCACGTTAAAGCGCGTGTCCGCCGTCTCTTTGACCAGATCCAGCTTACCTTCGCCCGTCAATGATAAGAGTGAAGAGGTACCCTGCATTCCGTCGAGAGAGAGTTGTCCGTTGTCCAGCGTCAGGTCCGTGGTGAAGCTGTCGAGTCGCGTGGCGCTGTCGTAGTTCTCCTGGGCTTTCACATCGCTGCTGCGCTCTACCGCCTGCTGCACCAGCTGCTGGAAGTTGAGCCCTTCCATACGGGAGTTTTTCAGATCAAGATGCGCCTGTCCCTGCCACTCGCGGCGGAAAGCCTCGGCATCAATTTTCGTGCCGGAGAAGTCCCCCGCCAGCGTCAACTGCCCCGTCAGGGATATCGGGTAGTTAAACGCGTTCAGGATGGTTCCTATCTCAACGTTATCGAGACGCGGCTGGAATTCGGCGCTGGCAACGTCTTTACGGACATCCAGCGTGCCGGGCAGCGAGAGGTGCCCTGCGCCCATCTTGCCGCTCAGTTCGGAGATCACCAGCAAACCGTTATGGTTAAACATCTGGCTGCTCACGTCGGTAAAGTCCATGCCGCGCCAGCGCAGGCTAGTGGCTTTAAGCAGAATATCCGCCGTGAATCCGCGCAGGGCGTTATAGTCAGGCTGATCGAGATTCGACGAAATAACCGGGCGTGATACCGCTGCCTGGCTTTGCCCCGTCTGCGCTGCATTGATGTCCGTGGCGCTGGCTGGCAGAGGCGGCAACAGATTTTCAAGGTTGAGCTTGTCAAACTGCAGATTCAGCACCCACTTCGGCTTTTCTTCGAGCGTGACGCTGGCCTGCCCTTTCAGGCTACTGTCATTTGCCTGCAGGTTGAGGTTATCCAGCTCCAGCTGTTTTTGTTCCTCGCGCCACACGGCCTGCAGCGTCCCCTGCCCGGCGATCCCCTGGGTAGGAAGATCGGCCCCCGTCAGCTGCCAGTCAAGCTGCTGAATGTCGGCGGTGAGCTGGTGCGGATAGTCTGACGCGTTAACGCTGGCATTCAGCGACAGGGTCAGATCGCGCTGATCGCGGTTCACGCGCCCGCTGAATTCCACCGACGCAATATGGTGTGCATCCTGTTCCATCTGCAGGTTAATGTTGCGAACGGTGACCTGCTCTTCGTGCTCATGCTGGAAAACCAGTACGCTATCGGCCACTTTCAGTTTGCCAATATCAAAGGACCAGCCTGTATCAGACGGCTCATCAGGCAGGGTATTTTCGCGCGGTGCCACCGGCGCGTTAGCATCACGCACGGCCTCGGTTTGCGGGGTGAGCTGAATCACCGCGCCTTTCAGCATCACCTGATTCACCTGCAACTGATGGGAAATGAGCGGGATCAGCGCCACATCAAGGCGCATGTTGTCTGCGGAAACCAGCGGCTGGGATGCCCCCGGCGCCGTGAGCGACATGCGGCCAGAGAGAATACTGAGCTGCGGCCAGACGTGCCAGCGCAGCGGCCCATCAAGCTTCAGTTGATAACCACTGCGTGCCTCGACCTGCCGCACCATGTAAGCGCGGAAGTCATTGGGGTTAACCAGCAGAACCAACGCCGAAAGGCCAGCCACCAGCACCACCAGCAAAATCATCAGCGTTGTCAGAACTCTTCTCATGGCATCCTCAATGGACTAACGATCAGTCTTTATCAATACGGCTGGCAACCGCACCCTGCTGGTCGCGATATTTTGCGTCCTGGCGGCGGTTATACGGCCTGTCTGCCGGGCCTGACAGCGGTTCAAAACTCAACGCGCCGATCATCATGCCCGGACGAAGCGCCAGCGGCAATTTACCGGCATTGAAGAATTCCAGCACGATACGTCCTGACCAGCCTGGATCGATACGGTGCGCGGTCACGTGTACCATCAGCCCCAGTCGCGCCAGCGAAGAGCGGCCATCAAGCCAGCCGACGAGGTCCGCAGGCAGGGTAACGGATTCAAATGTGACCGCCAGCGCCAGTTCACCCGGATGCAGATAAAAGGCTTCGCCGTCGTCGATAACGATTTCATCACTCATCACGCGATCGAGCGCGGCGCTGACTTCGTCCTTCGGACCGCTGAGGTCGATGAACGGTGCGGTATGGCCGCTAAAGGTGCGGAATTTATTCCCCAACCGGACATCAACGGTCACCCCATTGATACGCTCAACAGGTGGACGCGGGGTAATAGACAAACGGCCTTCATCCAGCCAGGCTTCTATATCGCGATCACAAAGACGCACGCCTCTTTCTCCTTTCATGCAACGTACCCTGAGTCGGTAAGCGCTCAGGGTAAAACCAGGTTATCTCTGAACGGTACACAATTCACGCGGCTTATTCAAAAAACTGGCTGATTTTCGCTTTTAAGATATCAATCGCAATGCGGTTTTTACCCCCGCGCGGCACGATAATATCGGCGTATTGTTTGGAAGGTTCAATAAACTGCAGGAACATTGGGCGGACCGTTTTCTGGTATTGCGCCATCACGGAGTCCATTGAACGGCCGCGTTCATTAACGTCACGCTTGATGCGGCGCATCAGGCAGATATCCAGCGGGGTATCGACGAAAATCGAGAAGTTCATGGATTCACGCAGGCGGGCATCGGTCAGCAGCAGAATGCCTTCAAGGATAATGACCTTTTTCGGCTCGATGCGGATCGTTTCCTGGGTGCGGGTATGTTCGACATAACTGTAAACGGGCAGTTCAATCGCCTGGCCGCTCTTAAGCGCTTCTAAATGCTGGAACAGCAGGCTGTGATCCATTGCATTGGGGTGGTCATAGTTCGTTTTAACGCGCTCTTCCATCGACAGATGGGATTGATCTTTGTAATAGCTGTCTTCGGGAATGACGCCGATATGCTCATCACCTACTTGTTCACGCAGTTCGCGATAAAGCGTACTGGCAATTAGACTTTTACCTGAAGCCGATGCGCCGGCGATGCCTATAATGACGCACTGATGAGACTTATCAGTCATAAATTTAGCGACCTGATTAACCTGGATGTTAAGGAAGGACGACGCCGGAGCGTCAAACGCGGCAATTATAGGGATTTCGCGGGCGTGATACCAGTCGAATGCACAGGTTCTGCGAGACTGGCCGAAAAGTGACAACTTATTCCCTGAATGAAATTTAAATGACCATTTTTTCACCGTTTCACCGTTTTTTTTAACGGAGTAAGTATTTAATAAGTCTGTGGTGTCAAATTCTGAGCGGTCACCATATGAATTGTAAATTGTTTGTACTAGCATAAACCAAATTATCAAATTCACGCGTTCGGACATCTTCCCTGACGGCATGGCGTCTCTGGATAAAGCGGTAATGAATAAACAATACCAGCGGGTTTTGGTGACTACCCCACATCCTTTAACACGACTTGTCTGTCTGGGCCTGGTCACCTTTATCTTTACCTTATTTTCGCTGGAACTCACCCGTTTCGGCACCCTGCTGGCTCCGCTCTGGTTCCCCACCGCCATTATGATGGTGGCGTTTTACCGCCATGCCGGAAAAATGTGGCCGGGCATTGCCCTGGCCTGCTCGTTCGGCAATGTTCTGGCCTCGTGGATGCTGTTCTCCTGGGGATCGGTCAGCCTCATCTATCCTTCGATCAACGTCATTGAGGCCGCTATCGGTGCGCTGTTTCTGCGCAAATGGCTCCCATGGTACAACCCGCTGCAGAATCTGAACGACTGGATCCGCGTGGCCATCGGCAGCGCGCTGGTGCCTCCGCTGGTGGGCGGTATTCTGGTGACCCTGCTGGCCCCCGGCCCAGAGCCACTGCGTAATTTCTTCGTCTGGGTATTGTCAGAAGCGATTGGCGCACTGGCGCTGGTGCCGCTAGGGCTGTTGTTTAAGCCGCATTATCTGCTGCGCCACCGCGATCCGCGGTTGCTGCTGGAAACGCTGACCACGCTGGCCGTGACGTTAGCCCTCAGTTGGGCAGCCATCACCTGGCTGCCGTGGCCCTTCACCTGCGTGATCGTTCTGCTGATGTGGAGCGCTGTGCGCCTGCCGAGGATGGAAGCGTTCATGGTGTTTCTGGTCACCGTAATGGTTGTGTCGCTGATGATTGCCCAGAACCCTCTGGCGCTGACCACCCAGCACGCCGGGCCGATGCTGAACGCCCCCTGGCTGCCGTTCCTGATGCTGCTCCTGCCCGCTAACGTGATGACCATGGTGATGTACGCCTTCCGCGCCGAGCGCAAACACATCACCGAAAGCGAAGAGCGTTTTCGTAACGCAATGGAATATTCTGCCATCGGTATGGCGCTGGTCAGCATCGAAGGAAAATGGCTTCAGGCGAACAAGGCACTGTGCAATTTCCTCGGCTACAGCCAGACGGAGCTCCAGTCGCTGACCTTCCAGCAGCTTACCTGGCCAGAAGATCTGAATACCGACCTGGAGCAGCTCGAACAGCTCATTAACGGCGACATCAATACCTATACCCTCGAGAAGCGCTATTACACGCGCGACGGGGAAGTGGTCTGGGCGCTTCTTGCCGTCTCCGTGGTGCGCCATGCCGACGGCTCGCCGCTCTATTTTATCGCCCAGATTGAAGACATTAACGACCTGAAGCAGACCGAGTGGGTCAATAAACGCCTGATGGAGCGCATCACCCTGGCAAACGAAGCAGGGGGCATCGGCATCTGGGAGTGGGATCTGGAACCCGACGTTATCAGCTGGGATAAGCGGATGTTTGAGCTGTATGAAATTCCGCCGCACATCAAGCCCACCTGGCAGCTCTGGCACGACACGATGCTGCCGGAAGATCGCGCCCACGCAGAGAAGGTACTGCGGGACTCTCTGATTTCCCGTCTGCCGTTTAAGCTGGAATTCCGCATTCGCGTGAAGGAAGGCGTGCGTCATATTCGCTCCCTGGCGAACCGGGTGCTCAATAAGCAGGGTGAAGTCGAACGGCTGCTCGGTATCAACATGGACATGACCGAGGTTAAGCAGCTTAACGAGGCGCTTTTCCAGGAAAAAGAGCGTCTGCACATTACCCTCGACTCCATCGGTGAAGCAGTGCTGTGCACCGATATCAACATGAACGTCACCTTTATGAACCCGGTCGCCGAGAAAATGAGCGGCTGGCTGCAGACCGAAGCTATTGGTCAGCCGATCCTGAAGGTATTACACATCACCTTTGGTGAAAAAGGGCCGCTGATGGAAAATATTCACAGCGGCGATATGTCCCGTTCCGATATCGATCAGGACGTGGTGCTGAACTGCCGTACCGGCGGCAATTTTGATATCCACTACAGCATTACGCCGCTCAGCACGCTGGATGGACAGAATATCGGCTCGGTGATCGTGATTCAGGACGTGACCGAGTCGCGCAAAATGCTGCGCCAGCTGAGCTACAGCGCTTCCCACGATGCCCTGACCCATCTTGCAAATCGGGTCAGCTTCGAAAACCATCTCAAACGGCTCCTGCAGACCGTTCGCGAAACGCGTCAGCGTCATGCCCTGGTGTTTATCGACCTCGATCGCTTCAAAGCCGTCAATGACACGGCTGGCCACGCAGCGGGCGATGCCCTGCTGCGGGAACTGGCTTCCCTGATGTTAACCATGCTCCGCTCCAGCGACGTGCTGGCGCGTCTGGGCGGGGACGAGTTCGGGTTACTGTTACCGGACTGCAACCTGGAAAGCGCGCGCTATATCGCCGGTCGTCTGATTCATGCCATCAACGACTATCACTTTATGTGGGAAGGCCGCCTGCACCGGATCGGCGCCAGCGCCGGCATCACGCTGATTGATGAAAATAATCATCAGGCGTCGGAGATCATGTCACAGGCGGACATTGCCTGTTACGCCTCAAAAAACAGCGGACGTGGCATGGTGACAGTGTATGAACCCCAGCAGGAGCGGGATCACCACACGCGCAGCATGATGTCGCTTGATGAACAGTGGCACATGATTAAAGACAATCATCTGATGATGATTGCCCGCAGCGTCGCCTCACCGCGCATCCCTGAGAGCAGTAATTTCTGGCTGCTGTCGTTACGCCTGTGGACCAGCCAGGGCGAAGTTCAGGAAGAGCATGCCTTCCGCTCGGGCCTGGCGGAGCCAGAGCTTCTGCACGCCCTCGACAGGCGAATCTTTAGCGAGTTTTTCCGCACCTCAGCCGCCCAGATCGCCAGTAAAGGCATGGGTGTGGCGCTGCCGCTCTCGGAGGCCGGTTTAGCCAGCGTGACGCTGGTGGATGAACTGCTCGACCTGCTGGATAAAAGCCCGATGCCGGGCCGTCTGCTGCATCTGGTTATCTCTGCCGATGTGGTGTGCAATCCGGATAAGAACCTGCATCGGGGTCTGCAAAAGCTCCGTCAGGCGGGCTGCCGCGTGATCTTCAGCCAGGTGGGACGCGATATGAACGTCTTTACCCACCTGACCGCGAACATGGCCGACTATCTGATGCTGGATGCGGAGGTGGTAACCAACGTGTACGGCAATCTGATGGATGAGATGATGGTGACCATTGTTCAGGGCCACGCCCAGCGTCTGGGAATGAAAACCATTGCAGGCCCCTGTAACCAGCCCATCATGATGGATACGCTCTCCGGTATCGGCATCGATTTTATCTTTGGTGACACCATCGCCGAGCCGCAGCCATTAGATCTTCTGCTCAACACCAGTTATTTCGCGATCAACTGACGGTGTCCAGCCTTCGGTATACCAGATATGCAACAGCGCGTAGGAGCGCCACGGCTTCCAGCGTTCGGCATAGCGACGAATTTGCGCGGGCGTCATTCCGGCGAAGCGTTGTTTAATCAGGTAATCATCCGGCAGAAACACATCTTTCGCCTGCCAGCCGCGCAGGGCCAGATAATTTGCCGTCCAGCGCCCTATCCCCGGCCGCTGCTGTAGCGCCTTCATCCCCTCTTCTATATTCGCGGGCGGGAAAAGCGGAAATGTTCCGTCGATAACCGACTGCGCCAGATGAATCAGCGACTCCGCGCGCTTTACCGGCATGCCCAACGCTTTCAGCGCCAGCGGGTCCACTGCCGCCAGCGCCTGCGGCGTGGGGAAGCAGAGATAGCCCGGGCAATCCGCCACGGGTTCACCGCATAACGCCACCACGCGTGACGCCAGCTTCGCCGCCATCGCCACGCTCACCAGTTGTCCGAGAATCGCCCGGACGCCCTGCTCATACGCATCCATCGCTCCCGGCAAACGTAAGCCCGGCCTTGCAGCACCGAGATCGCCCAGCGTCTCCGCGATATGCTGCGGATTGCAGGCAAGATCGAACAGGCGTTCGATGCGCTCAAGGCACGGCTGCGCAACCGGAATTAACCCCGGGCTGAGGGTCACGGTCAGCGTGTGTGTTGCGATATCCGGCGTCACGCGGAAAATCCCCTGATGTCCCTCGCAGGCAAAACTGCGCTCGTAGTAGTCGTGCGTGACGGTTTCAATGCCCGTCACCGCACGCGCGCCAAGAAAGCCAAACATCCACTGCCAGTCGTAAGGGGGAAGCCAGTTCAGGGTGTACATCATCTCTCCTTTTGGGTTCTTCACAGCATAAACGGAAAGGTCCTGTTTCGCCTTGCTTTCATATTCCTGTTGTCGCCATGCGGACATTTCGTTAAAGTCTCGCCCCTTCTCACCGGCATGGGGATTCATCGTGTTTATTGGATTTGACTACGGTACGGCAAACTGCTCGGTTGCGATTATGCAAAACGGGCAGCCACGGCTCCTGAAAATGGAAAAAGAGAGCACGCTACTGCCGTCAATGCTCTGCGCACCGACGCGTGAAGCGGTGAGCGAATGGCTGTTTCGCCACCATCAGGTTCCAGCTTCGGCGGCGGAAACCCAGGCGCTGCTGCGCCGTGCCGTCAGCTTCAACCGCGAGGAAGATATCGACGTTACGCCGTCCAGCGTGCAGTTCGGCCTTTCCTCGCTCGGACACTACATTGAAGACCCCGAAGAGGTCTATTTCGTTAAGTCGCCAAAATCCTTCCTCGGCGCCAGCGGCCTGAAGCCGCAGCAGGTCGCGCTGTTCGAAGACCTGGTGTGTGCGATGATGCTGCACATCCGCAACCAGGCGCAGACGCAGGTCCCAGAGGCGATTACCCAGGCGGTGATTGGCCGACCAATTAACTTCCAGGGGCTGGGCGGCGACGAGGCCAACCAGCAGGCGCAGGGGATCCTGGAACGCGCGGCGCACCGGGCAGGCTTCCGCGACGTGGTATTCCAGTACGAGCCGGTTGCGGCGGGGCTGGATTTTGAAGCCACGCTGTCGGAAGAGAAGCGCGTATTGGTCGTGGACATCGGCGGGGGCACCACCGACTGCTCGCTGCTGCTGATGGGCCCCCAGTGGCATAACCGGCGCGATCGTGAAAACAGCCTGCTGGGGCACAGCGGCTGCCGCGTAGGCGGGAACGATCTTGACATCGCCCTGGCATTCAAAAGCCTGATGCCGCTGCTCGGCATGGGCGGGCAAACGGAAAAAGGCATCGCGCTGCCGATCCTGCCGTGGTGGAACGCGATTGCCATCAACGACGTGCCGGCACAGAGTGATTTTTACAGCACCGCCAACGGCCGCTTCCTTAACGATCTGGTGCGTGATGCCCAGGATGGCGAAAAAGTCGCCCTGCTCTATAAAGTGTGGCGCCAGCGTCTGAGCTACCGCGTGGTGCGAACGGCGGAAGAGAGCAAAATCGCCCTTTCCGACCGCGCTGAGCATGCGGTCTCCCTGCCGTTTATCAGTGACGAACTGGCCACCGCCATTTCGCAGGACGGGCTGGAGACGGCGCTTGCCCAGCCGCTACAGCGCATTCTGGAACAGGTGCAGCTCGCGCTGGAGAACGGCAAAGAGAAGCCGGACGTGATTTACCTGACCGGCGGTAGCGCCCGTTCGCCGCTAATCAAGAAAGCGCTGGCCGAACAGCTGCCGGGTATTCCGATTGCAGGTGGCGATGACTTTGGTTCCGTTACCGCTGGTCTGGCACGCTGGGCGCAGGTGATGTTTAGTTAGTGCGGTTGTGCCGGGTGGCGGCTTCGCCTTACCCGGCCTACAAAACGTGTGTTGTTGTGGTGCGGTCTGGTGCCCTCTCCCACAAAACACCAAAAACGGCAACTTCCGTTGCCGTTCGCATTTACCTTGTAGGCCGGGTAAGCGAAGCGCCACCCGGCTAAAAAGAGCACCACACTCAGACCATTCCTGACAGTCTTCCATATTTCCTCCATTTTTCCGCTGTGTTGCCTGACTAAACTAGTATCATTCCCCGAAGTATTCAGGATGAGAACGTATAACGATGAAAGGCAGTAACAAATCCCGCTGGGCAATCGCCGCTGGCATCATTGTGGTGGCCCTTGCCGCCGCCTGGTACTGGCACAGCCAATCCGCGAACTCCGCCGCACCCGCCGGTGCCACCAGCCAGGCTCAGCGCCCCACGGGCGGAGGGCGTCATGGAATGCGCGGCGGCGCCCTGGCGCCGGTTCAGGCGGCGACGGCGGTGAATAAAGCCGTTCCTCGCTATCTCACAGGTCTCGGGACCATTACCGCCGCCAACACCGCCACGGTGCGCAGCCGCGTCGACGGCCAGCTCATCGCGATCCACTTCCAGGAAGGTCAGCAGGTTAAGGCTGGTGACCTGTTGGCGGAAATCGACCCGAGCCAGTTTAAGGTCGCCCTCGCCCAGGCGCAGGGACAGCTTGCGAAAGACAACGCGACCCTCGCCAACGCCCGGCGCGATTTAGCCCGCTACCAGCAGCTGGTGAAAACCAACCTCGTTTCTCGTCAGGAGCTGGATACCCAGCAGTCGCTGGTCAGCGAAACGCAGGGCACCATTAAAGCCGACGAAGCCGCCGTGGCCAGCGCCCAGCTGCAGCTGGACTGGAGCCGCATCACCGCGCCGATTGACGGACGCGTCGGCCTGAAGCAGGTCGATATCGGCAACCAAATCTCCAGCGGCGACACCACGGGCATCGTGGTGATCACCCAGACCCACCCGATTGATTTAGTCTTTACCCTGCCGGAAAGCGATATCGCGACCGTCATGCAGGCGCAAAAAGCCGGTAAAGGCCTGGTAGTGGAAGCCTGGGACCGCACCAACAAGCAGAAACTGAGTGAAGGGTCCCTGCTCAGTCTGGATAACCAGATCGACACCACCACCGGCACCATCAAGCTGAAGGCGCGCTTTAATAACCAGGACGATGCCCTCTTCCCGAACCAGTTCGTCAATGCGCGCATGCTGGTCGCGACCGAAGAGAACGCGGTGGTGATCCCCACCGCTGCACTGCAGATGGGTAATGAAGGTAACTTTGTCTGGGTGCTTAACAGCGACAATAAAGTCAGCAAGCATCTCGTAAAAACCGGAATTCAGGACAGCCAGACGGTGGTCATCAGCGCCGGGCTTTCCGCAGGCGACCGCGTGGTCACCGACGGCATTGACCGTCTGACCGAAGGGGCCAAAGTGGAAGTGGTTGAACCTGCGAAACAGGGAGCGACCTCCTGATGCAGGTGCTGCCGCCGGGCTCTACAGGTGGGCCTTCACGCCTGTTTATCCTCCGTCCTGTCGCCACCACGTTGCTGATGGTGGCGATCCTGCTCGCCGGGATTATCGGCTATCGCTTCCTGCCCGTCTCGGCGCTGCCGGAGGTGGATTATCCAACCATTCAGGTTGTCACTCTCTATCCCGGGGCCAGCCCGGACGTAGTGACGTCCGCCATTACCGCCCCGCTGGAGCGCCAGTTCGGCCAGATGTCGGGGCTAAAACAGATGTCCTCCCAGAGTTCTGGCGGGGCATCCGTCGTGACGCTGCAGTTCCAGCTGACGCTGTCACTGGACGTCGCCGAGCAGGAGGTGCAGGCTGCCATCAACGCCGCTACCAACCTGCTGCCGTCAGACCTGCCTAACCCACCGGTCTACAGCAAGGTGAACCCGGCAGATCCGCCGATCATGACGCTTGCCGTCACCTCCTCCGCGATGCCGATGACCCAGGTAGAAGACATGGTCGAAACGCGCGTGGCGCAGAAAATTTCACAGGTGTCCGGCGTTGGCCTCGTCACCCTGGCGGGCGGACAGCGCCCGGCGGTGCGCGTCAAGCTGAACGCGCAGGCCATCGCCGCGCTGGGACTCACCAGCGAAACCATTCGCAGCGCCATCAGCAACGCGAACGTCAACTCGGCGAAGGGCTCGCTGGACGGCCCAACCCGCGCCGTGACGCTCTCCGCCAACGACCAGATGCAGTCCGCCGACGAATATCGTCAGCTAATTATCGCCTACCAGAACGGCGCGCCAGTGCGTCTGGGCGACGTGGCGACCGTAGAACAAGGCGCGGAGAACAGCTGGCTGGGAGCCTGGGCCAACAAACAGCAGGCGATCGTGATGAACGTGCAGCGCCAGCCGGGTGCCAACATCATCGAAACCGCCGACAGCATCCGCACCATGCTGCCGCAGCTGATCGAAAGCCTGCCGAAGTCAGTCAGCGTGAAGGTGCTTTCCGACCGTACCACCAACATTCGCGCGTCGGTCACCGACACCCAGTTTGAGCTAATGCTGGCGATTGCACTGGTGGTGATGATCATTTATCTGTTCCTGCGCAACGTTCCGGCGACCATTATTCCCGCCGTCGCCGTACCGCTCTCGCTGGTCGGCACCTTTGCGGTGATGGTGTTCCTCGATTTTTCGATCAACAACCTGACGCTGATGGCGCTCACCATCGCCACCGGGTTCGTGGTGGATGACGCTATCGTCGTTATTGAGAACATCTCGCGCTATATCGAGAAAGGCGAAAAACCGCTGGCCGCCGCGCTGAAAGGCGCGGGCGAGATCGGCTTTACCATTATCTCGCTGACCTTCTCCCTGATTGCGGTGCTGATCCCGCTGCTGTTTATGGGCGATATCGTCGGTCGTCTTTTCCGCGAGTTTGCCGTCACGCTGGCGGTCGCCATTCTGATCTCCGCGGTGGTATCGCTGACCCTGACGCCGATGATGTGCGCCCGCATGCTGAGCCACGAGTCACTGCGCAAGCAAAACCGCTTCTCGCGCGCCTCCGAGCGCATGTTCGAGCGCATTATTGCCGCCTACGGTCGAGTGCTGGCGAAAGTCCTCAACCACCCGTGGGCGACGCTCGGCGTGGCGCTCGGCACGCTGGCGCTCAGCGTGATGCTGTGGATTTTCATTCCGAAAGGCTTCTTCCCCATCCAGGACAACGGCATTATTCAGGGCACGCTTCAGGCCCCGCAGTCGGTCTCCTTCGCCAATATGGCCCAGCGCCAGCAGCAGGTGTCTGAGATTGTTATGAAAGATCCGGCGGTCGAGAGCCTGACCTCCTACGTCGGCGTCGACGGCACCAACCCGTCGCTCAACAGCGCGCGTCTGCAGATCAACCTTAAGCCGCTGGATGAGCGCGACGATCGCGTCAACGCCGTCATTGAGCGGCTGCAAAACGCCGTGGCCCGCGTGCCGGGCGTTGAGCTTTACCTGCAGCCGATTCAGGATTTGACCATCGATACCCAGGTCAGCCGCACGCAGTACCAGTTCACGCTGCAGGCCACCTCGCTGGACGCGCTCAGCACCTGGGTGCCGCAGCTGGTGGATAAACTCAAAACCCTGCCGCAGCTCTCGGACGTCAGCAGCGACTGGCAGGACAAGGGCCTGGCGGCGTATGTGAACGTCAACCGCGACGCCGCCAGCCGTCTGGGTATTACCATGGCGGACGTGGATAACGCCCTGTATAACGCGTTTGGGCAGCGCCTGATTTCCACCATCTACACCCAGGCGAACCAGTACCGCGTGGTGCTGGAGCACAACACCGAAAATACGCCCGGCCTGGCGGGGCTGGACTCGGTGCGCCTGACCAGCAAAGACGGCGGCATTGTGCCGCTGAGCGCTATCGCCACGGTGGAAGAACGCTATACCCCCCTGTCGATTAACCATCTGGATCAGTTCCCGTCCACCACCATCTCCTTTAACGTGCCGGACAATTACTCTCTGGGTGAAGCGGTGGAGGCCATTCAGGCGGCGGAAAAAGCGGTAAGCTTCCCGTCCGACATTCAGACCCAGTTCCAGGGCAGCACCCTGGCGTTTCAGGCCGCGCTGGGCAACACCATCTGGTTGATCGTCGCGGCTGTCGTGGCGATGTACATCGTGCTCGGCGTGCTGTACGAAAGCTTTATCCACCCGATCACCATCCTCTCTACCCTGCCGACGGCGGGCGTGGGGGCACTGCTGGCATTAATGCTGGCGGGCAGCGAGCTGGACGTGATTGCCATCATCGGCATTATCCTGCTCATCGGGATCGTGAAGAAAAACGCCATCATGATGATCGACTTTGCCCTGGCCGCCGAGCGCGAGCAGGGCATGTCGCCGCGCGATGCCATCTTCCAGGCCTGCCTGCTGCGTTTTCGTCCCATCCTGATGACCACGCTGGCCGCCCTGCTGGGCGCGCTGCCGCTGATGCTGAGCACCGGCGTCGGCGCGGAGCTGCGCCGTCCGCTGGGTATTGGCATGGTCGGCGGTCTGCTGGTGAGCCAGGTGCTGACGCTGTTCACCACGCCGGTGATCTACCTGCTGTTTGACCGCCTGGCGCTGTGGACCAAAAGCCGCTTCCCGAAACGTGAAGAGGAGGCATAAGTGAAGTTTTTCGCCCTCTTCATTTATCGCCCGGTGGCGACGATTTTAATCTCGCTCGCCATTACCCTCTGCGGCGTTCTGGGTTTCCGGCTGCTGCCGGTGGCGCCGCTGCCGCAGGTGGATTTCCCGGTGATCATGGTCAGCGCCTCGCTGCCGGGCGCCTCGCCGGAAACCATGGCCTCGTCCGTTGCCACGCCGCTGGAGCGTTCGCTCGGGCGGATTGCGGGGGTCAACGAGATGACCTCCAGCAGCTCGCTGGGCAGCACGCGCATTATTCTGGAGTTCAGCTTCGACCGGGATATCAACGGCGCGGCGCGCGACGTGCAGGCGGCCATCAACGCCGCACAGAGCCTGCTGCCGAGCGGGATGCCGAGCCGCCCGACCTACCGCAAGGCCAACCCGTCCGACGCGCCGATCATGATACTGACGCTGACTTCGGATACGTACTCGCAGGGGCAGCTGTACGATTTTGCGTCTACCCAGTTGGCGCAGACAATCTCACAAATTAACGGCGTCGGCGACGTGAGCGTCGGTGGGAGTTCCCTGCCCGCCGTGCGCGTGGGGTTAAACCCGCAGGCGTTATTCAACCAGGGCGTGTCGCTGGACGACGTGCGCTCCGCCATCAGCAACGCCAACGTGCGTAAACCGCAGGGGGCGATTGAGGATAACAGCCACCGCTGGCAGATCCACACCAACGACGAGCTCAAAACCGCGGCGGAATATCAACCGCTCATCATCCACTATAACAACGGCGCGGCGGTGCGATTAAGCGACGTGGCCAGCGTCACCGACTCGGTGCAGGACGTGCGCAACGCCGGGATGACCAACGCCAAACCGGCGATTCTGCTGATGATCCGCAAGCTGCCGGAGGCCAACATTATTGAGACGGTGAACAGCATTCGCGCCCGTCTTCCGGACCTGCAGGAGACCATCCCGGCAGCAATCGATCTGCAAATTGCCCAGGATCGCTCCCCGACCATTCGCGCCTCGCTTGAAGAGGTGGAGCAAACGCTGGTGATCTCCGTCGCGCTGGTGATCCTGGTGGTCTTCCTGTTCCTGCGCTCTGGCCGCGCGACGCTGATCCCAGCGGTGGCCGTGCCGGTCTCGCTGATCGGTACCTTTGCCGCCATGTATCTGTGCGGGTTTAGCCTCAACAACCTGTCGCTGATGGCTCTGACGATTGCGACGGGCTTCGTGGTGGATGACGCCATCGTGGTGCTGGAGAACATTTCCCGCCATCTGGAAGCGGGCGTGAAGCCGCTGCAGGCTGCGTTGCAGGGCACGCGCGAGGTGGGGTTTACGGTGCTCTCCATGAGCCTGTCGCTGGTGGCGGTGTTCCTGCCGCTGCTGCTGATGGGCGGGCTGCCGGGCCGGTTGCTGCGCGAGTTTGCCGTCACCCTCTCCGTCGCGATCGGCATTTCGCTGGCGATCTCCCTAACGCTGACGCCAATGATGTGCGGCTGGATGCTCAAGCGCAGCAAACCGCACTCGCAGCCGCGCCGCAAAGGCTTTGGCCGTTTCCTGATGGCAATGCAGGAAGGCTACGGAAAATCGCTGAAGTGGGTGCTGAACCATACCCGTCTGGTCGGCCTGGTGCTAATAGGCACCATCGTGCTCAACGTGTGGATGTATATCACCATCCCGAAAACTTTCTTCCCGGAGCAGGACACCGGCGTGCTGATGGGCGGCATTCAGGCGGACCAGAGCATTTCGTTCCAGGCCATGCGCGGCAAGCTGCAGGACTTTATGAAGATCATTCGTGAAGACAAAGCCGTGGATAACGTGACCGGCTTTACCGGCGGATCACGCGTCAACAGCGGAATGATGTTTATTACCCTCAAACCGCGCGGCGAGCGCAACGAAACCGCCCAGCAGGTGATTGACCGCCTGCGGGTGAAGCTCGCCAAAGAGCCGGGGGCAAACCTGTTTTTGATGGCCGTTCAGGATATCCGCGTCGGCGGGCGACAGGCGAACGCCAGCTATCAGTACACATTACTCTCGGACGATTTGGCCGCCCTGCGCGAGTGGGAGCCGAAGATCCGCAAGGCGCTGGCCGCCCTTCCCCAACTGGCGGACGTAAACTCCGATCAGCAGGACAACGGCGCCGAGATGGCCCTGACCTACGACCGTGAAACCATGTCGCGGCTGGGCATCAACGTTGAAGCCGCCAATAGCCTGCTGAACAACGCCTTCGGCCAGCGCGAGATCTCCACCATCTACCAGCCGATGAACCAGTATAAGGTGGTGATGGAAGTTGACCCGCGCTACACCCAGGACATCAGCGCCCTGGACAAAATGTTTGTGATTAACAACGACGGCAAGGCGATTCCGCTCTCGTACTTTGCCAGCTGGCAGCCTGCCAACGCGCCGCTGTCGGTGAACCATCAGGGGCTGTCGGCGGCATCGACCATCTCCTTTAACCTGCCCGCCGGTTCGTCACTGTCTGAGGCCAGCGATGCAATCAACCGCGCGATGACCCAGCTTGGCGTGCCGTCCACCGTGCGCGGCAGCTTCGCCGGGACCGCGCAGGTATTCCAGGAGACGATGAACTCACAGGTGATTTTGATTCTGGCCGCCATCGCCACGGTCTATATTGTGCTGGGCGTGCTGTATGAGAGCTACGTGCACCCGCTGACCATCCTCTCGACGCTGCCGTCGGCGGGCGTGGGGGCACTGCTGGCGCTGGAGCTGTTCGGCGCGCCGTTCAGCCTTATCGCACTCATCGGGATCATGCTATTGATCGGTATCGTCAAGAAAAACGCCATCATGATGGTGGACTTCGCGCTGGACGCCCAGCGCAACGGCAACCTCTTGCCGGAAGAGGCCATCTTCCAGGCCTGCCTGCTGCGCTTCCGTCCGATCATGATGACCACCCTGGCGGCGCTGTTTGGCGCGCTGCCGCTGGTGATCTCGGGCGGCGACGGCTCAGAGCTGCGCCAGCCGCTGGGGATCACCATTGTCGGCGGCCTGGTGATGAGCCAGCTGCTGACGCTGTACACCACGCCGGTGGTCTATCTGTTCTTCGACCGCCTGCGGCTGCGCTTTTCGCGTAAAAACAGAACCACGGTGACTGAGTAGATGACAGATCTCCCCGCTAACGTTCGCTGGCAATTATGGATAGTCGCTTTCGGCTTCTTTATGCAGTCGCTGGATACGACCATCGTCAACACCGCCCTCCCCTCCATGGCGAAAAGCCTGGGGGAGAGCCCGCTGCATATGCACATGGTGATTGTCTCCTACGTGCTGACGGTTGCCGTGATGCTGCCCGCCAGCGGCTGGCTGGCCGATAAGGTCGGCGTGCGGAATATCTTTTTTACCGCCATCGTGCTGTTTACCACCGGCTCGCTGTTTTGCGCGCAGGCCAATACCCTCGACCAGCTTGTCATGGCGCGCGTGCTGCAGGGCATCGGCGGGGCGATGATGGTGCCCGTCGGGCGGTTAACGGTGATGAAGATTGTGCCGCGCGAGCAGTACATGGCGGCGATGACCTTTGTCACCCTGCCCGGTCAGGTGGGACCGCTGCTGGGCCCGGCGCTGGGCGGCATGCTGGTGGAGTACGCCTCCTGGCACTGGATCTTCTTAATCAACCTCCCGGTAGGCATCATCGGCGCGATTGCCACCCTGACGCTGATGCCGAACTACAAAATGCAGACCCGGCGCTTTGATTTCTTCGGTTTTATCCTGTTGGCCGCCGGTATGGCCACGCTCACCCTGGCGCTCGACGGGCAAAAAGGACTGGGGATTTCGCCCATGACGCTCGGGCTCCTGATCGCGCTCGGTGTTACCGCCATACTGTGGTATCTGTGGCACGCCAGAGGAAACGACAAGGCGCTGTTCAGCCTGGCGTTGTTTAAAAACCCCACTTACCGTCTGGGCCTGTCTGGCAGCTTTGCCGGACGCATCGGCAGCGGGATGCTGCCGTTTATGACGCCCGTTTTTCTGCAAATTGGCATGGGTTTTTCGCCATTCCACGCGGGCCTGATGATGATCCCGATGGTGCTCGGCAGCATGGGAATGAAGCGCATTGTGGTGCAGGTGGTGAACCGCTTTGGCTATCGACACGTGCTGGTGGCCGCCACGCTGGGGCTGGCGCTGGTCAGCCTGCTGTTTATGGCCGTGGCGCTGATGGGCTGGTACTACGTCCTGCCGCTGGTGCTGTTCTGCCAGGGGATCATCAACTCCATGCGCTTCTCGTCGATGAATACCCTCACGCTAAAAGACCTGCCGGACGATCTGGCGAGCAGCGGCAACAGCCTGCTGTCGATGGTGATGCAGCTCTCCATGAGCGTGGGCGTGACTATTGCGGGGTTACTGCTCGGCATGTACGGTCAGCACCACCTCAGCGTCGACACGCCGGTGGCGCATCAGGTCTTTATGTATACCTACCTCAGCATGGCGATCATCATCGCCCTGCCCGCTTTCATCTTCGCCCGGGTGCCGGATGATACCAGCAAGAACGTCGTGATTAGGCGCGGCAAAAGGAGTGGCTCATGAAATTCTGGCGTCCGGGTATTACCGGCAAGCTCTTTGTGGCGATCTTCGCCACCTGTATCGTCCTGCTGATCACCATGCACTGGGCGGTGCGGGTCAGCTTCGAGCGCGGCTTTATTGATTACATCAAGCATGGCAATGAGCAGCGTTTGCAGGGACTGAGCGATGCGCTGAGTGAACAGTACGCCCAGCACGGCAACTGGCGTTTTCTGCGCAACAATGATCGCTTTATTTTCCAGATCCTGCGCTCGCTGGAGCACGATACCGGCGACGATCGTCCGGGCCCGGGCATGCCGCCGCACGGCTGGCGCACCCAGTTCTGGGTAATCGACCAGGATATGCGCCCCCTGGTTGGCCCGCGCGCGCCGATACCGCCGGACGGCACCCGGCGGGCGATTAAAGTGAATAACGCCACCGTTGGCTGGGTTATCGCCTCCCCGGTGGAGCGCCTGACGCGCAACACCGACATCAACTTTGACCGCCAGCAGCGTCGCACAAGCTGGCTGATTGTCGCGCTCTCCACGCTGCTCGCCGCGCTCGCCACTTTCCCGCTGGCGCGCGGTCTGCTCGCCCCGGTGAAACGCCTGGTGGAAGGCACGCACAAGCTCGCCGCCGGGGATTTCACCACCCGCGTCGATACCCGCAGCCAGGACGAACTGGGCAAGCTGGCGCAGGACTTTAACCAGCTCGCCAGCACGCTTGAGAAAAACCAGCAGATGCGCCGCGACTTTATGGCCGATATTTCACACGAGCTGCGTACGCCGCTGGCGGTGCTGCGCGGCGAGCTCGAGGCCATTCAGGACGGCGTGCGCCAGTTTACGCCCGAATCGGTGGCTTCCCTGCAGGCGGAGGTGGGCACGCTCACCAAGCTGGTGGACGATCTCCACCAGCTCTCCATGTCCGACGAAGGCGCGCTGGCCTACCAGAAGGCGCCCGTAGACGTCATTAACGTGCTGGAGGTGGCGAGCGGCGCCTTCCGCGAACGCTTTGCCAGCCGCAACCTGAAAATCGACCTCTCCCTGCCGGACAGCGCGGTGGTGTTTGGCGACAAAGATCGGCTGATGCAGCTGTTCAACAACCTGCTGGAAAACAGCCTGCGCTATACCGACAGCGGCGGCGGGCTGCTGATTTCCGGCAGACAGGAAAACGGGCGCTTTGCCCTTACCTTCGCGGATTCCGCACCCGGCGTGCAGGACGCGCAGCTGGAAAAACTGTTTGAACGTTTTTACCGTACCGAAGGCTCCCGCAATCGCGCCAGCGGCGGATCCGGTCTGGGGCTGGCGATTTGCGTTAACATCGTCGAGGCGCATAATGGCACGATCCGCGCCGCCCATTCGCCTTTTGGCGGGGTAAGCATTACAGTAGAGTTACCTCTGGAACGGGATTTATCGAGAGAAGTATGACCGAGTTACCGATTGACGAAAACACGCCGCGCATTTTGATCGTCGAAGACGAACCCAAGCTGGGACAGCTGCTGATCGACTATTTACGCGCGGCCAGCTATGCCCCGTCACTGATAAGCCACGGCGACCAGGTGCTGCCTTACGTGCGCCAGACCCCGCCGGACCTGATCCTGCTTGATCTGATGCTTCCCGGGACCGATGGCCTGACCCTGTGCCGGGAAATTCGCCGCTTCTCCGACGTGCCGATCGTCATGGTCACCGCCAAAATTGAAGAGATTGACCGCCTGCTGGGGCTCGAAATCGGCGCGGACGACTACATCTGCAAGCCCTACAGTCCGCGCGAGGTGGTCGCCCGCGTGAAAACCATTCTGCGCCGCTGCAGGCCGCAGCGCGAGCTTCAGGTGCTGGACGCCGAAAGCCCGCTGATTGTCGACGAAAGCCGCTTTCAGGCGAGCTGGCGCAGCAAGCTGCTGGACCTGACCCCTGCGGAGTTCCGCCTGCTGAAAACCCTCTCCCACGAGCCGGGAAAAGTCTTCTCCCGCGAACAGTTGCTGAACCACCTGTACGACGATTACCGCGTGGTGACCGACCGCACCATCGACAGCCACATTAAAAACCTGCGCCGCAAGCTGGAGGCGCTGGACGCCGAGCAGTCGTTTATCCGCGCGGTGTATGGCGTGGGGTATCGCTGGGAAGCGGATGCGTGCAGGATAGCCTAGCCAGCAGAGGGTCAGCAGGCCGGGTAAGGCGAAGCCGCCGCCCGGCACAATAACTTTACCTCCCTGCCCCGCAGCGCTACAATGCCCGCCCTTAAAGTGGGGGATCTCCCCTTACCGCTGCACCTGGTGCACGCGGATCTGACCTGTCATCAGAACGAGAACAAACATGTTTAAACCGGAACTCCTTTCCCCGGCGGGAACGCTGCAAAATATGCGTTACGCTTTCGCCTATGGCGCCGACGCCGTGTATGCGGGCCAGCCGCGCTACTCGCTGCGCGTACGTAATAACGAATTCAACCACGAGAACCTGCAGCTCGGCATCAACGAGGCGCACGCTCTGGGTAAAAAATTCTACGTCGTAGTCAACATCGCGCCGCACAACGCCAAGCTGAAAACATTTATCCGAGACCTGAAGCCGGTGGTGGATATGGGGCCGGACGCGCTGATCATGTCGGACCCGGGTTTAATCATGCTGGTTCGGGAGAACTTCCCGGAGATGGATATCCACCTCTCCGTACAGGCTAACGCCGTCAACTGGGCAACGGTGAAGTTCTGGAAGCAGATGGGGCTGACCCGCGTCATCCTGTCTCGCGAGCTTTCGCTGGAAGAGATCGAAGAGATCCGCACCCAGGTGCCGGATATGGAAATCGAAATCTTCGTTCACGGCGCGCTGTGCATGGCCTATTCCGGCCGCTGCCTGCTTTCTGGCTACATCAACAAACGCGACCCGAACCAGGGCACCTGCACCAACGCCTGCCGCTGGGAATATAACGTTCAGGAAGGCAAAGAGGATGACATCGGCAACATCGTCCACAAGCATGAGCCGATCCCGGTGACCAACGTTGAGCCAACGCTGGGCATCGGCGCGCCAACCGACAGCGTGTTTATGATTGAAGAAGCCAAACGTCCGGGCGAGTACATGACCGCCTTTGAAGACGAGCACGGCACCTACATCATGAACTCGAAAGATCTGCGTGCCATCGCCCACGTCGAGCGCCTGACCCAGATGGGCGTGCACTCCCTGAAGATTGAAGGTCGCACCAAATCCTATTACTACTGCGCGCGTACCGCGCAGGTGTACCGCAAAGCCATCGACGATGCGGCCGCCGGTAAACCGTTCGATACCAGCCTGCTGGAAACTCTGGAAGGCCTGGCGCATCGCGGCTATACCGAAGGCTTCCTGCGCCGTCATACCCACGACGACTACCAGAACTACGAGCACGGCTACTCCGTATCCGAGCGCCAGCAGTTTGTCGGTGACTTCACCGGCGAGCGCAAAGGCGCGCTGGCGGCCGTCGCGGTGAAAAACAAGTTCACCAAAGGCGACAGCCTGGAGCTGATGACCCCGCAGGGCAACATGAACTTCACGCTGGAGCATCTGGAAAACGGCAAAGGCGAAGCGATTGAGGTCGCGCCGGGTGACGGGCATACCGTCTGGCTGCCGGTTCCGGAAGAGGTGGAGCTGAAGTTCGCGCTGCTGATGCGTAACTTCAACGGTGAAAGCACCCGTAACCCACACGGCAAATAGTCAATCAGGGAAATTTTTTCGCGCTGGGATAATTCTTAGAATCGGATCACATACCGCTTCGTTCAATACGGGTATTATCCCCCCGCTGAAAAACATAACCCATAAATGCTAGCTGTACCAGGAACCACCTCCTTAGCCTGCGTAATCTCCCTTACGCGGGCTTATTTTTTGCCTTCTTTCTCCTCAATCCAGGCAATGAGTTCGTCGATTTGCTTCTCTGAGAACACGGCGATCCCATGCTCTGCGAGCAACGATGCCGCAACCCCCTTCCCCGCTTTATGAATTCCGCGAAACGATCCGTCATAAATAAACTCACTGCCGCACGTTGGGCTGCCATCGGTTAATAATGCAGCGCTACACCCCGACTCCTGAGCAGCGCGTAGCGCAAGCCAGGCTGCAAGCTGATATTGTGCGGTCACGTCCTGCCCGGTATTTTCAGTAATTCTGGCTTGCCCGCGCATTACGTCTTTGCCATCAGCGGACATAATCTCTGCCGGAGGACGCGGTACAGGCAGCCCGGCAGCCAGTTCAGGGCAGTGGATAACCAGACGTTGTTCCTTTTGCCAGCGAGCGAGTTGCGCGTTCATTCTCGCTTTTTCACTTCCGTTATAACGAACCCTGAAGCCCATCAGGCACGCGCTTACCAAAATTTTATTCATCATCACTTTCCTGTGATTACATTCATATCATCGCTGGAGTGTAACGCGCTTTCGGGCTTATTTTGTTCCTTTCATCCTGTTCTTACCCGCTTTTTTCCTCTCTGCTATACACTCTTACTAACGCTAAAAAAGGGAGCAGCGCGGATGGCAACCTATCCAGACAGTTTATTGATTCTCAATGGCAAAAGTGCGGGCAACGATCTCCTGCGTCAGGCAATTCAGGATTTGCGTGACGACGGCGCGCGCATCCACGTCAGGGTAACCTGGGAAAAAGGCGACGCGGCACGCTATATCAATGAAGCCCTCGGGCTTGGCGTCAACACCATCATTTCCGGCGGTGGCGATGGCACCATCAATGAGATCGCGTCAGCGCTGATCGACCTGCCCCCGGCAAACCGCCCGGTGATGGGCATTTTACCGCTCGGCACCGCCAATGATTTTGCCACCAGCGCAGGGATCCCAGAGGCGTTAGAAAAAGCGCTCCAGCTGGCGATCCTCGGTAAAGCCACCGCAGTAGATATTGCGCAGGTGAATGACAAAACCTGCTTTATCAATATGGCCACCGGCGGGTTCGGCACGCGCATCACCAGCGAAACGCCGGAAAAACTGAAGGCGGCGCTGGGCGGCGTGTCGTATCTGATCCATGGTCTGATGCGCATGGATACCCTCAAGCCTGACCGCTGCGAAATTCGCGGCGAGGATTTTCAGTGGCAGGGTGACGCGCTGGTCATTGGCATTGGCAATGGTCGACAGGCTGGCGGCGGCCAGCAGCTGTGCCCGGAGGCGCTGATCAATGACGGTCAGCTACAGCTGCGGATTTTCACGGGCGATGGCCTGCTGCCCGCGCTGTTTACCACGCTGACGCAGCCGGAAGAGAGTCCGAATATCATTGATGGGAAATCCGCATGGTTTGAGGTCAATGCCCCGCACGGGATGACGTTTAACCTCGACGGAGAGCCGCTAAGCGGAACACAGTTCCGCATTGAGGTGTTGCCCGGCGCGCTGCAGTGTCGGTTGCCGCCGGACTGTGTGCTTTTGCGCTGATGGTATTGCCGGGTGGCGGCTACGCCTTACCCGGCCAACACTTCGCCCTCAGGTCAGGCAATCGTGACTTTGCTGTCCAGATAGACGTCCTGCACCGCATTGATCAGCTTCACGCCATCGGCCATCGATTTCTTAAACGCCTTACGACCCAGGATCAGCCCCATGCCGCCCGCGCGTTTGTTAATAACCGCCGTACGCACCGCGTCTGACAGGTCAGTATCGCCGCCCGCCGCGCCGCCGGAGTTAATCAGCCCTGCACGGCCCATATAGCAGTTCGCCAGCTGGTAGCGCACCAGGTCGATCGGGTTATCGCTGGTCAGCTTGCTGTAAACGCGGTCATCGGTGTAACCAAAGTTCACCGCTTTATAGCCGCCGTTATTCTCGGCCATTTTCTGCTTCACGATGTCTGCGCCAATGGTCGCCGCCAGATGGTTCGCCTGGCCGGTCAGGTCGGCCGAAACGTGGTAATCCACGCCGTCTTTTTTGAACGCCGAGTTACGCAGGTACGCCCACAGCACGGTTACCATACCCAGCTCGTGCGCGCGCTCAAACGCCGCAGAGATCTCTTCAATCTGACGACGGGACTGTTCAGAGCCAAAGTAAATCGTCGCCCCAACGGCAACCGCCCCCATATTGAACGCCTGCTCGACGCTGGCGTAGAGCGTCTGGTCATATTCGGTGGGGTAGCTCAGGGTTTCATTGTGGTTCAGCTTCACGAGGAACGGAATGCGGTGGGCATAGCGACGCGAGACGGAGGCCAGCACGCCGTAGGTGGAGGCCACGCAGTTACAGCCCGCTTCAATCGCCAGCTCAACAATGTTCTTCGGATCGAAATAGAGCGGATTCGCCGCGAAAGAGGCGCCCGCCGAGTGCTCAACGCCCTGGTCTACCGGCAGAATGGAGAGATATCCGGTGCCACCGAGCCGCCCGGTGTTGTAGAGCGTCTGCATATTTCGCAGAACCGCAGGCGGACGGTTGTTATCGACCATCACGCGGTCGACGTAGTCATGACCCGGCAGATAGAGCTGGTCGGCTGGAATGGTCATACAACGATGCTGTAAAAGGCTGTCGGCGTCTTTGCCAAGCAACTGCGCAATATCAGTCATGTGATACTCCCGTAAGTCCGACGTCGTGTCGGTGTGTGTTTATCCAGTCCCATTATTTATGGGCAGACTAAGCCTGGTACCGACTTAACAGATTTTCCACCTTTTGCATTTTTTTTCAGCACAATCTGCTGGCTCGATTCGTGTACAACAAAACTGTTACATTGATCAAACAATCGCCACAAAGGTATTTAAAAGGTATTATAGAATGGTATGTTAAAGGCGTACCCTCTCTGACATGCAGGATTAAAAAATGAAAACGAAAGTCCAACTGTCATTCATGATGTTTGTTGAATGGTTTATCTGGGGCGCGTGGTTTGTGCCGCTGTGGCTGTGGCTGAGCAAAAGCGGTTTTACCGCCGGGGAAATCGGCTGGTCTTATGCCTGTACCGCCATTGCCGCTATCCTCTCCCCAATTCTGGTCGGATCGCTGACGGACCGCTTCTTCGCCGCGCAGAAAGTACTGGCGGTGCTGATGTTTGCCGGCGCGATTCTGATGTACTTCGCCGCACAGCAAACCCAGTTCAGCACCTTCTTCCCGCTGCTGCTGGTTTACTCCCTGACCTATATGCCCACCATCGCGCTGACCAACAGTATTGCCTTCGCGAACGTGGATGACGTCGAGGCCGATTTCCCGCGTATCCGCGTGATGGGCACTATCGGCTGGATCGCCTCCGGGCTGGCGTGCGGCTTCCTGCCGCAGATGCTGGGCTATAGCGATATTTCCGATACCAATATTCCCCTGCTGATGACGGCAGCCAGCTCCGCCCTGCTCGGCGTGTTTGCCCTCTTCCTGCCGAACACACCGCCGAAAAGTACCGGCAAGCTGGACTTCAAAGTGATGCTGGGGCTGGACGCGCTGATCCTGCTGCGCGACAAAAACTTCCTCGTGTTCTTCTTCTGCTCGTTTCTGTTCGCCATGCCACTGGCCTTCTATTACATCTTCGCCAACGGCTATCTCACCGAAGTGGGAATGAAAAACGCCACCGGCTGGATGACGCTCGGTCAGTTCTCTGAAATCTTCTTTATGCTGGCGCTGCCGTTCTTTACCAAACGCTTTGGTATTAAGAAGGTCTTACTGCTGGGTCTGATCACGGCCGCCATCCGCTACGGGTTCTTTGTTTACGGCGGTGCGGAACAGTACTTCACCTACGCCCTGCTGTTCCTCGGCATTCTGCTGCACGGCGTGAGCTACGACTTCTACTACGTCACCGCGTACATCTACGTGGATAAAAAAGCGCCGGTGCACATGCGTACCGCCGCGCAAGGCCTGATTACGCTGTGCTGCCAGGGCTTTGGTAGCCTGCTGGGTTACCGCCTGGGCGGCGTGATGATGGAGAAAATGTTCGCATATAAAGAGCCGGTGAATGGGCTGACCTTCAACTGGGCCGGAATGTGGGCATTTGGCGCAATCATGATTGCCGTGATTGCGGTGCTGTTTATGCTGTTTTTCCGCGAATCGGACAAAGAGATCACTGCTATTGAGGTGGTTGATGGCGATACCGCGCTGACACAAGGGGAAGTTAAATGAAACAAGAACGTGTTCTCGGTGCCCTTTACGGGCAGGCGTTAGGGGATGCGATGGGCATGCCGTCGGAGCTGTGGCCGAGAAAGCGCGTCAAGGCGCACTTCGGCTGGATCGACCGCTTTTTACCCGGCCCGGCAGAAAATAATGCGGCCTGCTATTTCGGGCAGGCAGAGTTCACCGACGATACCTCAATGGCGCTGTGCCTCGCCGATGCGATCATTGAGTGCGACGGGGAGATTAACGCGGATGTTATCGGCAAGCATATCCTGAACTGGGCGCTCGATTTCGACGCGTTCAACAAGAATGTGCTCGGCCCGACCTCAAAAATCGCGCTTAATGCGATTCGTGACGGGAGGCCGGTGAGCGAACTGGAAAACAACGGCGTGACGAACGGGGCGGCGATGCGCGCCTCCCCGCTGGGCTGCCTGCTCCCGGCGACGCGGCTGGAACACTTTGTTGAACAGGTGGCGCTGGCCTCCAGCCCGACCCATAAATCGGACCTCGCCATTGCCGGCGCGGTGGTGATTGCCTGGGCGGTTTCCCGCGCCATCGACGGCGAAAGCTGGCAGAACATCGTTGATGCCCTGCCGGGGATCGCCCGCTATGCGCAGGAGATGAAAACCACCACCTTCAGCGCGTCGCTGGCGGCGCGTATTGAGCTGGCACTTAAGACCGTGCGGGAAGCCAATGGCATTGACTCTGCCAGCGAGCAGGTTTATCAGCTGATTGGCGCGGGAACCAGCACCATCGAGTCCGTTCCGGCGGCCATTGCGATGGTGGAACTGGCGGGAACCGACCCGAACCGCTGCGCCATTTTATGTGCCAATCTGGGCGGTGATACGGACACCATTGGCGCCATGGCGACGGCCATCTGCGGTGCGCTCCACGGTGTGCAGGCGATTGACCCGGCGCTCAAAGCCGAACTCGATGCCGTCAACCAGCTCAACTTCGGCCATTATTGCGAGAAACTGCTGCACTTCAGGGAGCAAAGGGAGGGCGTATGAATGCATTTGCCCAACGTCTCGAAAATCTGCACGCCACGCGCCCGGTGACGGTGCTGGGCGCAGCGGTGATTGACGTCATCGCCGACGCCTACGCCCTGCCCTGGCGCGGGTGCGATATCGAACTTAAGCAGCAGGGCGTGAATATTGGCGGCTGCGCGCTGAATATCGCCATTGCCCTGAAGCGGCTCGGCATTACGGCGCAAAACGCTCTGCCCGTCGGGCACGGCGTGTGGGCGGATATTATCCGCAACGCCATGGCGAAGCAGGATCTGCACAGCGCCGTGGAGGCCGATACGGGCGATAACGGCTGGTGCCTGGCGCTGGTTGAGCCTGACGGCGAACGCACCTTTATGTCCTTTAGCGGCGTGGAGAACCAGTGGCAGCAGCGCTGGCTGGATGCGCTTCACGTCCCGCAAAACAGCCTGGTGTATTTGTCCGGCTATCAGTTGGCCTCGCCGTGCGGTGAACTGCTGACACGCTGGCTGGAGGGGTTGCAGGAGGTGACGGCATTCATCGATTTCGGCCCCCGTATTGCGGATATCCCCGACGCGCTGATGGCACGAATTATGGCCTGCAGGCCAATCGTGTCCCTTAATCGTCAGGAAGCGGAGATCGCAGCCGGGCGGCTGGATGTCGTGGCTGAAAACCTGGGTGCAGAGTGGCAGCAGCGTTTCGGGGCCGCCCTGATTGTGCGCCACGATAAAGACGGAGCGGCCTGGTATGACGCCGGGAGTTCGGGCGTTGTTCCGGCGTTCCCGGCGACGGTCGTGGACACCATTGGCGCAGGCGACAGCCACGCGGGCGGCACGCTTGCCGGACTGGCGGGAGGATGGTCGCTGGCGGACGCGGTTCTGCTAGGGAATGCCGTGGCGTCCCGGGTGGTCAGCCAACGCGGTGGCGATTGCGCCCCGACGCGCGAGGAATTACTCCTCGCACACAAAGACGTATAGGTCGCTGCGACAGTAGCTGATGCTGTACTCAATCGGCCGGTGCTGCTGGTCAAGCGCGACCTGCTTGATCACCAGCACCGGTATTTTTTCATTCATCTTAATGTGCGCCTGAAACTCGCTGTCCGGCATGCGGGCGCTCACCCTTGAGCGGGTGCGCTGCGGGAAGATATTCTGGCTGCGGAAGTAGTCGTAGAGCGAAATGCCAATCGCATCCGGGTCGGGAATTAACCCGACCGGGACCCAGGACTCTTCAATCGACACCGCATCGTCATCCACATAGCGAATGCGCTTGAGCAAAAAGACCTCGCTGTCCGGGGAGATCGACAGGTGGTTCGCTACCTCTTCCGGGCATTTCACCACCCGCTTGTTAACCCAGAGCGTATTTGGCGTTTGGCCGCGCAGCACTACCTGCTGTGAGAAGCCGCGCGCCTCTTTCAGCGAATATTCGAAGATATTGTTGATTTGCGTCCCGTAGCCACGAGCGCGCGTCACCACACCCTCTTCCTCCAGCGCCTGCATCGCTTTACGCACGGTAATGCGCGACACCCCGGTCAACTGGCTCAGATCGCGCTCGCCGGGCAAAATATTCCCGTGCTCCAGCACCCCGCTGCGTACCGCATTTTTTACCGTTTCGGCAAACTTCAGGTACAGCGGCGTGTTATCGGGCGCGGCGATCCGTTCATTCAGTTGAGCGATTAACCGGGTATGCGCTTGTTCCATCTTTGTTTTCTCAGGCGTGGTGTTTCCTGCCAGTATACTGGCTTACCACCATGCATGAAAATGATGAACCGGCCCAATACCGTGACCGACTTCCAGAGTATCGGCTTTTGCCAGCGCCGCCGAGAGCCAGGCTTTCGCTCCGCGCACCGTATCGGCCCAGCCTTCATGCCGGGGACGCAGCGCCGCCAGCGCGGCCGAGAGCGTACAGCCCGTGCCGTGGGTATTTTTGGTCTGCACGCGCGGCGCGGTAAAGCGCACTTCGCCGTCGCGGGTGAAGAGCCAGTCCGGGCTTTCCGCGTCATCCAGATGCCCGCCCTTCATCAGCACCGCCCCGCAGCCCATCGCCAGCAGCGCGTTCCCCTGCGCTTTCATCTCGCGTTCCGTTTGCGCGTGCGATGTGCCCAACAGCGCGGCGGCTTCCGGCAGATTGGGCGTGATGAGCGCCACCTGTGGCAGCAGCTTTTTGCGCAGCGTTTCCACGGCAGAGGCGGAGAGCAGCGGATCGCCGCTTTTCGCCAGCATCACAGTATCCAGCACCACGTTTTGCACCTGATAGCGTTTAAGCCGCTCGGCCACCGCTTCAACGATATCCGTTTCGGCCAGCATGCCGATTTTGGTGGTATCGATGCGCACGTCGCTGAACACTGAATCCAGCTGCGCGGCAACAAAATCCGGCTCAATCCGGTAGACTGACTGTACGCCGCGCGTGTTTTGCGCCACCAGCGCGGTAATGACCGAGCAGCCGTACGCGCCAAGGGCCGAGAAGGTTTTCAGGTCTGCCTGGATACCCGCGCCGCCGCTGGGATCGGTGCCGGCAATGGTCAGGGCGTTAATCCGCTTCATGCCTGCTCCTCCAGCGTGTAGAGCGCATCCAGGAACGCGCTGGCAAAACTCCCTGGGCCACGCGACTGCGCAACGGCGACCGTTCCGGCTCGTTTCATCCATCCGCAGGCGGCAGCGATGTTATCCAGCCGGTCACCCGGCAGCGAGCAGCTCGCCGCCACAACGGCAGAAAGCGCGCACCCGGTGCCCACCACGCGCGTCATCAGCGGGTCACCGCCGGTAACCGTTCGGGTACGTTGCCCGTCCGTGATGTAGTCCACCTCGCCGGTGACCACCACAATCGTATTGATCTGCCGGGCCAGCGCCTGGGCTGCAGGCACAGCGCTGGCGGCGGTATCGGTCGTATCGACGCCGCGCCCGCCGGCGCTCATCCCGGCAAGAGCAAGGATTTCGGAGGCATTGCCGCGAATGGCCGCCGGTTTCAGGGCAAGAATTTGATGGCAAAAGCGGGTGCGGAACGCCAGGGCGCCCACGGCAACAGGGTCCAGCGTCCAGGGCTTGCCTGCCGCCACCGCGCTTTCAATTGCCCGACGCATCGACTGGGCGCGCGGCGCGGTCAGCGTGCCAACGTTAACCAGCAGCGCATCGGCTATCGCGGCAAACTGCTCGGCCTCTTCGGCCTCGATCACCATCGCCGGGGATGCGCCAAGCGCCAGCAAAACGTTGGCCGTAAAGGTCTGTACGACGTCATTGGTCATACAATGGGTCAGCGGAGAACGGGTGCGGAAGTGATGTAAAACGTGTAAATCGAGCAGGTCAGGCTGCATGGGTTCGCTCCTGCCTTGCGTGAAGAAGCGATGACCGGGAAGGCATCTGACTTCCCTACGCTGGCATTATCCAGATCAGGTAATACGGGTATTTCTCAGCCTTCACAAAGAAGGGCACCCCGAGTCATTTGGTAAGCATTAGCTTACTTTTTGCCAGATTAGGGGAAGTTGCTGGCTCAAGCAAGCCCACTCTTTCGGATAATGATTCTTCACGCAAGGCAGGAGCGAAAGACTTCGAATGCTCAGAAAGAACAATGACATTCTATTACTCACTGTCTTTTTAGTTAAACAACTAAAAGTCCTTCACAGAAAAGAAAATAATTAACATTGTAAGAGATGGTATTGAGCAGTAGCTAATGAATTATTTAGCCAACAGCACTTTGATTTTAAGTGCTTTTTCATAAAAACAGCTTCCCCTTTGTACTTGCACGCAGTACGATTAATAAACATGTTGCCTGAAACTAAAGGGTTACTGATGGATACAGTAGAAGAATTAAATGGAACATATTTCTATCGTGGCGTATGCAATATCACTGCAGGAGAGTTATTTTTTTGGATTTTACTGGATAGAGTTAATGATCAATTTGGCGGAATTAAAGATGTTATTTCAATGAGCTGTATTATTCTGGGTCTGCCATTATTAAAAACAAGAGGTAAACCTTACGGAACCACAGCGGGTACGTCAATAGCATCAAAATACCTTCGCCAACTTCTTAACACTGAATTACCTGTAAGACTTCCAACTCTTACAGAAGCGAGCATAACAACACTTAAGCCTAAATATGTTACTAACCTGGGCGCTTTTGTGGGGCGTGGATTACCTGTTGTCGGTTGGGCTATAGTAGCGAGCGATATTAGTCAAATCGTTTATAAAACCGTTCGTGACTACAACACCATCGCACACGAGAAAGATCGCATATGGTAACAGATCAGGAAGTTTTAGAGCTATTCCGTAAAGAGTTACCTGTGTCAGGTACATTCACAGGAAAGCTGATACCGTTAGAGCTTGATGATATTCTTCAAGATTATGCAGACGATGATGATTTAATTTATTGCATTAATAAATACGACAGTTTTTTTAAAATTGACATGTCAGCAATGAATTATCAGAAATATTATCCGTGGTTTAGAACGTGGTTCTTTAGAAGATGGTTTACTGATAAACCAGTAAAGCAAATCTCAAAACCTCTTACTGTAAGGATGTTTGCAGAATCGGCTAAAGCAGGAAGATGGTTATACGACTAACAGCAAGGAGCGTTAAAAATGGCTGTACCAGTACATTTGATTTTAAAAGATGATGGTGGATCTCAGATCATGGGATCTTGTGACGTTCATGGACGTGATGGAAGCATAGAACTACGTAGCTTACAGCATAGCGTGATCATTCCTACAGACAATTTAACAGGTAAAGTGACAGGAAGCCGACAACATTGCTCATTCAACTTCACTAAAGAGATTGACAGTTCATCACCCTATCTGTTTAAAGCTGTTGCAACGGGGCAGACTCTTAAAAGCGCTGAGTTTAATTTCTATCGTATCAACTACAGCGGGCAAGAGGAAATTTACTACACCATTACATTAGAACGTGTGAAAGTAGTTAGCTTTAGCCCTGTGATGCACGATACCCGAACGGCTACGGGTACAGGCCATATGGAAGATATTTCTTTAGCCTACGAGAAAATCACTCACCTTTATAAAGATGGCAATATCTTGCACTCCGATGCGTGGAACGAAAAGAAACAAGCATAGCAAAAAAAGCTTTAAACATGGGGCTACCCTGCCCCTCCTTCAGACTCTCCATTTTGTATAACAATTCTGTTACTAAGTCATATAAATTTATATCCAGATACATTTCGCTTGAGTTTTCAACAACAATATTTTTAGCAAAAAACTGCAGGATTACTGTTAGGCTCAGCATTGCTTTCATTCAAAACATAAGAAGGATTCAATAATAAAACAGAGAGAGAGATCCATTAACTGACATTAACTATTCCGCCTATTTTTCATCTTTCCTCGCCAAGAAACTTAAAAAATATTAATGAGTTTTTATTTCATACACATCATAAAATCAAACCAACTAAAAACTTATATCATTGATATTTAAAAGGTAATATCTTTTCTATTACAACGAACTAAATTAGCTATTAATGCGATTTATGATTTAGATCAATAATCATAATTACACATTCATAGATAGTTGCTGCACGTTACGAAATAAGTTATCAAACTAAAATTTTCTACGTTAATCGTGAATTAATACAGATATAACAAGACGTTGTATCTTCCCGCCAGGATAGCGCCCTAATTTTTTCTTGTATTGATGATGAGAGCTTTAATATGAAATGTTTAAATACATCAGCTACCGCTGTTTTTGTATTTGGTATTGTGTTTTCTGGTGCAACATTCGCGGCAACGATCAGCACTGATGATGTTGTAGATTCTTTGGGCTGGACTCAAACCCAAATCAATCAACAAAATGCAGATCGTGAAGAGGCAAATCGTGTTGATATTGGTACAAATCGCACTGATATTATCAACATGCGAGATGAAAATTTATTGCGTGATGATGCAATTAAAAGCGCAACTGATAAAGCTGACGCAGCTTTACAAGGCGTTATGACTAACGGACAAGCAATCATTGATACAAACACGAGAGTAGATAAAGCTGAATCTGATGCTGTGCTTGCTGGTGCAAAAGCTGATACAGCGCTTACTGATGCTACTGGCGCTAAAGCCGCTGCTGATCATGCCGAAATCACCGCCATTAATGCGAACAACAAAGCAGATGCTAATACACAAGCGCTGGCAAGTAAGGTAGATAAAAGCATTTTCAACGCCGATCAGGATAGACAAGATCAAGCACTTCAGGATGCCTATGACAAAGCGACTCAGGCATTTAATACGGGCGCTTATGCGCAATCTTTAGCTGTAGATGCACAAACGGTAGCCGCAGCGAATAAAGCTGCTGTTGCTAACGTTCAGTCACGCCAGCAAACGCAGGAAGCGACGATTCAGAATCACAGCGCACAATTAGCGAATCATGAATCACGTATTACTGTGTTAGAGAGTCAAAATAACGTTAAGTTCTCTTCTCTGGAGAATCAGCAGAATGAGGATCGCAAGGAATATCGTGCTGGTATCGCTGGCGCTGCTTCTCTTGCTGGTTTGCATTACGTTGATACAGATAACGCGGTTGCTGTCGGAGCTGCCAACTTCAAAGATGCGCAAGGTTATGCGATCGGCTACCGTCATAAGTTCGCTGAGAATGTAGCCGCTACCCTCTCTACATCAGGTACATCTAACGGTGATGAAATTGTTGCGGCGTCCGCATCTTACGGATGGTGATGCTAGAGTATTAAAATAAAATGCCAGTAAGCTAAAAAACTCGCCCATGCGTTTTAATCAGCTGGCTATAACTCAATACATTGCTGCTCGCAAAGAAAATGACAAAGTACATTTTTATCTCCGCTGTTTTGTATCTCACTTTTATTTTATTAGGGATATGGATCGGCTTGATGTTAGGCACGTATATTTATAATTGTAATTACTGAGGCAATAATGAAAAAGTTAATGATGGTAGCGGCTATATTATCTCTTGCTGCGTGTTCCTCACCCGCTCAACGGATGGCTGATTGTCAAAACAAAGGAGTGAGTAAAGATGCTTGTTATATTGCAGAGCAAAACCGCACTACAGCCATTAACGCTGCTGCTGAAAAACAGGCTTTGGAGAATGCTGCTCAACTTGCACAGTCAGCGCACAGGCACCTTCCTGAAGGCTGCACTCAGGTGATGGATGCTGCGGGTCGTTGTGACAGCAAGCCGGCCAAAGCAAGCGGTGATTTAAAAAAGTTCTCAGGTGAAGCGGATCGCGTTATGAATAAGCCAATCTCTGAAGCTGCTGAATATCTGCTTTCGAAAGGCTGGAAGCCAAATAAGGGGGCATGGCACAAGGGTAGCTATATAATGCAGCTGGTTGTCGAAAAAGAGAGAGTTGTAAACGCACAATTATCAAAAATGTGATCTTAGCATTACGCTCCCACCTCATAAAATTTACATAGCCCCATTTGTATGGGGCTTTATTTTAGCTCGTGACTAAATACACATTTACTCTAACTGCCACGCCCCACCATGAATAAGCGACGCTCCCCCCGCCCAGGCAAATAACGCCAGCTCGCGGCAGCCGGTATCCGGATAGATACGGCTGCTGAGGCACGCTTCCCCCTCGTTAACAAACACCTCCACGGAAGAGCAGTCAAAGAACAGGCGTAGGCTGAGCGCGTCGTTCAGGTTAAGCGCGATGCTTCGGGTACCGCACAAGCCATACTGTGGATAGTGTCGCTCCAGCACCAGGCGCTGCATCTGGGCATCAACATAGAGGCGCAGTCCGTCGCCGAGACGAATGCCGTATTGCTCCGCGCTGCTGTTCGTGCAATCCCAATGCACAATGACCTCCATCGCATCGCAGTGTTCCACCAGCGTCATCTGCTGGTTATTAAGCGTACTTATCGGCCAGGGGAACCACGCCCCGCGCAGGGTTTCAACTTCTCTGGCCGGCCGCATTTGCAGATGGTTATTTGCACTCAGCGTCAGCTCGCGCGGTAAAGAAAGCATACCCGCCCAGCCATCCTCCTGTTCCGGCAGCGGAGATTCCCACATGTCCAGCCAGCCGATGACGATGCGTCGGCCATCCGGCGTCAGGAAACTTTGCGGCGCATAGAAATCATGCCCGTAATCCATCTCCACAAATTCACCTTCACGCACAAAGGGCTTACCAGGCTGCCATTCACCTACCAGATAGCCGCTCTGGAAAAGGTTGCGATGTTTAAATCCGTCTGCGGTGAGTCCCTGAGGCGAAAACATCAGCACGCGTTTCCCACCGAGAGTGAAGAAGTCCGGGCATTCCCACATATAACCCATCTCTTTTTCAGCCACCGCGAGCACGCCCCTGTCCTGCCATTCGCGCAGATCGGCAGATCGGTACGCACGCACCTGGCCCGTATCACCCTCCCGCGCGCCAACGACCATGTACCACCACTCCCCTTCACGCCATACTTTCGGATCGCGGAAGTGATGCAGTCCAGGCGGTGTGTCAATGACGGTCCCATGCCGCACAAAGTGGATGCCGTCACGGCTGGTTGCCAGGCACTGAACCTGGTAGAGATTAGCCTCATCGCCGGGATCGCCGTGGAATTTGTGGCCGGTGTAGATCAGCGCCAGCGTGTCGCCATCCACCACGGCTGAGCCAGAAAAACAGCCGTCCTTGTCGTCTGGTCCTTCCGGTGCCAGCGCAACCGGGAGGTGCTCCCAGTGAACTAAATCTTTGCTGCGCGCATGGCCCCAGTGCATCGGACCCCATTGGGTCGAATACGGATGGTGCTGATAAAAGGCGTGATACCAGCCGTCAAACCAGACCAGGCCATTCGGGTCGTTCATCCAGCCAGCACGCGCAGCGAGGTGATAACGGGGATACCAGCGCAGGTTGAGCCCTTCGCGTCTGGACTGCAGTTCCTGTTCTGCTTTCGTAATGGAATACGTCATTTCTCTACTCTTTGATCAGATGGTGGAAGGTTGCGGCATGAGCGGGTCAGAAGAGGACTTACCCGAGCGCAACAGGAAGATGGAGATAAACGTGGTGCTGAAGACCAGTAACCCCATGATGAGATAGGACTGGGCAAAGCCGTATTTCTCATAGCTGTAACCTGCCAGCGGCGACAGCACCGAGGCAATCACCGAGCTTGTACAGGCAAAGCCCACCAGATAGAGGGTGGAAGAGAGTCGCTTATCAAAATGCAGGCTGTTGTATTTAAAGATGGAGACCAGCAAAACGGGCAGCTCAACCGCGTGCAATAGCTTGGTAATGGAGATAAATACCGGCCCCTCAACCAGACCCGATGCCACCATACGCATCGCCATCACCATTCCGGCGAAAATCAGGCCGTTTTTCGCCCCGAGGCGATTCACCAGCCACGGGGCGCAAAACATGCCCGCCGCCTCCAGGAAGACCTGGAAGGAGTTGAGATAGCCATACATGGCGTTTCCTTCCTGCAGCGTCGGGAACTGTGAGGAGAAATAGACCGGGAACTGCTGGTCGTAGACGCCATAAATACAGGTGCCGATAACAAAAAATACCAGCGCCCAGAAGCGCGGCAGCGTCAGCAGGCGCAATGCATCCTCCAGCGTGACCTTACCGCCGGATACCGCCTCCTGCATGGCATGCGGCGCGGAAGAGACCCGGAGGCGTGCCAGCAACACAAAAAACACCAGCCCGGCGCAGCTCGCCACCGCGAAGTTCAGCTTCGGATTAATGTTGAACAGGAGTCCTGCAAAAAAGGTTGCCACTGCCCAGCCCAGCGATCCCCACATCCTCGCCTTGCCAAACTCAAACTGGCTCTGGCGGGCCACGCGCTCGGTATAGGACTCCAGGACCCCTATTCCGCCGTTAAACGTCAGCCCGATATAAACCCCGCCGAAAATACTGCCGAGTAACACGTTAATTTGCAGCAGATAACCAAACAGCAGGAAGGCCGGACCGGAAAGAATGAGCAGACTGGTCAGAAACCAGAGCAGGTTTTTTCGCAGGCCGAGCTTGTCCTGAATGAAGCCGTAGCAGATTTGCGCGCACAGCGCGGAGACGGACAGCACGGCATAGATGACGCCCGTATCCCCTGCCTTTAACCCCACCTCCTGATGGAGCCAGATAGAGAGCAACGAACCGGAAGATGACCATGTGACAAAAAAGAAAAAGAGTAGTGCACTTAATAAAGGGTAGCTGTGAGAGTGATGCGTTTTCATCATGACATTCTCATGTTGGAGTAATGACGCAATGGTAACGTTAACATTTATCCTTTCTCATGCTGTTTGGTAAAAATTTAAGATGTTAATCACGAAAGTTAACGTTAACATTAAGAGAGTGAGATCGCGATCAAATATTCATCACTGAGGTAAGCCTGACCTGGCCTGTGCATCAGCCTTCCTTTTACATCAGCGACTTAGTTGTATACCCTTTCACACAGAGCATTAACGGAGTAAGAAAATGGCTTCCCTGAAGGACGTCGCAAAGCTGGCTAACGTATCGCTGATGACGGTCTCCCGTGCGCTGAACAGCCCGGAGCGCCTTAAGCCGGAAACGCTGGCGCGCGTTCAGCTGGCTATCGAGCAAACCAGCTACGTGCCCGATCTTTCCGCCAAGAAAATTCGCGGCGCGCATGCCTCGCCTAAAACCATAGGCGTACTGGCGCTCGATACGGTGACGACGCCTTTCTCGGTGGAGATCACGCTGTCGATTGAAGAGACGGCCAGAATGCACGGCTGGAACAGCTTCGTGATGAATATGTTTACCGATGACAACCCGGACGCCATTGTCGACCTTCTCCTTTCTCATCGGCCTGACGGAATTATCTACACCACCATGGGGTTACGTCAGGTTCCTCTCCCGGCCAAATTACTCACCCTTCCCTGCGTGCTGGCCAACTGCGAAAGTGACGGCGAAAAGGTCGCCAGCTATATTCCCGATGATGAACAGGGGCAATATACCGCCGTGCGGGCGTTACTCGCGGAGGGTTATCGACGCCCTCTCTGCCTGCATTTGCCTGAGGGGCATCTGGCCACAACCCGGCGTCGTCAGGGGCTGGAACGTGCATGCCGTGAAGCGGGGCTCGATCCGGACGGCCTGGCGCACAGCTATATGGCACTCGGCGATGAGCACTATCGCGACATTCCGTCAGTATTGCTGGCGCACATGCAGAATGGCACTCCCCGGTTCGACGCGGTGATCTGCGGCAACGATCGTATCGCGTTTATGGTCTATCAGACGCTACTGGGGCAAGGGCTTCGCATACCGGAAGATGTCGCCGTTATCGGCTATGACAATATGGTGGGCATTGGGGAGTTGTTCCTGCCGCCTCTCTCGACGGTTCAACTGCCGCACTATGAAATTGGTCGCCTGAGCGCCCTGCATATTATTAACGGTGAAGAACATCAGGAAACCACGCGCGTAGAAAGTCCTTTTTTACCGCGTGATTCCGTTGCGCATGCAACGTAACCGCCGTTTTTTGCCCAGGACGCAGAAACAGGAAGCGTCACCCTCCTTTTATGCCGTTCGATGGCACGATTTGTCACACTCTTTTCTGTGACTTTACACACCAGGTAAACGGCCCGTAACGCGCTGTTTTTATTTGGCATAAAATGCAATTTTCATTTTAAAAATGGGGATATTTCCTCGTTACAGCCCCGTGTCACAAAACAGTAAACAAATTAACCATTGAGCCCCGTGGCAAAAGGCTCTATATTGGCGGCGTTTTTTTCAGGCCCCCATCTGTTTTTTAACTTTTTATTCAATCGTGGCTCATAACGAAGCGGCGGTTGTAGGAGTGATATGATGACGGATAAAGTCCGTATTGACACCGTAGATGCCCACAAAAGCAACGAAACCTATCTGGCCCGTCAGGCCGAGTTTGAATCTAACGTCAGGAGTTATCCGCGCAAACTGCCTTTAGCCATCACTAAAGCAGAAGGCGTGTGGATCACCGATGCAGATAATAAAGAATACCTTGACTGTTTAGCAGGCGCAGGGACCCTTGCGCTTGGCCATAACCATCCTGATGTGCTGAAAAGCATCCAAAATGTCATTACCAGCGGCTTGCCGTTACATACTCTGGATCTGACGACGCCTCTGAAAGACGCGTTTTCCGAATACCTGCTCTCTCTGCTGCCTGGTCAGGGCAAAGAGTACTGCCTGCAGTTCACCGGTCCATCCGGTGCTGACGCCGTTGAAGCGGCGCTGAAGCTGGCGAAAAAAGTGACCGGCCGTAGCGGTATCATCAGCTTCTCTGGTGGTTACCACGGCATGACCCACGGCGCACTGTCCGTGACCGGCAACCTGTCTCCGAAAGAAGCGGTTGACGGTATGATGCCAGAAGTCCAGTTCATGCCTTACCCGCACGAATACCGCTGCCCGCTGGGTATCGGTGGTGAAGCGGGCGTGAAAGCGCTGACGTACTACTTCGATAACCTGATCAACGACGTTGAAAGTGGCGTGCGTAAGCCTGCTGCGGTGATCCTGGAAGCGGTTCAGGGCGAAGGCGGCGTGAACCCGGCTCCGGCTGAGTGGCTGCAGCGCATCCGTAAAGTCACTCAGGAACACGGCATTCTGCTGATCCTCGACGAAGTTCAGGCTGGCTTTGCCCGTACCGGTAAATTCTTCGCCTTCGAACACGCAGGCATTGAGCCAGACATCATCGTGATGTCTAAAGCAGTGGGTGGCGGTCTGCCGCTGGCCGTGCTCGGTATCAAAAAACAGTTCGATGCGTGGGCGCCAGGTCACCATACCGGTACCTTCCGCGGCAACCAGCTGGCGATGGCCACCGGTCTGACGACGCTGAAAATCCTGAAAGATCAGAACATCGCAGGCAAAGTGGCTGCACAGGGCGAATGGCTGAAAGGCCAGCTGAAAGAGATGGCGAAACGTTATCCGGTCATCGGCCACGTGCGCGGTCTGGGCATGATGATCGGTATTGAGATCGTTAAGCCACACGAAGCCGCTGACCACATGGGCTGCTTCCCGGGCGACGGCGAGCTGTCTGCACTGATTCAGAAGAAGTGCTTCGAAGCCGGTCTGATTCTGGAGCGCGGTGGTCGTAACGGTATCGTTCTGCGTCTGCTGCCTTCACTGCTGATCAGCGATGAAGAGCTGAAGATCTTCCTGGATAAATTCGAGCAGGCACTGCTTGCTGCGGGCGTTCGCCCGGCGTAACCGGAGTTGTTGATTACGATGTCTGATTCAAACCCAATTTTGTTCTCCTCTGCGCAGAGCATTGAAGCTTACCAGCAGGCGATTGAACAAAGCACTCAGGCTGTGATGCAGTGGCTGAAACAGCCTGAGATGTACCAGGGCAAAACGGTCGCGGAACTGCGCGACCGTATTAAGCTGGATTTCAACCCGAAAGGGCTGGGCAACGAAGCGGCGATTGAACGTGCCGTCGAGTTCTTCCTGAAAGACAGCCTGTCCGTTCATCACCCGCAGTGTGTGGCGCACCTGCACTGCCCAAGCCTGGTCGTAAGCCAGGCGGCGGAAGTGCTGATCAACGCCACTAACCAGAGTATGGACTCCTGGGATCAAAGCCCGTCCGCAACCATCATTGAGATCAAACTGATCGAGTGGCTGCGTACCCGCGTGGGTTATCAGGCTGGCGACGCCGGTGTCTTCACCAGCGGCGGAACCCAGAGCAACCTGATGGGCCTGATGCTGGCGCGCGATGCGTTCTTTGCGCGTCAGGGTCACTCCGTTCAGCAGGACGGCCTGGTGGGCGATCTGCGTAAGATCCGCGTACTGTGCTCCGAAAACGCGCACTTCTCCGTGCAGAAAAACATGGCGCTGATGGGCCTGGGCTACCAGTCCGTGGTGCAGGTGAAAACGGACGAATTCTCCCGCATGGATCTGACCGATCTGGCGGCGAAAATTGAGCAGTGCAATGCGAACGGCGAGCAGATTCTGGCGATCGTCGCGACGGCAGGTACCACCGATGCCGGTGCTATCGACCCGCTGCGTGCGATTGCAGAGCTGGCGGCGAAGCAGAACATCTGGGTACACGTTGATGCAGCCTGGGGCGGCGCGCTGCTGATGTCTGAGCAGTATCGTCACTACCTGGACGGCATTGAGCTGGTGGATTCCGTAACCCTGGACTTCCACAAGCAGTTCTTCCAGACCATCAGCTGCGGCGCGTTCCTGCTGAAAGAAGCGCGCCACTATGAGCTGATGCGCTACCAGGCGGCTTACCTGAACTCTGAGTTCGACGAAGAAGCAGGCGTGCCTAACCTGGTCTCCAAATCTCTGCAGACCACCCGTCGTTTCGACGCGCTGAAGCTGTGGATGAGCCTGGAAGCGCTGGGTCAGGAGCAATACGCGGCGATCATCGATCACGGCGTGACCCTGGCACAGCAGGTTGCGGCCTACGTGAAATCGCAGCCTGCGCTGGAACTGGTTATGCAGCCGCAGCTGGCAAGCGTGCTGTTCCGCTTCCGCGGACAAGTGCAGACGGATGACGCGGGCATCGCCCTGCTGAACCAGAAAATTGGTGACGCACTGCTGGAATCCGGCCGTGCAAACGTCGGTGTGACCGAGCATAACGGCGTGACCTGCCTGAAGCTGACGCTGCTGAACCCAACCGTGACGCTGGAAGATATTAAAATCCTGCTGTCTCTGGTTGAGCGTACCGCGCAGGAAGTTCTGGCTAAGTAATACAAAACCCCTCTTCCGCCGGGAGAGGGGTTATTTTTATACGCCTGCCCACCACATCCTTAATTTTAATCCCCAGTAGCTCGTCCAGCCCGTTGTGGTACTGACCACGTTTCCCTTCGACACAACCACCAGCGTTGGCGTGACGCTCACCTGCCACTGCTGCGACAAAGCACCGTTTGCATCGTTAATGACCGGCATTTTCAGCTGTTTCTTATCAACCCAGCGCTTAAGCTTTGCGTTGTCACCGGAACGCATGGCGATACTCACCACGTTCCCGCCCTCTTCTGCCAGTTGATTAACCGCAGGCGTCGTGTAGCGGCAAATGCTGCACCAGGTCGCCCAGACGTAGATCAGCAGCGGACGATCCTGGCTGAGCGCCGCAATATCGTGAACGTTGCCGTCAATACTCGTCATCGGCGTGGCACTAAAACTGGCGGGGAGTGTCGGTTTTCGGTATTGATCCACACCCCACACCACGGCCAGCGTCAGCAGAACGAGTATTATCCCTTCCCGCGCCCAGCGGCGTAGTCGATTGATTTTGCGGTTATCCATTGTGACCTCATGTTTTAATGGAGGTCATCTTAACGGGCCGCGCGCCGCCGCGCTGTAAAGAAGTGTCGCGCCAGGGTTACTCCTGGCTATAACCGTAGTCGTAATAGCTGTACCCCGAGTTGTAATAGAGCGCGGCAGATTTCACTATATCATTGAGGATCGTGCCACTTACCTGCACGCCCATCCGTTCCATACGCTTAAGGCTGGTCTCAATCTCTTTAACGCTGGTTTTACCAAAGCGGGCGACCAGCAGCGTGGTGGCGGCTGCTCTGGCTATCAGCAAAGCATCCGTGACGGCAAGCACAGGCGGAGTGTCGATAATCACCATGTCATATCGCTTTTCAATCTGCGACATTATCCCCTGAAGGGATTCACTCATGAGCAGATCGACGGGATGGGCAGGTTGAGGTCCGCAGGTCAGTACATCAAAACCGCCTTTTTCGAAGCGTTGAACCGCCTCCTGCCACTCGACCGTTCCGTCGAGCACGCTGGACAACCCCCACTGATTATTCAGCCTGAACACGTTGTGGACATAACCCTTGCGCATATCCGCATCAATAAACAGCACCCGCTGTCCGGCCTGCGCCAGAATCGACGCCAGCGAAGAACTGACCAGCGTCTTTCCGCAGTCCTGCGTGGGGCCAGACACCACGACAATCCGGTTTGTGGCATCCATCATGGTAAAGTGCAAACTGGTGCGCAGCCCGCGTATCGCCTCGACAAACGAATCAGCCGGACGATCGATGGGCAGAAAAGGCACGTTGGCTATCTTGTGCTTCCAGTGAGAAGTAAACAGGTTTCTCCTGCGCAGGTGCGTTTTTTTCCATAACCATGCCGAGCGCGGAAGCGTCACCAGCAGCGGCATTCCGAGCTCATCCAGTTGTTCTGACGACGTAATGCCCCGCTTAAAGGCTGAACGCACTAAAACCGTTCCGGCAGAAAGTATCAACCCCATCAGCATACCAAACACGATAATGAGTGCTTTGCGCGGTTCAACCGGAGCAGGCTGCGTCATGGCCGGGTCAATGATCCGCACGTTCCCGATCGCGCTGGAGCGCGAGATGCTCAGTTCTTGCTGACGCGTCAGCAACTGCATGTATACGGTACGCCCGGATTCAACGTCACGACTCAAACGTAATATTTCCTGCTGCGTGGAAGGCATGGATGACACGCGGCTATTCAGGCGTGCGCGCTCCCGTTCAAGGGTTTGTTTCTTCTCCCGTAAAGCACGGTAGGTCGGATGATCTTTTTTGAACAGCTGAGAGACTTCTGCTTCGCGAAATATAAGCTCGTTAAGCTGATTTTCCACGTTAACCACCTGATCAAGCACCGATTTTGCCTCAAGAGATAAATCGACCGAATCGCGCTGCTCTCGGTAAGCATTCAGTCGTGCCTCGGCTTCATTCAGTTCGAGACTGATTTTAGGTAACTGATCCTGTAAGAATGCGAGGCTGCGGGAATCTTTAGCCTCCTGGCGCGCAATGTTCTGGCTGAGAAAATGTTCAGCAATCGAATTAAGTATCGTGGCGGTCTTGTCGGGATCGTCGCCCGTTAGCGTTAAGGCGATCATATCGCTCTGTTTCGCCGACTCGGCAATCGTAAGTCTGCTCTGAAGGGCGTTGATCGCGTCAAGCCTGGTCACGGTGTTGAGGGTAAATTGCGTTCCCGGTACCGCACTGAGGGATGACACCAGAAGCGATACGCCCTCTTTAACCAGCGCTTTCCCGACAACGCCCTCTGCTTCAAGCGTTTTCCCCTCAAGACGATATCGCCCCTGCTCCTGAACGGTGAGTAAAAGCGTTTGCGGCTCACCTTCCACAAGGGGAATATTCAGCGAGCCAATCGTGATTTCCGCCGGTTTGCGGCCCTGCACGTGCTGCCAGAGCGCCCCGATAACGGGGAACATGCGCTGGCTAACCTCGTAGGTCAACCCTAATTGATCAACGGTCTCGCCGAGGACCATCCGTGACTTGAGGAGTAAAAGTTCTGGGGCGACATCGGGTGAAAGATCGGGCCTGAACGACGTCAGGTTCTTGAGCAGCGCGTTGCCCTGCTTCGCTTCGACCTGCACCAGGGCATCAGCCTGATAAACTGGCGTGGCGCTGAATGCGTAGATCCCCGCACACACCGTAAACAGAAGTGTCACACACGCGATCGTTACCCGATGATCGAACATCTCAGCAAGCAGCTGAATAAGATCCATTTCGTTATTCTGCGGCGTCGCAGCACGATATTTGTCTGATTGAGAAGACGACATTACGGCTTCATTCCTTGTTAACTTAAACGGCAGGCCCATTCCTGACGGGCTTTTCCTGATTGCCCGAAAATGGCCGCTCACCAATCGGTGAGCGGCACATATTGCCGGTGCAGACCACTAAGATTGAAGGGAACATTACTGCGGCCACGCTCTGATGTTACGAACGGTTTCGGTCAGGTCATGTACGCCGCTGATGGTGGGTACCAGCTGGGAGATCACGCGATTCCAGCGTGATAGCGGTGCCGTGGTGACGTAGACAATGTCATACGGCTCAAGCTGAAATTCCGTACCCAGCACCATGGCTGACGCATCTTCCGCATTCAGCTGATAGATATTGGCGATTTTGTTGGTGTCGCCTTTTTTCGATACCTGCCGAATAACAAAAATGCCGGTTGCATCGGCCATATTTTGGTTAAGCCCCCCGGCATTCCCCAGGGCCTCGGCCAGCGTCATGCCGCTACGATCCATCTTAAGCGTGCTCTGTTTAATCACTTCCCCCATCACGAACACCTTCAGCGCGTCGTTCCGGGGCACAAACAGGATATCGCCAGGATAAAGCAGCTTATTTTGGGTCAAATCGCCATGCTGCATCAGGGCATAGAGGGAAAGGTGCGCGTCCTGTCCATTATGTGTGAGCACGACGTTACGCCAGTCGGCATCTGCCGAGAGCCCACCCGCAGCGTTAACCGCGTCCATCACCGTCAGCGGAATATTGGTTATCGGTTGTTGCCCTGATTTTTCCACCTCACCGGTGACGTAGGCTTTTTGTGAACGGAAGGCGGCAACGCTGACGTCCACCTGCGGGCTCTCAATAACGTTATCCAATCGAGCCGTAATCTCGTCGCGTACCTGTGAAACCGTTTTTCCTGCTACCCGCAGTTTACCGACATAGGGATAAAAGAGCGTGCCGTCGGCGTTAACCCAGTTGCCGGCATCGCTCGCGCTACGATATTGTCCTGCCGGCGTCGTTAATTCAGGGTGATCCCAGACGGTGACCGTCAGGATGTCACCCGTACCAATACGGTATTCCCAGCGTTTGATCTGCGCATCCAGATTAGGATTTGCCTGAGATTTCGACACGGGCGGACGCAGTTTTTCAATCAATTCCGGCGTCAGGTGAAAAATTTCCACGCGCTTTTCGAGCTGATAATTTGCCTCTTCCGACGAAATAACGTTCTTCCCGGACACAGTTAAGTCCTGGCCTGGTGAAAACATACACCCCGTTAACTGACTCATACTCAGAAATAAGAGCGAAAATGCAGTTGTACTTTTCATTAATATAAATATTTCTTTTCAACGTTGCGTTTATCGTCAAGCCTGTAAAAAGACTTAAGCTAACACCATGAAATTTAATTGATTACCCTTTCCCGGAGTGAAATTGCTGGCATTATAAAACGCACTTCACCCGCTTTCTAAAAAGCAGAGCCTTTGCCTGGTCTTGTTAAAAAAATGGAGGTAAGCACGCTGCACTCGAAGGCGATATTAAATGCTCTTCAGGCGGAAAGCATTCGCATCGTTTTCTAACTTTGATATGAAAAGTTATTTTCAGAATTAATAAATGAAATGATAAATATTAAAAATATAAGACACTGGCAATATTCCCGACACTGATAAACATCACGCAATTGGGCTACACAAAACCGTCCACTTTTGTTACATTTTTTTTCAAACATACCCTGCGTTGATACTTAAAATGGACTGTCTGCTTCGCTTTGCACGACCCGCAGACGAAAAGTATCTGTAACGATATCACTGGAGAAAAAATGGCTAAGCGTAAACTGCTGCTTCTGGGTGTATTACTGTCTCTGGCGGGATCTGCATTCTCTGCCCCGCAAACGGCCGCTGCACCCTCCGGCATCAAGGCCTATGAAGAACAAGAGTTCATCGCTGACTTCACGAAATTCAAGATTGGCGACACGGCGCCGGCGCAGTATCAAACGCCGGAGTACACCATCAAACAGTACCAGCTGCGTAATCTGCCGGCGCCGGATGCCGGAACCCACTGGACCTACATGGGCGAGAATTACGTGTTGATTGGCGATGCGGATGGCAAAATCTACAAAGCCTATAATGGAGATATTTTCTATCACCGCTAATACCATCCTGATCCGCCCCTGGCAGGAAAGCGATCGCCCTTTCCTGCGCACGCTCTTCCTCCACGCCCGGCGTGAAGCCTGGCCATGGCTGGACAGTTCAGACTGGCAGCTTGAAGACTTTGACGCGGCCACCCGTGACGAAGTGATTTGGGTTGCCACGCAGAACGGCCATCGCCTGGGTTTTGCTTCCGTCTGGACGAACGATAATTTTCTGCACAACCTCTTTGTTGACCCGCAGTATCAAAGCCACGGCGTCGGGAAAATGCTCCTGGAACAGGTGCAGAAGACGTTTACCAGTACGGGTTCGCTTAAGTGTCTGGTGAAGAATGCGCGGGCTGTCGCGTTTTACCAGCGGCACGGCTGGCACATTGAGGCGACGGGGGATTCTCCGGAGGGAGAGTATTATTTGATGCACTATCGGTTGGGTTAAAGTCGGGTGGCGGCTTCGCCTTACCCGACCTACGTGATAGTGCCAGTTGTAGGCCGGGTAAGCGAAGCGCCACCCGGCAATTCAACGCGAAGGCGTTACACCGCGCGGAACGCGATTTCGCCCGGGATCACTTCGCCCTGCCAGTAAAGCTGCGCCGCAACGCGACCCGCCAGCTGACGATACATCTCTGCAAATTCGCTGTCCGGACGGCTGACCACCGTCGGCTTGCCGCTATCCAGATCTTCGCGCAGGGTAATGTGCAGCGGCATCTGTCCCAGGAGTTGGGTGTGATACTTCGCGGCCAGTTTTTCTGCGCCACCCGTACCGAAGATAGGCTCGTGGTGACCGCAGTTGCTGCAGATGTGCATGCTCATGTTCTCCACGATACCGAGCACCGGCACTTCCACCTTCTCGAACATCACGATGCCTTTTTTGGCGTCGATCAGCGCGATATCCTGCGGCGTGGTCACCACAACGGCTCCCGTCACCGGAATGTTTTGCGCCAGCGTGAGCTGAATATCACCGGTGCCCGGCGGCATGTCCAGCACCAGATAATCCAGATCCGGCCACATCGTCTCCTGCAGCATCTGCAGCAGCGCTTTGCTGGCCATCGGGCCGCGCCAGACCATGGCGTTATCGTCAGTCACCAGGTAACCGATGGAGTTGGTCGCCAGACCGTGCGCCATGATCGGTGCCATGTGGGTGCCGTCCGGTGAGGTTGGACGCTGGTTTTCCGCGCCCAGCATATTTGGAATAGACGGACCGTAGATGTCGGCATCCAGAATACCGACCTTTGCCCCTTCCGCTGCCAGCGCCAGCGCCAGGTTTACGGCGGTAGAGGATTTCCCCACCCCGCCCTTCCCCGAGCTGACGGCAATGATGTTTTTCACGCCGTTCACGCCTGGCTGGTTTTTCACGCGTTTCAGCGTGGCAATGCTGTGGCTCAGCTTCCAGTCGATCGCCTTCGCGCCGGTCATGCGCAGCAGCTCAGAGCTGGTCTGCTCTTTCAGCGCGTCAAAGGCGCTGGTCCAGACGAACGGCATCTGCAGCTCAATGTGCAGCGTATCATCCAGCCAGGCAACGTGGTGTAACGCTTTCAGCGTAGTGAGATTATGCTTCAGGGTTGGATGCTGAAAGTTAGCCAGCGTCCCGGCGACCATTGCTCGTAAGGCTTCCGGTGATTTGGCCTGGGATTGAGAACTCATCCCGACTCCTTTGTTCTTGTGAATAAGACCTTAGATGAACAAGTTTACCTGAAAGGCCGTGGTTTGTGCTTACTTAATAATGCCCCTTTTGGTAATATCAAAAACCCTTTTCACAGTTAAAAGAAGTAATGCCTACTATGACTCAAGTCGCGAAGAAAATTCTGGTAACGTGCGCACTGCCGTACGCCAACGGCTCAATCCACCTCGGCCACATGCTGGAGCATATCCAGGCTGATGTCTGGGTCCGTTACCAGCGAATGCGCGGCCACGAGGTTAACTTCATCTGTGCGGACGATGCCCACGGCACGCCGATCATGCTGAAAGCGCAGCAACTGGGGATCTCCCCGGAGCAGATGATTGCCGACATGAGTCAGGAGCATCAGACCGATTTTGCTGGCTTTGACATCAGCTATGACAACTATCACTCCACGCACAGCGACGAAAACCGCGAGCTGTCGGAGCTGATCTACACCCGTCTGAAAGAGAACGGTTTTATTAAAAACCGCACCATCTCGCAGCTGTACGATCCGGAAAAAGGCATGTTCCTGCCGGACCGCTTCGTCAAAGGCACCTGTCCGAAATGTAAATCCCCGGATCAGTACGGCGATAACTGCGAAGTGTGCGGCGCAACCTACAGCCCGACCGAGCTTATCGAGCCGAAATCCGTGGTTTCCGGCGCCACGCCTGTGATGCGTGACTCCGAGCACTTCTTCTTCGACCTGCCGTCCTTCAGCGAAATGCTGCAGGCGTGGACCCGCAGCGGCGCACTGCAGGAGCAAGTGGCGAACAAGATGCAGGAGTGGTTCGAATCCGGCCTGCAACAGTGGGATATCTCCCGCGATGCGCCGTATTTCGGCTTCGAAATCCCGAACGCACCGGGCAAATACTTCTACGTCTGGCTGGACGCGCCAATCGGCTACATGGGCTCCTTTAAGAACCTGTGCGACAAGCGTGGCGATACCGTAAGCTTCGACGATTACTGGAAGAAAGATTCCACTGCCGAGCTGTACCACTTCATCGGTAAAGACATCGTTTACTTCCACAGCCTGTTCTGGCCGGCCATGCTGGAAGGCAGCAACTTCCGCAAGCCAACCAACCTGTTTGTTCACGGCTACGTGACGGTGAACGGCGCCAAGATGTCCAAGTCCCGCGGGACGTTCATCAAGGCCAGCACCTGGCTGAACCACTTCGACGCGGACAGCCTGCGCTACTACTACACCGCGAAGCTCTCTTCCCGCATCGACGATATCGACCTGAACCTGGAAGATTTCGTGCAGCGCGTGAATGCGGACATCGTCAACAAGGTGGTGAACCTGGCGTCACGTAACGCGGGCTTCATCGCCAAGCGTTTTGACGGCGTGCTTTCTGCCGAACTGGCCGATCCTGAGCTGTATAAAACCTTCACCGATGCCGCCGCTGCGGTTGGCGAAGCCTGGGAAAGCCGTGAATTCGGTAAAGCGATTCGCGAAATCATGGCGCTGGCCGATGTTGCCAACCGCTATGTGGACGATCAGGCCCCGTGGGTGGTCGCGAAACAGGAAGGCCGTGACGCCGACCTGCAGGCGATCTGCACCATGGGTCTGAACATGTTCCGCGTGCTGATGACCTGGCTGAAGCCGGTTCTGCCACAGCTGGCAGCCCGTGCTGAAGCGTTCCTGAACACGGAACTGACCTGGGATGCTATCCAGCAGCCGCTGCTCGGCCACAAGGTCAACACCTTCAAAGCGCTGTACAACCGCATCGAGATGAAGCAGGTTGAAGCCCTGGTGGAAGCCTCTAAAGAAGAGGTGAAGGCAGCAGCGGCACCGGTCACCGGCCCGCTGGCAGACGACCCGATTCAGGAAACCATTACCTTCGATGATTTCGCCAAAGTCGACCTGCGCGTGGCGCTGATTGAAAACGCGGAGTTCGTGGAAGGCTCTGACAAGCTGCTGCGCCTGACGCTGGATCTGGGCGGCGAGAAGCGCAACGTCTTCTCCGGGATCCGCTCTGCTTACCCGGATCCGCAGGTGCTGATCGGCCGTCAGACCGTGATGGTGGCGAACCTGGCGCCGCGTAAAATGCGCTTCGGCATCTCTGAGGGGATGGTGATGGCTGCAGGCCCTGGCGGGAAAGATATCTTCCTGTTAAGCCCTGACGAAGGCGCGAAGCCGGGTCAGCAGGTGAAATAACAAAAAAGCCGGAGATTATCTCCGGCTTTTTTTTGCCCGGCGGCGCTACGCCTGCACGGGCCTACGGGTTTTGTAGGCCGGGTAAGGTGAAGCCGCCACCCGGCTAAACATCACGCCTTCGGGTGATGCACCCGGTGGGTCAGCCCGCGCAGGAAATTACGCAGGAACTGGTCACCGCACTCGCGGTAGTTTTTATGATCCGGCGCGCGCATCATGGCGGTCACTTCCGGCACGGATACGCGGAATTTTTGCTCGGTCATGATCGCCACGATATCGTCCGTTTTCAGCGAGAACGCGATACGCAGCTTTTTCAGCACCGTGTTGTTGTTCACCCGACGCTCCAGCGCCAGCTCTGGCGCGGCCGGATCTTTGCCACGCTTATCGTAAATCAGGCCGTTCAGGAAACCCGACAGAATGATGTCAGGGCAGCGGACAAAGCCCTCTTCGTCTTCTTTGGTCATCCACGTGTCAAAACTCGCAGACGTGGATTCCATATCGGACAGCGCAAGAATGCGCACCATGTCGTTATTGTTCGCTTTCAGGGTGTAGCGCAGGCTACGAAGAATATCGTTACTTAGCATAGAGCCTTCGAATGTCGATGATGCAATGGCGCGCAGTGTATCAGCTTTACAGCCCAATCGCCTCTTTCAAACTCTTCAGGTAGCGACGGCTAACGGGTACCGTTTGTCCGGCACGCAGCACCAGCTCGGCCTGGCCGTTATCTTCCAGGCGGATCTCCTTCAGATGCGCCATATTCACCAGGTACTGACGGTGACAGCGAATCAGCGGCGTGCGGCTCTCCAGCGTGCGCAGGGTCAGCTCGGTAAACCCTTCGTTCCCTTCCGCGCTGGTGACAAACACCCCGCTCAGACGGCTGCTGACAAAGGCCACATCATCCATCTGCAGAAGATAAATCCGGCTGTGCCCGGTGCAGGGGATAAACTTCAGCGGCTGCTGGTTTTCCGGCAGCAGCGTGACGTCCTGGACCGTGCGCTCCTGGCGTAAACGGGTGAGCGTTTTTTCAAGACGCTTCTCTTCAATCGGCTTGAGCAGATAGTCAAACGCGTGCTCCTCAAAAGCCTTAACGGCATATTCATCAAACGCCGTCAGAAACACGATGTAGGGACGATGTTCCGGATCGAGCATGCCGACCATCTCCAGCCCGCTGATGCGGGGCATCTGAATATCGAGGAACAGCACGTCCGGACGCAGTTTGTGCACCGCGCCGATGGCCTCAATGGCGTTCGCGCACTCTCCCACAATCTCAATATCCGGCTGCTCCTGCAGCAGAACGCGCAGGTTTTCCCGTGCCAGCGGCTCATCATCCACAATCAGCACTCTTAACATGCGTTTTCCTCCAGCGGCAGTCGTACGGTAATACGGGTAAATCGGTCGGGCTCGCAGGCGACGGTAATGCCACAGTCATCGCCAAAATGGGCACGCAGGCGTTTATCCACCAGGCTCATCCCTAAACCGCCGGAGGCGGAAGGCTGATAAAGCCCGGCGTTGTCTTCAATATCCAGCACCAGGTGATGGTTGAAACGGCTGGCGGCAATGGTTATCTCCCCCGTTCCCAGCAGCTGTGACGTACCGTGTTTGATGGCGTTTTCCACAATCGGCTGCAGGGTAAAGGCCGGAAGATGCTGATACGCCAGCTCATCCGGTACGGAGAGCGACACCTGCAAACGAGACTGGAAACGCGCCTGTTCAATCTGCAGATAGGCATTCACGTGCTCAATCTCATCGGCGAGGGTGACGATCTCAGACGGACGTTTCAGATTTTTACGGAAAAAGGTCGACAGAAACTGCACCAGCTGGGCGGCCTGATCGCTGTCGCGGCGGATCACCGCTTTAAGCGTATTGAGGGCGTTGAACAGGAAATGCGGATTGACCTGGGCATGCAGCAGTTTGATCTCAGACTGCGTCAGCAGGGCTTTCTGCCGCTCATACTGTCCGGCGAGGATTTGCGCGGACAGCAGCTGGGCGATCCCCTCCCCCAGCGTGCGGTTGATCGAGCTGAACAGACGGTTTTTCGCCTCATACAGCTTGATGGTGCCCATCACCCGCTGATTCTCGCCGCGCAGCGGAATCACCAGCGTGGAGCCCAGCTTGCACTGCGGATGCAGCGAACAGCGGTAAGGCACTTCGTTTCCGTCGGCATACACCACCTCGCCGGTTTCAATGGCGCGCAGCGTATAGGCTGAGGAGATGGGTTTACCCGGCAGATGGTGATCGTCCCCGGTGCCGGTAAAGGCCAGCAGCCGCTCGCGGTCGGTGATGGCCACCGCGCCGATATCCAGCTCCTTGTAGAGCACCTGCGCCACCTTCATGCTGTTCTCTTCGTTAAACCCCTGGCGCAGGATCCCTTCGGTCGAGGCGGCAACCTTCAGCGCCGTGGCGGAAAAGGCCGAGGTGTACTTCTCAAACATGGCGCGCTTGTCGAGCAGAATGCGCATAAACAGCGCCGCGCCCACGGTATTGGTCACCATCATCGGAGCAGCAATGCTGCTGACCAGGTGCAGCGCATCCTCAAACGGACGAGCAATCAGCAGGATGATCGCCATCTGCGCCATTTCGGCCACAAAGGTGATGGCTCCGGCGGTGAGCGGGCTGAAGACTTTATCCGGGCGGCCGCGTTTAATCATGTAGCTGTGAACCAGGCCGCCAAGCAGACCTTCCACAATCGTGGAGATCATACAGCTCAGGGCCGTCATCCCGCCCATGGAATAGCGATGCAGCCCCCCGGTTAAACCGACAAGGCCACCGACGACGGGACCGCCCAGCAGCCCGCCCATCACCGCGCCAATCGCGCGCGTATTGGCAATAGAGTCTTCGATATGGAGACCAAAATAAGTCCCCATGATGCAGAAAATAGAGAAGGTGACGTAGCAGAGCAGCTTATGCGGCAGACGTACGGTGACCTGCATCAGCGGGATAAACAGGCGCGTTTTACTCATCAGCCAGGCAATGACAAGAAACACGCACATCTGCTGAAGCAACAGCAGCACCAGATTAAACTCGTACATACTCAAAACCGCACACGCTAAAAACGCGTAACATACACGGATGCGGCTTAACTTTCTTTGAAGCATCCCATAAAAGCGCAAAATCGTGTCCGTTATCACACCTTTTTCTGAATATCGCGCATGCTTCGCATTGTTTGTTCAAAAATCAATCAATCCTTCCTGGTTCCGAAAAGTGGGTCTACAGTTAAGCTGGGGACGCGTAAGCCAGGGGGCGAATATGGCGCTTTACACGATAGGTGAAGTGGCACTCCTTTGTGATATCAATCCCGTTACCCTACGGGCGTGGCAGCGACGGTATGGATTACTCAAACCGCAGAGAACGGACGGTGGTCATCGTCTTTTCAATGAGGCCGATATCGACCGCATCCGCGAGATTAAGAGCTGGATCGACAACGGTGTGCAGGTCGGCAAAGTGAAGTCCCTTCTGAGCCACGACGACCCGGATACGCAGCATCTCTGGCGCGAACAACAGGAAACCCTGCTGCGGCTCCTGCAGGCGGGCAACCTGCAGCGCCTGCGCGCATGGATAAAAGAGCAGGGCCGCGATTACCCGGCACAGACGCTGATCTCCCATCTTTTCATTCCGCTCCGTCGACGCCTGCAGTGCCAGCAGTCTACCCTGCAGGCGCTGCTCAGCATGCTCGACGGGGTGCTGATCAACTACATTGCCGTCTGCCTTGCCTCGGCGAAGAACAAAGCCGGCAAAGATGCGCTGGTGGTGGGCTGGAACGTGCACGATACCACCCGCCTGTGGCTGGAAGCGTGGATAGCCACCCAGAAGGGCTGGCGCGTGGATGTCCTGGCGCACTCGCTGGCGCAGCTCAGACCTGAGTTTTTCGACGGCCAGACCCTGCTGGTCTGGTGTGGCGAAGTGCCGTCCGCCACGCAGCAACAGCTGCTGACGGAATGGCGTGAGAATGGTTACCCGGTTTATTCCCTTGGCCCGGATGAGCCATAACGGCATTTAATGGTTCATTAACAGCTGCGCTTCACCGTATAATTGTTCCGTTAACAACAGGAGCACATGATGAAGGCAACCAAACTGGCCATTATTACCCTTTTTGTCCTGATGGCCGTAAGCGGCATCGGCGGCGTAATGCTGGCAGGGTACTCGTTTATTGTTCGCGGCGGTGTCGGCTGAGGCACAGCGCCAGCCGCTCAAAAGCGCGATCGACGACGATTGCCGCCAGCGCGACCAGCACCGCTCCCTGCACAATATAAGCCGTATTAAACCCGCTTAAGCCGATAATGATCGGCGTTCCCAGCGTATTAGCACCGACCGTCGACGCAATGGTCGCCGTCCCGATGTTAATGATGACCGACGTGCGGATCCCGGCAATGATAACCGGTGCCGCAAGCGGCAGTTCAACCTTACGCAGCCGCTGGCCGCGACTCATCCCCACCCCTTCCGCCACGCTCAGCACGGACGCAGGTACCGCCGCGATGCCCGCCAGCGTGCCCTGCAGAACCGGTAATACGCCGTATAATATCAGCGCAATGATGGCAGGCTGTTGGCCAAAGCCCATCACCGGAACCGCTATCGCCAGCACCGCCACGGGCGGAAACGTCTGTCCGATGGCCGCAATCGTCTCCACCAGCGGACGAAACTCCCGGCCCGCAGGCCGCGTGACCGCGATGCCCGCCCCCACGCCCAGCACAACCGCGATGGCGCTTGAGAGCGCCACCAGCCAGAGATGCGCCAGGGCGAGATTAATAAAGCTCTCCTGCTGATACACCGGCCGCGGCAGTCCGGGAAAGAGGCTGTTAAACAGCGCCGCGCTGTGGGGCATCAGAAACAGTAAAGCGACAAAGAGCGCTACCAGCCAGAGGAGCGGATCACGCAGTGCCTTCATGCGTCACCTCCCCGGCCAGCAGATCGCGAAAGTGTAAGGTTCCGCACGGCGCGCCCCGGGCATCCGCAACGGGCAATACCTCGCACTGGCGCGCGACAAACGCGGAGAGCGCGTCCCGCAGGCTCATCTGCGCCTGCAGCGGTTCGCCGCTCACCGACACCGCATCCCGACGCATATAGTCGCTGACCGTTCGCAGGGAGAGCAGCCTGACGCCCAGTTCGCTGCGGCCAAAAAACTCGCGCACAAAGTCATTCTTCGGCCAGGTTAACAGCTCAAGCGGCGAGCCCTGCTGCACCACTTCGCCATGATCCATCAGCACCAGATGGTCAGCCAGGCGCAGGGCTTCATCAATATCGTGCGTCACGAGCACGATCGTGCGTCCGAGAATGCGGTGAATGCGGGTCATCTCCGCCTGCAGCGCCCCGCGCGTAACCGGATCCAGCGCGCCAAAGGGTTCGTCCATCAGCAACACCTGCGGGTTGGCCGCCAGCGCGCGCGCCACGCCCACGCGCTGCTGCTGCCCGCCGGAAAGCTGGTGCGGATAGCGATCGCGCAGCGCGGGCTCTAACCCCAGCAGAGACATCAGCTCATCAACACGATCGGCGATTTTCGCCCGCGACCATTTTTCCAGCTGCAGCACGGTGGCGATGTTCTGCGCCACCGTCCAGTGCGGAAACAGGCCGATAGACTGAATGGCATAGCCCATCCGACGGCGCAGCTCCAGCACCGGCAGGCTGCGGATCTCTTCCCCGGCAAAGCGAATCAGCCCGCTGTCATGCTCAACCAGCCGGTTGATCATCTTCAGCGTGGTGGACTTGCCCGACCCCGAGGTGCCTATCAGCACGGAAAACGCCCCCTCGGCAAAGTTCAGGTTCAGGTGGCTCGCCGCCGGGCGACCGGCAAAGGTTTTACTGACATCATGAAATTCAATCATTGGCTCTTCTCCCGAGCAGCGCGAGCCATAAGGCAAACAGTGCGTCGACGACCACCGCCAGCGCAATCGTGGGCACCACACCCAATAACACCAGATCCAGAGCACTGCTCAGCAGCCCCTGGAACACCAGCGCGCCAAAGCCGCCCGCGCCAATCAGCGCCGCAATCACCGCCATGCCGACGGTCTGGACCGCCACCACCCGCAGGCTGCGCAACAGCAGGGGCAGCGCCAGCGGGAGCTGAATTTTCCAGAAACACTGCCGCGCGCTCATTCCCATCGCATGGGCGCTTTCCAGCACGTCAGGTGCGACCTGGCCTAAACCTGCGACCACGCCGCGCACCAGCGGCAGCAGGGCATACAGCACCAGCGCGATAAGAGCGGGCGTTAGTCCCGTCCCGGCAACACCGAGCGTTCCGAGCACCGGGAATGACTTCACCAGCCCGGCCAGCGGCGCAATCAGCAGGCCAAACAGCGCAACGGAAGGAATGGTCTGGATAACGTTGAGCACGGCAAAAACCCCGCCCTGGCGTGAAGGATGGCGATAGCACCACATGCCAAGGGGGATCCCAACCAGCAGCGCCGGAACGAGCGTACCGAAGAGGATCGTCAGGTGCTGCGCGAGGGCATCATCAAACACCTCCTGACGGTTGGCGTACTCTTTTAACAGCGAGAGGTTGTTCAATTCCCCGCTGAACAGCAGGAGTAAAGGAATACACCATATCTGCGCATTGAGCACCCAGCGCCAGACGGCACTGGCGATGAGTCGACGAATGGCATCGCTGCAGGCCAGCAGACACAGCGCCAGCCACAGCCACAGGCCGCTGCCGATAGTGGTTCTCGCCAGCGGACTTTCCGCCGAGGCCATATGCGTCGCCGCCAGCCCGGCGCTCCAGAACAGGAGGATAAACAACCCTTCAGAGAGGAACAGCGTCAGCCACTGCGCCGGGCGTCCCTGCCAGAGCGACAGGATCACCCACGCGCCCAGCGATGCCACAAGCCACCCCGGCGTAAACGACCAGACCTGCCAGAGCGCTTTGCCCTCCCCCGACATCAGGCGGTTTGGGGCAACATTGACAAACGGTAACGCGACCGCCGCGATGGCCACACAGGCCAGCAGCAGCAGGACGCGGTTATGACATTTTATTGGCACAGCCTTTTCCCGTTACTTCACAAGCCCTTGTTGCTTCAGGAAGTCGGCGGCCACTTTTTTGGCATCCAGTCCCTCGACGGCAATGCTGGCATTCAGCTGCTGCAGCGTTTTTTCATCCAGCTTTTCGAAGGCCGGTTTGAGCCATTCTGCAATGTCCGGGTACGCTTTTAGCACCGCCTCGCGCACCACCGGGGTCGGCGCGTAAATCGGCTGTACGCCTTTTGGATCGGTCAGGGTTTGCAGGCCAAGCGCCGCCACCGGGCCGTCTGTGCCGTAGGCCATTGCCGCGTTAACGCCGGAGGTTTGCTGTGCCGCCGCTTTGATGGTCACCGCGGTATCCCCGCCCGCCAGCGAGAGCAGCTGAGCCTGGTCGAGCTTGAAGTCGTAGGCTTTTTCGAACGCCGGGAGCGCATCAGGACGCTCGATAAACTCCGCGGACGCCGCCAGCTTAAAGTCGCCCTTCTCTTTCAGGTAGCGGCTGAGATCCGCCAGGGTGGTCAGCTTCCCTTTCTCCGCCACGTCCTTGCGCACGGCGATAGTCCAGGTATTGTTGGCCGGCGCCGGGGTCAGCCAGACCAGTTTGTTCTGTTCCGCGTCGAGTTTTTTGACTTTCTCATATCCGGCTTTGGCGTTTTTCCATGCCGGATCGTTTTCATCTTTGAAGAAGAATGCGCCGTTGCCGGTGTATTCCGGGTAGATATCCAGCTCGCCGGAGGTAATTGCGCCGCGCACAACGGGCGTGGTGCCGAGCTGGACTTTATTGACCGTTTTCACGCCGTGACTTTCCAGCACCTGCAAAATAATATTGCCGAGCAGCGCGCCTTCGGTATCGATCTTTGAACCCACCTTTACCGGCTCCGCCGCCTGTAACGGCAGGCTCAGCGCCGCCAGTAACACCGCAGATCCCCACATCCCCTTTGCAATCGTCATTCCGCTATCCTCATTTTTTTGCTGCCTTTTTCAGAGGCTTGAGAGAAAAGCGTAGCTTAAAACGGCGGAATTAACCGTCAAAATGCCTTTTTAGCATAAGGTAAGACGCCTCCCCCGCAGGACGGGGGGAGGCAAAGGAAGGAAAGGTTACAGCAGCTCGAACTCGCCTTTATTCACGCGGGCGGAGTCCACGCCGATAAAGACGTTAAATTTGCCCGGTTCCGCATCATATTTCATCTGCTGGTTCCAGAACTTCAGCGCATCCACGTCGATCGGGAAGCTGATGGTTTTAGTTTCCCCCGGCTTGAGGTTGACCTTCTCAAAACCGCGCAGCTGTTTCACCGGACGGCTCATCGACGCGGTGACATCCTGAACGTACATCTGAATCACCGTTGCCCCTTCGCGCTTGCCGGTGTTGGTCACCTCAACGCTGGCGGTGACGTTGCCGTCACGCTTCAGGCTCGGCGACGACATTTTGACGTCAGAAACCTTGAAGGTGGTGTAGCTCAGGCCGTAACCAAACGGATACAGCGGGCCGTTAGCTTCGTCGAAGTAACGAGACGTGTATTTGTTCGGCTTGTCGGCGTTGTACGGGCGACCGGTGTTCAGGTGGCTGTAATAGACCGGGATCTGCCCGACGGAGCGCGGGAAGGACATCGGCAGCTTGCCCGACGGGTTGTAATCGCCAAACAGCACGTCGGCGATGGCGTTACCGCCTTCGGTACCAGCGAACCAGGTTTCCAGGATGGCGTCAGCCTGCTGGTCTTCTTTCACCAGCGCCAGCGGACGACCGTTCATCAGCACCAGCACCAGCGGCTTGCCGGTGGCTTTCAGGGCGGCGATCAGATCGCGCTGGCTCTGCGGAATGGTGATATCGGTCCGGCTGGAGGCTTCGTGCGCCATACCCTGCGCTTCCCCCACGACCGCGACAACGACGTCAGACTGCTTCGCGGCGTTCACCGCCTCGTCAATCATCTCCTTCGGCGTGCGCGGATCGACCTTCACCGCTTCTTCATACTGGTTAAGGAAGGTCACGATGTCTTTATCGTTGGTGACGTTCGCCCCTTTGGCGTAAACCACTTTGGCGTTTTCACCGACGGCACTCTTGATACCGGTCAGCACGGTCACGGACTGGTCAGCCACGCCCGCGGCAGACCAGCTGCCCATCACGTCGCGCTTGCTGTCGGCCAGCGGCCCCACCACGGCAATGGTGCCGGATTTTTTCAGCGGCAGCGTGTCGAGGCGGTTTTTCAGCAGCACCAGGCTTTCGCGCGCCACGTCACGCGCTTCTTTGCGGTGCAGGCGGCTTTCAGCATTGGTATCTGCCGGGTCAGACTCTTTCGGACCCAGGTGGCTGTACGGATCGTTAAACAGCCCCATGTCGTATTTGACGTTCAGCACGTGACGGGTGGCATCGTCCAGCTCCGCCATCGTCACCTTGCCGCTCTTCACCAGCCCCGGCAGATATTTGCTGTAATACTCGTCGCTCATGCTCATGTTGATGCCGGACTTGAGCGCGACGCGCACCGCGTCTTCCGGATCGGAGGCGGTACCGTGTTTGATCAGCTCTTTAATCGCACCGTGGTCGGAAACGGTGATGCCCTTAAAGCCCCACTGGTCGCGCAGCACGTCTTTCAGCAACCAGGAATCAGAGGTCGCAGGCGTGCCGTTCAGCGAGTTCAGCGCCACCATCACCGCGCCGCTGCCCGCATCCAGACCGGCCTTGTATGGCGGCATGTAGTCGTTGAACAGGCGCTGCGGACTCATGTCGACGGTGTTGTACTCTTTACCGCCCTCCACCGCGCCGTAGGCCGCGAAGTGTTTGACGCTGGTCATCACCGAGTAGCGGTCCGCCGGGCTTTTGCCCTGCATCGCTTCCACCATGGTTTTACCCATCGTGGAGGTTAAATACGTATCTTCACCAAAGCCTTCCGAGCCGCGGCCCCAGCGCGGATCGCGCGAGACGTCCACCATAGGCGCCCAGGTCATGTTCAGGCCGTCGTCCGCCGCTTCATAAGCCGACACGCGCCCGACGGTTTTCACCGCGTCGAGGTTAAAGGAGGAGGCTAAGCCGAGGCTGATGGGGAAGACGGTACGCTGGCCGTGCACCACGTCATAGGCAAAGAACAGCGGAATTTTCAGGCGGCTGAGATCCATCACCTGGTCCTGCATCTTACGGATATCCTGGCGGGTGACGGTATTAAAGATGGCCCCTACCTGCCCGTCTTTGATCATCTCGCGGATGGCCTCTTTCGGGTTATCCGGGCCGACGCTGATCAGACGCAGCTGGCCGATTTTCTCATCGACCGTCATTTTCTTGAGCAATTCTGTGACAAACGCATCCCGCGCTTCAGGCGTGAGCGGGTGATTGCCAAACAAATCCTCTGCCAGCGCAGGTTGCAGCGCCAGGCTGACGGCGACACCTACAGAACATAGCCATTTCATGTCGTTTTACTCTCTCATCAATAACCGCCGGACGATCTCGGCCATACCGTGCGAAAAGCGCAGTGTGCCACAAACCCTCCGATCGTTGCAGGGTTATTCTCTGATTTTTCTCGTGAATACTCGACCGCTTAACAGTTAATCGCGCTATGCTTTACAGCGAGAAATTTGCCCCACCACAAGGAGTGGAAGATGTCTTCTGTTCGAACTGACGATAACAAAACATTTATTAACGAACTGTCGCGCCTGGTTGGCTCCTCTCACCTGCTTACCGACCCGGCTAAAACCGCCCGCTACCGCAAGGGCTTCCGCTCCGGTCAGGGCGAGGCGCTGGCGGTGGTTTTCCCCGGCACGCTGCTGGAGCTGTGGCGCGTCCTGAGCGCCTGCGTCGCCGCCGACAAGATTATTTTAATGCAGGCGGCCAATACCGGCCTGACCGAAGGCTCCACGCCGAACGGCAATGATTACGATCGTGACATCGTGATTATCAGTACCCTGCGCCTCGACAAGCTGCACCTGCTGGACAAGGGCGAGCAGGTGCTCGCGTTCCCCGGCACCACGCTTTACTCCCTCGAGAAAGCGCTTAAGCCGCTGGGCCGCGAACCGCACTCGGTGATCGGTTCCTCCTGCATTGGCGCCTCGGTGGTCGGTGGGATCTGCAATAACTCCGGCGGCTCGCTGGTACAGCGCGGCCCCGCCTACACCGAGATGTCGCTGTTTGCCCGTATTGACGAAAACGGCAAGCTGACGCTGGTGAACCATCTGGGAATCGATCTCGGCGTGACGCCGGAGCAGATCCTCAGCAAGCTCGACGACGATCGCGTGAAGGACGAAGACGTTCAGCACGACGGTCGCCATGCACACGACCATGACTACGTGACCCGCGTGCGGGATATCAACGCTGACACTCCGGCGCGCTATAACGCCGATCCGGATCGCCTGTTTGAATCCTCCGGCTGCGCGGGCAAGCTGGCCGTTTTTGCGGTACGTCTCGACACGTTCCCGGCAGAGAAAAAGCAGCAGGTATTTTACATCGGCACCAACCAGCCTGAGGTTCTGACGGAGATCCGCCGTCATATTCTGGGCGAATTCACTCATCTGCCGGTGGCGGGCGAGTACATGCACCGGGACATTTACGACATCGCCGAGCGCTACGGCAAAGACACGTTCCTGATGATCGACAAGCTCGGCACCGACAAAATGCCGTTCTTCTTCACCATGAAGGGCCGTACCGACGCGATGCTGGAGAAAGTGTCGCTGTTCAAACCCCACTTCACCGACCGCTTTATGCAGAAGCTGGGCAACGTTTTCCCGGCGCATTTACCGGAGAGGATGAAAACCTGGCGCGACAAGTACGAACATCACCTGCTGCTGAAAATGGCCGGAGACGGGATCGCCGAAGCGCAGGCCTGGCTGACCGAGTTCTTCAAAACCGCCGAAGGGAATTTCTTTGCCTGTACGCCTGAAGAGGGCAGCAAAGCGTTCCTGCACCGCTTTGCCGCCGCTGGTGCCGCCATCCGATATCAGGCGGTGCATTCCGAAGAGGTGGAAGACATTCTGGCGCTGGATATCGCCCTGCGGCGTAACGACACCGAGTGGTTCGAGCACCTGCCGCCGGAAATCGACAGCAAGCTGGTGCATAAGCTCTATTACGGCCACTTTATGTGCTATGTCTTCCATCAGGATTACATCGTCAAAAAAGGGGTCGATGCACACGAACTGAAGGAGCAGATGCTCGCCCTTTTGCGTGAACGTGGCGCACAATATCCTGCGGAACACAACGTCGGACATCTTTATAAAGCCCCGGACGCACTTAAGCAGTTTTATCGCGAGAATGACCCTACAAACAGCATGAACCCCGGCATCGGTAAAACAACGCGGAAGAAATACTGGAAAGAGAGCGAAGACGCGGAGCAGCACATAACGCAAGCGTCTGATTAATTCCTACAGCCAAATTTGAGAGATTGTTAAGCGCTCCTTAATCGTAATAGAGTAACTGCTCATCGCCGGAGAAACGTTTCTCCGGCATTCGATAACGAGGAGCAGGCACATCATGTCGGCTATTGATGTTTTATCCGAGACCGAGCTGGAAGTGCGCGACGCCCTTCCCGATGATGTGCATGCCATTGCCGCGATCTATGCCTGGCATGTACTTCACGGGCGTGCGTCATTTGAAGAAGTCCCCCCAACCATTGACGAAATGCGCCAACGTATGAAAAGCGTGACTGAGAACGGTTTACCGTGGCTTATCGCGCTGTACCGCGGCATTGTGGTGGGCTACTGCTATGCCACCCCTTACCGACCGCGACACGCCTACCGCTATACCCTGGAAGAGTCGATTTACGTGGATGCCAGCATCACCGGGCGCGGTTTTGGCACGGCACTGATGGATGCGCTGATTGAACGCTGCGAGCAAGGGCCGTGGCGGCAGATGATTGCCGTAGTGGGGGATGGCAATAACAACGCCGGTTCGTTACGCCTGCATAAAAAACATGGTTTCGTGATTGTCGGTCAGCTGCGCAGCGTAGGCTATAAGAAAGGAGACTGGCGGGATACGGTGATTATGCAGCGCCCGCTCAACGACGGTGACTGGACGCTGCCGGAATAAACGCAGTGCGGTCTGGTGCCCTCACCCCGGCCCTCTCCCACAGGGAGAGGGAGAAAACATAAAAAACGGTAACATGCGTTACCGTTTTGCTTTTACCTAATCGTTCTGCGCCGTCGCCATCTGCTCGGCTTTCTGCTTTTTATACGTCAATGCCGCGGCCGGGACAGGCTGCACTTTTCCTGTTTCAATCCAGGTACGCAGGCGGCTCGCATCCGCGAAGTGCGTGTATTTGCCGAAGGCATCCATCACCACCAGCGCCACCGGCTTACCGTTAAACACGGTGCGCATCACCAGACAGTGTCCAGCCGCGTTGGTAAAGCCGGTTTTGGTTAGCTGAATATTCCAGTTATCCCGGTAAACCAGATGGTTAGTATTGCGGAACGGCAGCGTATAGGCTGGGTTCGCAAAGGTCGCCATCTCTTCACGGGTGGTACTGAGCTGACCAATTAGCGGGTACTGTTTGCTGGCAATCAGCAGTTTCGTCAGATCGCGCGCCGTGGAGACGTTGTTGATCGACAGCCCCGTCGGTTCAACATAGTGCGTATTGTTCATCCCCAGCGCTTTGGCTTTGGCGTTCATCGCGCGGATAAAGGCGTCGTAGCCGCCAGGATAGTGGTGCGCCAGGCTCGCAGCCGCGCGGTTTTCAGACGACATCAGCGCCAGCAGCAGCATATTCTTACGGCTGATCTCACTGTTCAGGCGCACGCGGGAGTAGATCCCCTTCATCTCCGGCGTGTGGCTGATATCCACTTTCAGTTTTTCGTCCAGCGGCAGATGGGCATCAAGCACCACCATCGCGGTCATTAATTTGGTAATTGAGGCGATCGGTCGCACCAGATCCGGATGGCTGGCGTAAATCACCTTATTGGTGTTGAGATCGACAATCATCGCGCTGCCGGAAGCAATTTGCGGCTGAGCGGCGGTAGCAGTCACCGCGGGCGTTTTGGCGACGGCCGGCACGGCAGCGGACGCACCCAGCAACAGCGCCAGGCTAAGTAAAGAGACTCGGAATTTCAGCATGGTGAGACTTCTGATAATTATTCACGCACGTCATAACGTACACCGCCTGGGTCGACGGATAAACTCAGGCTGGCTTCGGCATCATAGCCGTCAGCGAGCGTTGTCGCCAGAGGATAATCGTGAACAGATGCTGCATTGCTGGCATTTACGCCAGCAATGCAGTGCGTTTAGAAGAGACGGTATCCATAACCCCAAAGAATTACCGTCAGCGCCAGTAGCGCCTCCAGCACCAGCACCCCGATGGCAAGCGTTGAACTGGAGAAGCTCAGGCCCTCTTCTTTATTGATATTCAGGAAGGTTGGAACCCCCAGATACAGCAGATAACCGGTGTAAAAGAGGGCAATAGTACCGATCAGCGCGCACAGCCAGACCAGTGGATAGAGCGCAACAATACCGCTTAAGAACAGCGGAGTTGCGACATACCCGGCAAAGACCATACAGTGCGCCAGCGATGGACGTTGCGGATAGTTACGCGCCATCCAGTGAATGACCCGCCCCATGACCGCCACACCCGCCAGCATCAGGCCATAAAAGACGATGGCCAGATAGAGTCCGGTAAACCAGGAAAGCTGAACCACGGTGCCGTCACCGAAGTTCCAGCCGATTTGTGTCGTTCCGATAAAAGCGCATATTACCGGCACCGCAGCCATCAGCAACACGTGGTGCGTGTAATGATGCGAGACCGTTTCGTTCTCACTTTTAATGACATGCATTTCACGATCGGGATGGGAGAAAAGTCCCCAGACATGGTTCATAGCGCCCCCTTGTTGTCGGCCCGTCAGCGATACCTTAAGTATAATGCAGGCTTTAGATTATTTTATGTACAGTGGGAAATTTCCGTTGATTTCCCCGCTGTTGATTCATGGGGTATATGATTAAACGAGGCACGCAGAGGGAGATAACAGTTACGTAATGGATATTAACGCACTCATTGAGCAATATGGATATGCCGCGCTGGTCATCGGTAGCGTGGCAGAAGGTGAAACCATCACGCTGTTAGGGGGCGTCGCCGCGCATCAGGGGTTACTGAAGTTCCCGCTGGTCGTCGCCGCGGTCGCGCTGGGCGGGATGATAGGCGATCAGCTGCTCTACTTTCTGGGGCTGCGCTTTGGGCCAACGCTGCTTAAGCGTTTCGCAAAGCATCAGAAGAAAATCCGCCGCGCTCAGCGGCTCATTCAACGTCATCCCTATCTGTTCGTCATTGGCACGCGCTTTATGTATGGCTTTCGCATTATCGGGCCGATACTGATTGGCGCCAGCCATCTGCCGCCCAAAATTTTTCTGCCGCTCAATATTGTGGGCGCGATTGCCTGGGCGCTGATCTTTACGACGCTCGGTTATGTAGGGGGCGAAGTGATTGCGCCCTGGCTGCATAATCTCGACCAGCACCTGAAGCACTGGGCGTGGTTGATTCTGGTAGTCGTGGCGGTGATTGCAGTTCGACTATGGCTGAAGCATCGGGAAAAGACGCGGGATGAGGAGTAGCCTGGTTCAGCCTGATGCCCTCACCCACAGGGCTGAGGCTTCCCCAGTAATTTTTTTACCTGAAGCGATGAACACTGCTTCAGGTAAATTAATGGTTTACAGCGACGCCCTGGTCCGGCTGTAAATCGCCGAAGCGTTTCCGTAAGGCCGGGGCGAGGCGCAGGGATGCGCCGAGAGGGCGTGGCCTGCAGGGATGCAGGCTCATGCCCGACCCGATAGCCTGAAGGAATAAGCTGAGGGTACCGCGAAGCGGCGATTTACCGCCGGGAGCCCGGGTCGCCAGGGCGGCGGCGATTGAGCCGCCCTGGCACATTCACAGGTCATGCTGCTACAGAGTAGCAAAGAACATGAAGTGAACGGAATGACCACTACAGCCGTATGTTCCCCCTCACCCCAGCCCTCTCCCTCAAGGGAGAGGGAGAGGGAGAGGGAGAAAGGTTACTATCCCTCCGGCTTAAACTGCGGGTTCGCCAGCATAAAGCCCCCGTCGACGATAAACGATTGCCCTGTTGTATAGCTGGCATCGCTGTCACACAGCCACGCCACCAGGCTGGCAATCTCTTTCGTGTGGCCCGGCCTTGCCAGCGGAATTTCCGGCATGGAGCCTTCCTTCACTTCGCTGTCGTCCATGTCATTCATTGGCGTGGCAATGGCACCCGGCGCGACGGCGTTCACCAGAATGTTGTGCTTCACCAGCTCCATCGCCATGGATTTGGTTAACCCGCCGAGCGCGTGTTTCGCCGCCGTGTAGGCGCTGGCCTCCGGCAGGGGCGTGTGTTCATGTACCGAGGTGATGTTCACAATCCGCCCCCCTTCCCCCTGCTTCACCATCTGCCTTGCGGCTATCTGTGAACAGAGAAACGCCCCGTCCACGTCGACGGTGAAAATGTTCCGCCAGTCGTCGAACGGCATCTCGAGGAACGGCGCTTTGGTCATCGCCCCTGCATTATTGACCAGCACGTCCAGCCGGCCAAAACGCGCAATCAGCGTTTCAATGGCCTCAGCGCCTTCCGGCAGCGTGCTTAAATCAAGATGGATAGCCTCCGCACGCTGCCCCTGCGCTTCGACTTCGCGGCAGGTTTCCAGCGCCCCTTTCTCATCCGAGTGCCAGGTGACGCCAATATCAAACCCGCGCTCAGCCAGCATCAGGGCCGTGGTTTTCCCAATCCCGGAATCCGATGCGGTCACAATCGCTACTCTGGTCATACTCACCTCCTGAAAAACTGCAAAGAGGTAAGTATAGATAATGGCCTTTTTTAGCCATGATGATAGCCGCCGCCCAGCGCCGAGGTCAGCTGCAGGGTAGCGTCGACATATTGCCCCTTCAGCAGCACGCCTTCGAGGTGCTCTTTGAGGGCCGGTATTCTGGCTTCACTGACCCGGGAGCCCGCAATAATCCCCGCGCTGAAACGCGCCTGAGCCAGCGCCACGACCCGTGCCGCATCTTTTTCAACCTGCTGCTGATGGCTACTCTTCGCCATTAGCGTTTCGACTTCGCTGGCCGTGCGTGCCACCTGATTGACGGCCTCCACTACCGCTTTGTTGTAGTTGGCAACCGAGAGATTGTTCTGCGCCTGGGCGATATCCAGGCTGGCGTTCAGCCTGCCGCTGTCAAAAATTGGCAGCGTCAACCCGGCGGTCACGCCCATCTGCTGCGCGGATGAACGGAACAGATCGCTCAGGTGGAGGGCATCCTGCTGTAAGAACGCCATCAGGTTCACGTCAGGATAGAACGCTGCTCTGGCGGCCTCCACCTCGCTCATGGAGGCATCGATATACCAGTGCGCCTCCTGAAGATCCGGGCGGCGTGCCAGCAGTTCATAGCCGAGCGTCGACGGTAACGAGGCTTCCACCGTCGGCAAGGCGTGCCGCGTCAGCTTCACGGAGGGGGCGTTGGTCAGCGCGACCAGGCGCGCCTCTATGGCTTTCATCTTCCCGTTGACCCCGGCCAGCTGCTCTTCGGTTTTGCTGGCGTTGATGTCCGTTTCGACGCCCTCCACGGAGGAGGTGATGCCGTGTTGATACAGCTCGCGGTCGGCGCCGATAATATTGTCCTGCTCATGTTTGATCTGCGCGAGGACCTCCCCCACGGCGGCCTGCGTTTGCCATTCCCAGTAAAGCCGCGCCACGCTGCTGGCCAGCAGCTGACGGGTCTGCTCCAGCTCCGCTTTTTGCGCATTCACTTTGCCTATCCGGGCTTCGACCTGCGCGCGATTTTTTCCCCAGAGATCGAGATCCCAGCCAGCAGTCAGGCCAAAAGTGCCGTTGGTGTACCACGGCCCGGTTGTCCCTGCCGCCGGGTCGGTAATGGCAAAGGGCCCCATCAGCCCTTCGGCAGACATTTTCTGGCGTTCAGCATCCGCTGAAAAATCGATCTGCGGACCGTCGGCAGCCATAACCGCTTTGGCCTGGGCTTCAGCGAGCGTAATGCGCTGACGGGCAATCTGCATATCCGGCGCATCGCTTAATGCTTTCGCAATCAGCGAATTAAGTTCGGGATCGTTATATGCTTTCCACCACTCATTTTTCGGCCAGTCCTGATGAGCCAGAACCGTCTTTACCGACGCCGCCGTGGTTTGCGTTTTAATGGGAGATACCGTGGCATGTTCAGGCGCGCAGGCAGCCAGAATAAATGCAAAGGGAACACTCAGAGATAAAATAAAAGAACGTTTCATTACGCCATATACTCAAAAAATAAAGGCGCAAATTACGCTTGATTCTGTTTGTTTTTTTAGTAATGCGTGGCAAAGCGTAAATTGTCATAGATTTAAATATACGGAAAAGTATTCACCGAAATTATTATTTAAATTTAACTATGCAAATAAAAAATAATCAACCCGACAGCGTGAACGTCCCCTGTCAGGTTGATCGCGTTATTAAACTTTCAGCGACGCGCCTTTCGTCGCAATAACCTCTTTATACCAGTAGAAGCTTTTCTTGCGGCTGCGCGCCAGCGTACCTTTTCCACTGTCATCGCGATCGACGTAAATAAAGCCGTAGCGCTTAGAGAGTTCAGCTTTTGATGCGCTCACCAGGTCGATTGGGCCCCAGCTGGTATAGCCCATCACCTCAACGCCGTCTTCGATCGCTTCACGCACCTGCACCAGATGGTCGTTAAGGTAGCTGATGCGGTAGTCATCCTGCACCGTGCCGTCCGCGTCCGGTTTATCCTTTGCTCCCAGACCATTTTCCACGATAAACAGCGGCTTCTGATAGCGATCCCAGAGCACGTTTAGCAGGGTACGCAGGCCGATGGGGTCAATCTGCCAGCCCCATTCGGAACTGGCCAGATGCGGGTTTGGCACCATGCTCAGGATGTTGCCGCGCGCCTGCTGATTGAGGGCGTCGTCCGCGGTGACACAGCCCGTCATGTAGTAGCTGAAGGAGATAAAATCGACGGTCGATTTCAGCGCCTCGCGGTCGGCGTCCGTGACCTCAAGCTGAATACCGTTGTCGCGGAAGAAGCGCTGCATATACCCCGGGTAGGCACCGCGACACTGTACGTCACCAAAGAATTGCCAGGCGCGGTTTTCCTGCAGTGTTTCCAGAACATCTTCCGGCTTGCAGGTCAGCGGATACATCAGACCGCCCAGCAGCATATTGCCAATTCTGCCATCAGGAACGATCTCATGGCAGGCCTTCACCGCCAGCGCGCTGGCCACCAGCTGATGATGGATCGCCTGATACACTTCGCCTTTGCTGCTGGTTTCCGGCAGGCCCACGCCGGTCATCGGCGCGTGCAGAGACATATTGATCTCGTTGAAGGTCAGCCAGAGCTTGACCTTTTCTTTGTAGCGCGCAAACACGGTACGGGCGTAGCGCTCGAAGAACCCAATAGTCTGGCGGCTGCCCCATCCGCCGTACTGCTTCACCAGCCCCCACGGCATTTCGTAATGCGACAGCGTCACCAGCGGGGTAATGTTGTGCGCGGCCAGCTCGTCAAACAGCCGGTCGTAAAACGCCAGCCCCGCCTCGTTCGGCTGCTGCTCGTCGCCGTTCGGAAAAATGCGGGTCCAGGCAATGGAGACGCGCAGGCAGCTAAAGCCCATCTCCGCGAACAGTTTGATGTCTTCCGGATAGCGATGATAGAAGTCGATGGCAACATCCTTGATGCCGCTGTCGCCCGCCACGCGCTCAACCACCGGGCCGAAGACCCCCTGCGGCTGAACGTCAGAGGTGGACAGCCCTTTCCCCTCCTCCAGATACGCGCCCTCTACCTGATTCGCGGCAACCGCGCCGCCCCATAAAAAATCGTCCGGGAAAGTTTTCATCACGTTCTCCTGTTATTGATGGCTTACGCTGAGTAACGGCGCACCAGCATTGACGGACGTTGCCGCCACGGTCACCACGTCGCGATACTCATCGCTGTTACTGATAATAATCGGGGTCGCCAGATCGTATCCGGCATCGATAATCGCCTGTCGGTCAAACTCCAGCAGCAGATCGCCGGGTTGCACCGTGTCACCGACCTTCACATGGGCAGTAAACGGCTTGCCGTCGAGCTTCACGGTGTCGATACCCACATGGATCAACACTTCGATTCCGCTGTTACTGAGCAGGCCAATGGCGTGTTTGGTCTGGAACAGCGAGGCCACCACGCCAGCAAACGGGGCAACCACTTTGTTATCGGAGGGAATAATCGCGGCGCCGCAGCCCAGCAGGCCGCTGGCAAAGGTGGTATCCGGCACCTGGTCGAGCGCAAGAACGGTACCGGTCATCGGTGATAGCACATCGTTTTCGCCCGCGGTGACCACCCCTTCTGGCGCGGTGTTTCCTGGCATACCGGCGACCAGCGTCAGGCCGCAGCTCAGCACCAGCGCCACCACCGTACCGATAATGCCGCCCCACAGCGTGGCGTCCACGCCGCCCGGCGGGATCATCTGGGCGACAGTAAAGATATTGGCGAAGCCGAAAGAGTAAACGTGGGTGTCACTAAAGCCGACAATCGCTCCGCCGATAGCGCCTGCCACGCAGCCAAAAATAAACGGACGGCGCAGCGGCAGGTTTACGCCATACACTGCGGGTTCGGTGATACCGAAAAACCCTGCCGTCACGGATGAACCGGCCAGCATTTTCTGACGCGCATCGCGGGTACGCAGGAAAATGCCCAGCGCCGCCCCCACCTGGCCGAACACCGCAGGCAAGAGCATCGGCAGCATGGAGTCATGCCCCAGCACCGCCAGGTTGTTGATCATCAGCGGCACCAGCCCCCAGTGCAGGCCAAAAATGACGCAGACCTGCCACAGCGCGCCCATCGCTGCGCCCGCCAGCCACGGTGCCAGAACATAAATACTCTGATAGCCGTTCGCCAGCATCTGGCTCAGCCAGGTCGCCAGCGGCCCGATAACGAGGAAAGTCAGCGGCACGGTCACGGCAAGACAGATCAGCGGCGCGAAGAAGTTTTTCATCGAGGAAGGCAGCAGCCTGGTGCTCTGCTTTTCCAGCCAGCAGCTCACCCACGCGGCGAGAATAATCGGGATCACCGACGAGCTGTAGTTGAACCAGGTGACAGGAATGCCCAAAAAGGCTTCCGACACCGCGCCCGGCTGCTGGCTGGCGTTGAACGCCGCAATCATCACTGGATGGGTGAGCGCCCCGCCGATCACCATGGTAATGAATGGGTTGCCGCCGAACTTTTTCCCGGCGGTATAGCCCAGCACCAGCGGGAAGAAGAAGAAAAGCGCGTCGCTGGCAGCAAACCAGATTTTATACGTGCCGCTCCCGGTCGTGAGCCAGCCGCACACCACGGCCAGCGCCAGCAGCCCCTTCAGAATACCGGACGCGGCCAGAATGCCGATAAACGGGGTAAAGATGCCGGAGACGATATCAATCAGACGGCCCAACAGGTTACCCTTTTCCCCCTTCTCTTCCACGACAGGGGCGTCATCGGTAAGACCTGCTTCATTGCGGACAGCCTGCCAGACGTCGTGAACGTGGTTGCCAATCACCACCTGAAACTGGCCGCCGCTTTCGACCACCATGATCACGCCCGGATTTTTCTTGAGCCCTTCCGCATCCGCCCGTTGATTGTCTTTCAGTTTGAAGCGAAGCCGGGTCGCGCAGTGCACAAGACTGACGATGTTCTCTTTTCCGCCAACGTGGCCGAGAATATCCTTCGCTAAAGCCTGGTATTCCATCTCGATTTCCTTACATCCGATGCCCGCAGGCACCTGTTGACTGAGTACAAAAAATAAAAAAACCCGAGAACGGCCTTCTGACGAAGGCCGCGCTCAGGTTTTGCCTGCGTAGTGCAGTAACAATCCTGTTTGAGGCTTAACGCCCCTCTTTTCTCACCCGCTCGATATGAATGGCGAGAAACATAATTTCTTCGGTTGTCAGCTCACGCTGATAGCTTTTGTTCAGGTGCTGTGCGATTTTCTCGGCGCATTTCCACGCCTTCGCGTAGTTGTCTTTGACTGCCGTATGCAGCGAGACATCGTCATCTTCCACCACGGTGCGGGTGAGCATCCGCTGGGCAAAAAACTTCAGGTGGGTGACAAAACGCTGATAGCTGAGCGACTCTTCGTCATACTCAAGCTGCAGCTGATACTTCACCAGTTGCAGGATCTCCTGCATCACCCGCGTCACGTGCATCACCTCCGGCATTTCGCTGTTCAGCTGCGCGGTGACCAGATGCAGGGCGATAAAACCGGCCTCATCCTCCTCCAGTTCGACGTTCAGGCGTCTGGCGATAATGGCCCGCGCCTCCTGCCCTAACTCGAACTCCTTCGGATACAGTCGTTTAATATCCCACAGCAGCACGTTTTTGATGGCCAACCCGTTCTTCTGCCGCTCAATCGCAAAGTAGCAGTGATCGGTGAGGGTGATATACAAGCTCTCCTGCAGCTTGCCCAGCCGCTGCGCCGCCAGCCCGATGATGCGGTCGCAGGTGGTCATCACCTCCAGCGGAATTTGACTCAGCAGTTCTCCAAGCCGACGCACCAGTTCATCGCTTTGTAACGCAAACACCTTTTCAACCAGCGCGGTATCCAGCGCTTCACCGACGCGCTTCTGAAAGGCCAGCCCACGGCCCATCACCACCTGTTCGCGCCCGCGCTCATCCTGAACAACCACCACGTTATTATTGAGTATCTTGGCGATTTTCATCTGAACCCCAGAAACAAAAAAACCTGACCTCCGGCAGATGCCAGAAAATCAGGTTTTGCCTGCCTAAGCAGTAACAATCCAGTTCTGGCACTCTAACAGTTTCATTCGTAGCCTCAATGCATCACGCGTCAGAAACGTGACGCGGATCGAACTTGCTACGGTGATATCAGAAGGTCACCACCGTTTTCAGCTCGGTGACCCAGGCATCCTGGGTGCGACTGACCCCGCCGGGATGGTGCCAGTACTGAATGCCCGGCTGCAGTTCAAGCCATGGCACCGGACGAAAACGGTAGTAAAACTCGCCGTTCAGGGAATGGCCCGGAACCGGGTGATATGCCGGATTGTCATAATCACTTACGCCGCTCAGGCTGTTCAGGTAACGCTGGTTGCGGGCGTACTGGCTGCTCATATCAATCCAGGTTAAGCCAAAGCCAATCCAGTCTTCCGGTCGCGCATCAAACAGCCCGCGGTAGCGAAGCGAGGCGGCGTATACCTGGTGCATGTAGTTACTGCTCTGATCCGCAAGGCTCATGCTGAACGAGGTACTCAACCCGCGATTCGGATCACCCTGATGCTGCGTTAGCTGCTGGTTCAGTCCGGCGTACATAAACCAGGTCCGGCTGTGCGTATCGAATCCGTCCGGGTCCGTCGCCCCCGCCCCACCCGATTTGCCGCGATAGAGATCGGTTTGCGGCGCGTTGGTAAACACCACACCCAGGTTGTATGCGCCCGGCAGGCCGTTAATCAGCGGACGCGCTTCGATTTCAACCGGCAGTAAGATCCCTTTGCTGCCCTTCGTCGACCAACTCCAGGCATGGCTGCGGCTGGCGGCCTGCGGATTCTGCTCCATCACGCCGCCCTTCAGGGTTAGCGTCGGCGTGAGTTTATACGCAAGCGTGGTGCCCCAGGTGTGCACGTTCCAGTTGTTCCAGGTCAGCGAGTTGGCTGACTTCCCGCCGCACTGGGACAGCAGCTGGAAATCACAGGGGATAATTTGATCGAAGGTTTGTACCTTGTTCATCATCCCGATGCGCCAGGTCAGACGCCGGTCGTCAAAGCTGCGGGCAAAAGTCAGCCAGCCCAGACGGGTAATCGACTGCCCGCCCCAACTCTCCTGAGTCAGATCGTTGAAGTTGACGCGCGGATCCTGCACGCGTTTGGTGGTGAGATCGTCATTGTGGTTGCGGTTGACGATGTTCCCCTCGATACGCGCGTCCGGAATACCGGTCCAGCGCTCCAGATCCTGGTTGAAGGTCAGCGCGAACTGGTCAATATAGGCCACGTGGGAGTCGTGGTTATATCCACCACCGCCGTTCCAGCCAATTTCATTCAGGTATCCGAGGTTATAGGTAAAACCGTTATCGTTAAGGATTTTACGTATGCCGAGCATTTCGCCGAGAACAGGCTCCGGCGGAGCTTCAAACCCTAACACCGTACCGTTCCAGTCTTGCGCCATCGACAGCGGGGATATCGCCAATAAGGCGAGCGCATAGAGTTTATTTTTATATGCCATAATAACAACCTGTGATTGAGTATTGAGTGCGTAACCGGCCGCAGGAAATTTTTCTATTTCCTGTCGAGAATTCATTTTTTTAAAATCATTAAAAAGCGCTAAGCCAAATGTCTCTCCTGCGTAAACGACAGGCAAAAAAAAACCTAAGCGCTCCACAGCGAAAATGCTGTGAAACGCTTAGGTTTTGCCTGTTAATCAGTAACAATCCTGCGTTGAAAACAGTGGCACCTTAACACCGTCGCGCCACGTTGAAAACCGGAACTGTTTTCTGTTTTAAAAAAGTGTGAGCAATTTAACGCTTATTATTTGGACTGAATCACCCGAGCAATATCAGCCGACGTCTGTAAAGTACGAATCTCCTGAAATAACCCCAGCGCTTCATCGTACTCTTTGCGTAAATAACTCAGCCACTGCTTAATTCGCGCGACGTGATACAAACCGGTGTCGCCCTGCTTTTCCAGACGGCTGTATTTTTGCAGCAGCGTGACGACGTCTGCCCACGGCATACGCGGTTCGTTATATTTCACCACCCGGCTGAGGTTAGGCACGTTCAGCGCGCCGCGGCCGATCATTACCGCATCGCAGCCGGTGGCGTTCAGACAGGCCTGCGCGCTCTCGTAGTCCCAAATTTCGCCGTTGGCGATCACCGGAATGGTGAGGCGTTTGCGGATCTCACCGATCGCCTGCCAGTTAATGCGATCGGCTTTGTAGCCATCTTCTTTGGTACGGCCATGCACCACCAGCTCGGTGGCGCCGGCCTGCTGCACCGCATCGGCGATTTCAAACTGCCGCGCATCGCTGTCCCATCCCAGGCGAACCTTAACCGTCACCGGCAAATGCGCGGGTACCGCCTCGCGCATGGCTTTCGCGCCGCGGTAAATCAGTTCAGGATCTTTCAGCAACGTCGCTCCGCCGCCGCTGCCGTTCACCAGCTTAGACGGACAGCCGCAGTTGAGATCTACCCCGTAAGAGCCCAGCTCAACCGCGCGGGCGGCGTTTTCCGCCAGCCATTCCGGATACTGGCCGAGCAGTTGAATACGCACCAGCGTGCCGGAAGAGGTTCGGCTCTGGTTGTGCAGCTCGGGGCAAAGCCGGAAGAAGGATTTTACCGGCAACAGCATATCGACCACGCGCAAAAACTCCGTCACGCAGAGATCGTAGTCGTTCACCTCGGTCAGAAGCTCGCGCACGAGGGAGTCGAGCACGCCTTCCATTGGGGCCAGTAAAACACGCATAGCAGTACCTGTGAAAAAAGACGCGCTATAGTAGCCGCTCTCTATATCGCTGGGAAGCGCTTCTGTTCAGGCAGAAAGTCACCCGGCGTAGCCCCAACAATGGCGCGAAACGCCGCCGCAAATGCCGCCGGGCCGGAAAAGCCCAGCATCCAGGCCACCTGCTTAACCGGGTATCCGTTGGCGAGGAGATCCAGCGAGGCACAAATCCTGGCACGCTGTCGCCAGGCCCGGAAGCTAAAGCCGGTATCGTTGATAAACGCGCGTGAAAACGTGCGTTCAGACATCGCGGCCCGTTCCGCCAGCCTTTCCAGAGAAAGATCCCAGAGATTGTTGGCAATGATGTCACAGGCAATGCGATGTAAGCGCTCATCCACGGGCATCGGTAATTCGGCCGAGATTTGCTGAGCTTCACTGAGGATATCGAGCAGCAAAACGGCCATGCTGCGCTGACTGGCTGGCCGGTATTCCGCGCTGAACAGCCCGGCAATCAGCTCTTTGAACAACGCTGTTGCCATAATCACGTGAACCTCGTCTTTCCGCTTAAAAGGCTCGCATTGCGCTATCAGCGCCGGGCTAAACCAGACCGCGCGCAGCTCCGTTGTGGATAACACGCTGTAGGTATGCTCCTGAAAGGGAGGGATCCACAGCGCGCGCTGTGGCGGTATGACCCAGCGTTTGCTGCCGGTTTCGACCAGCATGACCCCTTTGATGGCAAACAAAAGTTGTCCCTGCGAATGGTGGTGAGGCGGATCGACTTCGCCGCGCGTATAGCGAATTGCCCCTCTTGACCATCCGATAGCATCGTCGTGAATTGGCGTTTTATCGATAACGGTTGGCATTTCACATTTCCCCCTTCCTCTTATGATGCTGCTTGTACACGTAACCAGAGAGAGACGCAATGCACATCCATTTTATTATTCATGAACATTTCGAGGCACCTGGCGCCTATGAAATCTGGGGGAAAAGTCGCGGCTGCAGTCTGAGCTACACCAGAGTTTATCAGGGCGATTCGTTACCTGAGGAACTGGAGAACATAGACCTGCTTATCATCATGGGAGGCCCGCAGTCCCCCGCCACCACGCGTGAGGAATGCCCCTGGTTTGATGCGCAGGCGGAAAAGGCGCTCATCAGCCGCGCGATAGAGGCAGGTAAAACGGTGATAGGCGTTTGTCTGGGCTCACAGCTTATCGGCGAAGCGCTGGGCGCAGCGTTTTGCCACAGCCCGGAAAAAGAGATCGGCAAATTTCCCGTCAGGCTCACAGATGCAGGTAAGGCGAACCCGCTGTTTGAGGACTTTGGCAGCGTGCTGAACGTCGGTCACTGGCATAACGACATGCCAGGGTTGACGCCGCAGGCTAAGGTTCTGGCTTACAGCGAGGGCTGTCCCCGCCAGATCGTGCAATACAGCGAACGGGTTTACGGTTTCCAGTGCCATATGGAGCTGACGCCGGAGGTGGTAGAGTTGCTGATTGAGCATTCGCAGAGTGACCTCCGCCGCGCGGGTGAATTCCGTTTTGTCGAAACGGCGGAAAAACTCCGCTCGCATGATTATCGCGAAATGAACCAGGTGCTGTTTTCTTTTCTCGATAAACTGACCACCTGTCGCTGATACCTTCTCTGGCACGCCGTTTCGCCAGCGCAATCCCTTTCCTCTAAACTGTAGCCTGCACCGGTAAGGTGATACCGGACGTTCCATTCCGGAATGTCTGGTATGCTCAAAATTCATGATGTGATCCGTGGCACATTTTTAGGTTTAATTGTATGATGAATGCGTTTCAGCAAGGACTAACACCATGAGCAAATCATTGAACATTATCTGGCAATATCTGCGCGCATTCGCCCTGATTTACGCCTGCCTGTATGCCGGGATTTTCATCGCGTCGCTGCTGCCCATCACCATCCCCGGCAGCATTATCGGCATGCTGATCCTCTTCGTGTTGCTGGCGCTGCAAATCCTGCCCGCAAAGTGGGTCAACCCCGGCTGCTTCGTCCTCATTCGCTATATGGCGCTGCTTTTCGTGCCTATCGGCGTGGGCGTCATGCAGTATTTTGATTTGCTCAAAGCCCAGTTCGGCCCGATTGTGGTCTCCTGCGCGGTCAGTACGCTGGTGGTTTTCCTGGTGGTGAGCTGGAGTTCACATCTGGTGCATGGCGAACGTAACGTGATTGGGGAGAAAACAAAAAAATGATGGACAATATCTGGTGGTCGCTGCCGCTCACCCTGGCAGTCTTTTTCGCCGCACGTAAGCTTGCCGCGCGTTTCAAAATGCCCTTGCTGAATCCCCTGCTGGTGGCGATGGTGGTGATTATTCCGTTCCTGCTGCTCACCGGCATTCCTTACGAACGCTACTTTGCCGGCAGCAAAATCTTAAACGACCTGCTGCAGCCCGCCGTCGTGGCGCTGGCGTTTCCTTTATACGAGCAGTTGCACCAGATCCGCGCCCGCTGGAAATCCATCATTACCATCTGTTTTGTGGGTAGCCTGGTGGCGATGATCACCGGTACGTCGGTGGCGCTGTTGATGGGGGCCTCGCCGCAAATTGCCGCCTCTATTCTGCCTAAATCGGTGACCACGCCTATCGCGATGGCGGTTGGGGGCAGCCTCGGCGGTATTCCGGCCATCAGCGCGATGTGCGTCATTTTCGTCGGTATTCTCGGCGCGGTGTTTGGCCACACCCTGCTGAACGCGATGCGTATTCATACTAAGGCGGCTCGGGGGCTGTCGATGGGCACCGCCTCGCACGCGCTGGGCACCGCCCGCTGCGCGGAGCTGGATTATCAGGAAGGGGCGTTTAGCTCCCTGGCACTGGTGATCTGCGGGATTATTACCTCCCTGCTGGCCCCGTTCATTTTCCCGCTTATTCTGGCGGTGATGGGCTAAAATTTGCGATGCGTCGCGCAAATTTCATTTTGATTTCATAAGTTGCATACATAATGAGAAGTGGATCACATATAAAGCCCTGACGGCTCCGTAAACTACCGATCCATTAACCTTTATGAGGCAAACGCCATGCACCCACGTTTTCAAGCTGCTTTCGCCCAGCTTGCAGAGAATTTGCAGTCAGCCCTTGCTCCCGTTCTGGCAGATGCGCACTTCCCCGCCCTGCTGACCGCGGAGCAGGTCACGATGCTGAAACAGGCAACGGGACTGGACGAAGACGCGCTGGCTTTCGCACTGCTTCCTCTGGCTGCCGCCTGCGCGCGGGCCGATCTCTCCCACTTCAACGTCGGGGCCATTGCGCGCGGCGTCAGCGGCACCTGGTACTTCGGCGGCAACATGGAGTTCCTGGGCGCAACCATGCAGCAAACCGTGCACGCCGAGCAGAGCGCCATCAGTCACGCCTGGCTGCGCGGTGAAAAAGCGCTGAGCGCCATTACCGTTAACTACACTCCGTGCGGCCACTGCCGTCAGTTTATGAACGAGCTGAACAGCGGGCTGCAGCTGCGCATCAATCTGCCAGGCCGCGCGCCGCACACGCTGGCGGATTACCTGCCTGACGCGTTTGGCCCGAAAGATCTGGAGATCAAAACCCTGCTGATGGACGAGCAGAACCACGGTTTCGCCCTGTCCGGCGATGACCTGAGCCAGGCGGCGATTGCCGCCGCCAACAAGAGCCACACGCCGTACAGCAAGTCCCCGAGCGGCGTGGCGCTGCAGTGCCGCGATGGCCGAATCTTCACCGGCAGCTATGCGGAAAACGCCGCGTTTAACCCAACGCTGCCGCCGCTGCAGGGCGCACTCAACCTGCTGAGCCTGAACGGCTATGATTATCCTGACATTCAGCGCGCCATTCTGGCTGAAATTGCCGATGCGCCGCTGATTCAGTGGGATGCCACTGCCGCAACGCTTAAAGCGCTGGGCTGTACGACGATTGACCGCGTACTGCTGGCGTAATCCTTCCGGCGGGCAGAAATGCCCGCCTGTTTGCTGAAAAACCCCTCAGTTGAGTCGCTGTTTCTTGCGCTAACCAGGCGGGTAAAGTAGCCTGAGTTAAATTTCACCTTCGGTACGAGCCATCTGCATGTTAAAGCGCGTTTTTTACAGCCTGTCTGTCCTGGTCGGCATACTGCTGTTGATCGTGCTCGGTCTCGACCGCTGGATGAGCTGGAAAACCGCCCCCTACATCTTTGATGACCTGCAGGACCTGCCCTATCGTCAGGTTGGCGTGGTGCTCGGCACCGCCAAGTATTACCGCACCGGCGTCATCAACCAGTATTACCGTTACCGCATCCAGGGCGCGCTGAACGCCTACAACAGCGGCAAGGTGAACTATCTGCTGCTGAGCGGGGATAACGCCCTGCAAAGCTACAATGAACCGGTGACGATGCGGAAGGACCTGATTGCCGCGGGCGTGGATCCTGCCGATATCGTGCTCGACTACGCCGGGTTCCGCACCCTGGACTCCATCGTGCGTACGCGCAAGGTCTTCGACACCAACGACTTCATCATCATCACCCAGCGCTTCCACTGCGAGCGCGCGCTGTTTATCGCCCTGCATATGGGTATTCAGGCGCAGTGCTACGCGGTGCCGTCGCCAAAAGATATGCTGAGCGTGCGCGTGCGCGAGTTCGGCGCCCGCTTTGGTGCCCTGGCCGATCTGTATATCTTTAAGCGCGAACCACGCTTTTTAGGCCCGCTGGTGCCGATTCCGGCGATGCACGAAGTGCCGGAAGACGCGCAGGGTTACCCGGCCGTCACGCCTGAGCAACTGCTCGATATGCAGAAAAAAGAGAAATAGCGGAACCGCCTTTATACTTTCTTTACGCTGGGCCTGACGCTTTTTATCTCCCCTTTACGTCGGCTCTTTTAAGCTGAGTTCATTGCCGCTACGGCTTCATTGAAGAATGACTATGAACTCAATAATGAATGCGTTTTTCCTCAAAAGTCTCCGTCCGTACTTTAACTTTCCCGGCTTATCACTCCCTGGCGCACTCCATTCTGGTCTCTGGCTGGATGAAAAAATTGACGCCCTGCAGCACAACGTTGCCGTGGAAGTGGCCGATTATCTGGAACGTTACCCGCAGACGAAACATGTCGACGTTTACCTGAACGATATCAACGGCACGATGCGCGGCAAGCGCCTCTCGGTGGAGAGCATGCTGAGTCTGGAAAAAGGCTGTTATTTTCCGCTTTCCGTCTACTCAATGGATCAGAAGGGAAAAATCGCCGCCCCGCTTTATGATGAACCCGATCGGCTGTGCGTCCCGGTCGCCGGCTCTTTGCGTCCCTGTCCGCAGGATCCGGAGCACACCGCGCAGATCCTGCTGACGATGAAAGACAGCGACGGTAACCCCTGCCCGCTTGAGCCGCGCGCGATACTGCAAAACGTCGTGGCCCGCTTCCATCAGCACGGCCTTTTCCCGGTCATTGCCCCGGAAATTGAGTTTTACCTGACGGGACAGGGCGAACGCGATCCGCAAAATCAGGGCTGTTTTCACATGGATACCTCGTCGGCGCATGCGGCGCTGTTTGACGAGCTGGAACAGCTGGCGCACCTGCAGCGCATCCCGCTGTCAGGGGTCGTAGCGGAAGCCGAGTCCGGACAGTACGAATTAAACCTGAAGCACAGCCAGCGCGTCGTTGAGGTCTGTGATAACGTGCTGGCCCTGCGCCGCCTGACCCGCTATGTCGCTGAAAAGCACGGTCTTCAGGCCAACTTTATGGCTAAGCCTTTCAGCCAGCTGTCCGGCAGCGGTTTGCACATCCATTTCAGCCTGAACAACAGCCGTGGCGAAAACGTTTTTGCCTCGCCGGTGAACGCGCTGAGCAGCATGATGCGTTTGTGCATCGCGGGCCAGCTGGCGCTGATGCCCGCCTCCGTCGCCATTCTTGCGCCGGGGGTCAACGCGTTTCGTCGCCTGCGTAAAAACCTGACGGAACCCGTCTTTAACTCCTGGGGCTATAACACCCGCTCCGCCGCCTTGCGTATTCCCTGCTCGGATGACGGCAATCGTCGCATTGAGTACCGGCTGGCCGGGGCCGATGCGAATCCGTATCTGGTGGCGGCCACAATTCTGACTGGCATGCTGTACGGGCTGGAACATATCGACGAGGGGGATCTCCCTGAGCCGCAGCACGACCAACCCGAACTGCCGCTGTTCCAGCAGGAGGCGATTGAGGCCTTTGCCCGCTGTCAGTATCTCACCGACAGCCTGGGCGACGCCTTTTCCGAACAGTGGGTCGCCTGCAAGCTCTCTGCACTCGACTGGTTTGAGCGCATTGTGACGCAGGAGGAGTGCCATCTGGCATAGGGCATAAAAAAAGCCCGCTCGGTGAGCGGGCCGGGTATGGCGAGAAACGATTACTTCTTACGGGCGTACTTCAGTGAATCCAGCGCAACCGCGAAGATAATGATGGCGCCCTTGATGATGTACTGCCAGTACGGGTTCACGCCGATGTAGGTCAACCCGTAGTTGATGACGGTGAAGATGATCACACCGGTCACCACGCCGAGCACCGTCCCCACGCCGCCGCTGAAGGAAACGCCGCCCACCACGCAGGCTGCAATCGCATCCAGTTCGTACATGAAGCCAAGGTTGTTCGTTGCAGAGCCGATACGGCCCGCTTCCAGCATCCCGCCGAAGGCGTAGAACACCCCGGACAGGGCATAGATGATGAGCAGGTTCAGGGCAACGTTTACGCCGGAGACTTTCGCCGCTTCCGGGTTACCGCCGATAGCGAAGATGTTTTTGCCAAAGCGCGTTTTGTTCCACAGGATCCAGACGAAAGCGACCGCAATCAGCGCATAGAAGGTGATGTACGACAGACGGAAGCTGCCCAGCGCGATAAACCCTTGCGTAAAGGTCGAGAAGCCGCTGTCAAAGCCCGAGATGGGCGAAGCACCGACGAAGTCGTAGTACAGGGAGTTGATACCGTAAACGATGATCATCGTACCCAGGGTAGTGATGAATGGCGTCACGTTCAGGTAGGCGATGATAATACCGTTGATCAGACCAATCACCGCGCCGATGGCGCAGACAATCAGGATCACCACGAAAATCGGCATGGTGGCCATTTCCGGGAAGACCTTGTTGGCGTTTTCCATCGACTGCAGCAGGGTTGCCGCGATAACCGCCGCCAGACCTACCTGACGACCGGCAGAAAGGTCCGTCCCCTGGGTCACGATCAGGCCCGCCACGCCCAGCGCAATGATAATACGCACGGAGGACTGGGTCAGAATGTTACTCAGGTTCAGCAGGCTTAAGAACGTAGGGTCCTGGAAAATGATGATTGCCAGCAAGACTAAAAGAACAACGTAAATACCGCCTTCTTTCAGGTAAGTGAGAAAACTTTTTTTATTTAACGCACTCATGAGGAGCCCCTGATCTTAAAGGTGCAAAGACGCAAGACGCAAAATTTCATTTTGCGTTGTCGTTTTGGTGTCAACAATACCGGCGACGAGACCATTGCTCATAACCAGAATACGGTCCGTGATCCCTAACAATTCCGGCATTTCGGAAGAAATAATAATGATCCCTTTATTCTTTTTCGCCAGCTCGGCAATCAGCTGATAAATTTCAAACTTCGCACCGACGTCAATACCGCGGGTCGGCTCATCCAGCATCAGAATTTCTGGCTGCGTTAATAACCAACGGCCAATAATCACTTTCTGCTGGTTACCGCCTGACAGCGAACCAATCTGGGTGCGGTGGCCTGGCGTTTTCACGCGCATGGAGTCAATCACCCATTGGGTATCGCTCTTCATGCGGGAGTTATCCAACAGCCCAACTTTGTTTTTGTAATTGCGAATGTTAGAGATTAACGAGTTAAAGTTAATATCCAGATAAGCATAAATACCGGTCGAACGACGCTCTTCCGTCACCAGCGCAAAACCATTATTAATGGCTTCGTTGGCGTTGTGGTTATTGATTTTCTTACCGTGCAGCGTAATGGTGCCTTCGGCTTTCTCACGAATGCCAAACAGGGTTTCCACGATATCGGTACGCTTTGCCCCCACCAGCCCGGCAATCCCCAGGATTTCACCCTTGTGCAGGTCGAAGGAGACATCGCGAATAGACGGCTGACGCAATGAGGTCAGATTGCGCACTTCCAGAATCACTTCACCCGGCTTGTTTTCTTTGTCCGGGAAGCGCTGGTTCAGGGAACGGCCGACCATCATGGCAATGATTTTGTCCATGTCCAGCCCTTCCAGCGGCTGTGTGGCAATCCACTGGCCGTCGCGCAGGATGGTGATCTCATCGCAAAGCTGGAAGATCTCTTCCATTTTGTGGGAGATGTACACAATGCCGCAGCCGCGATCTTTCAACTTACGAATAATGGTAAAAAGGTGGTTAACCTCTTTTTCCGTTAATGACGATGTCGGTTCGTCCATGATGACGATTTTCGCATCATAGGAGAACGCTTTGGCAATTTCGATCATCTGCATCTGGGAGACGGATAATGTTCCCACGCGGGCGCGCGGATCGATATCAATATCCAGCTCGTCGAAAATCGCCTTGGTGTCGCGATACATTTTATCCTGATCGACAAAGACACCTTTGGTGGGATAACGCCCCAACCACATGTTATCCATGACTGAACGCTGCAACACCAGGTTTAATTCCTGGTGAACCATCGAGATACCGTTTTCCAGTGCTTCTTTCGCTGAATGGAAATCGATCTCTTTCCCCTGAAAAAGAATGCTGCCAGAATCTTTTTGATAGATCCCAAAAAGACATTTTAATAATGTTGATTTACCCGCACCGTTCTCCCCCATTAAGGCATGAATAGAGTGAGGACGCACTTTTAAATTAACATTATCGAGTGCCTTAACGCCGGGAAATGACTTGTTGATACCGCTCATTTCCAACAGGTATTCACCGGATGACTGAGTTGTTGTGCTGACCATAATTATACCTTGTTGGCCTCGCATATCGCGTTATAAAAGGGCGCAACGAATTGCGCCCAGTGGAGACAGTACCGCTTACTTATTTACCGATAAACTCAGCCAGGTTGGACTGGTCGACGCCCACGTAAGGTACGCGAACGATTTTGTTGTCAATTTTCCAGTTGGTGCCATCTGCCGCACCTTTGCCATCGGCCAGGTTTTTCGCCAGATCGAAGGTCGCTTTCGCCTGGTTGTTGGCATCGTTCAGCACGGTACCGGCCATCGCACCGGATTTAACCAGCGCCAGCGCTTCTGGCAGCGCATCCACACCGAATACCGGGATAGAGGATTTGTTGTGTGCTTTCAGCGCTTCTACCGCACCCATTGCCATCGCATCGTTGTTGGCGATAACCACTTCGATTTTGTTCGCGTTAGGGCCGGACAGCCACGCGTCCATCTTATCTTTCGCCTGAGCGGTATCCCACATCGCGGTATCTAACGCCAGCTGCTGGGTTTTCAGGCCCTTGTCGTTCAGCTCTTTGATAACGTAGGTGGTACGCGCTTCAGCATCCGGATGGCCAGGTTCGCCTTTCAGCAGCACGAACTGAATCTGACCGTCTTTGTTCAGGTCCCAGTTCGGGTTCGCCGCCCAGTGTTTCGCGATCAGATCGCCCTGAATAATACCGGACTCTTTGGAGTCGGTACCGACGTAATACGCTTTATCGTAGCTATCCAGCGCCTTACGGGAAGGTTCTTTGTTGAAGAAGACGATCGGCACGTTCTGGCCGCGCGCTTTTTCAATAACCGTGCCTGCTGCAGCCGGGTCAACCAGGTTGATGGCCAGGGCTTTCACGCCTTTCGCCAGCAGAACGTCGATCTGGTCGTTCTGTTTGGACTGGTCATTCTGGGAGTCGTTCATCAGCAGCTGAACGTCTGGCGCTGCTTTCGCATCTTTCTCAATCGCTTTACGCACAACAGACATGAAGTTGTCGTCGTATTTATAGATGGTCACACCAATACGGGTATCCGCAGCGTGCGCTGCTGCACCAAAAAGCATGCTTGCCATTACAGCAGACAGGGTCAACACCTTCTTATTCATGGTATCTCCGGTTTTTTTTATGCAGGGTAGTTCTTGTGAATAATGAGCGGCGGGCAGATGTTAATAAAACGTTACTGACAGCCGAGGTTCACTTATAAAATTTCTCTCTTCCGTGTTCGGTAACGCTCCAGAAATGCGTTTTATTCGTTGTTTGCGGCACATTGGCTATAGTGAAAGTGAATAATCACTGTTACATAGCGTTTCAGCCCCTAAAACGCTGACATCATAGTCAGCGCCTTGTTAAGATACTGTGAATTTACTCACAGATTGAAAACGGTTACATCACCACATGTAATCAGTTAGTGATCGGAACCACAGTTTGCCGGGCCGCGACGGAGTGGCGACGCACTAAAGTCGGCATGAAACAGTGTGTTGCCCCCGGATCCAGCATGCCAGCAGCCCCCTGTAACGCCAGCTCAGTCGCCAGTTTTGCCATAGAGGCAATGGGGTAACGCACGGTTGTCAGCTGCGGGTCGGTGTAACGGGCAATCGGGATATCATCAAAACCAATGAGTGATAAATGCTGTGGCACCGCAATCCCGTTATCTTTCAGCGCCGTCAGGGCGCCTGCCGCCATGCTGTCGTTATAGGCAAACACCGCAGACAGCTGCAGATTGCGGCCCAGCAGCTCTACCATCGCCGCTTCACCGCCCTGCATGTCCGGCGTGCCGGTCCCCACCCAGCTTTCGGATGGCGTAATGCCGTGCTCTTTCAGGGCGTTTTGCCACCCCTCGCGCCGCAGTTCGTCATCTTCAATCTGATGGCTGGAGGCCAGATAACCGATCCGCTGATGCCCGTTGTTGATGAGCATTTTCGTGGCCATCATGGCGCCGCTGACGTTATCCAGCCCGACGCAGCGGTGGGCATAGCCGGGAACGATGCGGTTAATCAGCACCATACCCGGGATCTGCTCCATCAATCCGGTTAGCTCTTCATCGCTCAAGGCTTTTGAATGGACAATCAAGGCGTTACAGCGCTGGCGGATCAGCACTTCAATGGCATGACGTTCTTTTTCCGCCTCATGATAGCTATTGCCGATCAGGACATATTTCTGATGCTGCTGGGCGACCATATCGACCGCTTTCACCAGTGCGCCGAAAAAGGCATCTGAGACATCCATCACCACCACGCCGATGGTGTCGCTAACCTGCGTCGCAAGCGCCTGGGCATTGGCATTTGGCCGGTACCCGAGCTGGGTCACGGCCTTCATTACGGTTTCACGGGTTTCAGGGCTGACCAGCGCGCTATTGTTGAGCACGCGTGAGACGGTAGCCACAGAAACGCCCGCCTGACGGGCGACGTCACGAATGGTGATCATATTCACCATCCTTCAAAGGATTGCAGCAACTCACAGACACCCCCTGTGTTTAGCAAGGTGGCTATTTTGGCAGCGAGAGAAAGGGGACTACGTGAAGAAGCTCACAGTCATGAAAACGCTTACATCCGTTTTGTTAATGATTGTGATCCAGATCGTTATCTGGATGTATTTTTCAATGATATCCCTGAAGCACGTGCGGTTAACTGACGCCATACCCACTCCAGCGGTCCCTGGCGGAAATAGCGTAGCCAGAGCACAGAAAACGCCAGGTTTACTGCCCAGACCGGAATAACAAACGCCAGCAGCGTAAGGCGGTCGAATTTCATAAACAGGCCAAAGTGATAGAAAAGCGTGGTGCAAATCAGCGTTTGCAGGAGGTAATTACTTAACGCCATGCGGCCCACGCAGGCGATAGCGCTGACCATCCACAGACGAGAAAGCGAGGGCCAGAAGCCGTAGATCAGCGCCGCGTAGCCGATGGTCTGAAACGGCGCGCTCAGTTCACGCGGCACCTGGAGCAGGAACGCGCACCAGCGGTAATCCCAGTGGATATGCCACTGCACCATCACCGCCGGGAAATTAATCAGCACGCCGAGCAGCACCAGACCAGCGCCGGTACGGCGATAGTGACGCAGGCTGAATTCCCCTTTCAGCCAGCCGGTGCGCATCAGTGACGCGCCCATCAGCATCATACCCGCCAGCTGCCAGCCGTATTGCGCGCCCAGCGCAAGGAGGTTGTCCCCCAGCATATCCGCGCGGTTGCTTATCGCTTCCGTTCCGCCCTTCAGCTTCCAGAACTGCTCGTACTGCAGGTTAGCGGCATCCGGGATCCAGGCACGGTTTGTCGTCTCGCCGGAGATCATCCCCAGCAGCAACAATACTCCAAGCCCCATGACATAGAGCATCACCCCGGTGTTGAACAGGCTTTTAACGCTGTGCGCATCGCGAATGAGGCGCCAGCAAATGAGCCCGACTAACCCATAGGCAAGAAGAATATCGCCGTCCCAGAAGAACAGGCCATGGATAAAGCCGAGGATAACCAGCAGCGTCAGGCGCGACTGGATCCAGCGCGTGCCGCGTTTGAGGAGAAGCTGCAGGCCTGCGCCAAACAGCAGGGCAAAGAGCGTGAGGAATTTGACCTGCGCAAAGAGATCGAGGATTGCCCAGGTCCAGGCATCACTGCGGGTGATGTCGCCATACCACGCGGGATTGAGATACGCCGCCTTCGGCAAACCGAAGGCGGTGATATTAAGCAGCAGGATACCGAGAATGGCGACGCCGCGAACAAAATCGAGCGTGACGTTTCGCTCCATGGTCCCTGCCCTGTAAGACTTAGTTGTGGTGACGTACGGCGCGCAGGAACTCCTGGCGGGTATTCTGGCTCGATTTAAACAGACCGCCCAGCGAGGTTGTAGTGGTCGCACTGGTGGCATCGCGCACGCCGCGCGCTTTCACGCAGTAGTGAACCGCGTCGATAGAGACGGCCACGTTATTGGTGCCCAGCAGCGTTTGCAGCGCGGTCAGGATCTGCTGGGTCAGACGCTCCTGCACCTGCGGACGCTGAGCGAAGAACTGCACGATGCGGTTGATCTTCGACAGGCCAATCACCGTGTCTTTAGGGATATACGCCACGGTCGCTTTACCGTCAATGGTCACGAAATGGTGTTCGCAGGTGCTGGTCAGCGTGATATCGCGAACCGTGACCATCTCGTCCACTTTCATCTTGTTTTCAATGACGGTGATTTTCGGGAAGTTGGCGTAATCCAGGCCGGAGAAAATTTCGTCGACGTACATTTTCGCGATGCGGTGCGGCGTCTCCATCAGACTGTCGTCACTCAGATCGAGATTCAGCAGCTCCATGATGTCGGTCATATGACCGGCAATCAGACGCTTGCGGGTTTCATTGTCCAAGTCCTGTACGGGCGGACGCAGTGGCGTTTCAAGACCGCGCGCAACCAGGGCTTCGTGGACCAGGGCAGCTTCTTTACTGAGTGATGACATTTTGTTCTCCTGCAGGTGTGGCGTCTTTTGCCCTCGTTGTGGCAAAAGTATGCGTTCATTGTGCGTGAGGCGGCGCACATAATCCAGTATTCACGACGATAATTATTGCAATTGCTGTTGCCTTTCAGCGTGACGATTCCAGACCAGGGCTCCTCCAACGAACAGCGCCACGCCCGCCAGCCCCAGCGCCGGCTCCAGCCGGTGGGTAAACCAGGTTGATAACGCCGAGGTGACCGGGCCAATCAACTGCCCAATCGCATACCCGGTGGTGAGCAGGCCCGCCATATAGCGCGTGTGGTTTGGCGCCAGCTCGCGACCGTATAAAAGAGAGAGCTGCACGGCACACAAAAAGCCGCCGCCCACCAGCAGCCCGCCCGTCAGCAACCCGCCAATCCCCGGCAGCAGCCAGGCCGCCAGCACGCCCGCCCCCTGTAACCACAGTACGATAGCCAGCCTGCGGTTAGCCGTTGAGGTATGGCGTAACAGAATACTGAGCGCAATCCCCACCACGGCGGCGAGACCAAAAATCGGCCAGACAAACTGGGCAAACAGGCTGCCGGGAAAACGCACGGCCGCCATTTGCGACAGGAAGGTCGCCGGGAGGATATAACCAAACCCGGCCAGGCTGTAGCTCCAGACCAGACGCGTTAAATCCGCCGTCAGCACCAGCGGCTCCGGCGCGGTGCCGGGTCGATGGAGCTGCCCGGATCGCGGCAGGTAGCGCGCCACCAGGGCAATCAGCACCAGCGCCAGCACGCCGTAGATTTGCCATGCCGCCCCGGCCGACAGGGACTTCGCCTGAATATAGACGGCGAGTAGGCCGCTCAGCGCAATACCCGCCCCCGGCCCGGCAAATACGGCAGCGCTCAGACCCGGTTTACCCAGCTGTCCCAGCCGTTCGTTTGTCCAGGCGGCAATGAGTACCATCGACCAGCCGCTCATGCAGCCGATGACAAAACGCAGCAGGCCGTGCACGACGGCGTTCTCCGCCGCCGCGGAGAGCAGCGTCAGCGCCACCGCGCCGGTGATGCCAAGCCAGAGGCGCGTTTCAACGAAGCGGTGCGCACGCATCGCATCCCACGCGCCCACCAGATAGCCCAGATAGTTCATCGCCGCCACCAGACCCGCGCTGGTCAGCGTAAGCTGTCCGGCAGCAATCATCAGCGGCACCTGGGGCGTAAAGGCAAAGCGCCCTATCCCCATCGCCACCACCAGCACGACAAACCCACTGAGCGCAATACGCAGCGCCATGACCGCTCCAATTGTTAAAGAAAAGTAAATTTATGATGCAGCATCTCGCCGTCTGGCGAAAGTGAAAGTTACTCACAGGTCAATGAAAAGGCTGTATTATGGTTTTTATGAATACGCATTCTCATTAAGGAGCCCTGCATGGAACTGCTCGAAGAGCACCGTTGTTTTGAAGGTCGACAGCAGCGCTGGCGGCACGACTCCACCGTCCTGAACTGTGCGATGACGTTCAGCATTTTCCTGCCGCCGATGGAAAATCCACCGGTTCTGTTCTGGCTTTCCGGCCTGACCTGCAACGACGAAAACTTCACCACCAAAGCGGGCGCGCAGCGCATTGCCGCCGAGCTGGGCATTGCGCTGGTGATGCCAGACACCAGCCCGCGTGGCGACGATGTGGCCGACGATGCCGGATACGACCTGGGCAAAGGCGCCGGGTTTTATCTCAATGCGACCGAGCAGCCCTGGGCGCGCCACTACCGCATGTATGATTACCTTCGCGATGAACTTCCTGCGCTGGTGCAGTCGCAGTTTGCGGTCGGCGAGCGCTGCGCAATCAGCGGCCACTCAATGGGCGGACACGGGGCGCTCATCATGGCGCTGAAAAATCCGGGGAAATACGTCAGCGTGTCGGCATTTGCACCGATTGTGAACCCAACACAGGTGCCGTGGGGGCAGAAAGCCTTCACACACTATCTGGGTGAGGATGCGGAAAAATGGGAGGCATGGGACAGCTGCGCGCTGATGCTGGCCAGCAGCTCAGCAAATGCAATCCCGATGCTTATCGATCAGGGCGATGCGGATCAGTTCCTCGCCGGACAGCTGCAGCCTGCGGTGCTGGCAGAAGCGGCACGCCAGAAAGACTGGCCGCTGACGCTGCGCATTCAGCCGGGATACGATCACAGCTATTACTTCATTGCGTCCTTTATTGAGGATCATCTCCGCTTCCATGCGGAGCATTTATTTGCATAAGCGCTGCCTGTTTTGCCCGGTGGCGCTTCGCTTACCGGGCCTACGGGCCTGTGCCCTTATGTAGGCCGGGTAAGGCGCAGCCGCCACCCGGCACATTACCCCATCAGAACTTATAATCCACACCGACAAAGTAGCGACGGCCATCTTCCGTGTAGCTGTAATCGTCGCGGCTCAGATCTTTGTCCAGCAGGTTCTGCACGCCCGCACGCAGCTTCACGCTTTTCGTCGCCTGCCACGCGGCGCCGGTATTCCAGATGACATAGCCACCCGGCGTTGGGTCGCTGCTGGTCAGCGCGCGTTTCTCACCGGTGTAGTTGCCCTGAACATAGAACGACCAGTCCTGCGTCGCCTTCCAGTCAACGGTCCCGTTGGCGGTGTGGAACGGCAGATCGGACAGCGGCTTGTTGCCGCCGTTGCTGATATCACGACCGTCGTTGTAGGTGTAGTTCAGCGTCACTTTCCAGTCGTCCGCCAGCGGGAATTTCAGCTCGGTCTCCACCCCGCGGATACGCGCCTTGTTGACGTTGTAGTAGCGGAATATCGGTTCACCGTCCGCATTCAGGCCAACGTAGTTAGGGTAGCTCTGCGCCTGCTTCGCATTGGCCGTACGGCTGATGCTGATGCGGTCATCGACGTTATTCTGGAAGGTGGTCACGCTGGCCTGCACGCCCTCTAACCAGCCCTCTTCCCCGCTGTAGTACAGACCGAACTCGAAGCTCTCGCTGGTCTCCGGTTTCAGATCCGGGTTACCGACAATCTCACAGGCACCTCGGCACGAGCCGGTGACCCAGTCCGGGCTCAGCTGCAGCAGTGACGGCGCTTTAAACGCGGTCGCCCAGCCCCCTTTCACCGTTACGGTATCGGTCGCGTTGTAGACCAGATAGGCGCGCGGGCTCCAGTGGTCGCCGTAGGTATCATGGTCATCCATACGGATGCCGGTGGTCAGCGCCAGAGGTTCAAAGATACGCCACTCATCTTCAAGGAACAGGGCATACTGGCTTGTCGACGTACTGCTGCTTGAACCGCCCGTCAGGTTGACCGGATCCTTCAGCTTATCGTGACGCCATTCGCCGCCGAAGGTCATCAGCTGGTTGATGTCGCCCAGCGGCAGCACGTATTTCCCGTCCACCGCGTTGCTCTCGGAGGTGATCGTATTGCTGTTGCCCGGGTTTTTGTTATCCACCTTCTCGCCGTACACCTTCAGCTCGCTGTTGCCGACGCCCCAGCGGCCGTTGTGGCTGAGAGAGTAGTTCTGACGCTCAAGGCGGTTTTTGTCGAGGGAATCCGAGTCACGATCCTGACGGTCGAAACCGTAGCCCGCCGTAAAGTCATGATTTTCAGACGGCGTCCAGGCGAACTCCACATTCGCATCGCGGCTGGTGAAGCCTTCAATGCGCGGTGTTTCACCGCTCGCCGTGGTAGAGGACTTCTGCTGACCGTCTTTCTCACGCTTTGCGAGGCTACCGTAGGCTTTCAGCCCCAGCAGACCGTCCACCAGCGGACCGCTGGTATAGAACTGACCGTTGTAGGTATCTCCACGGTCGCGATGTTCCTGAATTGTGGAATCGGCGCTCAGGGTACCCGTCCATTTCTGGCTGATTTTTTTGGTGATAATGTTCACCACGCCGCCCAGCGCATCGGAGCCGTAAAGAGAAGACATCGGCCCACGCACCACTTCAATTCGTTCGATGGCGTCAACCGGCACCCAGTTGAGGTCGAAATCATTATGGCGGAATACCGCGTTACGGGAATTGACGCGCTTGCCGTCGATCAGGATCAGCGTGTAGCTGCTGTCCAGTCCGCGAATACTTACGCCTTTACGGTTGTCCCCTTCGCTCGTGAGCTGCACGCCCGGCACATCCCGTAACACATCTTTCAGATTCTGAACGGGTTTGCGCTGCAAATCTTCCTGGGTGATGACGCTGATGCTTGCCGGTGCGTCTTTCAGGTTTTGCTCGGTCGCGGAGGCCGTGACAACCATTGTGTCGCCGGATTCCGCTGCGATAACAGGCAGGGCCAGGGACATTGCGGACGCGCAAAGTCCTCCCCTGACGAAGGGATTCAACCTAAACATTCCATATCTCCATGAGGTAAATACAACTCAATCAAATCATCATTGCTCACAGCGTCTTCCTTGCCGCCCACATCTCCGGTGGGTCGGTGACACGCTTATTTTTGATAACGATAAAGCAAACGATAATTATTATCAATTAAATTGTTAAGAAATATATCTTTGTTTCAGGGGGCAGGAATAAAAAAGCCCGCTCAAACGAGCGGGCTAATAGAGAGGAAGTGCGGTTATTGTTTAAATCGTTCCGGGAATTCCATTTCACTGTAGCGAACGAAGTGTGTTCCTTTCGTCAGCTTGTAACCAAACCAGATGACGAGGAACAGCGGAATGCCAATGTAGGTTGCCGTGACGGCGCCCCAGTCAATGGTGTCCGCCAGGAACGCTTCATAGTTCTGTCCCAGCGTAATGATCAGGCACAGAATGAAGGCGAAAATGGGACCCAGCGGGAAGAAGCCGGAGCGATACGGCAGCTGGTTAACGTCATAACCCTGTTTGACGTAGCCACGGCGGAAACGATAGTGGCTAATGGCAATCCCCAGCCAGGCAATAAAGCCCGTCATCCCGGAGGTGTTAAGCAGCCACAGGTACACCGTCTGGTTGCCAAACATAGAGGTCAGGAAGCACAGACCGGCGATCACCGTAGTGGCGTACAGCGCGTTACGCGGTACGCCGCCACGGGACAGCTTCGCGAAAATACGCGGTGCTTTACCGTCGCATGCCAGCGTGTAGAGCATACGGGTGGACGCGTACATCCCGGAGTTACCGGCTGACAGTACAGCGGTCAGGATAACGGCGTTCATCACTGCCGCGGCAGAAAGCAGACCGGCGTGCTGGAAGACCAGCGTGAACGGGCTAACGCTAATGTCTTTCACGTCATTACGCAGCAGGCTTGGATCGGTGTACGGAATGATCAGGCTGATAATCAGGATCGCGAACACATAGAACAGCAGGATACGCCAGAAGACCTGACGAACCGCGCGCGGAATATTCTTCTCCGGGTTCTCTGACTCACCGGCAGCAATGCCAATCAGCTCGGTTCCCTGGAAGGAGAAGCCGACAATCATTGCCACGCCAATCATTGCCGACAGTCCACCGGCAAACGGCGCATCGCCTATTGTCCAGTTACTCCAGCCCGCAGGTTCTGCGCCTTTGAAAATACCAACGATCATCGCCACACCGACGACGATAAAGATGATGACGGTTGCCACTTTGATCAAAGAGAACCAGTATTCCGCTTCGCCGAAACCGCGCACGGAGATGTAGTTCAGCAGGAAGATGACGGCCAGGAACAGGGCGCTCCAGATCCAGCCCGGCGTATTCGGGAACCACCAGTTCATCACCAGCTGTGCGGCGACAAGGTCAACGGCGATGGTGACCGCCCAATTGTACCAGTAGTTCCAACCCAGCGCGAAGCCGAAGCCTTCTTCAACGTATTTTTGACCGTAGGTCGAGAACGAACCGGATACCGGCATGTACGCGGCCAGTTCGCCGAGACTGGTCATCAGGAAGTACACCATCAGGCCAATCAGGATATAAGAGAAAAGTGCCCCACCCGGGCCGGCTGCCGAAATCGTTGCGCCAGAGGCAACGAAAAGACCTGTACCGATTGAGCCGCCAATGGCGATCATCGTCAGGTGACGCGCCTTGAGTTCACGACGTAGCGTGGGCGCTTCTGTGGTTTTAATTTCTGAAACCATATGAAAATGCTGTCCATTTAATAAATGAGGCGCGATTGTAGCAGACGATCCGCGTTCCTTCCGGCAGAAATACTCAGTTATAAGAGAGCTTCATGACGCGGCCAGGATTATAAGTAAAGCATAATTTTTCCCTCTCCCCTTTGGGGTGAGGGATGCTGTCAGATTTCGCAATAGCGCAGAAAACGCTGCAGCGAGCTGGAAAGGTGTTTCTGACGATGATGAATGCACCACAGCGTGCGCACCAGCTTCGGCAGCGGGATGGGGATTTCCACCAGCGATCCGGTTTCCAGCTGTTCGGCAATAACGCGCCGGGAAAGACAGCTGATGCCCAGCCCGTGGCGCACCGCGTGCTTGATGGCCTCAGAGTTCCCCAGCTCCATCCCTAACTGGAAATGCGGCAGATGGGAAAGCAGCAGATAATCGACAATTTCACGCGTGCCGGAGCCCTGCTCGCGCAGGATCCACTGCGCCTGCGCCAGCCGTTCCAGCGTCACCTCTCCCTGCAATAACGACGAGGCCGGGGACGCAAACACCACCAGCTCGTCTTCCAGCCAGGGCTCGGCAATGATATCAACGTTATGGCAGGGACCTTCGATGAGGCCGATATCCACGCGGAAGTCGATCACAGCGTTGATGACGTCCTGGCTATTGCCCACGCTCATCTCCAGCGGCAGGCTCGGGAAATCCCGGCGGTAGCGGGCAATCACTTCCGGCAGAATGTAGTTTCCAATGGTGCTGCTGGCGTAAACGCGGATCGCACCGTTGTCTTCGCGGAACAGCTGCTCGATTTCGATTGCCTGCTCGAGCAGCGCCAGCGCGCGCGGATAAAGAAGACGACCGTGCTCGTTGACCACCAGACGCTTCCCTACCCTGTCAAAAAGCTGAACGCCCAGCTGTCCTTCAAGATCGGTCAACGCCGCGCTGACCGCAGACTGTGAGAGCGCCAGCATTTGTGACGCCTGGGTCGTTGAGCCGCTTTTCAGCACCTCGGCAAAGACTTCCAGCTGACGCAGAGTAATGTGCATGGTTACTTACCACTTATATAGATTGATTATAAGTATATAATCAATTTTATTTTTAAGCCAGAGCGCCGTAACCTTTAGCCAGACAAAGGAGAAGGTTATGTCAGAAATCACCTTACAACATCATCGTACAGTGTGGCACTTCGTGCCGGGTCTTGCGCTCAGCGCTGCAGTCACCGCCGTAGCACTATGGGGCGGCAGCATCCCGGCCATCGCAGGCGCAGGTTTCAGCGCGCTGACGCTCGCCATTTTGCTCGGCATGGTCGTGGGTAACACCGTTTACCCGCATATCTGGAAATCCTGCGACGGCGGCGTAATCTTTGCCAAGCAGCATCTGCTGCGTCTTGGGATCATTCTTTATGGCTTCCGTCTTACCTTTTCGCAGATTGCGGATGTGGGTGCGAGCGGGATCGCCATCGACGTCCTGACCCTGACCAGCACCTTTTTACTGGCCTGTTTTATCGGTCAGAAAGTGTTTGGCCTGGACAGGCAAACCAGCTGGCTGATCGGTGCCGGGAGCAGTATCTGTGGCGCAGCGGCGGTGCTGGCCACGGAACCCGTCGTGAAGGCCGAAGCCAGCAAGGTAACGGTGGCGGTAGCGACGGTGGTGATCTTCGGTACGCTGGCTATCTTCCTCTACCCGGCCATGTATCCGCTGGTTGCCCACTGGTTCAGCCCGGAAACCTACGGCATCTATATCGGTTCGACCATGCACGAAGTGGCCCAGGTGGTCGCGGCAGGACACGCCATTAACCCGGACGCCGAAAACGCGGCGGTGATTGCCAAAATGCTGCGCGTGATGATGCTGGCCCCGTTCCTGATTTTTCTGGCCGCACGGGTTAAACAACTGGCTCCGGCGGGCGGCAGCGAGAAAAGTAAAATCACCATTCCGTGGTTTGCGATCCTGTTCATCGTGGTCGCTATCTTTAACTCCTTCCACCTGCTGCCGAAAGCCGTTGTCGATATGCTGGTGACGCTGGATACCGTACTGCTGGCGATGGCCATGGCGGCACTGGGGGTGACCACGCACGTCAGCGCGCTGAAAAAAGCTGGTGCGAAACCGCTGCTGATGGCGCTGGTACTCTTCATCTGGCTGATTGTCGGCGGCGGCGCGATTAACCTCGCGGTCCATAGCCTGATGGCATAAACCACTACATCCTTCTCCTGTTAACCCGCTATCATAAGCATTTCGGGTTAACAGGAGTCCCTTTATGAAATATGTTGGAGCGCACGTCAGCGCTGCAGGTGGCCTTGCGAATGCCGCCATTCGTGCCGCCGAAATTGAGGCGACCGCTTTCGCCCTGTTCACCAAAAATCAGCGCCAGTGGCGCGCCGCACCGCTCACCGCTGAGGTGATTGATGATTTCAAAGCCGCCTGTGAGAAATACCGCTACGGGCCCGGCCAGATCCTCCCCCACGACAGCTACCTGATCAACCTCGGTCACCCGGTTGAAGAGGCGCTGGAAAAATCCCGCGAGGCGTTTCTTGATGAAGTACAGCGCTGCGAACAGCTGGGGCTGACGCTGCTGAACTTCCATCCGGGTAGCCATCTGATGCAGATCGACGAAGATGCCTGCCTGGCGCGCATTGCCGAATCCATCAACATCACCCTGGACAAGACCAAAGGCGTTACCGCGGTGATTGAGAATACCGCTGGTCAGGGCAGCAACCTCGGCTTCAGGTTCGAACATCTGGCAGCGATTATCGACGGCGTGGAGGATAAATCCCGCGTGGGCGTGTGCATTGATACCTGCCACGCGTTTGCCGCCGGTTATGACCTGCGCACCACCGAGGCAACGAAAAACACGTTTGATGAGTTCGAGCGCATTGTGGGCTTTAAGTACCTGCGCGGAATGCACTTAAACGATGCGAAAAGCGCCTTTGGTAGCCGCGTTGACCGCCACCACAGCCTGGGCGAAGGCAACATTGGCCACGATGCGTTTCGCTTTATTATGCAGGACGCCCGCTTCGACGGTATTCCGATGGTGCTGGAAACCATTAATCCGGACATCTGGGCAGAAGAGATTGCCTGGCTGAAGGCACAGCAAACCGCTGAACAGGCGGCATAAAAAAAGCCGGGTGCGTAATGCAACCCGGCTTTTTTGTTGTTTATCGCTTACGCTGCTTTTGCCACAACTTCCGCTTCCGGACGTTTCAGCACCGCGTAAGAGAGGCCTGCCACCAGCGTACCGGCAACAATCGCCAGCAGGTAGCCCAGTACCGGGGTGATGGCGCCAGGGATCAGCAGCACGAACAGACCGCCGTGTGGTGCCATCAGCTTCGCACCGACAGCCATAGAGATCGCCCCCGTTACCGCACCGCCAACGATACAGCACGGCAGCACACGCATTGGGTCACGCGCCGCGAACGGAATCGCCCCTTCGGTGATGAAGCACAGACCCAGCACCAGCGCGGCTTTACCGCCTTCCTGCTGCGCTTTATCGAACTTACGACGGGCAATAATCGTCGCCAGACCGAGCGCCAGCGGAGGCACCATACCTGCCGCCATGATCGCCGCCATTGGCGCGTAGGTCTGGGTACTCAGCAGGCCCACACCAAAGGCGTACGCCGCTTTGTTCACCGGACCACCCATGTCGGTACACATCATGCCGCCGAGGATTGCACCCAGCAGAACCGCATTCGCGGTACCCATGGTTTGCAGCCAGTGGGTCAGACCCGCCAGGATGCCCGCAACCGGCTTACCAATCAGGTAAATCATCGCCAGGCCGACCACCAGGCTGGAAATCAGCGGGATGATCAGGATCGGCTTCAGCGCTTCCATACTCTGCGGCAGCTTCAGCTTCGAGCTAATCAGCTTCGCGACGTAACCGGCGAGGAAGCCCGCGATGATACCGCCGATAAAGCCGGAACCGGTGCTCACGGCCAACATGCCGCCGATAAGACCCGGCGTCAGGCCAGGACGGTCAGCAATGGAGAAGGCAATAAAGCCCGCCAGTACCGGCACCATCAGGGCGAAGGCTGAGCCGCCGCCGATCTGCATCAGCGCAGCCGCCAGCGTACCTTGTTCTTTAAACGCGGTGATACCAAACGCGAACGAGAGCGCGATACACAGACCACCCGCGACCACCATCGGCAGCATGTAAGACACGCCGGTCAGCAGGTGACGATAGGCGCCTGCGGACTCTTTTTTCCCTTCCGTCGCGGTCTGACGCGCGCCGGTTGCCTGATACGGCTTCGCTTCTACCAGCGCTTTATCAAACTCCTGCGCGGTCTTTTTCAGCGCAAGGCCGGTGGAGGTACGGTACATTGGCTTACCGGCAAATTTCGCGAGGTCCACTTCGATATCCGCCGCCACAATCACCAGATCGGCCTCAGCCACTTCTTCAGGGGTGATCGCGTTGCCAGCACCGACGGAGCCGCGTGTTTCCACTTTTACCCACCAGCCGCGTTTTTTCGCTTCGGTTTCAATGGCTTCAGCCGCCATAAAGGTGTGAGCCACCCCCGTCGGGCAGGCCGTCACCGCCACAATGCGTTTCGGGCCCGTGGCCGTAGCCGGTGCCGTCGCGACAGGCGCGCTGTACACAGACGCATGACCTTTCGCTTCGCTCAGGAACAGTTCCGGGTGTGCCACCGCGCGATTAATATCGCCCAGCCACACTTTTTTACCGTTCAGCGCACTGTCAGCCGGGATTTTGTCGCCCAGGACAATGGCCAGTTCTGCATCGCCTGGATTATCGATAATCTCCAGATGTGCTTTTTGTGCCGCCGCGCCCAGCAAGGTCTTCGCCATATAGGCGCGAGCCTGTCCGAGACCGGAGTCAATGATCAGCAGCGTTTTCATTATTCCTCTCCTGCTGTTAGTTAAAAGGTTTTAAGTCAACGCGCGCCATCATCGCGGCTAACTGGGTACGATCGGTAATACCGACATTGCTCTGGCTGACGGCCAGGGCAGCAACGGCAGTGGCAAGACGTAAGGTATGTTCACTGGATTCCCGCATCAGCAGACCATAAATCAGGCCGCCAACCATGGAATCCCCTGCGCCAACGGTACTCACAACTTCCATTGACGGCGGTTTGGCGATCCATTCGCCAGACGCGTTAACCCACAACGCGCCTTCTGCACCAAGCGAGATCACCACGTGAGCGATACCCTGCTCACGCAGCGCATGGGCAGCGTCAATCACATCTTTTAATTCTGGCAGCTTACGACCCGCCCAGATCTCCAGCTCGCGGCGATTCGGCTTCACCAGCCATGGTGAGGCTTTCAGGCCCGCAACCAGCGCGTCACGGCTGCTGTCAAAAATGATGCATGGGCACTGGCTGCGCAGGCGCGTCATCCAGTCGGTAAAGGCTTCCGGGCTCACGCCGGACGGCAGGCTGCCGCTGACGCAGACCATGTCAAACTGCCCCAACCACGTCAGCGAGTCGTTGACAAAGCGTTCCCAGTCTGACGGCGTCACTTCGAAGCCCGAGAAGTTCAGATCGGTTACTTCACCGTCTTTCTCCGTCAGCTTAACGTTGATACGGGTACGGCCCTGAACCACCTGAAAACGGTTGGCAATGCCCAGCTCGCTGAACAGTTGCTGGAAACCATCCTGGTTGTCTTTACCGAGGAATCCGCCCACGGTGACATCGATACCGAGATCCTTGAGCACTTTCGCGACGTTAATCCCTTTACCCGCAGCATGCAGGCCGGTGGTACGCACGAGGTTGACTTCGCCGCGTTCAATTTCCGGGCAAAATCCTACCAGGTCATAAGCCGGGTTCAGCGTAATAGTCGCAACACGTCTGCTCATTATGCGCCCTCCCCCAAACCTGCCGCGATGGCATCGCCAATCGCTTTCAGCGCCTGTTCAGCATCGGCACCCTGCGCGGTGAAACGCAGACGGTGGCCTTTCTTCACGCCCAGCGCGACCACTTTCATCAGACTACGGCCGTTGGCCGGTTTGCCCGTGCCGTCAAGATTCGCCACGGTAATCTCACTCTCGAATTGTTTAATGGTATTCACCAGCATGGTGCCCGGACGGGCATGCAGGCCGTGTTCGTTACGCACCACGAACTCCGCGGTTTGCACGTCATCCGTCAGCGCATCATCACTGGTCAGCAGTGCCAGCACGGTGGAGGCATCAGCGTTCAGCAGCTTTTCAGCTTTGTTGTTCAGCAGCAGGTCGCCCAGACGCTTCAGCACGGACACCGGCTGTTCATCAGCCATCGCCACGGTCACCAGCATGGCCGCGCGTTCGCCTTCTACGTCAAATGCAGTGGCCGCACGGCTCACGGCAATCGCACTGCGCAGGTTGCCTTCAGCACTGTCGTTCAGCCAGATGCCCTGACCCAGATTCAACGGCTTATCGTTAATCACGCGCGTCACAAAGGTGGCATCCGCCGCGCCGGCTTCTTTCAGGCGGCCCGCGTTCAGCGCCTGCAGCGTCACCAGATCGGAAGCAACCACATCCAGCGTCAGCGTTTCATTATCCAGTTTCAGCGCTTCACTCTGTTTTTCGCCCATCAGCAAGGCGCGCAGCTCTTCCGCGGTGGTGGCGGATTTAAGCTGTTCAGCCACCGCGTCATCGCTCAGGACATGCGTCAGCTGACGCAGCAGACCTAAGTGTTCATCGCTGCTGGCCGCGATACCGATCGCCACATAGGCCACCTGACCGTCTCCCCAGAGAACGCCCTGCGGGAACTGGTAAACCTTAACGCCGGTTTTCAACACCTGATCGCGGGTGTCGGTGGTGCCGTGCGGAATGGCGATCCCATTGCCGAGGAAGGTTGAGGTCTGCTGCTCGCGCGCCAGCATGCCGTTGACATAGCCGTCCGCGACGTTACCCGCCTGCACAAGCGCAGCGGCAACCTGGCGAATAGCCTCTTCTTTATCCCCGGCCTGAGCGCCCGGGTGGATATCCTGAACAGATAACTGGAACATGGTTCTCCACTCCTGCTGAACTTGAATCGTTTCAGCTTTAATGAGAAAAAATGCGCTAGCCTGCTCCGTTTGTTAAAACAAGATAGCGCTGAAACGTTTCAAAAAGTCTTGCGCTTTCTGCAATGCCTTGCAAGAAAACTCGTATTTCAGATTGCAGAATTTAGAGATACAGCACATTTCTTCTTCGTTCAGCTGAATTTTGCTGAAGTTCAGCAAGTCAGTTTCAGCTAAGGTCAGCCGATGTGGATGCAAGATGAAATGCCATTTTGATTTTTCGTGGCATCATTGACCGCACCCACTGTTTATTTTTTAGCTGACGGCGTACACTCCGCCCCTCTCTGCTACTCGCTAATTATAAAACATGCATAACATCCCTGCGGCTGCCTCGCCGAAGCCCTTTGATTTGACCTCAGCGGCCTTCCTGATTGTTGCCTTCTTCACGGGCATTGCCGGTGCGTTACAGACGCCGACGCTGAGCTTATTTTTGACCAATGAGGTTCATGTTCGTCCGGCGCTGGTTGGCTTCTTTTTTACCGGAAGCGCCATCATCGGCATCCTGGTCAGTCAGTTCCTGGCGGGGCGGTCCGACAGAAAAGGCGATCGTAAAAGCCTGATCGTTTTCTGCTGCCTGCTGGGGGTTTTGGCCTGCGTTCTGTTTGCCTGGAACCGCAACTACTTCATTCTGCTTTTCGTCGGGGTATTCCTGAGCAGCTTTGGTTCGACGGCGAACCCACAGCTGTTCGCGCTTGCCCGCGAACACGCCGACCATACCGGACGTGAAGCGGTGATGTTCAGCTCTGTCCTGCGTGCACAGGTGTCGCTGGCGTGGGTGATTGGCCCGCCGCTGGCTTACGCGCTGGCGATGGGTTTTGGCTTTACGGTGATGTACCTGAGCGCGGCGGTCGCGTTTGTGGCGTGCGGCGCGCTGGTGTGGTTCTTCCTGCCGTCCATGCGCAAAGAGCCCAAAGTGGCAACGGGCGTGCTGGAAGCGCCGCGCCGTAACCGCCGCGATGCCCTGCTCCTGTTCGCGATCTGCACGCTGATGTGGGGCACCAATAGCCTCTATATCATCAATATGCCGCTGTTTATTATTAATGAACTGCACCTGTCGGAGAAGCTGGCGGGCATCATGATGGGCACCGCGGCCGGGCTTGAGATCCCGACCATGCTTATCGCAGGCTATTACGCAAAGCGCTTCGGGAAACGTTTTTTAATGCGCATCGCCGCCGTCGCCGGTCTGCTGTTCTATCTCGGCATGCTGACGGTACATACGCCCGGGCTATTGCTGGCGTTACAGCTGCTGAACGCCATCTATATTGGCATTCTCGCCGGGATAGGCATGCTCTATTTCCAGGATCTGATGCCGGGTCAGGCAGGCTCTGCCACCACCCTTTATACTAACACCACCCGCGTGGGCTGGATTATTGCCGGCTCAATGGCCGGTGTCGTGGCCGAAATCTGGAACTATCACACGGTGTTCTGGATTGCGCTGGTGATGTGTACGCTGACGATGGGCTGTCTGGCGAAGATTAAAGACGTTTAAGGTGCGGTGAGCGATTCAAGCTCAAGAAGGTACGTCATCGCCTGCTCGCGCGTGCTGCCACACATTTCGGCCGTGGGCTGAAGCCCGGAGCAGACCTTCGGACGCAGCGGTGAGCCAAAGATCATGCACAGGTTGGTTTCCGAGAGCTGAACGCAGCGGGTATTGGCAGGCTTGCCCTCGGGCATTCCTGGAATGGGGCTTGAAATGGACGGTGCAGTACAGCACGCGCCACAATCGGGACGGCAATCCATAAATGCTCTCTTTCGCTGGCGGATGCCCGTACAGTCGGGCATCGCGCGCACAGTAACACCTTTTGCGTATTGATAGCAAAAGCCACGAATTCCTCTTGCCTGAAAGGCCGCGCGCGAGTAATTTGGCGCGATATTTTTTACCTCCCGTAAACAGGATTACTGCAATGCCAAGAGCGAACGAAATTAAGAAAGGTATGGTACTGAATTACAACGGCAAACTGCTGATTGTGAAAGATATCGATATTCAGGCACCAAGCGCCCGTGGTGCAGCTACGCTGTACAAAATGCGTTTCGCCGATGTGCGTACCGGCCTGAAGGTGGAAGAGCGCTTTAAAGGTGACGATATCGTCGATACCGTCACCCTGACCCGTCGCTATGTTGATTTCTCCTACATCGACGGCAACGAATATGTGTTCATGGACAAAGAAGATTACACCCCGTACATCTTCACCAAAGATCAGATTGAAGAAGAGCTGCTGTTCATCCCGGAAGGCGGTATGCCAGACATGCAGGTTCTGACCTGGGACGGCGTGCTGCTGGCGCTGGAACTGCCTCAGACGGTCGATCTGGAAATCGTTGAAACGGCACCTGGCATCAAAGGCGCATCCGCAAGTGCCCGCAACAAACCGGCGACCCTGACAACCGGCCTGGTTGTGCAGGTACCGGAATACCTCTCTGCTGGCGAGAAGATCCGCATCCATATTGAAGAAAAACGCTATATGGGTCGTGCTGACTGATTGCGGCATTTGTCGGGTGGCGCTACGCTTACCCGACCTACGAAAAAACCGGCCCTGAAGCCGGTTTATGTGTTTTTGTAGGCCGGGTAAGGCGAAGCCACCACCCGGCAATTCCGGTTACAGCAGCTCAGGATACTTCGTCATCTTCAGCGCCAGCTCAACGCCGCGCACTTCCGCCATCCCCTTAAGACGGCCAATCGCCGAATAACCCGGGTTAGTTTTCTTGCGCAGATCGTCCAGCATCTGATGGCCGTGGTCAGGACGGAACGGAATAGGACGCACATCGCCAGTCTGCTTGCGACGCGCCTCTTCCGCCAGAATGGCATCTACCACCGCCACCATATTCACATCACCGCCCAGGTGCGCCGCCTCGTGGAAGGTTTTTGGGTTCTCTTCACGGCAGGTCGCGCGCAGATGCGTGAAGTGGATACGATCGCCGAAGGATTCAATCATCCGCACCAGGTCGTTATCCGCCCGAACGCCGTAGGAGCCGGTACACATGGTGAAGCCGTTATAGATGCTGTCGACCGTCTCTTTCAGCCACTGCATATCTTCAATCGTGGACACGATACGCGGCAGGCCGAGGATTGGACGCGGTGGATCGTCCGGATGTACGGCCAGGCGAACCCCTACTTCTTCCGCAACCGGCACGATAGCGCGCAGGAAATACGCCATGTTTTCACGCAGCTGCTGCTTATCAATATCGCCGTATTCCGCCAGGCGGGCGCGGAACTGATCCAATGTATACCCTTCTTCAGCCCCCGGCAGGCCCGCAATAATATTACGGGTCAGCTTTTCGATATCTGCGTCACTGGCGGCGTTAAACCACGCGAGCGCCTGCTGCTGCTCTTCCGCGGTGTAATCCGCGTCGGCGCCAGGCCGTTTCAGAATGTGCAGTTCGAACGCCGCAAAGGCAATCTGATCGAAACGTAGCGCTTTCGAGCCGTCCGGCATCTGATATTCAAGGTCGGTTCGCGTCCAGTCCAGGATAGGCATGAAGTTGTAGCAAACCGTATCAATGCCGCAGGCCGCGAGGTTTCGGATGCTCTGCTGGTAGTTAGCAATCCAGGTCTGGTACTCCCCTGAATGGGTTTTGATATCTTCATGAACCGGAATGCTTTCTACCACAGACCAGGTTAATCCCTTCTCCGCCAGCAGCGCCTGACGCGTCTGTATTTCCTCTATCGGCCAGACCTGACCGTTAGGAATATGATGCAGCGCCGTGACGACACCCGTTGCGCCAGCCTGACGCACATCATCAAGAGAAACCGGATCGTTCGGCCCGTACCAACGCCAGGTTTGTTCCATTGCCTCACCCTCTTAAGTTGTTATACCAATATGTGCTACTGCAATGACGACTACCATACATGTTTGCCGTGAAGGGTCAATACACCGCCACATATTGATTGATCAAACTCACATAACGGGGATATTTACGGCTCACCAATTTTATTTGCTGTCATATAACTTTACACTGGCATTGTTAATTAATGGTTAATCAGGTGTGTATCTCATGAAGACAATTGCCTCCACCGCCCTTCCTGCCCGGGTTCAGCAACCTCGCTACGATCGCCAGTCATTACGCTCCCGCATCGTCCACTTTGGCTTTGGCGCGTTTCACCGTGCGCACCAGGCATTGTTAACAAATCGGGTGCTGAATGAAAAAGGCGGCGACTGGGGGATTTGTGAGATTAGCCTTTTCAGCGGCGATGTGCTGATGAGCCAGCTGCGCGCGCAGGATCATCTGTTCACCGTGCTGGAAAAAGGGGCTGAAGGAAATGAGGCCATTATCGTCGGTGCTGTCCATGAATGCCTGAACGCAAAGCTGGACTCCTTGCCCGCCATTATTGAGAAATTTTGCGAGCCTCAGGTTGCGATTGTCTCGCTCACCATCACGGAAAAAGGCTATTGCATCGATCCCGCGACCGGAAAACTCGATCTGAATAACCCCCGGATCGTCCACGACCTTGAAAACCCCTCCGAGCCACATTCGGCCCCTGGCATCCTGGTCGAAGCCCTCCACCGCCGCCGCGAGCGCGGCTTGCCTGCGTTTACCGTGCTGTCCTGCGACAATATCCCTGACAACGGGCACGTGGTGAAAAACGCGGTGCTGGGCATGGCGCATAAACGTTCCGCAGGGTTATCTGAGTGGATTGATAGCCACGTGAGTTTCCCGGGGACGATGGTCGACAGGATTGTGCCCGCCGCGACGGAAGCCTCGCTGGCGGAAATCACCGACGCGCTCGGCGTGGAAGATCCGTGCGCCATCAGCTGCGAGCCGTTTATTCAGTGGGTCGTGGAAGATAATTTTGTCGCCGGGCGTCCCGAGTGGGAAGTGGCGGGTGTCCAGATGGTGCAGGATGTGCTGCCTTGGGAGCAGATGAAATTACGCATGCTCAACGGCAGCCACTCTTTCCTGGCGTATCTGGGGTACCTCGCGGGCTACGCCCATATAAATGAATGCATGGAGGACGCGGCGTTCCGTGAAGCCGCACGTCGGCTGATGCTGGACGAGCAGGCCCCCACGTTGCGCATCAAGGATGTCGACCTCACGGCATACGCCGATAGCCTGATCGAACGCTTTGCCAACCCGGCCCTCCAGCATCGGACCTGGCAAATCGCGATGGACGGTAGCCAGAAGCTGCCCCAGAGAATGCTGGACGGGATCCGCGTTCATCTTGAGCGAAATACGCCGTGGTCGCTGCTGGCCCTGGGCGTGGCCGGCTGGATACGCTACGTCAGCGGTACCGACGAACGCGGAAACGCGATTGACGTTCGCGATCCCCTCAGCGATAAAATCCGCGCCATCGTCAACGCCAGCAGCGACGCCAACCGCGTCCACGCGTTGCTGGGGCTGAGTGAGGTCTTCGGTCACGATCTTGCGCGTAATCGCATTTTTGTGGAGGCTGTCAGCCAGGCCTATGAGCGCATTACCCGCCACGGCGCGCGTCAGGCTGTTATCGAAACGTTAAATCTTTAACGATTATTGCGCTTAATGCGAACGGATGAGGCCTCCGTTCGCCCTTCCCCTTCTCACGGGGCCCATTTTTCGCCAGGATAGAGAACAGTGTTATAGCATCACAATTCTCATCCGGAGCGCACGTGACCAAAACCAACCTCATCACCGGTTTTCTCGGCAGCGGTAAAACCACCTCAATTCTCCACCTGCTGGCGAATAAAGATCCGGCCGAGAGGTGGGCCGTGCTGGTCAATGAATTTGGCGAGGTGGGCATTGACGGCGCGTTGCTGTCATCCAGCGGTGCGATGATTAAAGAGATCCCCGGCGGATGCATGTGCTGCGTCAATGGCCTGCCGATGCAGGTCGGGCTCAATACCCTGCTGCGTCAGGGCAAACCTGACCGCCTGCTGATTGAACCCACCGGGCTGGGTCACCCGAAGCAGATCCTCGATTTATTGACCGCCCCGGTTTACGAGCCGTGGATCGATCTGCGCGCCACCCTGTGCCTGCTCGATCCGCGCCAGCTTCTGGATGACAAGGCGGTGGCCAACGAGAACTTCCGCGATCAGCTCGCCTCGGCGGACGTTATCGTCGCCAACAAGGAAGATCGCGCCACGCCAGAAAGCCAGGCCGCGCTGGAGGTGTGGTGGCAGCATTTTGGCGGCAATCGCACGCTTGTGCAGGCCACCCAGGGGAATATTGATAGCGCCCTGCTTGACCTGCCTCGTCTGAACCTCACCGAGCTGCCCGCCAGCGCGGAGCATGCCCACAGTCACCCGGTTAAGCAGGGTCTGGCAGCCCTGAGTCTGCCGGAGCACCAGCGCTGGCGTCGTAATCTGAACAACGGTCAGGGATATCAGGCCTGCGGATGGATTTTTGATGCTGAAACCGTTTTTGACACCATTGGGATCCTGGAGTGGGCCCGCCTTGCGCCCGTCGATCGCGTGAAAGGGATCATGCGCACGCCGGACGGACTGGTGCGGATCAACCGCCAGGGCGACGATTTCTTTATTGAAACGCAAAACGTGGCGCCGCCCGACAGCCGAATAGAGTTAATTAGTGCGGTTAACGCCGACTGGAATGCCCTCCAGTCCAGCCTGTTGAGGATTCGTTTAAGTTCGGGCGGCTAACGTTGCCCCAGTTTTCACTCTATGCAGAACGTTATGACAACTCGATTTCCCCTGATATTACTGCTTAATGTCGCCGGTCTGGCGCTTTTCTTCTCCTGGTATATCCCGGTGAATCATGGTTTCTGGTTCCCACTGGATTCTGCCCTCTTCCACTTCTTCAACCAGGAGCTGGTGAAGAGCAACGCGTTCCTGTGGCTGGTGGCCATCACCAACAACCGCGCCTTTGACGGCTTCTCGCTGCTGGCGATGGGCTGCCTGATGCTCTCTTTCTGGTTGAAAGAGGATAAAGCAGGACGCCGACGTATTCTTATTATTGGTCTGGTGATGCTGCTGTTTGCTGTCATCATTAACCAGCTGGCCACCGCGATTATTCCGGTTAAGCGTTCCAGCCCAACGCTCTTTTTCACCGATATTTATCGCGTCAGTGAGCTGCTGCATATTCCAACAAAAGATGCGTCGAAGGACAGTTTCCCTGGCGATCACGGCATGATGCTGCTTATTTTTTCCGCAATTATGCTTCGCTATTTCGGCAGAAAAGCGTTTGCCATAGCCCTGATTATTTTTGTGGTTTTTGCCTTCCCGCGCGTAATGATTGGCGCTCACTGGTTCACCGATATTGCCGTCGGTTCGCTTTCCGTTGCGCTGATTGCGCTGCCGTGGTGTTTAATGACCCCACTGAGCGACAGGATAATAGCGCTGTTCGATCGCTACCTTCCCGGTAAAGCGCAACAATAATTGAACAAATAACTAACCTAAATTAACGTGAGCTATCAGGGATCGACATGATCCCCGATAGCCTTCCCGCCACGATCTTTTCCCAGTGTCATATTCTTGTCATCACATTCATGATAAAAATGAAGCAATTGCGCGATAAAGCCTCGGATCTGACCGCATTTTAAGCAATTACGGATTTTTACTTTCTGTATCACATTTTCTTATAAAAAAAAGGCTTTTTTTACTCGCAATACCCCTGGCAATCGGTTAATCTCGAACTCGTTTTGCCCCATAGGGATAATTATTTCGATGGTGAATAATTTTGTGCGCTACGCCACAAATGTGACCAGAAAGAATTGTCTCAATGTGAACAGATAATTAGTCTCGTCACGTTTGGCATTTTTATAACGATATTTGTCGTTAAGGACTTCAAGGGATAATAAACAAAATGGTCAAATCTCAACCGTTTCTGAGATATATCTTACGGGGGATCCCGGCGATAGCAGTCGCGGTACTGTTATCTGCATGTAGTACATCGAACACCGCAAAGAATATGCATCCTGAGACGCGTGTTGTGGGAATGGAAGATTCCTCTTCACTGCAAGCCTCTCAGGATGAATTTGAAAATATGGTACGTAATCTGGACGTGAAGTCCCGCATTATGGACCAGTATGCTGACTGGAAAGGCGTGCGTTATCGTCTTGGCGGCAGCACGAAAACAGGTATTGATTGTTCCGGTTTTGTACAGCGTACGTTCCGCGAGCAATTTGGGTTAGATCTTCCGCGTTCGACCTATGAACAGCAGGAGATGGGCAAGTCGATTTCACGTACCAAACTGCGCACCGGTGATTTAGTTCTGTTCCGTGCCGGTTCGACAGGTCGACATGTGGGCATCTACATTGGTAATGACCAGTTTGTACATGCCTCCACCAGCAGCGGTGTGACCATTTCCAGCATGAACGAACCGTACTGGAAGAAGCGTTATAACGAAGCGCGCCGCGTACTAACCCGCAGTTAATATCGCTATTGTATCGTTGGTTATCCCTTGGCTGGCGATATGATGAAAAAAAGCACTGCTTCGGCAGTGTTTTTTTTTGCCCGTTACACTGAATACATCCAGCGGCTTTTCAGGAATCACGACGTCTATGCTTACCCGCTACTTCTCCAGTAATCGCAAGATACTGATCCTCAGTATTATCACTGGTCTCATTACCGCCCTGCTCCTGGGTTCCCTGCAATTTTCCTGGAGTTACCACAAGCGAGAAGTCAGATTCGACACCCTGGTGAATGATGTGAGCGCCTACATGGGGAGCTATTTCGACGATTTAAAAAAAGCGGTCAATGTTCTCCAGCCTCTCACGCTAAATACCTGCCACGACGTCAATCAGGAACTCACCTCACGCGCGGCCTTCAGCATTAACGTTCGCGCTTTCCTGCTGGTCAGGGACAAGATGGCATTCTGCTCTTCCGCGACAGGCCCGATGAATGTCCCGATGAAGACGCTGATACCTGAGCTGAACATCGATAAACAGATCGATATGGCCCTGCTTCCGGGTACCCCCATGCTGCCTGATGAGCCTGCGATTGCGATCTGGTACCGCAACCCATTAGTAAAGGATGGCGGCGTGTTCACCTCAGTGAATATTAATCTGACGCCTTACCTGCTCTACACGGAGCGCCAGGATGAGTTCGCGGGTATCGCCATCATCATCGGCGATAACGCGCTGTCGACGCGGTCCAGCACCCTGGTTCATGCACACGAACTGCATGACATCCCGGTCCGCACGGCGACACTGAAAGACGTCCCCCTGACCATCAACCTGTATGCGGACGCATGGACAGGCGATGAAATCCTCTATGCGCTGTTTTTCGGGCTGGTATGCGGTATTTGTGCCGGATCGCTTAACTACTACATCCTCAGCATTCGGCTCAACCCGGGTAAAGAAATTTTAAGCGCCATCAAGCGCGGTCAGTTTTATGTGGTCTATCAACCCGTCGTCGATGCCAAATCGCTCAGGATGACCGGGCTTGAGGTCCTGATGCGCTGGAAACACCCGACAATGGGGGAAATTCCGCCGGACGCGTTTATTAATTTTGCCGAAGCGCAGAAGCTGATTGTCCCGCTGACGCTGCATCTCTTTGATCTTATCATTCACGACGCTCCCGTATTACAAACGCTATTACCTCCGGGCGCAAAGGTGGGCATTAACATTGCGCCAGGTCATCTGCATGCGGAAAGCTTCAAGGACGATATGCGCACCTTCAAAGCGTTACTGCCGCCGGATTATTTCCAGATCGTGCTGGAAATTACCGAGCGCGATATGCTTAACCATCGGGAAGCCAACAGCCTCTTCGAATGGCTGCATAACGAAGGGTTTGAAATCGCCATTGATGATTTTGGAACCGGCCACAGCGCGCTGATTTATCTTGAGCATTTCACCATGGACTACCTCAAAATAGACCGTGGTTTTGTTAATGCGATCGGTACTGAGACCGTGACGTCGCCGGTGCTGGATGCCGTTCTGACGCTGGCAAGACGACTGAATATGTCGACCGTCGCCGAAGGGGTAGAGACGCCGGAACAGGCAGCCTGGCTACGCGAACACGGCGTTAACTTCCTGCAGGGATACTGGATTAGCCGTCCGATGCCGCTGGCGCAGTTCCGCGAATGGCGTCCTGATATTTCGCCCGAGGGCGATTAATTTCACATTGTCCGCGACGTCACTTATTATTCAGCTTAACCGAGCCGGTCTGTAAAAGAGGGAGCTGCCGCGAGATGCTTATGCGCTTTATGTTGCTGATGTTGGCATTCACGAGTCTGTCCAGCCAGGCGCAAGCCATCAAAGAAAATATCGCCTTCGCGGTCATTGGCGAGCCGAAATACGCGGTCAATTTTACGCACTTTGATTACGTCAACCCTGCCGCGCCGAAGGGCGGTATGGTCACGCTTTCCGCCACGGGAACCTTCGACAACTTCAACCGCTACGCCCTGCGCGGCGTGGCGGCCGCGCGGACGGAATCCCTTTACGATACGCTCTTTGTCACCTCCGATGACGAGCCCGGTAGCTATTATCCGCTGATTGCCGAGAACGTGCGCTACGCCGATAACTTCGCCTGGGCGGAAATCTCGCTGAACCCGCGAGCACGTTTTCACGATGGCACGCCGGTTAAGGCCAGCGACGTCGCCTTCACCTTCCATAAATTCATGACCGAAGGCGTGCCCCAGTTCCGCATCGTGTATAAAGGCGCATCGGTCAGAGCCATTGCGCCGCTCACCGTGCGCATCGAACTGAGTGACCCCAACAAAGAGAACATGCTGAGCCTGTTCTCGCTGCCGGTGATGCCGGAATCGTTCTGGAAAGATCATAAGCTGAGCGACCCGCTCTCCACGCCACCACTGGCTGGCGGCCCCTACCGCATTACCGACTGGCGCATGGGGCAATATGTCGTCTATTCCCGCGTCAAAGACTACTGGGCGGCCAATCTGCCGGTAAACCGCGGGCGCTGGAACTTCGACACCCTTCGTTATGATTACTACCTCGACGATAACGTGGCGTTTGAGGCGTTCAAAGCCGGGGCCTTCGATTTGCGCGTCGAGAGCAGCGCCAAAAACTGGGCGACCCGCTATATCGGCAAAAATTTTGCTAAAGGCTATATCGTCAAAGACGAGCACAAAAATGCGTCTGCGCAAGACACGCGCTGGCTGGCGTTTAATATTCAGCGTCCGGTATTTAGCGATCGCCGGGTGCGGGAAGCCATCTCCCTGGCCTTTGATTTTGAGTGGATGAACAAAGCGCTGTTTTACGGTGCCTACAGCCGCGCCAACAGCTATTTTCAGAATACCGAATACGCCGCACGCGATTATCCGAAAGCCGACGAGCTGGTCCTGCTGGCGCCGCTGAAAGCGGAACTGCCACCGCAGGTTTTCACCTCCGTGTTTCAGCCGCCCGCATCGAAGGGTGATGGTTACGACCGCGACAACCTGCTGAAGGCCAGCAAGCTGCTGGATGAGGCGGGCTGGCACCTGAAGAATCAAAAACGTGTTGATGCCAAAACGGGCAAGCCGCTCAGCTTTGAGCTGCTGCTCTCATCCGGAGGCAACGATCAGTGGGTGCTGCCGTTTAAGCACAACCTTGAGCGGCTGGGCGTGACCATGAACATTCGCCAGGTGGATAACGCGCAGATCACCAGCCGCATGCGCAGCCGTGATTACGACATGATGCAGCGCCTGTGGCCCGCCCAACCGTGGCCCAGCTCGGACCTGCAAATCTCCTGGGCCTCGAGCTACATCGACTCCTCGTACAACGCGCCGGGGGTAAAAAGCCCGGCGATTGATGCGCTGATTGCGAAAATCGTGGCGGCGCAGGGGGATAAAGAAAAGCTCCTCCCGCTCGGGCGCGCCCTCGACAGGGTCTTAACCTGGAACTACTACATGCTGCCGATGTGGTATATGGGCGAAGATCGCCTTGCGCGCTGGGATAAGTTCTCCGTGCCTGCCGTGCGCCCTGTCTACTCCCTGGGCTTTGATACCTGGTGGTATGACGTTAACAAAGCCGCCAGACTTCCCGCTGAGCGGCGATAAGGAATTATCATGTGTGCCTATCTTCTCCGCCGTCTGCTGCTGGTCATCCCTACCCTGTGGGCCATCATCACGATTAACTTTTTTATCGTGCAAATCGCCCCCGGTGGGCCGGTCGATCAGGCCATTGCCGCCATTGAATTTGGCAACAGCGGCGGCATGCCCGGCGGCGGTGGTGAAGGGATGGGCGCCAGCCATGCGCGAACCGGCGTAGGGAATATCAGTGAAAGCCACTACCGCGGCGGACGCGGTCTGGATCCGGAAGTGATCGCCGAGATCACCCACCGCTACGGCTTTGACAAACCGATTCACGAGCGCTATTTCAAAATGCTCTGGGATTACATCCGCTTTGATTTTGGCGATAGCCTGTTTCGCAGTGCGTCAGTGCTGACGCTGATCAAGCAAAGCCTGCCGGTTTCGATCACGCTGGGGCTGTGGGGTACGCTTATCATCTATCTGGTCTCTATTCCGCTCGGGATCCGCAAAGCGGTGTACAACGGCAGCCGGTTCGATATCTGGAGCAGCACGTTCATCATTATCGGCTATGCCATCCCGGCGTTTCTGTTTGCCGTCCTGCTGATCGTCTTTTTTGCCGGGGGAAGCTATTTCGACCTTTTCCCGCTGCGAGGGCTCGTCTCCGCCGATTTCAGCTCCCTGCCCTGGTACCAGAAAATTACCGACTATCTCTGGCATATTACGCTGCCGGTTCTGGCAACGGTCATTGGCGGGTTTGCGGCCCTCACCATGTTGACCAAAAACGCCTTTCTCGATGAAATTCGTAAACAGTACGTCGTCACGGCCCGCGCCAAAGGCGTGAGCGAGAAGCAGATCATGTGGAAACACGTGTTCCGCAACGCCATGCTGCTGGTGATCGCCGGGTTTCCGGCCACGTTCATCAGTATGTTTTTTACCGGCTCGCTGCTGATAGAGGTGATGTTCTCGCTCAACGGCCTGGGGCTGCTGGGCTATGAGGCCACCGTGTCGCGCGATTATCCGGTAATGTTTGGCACACTCTATATATTTACCCTGATTGGCCTGCTGCTGAATATCATCAGCGATATCAGCTATACGCTGGTCGATCCCCGAATCGATTTTGAGGGCCGATGATGCCGCGTTTAAGCCCCGTCAACCAGGCCCGCTGGGCCCGCTTTCGCCACAACCGCCGCGGCTACTGGTCGCTGTGGATTTTTGCCGTGCTGTTTGTCTTAAGCCTGTTTTCAGAACTGATCGCCAACGACAAACCGCTGCTGGTGCATTTTAACGATCGCTGGTACGTGCCGGTCATCGCCAATTACAGCGAAAGCGACTTTGGCGGCCCGTTTGCGACGCCGGCGGAGTATCAGGATCCGTGGCTTCGCCAGCAGATTGAGCAGCACGGCTGGGCGCTCTGGGCGCCGGTACGTTTTGGCGCAAACAGCATTAACTTCGCCACCACAAGCCCCTTCCCTTCCCCGCCCTCCGCGCAAAACTGGCTGGGAACGGATGCTAACGGCGGCGACGTGCTGGCACGCATCCTGTACGGCACGCGAATCTCGCTTCTCTTTGGACTGATGCTGACGCTCTTCTCAAGCGTGATGGGCGTCGTGGCGGGTGCCGTTCAGGGTTACTACGGCGGGAAGATTGACCTGTGGTGTCAGCGGATTATTGAAGTCTGGTCAGGCATGCCGACGCTGTTTCTGATCATCCTGCTTTCCAGCGTCGTACAGCCCAACTTCTGGTGGCTATTAGGCATCACCGTCCTGTTCGGCTGGATGGCGCTGGTCGGTGTGGTAAGGGCCGAGTTTCTGCGCACCCGTAATTTCGACTATATTCGCGCCGCGCAGGCGCTTGGTGTGAGCGATCGCGGGATCATTTTCCGCCATATGTTGCCCAACGCCGTGGTGGCAACGCTCACCTTCCTGCCGTTTATTCTGTGTAGCTCCATTACCACCCTCACCTCACTGGATTTTCTCGGTTTCGGGTTACCGTTGGGTTCCCCATCGCTTGGCGAACTGCTGCTGCAGGGCAAGAACAACCTGCAGGCGCCGTGGTTAGGCATCGCCGCCTTTCTTTCCGTGGCCGTGCTGCTGTCGCTGCTGATTTTTATTGGCGAAGCCGTGCGCGATGCCTTTGATCCGAACAAGGCGGTATAAGATGACCCAGCCCCTGCTCAGTATTGATAACCTGTCGATTGCCTTTTCAAAACAGGACGAGACGCGCACCGTGGTCAGCGACCTGACGCTGCAGATCCAGCGCGGTGAAACGCTGGCCCTGGTGGGTGAATCGGGTTCAGGCAAGAGCGTTTCGGCGCTCTCCATCCTGCGGCTGCTGCCCTCTCCGCCAGTGAGCTACCCGCAAGGGGATATTCTCTTTCACGGCCGTTCGCTGCTGAACGCCGACGAACAGACCCTGCGCGGCATTCGCGGCAACAAAATCGCGATGATCTTCCAGGAGCCGATGGTGTCGCTTAACCCGCTGCACAGCCTGGAAAAACAGCTCTATGAAGTGCTCTCCCTGCACCGTGGGATGCGCAAAGAGGCCGCGCGGGGAGAAATTCTGGATTGTCTTGAACGCACAGGCATACGCAATGCGCCCAAACGACTGAATGATTTTCCGCATCAGCTCTCCGGCGGCGAACGCCAGCGCGTGATGATCGCCATGGCCCTGCTCACGCGCCCCGAACTGCTGATAGCCGACGAGCCCACAACGGCGCTGGACGTGACGGTACAGGCGCAAATACTGACGCTGCTGCGGGAACTGCGTGACGAGCTGAACATGAGCCTGCTGTTTATCACGCACAACCTGAGCATTGTCAGAAAGCTGGCCGACAGCGTGGCGGTGATGCAGAACGGGCGCTGTGTTGAACAGAATACGGCATCAACGCTGCTGAGCGCACCGCAGCACCCCTATACGCAGCGGTTGCTCGACAGCGAACCCTCCGGCGACCCGGTTCCTCTCGATGCGGACAGCACGCCGCTGCTGCGCGTTGAGGATCTGTCCGTCTCGTTCCCGATCCGCAAAGGTATTCTGCGCCGCATTGTCGATCACAACCCGGTGCTGAAAAACCTCCGCTTCTCACTGCGCCCGGGGGAATCCCTGGGGCTGGTGGGCGAATCCGGCTCGGGTAAAAGCACCACCGGTCTGGCGCTGCTGCGCTTAATTGCCTCCCAGGGCGAGATCCTGTTTGACGATATGCCGCTGCACCGCTGGAACCGCCGCCAGATGCTGCCCGTGCGTCCCCGCATGCAGGTGGTGTTTCAGGATCCCAACTCCTCGCTTAACCCACGGCTCAGCGTGTTACAGATTATCGAAGAGGGTCTGCGCGTCCATCAGCCCGGCCTGAGCGCGCAGCAACGCGAGCAGGAGGTCATGCGGGTCATGGCCGAAGTAGGTCTAGATCCCGAGACGCGCCACCGCTACCCTGCGGAATTTTCCGGTGGGCAGCGCCAGCGTATCGCCATTGCCCGCGCGCTGATCCTGAAACCGGAGCTGATTATTCTGGATGAACCCACGTCGTCGCTGGACAGGACCGTTCAGGCGCAGATCCTGGCGCTGCTGAAAGGGTTACAGGAAAAGCACCGGCTGGCCTATATCTTTATCAGCCATGATTTGCAGGTGGTGCGGGCGCTATGCCATCAGGTGATTGTGTTGCGTCAGGGAGAGGTAGTCGAGCAGGGCGATTGCCAGCGCGTATTTAGCGCGCCAACGCAGCGCTACACGCGCCAGCTGTTGTCGTCAGACTAGCGCTCAGAACGGGTACTGACCGGAGAAAGGCTCGGCAATGGCAACGCCAAAATTTTTCAGACGGCAGGTGGCAGCAAACTCGTCCTGGCTTTTCACAAACAGGCACGGCTCACCTTCGCACTCCAGTACGGAGCTGTCCACTTCGATATCCGTCAGGGCCTGACTGAGGCGCTCCATCACCCGCCAGGCATTTTCGTCACTCGGGCTTAACAGCTTGAGCGCCACCAGGCAGTTTTCACAGCCCGCGACGTTTTGCGGAATCGGTTCAACTTTCGAACCAGCAAAACCCGCCGACCAGCGATAGCTCTGGGGCAAGCGATGGACAATAGAAAGTTGTAATGTATTCACGTTCGTTCCCCGGAAGCAAAATTTACTTCACAATTTATTTACATTTATAGTAACACATCATCGTCAGCCTGCACTATTCAGCACTTTTTTATCGGTATTCAGGCTCGCGTCGGCGCTATATGTACCCGTTTCTGCGATCTAACTCAACCTTTTTGAATACAATGATGTGACTTTTTACACAAATAGATTTTACATAAAATAAACAAACACAGCATAAACGAACGGGGTTTGGTTGATATGCATCAACAAAAAAGGCCCTGCCGGGCCTTCTCTGTGTTTTAGTGGACCGCTTTTCGCGGTCGGCTGGCGTAAAGATAGAAGAGTATCGAGCTGGTTGCGCAAAAAGCCATCGCCCACAGCATGGGCCATGCCGTCGTAAAGGTGGCCATCGAAAGCAACGCGCCGACGATAGCGCCGATGCCGAAGCGGAACGTCCCGGCCAGGGAAGATGCGGTTCCTGCCATGTGCGGGAACTCATCCAGGATCACCGCCATCGCATTGGATGACACCATCGACACGCAGCCGACAAAGGCCGCCACGCCAACCACCAGCGCCCAGAAGCCCACGCCCAGAAACGCGCTCACCACCAGCCAGATCGCCATCACAAACTGGATCCACAGCCCGGCGCGGAACATGTTCAGCGCCCCCACCCGTCGGACAAAGCGGCTGTTAATGATGGTCATAATGAACAGGAAGACGATGTTAAGCGCAAAGTAATAGCCGAAGTGCTGCGGCGAAACGTGGTTCAGCTCGATGTAGACAAACGGCCCGGCGCTCAGGAAGGAGAACATTCCGGCGAAGCTGAACCCGCTCGCCAGCATATAGCTCAGCACCCGCTTGTGGCGAAACAGCGAGGCAAAGTTACCAATTGTGGTTCGGATGTGAAACTTCTGGCGGCGCTCGACGGGAAGCGTTTCATCAATAAAGAAGAAGATCATTGCGGAGGCCAGCAGCGCGGCCAGAGCCAGGATCCAGAAAATCACATGCCAGCTGAACCACACCAGCACCGCACCACCGGCCATCGGGGCCACCAGCGGCGCAATCGTCGTCACCAGCATGACAAACGACATCATGCGGGAGAACTCTTCTTTCGGGTAGATATCGCGCATCAGGGCGTTAATCACCACGCTTGCCGCTGCCGCCGCCAGACCGTGGAAGAAACGCATGATAATCAGATGATCGATAGTCTGCGCCAGCGCGCAGGCAACCGCTGCGGCCGCAAAGACCAGCGTCCCGCCCAGAATGACTGGCTTGCGTCCAAGGCTGTCGGCCATCGGGCCATAAAACAACTGGCCGAGGGCAAAGCCGAGAATATAGGTGCTGAGCGTCATCTGCGCGCTGCCCGCCGGAACGCCAAACTGCGCGGAAATCACCGGCAGCGCGGGCAGGTACATATCAATAGACAGCGGCATCAGCATGGCCAGCAGGCCAAGAATGAAGACGATTTTGAACGACGAGTGTGGCCTGGTGGTCACAGAGTTCTCCTGAAATTAGTGCGAAGGCAGACCGACGCTGGCGATCTCTTCTTCCGTTAACGGGCGATATTCGCCAGGCGCCAGGTCGGGATCGAGTTCAATCGCACCAATCCGTTCGCGATGCAGGCCAACAACGTGGTTCCCCACCGCGGCAAACATACGTTTCACCTGATGATAGCGCCCTTCGCTGATGGTCAGGCGGACCTCGGTCGGGGTGATGACTTCGAGCACCGCCGGTTTGGTCAGATCTTTTTCATTATGCAGCTGAACGCCTTTCGCGAAGTGCTCTGCCGTGTCATCCGACACCGGTGACTCCAGCGTCACGAGATAGGTTTTCTCGCAGTGGTGGCGTGGAGAGGTGATGCGGTGTGACCACTGACCGTCGTCGGTCATCAGCACCAGCCCGGTGGTGTCGATATCGAGTCGACCTGCGGCGTGCAGCTTGTGCGCCACCGGCTCGTCGAGGAAATAGAGCACCGTCGGGTGATCCGGATCGTCCGTTGAGCAGACGTAGCCTTCCGGCTTATTGAGCATGAAGTAGCGCGGACCGTGCTGCTGGGTCAGCGGATTGCCGTCATACTCCACCTGATGGTCAGGTTGCAGTTTGAACGCGCTGTCTCTCACAATGTCGCCATCCACGGTAACGCGGCTGGCGCGAATTTCGCGCCCGGCAATAGCGCGGCTTACGCCGAGTTGCTGAGCGATAAACTTATCAAGTCGCATGAAATCTTTTTAGCCTTAATGGTGCAGGAAGTCGGACAACAGGTCCGAAAAAAGAAGCAGTCTGGAACGGTTCAGTATAATGGTCTGGTTGCGCCACTCAAGGGAAAAAGTTTCGTGGCATACTATCTATACCCTAAATAATTCGAGTTGCATGACAAAACGCCTATAGCGTTTTGAACAGCGCTTGCGCTGGCCCCGTAGGGGCGAGGCCACAGGCCGAGTCACGCGGCAAAGGAGTGAATCCCCGGGAGCTTACATAAGTAAGTGACCGGGGTGAACGAGTGCAGCCAACGCACAGGCAACTTGAAGTATGACGGGTATATGTGCGGAATAACGAAACCGAGACCCCATGACTTTTACACTTCGTCCCTATCAGCAGGAAGCCGTTGACGCCACCCTCGCCTGGTTCCGCAAACATCGCGAGCCGGCGGCGATTGTGCTCCCGACCGGTGCAGGCAAAAGCCTGGTCATTGCCGAACTGGCGCGTCTGGCCCGCGGCCGCGTGCTGGTGCTGGCGCACGTTAAAGAGCTCGTCGCGCAAAACCATGCCAAATATTGTGCGCTTGGACTGGAAGCCGACATTTTCGCCGCCGGGCTAAAGCGTAAAGAGAGCCACGGCAAAGTGGTGTTTGGCAGCGTGCAGTCGGTGGCCCGCAATCTGGATCTATTTCGCAGCGAATTTTCGCTGCTGATTGTCGACGAATGTCACCGCATCAGCGATGACGACGACAGCCAGTATCAGCAAATCCTGTCACACCTGAAAGAGGTGAACCCTCACCTGCGCCTGCTGGGCCTGACGGCGACCCCGTTTCGTCTGGGGAAAGGCTGGATCTATCGCTACCATTATCACGGCATGGTGCGCGGCGATGACAAGGCCCTGTTTAGCGACTGCATCTACGAGCTTCCGCTGCGCTACATGATTAAACATGGCTACCTGACGCCGCCTGAACGGCTGGATATGCCGGTGGTGCAGTACGACTTCAGCCGCCTGCAGGCGCAGAGCAACGGGTTATTCAGCGAAGCGGATCTTAACCAGGAGCTGAAAAAGCAAAAGCGCATTACGCCGCATATCATCAGCCAGATTGAGGAGTTCGCCGCGACGCGCAAAGGGGTGATGATCTTTGCCGCCACCGTTGAGCACGCACGCGAAATCACCGGGTTACTGCCCCCCGGCGACGCGGCGCTCATCACCGGCGAGACGCCCGGCCCGGAGCGTGATCGCCTGATTGAAGCCTTTAAAGCCCAGCAGTTCCGCTATCTGGTCAACGTATCGGTATTGACCACCGGCTTTGACGCCCCGCACGTCGACCTGATCGCTATTTTGCGTCCGACCGAATCGGTCAGTCTGTATCAGCAAATTGTTGGCCGCGGCCTGCGTCTGGCGCCGGGGAAAACCGACTGCCTGATTCTGGATTATGCCGGTAACCCACACGATCTCTATACGCCTGAGGTCGGCGCGCCAAAAGGGAAAAGCGACAACGTGCCCGTTCAGGTCTTTTGCCCTGCCTGCGGGTTTGCCAACACCTTCTGGGGCAAAACCACCGCCGACGGCACGCTGATCGAACATTTTGGCCGCCGCTGTCAGGGCTGGTTTGAAGATGATGACGGGCATCGCGAGCAGTGCGATTTTCGTTTCCGCTTTAAAAACTGCCCGCAGTGCAACGCCGAAAATGACATTGCCGCTCGCCGCTGTCGGGAGTGCGACACGGTGCTGGTTGACCCGGACGACATGCTGAAAGCGGCATTAAAGCTGAAAGATGCGCTGGTGCTTCGCTGTTCCGGCATGGCGTTGCAGTCCGGCGCCGATGAAAAAGGCGAATGGCTGAAAATCACCTATTACGATGAAGACGGGGCGGACGTCAGCGAGCGCTTCCGGCTTCAGACGCCAGCTCAGCGAACGGCCTTCGAACAGCTGTTTATCCGCCCGCACACCCGCACTCCGGGCGTGCCCCTGCGCTGGATCACCGTGGCCGATATCGTGCGCCAGCAGGTGCTATTGCGCCATCCGGATTTTGTGGTCGCCCGCAAAAAAGGTCAGTTCTGGCAGGTGCGCGAAAAACTCTTCGACTATGAAGGTCGCTTCCGTCGCGCCAACGAATTGCGCGGGTAGCGGGACTTTTCATTGATGTGAGGGGCATTTGAGTATAAAATGCCGCCCGCTTCACATCCGTGAGGCAGAACACTCACCTGCTGCTGGGTCGCCTGTAGTAGGGTTTTAAATACAGAGAGAAATCAATGTTTACTATCGAAGCAGAAGTACGTAACGTGCAGGGTAAGGGTGCGAGCCGCCGCCTGCGTACCGCTAACAAGTTCCCGGCTATCGTTTACGGTGGCGAAGCTGCTCCAGTTGCAATCGAACTGGATCACGACAAACTGTGGAACCTGCAGACCAAAGCTGAATTCTACAGCGAAGTTCTGACCATCGTTGTTGGCGGTAAAGAAGAAAAAGTGAAAGTTCAGGCTGTTCAGCGTCACGCGTTCAAGCCAAAACTGACTCACATCGACTTCGTTCGCGCGTAATCGCAAACCTGTCGAAAAAAACCCCGCTTCTGCGGGGTTTTTTGTGCCTGCTATTTACCGCCCGAGGTGCGGCGCTGAAGCTGATCGCGCAGATTCGGCGGCGTCCCCTTAATGGTCAGCGTATCGGTGGCCGGGTCCCAGAAGATACGTTCCCCCAGCAGCATCGCATCAAAGTTGATGGTTAACCCGCCGCCGCTGCCGGCAAACTTGGTTAACTGACGCAGCGTGCTGCGATCCGCCGGGAAGCTCTCTTCAAGCTCATAGCCCTTCTCTGCGGTAAATTCCTGGAAGCTGACTTCGCTGACGCCCGCCAACTCTTTTGACAGCGACTCCAGCTCAATCTCTTCCCCAGCCTGCAGCTGTTCGTTGCAGTAGCTGTAAACCTGCTGGCGCACCGTCTGGCGCTCAGATTTATCAAGCTGCGCTTCGGCTGTGAAATCGTCCACCGCCTGGAGCAGCCCTTTGTTCTGCGCTTTTGCGTTAAGCCCTTCGCTGGCACCGAGGAAGTCCATAAAGAAATCCGCCACTTTGCGGCCCACGCGTCCCTTCAGGAAAGTCAGGTAGCGGGTCGATTCCGGGTTGGTTTCCCACTCGGTCAAATCAATACGCGCCACGATATCCGCATGGTTAATGTCCAGATAGTGCGTCGAGCTGATATCCAGCTGCTCGTTCACGCGCATGCTGCTTAAGTTATTCAGCACGGTAACCAGCAGATACTCGACCGCCAGGTAGCGGTAGTGGCAGAACAGCACGATCCCGCCGTCGGCGAACGGATATTTCGCCAGCTCGTCGCGCAGACGCCCGGTTGCCGCACGGCTAAACGCCAGGAAATCCTCTTCACCCTGGCGCTGCAGGCGCAGGCTATCGGCCAGTTCACTCTCTTCGCTGAACAGCCCATAGGCTTTATTTTTGGCGCTGTAGACGCGATGCAGCTCTGCCATCATCTCCACAACGGTCGCCGTAGGTTCCAGTAACGAATCGCGTAGCACCACTTCAAGGGTTTGCTCATCGCGCTTGATAAGCTGGTGCAAGGCAATCTGGTTGATTTCCAGACTCATGATAAACTCTCCTTTTAGACCGGGCGGTATTCAACCACCACCAGGACATGTGTGCAACAACAGATAAAAAAGGGGAAAAAAAGCTGTTGCTACGGTAATATGTTGCCCTTTCATCAACAAACTGATTTTGATTTATGCCACAACATTCCCGCTACAGTGATGAACACGTTGAACAACTGCTCAGTGAGCTGGTCAACGTACTGGAAAAACATAAAACGCCGACCGATCTCTCCCTGATGGTTTTGGGAAATATGGTCACCAACCTGATTAACACCAGCGTTGCTCCGGCTCAGCGTCAGGCGATCGCAAAATCTTTCGCCCAGGCTTTACAGTCGTCCGTCAGCAACGACCCGGCCCATTAAGGGATACGAACAACAGTTTATGGTGACGAATCGTCAGCGCTACCGTGAAAAAGTCTCCCAGATGGTCAGCTGGGGGCACTGGTTTGCCCTGTTCAACATTCTGTTGGCGACGGTCATTGGCTGTCGTTATCTGTTTGTCGCAGACTGGCCAACAACGCTCACCGGGCGTATCTACTCCTGGATAAGCGTTGTCGGTCACTTTAGCTTTTTGGTTTTCGCCACCTATCTGCTGATCCTGTTCCCCTTGACGTTTATCGTCATGTCGCAGCGTCTGATGCGATTCTTGTCCGCTATCCTTGCGACGGTGGGGATGACGCTGCTGCTTATCGACAGTGAAGTGTTCACCCGCTTCCACCTGCATCTCAACCCCATCGTCTGGGAACTGGTGATTAACCCCGACCAGAACGAAACGGCCCGTGACTGGCAGCTGATGTTTATCAGCGTCCCGGTGATCCTGTTGATTGAGATGCTGTTTGCCACCTGGAGCTGGCAAAAACTGCGCAGCCTGACCCGCCGACGCCACTACGCGAAGCCCGTCGCCGCGCTCTTCTTCGTCTCCTTTATCAGTTCGCACATCATGTATATCTGGGCGGATGCGAACTTCTATCGCCCTATTACCATGCAGCGCGCGAACCTGCCGCTCTCGTACCCGATGACGGCACGTCGCTTCCTCGAAAAACATGGCCTGCTTGATGCGCAGGAGTACCAGCGACGTCTTATCGAGCAGGGTAACCCGGAAGCCGTCAGCGTGCAGTATCCGCTGAGCGACCTGCGCTATCGCGATATGGGCCGCGGGCAAAACGTCCTGCTGATCACCGTCGATGGCCTGAACTATTCCCGTTACGAGAAGCAGATGCCTGCGCTGGCCGATTTCGCGAGTCAAAACGTCACGTTTACTCAGCATATGAGCTCCGGTAACACAACCGACGCGGGCATCTTTGGCCTCTTCTATGGCATTTCAGCCGGATACATGGACGGCGTACTCTCTACCCGCACACCTGCGGCGCTGATCACCGGGCTGAATCAGCAGGGCTATCAGTTAGGGTTGTTCTCATCCGATGGCTTTAACAGCCCGCTCTACCGCCAGGCGCTACTGTCTGATTTCTCACTGCCAGCGGCACAAAATCAGTCCGATGCGCAGACCGCCAGCCAATGGATAAACTGGCTCCAGCGCTATGCCCAGGAAGATAACCGCTGGTTCTCATGGGTTTCCTTTAACGGCACTACGCTTGCCAACAGCAATAAGAGTGATTTCGCGCGCCGCTATGGCCGCGCGGCGGGTGATGTTGATGCGCAGATTGGCCGCGTGCTTGACGCGCTACGTGAGTCCGGCAAGCTGGATAACACCGTGGTGATCGTGACCGCAGGCCATGGCGTCCCGTTAGGTGACGAGACGAAGAGCATGAGCTGGTCACGCCCGAACCTGCAGGTTCCGCTGGTCATCCACTGGCCGGGTACGCCGGCGCAGCGCATCAATATGCTTACCGAGCATAAAGATGTGATGACCACCCTGATGCAACGCCTGCTACACGTCAGCACGCCAGCCAACGAGTATTCTCAGGGGCAGGATCTCTTCAGCGCCGCGCGCCGCCATAACTGGGTCACGGCTGCGGGGAATAATACGCTGGTGGTGACCACGCCGAAGCTGACGCTGGTGCTGAACAACAACGGGAATTATCAGACGTATAACCTGCAGGGTGAACGGCTTAAAGACCAGAAACCGCAGCTGAGCCTGCTGCTTCAGGTCCTGACGGATGAGAAGCGCTTCGTCGCTAACTGATTAATAATAAACCAGTTAGCGACGGATTCCCTTGCATTCGAAACGGAATCGAGTAGTATTCTTTCTATGCGTCGGCACGTAGCGCAGCCTGGTAGCGCACCGTCATGGGGTGTCGGGGGTCGGAGGTTCAAATCCTCTCGTGCCGACCAAAAACACATTGAAAACCAGCCTTTTATGGCTGGTTTTTTTTATTTCGCCTCGTCCGGCGTTTTGCGCAAGTACACCAGCGTAACCAGGCAAATCACCGCTCCGGCATAGAACGTATATTCCGCGCCAAACGTTTCCCAGATGACCCCGGCGCCCAGACTGGCGACTAACAATCCCACGCCGCTGACCAGACTAAAAATGCCGTAGGCGGTACCGCGCAGATCCCCAGGCGCGGTTTTCGCAATCATTGCCGCCAGCAGCCCCTGCGTCATCCCCATATGCACTCCCCAAAGCGCAACGCCCAGAAGCATTCCAGCCCAGTGGGTGCTCAGCGCCAGCACAACATCTGCCCCAATCAGCATCACCAGACCCCACTGCAGTAATCGGGTATGGCTCATCCCGTCCGATAACTTGCCAAACGGATAGGCAGAGAGGAAATAGAGCAGATTCATGGCCACCATCACCAGCGGGATCAGCGCCAGCGGCACCCCCGACTGCTGTGCGCGCAGGACAAGAAAGGCTTCACTGAAACGTGCGAGCGTGAAGATGGCCCCCAGGCCAATGACCCACCAGCAGCCTTTCCCAAGACGCCTGAGGTTCTCTTTTTTGATGGGGTTCGTGCGTTTATGTTCGACGGGCGTTTTCGGCTCATGCAGGCCGAAGAAAAGCAGCGCCACGGCGAGCACGCCGGGGATCACCGCGATCCAGAAAATCGTGCGGAAATCATCGTTCCACAGCAGCATTAATCCTACGGCCAGCAGCGGCCCGAGAAATGCGCCGACGGTGTCCATCGACTGACGCAGCCCAAAGGCCGCGCCGCGAAGTTCCGGCGGCGTAACGTCAGCAACCAGCGCATCGCGCGGCGCTCCCCGTATCCCCTTCCCGACCCGGTCGATTAAGCGCGCCCCAAGGATCATGCCGGAAGAAGAGGCGATAGCAAACAACGGTTTACTCATTGCGCCAAGACCGTAGCCCAGAACCGCCAGTCCTTTACGCTTGCCCAGATAGTCACTGATGGCGCCGGAAAACACCTTGATAAACAGCGCCGTAGCCTCAGCCAGACCTTCAATCAAACCAATGAAAATAACGCTGGCGCCCAGCGTCGTCACCATAAACAGCGGCAGCAGGCTGTGAATAATCTCCGAGGAGATATCCATTAACATACTGACGCCGCCCACCACCCAGACTCCTTTCGGGATCCGGCTGAACGTTGCAAACCGGGATAACATTGCGCATCTCCTGCTTCATGTTGAACTGTCTTGTTCGAAACAGAATATCCTGGAAATGCGAATAAAAATTATTAGACATAAAAAAAGCCACCCCGCAGGATGGCTTCGATATCGCAAATCGGCGTCTAGTGTTTATCACGTCCGCCCAGGAAGAAAATGCCCAGCGGGATGGCCAGCAGAACGGTGAACACCAGGCTGTAGACAAAGATCATCGCCGATTGCAGGACATACATGCTGGTTGTCCAGGCTGAGAGTGGAATGTTGTACTGTTCGATGACGCCAACAATGGTGGCCCGCCCCACGCACGCGGCAGCAATCATAAACACAACCAGCAGCGCCAGGAGGAACTTGCGGCCTTCAGGCGTTTTCAGTTTTGCACGAACCATCTCTCTTCCCTTTTACAGATGAATAACATTATAGAGGGTCTAAAATAACACAAACGCCTGCCGGACTCCACGCCAGTACAAATCTCTACTTGAATGGCAAATATGTGGTTTATTACGCTATTCATATTGAAAATGTAAGTAAATAACACCAATCATTCATAGTTGATATGTTAACCTGTGCAGGATCGTTTTGACATAAAGGAATGACAATGAAAAACGCACCTAAATTTGCCATCGCACTCATCGCCGCCGCGTGTGTCAGCACCAGTGCTTTCGCCAGCGAAACACCTAAAGAGCAGCCGCTGGAAAAAGTCGCCCCGTATCCGAAAGCGGATAAAGGGATGAAGCGTCAGGTGATCCAGCTGCCGGCACAGCAGGATGAAGCGAATTTCAAAGTAGAGCTGTTAATTGGCAAGACGCTGGAAGTGGATTGCAACCAGCATCGCCTGGGTGGTCAGCTGGAAAGCAAAACGCTGGAAGGCTGGGGTTACGACTACTACGTCTTTGATAAAGTGACCTCGCCGGTCTCCACCATGATGGCCTGCCCGGATGGCAAGAAAGAGAAGAAATTTGTGACAGCGTATCTGGGCGACAATAGCCTGCTGCGCTACAACAGCAAGTTGCCGATCGTGGTTTATACGCCTGAAAACGTGGAAGTGAAGTATCGCGTGTGGAAGGCTGAAGAGAAGATTGAGCAGGCTGTCGTACGTTGAAATTAGGTCGGGTGGCGGCTTCGCCTTACCCGACCTACAAAACAACACCGAACATAGGCCGGGTAGGCGTCAGCGCCACCCGGCTTTTTTACCTTACAGCGCGATATCCGCAACCGGTTTGTTTTCCGGCTGAGGCTTCAGCTCCGCTTTTGGCGCAGCATCCGCAGCCTGCGGTTTGATGTACTGCAGCTGCAGTACGCGGCTGGTGTATTCCAGCTCCTGCTCCGTCGCGCTCACGTTACCGTTCAGCTTCGTGCCGTAGGATGGAATAATGGTCTTCAGCTTCGCCTGCCATTCCGGACTGGCGACTTTATCTTTAAACACTTTTTCCATCAGGTGCAGCATGATTGGCGCAGCGGTAGACGCACCCGGTGACGCACCCAGCAGCGCGGCGATGGTGCCATCCTTATCGCTTACCACTTCGGTGCCCAGACGCAGCACGCCGCCCTCTTTCGGATCGCGCTTGATGATCTGTACGCGCTGACCCGCCTGCCACAGGCGCCAGTCTTCTTTCTTCGCCTGCGGATAGTACTCTTTCAGCGCCTCGAAACGGTCGTCGTCAGAGAGCATCACCTGGCTAATCAGGTATTTCACCAGATCGAAGTTATCCAGCCCCACGTCCATCATCGGCTTGACGTTAGAGGTGGTGGTTGCGCTCAGCAGATCCCACAGGGAGCCGTTTTTCAGGAACTTCGTGGAGAAGGTCGCGAACGGTCCAAACAGCACCACGCGTTTGCCGTCAAGCATACGGGTGTCGATGTGCGGAACAGACATTGGCGGCGCGCCCACGGAAGCCTGACCGTACACTTTTGCCAGATGACGGTTCACCACTTCCGGGTTATCGGACACCAGGAACTGACCGCCGACCGGGAAGCCCGCGTAGTCGTCCGCTTCCGGAATGCCGGACTCCTGCAGCAGCTTCAGCGCCGCGCCGCCCGCACCGATAAAGACAAACTTCGCCTTGATGACGTGCTCGGCTTCATTGTTTTTCAGATCGGCAACGGTCACGCTCCAGCTGTTATCCGCGTTGCGCTTGAAACCGCGCACTTCGGTGCTGAGCTGCAGGTTGAAGTTCTCTTTTTTCTTCAGAGACGTCACCAGCTGACGGGTAATTTCACCGTAGTTGACGTCGGTACCAATTTCGGTACGGGTCGCCGCCACTTTCTGGTTCGGGTCACGACCTTCCATGACCAGCGGAGCCCACTCTTTAATCTGCGCGTGATCTTCAGAGTATTTCATCCCGCGGAACAGCGTGCTCTGCTGCAGTGCGGCGTAGCGCGCACGCAGGAAGTTGACGTTCTGCTCGCCCCACACAAAGCTCATGTGCGGTACGGTATTGATAAAGGAGTGCGGGTCGTGCAGCACGCCGCTGTTGACCTGGTGAGACCAGAACTGACGAGAAACCTGGAACGCCTCGTTGATCTCTACCGCTTTCTCGATACTAATGGAACCGTCCTTTTTCTGCGGCGTATAGTTCAGTTCCATGAGTGCCGAATGGCCGGTACCGGCGTTGTTCCAGCCGTTCGAACTCTCCTGCGCCACGCCATCAAGGCGCTCGACCATGGTCATTGACCAGTCCGGCTGCAGTTCTTGCAGATAGGTTCCCAGCGTGGCGCTCATGATACCGCCACCGATTAAAAGGACGTCCGTTTCCTGCTCTTTTGGTGCGTCAGCTTTCGCCGCCATGGAGACGGTGTTAAGCCCCACGGCCAGAGAAAAGAGCATGGCAGTCATTTTTTTCATAATTTATGCCTTAGTGTAAAAGTGCTTGATGCGTGGAAATTGCAGGTGAAAAAAGCTGCGGGGGCACGGTAACAACTTTTAAATATTGTTTAAAGGTTACGAAATTATTGTAATTGTGAAATTTAATGATGGATTGTTTGTGAGGAATTATCGAAGCGTCTGGTAAAGGGCGGTTTAACGGGCTAGTATGTTGCGTTTTGTGATCGCGCGCACGGAAGCCTGCCCTAACCAGCGAAACGTTATGTACCTACCCCATTCTCCTTTATCTCCCGAAAACCGTGTCGCCAACGTGCTGCGTTCCCCTAAGCAGCTGACGCGTGAAACGCTGGCGGGCGTGATTACCGCCCTGGCGCTGATCCCCGAGGTCATCTCATTTTCCGTGGTGGCGGGCGTTGACCCGAAGGTCAGCCTGATCGCTTCCGTGGTGCTCTGTCTTGCCCTGTCTGTACTGGGCGGTCGCCCGGCGATGGTCACGGCCGCGGCCGGTTCCGTGGCGCTGGTTATTGGGCCCATGGTGCATCAGCACGGCGTACAGTACATTCTTCCCGCCGTGCTCATGGCTGGCGTGATTCAGATTCTTTTTGGCGTGCTGGGCATGGCAAGGCTGATGCGCTTTATTCCCCAGTCGGTCATGACCGGGTTTGTTAACGCCCTCGGGATATTGATTTTCTTTGCGCAGGTTCCCCATTTCTGGAGCCGAAGCCCGCTGATTGTGGGCCTGTTCGTGCTGACGGTACTGATCGTGCTGTGGGTGCCGCGCTATATCAAAAGCATCCCTTCCCCACTGATTGCGATTGTGCTGTTAACCTTGTTTACCGTTTCAACCGGGCAAAGCCTGCCGACCGTGGGCGATGAAGGCGCCATGAGCGGCGGCTTGCCGGGTCTTAGCGAACTTCTGGTCCCTCTCAATCTACAGACGCTGAGCATAATCTGGCCGTGCGCGTTGAGCATCGCGTTTGTCGGCCTGCTGGAATCCCTGCTGACCGCAAAGCTGGTGGATGAGCTGACCGCGACGCCGTCAAGTAAACGCCGCGAAAGCATTGGATTAGGCGTCGGCAATATCCTGGCCGGATTTTACGGTGGTATTGCGGGCTGCGCGATGATCGGACAAACCATCGTTAACGTTGAGATGGGGAAAGGCCGAAGCCGCATTTCAACCTTCGCTGCGGGCATCGTGCTGCTGATCCTGGTGACGGCGCTCAGCGACGTGATGGCCAACATCCCGATGGCGGTGCTGGCGGGTATTATGGCGATTGTCGCCGTCAAAACCTTCAGCTGGCACAGCCTTCAGCCGGCCACGCTGAAAACGGCTCCGATTGCAGAAACGGTCGTCATGCTGGTGACCGTTGCCGCCACGGTATCAACCGGCAATCTGGCGATTGGCGTGCTGGGCGGGATTATCGTCATGGTGCTGCTTCCCGCCCGCATTAAGCGTCGGCTTAAAGCAGAAAAATCGTCGCCAGCCCAAGAAAAATAAAGAAACCGCCGGTATCGGTGATGGCGGTGATCATCACGCTCGACCCCACCGCGGGGTCGCGACCCAGTTTGGTCATGGTCAACGGGATAATAACGCCCATCATCGATGCCACCAGCAGATTCAGCACCATCGCCAGCATCATCACCCCACCCAGCGCCATATCGTCATACAACCACCAGGTGATGCCCCCCATAATCCCGCCCCAGACCAGGCCGTTGATCAACGCCACACCCATCTCTCTGAAGATCAGAAAGGCGAAGTTGCCGGGCTGAATATTCTCCAGCGCCAGCGCGCGAACGATCATCGTGATAGTCTGATTGCCAGTATTACCGCCAATCCCGGCCACAATCGGCATCAGCGAGGCCAGCGCCACCAGCTGCGAAATGGTATGTTCAAAACCGTCAATCACGCGGGAGGCGATAAACGCGGTACACAGGTTAATGGCCAGCCACGCCCAGCGCGTTTTCACCGCCTTGCCGACGGAGGCATGGACGTCATCTCCCGCACTGATCCCCCCCAGCGCACGCAGGTCGTTGTCGGTTTCTTCATAAACGACGTCAACGATCTCGTCGATGGTCAGACGCCCCATCAGTTTGCCAACGGAGTCCACGACGGCGGCACTGACGAGGTCGTCACGTTCGAAGGTACGCGCCGCTTTCTCGGCATCGTCCTCCGGGGAGAAGACCATCGGCTCGTTTTCCATCACCTCGCTCACCTTCCGCTGGGTGCTGTTGAGCAGGATGGTTTTCAGCTCCAGCTCGCCGAGCAGGGTTTTATCCCGGGAGGTAACAAACAGCTTATCGGTGTTATCCGGCATTTTGCCCAGGCGACGCAGATAGCGCTGTACGGTGCCGAGCGTCACGTCCGGGCGCACCGTGATAACGCCGAACTCCATGATCGCGCCGACGCTGTTTTTCTCGTAGTGCATCACCTGACGCACGCGCGCGCGTTCATCGGCAGGCAGTGACGCCAGCAGACGGCCGGTCAGGTTTCGCGGCAGATGCTGAACCAGGTAAATCTGTTCGTCGATATCCAGGGTTTGCAGAGCGTCGAGAATATCCCGGTCGCTCATCTCATCGATCAGGTCGTCCCAGACGTTTTCGGAGGCCTCAAGCAGCACCTGTCCGCGCTCGTGATCCTGCACCAGCCGCCACAGGGCGTGACGTTCTTCCGAGGGAAGCGCTTCCAGGGTATCCGCCAGATCCGGCGGGGGTAAGTGAGCAACCAGCGCACCTACCTCAGCAATATCGTCGGCTAAAGTGCCGACATCATATTGCTCAGCCAGGGTCAGTTTGCCTAATAGCGTAGAGGTGACCGCTTTATCGGTCGTGAGAAGCCAGATCAGTCGCGCACGTTCCTGGTCACGCTGTCTGGCGCTGTTTTTCTTTAATACCGACATCAATCATAAATCCATGAAATAAGTTGGTATTAAGCATAGCGCGAGGATATGTAAATAAGAATAAACAATGGGGCGGGATGGAGAAAAAAGCAGCATTACGGCCACGATTATCCCCTCTCCCTGTGGGAGAGGGTTAGGGTGAGGGCATCAGGCCGTGCGCGCCACCGCGTCACGCGAGGCTGCATCGCGCTCTTCACCGGTCAGCTCGCTCAGCCTGCCGTCGCGCATCTCCAGCAGACGGTCGGCATGAATAAAGTAATGATCGTCGTGGCTGATGGCGAAAATGGTTTTACCCATCTGCTGCATCAGCGGCAGCAGCACCTGATAAAACTCGCGGCGGAAGTGCGGGTCCTGATCCGCCGCCCACTCATCCAGCAGAATGATGTCACGCTCTTCCGCCAGCGCCAGCAGCAGCGCCACGCGCTTTTTCTGCCCTTTGGAAAGCTTCAGATTGAGAATTTTACCATCCTGAAGTTCCAGCTTGTGGGACATCTGCAGCTGCGCCAGCCATTTTTCCACCAGCGCAGGATTGGCCTGCTGCCCTTCCGGACCCAGCAGTTGCTCAAACAGCCAGACGTCGGTGAACACCGCCGAGAAAAGCTTGCGGTAATCCTCGGGCTTCTCCGCGCTCAGCGCTCTGCCATCCAGTAAAATCTCGCCCGACTGCGGCTGATAAAGCCCGGTGAGCAGCATCGCCAGCGTCGATTTACCGCTGCCGTTGCCGCCAATCAGGAACAGCAGCTCGCCGCGGCGGATCGTCAGGTTGACCGGCCCCACGGAGAAGGCGCTGTCCTGATAGCGGAACGTGACGTTACGCAGCTCCAGCGTCTGCCAGTCAGGGAAGGCTTGCGGGCGCGGGAATTCGGCTTTAAACGGCGCGAGATCGAATTTGTTGAGCTTATTAAAGGCCACCTGCGCACTCAGTAAGGTGGGCAACGCGCCGACCGCCGAGAGCAGCGGCGTGCGCAAAAACAGCAGCGTCAGCGAGTAGGTTGCCGCGACGTTGGTGTCCGCCCAGCCCAGGCTGTTCGCCATCCAGAATACCAGACCAATGGCGCCCAGCATCATAATGTTTGACCAGTTCACCGCACTCAGGTGGAAGGTATCAGCGCGAATGATGTGATGCCGGTACTCGTGTGCGTCCGGAATATAGAGATGGTTAAAGATATACTCGGCGCGCTCGCGGTTCAGGGTGAGTTCTTTGCGCCCTTCCAGTACCGTCTGGTAGTCGTTATAGAGCTTATCTTCGGTTTCGCGCAGCACCGCCATGTGTTTATAGACGCGTGACACCAGGACAAAACCGCCCCAGATGGTAATGGCGATCCACAGCGCAGTCACCGCCAGCATTTTGCTGGAGAGCCAGGCGAGATAGGCCGCCGAGCCAAAGGTCAGAATGATCCCCTGCACCAGCTCGGGCAGACGAACGAACGCGATGGTAATGGCGCGTACGTCGCTGGTCAGCCCCGCCAACAGGGAGGCGCTGCCGAGCTGCTCAACGCGTTCGACCTGGGTGTCCAGGATCCGCTTGATAAACTCACTGCGCAAACGAAAAACGAAATGGTGGCCGAGCGCGGTCAGCGCCAGCTGGGAGCCGAGCGTAACCGCCATCAGCAGCAGCAGCAGGCCAAGAAACTCCGGCAATACGGAGAGCGAGGTGTCGACCATTTCAATCAACCGCACGTTAATAAACGCGATCAGGCCAATACCCAGTGCGGCGCTGGCCAGGCTTAACGCCATAACGGCGATGAAGGGCCAGCAGTACTGACGCCAGACGAGGAGAAGTAGTTGCATGCAGGCAATCCGGACAATAAAAATCAGCGAGCAGTGTAAACTGCCCTGCGCGGACATCAAGAATAATTCTTATTTTAGTTTACGCATCCCCGCCTGACGGAAGGTCAGATTAAAGCGGTACTCCCCCGTGAGGGGGTGGACGCCGGGTTTCAGCGGCTGAATGCCGTGATAATAAAGCCGCGATTCCCTGCCCCACACCACCACATCGCCATGTTCCAGCATAATGCGTTTGAGCGGATCGTTGCGGCGTAATCCCCCAAACTGAAAGACGGCAGGCAGGCCTAACGATACCGAAACGATAGGCGCGCGCAGATCGGGCTCATCCTTGTCCTGATGCAGCGAGAGCTTCGCACCGACGGCGTAGCGGTTAATCAGACAGGCATCAGGACGAAAATCCGGATAATCCGCCGCCACGGCAGCCTCGTGACAAAGTGCCTGAAAAACCTCAGGCATGGGAGGCCACGGCCGGTCGGTCGTGGGATCGTTTGGAGCATACACATACCCACGTTCGTTTGTCGCCCAGCCCAGTTCGCCGCAGTTGGCCATGGCCACCGACATGGTGTAGCCGCCCGGTGTCACCATATGGCGAAACGGTGAAACCGCCGTGACCTCTTCAATACCGGCAAGCAACGCCTCCGCACGGGAGAGTGCAAAGCGGCGGAGGATCACCGCCCCTGGCGCAAGCGGTTCCTGCCAGGGTTCAGCATCCGCAAAAAGATCGAGCATTATTCCTCCCGGCGTTTCGCCTCACGTTTCAGTAACAGGGCTTTTCGCGCCGTCCCCCAGCGATAGCCCGACAGCGCACCGTCGTTGCGAACCACCCGATGGCAGGGGATCACAATTGCCAGCGTGTTTGCCGCACAGGCGCCTGCTACGGCGCGTACCGCACTGGGTTGGCCAATCGCCTGCGCCACCTGCTGATAGCTTGCCGTTTCGCCGCAGGGAATAGTGCGAAGGGCCTGCCAGACGCGCTGCTGGAACGCGGTACCGCGAATATCCAGCGGCAGCGCAAGCGGTACGTCGCGGTTATCAATACTGGCAATGACCTGGTGGATCCGCTGCACAAAGGCGCCGTCCAGCGGCGCGTGCGTAGCTTTTGGAAATTGCGTGGCAAGCTCTGCGGTGACTTCCGCATCGGTGTCACCCAGCAGAATCGCGCAGATCCCCCGCTCGCTTTCGGCGACCAGACAGCGTCCTAGCGAACAGTCATGGATGGCATACCGCACGGCCACCTCTCCTTTACGGTACTGCTTCGCCGTCATGCCCAACGCATCGTTGGCTTTACGATAATAGCTGCTGCTGTCGGGAAATCCCGCCGCCAGCACGGCATCGGTAATTTTGTCTCCCTGCGCAAGCGCGGTGCGCAGACGCTGACCCCGCGCAGCCTGCTGCCAGGCTTTTGGCGTCATGCCGGTCACCGACTTAAACAGGCGGTGGAAATGGAAAGGACTCATGGCAACCTGCTCCGCCAGTCTCTCCAGGGTTAACGCGGGATCCTGCTCCAGAAGCCGGCAGGCATGTTCCACTTTTGCCAGCTTCTGCGCCTGAGGATCGCGTTTGTCCGGCATGCAGCGCTTGCACGGACGAAAGCCTGCCTGCGCGGCATGGTGGGCATCAGGATAAAAACAGACATTTTTACGCAGCGCGTGGCGGGCACGGCATGACGGGCGGCAGAAAATACCCGTCGTCTGCACGGCGAAGACAAACTGATCGTCAGCGAGCGGATCGCGGGCCAGCACGGCCCGCCAGCGATCCTCATCGGTCATTAAGGTTGGGTTTTTCATGATCGGCTCCTCGTATAAGCATACATAGAGCGTGCCTGAGCGCCACCGATAAAAAACCCGCAACCTTGCTTTTTAATTTTTGTCGCTGACCAGGAAACTGTTGAACTGCGGCGAGCTCCAGGTTTTGAACCCGTCGCCCTCTTTGGTGATCATATAAACCGCCAGCCCTTCCTGACGGACCACCTCTTTGGCTTTTTCCGGGCCGAGAACCATTAATCCGGTATCCCAGGCATCCGCTTCCAGCGCGGTGGGGGCAATGACCGTCACCGAGACCAGGTTATGCGTGATGGGGCGTCCGGTCTGCGGATCAATCACGTGCGAAATACGCTTCCCGTCAAGCTCGTAATAGTTGCGATAGCTTCCGGAGGTGCTGATGCCATGTCCGTTGATATCCACTATCGCCTGCACGGCATTTTGCCGATCGGTTGGTTTTTGAATCGCTACGCGCCACGGTTTATCGCTGGCGTTCATACCCCGACTGACCAACGCGCCGCCCACCGAGACCAGATATCGGGAAATTCCTTCCTGCGCCATCAGTGCAGCAAGATGATCCGCCGCATAGCCTTCCCCGACCGTCGACAGATCGACAAACAGATCGGGGATATCTTTTTGCAGGTACTGCTGCCCGTACTGGTTGATCACGGTCAGATGCTGTAGCCCTGTCCGGGCGCGAGCGTCATCAATGGCCGCCTGTTCGGGCGTCTTCACCGGCTGTTTATTGGGGCCAAATCCCCAGAGGTTCACCAGAGGACCGACGGTCACATCCATCGCCCCGTTGGTTTTATAACCCACGCGCATTGCCTCGGTCACGATATCGGCCATCGCCTCGCTCACCGGCCACAGAGAGGTGCTGGTCGAAAGGTTAAAGCGCATCAGCGCCGAGTCATTTTTATAGGTCGACAGCAGCTGATCGTCGGCGTCCAGCTGCGACTGGATTTTGCCGCGAAGTTCATCCGTGCGTGTTTTATCGAGGTTCATCACGCTGACGCGCCAGAAGGTGCCCATCGTTTTACCTTCGAGCACCGTCGCGGCAGGTGCATCGGTTTTCGCCACGGTCGCGGGATCGTTACACGCGGTCAGGAAAAAAAGCATAGCCAGAAAGCTGGCGCGTAAAAAAGTCATGTCCATTCATTATTATCCTCATGCCAGGGCGGCAAGAGTACACCAAAACAGGGGCGTTGTGAGAATCTGAGAAGCACAAAAAAGGGGGCCATCAGGCCCCCTTACGTCACACGTTAACGCGATTAGAACTGGTAAACCAGGCCCAGCGCGACGATATCGTCAGTACCGATACCCGCCTGACGGGTGAAGTCATTTTCATCAACCAGGTTGATTTTGTAATCCACGTAGGTGGACATGTTTTTGTTGAAGTAGTAAGTCGCACCCACATCAACATATTTCAGCAGATCCTGATCGCCGTACCCTTCGATGTCTTTGCCTTTAGACTGCAGGTAAGCCACGGATGGACGCAGGCCGAAGTCGAACTGGTACTGAGCAACCACTTCGAAGTTCTGCGCTTTGTTGGCAAAGCCGTAAGCGGTAGTTGGGTTGCTGCCGTTAGAGGTACCGAAACGGGTTGCGTTGTAGGTCTGAGAGTACTGCGCTGCCAGATAGATATTGTTGGCATCGTATTTCAGGCCACCAGAATAGACTTCTGCGTGATCGCCCTTACCGTATACGCCAGCTGCATTCTGGTCGGCGGTACGTTTGGAGGAGGACATCGCACCACCCACGCTGAAGCCTTCGCCCAGGTTATAGGTCACGGATGCACCGTAGCCGTCGCCGTTCTGGTTCAGCAGGCTGCGACCGTTAGTGTTTTCACCGCTTACGCTGCCGTTTTTACCCTGATACTGCAGAGCAAAGTTCAGGCCATCAACCAGACCGAAGAAGTCCTGGTTACGGTAGGTTGCCACGCCGTTAGCACGAGACTGGAGGAAGTTGTCGGCACCATAGGTGTCACCGCCGAATTCTGGCAGTACGTCGGTCCAGGAGGTCACGTCGTAAATCACGCCATAGTTACGACCATAATCAAAGGAGCCAGCTTCAGCAAACTTCAGACCTGCGAACGCCACACGCGTCCAGGACTGGTTGTCACCTTCATTGGTGTTGCCCTGGATCTGATATTCCCACTGGCCGTAACCGGTCAGCTGATCGTTAACCTGAGTTTCGCCTTTGAAGCCAAGACGCATGTAGGTCTTGTCGCCATCGTTACCCTTGTCGTCAGAGAAATAGTGCAGACCATCAACTTTACCGTACAGATCTAATTTGTTGCCATCTTTGTTATAAATTTCGGCCGCATTTGCTGCGCCTGCCACCAGGAGTGCTGGTACCAGGAGGGACAGTACTTTAACTTTCATTTTATTAACCCTCTGTTATATGCCTTATAATTGCCACTGCTTACTGGTTAACCCTCATTAACCAGTCGGCAATTTCATTCTCCGCAAAATTACAGAATAATCCAACGCGAATATGATACGAAAACTTTGAAGATGTTTCATTTATCAGTCAACATGTTTCAAAATGTAAATATCAAGGAACTTTTACAAAGCACAAATAGCTTAGAAATTTAGCACTTATAATCAAAAGAAAAAACAGAACCATAATAATCAATAGGTTATAATAAAAATCGTTACAGCACTGAATGACAAAACAAGATCGCACCTAATCTCTAAAATATCTCTCGCTATCATCATTAACTTTATTTATTACCGTCATTCAGTTTTGAATGTCTGTTTATCCCTAATTGAGCCGGATGCTTCGCATTCGGTTTTTTTTTACCTTTCTTTACGTAACTTCTCATTTTTTGTGCTACCGCGCCGAAATTGTAACGACTATTAACTAAATTCTCATCGGCCGTCCTTCGCGAACGCACAATTGATGTAAAACTTAATTTCTTGTTAATTCGTGCTATTTGCTGGCTGAGCGCACTTATTATTTGTACGCGCCCGGCGTGTTTGTACATGTTTACTGCGCCACACGCTGCCGATATTGTCCGTTGAAAAAGTCGCCTTTTCCCGGACAGTGGCGCTGGAAATTCAGTTATTACCCTTTATACTGCCCTATCGCCACAGAGCATGACCATGACGGGTTAAAGATATCAATGAGTCAGACTGAAACCACCGCCCCGAGCAAATTCTCCCTCCTCCCCGGGAGCATCACCCGTTTCTTTCTTCTTTTGATCGTTGTGCTGTTAGTGACCATGGGGGTGATGGTACAAAGCGCGGTTAATGCCTGGCTGAAGGACAAAAGCTATCAGGTCGTCGATATCACCCACGCCGTGCATAAGCGCATCGATACCTGGCGCTACGCCACCTGGCAGATTTACGACAATATTGCAGCTGCACCGGCCTCCTCATCCGGAGATGGACTTCAGGAGACACGGCTTAAGCAGGATGTCTATTACCTCGAAAAACCGCAGCGTAAGACTGAGGCGCTTATTTTTGGCTCTCACGACAGCGCGACGCTTGAGATGACACAGCGTATTTCGACCTATCTGGATACCCTCTGGGGTGCCGAAACGGTGCCATGGTCGATGTACTATCTGAACGGTCAGGACAACAGCATGATCCTGATCTCAACGCTGCCGTTAAAAGATCTCTCTTCCGGGTTTAAAGAGACCACCGTGGGCAGCATCGTCGATTCCCGCCGGGCAGAGATGCTGCAGCAGGCGAACGCCCTTGATGAACGTGAGAGCTTCTCTTCTCTGCGCCGCCTGGCCTGGCAAAACGGTCATTATTTTACTCTGCGCACCACCTTCAACCAGCCAGGACATCTGGCGACGGTGGTCGCCTTCGATTTACCCATTAATGATTTAATCCCGCCGGATATGCCGCTCGATAGCTTCCGTCTGGAGCCCGACAGCAGCACCCAGAACATGCGTGCGGCGTCTGACAAAGAGGCCGCAGAGAGTGTATCGATCTCCTTTAACGGTTCAAAAATCGAAATTGCCTCATCCCTGAACTCGACCGGTATGCGTCTGGTGTGGCAGGTGCCGTTTGGTACGCTGTTGCTCGACACGCTGCAAAATATCCTGTTGCCTCTGCTGCTGAATATCGGTCTGCTGGCGCTGGCGCTATTTGGCTACAGCACCTTCCGCTTCCAGTCGGGACGTCAGAGCGACGCCGCGGCGGTCCCGGCCGGAACCAGCAATGAGCTGCGCGTATTACGCGCGCTGAATGAAGAGATTGTTTCCGTGCTGCCGCTTGGGGTCTTAGTTCACGATCAGGAAGCAAATCGTACGGTAATGAGCAATAAAATTGCCGACCATCTGCTGCCGCATCTTAACCTGCAGAACATCACCACCATGGCGGATCAGCACCAGGGGGTGATTCAGGCCACCATCAACAATGAACTGTACGAGATCCGCCAGTTCCGCAGCCAAGTGGCTTCACGTACGCAAATCTTCATCATCCGCGATCAGGATCGCGAAGTGCTGGTGAATAAAAAGCTCAAGCAGGCGCAAAGACTGTATGAGAAAAACCAGCAGGGGCGCGCCGCATTTATGCAGAACATTGGCGATGCCTTCAAGCAGCCGTTAAAAACGCTGGCGACCCAGGCGGCGGCGTTAAATACGTCAGAAAGCCACCAGCTTGCCTGCCAGGCCGACTCGCTGGTCAGAATGGTTGATGAGATCCAGCTGGCGAACATGCTGGAGAATGATTTCTGGAAGGGAACCCCCACCCTCTTCTCCATTCAGGATCTGATCGATGAAGTGGTTCCGGAAGTCCTGCCCGTGATTAAGCGCAAAGGGCTGCAACTGCTGATCAATAACAATCTTCCGGCAAATGACGAGCGCCACGGCGATCGTGAAGCGCTGCGCCGCATACTGTTGATGATTATTCAGTACGCGGTGACCACCACGCAGATCGGCAAGATTACCCTCGAAGTCAGTACGGAGGAGTCGGCAGAAGACCGCCTGACGTTCCGCATCCTGGACACCGGGGAAGGCGTCACCACGAGTGAAATTGATAATCTGCACTTCCCGTTCCTGAATGACACGCAAAGCGATCGCTACGGCAAGGCAAATGCCCTTACCTTCTGGCTGTGCGATCAGCTGGCGCGTAAGCTCGGCGGCCATCTCAATATCAAGGCCCGTGAATCTCTCGGCACCCGCTATTCTCTGCACGTGAAAATGGCGGCCAATCCGCAGGAAGAAGATGAAGAGCGTCTGCTGGATGATGTCGTGGTGATGGTCGATGTTACGTCGAACGAGATCCGCAATATTGTCGTTCGTCAGTTAGAAAACTGGGGTGCGGCCTGCATCACGCCGGATGAAAGACTTGCAAGTCAAGAATTTGATCTGTTTTTAACTGATAATCCGTCTAATCTTACTGCCTCCGGCTTGCTTTTAAGCGATGATGAGTCAGGCGTGCGGAAAATCGGCCCTGGCCAGCTGCGCGTCAACTTTAATATAAGCAATGCGATGCAGGAAGCTGTACTACAACTAATAGAAGAGCAGCTGGCGCAGGAAGAGATAGCGGAATCACCGTTAGGCGGTAATGAAAATGCCGAGCTTCACGCCAGCGGATACTATTCACTCTTTGTTGATACAGTACCAGATGATGTTAAGCGGTTGTATACTGAGTCCGCTGCAAATGATTTTGCAGCGCTGGCACAGACAGCACACCGGCTTAAAGGGGTGTTTGCCATGCTTAATCTGGTTCCCGGCAAGCAGTTATGTGAAACGCTGGAACATCTAATTCGTGAGAAAGATGCCTCTGGCATTGAAAAATACATCAGCGACATTGACGCCTACGTCAAAAGCTTGCTGTAGCAAGGTAGCCTTATACATGAACAATATGAACGTAATTATTGCCGATGACCATCCGATTGTACTGTTCGGTATTCGCAAATCACTTGAACAGATCGAGTGGGTGAATGTAGTCGGTGAATTTGAAGACTCCACAGCACTGATCAATAACCTCCCAAAACTTGATGCACACGTGCTCATTACCGATCTCTCCATGCCTGGAGACAAATACGGTGATGGGATCACGCTCATCAAATATATTAAACGTCACTTCCCGGATATCTCGATCATTGTTCTGACCATGAACAACAACCCGGCGATCCTGAGCGCGGTTCTGGATCTGGACATCGAAGGGATTGTGCTGAAACAAGGCGCACCGACCGATCTGCCTAAAGCGCTTGCGGCGCTGCAGAAAGGCAAGAAGTTCACGCCTGAAAGCGTTTCTCGTTTGCTGGAAAAAATCAGCGCGGGTGGCTACGGTGACAAACGCCTGTCGCCGAAAGAGAGTGAAGTTCTGCGCCTGTTCGCAGAAGGTTTCCTGGTGACCGAGATTGCCAAGAAGCTGAACCGCAGTATTAAAACCATCAGCAGCCAGAAGAAATCAGCGATGATGAAGCTGGGCGTGGATAACGATATTGCTCTGCTGAACTATCTCTCCTCCGTCACGCTGAGCGCAACCGACAAGGATTGATATCCGCTGTTTATGCCGGGTGGCGCTCGCGCTTACCCGGCCTACAGAACCCGCAGGCCCGCGCAAGCGCAGTACCGCCGGGCAATTAAAAAAGGCCCTTCCGGGCCTTTTTTATATCCGCGTTTTTCTCACACGCTCCGCGTAAATCGACAATGTCTGCTTCAGCACGTCCAGCGTCACCGGTTTCGACAGACAGCTGTCCATGCCTGACTCCAGACAGCGCTGTTTCTCTTCCGCCAGCGCGTTCGCCGTTACGCCCACCACTGGCAACGTCAGGCCAAGCTGTCGGATGCGCTGCGTCAGACGGTAGCCGTCCATGTTGGGCATGTTGACGTCGCTCAGCACGATATCAATATGATTCTTACTCAGCACGTTCAGCGCATCCACGCCGTCATTGGCGGTTTTGCACTGGTAGCCCAGCGATCCAAGCTGGTCAGCCAGCAGGCGACGGTTTATCGGATGGTCATCCACCACCAGAATCATCATATCGTCGTTCACCGACGCCAGAGACTCCGGTGACGGCAATCCGCCCGCGCCGTCGCTCTCTTCCAGTTCCACTTTGTAGATGCGTGCCAGCAGGCTCAACAGCTCGTGCGGGGTGGCGACACTGTGTACCCATTCCCCTGGCGCACGCTCAACCGGGATACCGATGTGGCGACGGCAGAAGAGCACTGACCCTCTCCCCTGCCACGGCTGTTCCGGCATCTCGTCGGCGATCAGCACATCGTCCACGTCCGGTGTTTGACCTTCATAGCGGCACACCCTCACGCCGCTGTGGGTAAGCAGCGCCGTCAGATAGTCATTCAGCGAGGCGTTATGCACCGCCAGCCAGCAGCGCTTATCGCTCAGCCCGTCTACCGTGGCTTTTGCCGGATACTGCGCCGAATAGAGCGGAATGCGGATGGTGAACTGGCTGCCCATGCCGGGCTCGGTATCCACGGAGATATCACCGTCCATCATGCTGACGAGCTTCTCACAAATCGCCAGCCCCAGTCCGGTACCCTGGAAGTTACGCTGCACGCCGGTCCCGACCTGGAAGAACGGGTCGAACAGGCGAACCACCTCCTTCGCCGGGATGCCGACCCCCGTGTCGCGCACGCGAATGCTCAGGTAATCCCCCGCCCGGCAGACGTGCAGCACAATACAGCCGGTATCGGTGAATTTAATGGCGTTGCTGAGCAGGTTAGAGATGACCTGCTGCAGGCGCATCGGATCGCCGTGCAGCGTCAGCGGAACGTCCGGCTCAATAAAGCAGTAGAGCCCCAGCTGTTTACGCACCACCAGCGGGAGATAGTTGGCGCTGATATGGTTCATCACCTCGCGCGGCGAAAACTCGCGCGGCTCGATTTTCAGCTGCTCGGACTCGATTTTAGAGAAGTCCAGAATATCGCTGATGATTTTCAGCAGCAGGCTGGAGGAGTTGTTCATCGCCGTCACCAGCCGGTCGACACCTTTCGGCAGCTCTTTAGTCTGCAGCAGGTCGAGGTTACCGATGATCCCGTACAGCGGCGTACGCAGCTCGTGGCTGACGGTGGCAAGGAACATGGACTTCGACTGGCTGGCCTGCTCTGCCGCCTGCGCCATCTCCTGCAACGACTCTTCCATCTTCACGCGCGCGGAGACATCCACCAGCACGCAAATCGCCACGTTTTCATTGCGATAGCGGGAATGCACAAAGCTGATCTGCAGGTTGGTGTGCGTACTGGTCAACACGTCGACAAAGTTAACCTGCTGACCGCAGATAATTTGCGTCAGCCTCTGCCGGTCTTCGTGCGTCAGCATGTTCAGGTAGTTATGTGCCAGTTCGTTACTCAGGATATTGGTCCCGTCCTGGGTACGCAGAATACAGATCCCCACCGGCGCAGAGGCAACAATCTTGCGGTTAAACTGCTCATGTTCCTCCAGTCGCTGGGCGTCGCTTTCGGCAGGAATAAAGATTTTCCGCTCATACATGCGCGCCAGCGTAAACAGCGCGCCCCCCGCCAGCAGGTTGAGCAGAATCGCATTCATGATAAGAATGCGTATCCGCTCAAGCACCATATCCACCGGCAGCGAATAGACGATACTGAGCGACGAAGGCGGCAGGCTCTTCTTCAGCACCAGCTCGCGGAAACCTGAGGTATAGCCAAACCACGACCGCTCCTGCATCCAGTGCGGTTCGACGTTTAGACGGTTATCAGGCCCGGCAAGTGAGATCAGCTGATGACCGTTTTCATCCAGAATGGTCACGCCCATGGGAAGGCTGCCCGGGGTGAAGAAGTTTTCCATGCGAATGGTCTGCTCAATCCCCAGCAGCGCCTGCAGGCGATTGCCCAGATAAACCGGCGTCAGCGCGTAGAAATAGCCCACGCCCGGACGCGGGCCCTGGCTCACCCAGAAGATGTTATTGCCGCGCTCGTCCTGCGGTGCATTGCGGTATTTCACAATACGTTCATGCAGGCTTTTCAGCGCATCGTCACGCTCAACGGGTACGTCGCGCAGGCCAAAGTCAGCCATGCAGAGATTCTCGCTGCCAATCAGGAAGACGCGGTTCAGGTCATAGGCGGCGGAGAAATTGTCGCGCCAGTAGCGCATAAACCAGGCGAGCGATTCCAGAGAGCCGCGCCAGGTATTGCTCATGGTGGAGCAATCGGAATCCGGGAACAGCGGCTGGAAGTCCGGGACTTCGGTTTTGTCATCACGCCCGCGAAGCGCAAGGATACCGTTTTCCGCCGTCAGACGATTTTCGGCAATATACTTCAGCTCCTTCATCACGTCAGACGTTCGCTGAATGTAGCGCTGGGCCTGGTCGGAGCTTAAGTTAAACTCCTGGCGGATCTCCGCTTCTTTCTGGTGCAGGGCGTTAACGATGTAAAACACCGAGAACAGGGCCACCAGCAGCCAAAGCAGGAGCGCCAGCGCCCGAAACAGATAGCGAGAGACTTTCAGCGTAGTACGAAAGGAGACGAGGTATTTCAAGGGGGCGAGGCTCCGCCGTCGGGGTCAAAAGAATGTGGTTAAGGTAGCGGTAAACGCGCCAGGTCGCAACGTTGACTTATCTGCTTGTGCAAAAGAAAAGGGCCGGAATCCGGCCCTTTTTTGCATCAGGAGACATTACTCGTCAGCGTCGTCCGCTACGTCATCGTCGGTGTCGGCTTCCGGCGCGATATCCTCATCGCCTTCCGCGACGCTACCGTCGATGGAGTCGAGCTCTTCATCATCCACTGGCTCGGCAACGCGCTGCAGACCCACCACGTTTTCATCTTCCGCTGTACGGATGAGGATCACGCCCTGGGTGTTACGACCCACCACGCTGATCTCAGACACGCGGGTACGCACCAGCGTACCGGCATCGGTGATCATCATGATCTGGTCCGCATCGTCCACCTGCACCGCGCCGACAACGGAACCGTTGCGCTCGGTCACCTTGATGGAGATGACGCCCTGCGTGCCGCGAGACTTGGTTGGGTATTCCCCTTCCGCCGTACGTTTACCGTAACCATTCTGCGTCACGGTCAGGATAGCCCCTTCACCGCGCGGAATAATCAGAGAAACAACGCTGTCTTCGCCAGCCAGCTTGATACCACGCACGCCCGTCGCGGTACGACCCATCGCACGAACGGCGTCTTCTTTGAAGCGCACCACTTTACCGGCAGCAGAGAACAGCATCACTTCATCGGAACCGGAGGTCAGATCCACGCCAATCAGCTCGTCGCCTTCGTTCAGGTTTACGGCGATAATACCGGCAGAACGCGGACGGCTGAATTCGGTCAGCGCGGTTTTCTTCACGGTACCGCTGGCGGTCGCCATAAAGACGTTCACGCCCTCTTCGTACTCGCGTACCGGCAGGATAGCGGTGATACGTTCGTTCGCTTCCAGCGGCAGCAGGTTAACGATTGGACGACCACGCGCGCCACGGCTTGCTTCCGGCAGCTGATAGACTTTCATCCAGTACAGACGACCGCGGCTGGAGAAGCAGAGGATCGTGTCATGGGTGTTCGCCACCAGCAGGCGGTCAATGAAGTCTTCTTCTTTAATACGTGCTGCAGATTTGCCTTTACCGCCACGACGCTGTGCTTCGTAGTCGGTTAAAGGCTGATACTTCACGTAGCCCTGGTGAGACAGGGTCACAACAACGTCTTCCTGGTTGATCAGGTCTTCGATGTTGATGTCCGCGCTGTTGGCGGTGATTTCGGTGCGGCGCTCGTCGCCGAACTGATCGCGGACCAGCTCCAGCTCTTCGCGGATCACTTCCATCAGGCGCTCTGCGCTGCCCAGAATGTGCAGCAGCTCAGCAATCTGTTCCAGCAGCTCTTTGTATTCGTCGAGCAGTTTTTCATGCTCAAGGCCGGTCAGTTTCTGCAGACGCAGATCCAGAATCGCCTGGGCCTGCTGTTCCGTCAGGTAGTACTGACCGTCACGCACGCCGAACTCAGGTTCCAGCCACTCAGGACGCGCCGCGTCATCGCCCGCACGTTCCAGCATCGCGGCGACGTTGCCCAGATCCCACGGACGGGAAATCAGCGCAGTTTTCGCTTCCGCCGGGGTTGGCGCACGACGGATCAGTTCGATGATCGGGTCGATATTGGCCAGCGCAACCGCCAGCGCTTCAAGGATGTGCGCACGGTCGCGCGCTTTGCGCAGTTCGAAGATGGTACGACGGGTCACCACTTCACGGCGGTGACGGACGAACGCGCTCAGGATCTCTTTCAGGTTCATGATCTTCGGCTGACCATGGTGCAGTGCAACCATGTTGATACCGAAGGAGACCTGAAGCTGCGTCTGGGAGTACAGGTTGTTCAGGACAACCTCACCCACCGCGTCGCGTTTGATCTCAATCACGATGCGCATACCGTCTTTGTCAGACTCGTCACGCAGCGCGCTGATGCCTTCAACACGTTTTTCTTTTACCAGCTCGGCGATTTTTTCAATCAGACGCGCTTTGTTCACCTGATACGGGATCTCGTGAACAATGATGGTTTCACGGCCGGTTTTGGCATCCGCTTCCACTTCGGCGCGGGCACGGATGTAAATCTTGCCGCGGCCGGTACGGTACGCTTCTTCAATACCGCGACGACCGTTGATGATCGCCGCCGTCGGGAAGTCCGGGCCCGGAATGTGTGTCATCAGCCCTTCAATGCTGATGTCTTCATCATCGATATAGGCCAGACAGCCGTTGATCACCTCAGTGATATTGTGCGGCGGAATGTTGGTTGCCATACCGACCGCGATGCCGGACGAACCGTTCACTAACAGGTTCGGGATCTTGGTGGGCATCACATCTGGGATGCGCTCGGTGCCGTCGTAGTTATCGACGAAATCAACGGTCTCTTTTTCCAGGTCGGCCATCAGCTCATGAGCGATTTTCGACATACGGATTTCCGTATAACGCATCGCTGCAGCGGAGTCGCCGTCGACTGAACCAAAGTTACCCTGGCCATCTACCAGCATGTAGCGCAAGGAGAATGGCTGCGCCATACGAACGATGGTGTCATAAACGGCGGTATCACCATGCGGGTGATATTTACCGATGACGTCACCGACGACGCGGGCAGATTTTTTATAGGCTTTATTCCAGTCATTGCCCAATACGTTCATGGCGTATAGTACGCGACGGTGTACCGGCTTCAGGCCATCGCGGACGTCCGGCAGCGCACGGCCAACAATGACCGACATCGCATAGTCCAGATAGGAGCTCTTCAGCTCTTCCTCGATGTTAACCGGTGTAATTTCTCTCGCAAGGTCGCTCATCTAACCGCTATCCCTCTACTGTATCCCGGATTCAAAGGTCGCAAATTATAACACAGCCGAGGTGATTGAGGTAAACCTATACGCTTTATTCACAGGGATTGCCTGATATACTCATTCGTCTTGCTAAATAAGGAGTAAAAGCGCCCATGAATGCCGAAAAATCCCCGGTGGCTCACAACGTTGACCACGAAGAGATTGCCAAATTTGAAGCGGTGGCGTCCCGCTGGTGGGATCTGGAAGGTGAGTTCAAACCGCTGCACCGTATTAACCCGCTGCGTCTGGGCTATATTGTGGAGCGTTCCGGCGGTCTGTTCGGTAAAAAAGTGCTCGATGTCGGCTGCGGCGGCGGTATCCTGGCGGAAAGCATGGCGCGCGAAGGGGCGAATGTCACGGGCCTGGATATGGGTTTTGAACCGCTGCAGGTTGCCCGTCTTCACGCGCTGGAGTCTGGCATACAGGTAGACTATGTGCAGGAAACCGTGGAAGAACACGCGGCAAAACATGCCCATCAGTACGACGTGGTGACCTGCATGGAGATGCTGGAGCACGTTCCCGATCCGCAATCCGTGGTGCACGCCTGTGCAAAACTGGTGAAACCGGGCGGCCAGGTCTTCTTCTCAACCCTCAACCGCAACGCTAAAGCCTGGCTGATGGCCGTCGTCGGCGCGGAGTATGTGCTGCGCATGGTGCCGAAAGGCACGCATGACGTGAAGAAATTCATCAAGCCGGCGGAGCTGTTAAGCTGGGTTGACCAGACGTGGCTCAAGGAGCAGCACATCACCGGCCTGCACTACAATCCGCTGACCAACAAATTCAAACTCGCACCGGGCGTTGATGTTAACTATATGTTGCACACAACCGCCAAAAACGACTAACGTCATTCGTTATTCTTATAAAGATTGCGCGACATCATGTTGCGCAATTCTGACCTCCCGTTGAAGAAATCAGCACTCGATCAAATTTTGAATTTTTTTTCTTAATTATTGACATGTCTTCCAGGCCTTACGGTACGAGGACTTAGCCTTTTTTACCCTTTCACAACCTCAATTTAACGTCAAAATCAACCCTTGTGCTGAAAAGATTCGATACTAGAATACTCACCATATAGCGTTTTTCTTATCGCAAACCCCCTATATGTAGTATTTATCCACAGAGTTAGTCACAAGACGGTTCTGTGGATAAGCGGGGGATATTTTTTATTTCACGGACAGGTAAAACCCACATGAATCAGAGTCTGCTGGTGACAAAGCGCGACGGTACTACCGAGCGTATCAATCTGGACAAAATCCATCGAGTTCTCGACTGGGCAGCAGAAGGACTGAACAACGTATCTATCTCCCAGGTTGAACTGCGTTCTCATATTCAGTTCTACGACGGCATCAAAACGTCTGATATCCACGAAACCATCATCAAAGCGGCGGCGGACCTGATCTCCCGCGAAGCACCGGATTATCAGTACCTGGCTGCACGTCTGGCGATTTTCCACCTGCGTAAAAAAGCCTACGGCCAGTTTGAGCCGCCGAAGCTTTACGATCACGTGGTGAAAATGGTTGAGCTGGGCAAATACGACACGCATCTGCTGGAAGACTATACGGAAGAAGAGTTCGAGCAGATGAACGGGTTTATCGATCACTGGCGCGACATGAACTTCTCCTACGCGGCGGTGAAGCAGCTCGAAGGCAAATACCTGGTTCAGAACCGTGTAACCGGTGAGATCTACGAAAGCGCCCAGTTCCTCTACATTCTGGTGGCCGCCTGCCTGTTCTCAAACTACCCACGTGATACCCGTCTGGATTACGTGAAGCGTTTCTACGATGCGGTATCGACGTTCAAGATTTCTCTGCCTACGCCAATCATGTCTGGCGTGCGCACCCCTACCCGCCAGTTCAGCTCCTGCGTGCTGATCGAGTGTGGTGACAGCCTGGATTCCATCAACGCCACCTCCAGCGCCATTGTGAAATACGTTTCCCAGCGCGCCGGTATCGGCATCAACGCCGGCCGCATTCGTGCGCTGGGCAGCCCGATTCGCGGCGGTGAAGCGTTCCACACCGGCTGTATCCCGTTCTATAAGCACTTCCAGACGGCAGTAAAATCCTGCTCTCAGGGCGGCGTGCGCGGCGGTGCTGCGACCCTGTTCTACCCAATGTGGCACCTGGAAGTGGAAAGCCTGCTGGTTCTGAAAAACAACCGTGGTGTTGAAGGCAACCGCGTGCGTCACATGGACTACGGCGTGCAGATCAATAAGCTGATGTACACCCGTCTGCTGAAGGGCGAAGACATTACCCTGTTCAGCCCGTCCGACGTCCCGGGCCTGTACGACGCGTTCTTCGCCGATCAGGACGAGTTCGAGCGTCTGTACACCAAATACGAAAAAGACGACAGCATCCGCAAGCAGCGCGTGAAGGCGGTCGATCTGTTCTCCCTGATGATGCAGGAACGTGCCTCTACCGGCCGTATCTACATCCAGAACGTTGACCACTGCAACACCCACAGCCCGTTCGATCCGGTCGTTGCGCCAGTGCGCCAGTCTAACCTGTGCCTGGAGATCGCCCTGCCGACCAAACCGCTGGAAGATGTGAACGACGAAAACGGTGAAATTGCGCTGTGTACGCTGTCCGCATTTAACCTGGGCGCAATTAAGAGCCTGGACGAGCTGGAAGAGCTGGCCGTGCTGGCAGTTCGTGCCCTCGACGCTCTGCTGGACTACCAGGATTACCCAATCCCGGCAGCGAAACGCGGTGCGATGGGCCGCCGTACCCTGGGTATAGGTGTGATCAACTTCGCCTACTGGCTGGCGAAAAACGGCAAGCGTTACTCTGACGGCAGCGCTAATAACCTGACGCACCAGACGTTCGAAGCCATTCAGTACTACCTGATGAAAGCGTCCAACGAGCTGGCGAAAGAGCAAGGCGCGTGCCCGTGGTTCAACGAGACCACCTACGCGAAAGGCATTCTGCCGATCGACACCTACAAGAAAGACCTGGATGCGATTGTCAGCGAGCCGCTGCATCTCGACTGGGAAGGCCTGCGCGAGTCCATTAAAACGCACGGCCTGCGTAACTCCACGCTCTCTGCCCTGATGCCGTCTGAGACCTCTTCGCAGATCTCTAACGCCACCAACGGCATTGAGCCACCGCGCGGCCACGTCAGCATCAAAGCCTCGAAAGACGGCGTGCTGCGTCAGGTGGTGCCGGATTACGAGACGCTGGGTGACAACTACGAGCTGCTGTGGGAAATGCCAAACAACGACGGTTACCTGCAGCTGGTGGGTATCATGCAGAAGTTTATCGACCAGTCGATCTCTGCCAATACCAACTATGACCCGACGCGCTTCCCGTCAGGCAAGGTTCCGATGCAGCAACTGCTGAAAGACCTGCTCACCGCCTACAAATTTGGCGTGAAAACCCTGTACTATCACAACACCCGTGATGGTGCGGAAGACGCGCAGGACGACCTGGTACCGTCAATTCAGGACGATGGCTGCGAAAGCGGCGCATGTAAGATCTAAGCACTTCGCCGGGTGGCGCTACGCTTACCCGGCCTACGGTTTTGTAGGCCCGGCAAACGCAGTGCCGCCGGGCAATAAAATCTCAACAGGACTCACCGCAATGGCATATACCACCTTTTCACAGACGAAAAACGACCAGCTCAAAGAGCCGATGTTCTTCGGCCAGCCGGTCAACGTGGCACGCTACGATCAGCAAAAATATGACATCTTCGAAAAGCTGATTGAAAAGCAACTCTCCTTCTTCTGGCGCCCGGAAGAAGTGGACGTCTCCCGCGACCGTATTGATTACCAGTCGCTGCCGGATCACGAAAAACATATCTTCATCAGCAACCTGAAGTACCAGACGCTGCTGGACTCCATTCAGGGCCGTAGCCCGAACGTGGCGCTGCTGCCGCTGATCTCGATTCCAGAACTGGAAACCTGGGTGGAAACCTGGGCGTTCTCCGAGACGATCCACTCCCGCTCTTATACGCACATCATCCGCAACATCGTGAACGATCCGGCGGTGGTGTTTGACGATATCGTCACCAACGAGCAGATCCAGAAGCGCGCGGAAGGCATTGCCCATTACTACGACGAGCTGATCGAGATGACCAGCTACTGGCATCTGCTGGGCGAAGGCACCCACCACGTGGATGGCAAAACCATCACCGTGAACCTGCGTGCGCTGAAAAAGCAGCTGTACCTGTGCCTGATGAGCGTCAACGCGCTGGAAGCGATCCGCTTCTACGTGAGCTTCGCCTGCTCCTTCGCCTTTGCCGAGCGTAAGCTGATGGAAGGCAACGCCAAGATCATCCGTCTGATTGCCCGTGATGAAGCCCTGCACCTGACCGGTACCCAGCACATGCTGAACCTGCTGCGCAGCGGCACGGACGATCCTGAGATGGCAGCAATCGCCGAAGAGTGCAAGCAGGAGTGCTACGACCTGTTCGTGCTGGCGGCCCAGCAGGAGAAAGAGTGGGCAGACTATCTGTTCCGTGACGGCTCCATGATTGGCCTGAACAAAGACATCCTGTGCCAGTACGTGGAGTACATCACCAACATCCGCATGCAGGCTGTCGGTCTCGACCTGCCGTTCCAGACGCGTTCTAACCCTATCCCGTGGATCAACACCTGGCTGGTGTCCGATAACGTGCAGGTCGCGCCGCAGGAAGTGGAAGTGAGTTCTTATCTGGTCGGTCAGATTGATTCTGAAGTCAACACCGACGACCTGAGCGATTTCCAGCTCTGATGACGCGCGTCACGCTGAGTCTTTCGGGTACAGAAGTGCTGTGCCAGGAAGAGCACCCTTCCCTGCTGGTGGCGCTTGAAGCGCATCAGGTGGAGGTCGAGTACCAGTGTCGTGAAGGCTATTGCGGCTCCTGCCGCTGCCGTCTGGTCGCCGGCCAGGTGGACTGGCTGACCGAACCGCTGGCCTTTATCAACGAAGGGGAAATTTTGCCCTGCTGCTGCCGGGCAAAAGGCGATATCGAGATCGAGATGTGAGTGTGTCGGGTGGCGCTTCGCTTACCCGACCTACAAAACCGCAGTTCGTAGGCCGGGTAAGGCGCAGCCGCCACCCGGCAATTTCAGCGTTAATCCTTCAAAAAGCTCACCGCTTTATCCGGGAAATCCGTAAACAGTCCGTCCACGCCCGCCTGCTTATACAACACCTCATAAAGCTGATTCACATCCGTGGCATACGGCGGCAGCTGGTCTGCACGCACGGTGTACGGATGCACCTGCATCTTGCTGGCATGCGCCTCTTTCACCATCGCCGTCAGCTTCACGTGGCCCGGCGTTGAGCCTTCCGCCACCAGCATATGGTAATCAGGCCCAATGCCGTCGGCGTACTGCGCAATCTGCTTCATCGCGCCCGGCTTAAACATCCAGTCGTAGCTGTAGTTCACCCACGTCCCGTCCGGCTGCTTCTCCTGGGTTTCATTCCAGTCAGTGTAGGCAATCAGCTGCACCAGGTTGAGGTTCATGCCCATCTTCGGCTCCAGCTCGGTTTTGATGCGCTTCAGCTCGGCGGCATCAAAACACTGCAGGTAGACCTTGTCCTTCTTGCTGGTGTAGCCGTACTGTTTCAGCACCTCCAGCGTCTTCGCGGCAATGTCCTTCCCTTCCTGATGGTGGAACCACGGCGCTTTGATTTCCGGATAGATGCCGATGTTTTTACCGGTTGAGTGGTTCAGCCCCTGAACAAACTCAATCTCTTCCTGGAAGGTATGGATCCGGAAGTCAGATTTGCCCATCGGGAAACGTCCCGGATAGACCTGCACCTTCTTGCCGTTTTCAATCTCGAAGCCTTCGGTAAACTTCAGAGAGCGGATCTCCGCCAGCGTGAAGTCAATGGCGTAGAAGCGGCCATCTTTGCGGGCGCGGTCCGGGAAGCGCTCCGCCACGTCCGTCACGCGGTCAAGATAGTGATCGTGCAGGACGACCAGCTGGTCGTCCTTCGTCATCACCAGATCCTGCTCCAGATAATCCGCGCCCTGCGCATAGGCCATCGCTTTCGCCGGCAGCGTATGCTCCGGCAGATAGCCGCTCGCGCCGCGGTGGGCAATAACGATTTTATCCGCCGCCAGCGCGGAGCCGGTCATCAGGCCCGCCAGCAGCAGGCCTGTCGCTAACTGAGTTAATTTCATCGCAAAGCTCCTTATTGACGACGTGCCAGCACTTCAGCGTGGTGACGTTTTTCCCCGATCATCACAACAATCAGCAGCAGTACCGCCAGCACGCTACCGCCGATCATCACCATAAAGCCGCCGTCCCAGCCGAAGAAGTCAACGGTGTAGCCCACAATGGCGCTCGCCGCGACCGAACCGCCGAGGTAGCCGAACAGGCCGGTAAAGCCCGCCGCCGTGCCCGCCGCTTTTTTCGGCGCCAGCTCCAGGGCATGCAGACCGATCAACATCACCGGACCGTAAATCAGGAAGCCGATGACGATCATGCAGGCCATATCTACTGATGGGTTGCCCGGCGGGTTGAGCCAGTACACCACGGTCGCGATGGTCACCAGCGTCATAAAGAACACGCCCGTCGCACCGCGGTTACCTTTAAACACTTTGTCCGACATCCAGCCGCAAAGCAGCGTGCCCGGGATCCCGGCATATTCATACAGGAAGTACGCCCAGGAGGATTTATCCAGCGCGAAGTGCTTCACCTCTTTCAGGTAGGTTGGCGACCAGTCGAGGATGCCGTAGCGCAGCAGGTAAACGAACACGTTCGCGACCGCGATGTACCACAGCAGCTTGTTCGGCAGCACGTACTTCATGAAGATCTGTTTTGCGGTCAGCTCTTCTTCATGTTCCTTGCTGTAATCATCCGGATAGTCGTTTTTGTACTCTTCAATCGGCGGCAGGCCGCAGGACTGCGGCGTATCGCGCATCAGAGCGAAGGCAATAATCGCCACCAGAATGGCGCCAAAGGCAGGCATGTAGAGCGCCGCGTGCCAGTCGTTGAACCAGGCCATCCCCAGCAGGAACAGCAGAGGCGGAATACCGCCGCCCACGTTATGGGCGCAGTTCCACACCGACACGATGCCGCCGCGCTCTTTCTGCGACCACCAGTGCACCATGGTACGCCCGCACGGCGGCCACCCCATCCCCTGGAACCAGCCGCAGAGGAACAGCAGCACGAACATGATGGCAATGCTGGAGGTTGCCCACGGCACAAAGCCCATGAACAGCATGACCGCGGCCGCCAGGATCAGACCGGCGGGCAGGAACACGCGCGGATTCGAGCGATCCGACACGGAGCCCATGATGAATTTGGAAAAACCGTAGGCGATAGAGATCCCCGACAGCGCGAACCCCAGATCGCCGCGGGAAAAGCCCTGCTCCACCAGATACGGCATGGCGAGCGCGAAGTTTTTACGTACAAGGTAGTACGCCGCGTACCCGAAGAAGATCCCCAGGAAGATTTGCCAACGCAGACGGCGATAGAGCGGATCTATTTCTGCCTCTGGCAGACGCGCCCTGTGGGGCGCAGGTTTGAAGATACTGAGCATAACAGCCTCCGTGGCCTTGAAATGAATGAGCAGGTGGCTCGCACCTGAATTCCAGAGGCGGGGATGTTAAGAAATCACGGTGATTGTTACTGTGAATCAACGCACAGATTGTTACAGAAATATGACAGAATGCGCAAAAAAGCGCATGAAATCACGTTTCACTTTCGAATCCTGCGCGTTTATGTTCGAAATCAAACAAACCACAAAATTAATATGGCTAAATGATAAAAAACGAACATAGAGGGTAAACAATGACCAGTCACGATCCTCGTTATAGTGATGTGATAATCATTGGTGGTGGCGCAACCGGCGCCGGGATCGCGCGCGATTGCGCCCTTCGCGGCTTAAGCGTCACGCTTCTGGAACGCCATGATATCGCCACGGGCGCAACCGGGCGTAACCACGGCCTGCTGCACAGCGGCGCCCGGTATGCGGTCACCGACGCGGAATCCGCACGCGAATGTATTGCTGAAAACCAGATCCTCAAGCGTATCGCCCGACACTGCATTGAACCGACCGACGGCCTCTTTATTACCCTTCCTGAAGATGACCTCGCCTTTCAGGACACCTTTATTACCGCCTGCGGCGCCGCGGGCATTCAGGCTGAAGCCATGGATCCGGCGCTGGCGCGTAGGCTGGAACCGTCAGTTAACCCGGCGCTTATCGGCGCGGTGAAAGTCCCTGACGGCACCGTCGATCCGTTCCGCCTGACCGCCGCCAACATGCTGGACGCCCGGGAGCATGGCGCACATATCCTCACCGGGCACGAAGTGACCGGCCTTATCCGCGAAGGCCATCGCATCTGCGGCGTGCGGCTTTTTAATACGCAATACAATGAGCACAGCGAGCTGTATGCCACCGTGGTGGTCAACGCGGCGGGGATCTGGGGGCAGCGGATTGCGGAATACGCTGACCTGTCGGTGCGCATGTTCCCGGCGAAAGGCTCGCTGCTGATCCTCGACCACCGCATCAATAACCACGTGATCAACCGCTGCCGCAAACCGTCTGACGCCGATATTCTTGTGCCGGGAGATACCATTTCGTTAATCGGGACGACCTCAACCCACGTGGACTACAGCGAAATTGACTACAACCGCGTCACCGCTGAAGAGGTGGATATCCTGCTGCGCGAAGGGGAAAAACTGGCGCCGGTGATGGCGCAGACGCGCATTCTGCGCGCCTACGCGGGCGTGCGTCCGCTGGTCGCCAGCGACAACGATCCGAGCGGACGTAACGTCAGCCGGGGCATTGTGCTGCTCGATCACGCCGCGCGCGACGGCATGGACGGGTTTATCACCATCACCGGCGGCAAGCTGATGACCTATCGCCTGATGGCCGAGTGGGCAACCGATGCCGTCTGCCGCAAGCTGGGGAATACCAGGCCGTGCGTGACGGCAGAACAGCCGCTGCCGGGATCGCGCCAGTCCACCGAAAAAACGCTGCAAAAAATCATCTCTCTGCCCGCGCCGCTGCGCGGGTCCGCAGTATACCGCCACGGCGACAGAACGCCACCGTGGCTCGGTGAAGGACGAGTAAGCCGCAGCCTCGTGTGCGAGTGCGAAGCCGTCACCGCCGGTGAGGTGCAGTACGCGGTGGAGAACCTGACGGTCACCAGCCTGCTCGATCTTCGCCGACGCACTCGCGTCGGAATGGGCACCTGCCAGGGCGAGCTGTGCGCCTGTCGCGCCGCCGGGCTGTTGCAGCGTTTTCACACCACCACCGCTACCCAGTCGCTCGATCAGCTCAGCGCGTTTTTAAACGAACGCTGGAAAGGCATACAGCCTGTCGCCTGGGGCGATGCCCTGCGTGAAAGTGAATTTACCCGCTGGGTCTACCAGGGGCTTTGCGGTCTTGAGAAGGAGCAACACGATGAAATTTGATACCGTGATTGTCGGCGGCGGGCTGGCGGGCCTGCTCTGCGGCATTAAGCTCACGAAGCAGGGGCTGCGCTGCGCGATTATCACCCGGGGGCAGAGCGCCCTGCACTTCTCGTCGGGCTCGCTGGATCTGGTGGACGAAGCGTACCGCGATAAGCTGCCGCCGGAGCACCCGTATCACCTGATTGGCGCGCAGCATATTGACCGCTTTGCGCTGGAGACCGAAGCGCTGCTGGCAGACTGCGGCGCACGTCTGCAGGGCAGCGCCCGGCTCAATCACCAGCGCGTCACGCCGCTCGGCACCCTGCGTTCGGCGTGGCTCAGCCCGGAGGAGGTGCCCGTTGCCCCCATTCGCGCGGAACGCGTGCGGGTGGTAGGGATTAGCGGCTTTCTGGATTTCCAGCCCCATCTCGCGGCGGCGTCGCTTTGTCGCCAGGGCGTTAACGCCGAAACGGCAGAGATAGAACTGCCTGAGCTTGATGTCCTGCGCGATAACCCGAGCGAGTTTCGCGCGGTGAATATCGCCCGTTTTCTGGATAACGAAGAGAAATGGCCGCTGCTGTATGACGCCCTCAGGCCGCTTAGCGACAACTGTAACGCCCTGCTGATGCCCGCCTGCTTCGGTTTACGCGACAACCGGCTCTGGCGCTGGCTCTCGGATCGTCTGCCCTGCTCGCTCGGCCTGCTGCCCACGCTGCCCCCGTCCGTGCCCGGCATCCGCCTGCACACCCAGCTCCAGCGCCAGTTTGTTGCCCAGGGCGGCGTGTGGATGGCGGGGGATGAGGTGAAGAAAATTACCCTGGTGGACGGCGCGGTAAGCGAAATCTGGACGCGAAACCACGAGGATATTCCGCTTCGCGCCCGCTATACGGTGCTGGCAAGCGGCAGTTTCTTCAGCAACGGGCTGCTGAGCAGCCGGGAAGGCATTCGGGAAGCCATTATGGGGCTGGATGTTCGCCAGCGAGCCTCCCGCGCGGACTGGTATCAGAGTGATTTCTTCTCGCCGCAGCCCTGGCAGCAGTTCGGCGTGATTGTCGATAACCACCTGCATCCGCAGCTTTCCGGTAGGCCCGTCAGAAATCTCTTTGCCATCGGTTCGCTGCTGGGCGGGTACGATCCCATTACCCAGGGATGCGGTGGCGGCGTCTGCGCCGTCACGGCGCTGTATGTGGCAGAGCAGATTAGCCAGCGCACGGAGGCTGAACAATGAACGACACCCGTTTTGAAAGCTGCATCAAATGCACGGTGTGTACCACCGTCTGCCCGGTCAGCGGCGTGAACCCAGGCTATCCCGGGCCTAAACAGGCCGGGCCGGACGGCGAGCGCCTGCGCCTGAAGGACGGCAAGCTGTACGATGAAGCCCTGAAATACTGCATCAACTGCAAACGCTGCGAAGTCGCCTGCCCGTCGGATGTGAAAATCGGCGATATTATCCAGCGCGCCCGGGCGCGCTACAGTACGCAAAAGCCGTCGCTGCGGGACGCGATTCTGAGCCACACCGATCTGATGGGCAGCGTCTCTACGCCGTTTGCCCCGCTGGTGAATGCCGCGACCGCTCTCAAACCGGTGCGCCAGCTACTGGATGCCACGCTGAAGATAGACCATCACCGCAGCCTGCCGAAATATTCTCACGGCACCTTCCGCCGCTGGTATAAATCCGTGGCGGCGGAACAGGCGCAGTACGCCGAGCAGGTGGCCTTTTTTCACGGCTGCTATGTGAACTACAACCATCCGCAGCTGGGTAAAGATCTGCTGAAGGTGCTGAACGCCATGGGAACCGGCGTACAGCTGCTTAGCAAGGAAAAGTGCTGCGGCGTGCCGCTGATTGCTAACGGGTTTACCGATAAAGCGCGCAGGCAGGCTCAAAGCAATGTCACCTCCCTGCGCGAAGCCATCGTCGACAAAGGCATACCGGTGCTGGCGACCTCGTCCACCTGTACCTTCACCCTGCGCGATGAGTATCCGCATCTGCTGGACGTGGACAACACCGGCCTGCGAGAGCACATCGAGCTGGCAACACGCTTCCTGTGGCGCAAGCTGGACAGCGGGCAGAGGTTGCCGATGGGGAAATTGCCGATGAAAGTGGTGTACCACACGCCGTGTCATATGGAGAAGATGGGCTGGTCGCTCTATACGCTGGAGCTGCTGCGGTTAATCCCGGGGCTGGAGCTGACGGTGCTGGACTCGCGCTGCTGCGGGATTGCGGGAACCTACGGCTTTAAGCGTGAAAACTACGAAACGTCGCAGGCGATCGGCGCTCCGCTGTTCCGTCAGATCGAGGAGAGCGGCGCGGATATCGTGGTAACGGACTGCGAAACCTGCAAGTGGCAGATTGAGATGTCCACCAGCAAGCGCTGCGAGCACCCGATTACGCTGCTGGCAAAGGCGCTCGGCTAAACATGGCCGGGGCGAAAGGCCCCGGCACAGGCGTTACTCCACGAACAGCGACTCAACCACGTTAATCCAGCCGTGTTCGCTGGCCACCTCTTTGCCATTCAGCCAGCGGCGCAGCATGTTCAGCGCCATCATGGCGCACACCTCCTGACGCACCGCCAGGCTGTGGCGGGTAATGCTCATTTTTACCCGCAGGGCGTGGGTGCCCTCGGGCGTCGCCAGCGCGAAGTTGAGGTGTTCTTCATCCAGCCCGCCGACAAACAGCGCCAGACCGGCAAAATGCTTCACCCTTCTCTCGGACGCCCAGCGGGCGGTCTGCGCCAGGGTCTCCTGCTGGAACGGCACCACTTCGCTCGCCAGCAGCGGCGCGTTGACGCGCGACAGCTGAAGTGCCAGCAGGCCACCGGTGAACTGCTCGCTTAAGGTCACGCTCAGTTGACGCGCCTGCAGCTGCTTCGCAATCTGCGCGGGCAACCCTTCCGTACCTTCAAAGATCAGGCTTTCGCCCGCCACGCGCTGCACCTCGGGCCACAACGCCAGCATCGCCTCTTTCTGTTCGGCCGGGCCTGTCAGCTTAAGTTCAATGATCGGCATGGAGGAGCGATAGCCCATGGACACGCCCGGCGGCAGAGGAAGGTGATCGAGGCTCTGGGCCAGATCGCTTTCCGAGCGGCCAAAGGTGGTCAAACGCAGGCACAGCGGCGGTTCCGGCAGGGTAAAACGATCGCGAAGGCGCGGCAGGATCTGCTGCTCGACCATCACTTTAAATTCTGAGGGCACGCCCGGCGTGAAGAACATCAGGCAGCGGTTAAGTTGCATGGCAAACCCACACGCGGTACCGACCGGGTTATCGACCAGTTCAGCACTGGCGGGAATTTCAGCCTGTTTGCGGTTGCTGGGGGCCATGACGCGGCCACGTTCGGAGAAAAAACGCGCCATCTGCGAGAGCCACGCCTCATGCAGCACCAGCCCTTCGCCTTTTGCGGTCGCGGCGGCCAGGGCACTGAGATCGTCACTGGTGGGGCCGAGCCCGCCGTTCACAATCAGCACGTCGCACTGTTCACTGCGCTCGCGCAGAACAGCGACCAGTGACTCAAGATTGTCGCCCACCGTATTGCGGCGCGTTAACGGTAATCCTTGCTCAAAGAAAAGATCGGCCAGCCAGGCAGCATTGGTATCAATAATTTGTCCATGCAGCACTTCGTCGCCGGTGGATAACATCTCCACGTTAATCATTGTGTTCTCCCGCTTATTTGGTCAAAACACTATAGCGCAAACGCGGGGTGGAGCAGAGAGAAACTGGCGCGACAGCATGCCGCGCCGGAGAGATTAGAAGCCTGCGCTGACGCCCACGTACGGGCCGTCGGCCAGCGCGTTATCGCGGTTGCCGTCTTTGCCGGCCAGGTTCAGATAGCGATAGCCTGCTTCGATGGTGATTGGACGCATGATGGTCCAGCGTGCGCCAGCGTTGGCCTCTTCATAGCTGTCGATACCGCTCGAGAGGGAGTCTGGAGAGTAGTAGTACTCACCAAACAGGCCAAAGCTGTCGCCAATTTTCCACTGCAGACCGCCGCCCACTGCCGCCGCATACCCTTCATCACCGTCGTTTGGGTTGGTGTAGATACCTTTACCGCCGACGGTCGCCAGGAACGGGCCAAGAGGAACGTTGAGACCCAGGCCGAGGCTGGCCGCGTCGCCGTCGTCATCGTTATGCGTCCAGCCGCCGGTCATCGCCAGACCGGATGTCTCGGTACCCATGCCAAAGCCCAGGTGGGTATAATCCTGACCCGCCGAGCCGTTAATGCTAATGGCGTTCGCCGCCGCAGATACAACCATCAGGCCGAAGCCCAGTAATGCCACTTTTTTCATTGTCGTGATCCCGCACAATTTTTATAGAGAAGTCCCAAAACCGCGAGATTTTAACCTGGGTCTTTCGGGGATCAAGCACTCTGCGTGCGGCCGGTCAGTAGATTGTAACTATTTGAAACGGCTATTATCCCTTCAGCGTTGCGTTAACCCATTCCTGCAGCGCGCGGCGCGAAACTTTAATGCCGCCATTTTTGAGTTCAGTCGGCAGCAGCAGCCAGCGGACGGGTTGCTCAAAACGCGCCACCTTGTCCCTGACCCAGTTGGGTAAGCAGGTGATATCCGTTCCCGGCTCGCACTCCACGACCGCCACCGGGCGTTGCCCGAATTCAGCGTCGTCCAGCGGAACGATAAACACCTGGTTAACCTGCGGGTGCGTGGCGATAACGCGCTCCAGCGATTCCGGCTGGATCCCTTCTCCGCCGCTAAAAAAGAGGTTGTCCATGCGGCCAAGGATCGTCAGACGGCCGTCATGCCATTCGCCGCGATCGCGTGTGGCGAACCATCCCTGCGCGTTGGTCAGCGGAATCAGTTCGCCATCCCGCCAGTAGCCTGAGGCCATGCTTTTCGCCCGGATCCAGACTTCACCGTTAACGACCTGCACCTCTCTGCCCGGCAGCGCACAGCCCACGTCCGGCTCGCCGTCCGCCTCTTTCGCACAGACGGTAGAGGCAAACTCGGTCAGACCGTAACCGCAGAAGGTGCGTATATCCTGCTCTCGCGCCTGTTCGGTCAATTCAACAGGGATGGCCGCCCCGCCCAGCAGCACCGCTTTCAGTGCGACAGGCTGGTGGGCATTCAGCAAGCGCCAAAGCTGGGTTGGTACCAGCGAGGCGTGGGAGCAGCCGCACAGCGCCTGCTCCAGAGGCTGTTTCTCGCGTACGGTTAACCGCGCGCCGGCCTGCAGCCAGCGCCATAAGATCCCCTGGCCGGAAACGTGAAACAGCGGCAGCGAAAGCAGCCAGTCGTCGTCTTCACCGTAGGGCATCAGCGCCAAAACGCCGCGCGCGCTGGCAAGGTGGGCCTCGCAGGTATGGACCGCCGCCTTCGGCAGCCCGGTGGAGCCGGAGGTCAGCGTCATGGAGGCCAGCCGCGCCGGTTGCCACGCAGCGCAATACGCATCGGCTGTCTCGCGCATGCACAGGGCAGGAAGAGCGTCGTAGCTGCCGCCCAGCACCAGCGCAAAGCGCAGCGTCATCTGCGGGAGCAGCACGTCCAGCAGCGGGCGCGGTAGCTGCGGATTAGCGGGAAGAATACGCGCCCCGCACTGGAGCAGCGCCAGCCACGCCAGCAGGGTTTGCGGATGATTATGGGCCTGCAGCAGCACGCCGCAGCCCTCCTCCACCCCCTGCCGGTGAAAGCCTGCCGCAAGGCTGTCGATGCGCGCGCATAGCTGTTGCCAGCTGAGCACCTCGTCGTTCAGCCTCAGGGCCGGTTTATCGGCAAACAGCGCGCACCAGTGTCGCCACGGCCAGTCGGTAAAACTCATCGCAACGGCTCCAGCGCCGCGACGTCGAGGCACGGCAGCGCGCTGTCCGGCCACGGGCGGAGAAGCTGAGCCTGCATCAGGTTCAGCGTGTCGAGGCCAGGAACCGTATCCGGCGTTAGCCAGGCGGCCACGCGCGCCAGCTGGGTTAGCCCAAGGCTGGACTCAATCGACGAGCTGATCACCGCCGTCAGCCCTAAGGCATGCGCCGCCGCGACCTGCTCGCGCACTTTCGCCAGGCTACCGGTCAGCGTCGGTTTAATCACCACCGCGCTGACGCCGGGCTCTGCTGCAAATTCAAAATCGGCCTCGCGCAGGCTTTCATCCCAGGCGATGGCAATCCCCGTTTCGCGGGCAAACGCGCGCGAATCCTCGCGGGTTTTGCACGGCTCTTCCAGGAAGGCAATGCGGCTCCGGTAGGCCGGGTTGACGTACTTCGCAAACTGCTGCGCCTTAAGCGGCGTCCAGGCGCGGTTGGCGTCCAGACGCAGATGCAGATCGGGGATCGCCTCCAGCAGCAGGTTGGCGACCATGCCGTCGCGCACCGCTTCATAGAGCCCGACTTTGATTTTCGCCACCTTCTCGCCCGGCATGGCGGAGAGCAGCGCGAACAGCTCGTCCGGATCGCCCGTGCAGAGCGGCGCCGCGCGGTAATTCCCCGCTTCCGGCAGGCTGCCGTCCAGCTCCGCCAGCGCGCAGCTGATACCAAAGGCCGCGGAAGGCACCTCCGGCAGCGCCGGATTTGCACCCTCGCGCCACGCGTCCGCCCACGCCAGCAAGGCCGTCTGAGCGTCATCCAGCGACTCGAGGCTAAAGCCCGGCAGAGGCGAAATCTCGCCCCAGCCTTCCCGCTCGCCCTGCTGCAGATGCACGAAGAAGCCGTCACGGGTTTTTAACCGCCGTTCACGCAGCACCACGCCCGCGTCCATCGGTATCTGCCAGCGGTAAACCTGCGCGCGACGCATTACGGATTCCGTTTGTATTTGCTGAAGTCCGGCTGGCGTTTTTCGTTAAACGCGTTGCGCCCTTCCTGACCCTCTTCGGTCATGTAGAACAGCATGGTGGCATTGCCCGCCAGCTCCTGCAGACCCGCCTGACCGTCACAGTCGGCGTTGAGTGCCGCTTTCAGGCAGCGCAGCGCCATCGGGCTGTTTTGCAGCATTTCACGGCACCAGCGCACGGTCTCTTTTTCGAGCTCGGCAAGCGGCACCACGGTGTTCACCAGGCCCATATCCAGCGCTTCCTGCGCGTTGTACTGACGGCACAGGAACCAGATTTCGCGGGCTTTTTTCTGACCGACGATGCGCGCCATGTAGGAGGCCCCCCAGCCGCCATCGAAAGATCCCACTTTCGGGCCCGTCTGGCCAAAGATGGCGTTCTCGGCGGCAATGGTCAGGTCGCACATCATGTGCAGCACATGGCCACCGCCGATAGAGTAGCCCGCCACCATCGCCACCACCGGTTTTGGACAGGTGCGGATCTGACGCTGGAAATCGAGGACGTTCAGGTGATGCGTACCCGCGTCGTCCTGGTATCCGCCGTAGTCACCGCGCACTTTCTGATCGCCACCGGAGCAGAACGCTTTCTCGCCTTCGCCGGTCAGGACAATCACGCCGATGTTGTCGTCGTAGCGCGCATCCGCCAGGGCCTGAATCATCTCTTTCACGGTCAGCGGACGGAAGGCGTTACGCACCTGCGGGCGGTTGATGGTGATTTTGGCAATGCCGTCGGTGGATTTGTGGTAACGAATGTCGGTGTAGCCTTCGGAGCAGTCCTGCCATTCAACCGGAGCGTAAAGCATGTGTTCATCAGGGTAGATCATAGAGTGTCCTTTATTCGAAGACGCAGTATCTGAGCCAGACTTGCCGCAACCGCATCGGGGTTTTCCCGGTGGGCGTTGTGTCCGGCGTTGGGAATTGCATGGCGAACAGCATTCAGCTCCGCGGCAAGGGCCGCAAACTTCTCATCACGTTCGCCATAGAGATAATCAAAAGAGAAATCGCGCGCGCTCAGGGCAGCACGCAGGTCGGGCTGCACAGCCAGCGACGTTGCCTCGAGCATCATCGCCAGCGCCGCGCCGCTGTTCTGGCTGCGCAGGGTGATCAGCGCGTCGCGCTGGACGTCCGTCAGGGAGGCAAACACGGGCTGTTGGTACCAGTCAGCGAACACCTTATCCAGCGGTTCGTTGCGAAAACGTGCTGCCCAGCGGCGGTCGGATGCCAGCCGCGCCTGTCGCGCATCGGCATCCTGCAGGCCAGGATGTCCCCCTTCTACCGTCAGGCCCAATAGCCCCTTTGGCTGCTGGCAGGCATGGAACATCGCAATGCGGCCGCCGAGGGAGTACCCGACGAGCCAGAATTTCAGTATGTTGTAACTAATCAGAGTTCGGGTGAGCAACGCGCTCATCTCGTCGAAGCCCTCGACGCCCAGGTGCCGGGATCCACCGTGACCCGGCAGATCCAGATACAGCCGGGGGTAGTCACAGAGTCGCTCCCCAATACCCTGCCACTCGCGGCAATCGCCGGAAAAACCGTGCAAAAAGACCAGCCAGGGATAGCCTGGTTTTCCGGCCTGCTGCACGCCCGAGAGGATCACAGCTGGCTCACCTGCGCCAGCAGGCTTTGCAGGGTCTGCGCACCGTCAGCCTCGTTCACCACCAGCTCAATCAGCGTCGCGCCGGGCTGTTTCCAGGCTGTACCGAGCGCGGCACCCAGCTGTTCCCAGCTTTCCGGGCGATGATATTTCAGGCTAAACATCGCCGCGGCGTGTTCGAACTGCACGTTCTGCGGCATCAGATAGAAGCGCTCGCGCTCGCTCTGCGGCGTAGGCAGCAGGGAGAAAATCTGCCCGCCGTTGTTGTTGACCACAATCAGCACGAACGGGGCTGACGCCTGACGCAGCAGCGCCAGCGCGTTGAGATCGTAGAGCGCGGAGAGATCCCCCACGATGGCCAGCGTCGATTTCGCGCTGGCGCGCTGCACGCCTGCTGCCGTGGAGATCAGCCCGTCGATGCCGCTGGCGCCACGGTTGCTGTACACCGGGTAACCTGCTGGCAGCTGTGAAAAGGCGTCTATCAGCCGCACGACCAGGCTGTTGCCGACAAACAGCTGCCCCTGCTCGGGCAGGTACTGGCGAATACGGTGCGCCAGCCCGGCCTCGCTGAACGCTTCACAGCGCGCATGGGTCAGTTCCCACGCCTGACGCGACAGGTCCGGGAGGGTAACCGCCCAGGGTTTGCGTTTTTCAGCCGGATGGAGCGCCAGCCAGGCGTCGATACGGCTGACCAGACGACGACCGCGATGGTGCGCCGGGTCAAGACGCCCTTCCAGCGCGTCCACCAGCCAGTATTCGTCCGGTGTGCAGGTGGCCTGCCACTGCAGTAACCGTTTGCCGGTTAAACTCGATCCAAGCTGGACCACAATCTGCGCCTGCGACAGCTCGGTGACCGCTTTGGCATTACCCAGCCAGAGATCCGCGCACGGCAGCGGCTGCCCGGTCTGGGAAAGCACATCGCCTATCAGCGGCCAGCCCAGGGTTTGCGCCCACTCGGCGACCAGCTTGCCTTCGGCGGCGCTCATGCGCCCGGCGATAACCACGCCGCGCTTCTGCCGCCAGAAGAACCAGTCGCGCTGTTTCGCGCTCTCAAGGTGCGTCTGCTCGCGCAGCCACGGTTTCTCACTCTGCCACCAGTCGCCGAGGGTCTGCTGCCAGTCAAGACCCGTATCGTCCAGCTCGCCGTACAGGGGCTCGGCAAACGGGCAGTTAATATGCAGCGCCCCGCTGCGCAGCGTCTCCATGGCATGATCGACGGTGGAGACCAGCCAGCTTGCCGGAATATCCTGGGTGGGACGGGGCAGCGAAATCGTCTGCGAAGGATGCGAAGAAAAGAGTCCCGGCTGACGGATGGCCTGATTGGCGCCGCAGTCGATAAGCTCAGGAGGACGATCGGCCGTCAGCAGAATCAGCTTTTCACCGGTTAACCCGGCTTCAATCAGAGCCGGATAGAGGTTCGCCACGGCAGTACCGGAAGTGACAATCACCGCCACAGGTTCTTTGCTGACCTTCGCCAGACCCAGCGCGAGATGCCCGAGGCCACGCTCATCAAAGTGGGTGTGATGAATCAACGCCCGGTTTTCGGCGGCCGCCAGCGTCAGCGGCGTTGAGCGAGAACCCGGTGCAATACACACGTGCCTGACGCCGTGGCGCGTCAGGGCTTCAAGGATCACCGCCGCCCAGCGTCGGTTAAAAGAACTTACTGACATGAGATTGTCCGGTATCAAGAATGCGACACAGTATAAATAATAGAAAAAATTGGAATTTTGATATGAATCGGGATTGCGCGAATCAGTATTAATCCCTAAGGAGCAGAGAGCGCAATCCGGCCGCTTTGTTTTCGATCTCCTGCCACTCCTGTTCCGGGTCAGACCCGCTGACAATGCCGGCCCCGGCGTAGAGCCGCAGGGAGTCATCCTGAACGCGAGCGGAGCGCAACGCCACGCAAAATTCACTCTGGTCAGGCGATAAATACCCGGCTGAACCGGCGTACCACTCGCGGTTAAAGGGCTCAACCTTCCGAATAAATTCGCGCGCAGGCTGTCGCGGCAAACCGGCAACGGCCGCCGTCGGCTGTAGCATATGCAGGCACTGCTCGTCGTCGGCCTGTTTGAGTTCGGTCCAGATACAGCGGCGCAAATGCTGCACTTTACGCAGGCGCACCACCTGGGGGGGCAGTACCTCAAGCGTCTGCGTGTAGTGCTGAAGACGCTGGCAAATATCTTCCACGACCAGCATATTTTCGCGCTGGTTTTTATCGTCGTTCAGCAGCCACTCGCCGAGACGCTGCGCCTGGCCATCATCGGCATGGCTGGCGACGGTGCCCGCCAGCGCTTCGGTGCGCAGCAGCGTGCCGCGCCGCCGCCAGAGACGCTCGGGGGTCGAGCCAAGAAACGCGTTGCTGGCGTCGAAAATCATGCAGAAATGGTAGCAATGTAAATTCAGGGCGCGGCTGGCCGCCATCAGCGCGACAGGGTTAACGCGCTGTGTAAACCGGATATCGGTTGCCCGGGCGAGAACCACCTTTTCAAAATCACCGCGCGCGATGGTCTCTGTCGCTCTGCGGATAAGCGTCAGCCATTCGGCCTGCTGCGGCTGATGGGTTTCGTGCTCAACCTGAACGGACAGCGGACGGATAGATCTCGCAGGACGGAGTTGCTCTAAAAAATCCCGCGCGGCGAGGGCATCTTCCTGAAGTGAATAATCACTCCACAGCTGCAGACGCAGCGTAGCGGTGCCGGCGGTACGTCGCCAGAGCAGTCGCGGTAAAAAGAGGCTGCCCTGCTCCGGAGTAAAGGCGTTCAGGCCACAGATACGGGTATCACCTGCCGCGTTTTGCTCGCGCAAAAACTGCGTGGCTAACGCCAGAGAGGAAAAGGGGATCACCGCCCCCAGCGCAGCCAGCTCTTCATCGCCGTTACGCTGCTGCCAGTAAAATTGCGGATAGCACTGCTGCGCCCCAAGCCAGGCGAGAGGGTCGAAGGCGTCGTTTAACGGGAAAGAGACGTCGAAATGACGTATGCCGGGTGTTGCGGGTAACGCTTGCGAAAGCTGGGTACGCAATTGCTCCAGCGCGAGGAAAATCGAATTCACGCGAACCTCTCCCTGTTAAAACCTCGTATTATACGGGGTACTGGCAATAAATAGCAGTACCCACGTATAGGGAGTGGTTAAGCGGCTTAACGACGGGCTAAGAGCAGCCCCAGTACCAGCCCGACGGCAGCACCGACTCCAATACCCTGCCACGGTTTTTCATGCACGTAATCATCGGCACGGTACACCGCTTTTTTGGCGCGGTAGTAGTAGGTATCAGACGCATGGCTGACGCGGTTTTTCACTTCATGCAGCGCCTGCTCGGCGCGGGCTTTTAGCTCAATATATTTCTGATCGGCAGGGTCGCCCGAGGAACGTAACACCTCTTCCAGCGTTTCGCTCAGTAAGGCCAGGTCGTCGTCGATACGGGTATCCCAGGATTGAAATGACATATTTTTCTCCATGTTAGTACACCAGTCCGCTAACTATAGCCAACGACTCGTCATTACGCCTGCTTCGCTTCCCGCGCCATGCCGATGTGGGGAATGCCGTCTTCATCGTACACCTCGGTGACCGGCACGAAACCAAAGTGGCCGTAGAAGGACTGCAGGTGCGCCTGCGCGCCCAGGTATAACGCCTTGTTCGGCCACTGTTTCTGGCATGCCTCCAGCGTTTTCTCCATCAGCTGATAGCCCAGTTTTTCACCGCGCGCTTTGCCGCTGATGATGACGCGGCCAATGACGACAGGCTCAAAATCGTCTTCGCTTTTCAGAATCCTCGCATACGCCACCAGCTCGTTATTCCGCCAGCCGAGGATATGGCGGTTCTCGCCGACGAGATCGTCGCCGTCGATGTCCTGATACGGGCAGGTCTGTTCAACCACGAACACTTCGCAGCGTAGTTTCAGCACGGCGTAAAGTGAATGAACGGTGAGGTCACTATGGTGTAAATCTTGCCACTGGATCATGTCAGTCTCCTTCCTGGGGTTCATCACGTTATACTAAACCCCTCCCCGTTCGGCAAAGGGCTGATTGCGTTATGGAACTGATTTTTCTGGGTACGTCCGCGGGCGTGCCAACCCGCTCACGAAATGTGACGGCGATACTGCTGGATCTTAAACACCCCACCCGCGGCGGGCTGTGGCTGTTTGACTGTGGTGAAGGGACGCAGCATCAGCTGTTACACACCGCTTATCATCCCGGCAAGCTGGATAAAATTTTTATCACCCATCTGCATGGCGACCATCTGTTTGGCCTTCCCGGCCTGCTGTGCAGCCGCTCGATGGCCGGTAACGCCAACCCGCTGACGATTTACGGGCCTGCGGGTATTCGTGAATTTGTTGAAACCACACTGCGCCTGAGCGGGTCGTGGACGGATTATCCGCTGGAGGTCGTTGAGATTAGCGAAGGCCTGATTTTCGATGACGGCGATTATAAGGTGAGCGCTCAGCCGCTCAATCACCCTGTCGAGTGCTATGGCTACCGTATTGACGCGCATGACAAACCCGGCGCGCTGGACGCCGCCGCGCTGATGGCCGATGGCGTAAAACCCGGACCGCTGTTCCAGCGCCTGAAGCACGGTGAGACCGTCACGCTGGAGGACGGGCGCGTCATCAACGGTCAGGATTATCTCGCCGCACCGCAGCCCGGCAAGAAGCTGGCTATTTTTGGCGACACGGCCCCGTGCCGGGCGGCGCTCACGCTGGCCCAGGGCGTGGACGTGATGGTACATGAAGCGACCCTCGAAGCGGCGATGGAAGAGAAAGCCAACGGCCGGGGCCACAGCTCCACGCGACAGGCGGCGCAGCTTGCCCGTGACGCGGGCGTCGGGAGGCTCATCGTCACCCACGTCAGCTCGCGCTACGACGCGCGGGGCTGTGAAAAGCTGCTGGCAGAGTGTCGCGCGCTGTTCCCGGAATGTGAGCTGGCCGAAGATTTCGCTCAGGTCAGCGTTTAGTCCTTCATTTTTCCCTCAGGATGCCGATAACGATTAAAAGGTCAGCATTTCTCTCGAGGGTAGAATGGATAATTTCCAGAAAGATATTGATGACAGGGCGAATCTGACCCTGTCGAACCGTTTTGAACTGTTGCTGTTCCGTCTTGGCACCTCTCTTAACGAAAATAAATCTGAGCTGTTTGGCATTAACGTCTTTAAGCTGCGTGAAATTGTGCCGATGCCGGAGTTCACGAAACCCGCCGGAATGAAATCACCGCTGATGGGAATGGTGAATATTCGCGATCAGGTGATCCCGGTGATCGACCTCGCCGCCGTGGCAGGCTGTAAGCCTACCACCGGGCTGAATATCCTGCTGATCACCGAATACGCGCGCAGCGTGCAGGCGTTTGCCGTGGAGTCGGTTGAGAACATCATGCGTCTGGACTGGAAGCAGGTGCACGCGGCGGAAACCGCCGTCAGCGGTCGCTACATCACCAGCATTGCGTGTCTTGACGAGAAGAGCGATACCAACGATCTGGCGATGGTGCTGGACGTTGAGCAGATCCTGTACGACATCACCCCGGCCAACCACGATCTGCACGCCACCAATCTGAAAACCACCAAATTCCATATCAAGCCGGGTGCGGTCGCCATCGTCGCGGAAGACTCCAAAGTGGCGCGCTCGATGCTTGAGAAAGGTCTGCAGGCGATGGAGATCCCGGCGCAGTTGCATATCACCGGCAAAGAGGCGTGGGAGAAAATTGGGGTTCTGGCCGCACAGGCGCAGGCCGAAGGCGTTCCCATCACCGATAAGATCGCGCTGGTGCTGACCGACCTCGAAATGCCGGAGATGGACGGTTTTACGCTGACGCGCAAAATCAAAACCGACCCGGTACTGAAAGATATTCCGGTGGTGATCCACTCTTCCCTTTCCGGCAACGCCAACGAAGACCATATTCGTAAGGTGAAAGCGGATGGCTACGTCGCGAAGTTTGAGCTGAACGAGCTGTCGTCAGTGATTGAGGAAGTGCTGGACCGCTCGATGAAGAAGATTGACGGGCCGTTGATTAGCCGCAAACAGCTGGCTTAGTCGGGTGGCGCTTCGCTTACCCGACCTACAAAACCCGTAGGCCCTGCAAGCGTAGCGCCGCTGGGCAATAAAAAACCCGCCGAGGCGGGTTTTATGTTTTTACATTAATGGCATCGCTCGCTGCACGATATCAATCAGCGGCTGCGGATAGATACCGAAGATCAGCACCAGCAGCGCGGAGATGAGAACCACAATACCGCCAGCGCTGTACTGCCAGTTGGTTGGGGCATCACGGTTGAGCTGCTGAGGCGCGCTCAGGTACAGGCTCACGGCCACACGCAGGTAGTAGTAGAGACCAATAGCGGAGCCGATCACCACGCCCGCAGTCAGCCACCACAGGTGCGCCTGCACACCGACGGCCAGCACGTAGAACTTACCGATAAAGCCGAGCGTCATCGGAATACCTGCCAGAGAGAGCATCATCACGGTCATCACTGCGGACAGGATCGGACGGTGCCAGAACAGACCACGGTAGGAGAACAGTGAATCGGCATCCGGACCACGGTACGGGCTGGACATCAGGCTCACCACGCCGAAGGCGCCGAGGCTGCTGAACAGGTAACCGGCCAGATAAACGCCCACGGCTTCCATCGACATCTCACCGCTCTGCAGCGCAATCAGCGCCACCATCAGGTAGCCCAGATGAGAGATAGACGAGTAGCCCAGCAGACGTTTGATGTTGGTCTGGCTCAGCGCCATCAGGTTACCGAAGATGATGGAGACGAACGCAATAATGCCCAGCACCACGCGAACCGCTTCGCTGTCACCCACCGGTGCGTACAGGAACAGACGCATAACCACCCCGAAGATGGCGATTTTGCTCGCCGTCGCCAGGAAGGTCGACACCGGCGCTGGCGCGCCCTGGTATACGTCTGGCGTCCACAGGTGGAACGGCACCAGAGAGAGTTTAAAGCCAAGGCCAACAATCATCATGCCCAGACCCGCCAGCAGCAGCGGCTCATGCAGCATGCCGTCACCGAGGCTCTTGCCGAGCGCCATAAAGGAGAGGTTACCGGACTGTGCGTACACCAGCGCAATACCAAACAGCAGGAACGAGGACGCCGCCGCAGACAGGATGGTGTACTTGATGCTTGCTTCCAGGGAGCGCTTCTGGCGGAAGGCGTAACCAATCAGACCGAACAGCGGCAGAGAGATCAGCTCAATGCCGAGGAACAGCGCGGCCAGGTGGTTCGCATTCGCCAGCAGAATGCCGCCCAGCGCGGCAATCAGAACCAGCAGGTAAAACTCTTCTTTGTTGTCGTTGTAGCCTTCGAGCCACGGGTACGCAAAGGTACAGGTTGCCAGGCTCGCCAGCAGCACCAGACCGGTATACAGCATGGCGTAACCGTCAACGCGCATCAGCGGGGTGACGTCCATCGCCCCACCCTGGCCAACAAACCAGAGAGAGACTAACGCGGCGTTCAGGCCGATGACCGACAGCGTGGCATTCAGGAAGTGATTGCGTCGCCACGCAATGGAGAGCATCACAACCACCACCGTCAATCCGACGATCAGCAGCGGTAGCAGCGCGATCAGTTGTTGTGGAGTTATTGTCATGGCGAATTACGGCCTTGTAGTAGAAACAGAATTAACAAACCACTGCTGGATATTGCCCATCGCGCTGTGCGAGGTATCCAGAATCGGCTGCGGGAAGAAGCCCAGCAGCACCAGCAGTACGACCAGCAGCAGGATGATGAACAGCTCACGCAGCGACATCCCCGGCAGTTCTTGTGCAGCAATTTCGCTCTTCGCTTTACCGAAGTAAGCGCGGTGCAGCATCGCCAGCGAGTAGACGGAAGCGAACACCAGACCAAAGGTGGAGATCACGGTAATCACCGGTACCACTTTGAAGCTGCCGAACAGAATCATAAATTCGCCGACGAAGTTACCGGTGCCCGGCATCCCCAGAGTCGCCACCGCGAAGAACATGGAGAGCGCTGGCAGCCACTTAATTTTGCTCCACAGGCCGCCCATCATACGCATGTCGCGGGTGTGCAGACGTTCGTACAGCTGACCGCACAGGATGAAGAGACCGGCTGCGGACAGACCGTGCGCAATCATCTGGATCACCGCCCCCTGGTACGCCAGCTGGCTGCCGGTGTAGATAGCAATCAGCACGAAGCCCATGTGGGAAACGGAGGTATAAGCAATCAGACGCTTGATGTCGTACTGGGTGAAGGCCATCCAGGCACCGTAGAAGATACCGATGACACCCAGCCACATGGCAATCGGTGCGAATTCTGCGGAGGCATTCGGGAACAGCGGCAGAGCGAAACGCAGCAGACCGTAGGCAGCCGTTTTCAGCAAGATGCCCGCCAGGTCAACGGAACCCGCCGTTGGCGCCTGAGAGTGCGCGTCTGGCAGCCAGCCGTGCAGCGGAACCACCGGCATTTTCACCGCGAAGGCGATGAAGAAGCCCAGCATCAGCAGATATTCCACGCCGTGAGACATTGGGGTCTTCAGCAGGTCTTCGTAGTTGAAGGTCCACGTGCCGGTCGCGTTGTGGTGAACAAACACCAGCGCCAGAATGGCAATCAACATCACCAGACCACTCGCCTGGGTATAGATGAAGAACTTGGTTGCCGCCGTGATACGCGTTTTACCGTCGGATGCCTTGTGGCCCCACAGCGCGATCAGGAAGTACATCGGCACCAGCATCATCTCCCAGAAGAAGAAGAACAGGAACATGTCGATGGCAAGGAACACGCCGATTACGCCGCCCAGGATCCACATCAGGTTCAGATGGAAGAAGCCCTGGTATTTTTCGATTTCACGCCAGGAGCAGAGTACCGCCAGAACGCCGAGCAGACCGGTCAGCACCACCATCAGCAGTGAGAGACCGTCAATCGCCAGGTGGATCGTAATGCCGAAACGTGGGATCCACGGCAGGATGAACTCAGACTGCCACTGCGGAATACCCGCAGACTGGGTCAGTGAGTAACCGCCCTGCAACCACAGTTGCAGGCCAAGCGCGAGCGTCAATCCCATGGTGATCAGCGCGATCCAGCGCGGCATCTTCACGCCAAAGCGTTCAGTCTGCCAGCACAGGAAGCCGCCGATGAAGGGAATTAATATTAGCCAGGGTAGTAACATGGCGATTTACATTCCTTTTTAAGGCCCCCAGCAGGGGCCTGATTTTCAACGAATTCGAATAAAATTCACTTAACGATCAACGCAACACCATCAGCAGCGCCAGCACGACAACCGCACCGATGCTCATGGACGCCACATACCAGCGCAGGTAACCGTTCTCGCTGTACAGCAGGCCTTTGCCTGCAAAGCGGGAAAGGATCGCCGGGATGTTCATCAGGCTGTTCAGCGGGTCGCGCTTCAGCAGCCACGCGATGCCCAGGAACGGCTTAACGAAGATCATGTCGTACAGCCAGTCGAAGCCCCACGCGTTGTACCACCAGGTGCCCAGCAGACGGCCCGGCGCACTGTTGGCCACGGCAGTGACCAGCGTACGTTTGCCCAGCCACAGCCATGCTGCGATCAGGATGCCCGCGATAGCGACCACACCGGAGGTGATTTCAAGCGTCAGAACGCGACCGTGCTCAAGCTCGGTGGTGTCTGGCAGTACGCCCTGCAGCGGAGGCACAATCATCGCGCCAACGAAGGTGGACAGTACCAGCAGCACAATCAGCGGCAGATGATGGGTAATCCCCTTCCCTGCGTGAGCGTGAATTTGTTCTTTACCGTGGAATACGATGAAAATCATACGGAAGGTATACAGGGAGGTCATGAACGCACCGACCAGACCCGCGACCATCAGATTGATATGACCATTCGCCATGGCACCCGCAAGGATTTCGTCCTTACTGAAGAAGCCCGCGGTGATCAGCGGCAGTGCCGCCAGCGCCGCGCCGCCCACCAGGAAGCAGACATAGACCAGCGGGATGGACTTACGCAGTCCGCCCATTTTGAAGATGTTCTGCTCGTGATGGCAGGCCAGAATCACCGAACCGGATGAGAGGAACAGCAGCGCTTTAAAGAACGCGTGCGTCATCAGGTGGAAAATGGCCGCGTCCCACGCCTGAACGCCCAGCGCGAGGAACATGTAACCAATCTGGCTCATGGTTGAGTACGCGAGAACGCGTTTGATGTCGGTCTGCACCAGCGCGGCAAAGCCTGCCAGCACCAGCGTGACCGCACCGACGATACCCACCAGATGCAGAATTTCCGGGGTCATCAGGAACAGGCCATGGGTACGCGCAATCAGGTAGACACCGGCGGTGACCATGGTCGCAGCGTGGATCAGCGCGGAGACAGGGGTTGGACCCGCCATCGCGTCGGCCAGCCATGTCTGCAACGGCAGCTGCGCGGATTTACCCACGGCACCACCCAGCAGCATCAGCGTTGCCCACCACAGCATGTTGTTGCCTGCGGCGAAGTGCGCTGGCGCCAGTTCCACCATTTCGCGGAAGTTCAGCGTGCCCAGTTCGTTGTAAAGAATGAACAGCGCGAAAGCGAGGAAGACGTCACCCACGCGGGTCACGACGAACGCTTTCATGGCCGCTGCGCCATTCTTCGGATCGGTATAGTAGAAACCGATCAGCAGGTAAGAACACAGACCCACGCCTTCCCAGCCCAGATACATCAGCAGCAGGTTATCGGCCAGGACCAGAACCACCATGCTGGCGATAAACAGGTTGGTGTAGGCGAAGAAGCGGGAGTAACCCTCTTCACCGCGCATATACCAGGAGGCGAACATGTGGATCAGGAAGCCGACGCCGGTGACCACGGAGAGCATGGTCAGGGAGAGACCATCCAGCACCAGGTTGAAACCGATGTTGAAATCACCGACTGACATCCAGGTCCACAGCGGCACGCTGAAAGGCTGACGCCCGTTGTTAAAGAAGTCGATACCCGCATACGCTGTCACCAGCGCGGCCAGGCCAACAGAGCCCATGCCGACGGTTGCAGACAGATTCTCGGACCAGCGGCCGCGAGAAAACGCCAGCAGCACGAAGCCAATCAGCGGAAAAATAATGGTTAAGGCAAGCATGTTCATCCACGCAACTCACTTACTGAATCGATATTCAGATTCTGGCGGCGACGATGGAGCTGCAGCAACAGCGCCAGGCCAATACTCGCTTCGGCAGCCGCGAGGCTGATGGCGAGAATGTACATCACCTGACCATCGGTCTGGCCCCAGTAGCTTCCGGCGACCACGAAGGCCAGCGCGGAGGCGTTAATCATGATTTCCAGCCCGATCAGCATAAACAGCAGATTGCGGCGGATAACCAGACCGGTCAGACCCAGAACGAATAAAATCGCAGCGAGGATCAGTCCATGTGTTAAGGGGATCATGCGCGCTCCTCCGTTTTTCTTTTCGCGCGGTCGTCAGTGCGGTTGCTCAGCACCTCGCCAGCACGCTCTTCGCGGCCAACGTGGAAAGCCACAACCAGACCTGCCAGCAGCAGCATTGAGGCCAGTTCCACTGCCAGAACGTATGGGCCAAAGAGCGTGATACCCACCTCTTTCGCGCCAATCGGCGTGCCGTCGATGCCCTGATCGTTAACACCCAGAATGGCGTAAACGATCACCACCAGCATGATGGCCGACAAAATTGCCGGGCCGATCCACACCTGCGGTTTTAACCACTGACGTTCCTGCTCAATTTCAGAGCCGCCCAGGTTCAGCATCATCACCACGAACACGAACAGCACCATGATGGCCCCGGCGTAGACGATGATTTCCAGCGCACCGGCGAAGTGCGCGCCCAGTGCGAAGAACACCCCGGAAATGGCCAGCAGCGAGATGATTAAGTACAGCAGCGCATGCACCGGATTGGTGTGCGTGATCACTCGCAGCGTAGCCAGGATGGCGATAAGGCCACAGATATAAAAAGCGAATTCCATTGCCCTCTCCTTACGGTAACAGGCTCTTGACGTCGATAGGCTTAGCTTCGTTCTCTGCTTCGCCCTTATCTTTGCCGTCGATTGCCATACCCGCCATCCGGTAGAAGTTATATTCCGGGTATTTGCCCGGACCGGAAATCAGCAGATCCTCTTTCTCGTACACCAGGTCCTGACGCTTGTACTCACCCAGCTCGAAGTCTGGAGTCAGCTGAATCGCCGTGGTTGGGCACGCTTCTTCACACAGACCGCAGAAGATGCAGCGTGAGAAGTTGATGCGGAAGAACTCAGGGTACCAGCGGCCGTCTACCGTCTCGGCTTTTTGCAGAGAGATACAGCCGACCGGGCACGCTACCGCACACAGGTTACAGGCAACGCAGCGCTCGGAACCGTCCGGGTCGCGCGTCAGCACGATACGGCCACGGTAGCGCGGCGGCAGATATACCGGCTCTTCCGGGTACATCCGGGTTTCGCGTTTGGCAAACGCATGCAGGCCGATCATCCAGATACTGCGTACCTGGGTACCGAAGCCTACCAGTAATTCTTTTAAGGTCATGGTCTATTGCCCCTTATGGCTGCTGCCAGAGAATGACAGCGGCCGTTACCAACAAGTTGACGAGCGTCAGCGGCAGGCACACTTTCCAGCCGAAGGACATTACCTGGTCATAACGCGGACGCGGTAACGCTGCGCGAATCAAAATGAACATCATCATGAAGAACGCGGTTTTCAGCGCGAACCAGATGAACGGCGGTAAGAACGGGCCATGCCAGCCACCAAAGAACAGCGTTACCATCAACGCGGAAATGGTGACAATACCGATGTACTCGCCCACGAAGAACAGACCGAATTTCATACCGGAATATTCGATGTGGTAACCGTCGGCCAGTTCCTGTTCGGCTTCTGGCTGGTCAAACGGGTGACGGTGACACACTGCCACGCCCGCGATGGCAAAGGTAATAAACCCAAAGAACTGCGGAATAACGTTCCAGATGTCGGCCTGGTTGTTGACGATGTCGGTCATGTTGAATGAACCGGCCTGCGCCACCACGCCCATCAGGGAGAGACCCAGGAACACTTCGTAGCTCAGGGTCTGCGCGGAAGCACGCATCGCACCCAGCAGCGAGTATTTGTTGTTACTGGACCAGCCTGCGAACAGGACCGCGTAAACCGCGAGGCCTGCCATCATCAGGAAGAACAGAATGCCGATGTTCAGGTCAGCGACCACCCAGGTCGGGCTGACCGGCACGATAGCAAACGCCAGCAGCAGCGAGGTGAAGGCGATCATCGGTGCCAGAGTAAAGATCACGCGATCCGAGAAGCGCGGGATCCAGTCCTCTTTAAAGAACATCTTGATCATATCCGCGACCAGCTGGAGTGAACCACCCCAGCCCACGCGGTTCGGTCCGTAACGGTTCTGGAACAGACCGAGCAGACGACGTTCACCAAAGCTCATGAACGCGCCGCAGGTGACCACCACCAGCAGGATAACAATCGCTTTCAGAATGCTCAGCAGGATGTCGATAAGATCCGGCGTTAACCAACTCATGCTTTTGCCTCCTGCAGATTATCAAGACGCGCACCCGCCAGAACCGGCGCGATGCCAGGCATACCCATCGGCAGACCGACCTGCCCTGCTGTCAGACTTTCAGAAATAATCAGCGGCAGGCTGATGGTCTGGCCGTCATAGCTAAAGGCGATGTTCGCACCCGCGTTAACGCCAAGCTTCGCGGCATCCGCCGGGTTAAGCTTGATGTACGGCTGCGGCATACGGGTCTGGAAGACCGGTGAACGCTGGGACAGCTCGTCGCTACCGAACAGGTGGTAGTACGGGGCAATACGCCAGCTACCGTCCTGCGCCTGGAAGCTCGCCGGTACGGTGGTGAAGAAGTCCAGACCGGTTTCGGAAGCTTCAATCAGACGCACGCCCGGATCGCCGTGGCGCAGGGAGCCGCCCACTTCAGCCTGGAACTTGTTCCATGCCTGCGGGGAGTTCCAGCCCGGTGCCCATGCGAACGGGATTTGCGAACGCGGCGCAGACGGCTGGTTGTTCCCTTCCATGGAGAAGGCGAACATGGTGTCTTTATCCTGCGGCTGGCGCGGTTCGTGCACGCTGATATTGGCGCGCATTGCGGTACGGCCACTGTAACGGTGCGGTTCACGCGCCAGTTTCTGGCCGCGAATGCGGAAGCTCGCTTCAGGCGCGGCATCTTTAATGCCTGCCAGCTGAGGCAGTTTTTCCACCACCGCGTCGATAACGTGGTCGAGCTGCGTCCAGTCCACTTCACGGCTCTGCACGGTGCTGTGCAGGGAGTGCAGCCAGCGCCAGCTTTCCAGCATCACGGTGTTGCTGTCGTAGTAAGACGGGTCATAAACCTGGAAGAAACGCTGCGCGCGGCCTTCGTTGTTGATAACGGTACCGTCGCTTTCTGCGAAGCTTGCCGCAGAGAGCACCAGGTGCGCTTTGTCCATAATCGCGGTGCGCTGATGGTCAATCACCATCACCAGCGGCGCTTTGGAGAGCGCGGCGTCAACGCGAGCGGCAGAAGCATGACGATGCAGGTCGTTTTCCAGCACCACCACGGCGTCAGCGGCACCGGATTCCAGTTCGCTTAACGCAGCTTCCAGCGAGCCGCCGCCAATCATGCCCAGACCAATGCTGTTCACCGCACGGGCAATCATGGTCACACCGACGTCAGCACCGCGGCCTTTCAGGGCTTTGGCCACGTTGGCTGCGGCCTGAATGATCTCTGCGCTACCGGCGTTGGTACCGGAAATAATCAGCGGTTTCTTCGCACCGGCCAGGGCCTGAACAATCACGTCAACCTTGTTTTGCAGGTCGCGATCCAGCTCAACGGCCGGTGAGTTGTTGTCCAGCGCGTGGGCAATGGCAAAACCAAGACGCGCCTGATCTTCAACCGGTGCGCAGTAGGTCCACGCCGCGATATCGTCCAGACGGGTATTGTCGACGTTGGTCACAAACAGAGGATGCTTCGCGCGCTGACCGATGTTCAGGATCGCCGCAATCTGCCAGTCAGCCACTTTTTGCGCCGCTGCCATTTCACGTGCTTTACCCTTCACCGCCTGACGAACCGCCAGAGCCGCGCGGGCGCCGGTCTGGGTCAGGTCTTCACCCAGCACCAGGACCGCATCATAGGATTCGATTTCGCGCAGCGCAGGGGTATGGATACCGCCTTCACGCAGCACTTTCAGTACCAGCTGCAGACGTTCCTGCTCGCCCTGGGCGATGCCGGTATAGAAGTTTTCCGCCCCGACCAGCTCGCGCAGCGCGAAGTTGCTTTCGATGCTGGCGCGCGGGGAGCCGATACCGATCACTTTCTTCGACTGGCGCAGAATATCTGCCGCGCCCTGCATCGCCTGTTCTGCGTTCAGGGTAATGAAGTCGTCGCCACGGCGCTGAACCGGCTGACGCGGACGGTCTTTCAGGTTCACATAGCCATAGCCGAAACGACCGCGGTCGCACAGGAAGTAGTGGTTAACGGTACCGTTGTAGCGGTTTTCAATACGACGCAGTTCGCCGTAGCGCTCACCCGGGCTGGTGTTACAGCCGAGGGAACACTGCTGGCAGATGCTTGGTGCAAACTGCATGTCCCATTTACGGTTGTAACGCTCGGAGTGAGTTTTATCCGTGAAGACGCCGGTCGGGCAGATTTCTACCAGGTTACCGGAGAATTCGCTCTCCAGCACGCCGTCTTCCGGACGACCGAAGTAGACGTTGTCATGCGCGCCATACACGCCCAGATCCTGACCGTCTGCATAGTCTTTGTAGTAACGCACGCAGCGATAGCAGGCGATGCAGCGGTTCATTTCGTGAGAGATGAACGGCCCCAGATCCTGGTTACGGTGGGTACGCTTGGTAAAGCGATAGCGACGGAAGCTGTGACCGGTCATCACGGTCATATCCTGAAGGTGGCAGTTACCGCCCTCTTCACAAACCGGACAGTCGTGCGGGTGGTTGGTCATCAACCACTCCACCACGCTTTCGCGGAACTGTTTGGCTTCTTCGTCATCAATCGAAATAAAGGTGCCTTCGGTGGCTGGCGTCATACAGGACATCACCAGGCGACCACGCGTGTCTTCCGCGTTTTGATATTGCTTCACCGCACACTGGCGGCAAGCACCGACGCTGCCCAGCGCCGGATGCCAGCAAAAGTACGGAATATCGAGGCCAAGAGACAGACAAGCTTCCAGCAGGTTGTCCGCCCCGTTGACTTCGTATTCTTTGCCGTCTACATGAATCGTAGCCATTAGCATGCTTCCAGTTGGCTCGGTCGAAACCGAGCGTTAATCAAAATTCTTGTCGTTACCAGCGCGCTTTAAGCAGGTTCGGCTGAATCCCATTGATCGCATGGGTATTGCTGAACGGCTGCTTGATGCCTGCTTCGAACTCGTCGCGGAAATATTTGATCGCGCTCTGCAGAGGTTCGACGGCACCCGGTGCGTGGGCACAGAAGGTTTTACCCGGGCCTAAGAATCGACACAGTTGCTCAAGTGTTTCGATATCGCCAGGCTGGCCTTCGCCACGTTCGATTGCACGCAGGATCTTCACGCTCCACGGCAGACCATCACGGCACGGTGTACACCAGCCGCAGGACTCACGGGCGAAGAACTCTTCCAGGTTACGCACCAGCGACACCATGCCGATCTCGTGGTCGACGGCCATCGCCAGCGCCGTACCCAGACGGCTGCCTGCTTTACCAATGCTTTCGAATTCCATCGGCAGGTCAAGGTGGGCTTCGGTCAGGAAGTCTGTCCCTGCCCCACCCGGCTGCCAGGCTTTAAATTTCAGGCCATCGCGCATGCCACCGGCGTAGTCTTCAAGAATTTCGCGCGCGGTAGTACCGAACGGCAGTTCCCAGACGCCAGGATTTTTCACGCGACCGGAGAAGCCCATCAGCTTGGTACCGGCATCTTTGCTTGAGGAGATGCCCTGATACCACTCCACGCCGTTCGCGAGAATAGCCGGAACGTTACACAGGGTTTCGACGTTGTTTACGCAGGTCGGTTTCCCCCACACGCCGGAGCTGGCCGGGAACGGTGGCTTGGAACGCGGGTTCGCGCGGCGGCCTTCCAGGGAGTTAATCAGCGCGGTCTCTTCACCGCAGATATAACGCCCGGCACCGGTGTGCACGAACAGTTCGAAGTCAAACCCGGTGCCCAGGATGTTTTTGCCCAGCAGTCCCGCTTCGGTGGCTTCGGCAATCGCGCGACGCAGGTTTTCCGCTGCTTCGATGTACTCACCGCGCAGGAAGATGTAACCACGGTACGCTTTCAGCGCAAACGCGGAGATCAGCATGCCTTCCACCAGCAGATGCGGTAGCTGCTCCATCAGCAGGCGGTCTTTATAGGTGCCCGGCTCCATTTCATCGGCGTTACACAGCAGGTAACGGATGTTCATGGATTCGTCTTTTGGCATCAGGCTCCACTTCAGACCAGTGGAGAAGCCCGCGCCGCCGCGGCCTTTCAGGCCAGACTCTTTTACCGCGTTAACGATGTCGTCCGGCGCCATGCCGCCAAGGGCTTTACGCGCACCGGCATAGCCGTTTTTGCTCTGATATTCGTCGAGCCATACCGGCTGTTTGTCATCACGCAGACGCCAGGTCAGCGGATGCGTCTCAGCAGTACGAATTACAGTTTTCATTTGTACTGCTCCAGCAGGTCAGGAATCGCTTCCGGCGTCAGATGGCTGTGAGTGTCCTCATCAATCATCATGGTCGGCCCCTTGTCGCAGTTACCCAGGCAGCAGGTTGGCAGCAGAGTAAAGCGACCATCGAACGTGGTCTGGCCCGGCTTAATATTGAGCTTCTTCTCAATCGCAGCCTGAATGCCCTGATAACCGGTGATGTGGCAGACCACGCTGTCACAGTAGCGGATCACATGGCGGCCTACCGGCTGACGGAAGATCTGGCTGTAGAACGTGGCTACGCCTTCTACGTCACTTGCCGGAATACCCAGCACTTTCGCGATCGCATAGATCGCCCCATCCGGCACCCAACCACGCTGTTTCTGTACGATTTTCAGCGCTTCAATGGACGCCGCACGCGGGTCTTCGTAGTGGTGCATCTCGTGCTCAATGGCGGCACGTTCTGCTTCACTCAGCTCAAAAGCCTCGGTTTGTGGTTGTTGATTCTCGTGCATAATTAGCGGTCCACATCTGACATAACAAAATCGATACTACCCAGATACACAATCAGGTCGGAGACTAGACTGCCGCGGATGGCGGACGGGATCTGCTGCAGGTGCGCAAAGCTCGGCGTACGCACGCGGGTACGGTAGCTCATGGTGCTGCCGTCACTGGTCAGGTAGTAACTGTTAATACCCTTGGTCGCTTCAATCATCTGGAAGGATTCTTGCGCCGGCATGACCGGACCCCAGGAAACCTGCAGGAAGTGGGTGATCAGGGTTTCGATATGTTGCAGCGTGCGCTCTTTCGGTGGCGGCGTCGTCAGCGGGTGATCCGCCTTGAACGGGCCTTCCGGCATGTTGTTGAGGCACTGCTCAAGGATGCGCAGACTCTGGCGCAGCTCTTCCACTTTCAGCATCACGCGGGTGTAGCAGTCGGACACGCCGCCGCCTACCGGGACTTCAAAGTCGAAGTTCTCGTAGCCAGAGTAAGGACGGGCTTTACGCACGTCGAAATCAATACCGGTTGCGCGCAGACCTGCCCCTGTCGTCCCCCACTCCAGCGCCTCTTTCGCGCCGTAGGCAGCAACGCCCTGGGAACGGCCTTTCAGGATGGTGTTGCGCAGCGCGGCTTTCTCGTAAGACGCCAGACGTTTCGGCATCCAGTCGAGGAATTCACGCAGCAGACGGTCCCAGCCGCGCGGCAGATCGTGTGCCACACCGCCGATACGGAACCAGGCCGGGTGCATACGGAAACCGGTAATAGCTTCTACCAGATCGTAGATTTTCTGACGGTCGGTAAAGGCGAAGAAGACCGGGGTCATCGCGCCGACGTCCTGAATGAACGTGGAGATGTACAGCAGGTGGCTGTTGATACGGAACAGTTCTGACAGCATGACGCGAATCACGTTAACGCGATCCGGCGTAACAATACCCGCCAGTTTCTCAACGGCCAGCACGTATGGCATTTCGTTGACGCAGCCGCCGAGGTACTCGATACGGTCGGTATACGGAATGTAGCTGTGCCAGGACTGACGCTCGCCCATCTTCTCAGCGCCACGGTGGTGGTAACCGATGTCAGGCACGCAGTCGACAATCTCTTCGCCGTCGAGCTGAAGAATAATACGGAATGCACCGTGCGCAGACGGGTGGTTTGGACCGAGGTTGAGGAACATGAAGTCCTCGTTGTCGGTACCGCGCTTCATGCCCCAGTCTTCCGGTTTGAAGGTCAGCGCTTCCATCTCCAGATCCTGCTTGGCTTTGGTCAGCTCAAACGGATCGAATTCGGTGGCACGTGCCGGGTAGTCTTTACGCAGCGGGTGGCCGGTCCAGGTCTGCGGCATCATGATGCGCGTCAGGTGCGGGTGGCCGTCAAAGGTCATGCCAAACATTTCCCAGGTTTCACGCTCGTACCAGTTGGCGTTCGGGAAAAGTTTGGTGATCGTCGGCAGATGCATGTCGTTTTCAGACAATGCCACCTTGAGCATGATATCCGTATTACGGTCTATTGAGATCAGGTGGTAGAAAACGGAAAAATCCGCAGCAGGGAGACCCTGGCGGTGCGTTCTGAGACGTTCATCCATGCCGTGTAAGTCAAACAGCATGACGTACGGTTTTGGCAATTTCTTGAGGAAATCGACAACTTCCAGCAATTGTTCACGCTTCACCCAAACAACGGGTACCCCGGTGCGGGTAGCCTGAACAGTAAAGGCATCCGGCCCAAAACGGTTGCGCAGTTCGCCAATGACTGGGTCATCCAGATGATCCCGGGTCTGCCAGGCGGCTTCTTGCGCGGTTAAGTCGGTCATATTGTTCACCATTGCAAATGGTCCGTGGTGACTGTTGAGCCTGGCTTCGCGCTATTTGAGTAGTGATATGCGAAGGTGTTCTCCAGGCCTACAGGCGCAAATTAAATTTCGTCAGGCGTACGCAGATTGGTGACGGCAATACGTTCACCACGTTTACGCTCGCGCTCAGACTGCATGTTCGCGCGATACACACCCTGATCGCCAACGACCCACGACAGTGGGCGACGTTCTTTACCGATAGACTCCTGCAGCAGCATCAGCGCCTGCATGTAGGCTTCCGGACGAGGCGGACAACCCGGGATGTACACATCCACTGGGATAAATTTATCTACGCCCTGTACGACGGAATAGATGTCGTACATACCGCCAGAGTTAGCACATGCGCCCATGGAGATAACCCATTTTGGCTCCAGCATCTGGTCATAAAGACGCTGAATAACAGGTGCCATCTTGGTAAAGCAGGTACCGGCTACCACCATCAGGTCAGCCTGACGTGGGGAAGCACGCAGTACCTCTGCCCCAAAACGCGCAACGTCATGCACCGCAGTGAATGACGTCACCATTTCAACGTAGCAGCAAGAAAGGCCAAAGTTGTAAGGCCAGATGGAGTTCTTACGACCCCAGTTGACCATATCGTGCATGGCATGTTCGAGTTTGCCCATGTACACGCTTTTATTGACTTCTTGCTCCAGGGGGTCGGTTACGATCTCCTGTTTTTGCAGGGGGTAACGGTCATTCTCACCGTTAGGATCTATGCGGGTGAGCGTATAATCCATCTTATTGCCTCGCTGTTACTGCTGACGATTAGAGATACTGTTTTCCGGGTTGATGTGTTCACGACGTGAACGCGCAGGCGTCCAGTCAAGCGCGCCAATACGCACCAGATAAACCAGACCGGCCAGTAGCACTAAAATGAAAATTGCGGCCTCGACAAAGCCCACCCAACCACTTTCGCGAATGGAGGTCGACCATGCGAAAAGGTAAAGCGCTTCCACGTCGAAGATGACGAAGAACATGGCTACCAGGTAAAACTTGGCAGACAGGCGTAAGCGAGCGGTACCTACTGAATCAATACCTGATTCGAAAGGTGTGTTTTTGTGCCTTGCACGGGCGCGACCGCCCAGGAACCAGCCGCCGACTAACATCAGGCAGCACAGGCCAATGGCTACAATAAGAAAGATTGCGAATGCCCAGTGATGAGCGATGACTTCTGTGGATGTTGACATACTCATTGCTTACTCATCAAAAGTGATACCAACGACACTGCTCTTGCTGGCAGATGGGCATCACATCGATTCATGGGGAGGAACAAATAACCTTACACTAACTGTCAGAAATGAGACGTAGACAGCAAAATGATGGGGTTTTTTACTCCTTTCTATAACCTATTGTCAACTTTAACAAAGGTTTCTTCACATTAAATTACATCGAGCGATTCTCATTAACATTTGGTGCCCTTTAACCCTGGTGGGTTCATGACTTTCCGTCAAATGTATGTTGTTGAATCGTGTCCGTTTCGGAAGTAAAAAAAATAACCCTCCTATTTTGACAGGATTTGCCAACGATTCCTCCCCCCAAATAGGAGTATTTTCTTGATCTGCGACACGCTTTTGTTAATTCAACCTGGAAAACGGCAACATATTTCCTGTTTTTTTAACATAGGAGAGATATGGATGAAGTTAGAACGGAAAACGGACAAGTTTTAGACAAAACCATTTAGTTCATTGATAAATATAGAATATCCTGAAAACCCACGCCTCATAAGCGGGTATTTTTGTTAAAAAAAAGCCACTGCATGTGAAAATCACACGAGTGGCTTTTTTTTACACTTACATTTTGTTACCAGAATTCTGAGCTGGCGATCACTCAAAATCCCCTTCAACGATCAGGGAGTCATCCCCCCCTTCGGAGGTAACGCGCTCGAACTGCCATGGGTTATGGTAGTTTTCCATCGCCTCGAACACCACCTTCGCCAGTTCGTTATGACTGGACGAATTGTGGCAGAGCAGATACTCCGTATCCGGCAGTGCAGGCAGGCCATCGGATTTGCCCAGAACGCGCAGATCGGGGCTCATCATTTCTACCGGACGGGCGGTGACACCCAGACCGGCTTTCACGGCGGCACGCACCGCTGGCAGCGTGGATGCCACATACGCCAGACGCCACGGAATATTGGCCTCATTCAGCGCCGTCAGTACCATATCGCGGAACGGGCTCGGGTCATCCAGCAACACCAGCGGCACCGGCTCCCCTTTTTGCAGCACGTATTCGGCCGCGCAATACCAGTGCGTAGGCGATGTACGCAGCGTCAGGCAGTCAAACTGCCCGGGACGATGCGTGGTGACCACCAGGTCGACTTTATTCTCATTTAACATCTCAACCATAAAAGCATTGCGCTTTACGCTCACGTCCAGCGCAAGCTTCGGATAAACCGAACTAATACGATTGAGAAGAAACGGCAATATAGTATCCGCCGACTCATCAGATGCACCTAACGTTAGCACGCCCTGAAGGTTGCTAAACATTAATGACATACATGCTTCATCATTAAAGCGAAGAATTTTCCTGGCATAACCCAGAAGCTGAATACCGTGTTCCGTTAAGAGCTTATTACGCCCGTGACGGGCAAAAAGCTCTTTACCAACCAGTTGCTCCAGCCGCTGCATTTGCTGGCTGACGGCGGACTGAGTTCGGCAAACGGCGGCAGCAGCTGCTGCAAAAGTGTTGAGATCGGCGACCGCAACAAACGTTCTCAGCAGATCGAGGTCGAGATTCATTATCGGACGATTTGCATTTATCATATCTATTCACTTTCAGGTTGCTCGTGCGGAGCTGCCCGGGTTGAAGCTGTGTGTGTACAGTTAAGCAATTCCCTCTGAAGATTTTCCCTCGCATCCCGGCCCGGCAGACTGCCTGACAGATAGTTATTGTGCTGCTTTATATCAACAGTCAGAAAGCACGTTTCATGACGATATTTTTATTCTCTTAAACGTTCAGGATATTTAGATGTTCGCAGGTTTATGTAAATTACATTAAAGGTATAACACCTTTTCTGCCATCTGTATCGCAGCGCTGTCAACGTAGCAGGAGATGTGCGACACATTCCAGCCAGAGATAACTCTAACAATAACAATCAATTAATTCGGAAAACCAGGGTCAGATATACAAAAAACGTGCATCTGCCCTCTGCTTTCCCGGAAGACATCTTAACCCAAATCCACTTTATTTATAAGTCTTATTGCAATATTAAGGATTAAAGAAGAATGTTAAGCTTCTAAACTAATTTTATTAAAATTAACTAAAGTTGCATTTTATAGGTTAATAATAAATAAATTTTAATTTAGATTAAGACCATTCATTAATGGCACTTAACATTAATTTCACATGGGTAACTTTTATCCACAGTATGCTATTACAGAAACAGGTATCAAGCATTCAGGTTTTACGAAAAGTCACTCAGGGTGACTGCCACCGCTTTCCAGCTCACCACTTATTTTTAACAGCACATTATACAGTATTTTGGTAAATGAATAGCACATTTAACCTAAACTCTCGCTATGCGCACAACTTTAAGACAGTGAAAAAGCGTACCCACAGCGAAAAAGATTCATCAAAAATTTGCACCCCGCACAAAATCTTCTACTGCACACCCTTCAAAACGAAGCGAGGGGGGAGTACATTATTCCGTGCTGACTTCCACGGCAGGGAGCGGCAATAATAGCGAAAAGGTTAAAGGTTCATGTCCCCTATCGAAAAATCCAGCAAGCTAGATAACGTCTGTTATGACATCCGCGGCCCGGTTCTGAAAGAGGCAAAACGCCTTGAAGAAGAAGGCAACAAGGTTCTGAAACTCAACATTGGTAACCCTGCGCCATTTGGTTTTGAAGCGCCGGATGAAATTCTGGTTGATGTGATCCGCAACCTTCCCACTGCACAAGGCTATTGCGATTCAAAAGGACTTTACTCTGCACGTAAAGCCATCATGCAGCACTACCAGGCACGTGGTATGCGCGATGTTACCGTTGAAGATATCTATATCGGCAACGGCGTCTCCGAACTGATTGTGCAAGCCATGCAGGCCCTGCTGAACAGCGGGGACGAAATGCTGGTCCCTGCGCCGGACTATCCGCTGTGGACGGCTGCCGTGTCGCTGTCCAGTGGTAAAGCGGTGCACTATCTGTGCGACGAATCCTCTGACTGGTTCCCGGACCTGGACGATATTCGCGCAAAAATTACGCCCCGCACGCGCGGTATCGTCGTTATTAACCCGAATAACCCGACGGGCGCGGTCTACTCAAAAGAGCTGCTGATGGAGATCGTCGAGCTGGCGCGTCAGCACAACCTGATCATCTTCGCCGACGAAATTTACGACAAGATCCTGTACGACGCGGCGCAGCACCACTCCATCGCCGCGCTGGCCCCGGACCTGCTGACCGTCACCTTTAACGGCCTGTCCAAAACCTACCGCGTGGCCGGTTTCCGTCAGGGCTGGATGGTGTTAAACGGTCCGAAGAAACACGCCAAAGGCTATATTGAAGGGCTGGAGATGCTGGCCTCCATGCGTTTATGCGCCAACGTTCCGGCACAGCACGCGATCCAGACCGCGCTCGGCGGCTATCAGAGCATTAGCGAGTTTATCGTGCCCGGTGGTCGCCTGTACGAACAGCGTAACCGCGCGTGGGAACTGATTAACGATATCCCGGGCGTCTCCTGCGTGAAGCCGAACGGGGCGCTCTATATGTTCCCGAAAATTGACGCGAAGCGCTTCAATATTCACGACGACCAGAAAATGGTGCTTGATTTCCTGCTGCAGGAAAAAGTGCTGCTGGTTCAGGGCACGGCGTTTAACTGGCCGTGGCCGGATCACGTGCGTATCGTGACGCTGCCGCGCGAAGATGACCTGGAAATGGCCATCAGCCGCTTCGGGCGCTTCCTCTCCGGATACCATCAGTAACGTTGCCTTTCGGCCGGGTGGCGCTGCGCTTACCCGGCCTACAAAATCCGCAAATTTGCATCTTGCCTTCCCTCCCCGCACAATGAACGCCTGTCGCAGTGAAGACAAAAGGTAACCTATGAGTCAGAGTCATTTCTTTGCCCACCTCTCCCGCCTGAAACTCATCAACCGCTGGCCGCTGATGCGCAATGTCCGCACGGAAAATGTGTCAGAGCACAGCCTGCAGGTTGCGATGGTCGCTCACGCGCTGGCCGCCATTAAAAACCGCAAATTCAACGGTCAGGTCAATCCAGAGCGCATCGCCCTGCTGGCGATGTACCACGATGCGTCAGAAGTGCTGACCGGCGATCTGCCTACGCCGGTGAAATATTTCAACTCGCAAATTGCGCAGGAATATAAGGCCATTGAGAAAATTGCCCAGCAGAAGCTGATTGAGATGGTGCCCGAAGAACTGCGTGATATCTTCGAGCCGCTTATCAACGAGCATCAGTACACGGAAGATGAAAAGTCGCTGGTCAAACAGGCCGACGCGCTGTGTGCCTATCTGAAGTGTCTCGAAGAGTTGTCCGCAGGGAATAACGAATTCTTGCTGGCGAAAACGCGCCTGGAAAAAACGCTGGAATCCCGCCGCAGCGAAGAGATGAATTACTTTATGCAGGTGTTTGTACCGAGCTTCCATTTATCGTTGGATGAGATCAGCCAGGATTCGCCACTCTGATTTTCGCCCAGCGGCGCTGCGCTTGCAGGGCCTACGGGGTTGTAGGCCGGGTAAGGCGTAGCCGCCACCCGGCAAAATGCTCAGAACGGAAACAGGACCGGTATCAATACCACGCACACCACCATCACCAGCACGGTGAACGGCACGCCCAGCTTCACGAAATCGCTGAATCGATAGTTCCCCGGTCCCAGCACCAGCGTGTTTACCGGTGAAGAGACCGGCGTCATAAATGCCGCGGAAGCGGCCATCGCCACCATCATCGCAAACGGATACGGCGACACGCCCATGGACTTCGCCATCGCCAGCGCGATAGGCGCCATCAGTACCGCCGTCGCGGTGTTCGAGATAAACAGGCCGATGGTGGCGCACATGATAAACAGGCAGACCATCATCATGTACGGCCCATACCCGCCGCCCACGTCCATTAAGCCTTTAACGATCAGATCCACCCCGCCGGTTTTTTGCAGCGCCAGGGCGAAGGGCATCATCCCGACAATGAGAATGATGCTCGGCCAGTGAATGGCTTTATAGGCGCTTTCGGCGTCAATGCAGCGGAATTTGCCCATCAACAGGCAGGCGATGATTGCGGCGACCGGATTGGGGATCTCATCGGTCAGCATCAGCGCCACCATCAGCACCAGACAAAAAATAGCGTGTGGCGCCTGGCTGTGCGCTGGCGATGCGTCGCTCTCCTCGACAGGCATGTTGAGCACCACAAAATCACGCCCTTTATGACCGAGCTGGCTAATGAGCTTCCAGTTACCGACGACGAGAAAAATATCGCCCAGCAGGATCGGCTCATCCACCACCGCCCCTTCCATCGCCACGCCATCGCGCTTCAGCCCCACGACGTTCAGGCCATAGCGGGTACGGAAACCCATCTCCCGCACGGTTTTACCCAGTAGTTCCGACTCCGGGATCAGCGACACCTCGGCCATGCCGACATCCAGCGCCTGATCGGAGAAATACTCCCCGCGCAGCACCATCGGCTCCAGCAACTGTTCGCTGCAGAACTCGCGCAGGTCCACATCCGCGGTGGACATATCAATCAGCAGGACGTCACGGGCGCGGAATTCCGACACCCCGTTGACGTTGACGATCACCCGACGAAACCGCCGCCAGCGCTCTACGCCGATCACGTTCGCGCCATAGCGCTCACGCAGCTTCAGGTCATCCAGCCGCTGTCCCACCATCGGCGAGCCGGGGCGAATAGCCAGACGGCGCGCGCGCCCGGTAAGGCGGTACTCTTTAATCAAATCGCGGAAGGTGCGTCGCTTCCATCCTTCTTTGTTTTTGTCCTGTTTTTCACCCTTCAGGGCGAACCGGGTCAGCAGCATGTAGACCACGCCCATGACCAGAATGATCAGCCCAAGCGGGGTGACGCTGAAAAAGCTGAAGCCCTCAAATCCTTCCCGGATCAGTTCGCTGTTAACGACCAGGTTCGGCGGCGTGGCCACCAGCGTCATCATCCCGCTGATCAAACCGGCAAAACTCAGGGGCATCATCAGGCGCGACGGCGAGCTCTGCATCCGCATGGAAACGCTCAACACCACCGGGATAAAGATGGCGACCACGCCCGTGGAGCTCATAAACGCCCCCAGTCCGGCGACGGTCACCATCAGGTAGATCAGCATCTTGGTTTCGCTGCTGCCCGCCACCTTCACCAGCCACGACCCCATGATGGTCGCCACGCCGGTGCGCACCAGCCCATCCCCGATGATAAACAGGGCAGCAATCAGGATAACGTTGGGATCGCTAAATCCGGAGAAGGCTTCCGGTAGCGTCAGTGTTCCGCTCAGCACAAACGCGACGATGACAAACAGGGCGACGGCGTCCATGCGTACCTTGCCCGTGGCAAAAAGAATGATGGCGATTAAAAGCAGGCTCAGGACCCAAATCAGTTCACCGTTCACAACCTATCCTTGTCAGTGGAAGATGAGGAATTTTGCCATAAAAAAGCCCCAGCAATGTGGGGCCATATCATGGGATTACACTTTTAGCGAGACGGTTACAACTCCGTCAGAGGCTTTTGAAACAGACAGTGCCGTCAGGGAATCCAGCACCAAATCCGCCTCCTCCAGGCGGGGCGAACCGGCCGGAACGTTAACGGCGATGACGTGGCTACCTGCGTTCAACCCGGCCAGTACGCCAGCCGCCGCATCTTCCACCACCACGCACTCTGCAGGATCGAGGCCCAGCAGTTCAGCGCCCAGTAAAAATGCGTCAGGCTCCGGTTTACCCCGCTTCACGCGCTCCGCCGTGATAAACACGTCCGGCGTCGGCAACCCTGCCGCCTTGTGTCGGGCGTGGGCAACCGGCACGGAACCGGAGGTGACGATAGCCCACGGGATCTGCGCCTCGTTCAGATGCTCAAGCAGTTCGCGCGCGCCCGGTAACGCGGTGATGCCGTCCGTATCGGTGGCTTCAATGTGTTCCAGGTATTTGAACTCCGCCTGAATGTCGTCCTCAGAGCGTCCGGCCAGGAAGTGCCGTAGCGAGGTGATGGCCTGTTTGCCATGGATAAAATTCAGCACGTCCTGATGGTCGATGCCATGTCTGTCAGCCCAATGGCACCAGGAACGTTCCACAACCGGCAGCGAATCCACCAGCGTACCGTCCAGATCAAACAGAAAACCTCTACACTGCACACGCACCTCCGTCAGGCATTAATGATTTGTTGAATTTCGTTGCTGCTTAAATGGTACTGACGCGGGCAGGCATGCCACGCGCTCAGCATGCGCTGATATTTATCCCACATCGGGGTCTGCGCGTTGAAGCCGTGGGTACCCGCGTCAAAGTGGGTATAACGCCCTTCCGTATTCACCATAAAGCGAACATAGCTCAGATAACGCGCTTCCGTTGCGGCATCAAAGCCTAAGAAGGTGACGCGGCGCTCGTCAATGGACTGTTGATCTTTGAGATTCGTCCAGGAGACGTGCAGGGCGTGATACATCTCCATAATGTCGATCACGATGCGACAGGTTTCTTCTTTCAGCTCGCCAAACTCGCGGTCCAGTTCGCGCATTTGCAGACCAAAGCCGCGTTCGACGATGGTTTGCAGGCGGCTGTAGCGCGCAGCGTTATCGGGATCAAGCATAGTCATCATCTTGTACTGGTTGGACAAAATCAGACGTTGAGCATGGGTCATTTCCATCTTTCGACTCCTGTAGCGCATTGCACTTAAAAAAAAGACACGGTAACTGATTGTTACTGTGCCCTCTTTTCGTCGTCGTTTCGATGATCAATCACAAATCATCGAGGAATGTTTTATCCAGTTGCTTAAAAGCACGCTTTAACGTGTCCGCCAGCGCCTGGTAATCCGGCTTGCCTTCCACCGGGGCGAGCGCCTGACCGGCCTCTTCCAGCTTACCGCGCACTTCATAAAACCAGTGTAAAATAGAAGGAGGAAGTGGCGTAATGGACCGTTTACCTAGCCACCACAGGCCCTGCATCGGCAGGCTTAATGCGAAGAGCGCCGTGGCAACGGCAGGTCCAAGCTGCCCACCCAGCGCAATCTGCCAGCACAGCGTAAAGATAGCGACAGGCGGCATAAAGCGAATCGCATAGCGCGTGGCGCGGATGGTGCGATTCTCAATAAACATCGGCGCAAGGCGCTTTTCCATAGGCCACGTCTTTGCGTAATGCTGTCCCCGACGAAACAGACTGAAGAAATTTACGGACGGGTTCTCTGGTGTCGACATGGCTGTACCTCAACTTCACATATAAAAATTAAAATTTTCGTGCAAAACCACAACAAGCTATGACAACGTTCAAAATATTTTGTCATCTCTACCCCGTATCGGGTATCCTGTGCCAGCCTGATAGGGCCATAGACGAGAATCATTAGCTCGTCAAATTATTGCATATTATGCCATTGGCTGAAAATTGTGCAAAATGGCATAAAATCATAGTTATTTCTTCCATCATGCCACAATGTTCGTTTGGCATGATGTTAATCATAAATGTCCGAGTCATCATGCGTTACGCTGTTAGACTCACTGACGTTTTTTTAGCCACGTATCAATAATAGGTACTTCCATGTCGAGTAAGTTAGTACTGGTTCTGAACTGCGGTAGCTCCTCACTGAAATTCGCCATCATCGATGCGCTCAACGGTGACGAATACCTCTCTGGTTTGGCCGAATGTTTCCATCTGCCTGAAGCACGTATCAAGTGGAAGATGGACGGCAGCAAACAAGAAGCGGCTTTAGGTGCAGGCGCCGCTCACAGTGAAGCGCTGAACTTTATCGTTAACACTATTCTGGCACAAAAACCAGAACTGTCTGCTCAGCTGACTGCGATTGGTCACCGTATCGTCCACGGCGGCGAAAAATACACCAGCTCCGTCGTGATCGACGACTCTGTGATCCAGGGCATCAAAGACTCTGCCTCTTTCGCACCGCTGCACAACCCGGCTCACCTGATCGGTATCGCTGAAGCGCTGAAATCCTTCCCGAATCTGAAAGACAAAAACGTGGCCGTATTCGACACCGCGTTCCATCAGACCATGCCGGAAGAGTCTTACCTCTATGCCCTGCCATACAGCCTGTACAAAGAGCACGGCGTACGTCGTTACGGCGCGCACGGCACCAGCCACTTCTATGTGACTCAGGAAGCGGCAAAAGTGCTGAACAAGCCGGTTGAAGAGCTGAACATCATCACCTGCCACCTGGGCAACGGTGGTTCTGTTTCGGCTATTCGCAACGGTAAATGTGTTGATACGTCCATGGGTCTGACCCCGCTGGAAGGTCTGGTGATGGGTACCCGTTCCGGTGACATCGACCCGGCGATCATCTTCCACCTGCACGACACCCTGGGCATGAGCGTTGACCAGATCAACAAAATGCTGACCAAAGAGTCTGGCCTGCTGGGTCTGACCGAAGTCACCAGCGACTGCCGTTACGTTGAAGACAACTACGCAGAGAAAGAAGACGCTAAACGTGCAATGGACGTTTACTGCCACCGTCTGGCGAAATACATCGGCTCTTACACTGCGCTGATGGAAGGCCGTCTGGACGCGGTTATCTTCACCGGTGGTATCGGTGAGAACGCGGCAATGGTTCGTGAACTGTCCCTGGGCAAACTGGGCGTTCTGGGCTTCGAGGTTGATCACGAGCGTAACCTGGCTGCCCGCTTCGGCAAGTCTGGCTTCATCAACAAAGAAGGCACCCGCCCTGCTCTCGTTATCCCAACTAACGAAGAGCTGGTCATCGCGCAAGACGCGCACCGCCTGACTGCCTGATTCCACACCGCCAGCAATGCTGGCGGTGCTGTTTTGTAACCCGCCCCATTTGGGCGGTAACGAAAGAGGATAAACCGTGTCCCGTACTATTATGCTGATCCCTACCGGAACCAGCGTCGGCCTGACCAGCGTCAGCCTTGGCGTGATCCGTGCTATGGAACGCAAAGGCGTTCGTCTGAGCGTCTTTAAGCCAATCGCCCAGCCACGTGCCGGTGGCGATGCGCCAGACCAGACCACCACCATCGTTCGCAAGAACTCCAATCTGCCGGCGGCCGAACCGCTGAAGATGAGCCACGTTGAATCTCTGCTGTCCAGCAACCAGAAAGACGTGCTGATGGAAGAGATCATCGCCAACTACCATGCTAACGCGCAAGACGCGGAAGTGGTGCTGGTTGAAGGTCTGGTGCCAACCCGCAAACACCAGTTTGCCCAGTCTCTGAACTTCGAAATCGCGAAAACCCTGAACGCAGAGATCGTTTTCGTGATGTCTCAGGGCACTGATACCCCAGAGCAGCTGAACGAGCGTATCGAACTGACGCGCAGCAGCTTCGGCGGCGCGAAAAATACCAACATCACCGGCGTGATCGTCAACAAGCTGAACGCGCCAGTGGATGAGCAGGGCCGTACTCGCCCTGACCTGTCCGAGATCTTCGACGACTCGTCCAAAGCGAAAGTCATCAAAGTTGACCCGGCTAAGCTGCAGGAATCTAGCCCGCTTCCGGTTCTGGGCGCGGTGCCATGGAGCTTCGATCTGATTGCCACCCGTGCAATCGACATGGCGCGTCACCTGAACGCGACCGTGATTAACGAAGGCGACATCAACACCCGTCGCGTGAAGTCCGTGACCTTCTGTGCGCGTAGCATTCCGCACATGCTGGAACACTTCCGCGCAGGTTCCCTGCTGGTGACTTCCGCAGACCGTCCTGACGTTCTGGTTGCAGCCTGTCTGGCCGCAATGAACGGCGTGGAAATCGGTGCGATCCTGCTGACCGGTGCCTACGAGATGGACCCACGTGTCAGCAAGCTGTGCGAACGCGCGTTCGCTACCGGCCTGCCGGTCTTCATGGTGAACACCAACACCTGGCAGACCTCCCTGAGCCTGCAGAGCTTCAACCTGGAAGTGCCGGTTGATGACCACGAGCGTATCGAGAAAGTTCAGGAATACGTTGCAGGCTACATCAACGCAGACTGGATCGAATCCCTGACCGCGACCTCCGAGCGCAGCCGCCGTCTGTCTCCTCCAGCATTCCGTTACCAGCTGACCGAGCTGGCGCGTAAAGCGGGCAAACGCGTAGTTCTGCCAGAAGGCGACGAACCACGTACCGTTAAAGCGGCTGCTATCTGTGCAGAGCGCGGCATCGCGACCTGTGTGCTGCTGGGTAACCCGGATGAGATCAACCGCGTAGCGGCCTCTCAGGGCGTTGAGCTGGGCGCAGGCATCGAAATCGTTGACCCTGAAGTGGTTCGCGAAAGCTACGTTGCCCGTCTGGTTGAGCTGCGTAAGAGCAAGGGCATGACCGAAGCCGTTGCGCGTGAGCAGCTGGAAGACAACGTGGTGCTGGGCACGCTGATGCTGGAGCAGGACGAAGTTGACGGTCTGGTTTCCGGTGCGGTTCACACCACGGCGAACACCATCCGTCCACCGCTGCAGCTGATCAAAACCGCGCCAGGCAGCTCTCTGGTGTCTTCCGTGTTCTTCATGCTGCTGCCTGAACAGGTTTACGTTTACGGCGACTGCGCGATCAACCCGGATCCAACTGCAGAACAGCTGGCTGAGATCGCTATCCAGTCCGCAGACTCCGCGACCGCTTTCGGTATCGAGCCTCGCGTGGCGATGCTCTCCTACTCCACCGGCACCTCAGGTGCAGGTAGCGACGTAGAGAAAGTGCGTGAAGCGACCCGTATTGCGCAGGAAAAACGTCCTGATCTGATGATCGACGGCCCGCTGCAGTACGACGCCGCGGTCATGGCTGACGTTGCGAAATCCAAAGCGCCGAACTCACCGGTTGCTGGTCGCGCTACCGTGTTCATCTTCCCGGATCTGAACACCGGTAACACCACCTACAAAGCGGTACAGCGTTCTGCCGACCTGATCTCCATCGGGCCAATGCTGCAGGGCATGCGCAAACCTGTGAACGACCTGTCTCGTGGCGCACTGGTAGACGATATCGTTTACACCATCGCGCTGACGGCGATCCAGTCTTCGCAGCAGCAGTAATGTTAAAAAGCCCGGTGGCGCTAGCGCTTACCGGGCCTACGGTTTTGTAGCCCGGATAAGCGAAGCGCCACCGGGCAACAAAAAGGCGACCACTTAACCGGTCGCCTTTTTTATTTACAGCAGCTCGCGCGCCGCCGATACAATGTCATGTGCCGTCAGGCCATACTCTTTCTGCAGGAAATCCTGCGTCCCCACCTGGCCGTAACGCTCCTTGACGCCCACCCGCCGCATCGGCACCGGGCAGGTTTCCACCAGCACTTCCGCCACCGCCGACCCCAGCCCGTTGTGAATGCTGTGGTTTTCACAGGTCACGATGCGCCCGGTTTTCTCGGCGTAGTTTTTCACCAGCATCCGGTCGATGGGTTTCAGGGTAAACATGTCGATGACCGCCGCGCTGACACCCTCCTGCTCAAGCTGGCGCGCGGCTTCCAGCGCTTCCGACACCATGATGCCGTTGGCAATCAGAGTGATATCACTCCCCTCGCGCAGCACGTTGCCTTTTCCGATGGTGAAGGTGGAGCCCGGGGCATACACGCTCGGCGACTGCTTACGGATGGTCCGCACCCAGTAGAAGCCGTCAAGATCGATAAGCTGGCGCAGCACGTCCTCAAACATCACCGCATCAGTGACTTCCAGCACCACCGAGTGCGCCAGACCGCGTACGATGCCCATATCCTCAAACGACATATGCGTTCCGCCGTTGTGGCAGGCCGTGACGCCCGCATCTGAGGCAATCACTTTCACGTTGTTGCGCTGATAGTCCAGGGACATAAACAGCTGGTCAAAACAGCGGCGGCTGGCAAAGGCGGTGAAGGTGTGAACGAACGGCTTGCGTCCGGTAAGGGACAGCCCGGCGGCCGTGCCGATGACGTTAGCTTCCATAATGCCGCAGTTAATCACGTGCTGAGGATAGTCACGCGCCACGCCGTCCATCGCCATCGAGCTCATCAGGTCTGCTTCGAGCGCAATGATGTCACTTCCGGCCTCAATCTGTTTTGCCACGAAGCCAGCGTAAACTTTACGCATCTCAACGGCGTCTTTCTGTCCTGCCGGTGCAACCTTAATCATGTGAAGCCTCCAGTTGGCGAATCGTCTCGTTGAGGGCCGCTTTGCTCTCCGCGGTCAATCGCAGATGGTGTGAGTTACTGAGCTGCTCCAGATACGGCACCCCCTGGCCTTTAATGCTGTCGAGGATGACGACTAACGGACGCGCATCGGCTGCCGGGATGCGCGATGTCACTGCCAGCAGACCCGGAATGTCGTCCCCCTTCACCGTCACCACGTCAAAGCCAAAGGCGCGGAATTTTCCCTCCAGGTCAAACGCGCTGATGATCTCGTCCAGCTCTCCGTCGAGCTGCTGTTTGTTCCAGTCGACAAATACCGTCAGGTTGTTCAGGCGATGGTGGGCAATAAACTGGAACGCCTCCCAGCACTGCCCTTCGTTCAGCTCGCCGTCGCCGACGATGCAGAAGACCCGATTCGGTCGCCCGGCCAGCCTGTGCGACAGCGCCATGCCGCCCGCGATGGAAATCCCCTGCCCCAGCGAACCGGTGGTGGCATCCACGCCGCGCGTTTTCAGGCGGTCCGGGTGGCTGGGCAAGCGCGTGCCGTTCTGGTTGAGGGTACTCAGCTCTTCTGTCGGGAAGTAGCCCTTGATCGCCAGGGTACTGTAGAGCGCCGGGCCCGCATGGCCTTTCGACAGGACAAAGTAGTCTCGCTCCGGCCAGTCCGGATCCGCCGGGTCGATTTTCATCACCGCGCCGTACAGCACGGCCAGGGTTTCTACCACCGACATGCTACCCCCGTAGTGGCCAAAGCCCAGCTGCGTCAGGGATTTCAGCGTCTCAAGACGAATCTGACGCGCGAGTTCGGTTATCTCTTTCTCATTCATGATTTGGCTCCGGTGTTTTCCTGCGCGTTACCGCCCGCAGGTTTGTTTTTCGCGAAGACGTTGTACGCCACCAGCAGCGCGAACAGCACCACGACCAGCCCGGTGATGGCAAGCGGCGACAGGAAGCGCGCCAGGTTGCCGAGGACAATCCCGACCGCGCCGAAGTCGGCGTCAGAGAAGGTGGTGTTCGCAAAACCAATGGCGCCGAGTACCGGCAGCAGCAGGACCGGCAGGAAGGTAATCAGCAGGCCGTTGGCAAAGGCGCCAATCATTGCACCACGACGTCCGCCGGTGGCGTTACCGAACACGCCCGCCGTTGCGCCGGTAAAGAAGTGCGGCACCACGCCCGGGAGGATCAGCACCCAGCTAAACTGACCGCAGATGAACAACCCCACAATCCCGCCGAGGAAGCTAAACAGGAAGCCAATCAGCACCGCGTTAGGCGCATAGGGGTAGACCACCGGGCAGTCCAGCGCAGGACGCGCGTTCGGCACCAGTTTTTCCGAGAAGCCGGTAAAGGCCGGGACGATTTCCGCCAGAATCAGGCGTACGCCCTGAAGGATGATGAACACGCCCGCCGCGAAGGTGATCGCCATGATGATGGCGTAGACGAGGTAGTTCTGCCCGGCGCTGAAGGTGGCCTCGACGTACTCGCGCCCGGCGCTCACCGCCATGATCAGGTAGATAATCATCATGGTCAGGGAGATGGAGATGGAGCTGTCGCGCAGGAAGCTCAGGTTCTTCGGCAGGTTCATCTCTTCCGTTGAGCGGGATCCTTTGCCGACCTTGCTGCCAATCCAGCCGGACAGCACGTAGCCCAGCGTGCCAAAGTGGCCGAAGGCAATCTCATCGTTGCCGGTAATGCGCTTCATGTAGCGCTGCGCAATCGCCGGGAAGAAAGCCATGATCAGGCCAAGGATCAGCGACCCGGTAAAGACCAGCCCCACGCCCTCAAAGCCCGCCACCGTCAGGATCACGCCAATCATGCACGCCATATAAAACGTGTGGTGTCCGGTCAGGAAGATATACTTCAGGCGGGTAAAGCGGGCGACGATAATATTCGCCACCATCCCGAAGGCCATAATCAGCGCGGTCGCCGCACCGTATTTTTCCAGTGCAATGGACACGATCGCTTCATTGTTTGGAATAATCCCCTGGATAGTAAAGGCGTGTTCAAACATACCGCCTAAGGGATTTAATGACCCGACCAACACCGTGGCACCGCCGCCCAGTACAATAAAGCCCAGGATGGTTTTAATGGTCCCTTTCACCACGTCGGAAAACGCTTTTTTCTGCGCAACCAGACCGATTAGCGCAATTAACCCCACCAGCACCGAAGGGACTTTTAAAATATCAACAACGAAATTCAGCGTTTCAAGGATAAACATATCCACCTCGCCTTATCAGGGTTATTGTCTTTCGAACCAGCCGCGCAGCTGCGCTTCAAGTTCGTTGATGTCGATGATGTTATTGATCACCACCAGCTGGCTTTCCGGCACACTGGCGCTGGCGGCAATGTCTTTTGCCATCACGAACAGATCGGCCGCGCCCGGCGTGGCTGAGGAGAGATCGGAGTGTTCAACCTCAGCTTCAATCTCCAGCTTTTTGAGCACCTTTTTAATATTCATTTCGACCATAAAACTACTGCCCAGGCCAGAACCGCAAATAGCCATGATTTTCATTGTTGTCCCCTTATTTTGAGTAGAGTACGCCCCATCACGCTGACGCGTAATGTTGTGAAAAACCGGATTAAAGAATTAAATCAGAAGCGGTTAATAATCGTTTTAATTTCCTCCAGGGTATTCACCTGATGCAGTTCGGCCATATCGGTATCGTTGGAAAATAACTCTGCCAGCGACGAGATCATCTCGATATGGCTATTTTTGTCGGGTGCCGCGAGCATAATAATGACGTCGACAGGGTCAAACTCACCGGCACCAAACGAGACGCCCTGTTTTAGTTTTAATAAAGACAACCCCAGTCCTTTGGCGCCTTCCTCCGGCCGCGCATGCGGCATCGCCAGCCCTGGTGCCAGCACATAATAAGGTCCTAACGTGTGGTGCTGCTGGATGATGGCCGTGACGTATTCAGGCTCAATCACCTGCAAATCCAGCAGCGGCTTCGCGCACAGCTCCAGCGCCTGCGGCCAGTCTTCCACGCTCTCCTGCAGCGTGATGGTTGTATCATATATCCATTTTTTGAGCACTTTTCACTCCCGCGACACGCTTAAGATGAGCAAACTTTATTCAACGCATCACTGATTGACTGCGATCGCGATCACAAAGATAGCGCTACCAATGGTTAACATGCAGAAATGTGATAGCGCTATCAAATTGCAATCACGTTGCTAAATCACAGCAAAAAAAGGGATTTAAGGCGTATACTGCCTGTCACGTGAAACGAAGGAAAATAAGAACGCGTCTGGTCAGCAGGAAGGTGTATGTCTCTAACCCGAAAACGGCGCAGTACTGGTAAAGTGACACTCGCCGATGTCGCACAGCTTGCCGGTGTGGGCACGATGACCGTGTCCCGTGCGCTTCGCACGCCCGAACAGGTTTCCGATAAACTACGAGAAAAAATTGAAGCTGCCGTGCAGGAGTTGGGTTATATGCCTAATCTTGCCGCCAGTGCCCTGGCCTCGGCGTCGTCATGGACGATAGCCATGGTGGTGCCCAACCTCTCCGAAGCAGGCTGCTCGGAGATGTTCGCCGGGCTACAGCAGGTGCTGCAACCTGCCGGGTATCAGATCATGTTGGCTGAGTCCCAGCATCGTCTTGAGCAGGAAGAGAAACTGCTGGAGACGCTCCTGGCGTCGAACATTGCCGCCGCTATCCTGCTCAGCGTTGAACATACCGACACCGTTCGCCACTGGCTGAAAAACGCCTCAATTCCGGTGATGGAGATGGGCGCCATGCGCGCCGATCCGATTGATATGAATATCGGGATTGATAACGTGGCGGCCATGCATGAGCTCACGGAGATGGTCATTAAGCGCGGCTATCAGAATATTGGCCTGCTGTGTGCCAACCAGGAGCAGTGGATTTTCCAGCAGCATCTGCAGGGCTGGTACAAAGCCATGCTTCGCCACCATATGTCGCCGAACCGGGTCATTAACGCGGCGATGCCGCCGAGCTTCTCGACCGGCGCGGCGCAGCTGCCCGAGTTCCTGTTGGCCTGGCCGGAGCTGGATGCGCTGGTGTGCGTCTCTGACGAGCTGGCCTGCGGCGCGCTGTACGAGTGCCAGCGCAGGCGAATCAAAGTGCCGGACGATCTGGCGGTGGTAGGCTTTGGCGATAGCGACGTGAGCCGCGTCTGTCAGCCGCCGCTGACGACCATGGCGGTGCCGCATCGTAAGATTGGAATTGAAGCCGGGAAAGCGTTACTGGAGCGCCTGAATGGCGGAGACTGGCGCGATCAAAAGCCCATCGCGTCCAGTCTGTGTCTGAGAGAGAGTTGCTGAAGCTTACTCAGCCTCTTCCTCTTTCTCTGATTTGGTCGATTCGTTATTGGCGTTGCGGCTCATCCAGAGCGCCAGCGCTTTTAACGAATCCGGCGTGAACTCGTCGCAGCGCGCGGTGATTTCCTCCGGCGTCATCCAGTTCACTTCGCTGACTTCTTCTTCCTGCAGGGCGAACGGACCGTGAGAGACGCAGCTAAACAGCCCGCCCCAGACACGACAGTGTTCATCCTCGAAGTAGAACTGCCCGTGCTCGGCAAACGGCACACCGGCAATGCCTAACTCTTCTTCCGCTTCACGACGCGCGGAATCCAGCAGCACTTCATCCGCCTGGACGACGCCACCTGCAGTCGCATCCAGCATACCCGGGAGAAAATCTTTCGTGTCCGTGCGGCGCTGAACCAGAATTTTACCCATACCGTCATGCACAACGATATATGTCGCACGGTGACGCAGGCGCTCCGCACGCATTTGCTCGCGGCTGGCCTGCGCGATCACTTCATTTTCTTCGTTGACAATGTCAACCCACTCTGTACTTGCCAAATGACTCTGCTCCACCATCGGGAAACCTTCTCTTCTAAGCGCTCTTTCGGCGCGTTTGCAGTTGAGGTGTAACTTACGGATTAATCGCTACCTGCGCAATAACTTGCTGATCATTAAGTGCGATAACGCTCAGGGTATTTCCTTCCAGCATGCCGTAGCTCGCAGGATACCCGCCTTTTGGGATGCTGACCGAGCCCGGATTAAAGTGATAAATCTCACCGCGTTTTTCCGCAACCGGAATATGAGTATGACCGTAAACCAGGACATCGCCAGCCGCGAGGGCCGGAAGATTATCCGGGCTGAAAAGATGCCCGTGGGTCAGGAACAGGCGGTGTTGTTCAAGCAGCACCTGTTGCCACGGTGCGGTAAGAGGGAAATGCAGCAGCATCTGGTCCACTTCGCTGTCGCAGTTGCCGCGAACGGCAATGATGCGCGAGGCGAACTGGTTGAGTTTTTCCGCGACCTGCGCAGGGGCATAGCCCTCCGGCAGCGCGTTGCGCGGGCCGTGATTCAACACGTCGCCCAAAATAATCAGCCACTGCGCACCGCTTTGTGCAAACAGGGAAAGGACACGCTCGGTAGCGGGCAGCGATCCATGGATATCCGACGCAAACATCAGTTTCATCAGTCACTCCTAGGGAAAACAGACTGCCCCCATGATACCTGAAGCGGCAGGGCTTATCAGCCCACGCGCTTAGCCGAGAGTGCCACATAGCGCTGCACGGAGGCACGCTGCCACTGGAACGCGGCATAATCCACCAGCAGCTGCGGCACCTCATCACCGTTGAGGATCAGGCGGTTTAACATCAACGCCAGATCGGCATCGGCAATGCACCACTCGCCAAACAGGTTTGGGTTGCCATGGGCGAGCAGCGAGGTGGCAGTTTCAATCAGCTTCTGCGCGCTTTCTGCACCTTCTGCGCTGAGGGCTGGCTTTTTCACCCCGGCAAACACAACGTCCGTGGAGCGTTCGACGCGAATCGGCACCAGATCGCTTCGCAGCCACGCCTGGATCTGCCGCGCCCGGGCGCGCTTTTGCAGATCGTGAGGATAGATACGTTCCCACTCCGGGGGGGCGAACCGATCTTCCAGATACTCATCGATCGCCGACGATTCGCTCAGGGCAAATCCATCAATCTCCAGCACCGGCACGCGTCGGGTCAGATCGTAGCCCTGCCAGTGCGGTTTAAGATGCTCACCACCGTCAAGATCAACGGTCTTCAGCGTAAAGGTGAGCCCTTTTTCGGCCAGCGCAACGTATACGCTCATAACATAGGGGGAAAAGAAGTTCGCATCGGACCACAACGTGATGACGGGCTGGTTCATAACATCCTCATAGGCTGATCGGTTTTTACTCAACATATAATCTCTTTGCCTCGCTGTCACTTGATGAAAACTCACGATTTACAACAACCACCTATACTCATTTGTCATGGCACCACTCTTCGCATGGACAGGAGTTGAGAATGATCGACCTTTATTACGCCCCTACCCCAAACGGCCATAAGATCACCCTCTTTCTTGAAGAAGCCGAGCTGGATTACAGGATCATTCGCGTGGATATCAGCAAAGGCGAACAGTTCAGCCCTCTTTTTCTGGCTATCTCGCCGAATAATAAAATCCCGGCCATTATTGATAACCAGCCAGCGGACGGGGGCAGACCGTTGAGCCTGTTTGAATCCGGTGAAATTTTGCTCTATCTGGCAGAGAAAACCGGCAAGCTGCTGAGCGGCGAGCTGCGTGAGCGTCACCATACCCTGCAGTGGCTTTTCTGGCAGGCGAGCGGGCTGGGCCCCATGCTGGGTCAAAATCATCACTTTACCGCTTACGCCCCGCAGCCCATTCCTTACGCGATAGAACGCTATCAGGTCGAGACGCAGCGGCTCTATGACGTTCTGAACCGTCGGCTGAAGAAAACGCCGTGGCTCGGAGGCGATCATTACAGTATTGCCGATATCGCCTGCTGGCCATGGGTGAATACGCATGAAAAACACCGAATTGACCTGGCCTCTTACCCGGCGGTAAACAACTGGTTCGAGCGCATCCGGACCCGCCCGGCGACCGAGCGGGCGATGCAAAAAATCCAGCAAATTTAACCCGGTATGAGGCTGGGTGCCTGTGAGGCACTCATGTATTATGAGCAGGAAATACTGACACGGAGAAGACCTGCAATGTCACAGCCAGACGCCATTATTCGTATAAAAAATTTACGCCTGCGTACCTTCATCGGTATCAAAGAGGAAGAGATCGCCAACCGTCAGGATATTGTCATTAACGTGGTGATTCACTATCCCGCAGACAAAGCGCGCGCCAGCGAAGATATCAATGACGCGCTGAACTACCGCACAATCACCAAGAACATTATCCAGTTTGTGGAGAATAACCGCTTCTCTCTGCTGGAAAAATTAACTCAGGATGTGCTCGATATCGCACGCGAACATCACTGGGTCACTTATGCTGAAGTTGAGATCGATAAACTTCACGCCCTGCGCTACGCCGATTCCGTCTCCATGACGTTAAGCTGGCGGCGCCAGGCGTAAACCTGGAGGTTGTATGAAGATTTTGCTGACCGGCGGTACAGGCCTGATTGGTCGTCACCTCATTGCGCGTCTGCAGGCCTTGCTCCACGACATCACCGTGGTCACGCGCAGCCCGGAGAAAGCGCGTCAGGTACTGGGGGCGGGTGTCGATATCTGGAAAAATCTGGCCGATCAGCAAAATCTGGACGGCTTCGACGCCGTCATTAACCTCGCGGGTGAACCCATCGCCGATAAGCGCTGGACGGAAGAGCAAAAACAGCTGTTATGCAGCAGCCGGTGGAACATCACCGAAAAGCTGGTCGAGCTGATCCGCAACAGCCACACGCCGCCTTCCGTGCTGATTTCGGGTTCCGCAGTGGGCTATTACGGCGATCTTGGCGAGGTGGTGGTGACCGAGGAAGAGCCGCCCCATAACGAGTTTACCCACAAACTCTGCGCCCAGTGGGAGAGTATCGCCAGTGCGGCGCAAAGCGATAGAACCCGCGTCTGCCTGCTGCGGACCGGTGTCGTTCTGGCGCCGAAAGGCGGCATTTTGGCGAAGATGCTTCCCCCCTTCAGGCTAGGACTCGGTGGCCCCATCGGTAATGGCCGTCAGTATATGGCCTGGATCCATATCGACGATATGGTCAACGGGATTCTCTGGCTGCTGGATAACGATCTGCGCGGGCCGTTCAATATGGTTGCGCCGTATCCGGTGCGTAATGAACAGTTTGCTCACGCGCTGGGGCATGCCCTGCACCGTCCGGCAATTTTGCGCGTGCCTGCCACGGTCATTCGTCTGCTGATGGGTGAAGCGTCTGTTCTGGTATTAGGCGGACAGAGAGCGCTGCCAAAACGACTGGAAGCGGCCGGGTTTGCGTTCCGCTGGTATGAATTAGAAGAGGCGCTGGGGGATGTGGTGCGGTGAATATGGTAAAGTGACAGGCCATTTTCCGAAGATATGGCGTCACAATGGCAACCATCACCACACCCCGGCTTCACCTCACCCCTTTCGAACCCACTGACTGGGCCTTCTTCCGCTCGCTACGTGAAGATCGCCGCATCATGCGCTATATGGCCGCCATCGCCCCGGAAAAAGAGACCCGACGCGTGTTTGCCGCGCGACTCGCTGCTGCTCATGTGTTTGTCATTCGCGCCCGGGATGATGATACGCCACTGGGCGATATCGGCCTGCAAATCAGCGCAGAGAATCGTGAAGAGGCGGATATCGGCTATACGGTTGTGCCTGCCGCGCAAGGGAAAGGTATCGCCAGCGAGGCGCTGCCCGCGGTGTGTGATTATGCGTTCAACCAGACCGGCGTGAAGGCGATTAACGCGTACGTGCTGGCGGACAACGGCGGGTCGGTGCGGGTGCTGGAGAAAGCCGGGTTTGTGCGTATGCAGGTGCTGGAAAAGGCGTATGAGATTGACGGCGTGCGCTATGACGACTGGGTGTACCGGCTGGAGTATGCCGGCCGACAACGGAATTAGTAGGCCCGGTAAGCGAAGCGCCACCGGGCGATTGGCCTGCACTGCGGTCTGATGCCCTCTTACTTCAGGGAGCCTTTCAGGAATTGCTGCAAACGCGGGCTTTGCGGGTTCGCCAGCACCTCGTCCGGGTGCCCCTGCTCTTCAATTTTCCCCTGGTGCAGGAATATCACGTGGTTCGAGACGTTACGGGCAAAGCCCATCTCGTGCGTCACCACCACCATCGTTTTGCCTTCTTCGGCCAGCTTCTGCATGATGCGCAGCACTTCGCCAACGAGTTCCGGGTCGAGCGCGGAGGTCGGTTCGTCGAACAGCAGCACCTCGGGCTCCATCGCCAGCGCGCGCGCGATGGAGACACGCTGCTGCTGACCGCCGGAGAGATGCACCGGGTATTTCATCTGCTGGCGCTCGTCGATGCCCACTTTTGCCAGGTATTTCACCGCGCGCTCGCGGGCTTCATGCTTGCTCAGGCCAAGCACCTGAACCGGCGCTTCCATCACGTTCTCCAGCACCGTCATGTGGCTCCAGAGGTTAAAATGCTGGAACACCATCGTCAGACGCGTACGCAGCAGACGCAGCTGGTGCTTATCGGCCACCTTCAGCTGGCCGTCTTTGTCACGCACCAGGTTGATGTTCTGCCCGCTCACCACAATCGAGCCTTCGCTCGGCTTTTCCAGGAAGTTAATGCAGCGCAGGAAGGTACTTTTACCCGAGCCGGATGAGCCGATGATACTGATCACGTCGCCCGCGTTAGCCTGCAGCGACACCCCTTTCAGCACTTCATGTTCGCCGTAGCGTTTGTGCAAATCAATAACGTTTAATTTGTTCTCAGCCATCATCTTTCTCAGTGCGTCGAAGAAGGTTTTATATGCTGCAACCAGCGTTTTTCAGCCTTACGGAACAGGCTAATCAGAACATAAGAGATAATTAAATAGAGCACCGCCGCAATGCCAAATGCGGTAAACGGCTGATAGGTCGCGGAGTTAATATCGCGCGCGATTTTAAGCAGATCCGGCACCGTCGCGGTAAAGGCAAGCGCGGTCGAGTGCAGCATCAAAATCACTTCGTTACTGTACGCCGGTAACGCGATACGCAAGGCCGACGGCAGAATGATGCAGCGGTAGAGTTTCACCGACGAGAAGCCGTAGGCCCGCGCGGCTTCAATCTCACCGTAAGGGACAGAGCGAATTGCCCCCGCGAAAATCTCGGTGGTGTAGGCGCAGGTGTTGAGCGTCAACGCCAGCACCGTACAGTTCAGACCGCTGCGGAAGAACGCATTCAGCATCTCAGTGCCTTTTACGATCTCAAGCGTGTACATCCCCGAATAGAACACCAGCAGCTGCACGTACAGCGGCGTACCGCGAAACACGTAGGTGAAGAGCCAGATCGGGAACTGGATAAATTTATTGTTCGACACGCGGCCAATGGCAAGAAACACCGCCAGAATACCGCCCATCACTACGGAGGAGATCAGCAGCCAGAGCGTAATCGCCACGCCGGTAAAGCGGTAGCCATCCGTCCACAGCAGCGATTTCCAGTATTCCTGAATAATCTCAATCACAGGTCAGCCCTCTTCACACCCACGGAGTAGCGACGCTCGAGCAGAAGAAGCACACCATTGGAGACGGTCGTAAAGACCAGATAAATCACGCCACAGACCACCGCAAAGTAGAACGGCTCCCAGGTACTCTTGCCCGCCAGTTGAGTCGCTTTCACGACGTCTTCCAGACCGAGCAGCGAGACCAGCGCTGTCGCTTTGAGGATAACCTGCCAGTTGTTCCCGATGCCCGGAAGCGCATAGCGCATCATGGCCGGGAACATAATCCGACGAAACGTTTGTGATGAGGTAAAACCAAATGCGGTTGCCGCCTCAATGTGGCCTTTCGGCACGGCCATGTAAGCACCGCGGAAGGTTTCGGTGAAGTAGGCGCCGTAGATAAAACCGAGGGTAATAATACCGGCCACCATTGGGTCGATATCAATTTGTCCCATGCCCATCGCGTCCGTCACGCTGTTCAGCGCAATCTGCAGACCGTAAAAGATAAGCAGCATCAGCACCAGATCGGGAACGCCGCGAATAAGCGTGGTGTAGCCTTCAAAGATCAGCGCCAGCGGTTTGTTAGCCGAAAGCTTCGCCCCTGCGCCTGCCAGACCTATCAGCACCGCCAGCACCACGGAGCTGATAGCCAGCTCAAGGGTGACAAGCGCGCCCTGTAAAATAACGCCAGAAAATCCGTACAGCATACCGCGAGCCCTGTCGTATCGTGAGTGGTGGAACCGTGTCTTTTCCCCTCCCGCCGTGGGAGGGGCCGCACGTTATATGACGGGGCGATTAGCCGCCGTAAACATTAAAATCAAAGTACTTTTTCGCCAGCTTGTCGTAGGTGCCGTCTGCGCGCATTTCAGCGAACGCCTTGTTCAGCGCCTCACGCAGTTCGTTGTCTTCTTTGCGCAGGCCCATACCGGTGCCCACACCAAACAGCTTAACGTCCTTAATGGACGGGCCACCAAACTTGTAATCTTTACCGACCGGCGTTTTCAGGAAGCCTTCGCTGGCCGCGACTTCATCCTGGAATGCGGCATCAATTCGGCCTGCCGTCAGGTCAGCGTAGATATTTTCCTGGCCCTGATAGGAGACAATTTCAATCCCCTTCGGTGCCCAGTGTTCGTTACCGTAGGTTTCCTGGGTAGTGCCCTGCAGCACGCCCACGCGTTTACCCTTCAGCGACTCCAGCGTTGGCTGAATATCAGACGATTTCGCCACCACCAGACGTGAATCGGCCGCGTAGAGTTTGTCGGTGAAGGCAATCTCCTGCTGGCGTTTTTCGGTGATGGAGAGGGAGGACATGATCACGTCGATTTTTTTCGCTTTCAGGGAAGGGATCAGCGCATCCAGCGGGTTCTCAACGTAGGTACACTGTGCTTTGATGCGTTTGCACAGCTCATTTGCCAGATCGATGTCAAAACCGACCAGTTCACCCTTTGAATTCTTCGATTCGAACGGCGCATAGGTAGGGTCGGTACCAATTCGAATTTTCTGCGGAATAGCTGCGAATGCCGCGGTGGCGCTGGAAAAGGCCAGTACCAGTGATAATGACAACACGAGTTTTTTCATATTTGTCCTCAACAAACTGTCTTCATACGGGATTTTTACGACGACGGGGTGGTGCTAATGTGCCATTAATCCCCTCAGTCAGGCAAAGATTAATGCCTTTCAGGCGGGAATTTTTGCATTATAAATGCGTAAGTATGCACAAAGCGATCCAATACGGTGCAACACATGCACCGTATTGGGTCAACCACTTCCGTAACGCACCGTTACGGTGCGTTACCGCCAGGTGTTATTCACCGTATACGTTGAAGTCGAAGTATTTCTTCGCCAGTTTGTCGTAAGTACCGTCTTTACGCAGCTCCGCAAAGGCTTTGTCAAAGGCGGCTTTCAGCTCGGTATCATCCTTACGCAGGCCAATCCCGGTGCCGTCACCAAAGTACTTTTTGTCTTTCACCGACGGGCCTGCAAACGCGAATTCTTTGCCCGCAGGCTGCTTCAGGAAGCCTTCACTCGCGGCGACTTCATCCTGGAATGCCGCATCCAGACGGCCTGCCGCCAGGTCAGAGTAAATCAGATCCTGGTTCTGATAAGCCACCACGTCTACGCCCTTCTCACGCCAGTTAGCATTGGCATAGCCTTCCTGCGTCGAGCCCTGAAGCACGCCGACGTGTTTGCCTTTCAGCGAGTCGATGGTGGGCTTAATCGGGGAGCCTTTAGGGGCAATCAGGCGAGAATCCGCGGCGTAGAGCTTGTCAGAAAAGGCAATCTCCTGCTGGCGTTTTTCGGTGATGGAGAGAGAAGAGATAATGGCGTCGATTTTCTTGGCTTTCAGCGACGGAATTAACGCGTCAAAGTCGCTGCCCACCCATGTGCATTTCACCGCAATACGCTTGCACATTTCATTACCCAGATCGATATCAAACCCCACGAAATCGCCTTTCGCATCCTTGGAAGAGAATGGCGCGTAGGTTGCGTCTGTACCGATACGTACCGTCTGTGGAAGCGCTGCGTAGCTACCTGCTGCCGCACTTAACCCCACGAGCAAAGACAGAGCCAGAACCGTCTTCTTCATACATTTACCCTCAAGTACCGTGATTTTATTATGTATTGTGTTGTGTGTTGTGTTGCAGGCTTCATCTTGCAGGTCTTATGCCACATTGCCGTCTGGTCAAAACTTCGACGTTAAATATGTTAATAAAACGTTGCGATATTGCCTTAATGGTGAAAGATAGCAGGTCTGCCGAACGAACCGGAGAGAGAAAAAGGGAAAAAACGAATTAAATGTCGAGGATATGATCGCCGTTGCATAATTGCCCTGAAACAGGGCAACTTGTCTTTTCATGCACCTGGTTTGTGCACAGATTCAGGCACCCTGCCAGCGGGTGAAGAGATCGTCGGGCAGGTCGATGTCAAACTGATCGAGCACCCGGTTAACCGTCTGATTGATGACGTCGTCCAGCGTTTGCGGGCGATGGTAGAACGCGGGTACCGGCGGCATGATGACCGCGCCCAGCTCCGCAGCCTGCGTCATTAAGCGCAGATGGCCCAGGTGCAGCGGCGTTTCCCGCACGCACAGCACCAGAGGACGCCGCTCCTTCAGCACCACATCCGCCGCGCGCGTCACCAGGGTGTCCGTATAGCTATTCACAATGCCGGAGAGCGTTTTAATTGAACAGGGCAGGATAACCATGCCGGCTGTTTTAAACGAGCCTGAGGAGATGCTGGCAGCGATATCACGGGCATCGTGAACGACATCCGCCAGCGCCTGAACATCGCGCAGGGAGAGATCGGTTTCCAGAGAGAGGGTCTGCCGCGCCGCCTGGCTCATCACCAGATGGGTTTCGACGTCCGCCACGTTACGCAGAACCTGTAACAAACGTACGCCGTAAATCGCGCCGCTGGCGCCGCTGAGCCCAACTATGAGTCGTTTCATGATTTTCGCCCTTACTGATTTCAGGGCAGACTGTGCAGGATTTTCCGGGGAGTTGCAAGTGAGGGCATACGCCCTCACCTGCCAGAGCATCAACCTTCGTTGTGCATCTCTAAGCTTTCAAGATCGTTCTGCAGTTGGACGGCTTTGGCGTCGTCGTTGCGCAGTGAATCAAGATAGTCGAGGTACTGCTGGTCAACGTCTTTGGTCACGTAAATACCGTTGAACACGGAGCATTCAAACTGCTGAATTTCTGGGTTCTCGGCACGTACCGCGTCGATGAGATCGTTCAGGTCCTGGAAAATCAGGCCATCAGCGCCGATGATCTGGCGAATTTCATCCACTTCACGGCCATGAGCGATCAGCTCGTTGGCGGTTGGCATATCAATACCGTACACGTTCGGGAAGCGAATCTCCGGCGCAGCAGAGGCCAGGTAGACTTTCTTCGCACCCGCTTCGCGGGCCATCTCGATAATCTGCTCAGAGGTGGTGCCACGAACAATGGAGTCATCCACCAGCAGAACGTTCTTATCGCGGAATTCCGCGCGGTTGGCGTTCAGCTTGCGGCGCACTGACTTACGGCGCAGATGCTGCCCCGGCATGATAAACGTGCGGCCAACGTAGCGGTTCTTCACAAAGCCCTGACGGTATGGCTTATCCAGAATGCGGGCAATCTCCAGCGCGATATCGCAGGAGGTTTCCGGGATAGGAATCACCACGTCGATGTCCAGATCGTCCCACTCGCGGGCAATCTTCTCGCCGAGCTTCGTGCCCATGTTGACGCGCGCGCTGTAGACGGAAATCTTGTCGATGAACGAATCCGGACGGGCAAAATAGACGTATTCAAACAGGCACGGGTTGCTGACCGGGTTGTCGGCACACTGGCGGGTGAACAGCTGGCCCTTCTCGGTGATGTAGACCGCTTCGCCCGGCGCCACGTCGCGCAGGAATTCAAAGCCCAGGGTATCCAGCGCCACGCTTTCAGAAGCAACCATATATTCGGTACGGCCATCGCCGAGGTCGCGCTTGCCGAGCACCAGCGGACGAATGCCGTTTGGATCGCGGAAGGCGACCATACCGTGACCGATGATCATCGCCACGCAGGCGTACGCGCCGCGGATCTGACGGTTTGTCGCGGCAATCGCGGCAAAAATGTTATCTGCTTCCAGCGGATAGTGACGGAAGTTATCCAGCTCGCTGGCGAACACATTGAGCAGGATTTCAGAATCAGAGGTGGTGTTAATGTGGCGACGTTTCTCTTCGAACAGCTTTTTGCGCAGTTCATGCGCGTTGGTCAGGTTGCCGTTATGAGCAAGGGTGATGCCATACGGTGAGTTGACGTAGAAAGGCTGTGCCTCAGAGGCGCTGGAACTGCCAGCAGTAGGATAACGAACGTGACCGATCCCCATATTACCTTGCAGACGCTGCATATGGCGGGCTTCAAACACATCGTTTACCAGGCCATTCGCCTTGCGTAAACGGAAGCAGTTGTTTGCATCAATGGTGATGATACCCGCAGCATCCTGCCCACGGTGCTGAAGCACCGTTAACGCGTCATAAATCGACTGGTTTACCGGCATGAAACCGGCGATACCGACAATACCGCACATTCGTCTTTTCCTCGTTAAGCCACATCTCAGGGTTTATGCCCTGGGCAAAAAACTCGACGAGCTTTGCAGATAGTCAAAGAACCATCTGATGATGAAGCTGAACTCTGGAATGAGCTGCGATTTCTGCCAGTCTTCACTTTTGGAGAACCCGGTGAAGGTATCCAGGAAGAACAGGATCGCGGCCACAATCAGCACGCCTCGTAATGCCCCGAAACAGATCCCGAGCACCCTGTCCGTTCCTGACAGACCGGTTTTCTCGACCAGCTGACCTATCACGTAATTCACGATAGCGCCGACAATCAGCGTTGCGATAAACAGCACCGCGATAGCGATTCCATTTCGGACCAGTTCATCTTCAAAGCCCGTGAACCAGACAGACAGGTAAGTGTAGTAATGACTGGCGACAAAGAAAGCACAACCCCAGGTCACCAGCGATAACGCTTCACGAACAAAGCCACGGATCAGGCTAACCAGACAGGAAAAACCAATCACCGCAATGATGGCGTAATCAATCCAGACCATATGTGTCCCACGATTTAACGCCCTGTCATCCAGTTCGGGGCGAATTCTAACAGAAAAAGAAAACGTTTGCGTAGGGATTTCCTTCCCGCGCGTAAATAAAAAAGGCGCTGAAAAAATGTTCAACGCCGTGGCTTATCGCCTCTCTCTTAAAGGAGCAGGTCGTACTTAGTTTGCGCTGTAGCCCATCACCACACCGCTCAGGCCGGAGATCTGCTTCAGCTCACCCAGCGACCCTTTCAGTTTGTCTTTAGACGCTTCTGGCCCCACGAGGATACGCGTAATTTTACCCTGCACCGGCGTGGAAGGTGAAGTGTAAACACGATATCCTGCACTGCGCAGTTTGCTCACGACCTCGTTGACTTTATCGGCATTTTTCAGCGCACCGAGCTGCACCACATAGGCTTTACCCGTTGGGGCAGCAGCGTCCTGCTGCGTCGGTTTTGCTGGCGGAGGCGTCTCTGACGCCGCGGCGAGCTGTTCTGCCGCTTTATCACGCTGCGGTTTCGGCTGCGGCTTCTCAACCGGCTTCGGTTTTTCAACCGGTTTAGGCTGCTCGACCGGCACAGGATCGATATCGCTGTTGCTCGTGGCCGCCAGGCGAGACGGGTCGAGCGACGGTGCGGCGGCATCACCCGCGCGCACCTCTTCCGCCGCGCCTTCCGGTGGCTGAGCAGGCAGCGCCTGCGTCGCCGCGGGCAGCATATCCGGCTCATCGCGGTCACCCGGTTTCGGCACCAGCGGAATCGCGGCAAACTCATCCTGATAATGCTTTTTCTGCCCGTCGAGCAGCCCGGGAAGAATAATCACCCCGAGCGCGACCAGCACAATGGTTCCTGTTAAACGGTTCTGAAACTTACTCGCCACCGGTTCTCCCCGCGTCCATCACTTCCATGACATGTGCCACCGTGTGGAATGAACCACACACCAGCACGGTATCTTCTGGTTTAGCATCCGCCATCGCGGCATGCCAGGCCTGCGCCACGCTACTGTAGATTGCGCCTTTGCCGAGATGTTCCATCAGCTGCTCAGCCGTCGCGCCGCGCGGCCCCTCCAGAGGAGCACAATACCAGCTATCGACCACACTCTCCATGCAGGCCAGCGTCCCGCCGATATCTTTATCATGAAGCATACCGATAACCGCCAGCACGCGCCCGGTTTTTGGTAACGATTTGAGACGTCCCGCGAGATACGCCGCCGCGTGGGGGTTGTGCGCCACATCCAGGATCAGGCGCGGTGACTCGCTCACAATCTGGAAACGTCCGGGCAGAATCGCATTTTGAATGCCCTCGCGGATCGCCTGTTCGCTGACCACGAGGCCGCTGGCGCGCAGTGCCGCCAGCGCGGTGGCTGCGTTCGGCTGCGGCACCTGGGGCAGCGGCAGGTTGTCGAGCGCGCCCTGCGCATCGCTAAAGCGCCAGCCGTTGTCCTGAACCTCATACTGCCAGTCAACACCGCCGCGCAGCAGCTGCGCGCCCTTCTCGTTCGCCACGTCAGCAATGGTATACGGCATATCCGGCTCGCCAACCACCGCGGGCTTATTTGCCCGGAAAATACCGGCCTTCTCACGGCCGATACTTTCACGATCGGGCCCCAGCCAGTCGACATGATCCAGCGCGATGGAAGTCACCACCGCCACGTCCGCATCCACGATATTGGTCGCATCAAGACGTCCGCCGAGACCGACCTCAAGGATCACCACATCCAGCTGCGCCTGTTTAAACAGCCACAGGGCCGACAGGGTACCGTATTCAAAATAGGTTAATGAGATCTCTCCGCGCGCGGCTTCAATTTCAGCAAACGACGCCGTATGCGCGGATTCCGGCAGCTCGTGGTTCTGTACGCGAACCCGCTCGGTGTAGCGTACCAGGTGTGGCGAGCTGTAAACGCCAACCCTGTAACCCGCCGCCATCAGGACGGATTCCAGCGTACGGCAGGTCGTGCCTTTACCGTTGGTTCCCGCGACGGTGAACACGAAAGGCGCCGGTTTGAGCACGTCAAGACGCGCCGCAACCTGGCTTACGCGTTCAAGCCCCATATCGATGGTTTTACTGTGCAGGTTTTCCAGATAAGAAAGCCACGCGGCCAGGGGCGACGTGGCTTGGGGAATGCTTTTATTTTCCATAATGCCCGGTTGTCATTAACAGATTAGAAAGCAAAAGGGCAGCGCCAACCGGCCCTGCCCTTTTCAGTTATCAGGCCTCGGGTTCCTGATCCGGTACCACCACGCCTTCGCGCGGTTCATCCGGGTTCGGCGCTGGCAGATTCATCAGCTTCGCCAGGATGCTCGCCAGCTTCAGGCGCATTTCCGGACGGCGGACGATCATATCGATGGCGCCTTTCTCGATGAGGAACTCACTGCGCTGGAAGCCCGGCGGCAGTTTTTCACGAACGGTCTGCTCGATAACGCGAGGACCCGCAAAGCCGATCAGCGCTTTTGGCTCAGCGATGTTCAGATCGCCCAGCATCGCGAAGCTCGCGGAGACGCCGCCCATGGTTGGGTCGGTCAGCACGGAGATATACGGCAGACCGCGCTCCTGCATCTTCGCCAGCGCTGCAGAGGTTTTTGCCATCTGCATCAGCGACATCAGCGCTTCCTGCATGCGCGCACCGCCGGAGGCAGAGAAGCAGATCAGCGGACAGTTGTCTTCCAGCGCCTGCTCAACGGCACGCACGAAGCGCGCACCGACCACGGAGCCCATTGAGCCGCCCATAAAGGAGAACTCAAACGCAGCGGCAACAGCCGGCATCCCGTGCAGGGTGCCTTTCATGACGACCAGCGCGTCTTTCTCGCCGGTCTCTTTCTGTGCAGAGGCCAGACGATCTTTATATTTTTTGGAATCGCGGAACTTCAGCACGTCTTTTGGCTCAAGCTCGCTGCCCAGTTCTACCAGAGAACCTTCGTCCAGCAGGCTATGCAGGCGGTTGCGCGCCGACATACGCATATGGTGGTCACACTTCGGACACACCTCAAGGTTGCGCTCCAGCTCTGCGCGATACAGAACCTGGCCGCAGCTATCACACTTCGTCCATACCCCTTCAGGAATGCTCGCTTTACGCGTTGGGGTAATGTTGCTTTTAATTCGTTCAATCCAGCTCATTGATAACCTTTCTGCCTGAACCTGGTCGTATGCCAGTTTTGCTATAAGAGGCGAATAATGCCATTTTTGCCTCCAACAGACCATGAATGTTGCACATTAAAACATAACAGCCCGAAACTTTGGATAAAAAAGTGGTCGAACCGCCAGTGTGCATTTACTTCGCTTGCTTTGCCGCCGCACGTTTGTGACGAATGATTTCGATAACGCCCGGCAGTACGGAAAGCACAATAATCGCTACAATCAGTAACTTAAGATTTTCCTGAACCACCGGGAGATCGCCAAACAGGTAGCCTGCATAGGTAAACAGCAGCACCCACAACAGCGCCCCCACGACGTTATACATGGCAAAATGACGATAGGACATATGCCCCATTCCCGCCACAAACGGTGCAAATGTGCGCACAATAGGCACAAAGCGCGCAAGGATAATGGTTTTTCCGCCATGGCGTTCATAAAACGCATGGGTTTTGTCTAAATAGCTGCGACGGAAAATTTTTGAATCCGGATTACTGAACAGCCGCTCACCGAATACGCGTCCAATCGTGTAGTTGACCGCATCACCGACGATGGCGGCAATCACCATCAGCACCACCATAAGATGCACGTTCAGATCGTTGGTGGGCAGCGCCGATAAGGCCCCGGCAACGAACAGCAGGGAATCCCCCGGCAGGAACGGCGTGACAACCAGCCCGGTTTCACAGAACAGAATGAGGAACAGAATAGCGTAAACCCAGACGCCATACTGCGCGACCAGCTCCGCCAGGTGAACATCAATATGCAGGATGAAATCAATTAAAAAACGAATTACGTCCATATTGTCTAAGCCCTAATTGCACCTTTGTTTAGTCCGCTAAAAACAGCGGACCCATTGGCGGTTTCGGCAGGTCAAACCGATCCGGATAGTCTACCGAGACCAGATATAACCCTTCCGCTTTCGCCGTGGCTGCCGCAAGCGTTCTGTCCTTCGCTGCCAGCAGGTCTGCAATCCAGCTCTCCGGCTGGTGTCCGGCACCCACGTCCATCAGGCTGCCCACAATATTCCGCACCATATGATGTACAAAGGCATTGGCTTTGATATCCACCACCACATACGCGCCAAAACGGCTGACGTTGATGTGCATGACGTTACGCCACGGCGTGCGGGACTGACACTGCACCGCACGAAACGACGTAAAGTCATTCTCCCCAATCAGACACTGCGCCGCGCGATGCATACGTTCAGCATCAAGCGGTTCATAAAAATGCGTCACGCCCTGGCTTAACACCGCCGGACGCAGACGCTGATTGTAGATGACGTAGCGGTAACGGCGCGCCGTGGCGCTGAAACGCGCGTGAAAATCATCCGGCACAGCTTTCACCCAGCGCACCGCAATGTCACCAGGCAAATTCGCATTTACCCCCAGCGTCCAGGCGGCATCCTTACGCACGGCGGTGGTTTCAAAGTGCACCACCTGCCCCGTGCCGTGAACGCCCGCATCCGTACGGCCTGCACACAGGACGTTAATCGGCTCGTTTGCCACCTGAGAGAGCGCTTTCTCCAGCTTCTCCTGGACGCTGCGCACCTCATTCTGACGCTGCCAGCCATAATATTTACTGCCATCGTACTCAATACCGAGGGCAATTTTATGAACCGGCTTTTGTTCCACGTCTGACATCAGTACAGGTACTCCTGCACCAGTTTTTCAGCGATCTTGACCGCCATCAGCGCGCCGCCGAAACGAACGTTGTCGGCAACGGACCAGAACTGGACTTGCTCCGGCATACCGTAGTCGTTACGCACGCAGCCAACGGAAAGATGCGCGCTGCCGGTGGCATCGCCCACCTGCGTCGGGAACTCGCTCTCTTCGGAGAGGACGATGTCTTCCCCGCGGCCAAACGCATCGCGCGCCTCTTCTGCCGCGAGGGGACGCAGCGCTTCAAAGCCGACCATCTGCGCGTGACCGTAGAAGACCGGGGACTGCACGACGCTTGCGGAGATCATCAGGCCATCGTCCTGCAGAATTTTACGTACCTCATCAACGATACGACGCTCTTCGCGCACGGAACCCTCGCGGTCCGGCAGCAGCGGCAGCATGTTGAACGCCAGCTGGCGGCCAAAGAAATCATCTTCGTCAATCGGAATGCCGTTCAGCAGCTTCGCGCTCTGCCCGGCCAGCGCGTCAACGGCCTTTTTGCCGTTTGCGGACGCGGACAGCAGGCTGGTGACGGTAATGCGCGACAGGCCGCCGTCGTCGATCAGCGGTTTCAGGGCGGTCAGCAGCTGGCTGGTCAGGCTGTTCGGTACCGCAATGACGTTACGGTTGCGGTAATCAGCCAGCACAAACGGGTTCACGTCCGGCACCACCAGCGGCACATCCGGCTCCATGGAGAACAGGCCGCTCAGGTCGATGACCAGGCAGCCTGCGTTGGTCGCCTCTTCAACGTACGCCGCAGTGGCTTCAGCGCCTGCGGCGAAAAACGCCAGCTGCGCCTGCGTCCAGTCGAACGCCGCCGCATCCTGAACCATGACGGATTTACTGTTAAAACGCAGATGCTCACCCGCGCTATCCGTTCGCGCCAGCGCATAGATATCGCCCACCGGGAACTGACGCTCAGCAAGCGTTTCGAGCAGGGCTTCGCCCACGGCACCCGTGGCACCTAAAATGGCAATGTTCCAGCCTTCAGACATGGTGGTTTACTCCAGAAATAAAAAAGCGTCCCTGTCGGAGTATCCGACAGGGAGCATTAAGAAGACATTAATGCGCCGGGTGATGAACGGCGTTAAACCCCAGCTTGTGCAACAGCGTCGCCGCCGACGCGTCGTCGCACATCACATACAGGGAAGACCACTCGCGGCGCTCAATGTAGTGCTTGCGCAGCTTATCAAACTCACCCGGGATCCCCGCCACTTTACGCAGCAGCGCATCATCGCGGCGCACATCATACACCAAATGCACCAGCCTTTTCAGCGTTGCCTGATCGAGCGGGCCGTGAAGGGTAATGCGGCCAAATTCAGGCGCGGGGAGTAAGGTATCCAGCGCCACCTGCTGCGGATGACCGATAAAGGCGCTGTAGGCCTCGAAGACCTGCGTCGTGCCGCGGGCTTTCCCTTCGAGGGTATAACCGGCGATATGTGCGGTGCCCACGTCCACCTTGTTAAGCAGCTCAACGTTGAGGTCCGGCTCCGGCTCCCAGACGTCCAGCACCACGCTGAGATCTTGTCCTTCGTTCAGACACGTCAGCAGCGCGGCGTTATCGACTACCGGACCACGACAGGCATTTATCAGAATAGTGCCAGCCTTCAGACGGCGAATGAGCGCCTCATCGGCAAGATGCAGCGACTTATACGGCCCCTCTTTAAACAGCGGCGTGTGGAACGTCAGCACGTCACACTGTTCAACCAGCTCGTCCAGCGAGCGGAAATCCCCGTCATCGCCATTGTCTTTGCGCGGCGGATCGCACAGCAGCGTGCGGATCCCTAACGCTTCCAGGCGCTTTTGCAGGCGCCCGCCGACGTTACCCACGCCGACAATCCCCACGGTGCGGTCTTTCAGCGCAAACCCGTCGCGCTCGGCCAGCATCAGCAGCGAGGAGAAAACGTATTCCACGACGGCAATCGCGTTACAGCCCGGCGCGGCGGAGAAACCGATTCCGGCCTGCTTCAGCCATTTATCATCCACATGATCGGTCCCTGCCGTTGCGGTCCCAACGAACTTAACCGCCTTACCGGCGAGCAACGCCTCATTTACTTTGGTCACCGAGCGCACCATCAGGGCGTCGGCGTCGTCCAGTTCGTTGACCGGGATCGGGCGACCAGGAACAGCCTTAACGTTACCCAGGCGGCTAAACAGCTCACGGGCGTAAGGCATATTTTCATCAACGAGGATTTTCACGTCTGAGTACCTGTTTGAGAGGAAGAAAACCTGCCAAGTGTGCCATAATCTGGCCGCCAGGCATATACGTCTGCCAGGTTTACGCTGAGTTTTGACTTTAAGGATTTTTGACGATGCAGCCCATTTCAGGTACGCCGCCACGCCCTCCGGGTGAAGGCCCTGTCACGCCAAACGTTGCCGGTGAACAACCGCTATCCACGCAACAGCGCACCGTGCTGGAGCGACTGATCACGCGCCTGATTGCGCTGACTTCGCAGCAAAACGCGGAAGTCTGGGCCGGGGTGAAGCATGATTTAGGCGTGAGGAACGACGCACCGCTGCAGTCGCGTCATTTCCCCGCTGCCGAGCAAAATCTGAACCAGCGTATTACGACCGCGCAGCAGAACCACACCACGCGCCAGATTGTTTCTCAGCTGACGGAGCTGCTGGGCCAGGGAAACAACCGCCAGGCAGTGAGTGATTTTATTCGCCAGCAGTATGGTCAGACCGCGCTGGGCCAGCTGACGCCCGATCAGCTCAAAACCGTGCTGACGCTGCTGCAGAACAATGAGCTGTCGATTCCGCAGCCGCAGGTACGCCCGGCGACCGAGCGTCCGCTGCTGCCCGCCGAGCACAATACGCTCAAGCAGATGGTGACCAAGCTGGCCGCGGCCACCGGCGAGCCGACGAAGCTCATCTGGCAATCCATGCTGGAGCTGTCCGGCGTGAAGGCGGGCGAGCTGATCCCGGCCAAACAGTTTACCCATCTGGTGACCTGGCTCCAGGCACGCCAGACGCTCAGCACCCAGAGCGCCCCGACTCTGCATACTGTCCAGGCCGCGCTGAAACAGCCGCTTGAACCACACGAGTTCGAGGTGATTCGGGATTATGCCCAGCAAAACTGGCAGGCCACGCCGCAGACGGTACTGACTACCGCGCAGGTGCAGGACCTGCTCAACCAGATCTTCGTTCGCCGCGCCGAACGTGAAGGCGGCGTGCCGGAGGTGAGAAACGTTCAGCCGATTTACAGCCCGCTGTTTGCACCGGTCGTGGAGACCTTCAGAACACTTTCTGCGCGTCCGGGATTGATGTTTATTGCACTGCTGATTGCGCTGGCGATTTTCTGGCTGGTTGCCTGATATTTTGCCCGGTGGCGCTGCGCTTACCGGGCCTACAACGGCTCGAACCGTAGGCCGGGTAAGGCGCAGCCGCCACCCGGCAACAAAGACTCACGTTCTGCGAAACGCCACCAGCGTCACCACGATCCCCACCACCGCGGAAACCGCACCGGCCAGGAAGACGGACGGATAGCCAAACGAGGTCGCTAACAGCCCGGCCAGCGGCCCGGTAACGCCGTATGAGATATCCTGAAACGCCGCATAGCCGCCGAGCGCCGTCCCGCGCACCTGCGGGGCCACGCGCTTCACCACTTCAACGCCCAGCGCCGGGAAGATCAGAGAACAGCCGCAGCCGGTCAGCGCCGCACCCAGCAGCGCCACGGATGCCACGGGTGCATTCCACAACAGCAGAAGACCGATGGTTTCAATGACCAGCGACGCCACCGCCACCTTCACGCCGCCGAAGCGATCCGGCATCCAGCCAAAAAGCACGCGCATCAGAACAAACGCGCCGCCAAACGCAGTAAGCGTAAAACCGGCCATCGCCCAGCCGCGGCTCATAAAATAGAGCGAGACGAACGTCCCTATTACCGCAAAACCCACACCCTGCAGCGCCAGGCCCAGGCCCGGCTGCCAGATTTGGCCGACCACACTCCACAGGGAAGGACGCTCGCCTTTGTGCGCGGGCACCTTACGCACCGAGCCGTTAAACGCCCATGCCACCAGCGGCAGCGCCATGGTGGTGGCAGCCAGCGCCGCAAAACCAAACTGGCTGTTGATCAGCAGGCCAAGCGGTGCACCGGCGGCCAGCGCGCCGTAGATGGCCATGCCGTTCCAGGACATCACTTTGCCGGAACGTGCTGGCCCCACCAGTCCCATTCCCCAGGTCAGGGTGCCGGTCAGCAGCTGGCTTTCACCAAAGCCCAGGATTAAACGGCCCTGCACCAGCAGCGCAAATTTATACGCCGCGTCGACCGGCAGAACTGCCGCCAGCAGCCAGGCGCCGCCCGCCAGCCCGCAGGCAAACATCCCCTGCAGCGCCGAGCGTTTGGCACCGTGCTGATCCGCCAGTCGTCCGGCGTATCCGCGGGTTAATACCGTGGCTAAAAACTGAATGCCCACGGCAATGCCGACCATGGTGTTGCCATAGCCCAGCTCCTGATGAACGAACAGCGGGATCACCGGCAGCGGCAGGCCAACGGTCATATAGGTCAGGAATACCGCAAAGGCGATACGGAACAGCGAGACGTTCGCTGAAGGGGTTGTTTCTGTTTGAGTTACTGCAGTCATGCTTTACTCCGAGATGAAGAGTAAGGCGGGGAAATGCCACGCCCCCTCTACCTGATTATCAGGATTAAGGTGCGTTGGTTGACGTTAAACGCTTACGCATTATCGTGAGGATAATGTTGAGTGGTGAAGTTTGCCTGTGAGATCAGCTGCTTGTCAATGCATAAAAAAAGGGAGCCTTATGGCTCCCCTTCTGAATCAAACATAAAACTTATGCTTTCAGCTTACGCATGACCAGCGTGGCGTTGGTGCCGCCGAAACCGAAGCTGTTAGACATGACGGTAGTCAGCGTCGCTTCCGTTGGTTTGGTCACGATGTTCAGGCCAGCAGCCTGCTCGTCCATCTCTTCGATATTGATGCTTGGGGCGATAAAGCCGTTTTCCAGCATCAGCAGAGAGTAGATCGCTTCCTGAACGCCAGCCGCACCCAGAGAGTGACCGGTCATGGCTTTGGTCGCAGAGATCGCCGGGCTGTTGTCGCCGAAGACTTCGCGGATCGCACCCAGCTCTTTCACGTCGCCTACCGGCGTAGAGGTACCGTGAGAGTTCAGGTAGTCGATTGGGGTGTCAACGCCGTGCATCGCCATCTTCATGCAGCGCACCGCGCCTTCGCCGGATGGCGCAACCATGTCGGCGCCGTCAGACGTTGCACCGTAGCCCACGATCTCAGCATAGATGTGCGCACCACGTGCCAGGGCGTGCTCCAGCTCTTCAACCACAACCATACCGCCGCCGCCCGCGATGACGAAACCGTCACGGTGCGCATCGTAGGTACGGGAAGCTTTGTCCGGAGTCTCATTGTACTTGGTGGACAGTGCGCCCATCGCGTCGAATTCGCAGGCCATTTCCCAGCCCAGCTCTTCGCCGCCGCCAGCAAATACGATGTCCTGTTTACCCAGCTGGATCTGCTCAACAGCATTACCGATGCAGTGCGCGGAAGTCGCACACGCAGAGCTGATGGAGTAGTTCACACCGTGGATTTTGAACGGGGTCGCCAGGCATGCGGAAACCGCAGACCCCATGGCTTTAGTCACCACGTACGGACCTACCGCTTTCAGACCACGCGGGCTACGCATTGCGTCAGCACCAAATACCTGCGCTTTAGATGAGCCGCCGGAACCGGCGATCAAACCCACGCGCGGGTTGTTCTGATAAACCTCTTCGCTCAGGCCAGAATCTTTGATCGCTTCCTGCATGGAGAGATAAGCATAAATAGAGGCATCGTTCATGAAACGAACCACTTTGCGGTCAATCAAACCGGTGGTGTCCAGTTTGACGTTACCCCATACGTGGCTACGCATACCTGAATCTTTAAACTCTTCAGAGAAAGTGATCCCGGAGCGTCCTTCACGCAGAGATGCCAGGACTTCCTGCTGGTTATTACCGATGCTGGAAACAATGCCCAGGCCAGTAATCACTGCACGTTTCATTCAATACCTCTGTAAGTCGCACTATAGTAAGTTTCGAGTCGCACAATAGCGTACACTTGTACGCCGAACAAGTCCGATCAGACATTTTCTGCGGAAATTTGCACCGATGGACTCACATCGTTAAGATCGTGCCACTGCCTGTCAGACGAGTAACTTACGTGAAACAAAACGCTATACAACCCGCCAACCTCGAATTCAACGCTGAGGGTACACCTGTTTCCCGAGATTTTGATGATGTCTATTTTTCTAATGATAACGGACTCGAAGAAACTCGCTATGTTTTCCTCGACGGAAACCAGCTCAGCACCCGCTTCCCGGCGCACCCCCGGAGCCTGTTTGTGGTCGCGGAAAGTGGATTCGGCACCGGGCTGAATTTTTTAACCCTCTGGCAGGCGTTTAACCAGTTCCACGCTGCTCACCCCGAGGCTACGCTACAAAGATTACATTTCATCAGTTTCGAAAAATTCCCGCTCACCGCGCACGATCTGCGGCTTGCCCACCAGCGCTGGCCGGAGCTTGCGCCCTGGGCGGAGCAGCTTCAGGCGCAGTGGCCGCCCCACATCGGCGGCTGTTATCGTCTGATGCTGGACGGCGGACGCGTCACGCTGGACTTATGGCTCGGCGACATCAACGACCTGACCGACAGGCTCGATGATTCGATGAATCAGAAGGTCGACGCGTGGTTCCTGGACGGTTTTGCCCCTGCCAAAAACCCGGACATGTGGAGCCAGCATCTGTTTAACGCGATGGCGCGGCTGGCGCGCCCTGGGGCGACGCTTGCCACCTTCACCTCGGCGGGCTTTGTCCGCCGTGGGCTGCAGGAGGCGGGCTTTACCATGCAGAAGACCAAAGGCTTTGGCCGCAAGCGCGACATGCTGGTCGGCAGGATGGAGCAGACGCTGGACATCCCCGCTCAGACGCCCTGGTTTGCGCGCCGCGCCAGCGCATCGCGCGACGTGGCGATCGTTGGCGGCGGGATCGCCAGCGCCCTGCTCTCGCTCGCGCTTCTCCAGCGCGGCTGGCAGGTCACGCTCTACTGTGCTGACGACGCGCCCGCCAGCGGCGCGTCCGGCAACCGTCAGGGGGCGCTCTATCCGCTTTTAAGCGCGCACGACCCGGCCCTGTTCCAGTTTTTCCCGGCAGCGTTTACCTTCGCCCGTCGCCTGTATGACGCGCTTCCGGTGGCGTTCGACCATGACTGGTGCGGCGTCACGCAGCTTGGCTGGGATGAAAAGAGCCAGCAGAAGATCGCGCAGATGCTCTCTCTGGGCCTGCCCGAAGAGATTGCCCGCGCGGTGAGCGCGCAAGAGGTTAAAGACACCGCTGGCGTGGAAACCGGGTGTGGGGGCATTCAGTATCCGCTCGGCGGCTGGCTGTGCCCGGCTGAACTGACCGCGGCGGTCATTGCCCTGGCGCAGTCGCGAGGGCTGACGGTGCAGTATGGCCACAAGGTTGCATCGCTCACCCGGACAGAACGCTGGGATCTGCGTTTCGCTGATGGCAGGGAGGCGAGCCATGCCAGCGTTGTGCTGGCCAACGGGCATCACATCAGCCAGTTTATTCAGACAGCGACGTTGCCGGTTTATCCGGTCGGCGGCCAGGTGAGCCATATCCCGACCGCGCCTGCGCTCGGCAAACTGCGTCAGGTGCTGTGCTATGACGGCTATCTGACGCCGCAAAATCCCTCTAACGGCCATCACTGCATCGGGGCCAGCTATCATCGTGGCGAAACGGAGATGCACTACAGCGAGGCGGATCAGTTGCAGAACCGCCAGCGCCTGATTGACTGTTTCCCGGATGCAGCGTGGGCGAAAGAGGTCGACGTTAGCGAGGGTGACGCGCGCTGCGGCGTGCGCTGCGCCACCCGCGATCATCTGCCGATGGCAGGCAACGTGCCGGACTACGAGGCGACGCTTGCGGCCTATGAGGATCTGGCTGAACACCAGGAAACCGCGGTGGCCTCACCGGTCTATCCAGAGCTGTTTATGCTGGGGGGCCTAGGTTCCCGCGGGCTGTGCTCTGCCCCGCTGCTGGCCGAAGTGTTAGCCGCGCAGATGAGCGACGAGCCGATTCCGCTGGACAGGGTTACGCTTGCGGGCCTGAATCCGAATCGATTATGGATACGGAAACTGCTGAAGGGGAAGAAGGTTAAGTAGGGTGCGGTCTGGTGCCCTCACCCTAACCCTCTCCCACAGGGAGAGGGAAGAGAAGGCGGCGGCTTAGCGTTTAGCCTGCTGGAATAAATTGTCCCACATGCCCAGCACCAGAGACTGGTCGCGCGGAGAGAGTTCCCCGGCCTGAATGGCTTTCTCCAGACTGCGGGCCACTTCAGCGTGAACAGCGTCGGCAGAGTGATCGTCACCTGCTTCCAGCTCAGCTACCGCGAGCGTCAGGTGACCACGCAGATAACCGCTGGCGAACAGCTCATCATCGCTGGCGTGTTCCACCATGTCATCAATTAACGCCAGAATGCGTGATTCAAATTCTGCGATCATCTTCTTTCCTCTGTTAAAGATCTTCCGGCCAAGGGAAGCATTCCGCCGTGATCACCGGCGTGTGGTAATAATTCTGTAAGGCCTCAATCAGGCGCGCCGGACGTTCCGGGATGCCTTTCTCAAGATAGTCCATCACCTGCGCATGCACGCGGCGCTGGAAGACGATACGGTCTGGCTCGAAGTCGCCTTCGAGGTTGTCACAGCTCACGTTGAACGGGAAACCCGCCGCGACGCAGAATAGCCATTCCAGCGCCTGCGGCTTCACTTCCACATCCTCAAACTGGCCCTGCGTTGCGGCGTCACGCCCGTCCGGGCAGTACCAGTAACCAAAGTCCACCAGCTCGCGACGCGCTTTTCCGGCGATGCACCAGTGCGAAATTTCGTGCAAACCGCTGGCGTAAAAGCCGTGCGCAAAGACGATGCGGTTATACGGAACCTCTGCATCAGCAGGAAGATAGATCGGTTCGTCGTCGCCTTTAATCAGACGGGTATTAAAATCGTCAGCAAAACAGCCGTCAAAAATCTCAATCAGCTGTTCGTATTTATGCGTACTGTTCATTAATGCATCCCCAACCAGGTGAGGATCTCCTGTCCATGGCTGTCATAAAGAAGTTTGGCGCTCATTACGGCCGAGACGATGACGATCATCGGTCGAATCAGCTTTTGTCCTTTGCTTAACACCAGACGCGAACCCGCGCGTGCGCCCAGGAACTGCCCTGCCATCATGACGAATCCGGTTGCCCAGATGACCTTGCCGCCAATGATAAACAGCAGCAGACCGCCAAGGTTCGACGTCGCATTGAGCACTTTGGCATGAGCGGTCGACTTGGCGAGGTTAAACCCGGCCAGCGTCACGAACGCCAGCGCGTAAAACGAGCCCGCCCCCGGGCCGAAGAAACCGTCGTAAAAACCGACGCAGCCCCCGGCAATCAGGGCAAACGGCAGACCGTGCAGACGACGCTGGCGGTCTTCCTCGCCGAGCTTCGGCATCAGCAGAAAATAAAGCCCGATGCAGATGACCAGAACCGGCAGGATCTGGCGCAAAATATCCGACTGCACGTGCTGAACCAGCAGCGCGCCCGACGTGGAACCGATAAAGGTCATCAGGATATTGAGCTTCTGGTCGGCCAGGCTCACCACCTTGCGGCGGATAAAATAGAGCGACGCCGAGAGCGAGCCGCCGCAGGCCTGCAGCTTGTTGGTGGCAAGCGCCTGCGCCGGGCTCATGCCTGCCGCCAGCAGCGCGGGTACGGTTAATAACCCGCCGCCGCCCGCAAGGGCATCAATAAAACCGGCCAGCATGGCCACGAAGAACAGCACCACCAGCAGCAGCGGTGACACCATAAACAGATCGACGAAATTATCCATTAAAGTACATGCTCATCCAGTAGCGCCTGGCAGGAAGGCGGCAACGGAGGCGGTGTCTTCTTCTCAGGCTTAGAGGTTCCAGGTTTTGCCGGTTCAAACCAGCTTTGCAGTTCCGCACCGCAGCCATCGCCTGGCGGCGGGAGCGGCTGATCTTCACATTCCAGGCTGTTCGCCGGGCAACGCAGGCGAACGTGCATGTGCGCGCGATGCTGGAACCACGGGCGCACTTTGCGCAGCCAGTCGCGGTCCGTTCCGGCATCCAGGCAGAGCTGCTGCTTGATGGCCGGGTTGACGAAAATCCGCGTGACGTCGTTATCTTCTGCCGCCAGCTTGATCATGCTGGAGACCTCCCGCGTCCACAGGGACGGCACAACGCGCTTGCCGTCGCTCGCCACCAGATCCAGCGCCTGCGGCTTCAGCAACTGGGCAGACGTCCAGCGCGCTTTCGGCAGCTGCAGGAAGATATCCACATCCAGCCCGGTCTGATGACTGGCGTGTCCACCGTTAAAACGACCGCCAGCAGGCATCCCCATATCACCGATCAGCATCGTGCCCAGCCCCAGGTTATGCACCTGGTTGCCAAGACGCTGAATAAACAGCACCAGATCCGGGTGGCCAAAGTAGCGACGCTGGTCGGTACGCATCACCTGATAGGTGTCTGATTGCAGCGGAAGTTCCTGCGCGCCGACGATACAGCCGTTGGAAAAGGCGCCGATGGACTGCGCGCTCCCCGCCACCGGGTGGGTGATTTTTTGCCATGGCGTCGCGGCCAGACTGGCTCCACTGGCCAACAGCGCCAGCAGAGCAATTGCGGTTTTTTTCATGTTTACCAGCGTGGAATGGTGGTCGTCACATCCGCATTCTGCGCGCGCTGGCGCAGGAAGTGATCCATCAGCACGATCGCCAGCATCGCTTCTGCGATCGGCACCGCGCGGATCCCCACGCACGGATCGTGACGTCCTTTGGTGATCATCTCAACTTCTTCGCCATCGCGGTTAATCGTGTGGCCCGGCACGGTAATGCTGGAGGTTGGCTTCAGCGCGATGTTGGCAATAATCTGCTGCCCGCTGCTGATACCGCCCAGAATGCCGCCCGCGTGGTTGCTCTGGAAGCCCGCCTTCGTGATCTCGTCACGGTTCTGGCTGCCGCGCAGGGATACCACGTCAAAACCGTCGCCAATCTCAACGCCCTTCACCGCGTTGATGCTCATCAGCGCGTGGGCGATGTCGGCGTCGAGACGGTCAAATACCGGCTCGCCCCAGCCTGGCGGGACGCCGTCGGCCACCACGGTCACTTTCGCCCCGATGGAGTCACCCTCTTTTTTCAGGCCCCGCATCAGTTCGTCCAGCGCGTCCAGCTTGTCGGCATCAGCACAGAAGAACGGGTTTTGCTCGACCAGATCCCAGTCTTTGATCGCCAGCGGAATGTCGCCCATCTGGGTCAGACAACCGCGGATAACGATGCCAAATTTCTGCTGCAGGTATTTTTTGGCAATGGCACCAGCCGCCACGCGCATCGCAGTTTCACGCGCAGAAGAACGTCCGCCGCCGCGATAGTCGCGGAAGCCGTACTTTTGTTCGTAGGTATAGTCGGCATGGCCCGGACGGAACACGTCTTTGATGGCGCCGTAGTCCTGGGAGCGCTGATCGGTGTTTTCAATCAGCAGACCAATGCTGGTACCTGTAGTGCGTCCTTCAAAGACGCCGGAGAGAATTTTGACCTGGTCCGGCTCGCGACGCTGCGTGGTGTAGCGAGAGGTGCCCGGACGACGACGGTCGAGGTCGTGCTGCAAATCGGCTTCGGTCAGTTCGATGCCTGGCGGTACGCCATCAACGATACAGCCCAGCGCCAGCCCGTGCGACTCGCCAAAGGTGGTCACGCGGAATACCTGTCCAATACTGTTTCCTGCCATCACGGCTCCGATGTTGTTGTTTGTGTTTGAGCGTTGTGAAACGGGCCGAAGCCCGCTGGATTAATCTTTATAGATGCTGAAGTGTTCGCGCGCGTCGAGCAGCTGCGCTTTGGTCAGCATAAAGACGCCGTCACCGCCGTTGTCGAACTCAAGCCAGGTGAACGGCACATCCGGGTACTGCTCTATCAGATGTACCATGCTGTTGCCCACTTCACAAATCAGAACGCCGTCGTCGGTCAGATAATCCGGCGCGCAGGCCAGAATGCGGCGGGTCAGCTTCAGGCCGTCAGATCCTGACGCCAGACCCAGCTCCGGCTCGTGACGGTATTCGTTCGGCAGATCGGACATGTCTTCCGCATCGACGTACGGCGGGTTAGTGACGATCAGATCGTACTGCAGCGTCGGCAGATCGCGGAACAGATCGGAGCGAATTGGTGTGACGTGATGGATAAGTCCGTGCTCTTCAATGTTGTGCTCGGTCACGGCCAGCGCGTCGGTGGAGATATCGACGGCATCGACCTCCGCTTCCGGGAAGGCATAAGCGCAGGCAATGGCGATACAGCCGCTGCCGGTACACATATCCAGGATGTGCTGCGGCTGATGGCCGATCAGGCCTTCAAAGTGATTGTTAATCAGCTCACCAATCGGCGAGCGCGGCACCAGCACGCGTTCATCGACATAGAACTCGTGACCGCAGAACCAGGCTTTGTTGGTCAGGTAGGCGACCGGGATGCGTTCGTTGACGCGGCGGATCACGCGCTCAACGATGCGGTGTTTTTCGCTGGAGGTCAGGCGCGCGGTGCGCATGTCTTCCGGAATATCCAGCGGCAGATAGAGTGACGGCAGCACCAGCTGCACGGCCTCATCCCACGGGTTGTCGGTACCGTGTCCGTACCAGATATTGGCGGCGCTGAAGCGGCTAACCGACCAGCGCAACATGTCCTGTATGGTATGCAGCTCATTTACTGCTTCATCGACAAATATTTTATCCACTCTTTCCTCCAGGGCATGCTCGCATAATTTTCGGCGGCTAGTTTGCCATGAAGACGGCGATAAATCAGCAATGACGCGTACCGCTTGAGGTTAAAAAATGCGTTTAGTCGGGTACACTATCGGAAATACGAGATGAGAATGACGAATGAAAAAGAAAACATCGCTCAGCGAGGAGGATCAGGCGCTCTTCCGCCAGCTAATGACCGGGACGCGGAAAATCGCGCAGGACACGATTGTTCATCGCCCGCAGCGTAAAAAAATCAGCGAAGTCCCGGTCAAACGGCTGCTGCAGGAGCAGGCGGATAACAGCCACTATTTTTCAGATGAATTTCAGCCGCTGCTCAATACGCAAGGTGCTGTGAAGTACGTGCGTGAAGACGTCAGCCATTTTGAACTGAAAAAGTTACGTCGCGGAGATTATTCGCCGGAGCTGTTTCTCGATCTGCATGGTTTAACGCAGATGCAGGCAAAACAGGAGCTGGGGGCATTGATCGCCGCCTGTCGCCGCGAACATGTTTTTTGCGCCTGCGTGATGCACGGCCACGGTAAGCATATCCTCAAGCAGCAGACGCCGCTGTGGCTGGCTCAGCATCCACACGTGATGGCGTTTCATCAGGCACCCAAAGAGTACGGCGGAGATGCCGCATTGCTGGTGTTGATTGAAGTGGAAGAGTGGCAGCCGCCAGAATTACCCTGACAGGACGGCGGGAGGCCTGTTTTGCGCCCCCGCACAATCACACGTCACGTCAGATGGCTTTTGCCATCCTCAGGTTGCACGGACTCATTTGCCAGTTAAAGACACCTTTACCCGTTTCGTCCAGAGACACATTGGCAATGGCGGATGTCGTGAACATCGGCGGCGTTTCGCCCGGGCACAGCTCAGATACCAGATAGCCAACCAGTGGCAGGTGGGAAATGACCAGCGCGGACGCAACACCTTCATTGCACAGCGCCTGAAGATAGGCACTGACAAGGCCTACATCGCCACAGGGGGTGAGTTCAGGAAGAACATCCACGCTGGCAGGCAGGTTCATGCACTCCCCTACCACCTCCAGCGTCTGTTCAGCACGCAGGAACGGACTCACCAGAACACGTTCGATGTCCACTTTTTGACCTTTAAGCCAGGTCGCCATCTGACGAGATTCGTCGCAGCCACACACGGTCAAAGGACGTACTGAGTCACTGGCGGCATCGAGTGCCGCGTCGCCGTGACGCATGATAAAAACTTGCATATTGCACCGCTTTTGTTAACCAGAATCACCGGCGTTAACTACCCGCGATAAATGCTGAGAGGTAGAAAACCCGATGGCCGGGCATTGTGCCTGATCCATTCGGTGAATGAAACGCTGTTTTTTACCTCAATGGCGTAAGTATAGTCAATCTCTGTTTACAAAATCGCCAGAACAGGTTCATTCACTTCAGGATTTACCCTTCTTTGACCTCAGCTTACGAGGACAGTTTCCCTTGCAGGCCAAAATGTCTGGCCCCGTTCCGCCATCTGCAATAATTCGTCACACGGTGTAAAGCGTGGACCATATTGCGAAGCCAGACGTTGCAGGATAGCAACCACTTCACCCGCGCCGAGCGTATCCATGTAACGGAACGGGCCGCCAAGGAACGGCGGGAAACCAATGCCAAATACCGCGCCAATGTCGCCATCGCGCGCGCTTTTGATTACCTGTTCACCGAAGCAGCGCGCCGCTTCATTGAGCATCATCATCACGCAGCGTTCAGCGCACTGAACGGCGGACAGTTTTCCCTGACCGGTGGTCGAAATAAGCCCATAAACCGAAGGGTCGACCTGTTTCTTGCTTTTACGCCCTTTCGCGTCGTAAAGATAGAAACCGCGTTCATTTTTTCTGCCTTTGCGATCGTCCTTCAAAATTGCAGAAACAATGTTTGCAGGCGGGCTAAAACGATCGCCATAAGCCGCCTCCAGTACAGGTATAATTTTAGTGCCGGTGTCTATTCCCACCTCATCCAAAAGTTGGATTGGGCCCACGGGGAAACCAAACTTTACCAGCGCCTCGTCGACGTGCTCGATCTTCTCACCTTCCGTCAGCAGCCGCATGGCTTCATTAATGTAGGGCGCCAGAATGCGGTTGACGTAGAAGCCGGCTTTGTCTGCGACCACGATCGGCGTTTTACCCTGCTTCTTCGCAAGTTTGACTACCGTGGCGATGGTTTGCGGGCTGGTGGTCGCATGTGGAATAACTTCCACCAGCGGCATTTTTTCTACCGGGCTAAAGAAGTGCAGTCCGATCACCTGATCCGGACGCGCGGCTTTTGCTGCGATATCGCTAATCGGTAATGACGACGTGTTAGAGGCAAAAATGGTGTGCGGGGCGCAATGCTGCTCAACGTCTGCCACCATCTGCTGCTTAAGCGTCAGATCCTCAAACACGGCTTCAATCACCAGATCGCGGTGCGCAAAACCGCTGTAATCCGTCGTACCGGAGATCATCGCCAGGGTTTTATCACGTTCGCTTGCCTTGATATGGCGGCGCTTGACCTTTTGATCAAGGTTCTGCCAGCTGTACTGCAGCGCGTGGTTGATTCCCTTAGGGTTAATGTCTTTGATGCGTACAGGCAATTTGCCTTTGCTTGCGGTAACAAAAGCGATACCGCCGCCCATAAGCCCCCCACCCAGCACGCCAATGGCACGCAGCGGCGCAGGCGATGCCTCGCTTCCCGGGTCTTTTTTCACCTCAGTGCTGGCGAAGAAGATGCTGCGCAGCGCCTGTGACTGGGGCGTCATCGCCAGTTCGCCAAAGGCTTTGGCCTCCGCGGCATAGCCGCTGCTGCTGCCCTGCGATAGCCCGGTTTCGATCACGTCCAGGATCCGCTTTGCTGCCGGGTAATTGCCTTTGGTCTTTTGTTCGGTCTTTTTGCCCACCATGTTGAACAGGATCGTTCTGCCCAGCGGGCCGGCCAGCACGCGCTCGCGAACCGGCAGAGGACGTCTTGCCTGACGCCCTTTCAGCGCAAGCTCAACGGCGGCCTCCAGCAAAATGGACTGCGGCACGACGTCATCGACCAGACCGGCTTTCAGCGCCTGACGGGCACGCAGCTGTTTACCGGTTAAGATCATCTCCAGCGCCGTGCTGACGCCCACCAGGCGCGGCAGACGTTGCGTTCCGCCGGAGCCAGGCAGCAGCCCCAGCTGCACTTCCGGCAGGCCCAGAATGGTTTTCGGATCGTCGGTACATATACGGCTATGGCAGGCCAGCGCCAGCTCCAGCCCACCGCCCAGACACGCCCCGTGGATCGCGGCGATAACCGGGATCGGCAGGCTGTTGATCTCCGCCATCACCTGCTGGCCCTGACGCGCCAGCTCTTCGGCCTCCAGCGCGCTTTGCGCCCGGGCGATCATGTTAATATCCGCCCCGGCTATAAAGTTGTCGGGTTTGGCAGAGATAAACACCAGACCGCGAATGGCTTTGTTGTCGCGGATCTGCTTTAGCATCGCGCGCACCTGAACGCCAAATTCGGCCTTCAGGGTATTCATCTTTTCATCAGGCACATCAATAGTGATAACGGCCACGTTATCGAGGCGAACCGTCAGATTAAATGCAGATGGCATATCCATTATTCAGCCTCCAGAACCATTGCTGCGCCAAGGCCGCCCGCCGCACAGGCGGTTACAAGGCCAAACCCGCCGCCACGGCGACGGAGTTCATGTAATGTTTGCGTGATCATTCGCGCGCCGGTGGCGGCAAACGGATGACCGTAGGCGATAGAGCCGCCCAGCACGTTGAATTTACTCTGATCCACTTCGCCTGTGGCATGGGCGCGGCCCAGCACATCGCGTGCGAAACGCTCGCTTGCCAGCAGCTGGACGTTTGCCAGGGTTTGTGCGGCAAACGCTTCGTGCATATCAATCAGGGTTAAATCAGCCAGCGTCAGCCCCGCGCGATCCAGCGCCAGCGGCGTTGACCACGCCGGACCTAACAGCATGTCCTGCCAGACGTCAATGGCGGTGAAGGCGTAGCTGCGTAAATAGCCCAGGGGAGTAATGCCCAGCTCCTTCGCACGAGATTCGGTCATCAGGATCACGGCGGCAGCCCCGTCCGTCAGCGGCGTACTGTTCGCCGCCGTCACGGTGCCGTGCTTGCGGTCAAACGCCGGGCGCAGTTTGGCGTAATCCGCCAGCGTTGAGGTGCCGCGAATATTGTTATCTTCCGCAAGCGGTTCGCGATAGGGCGGAATGTAGGCGGTCATGACCTCGTCGGTCAGCTTGCCTTCCGACCAGGCTTTTGCCGCAAGCTGATGCGAGCGATGCGCCAGCGCATCCTGCTGTTCACGGGTAATGCCGTAGGTTTTCGCCATCTGCTCGGCGGTATCGCCCATGCGCAGGCCGGTGGAATATTCCGCTACGGCAGGGGGAACAGGCATCAGATCGCGCAGACGTAAACGCGAGAAGAGTTTGAGCTTCTGACCCGTCGTGCGGGCTTTGTTGGCATCGACCAGGATACGCGCCAGCTTTTTACTGACCCCAATCGGCAGTACCGAAGAGGAGTCCGCTCCACCCGCTATCCCGGCGCGAATGGTACCCGCCATCAGACTTTCGGCGACGTTCGCCACGGCCTGGAAACTGGTTGCGCAGGCGCGGCTGACGCTGTAGGCGTCGGTATGAACATTCATCCCGGTACCGAGGACGATTTCCCGCGCGATGTTGGGGGCTTCAGGCATCTGCACGACCTGGCCAAAAACCAGCTGTTCGATGACCTCCGGCGGAATTTCGCTGCGAGCCAGCATCTCCCCCACTACCATTTTCCCCAGGTCGACGGCCGGTATGCCATGAAACGCCGTTGCCTGACGCGCAAATGGCGTGCGCAATCCACTGACGATGGCAATGCGATCGCCCTGACGGGTAATAAGCGGTAATGCCTGACTCATAACACTCCCCTGTAAAAATAATTTTCGTAAACGCAAAGTGGTCTGACCTGATAATAGTCTTAACCATTTTTTTACATTCAGCCAATCGGGGAAACGAAAAAATGCGAGCTAAAACACAGAGAAGAAAAAGAAAATGCCCCTGCATGGCAGGGGCATTTGTGCGGTATGTTGTCGGGTGCGCAAGGTAAAAGCAAAACGGTAACCCGTAGGTTACCGTTTTTAATGTTTGCGCCCTCTCCCGTGGGAGAGGGTCGGGGTGAGGGCATCAGGCCGCAGAAATTAACGCAGACCCAGCTGGAAAATCAGCGTTTCTGCTTCGCAGGCGAAAACAAAGTCGATGTCCAGCTTCACGCCGCCTTCCACTTCGGTAAAGGTCGACTTAATTTCACACGGATCGGATTCAACATCACGCGCACGCTTGCTCAGCGCGGCCAGGGTCTCTTCCGCTTCGGCGCGGTTGGTGAACACACGGCTGTAAGACGCGGTGCAATCGGTGTTGTCCATGATGGTCCCAACATCCATACAGCAGCAAACCGGGGTTTCATCAGCACTGCATTTACTCATAGCTCAATTTCCTCTGTATTCGCGCAACGCGCGAGATAAACACGATGCTGCTATTTTACGCCCCGGCTCGGGCTCTCTCCAGCCGTTAATGGCGCAAAATCGGATAAGTGACCAATATCACACTAAAAAATGATCTAAAACAAAAACCACCCTTTTGGGTGAGTCGCGATGGTCACAATTTTGCCAACCAGATCTCGTTTCACGAAACATGTTTGAAAATATTAATAAACAAACTTGCAACATTCAGGCTGGTCGGACCTATACTCTGGCCACTGGTCTGATTTGTCTGTCATACCTCAGACCCTACACTTCGCGCTCCTGTTACGGTATGTAACAATTATTGAATAAAAATAACTCAATGAGGTTATGGTCATGAGCCAGAAAACCCTGTTCAACAAGACTGCGCTGGCAGTCGCAGTGGCACTCGTCTCCACTTCCGCATGGTCAGCGGGCTTTCAGTTAAACGAATTTTCTTCCTCTGGCCTTGGCCGCGCGTATTCGGGGGAAGGTGCGATTGCGGATGATGCGGGTAACGCGAGTCGTAACCCTGCATTGATCATGATGTTTGATCGTCCGACCTTCTCTGCTGGTGCGGTTTATATCGATCCTGATGTCAACATTTCAGGCAAGTCGCCTTTCACTGGTGCGAGTCTTAAAGCGGACAATATTGCCCCAACAGCATGGGTCCCTAACCTGCACTTCGTTGCACCTATCAATGAACAGTTTGGCTGGGGAGCATCCGTAACCTCTAACTACGGCCTTGCTACCGAGTTCAATAGCAACTATCCGGCTGGTGAATACGGCGGTAAAACAGACCTTACTACGCTGAACCTGAACCTGAGCGGTGCTTATCGCCTGAACGATAACTGGAGCTTTGGTCTGGGCTTTGATGCCGTCTACGCCGATGCCAAAATTGAACGTTACTCCGGAGAGCAAACTGCTCGCCTGCCAAAAAACAGCAATAAAATTGCCAGTCTTGAAGGTGATGAGTGGGGCTATGGCTGGAACGCCGGTATCCTGTACGAGCTGGACAAAAACAACCGTTGGGGCCTGACCTATCGTTCCGAAGTGAAAATTGACTTCGACGGCGATTACAAGAGCGGCATCCTGAAGCCGGTGAACAACCTGGTTCCTGGTGCGGGTACCACTATTCCTTGGGGAACGTCAAACCAGACCGTTCCAGGTTCACTGTCACTGCATTTGCCAGAAATGTGGGAAGTGTCCGGTTACAACCGCGTTGCACCTCAATGGGCGATCCACTATAGCCTGGCCTATACCAGCTGGAGCCAGTTCCAGGAGCTGAAAGCGACCGGAACCAATGGTCAAACGCTGTTCTATAAGGACGAAAGCTTCCACGACGCCTATCGTATTGCGTTGGGTACCACCTACTACTACGATAAAAACTGGACTTTCCGCTCCGGTATCGCATTTGACGACAGCCCGGTTCCGGCAGACAAGCGTTCTATTTCCATTCCGGATCAGGACCGCTTCTGGTTAAGTGCTGGCGCGACATATGCGTTCAACGAGAATGCATCCATCGATGCGGGCGTTTCTTATATGCACGGCCAGAAAGTCACGTTCCAGGAAGGCCCTTACGAGTTTACCTCTGAAGGTAAAGCCTGGCTGTTCGGTACGAACTTCAACTACGCGTTCTAATCGTACTGGAATCAAAAAAGGTGAGCATTGCTCACCTTTTTTATTTACTCGGAATCGATATCTTTTAGTTCGTTTTCGATAGCCTTCGCGTTTGGATTTTCTTCCGGCTTCAGCTTACCGCCGTTGGCAATAAAGTCATGATTCTGGAAGTACGCTTCACGCACCATAATGTACGGGTCAGAAGACTGGCGCAGCAGACCGTCAGAGTCGAGCAGTTGCGCACGGGTTTCAATCCCTTCCACCGTCCATTTACCTACCGACAGCGGCCAGGTCAGCCACGACAGAACCGGATACAGCGTATCGACCATATCACCGCCATCATCACGCACGGTGAAGCTGCCATAGAACGGCAGATGAACGTAAGGGCCATAGCCGACACCATAATGCCCCAGCGTACTACCAAAACGGTGCGGCTGTTCACGCTGCAGTTTCGGGTTCGCCATGCCAGCGACGTCAATAAAGCCGCCCATCCCCAGAATGGAGTTCAGGAAGAAGCGGGTAAAGTGCACCATCCCCTGATACGGGTCGCCCTGCAGGAAGTAGTTCACCATTACCGCAGGCTCTTCGAGGTTGCTGGTAAAGTTACTTAACCCGTTACGCGCGGGTTGTGGAACATAATCGCGCCATGCCACTGCCACCGGGCGAACCACATACGGGTCCAGCACGTTGTAGTTGAAGCTATACATGGAGCGGTTAAATCCTTCGAGAGGATCGGAGCGTCCCGTTTGCTCCCCGGAGCTGGCGCAGCCCACAAGCATCGTCGCGCCCAGCGCAAGCGCCGACAGCCGAAGTTTCATAAATATCTCCCTGTTCAGTATGGCTATCGTTGATTGCCATCCGTAACGGAGCCGTTGACGCTCCGTCTGTAAACGTGCAAGCGATTGTAACAGCACGTTTACCGATGTCTATGAGCACAATTACGGGCAGTAACCACCGTGACTCTGATCTCAGCATAGCCTGGCTTTTGGAATTCGTTTCGCTGGCAATTTTATAATGTCTTTGAAAGAGATGTATCACCTTTGTTGTCATTGCCGCCAATTTAAGAGCATCCCCACAGGCATCCCGACAAAAGCCGCTACGCTTAACAGAAAGATCAACCTCCGGGAGCAGATATGAAAGAAGTGGGCGAAGAAAAAATTGGCGAGAGCAATGAGGAAATTGAAATTGAAAGTGAGGAGAAAGCGCGCGGCGAGAAAATAGAAATTGATGAAGATCGCCTGCCTTCCCGCGCGATGGCCATCCACGAGCATATCCGTCAGGACGGTGAAAAAGAGATGGAGCGCGATGCCATGGCCCTCTTCTGGTCAGCTATCGCCGCTGGGCTCTCAATGGGCGCATCTCTGCTCGCCAAAGGGATATTTCATGTTCAGCTGGAAGGCGTACCCGGCGGATTTTTACTCGAGAATCTCGGCTATACCTTCGGCTTTGTGATTGTCATTATGGCCCGCCAGCAGCTGTTTACCGAGAACACGGTGACTGCCGTTCTGCCGGTAATGCAAAACCCTACCCTCGGCAACTTCGGTTTATTGATGCGTCTGTGGAGCGTCGTCCTGCTGGGTAATATCATCGGCACAGGCATCGCGGCTTGGGCGTTTGAATACATGCCGATCTTTGATGAACCCACCCGGGACGCGTTTGTAAAAATCGGCATGGATGTGATGAAAAACACGCCGGTGGAGATGTTCTCGAATGCCATCATCTCCGGCTGGATCATCGCCACAATGGTCTGGATGTTTCCTTCAGCAGGGAGCGCCAAAATTGTGGTGATTATATTGATGACCTGGCTGATTGCGCTAGCTGATACCACGCATATCGTGGTCGGTACCGTTGAAATACTGTATCTGGTCTTTAACGGTACGCTTCACTGGAGCGATTTTTTCTGGCCGTTCGCCCTACCGACGCTGGCGGGTAACATCTGCGGCGGAACGTTTATCTTCGCGCTGTTAAGCCATGCCCAAATCCGTAACGACATGTCGAACAAACGCAAAGCTGAGCTTAAGGCACGGGAAAATGATGATAAATCGACAAAAAAATCGTCCTGAATGGTGACTCTTTGAGCAGTCAGGCGGCGATGCGCTTAACGCATAGTGTAAATAAGGCTATACTCGTGCCGCCTCGTCCCCTTAGTTAAATGGATATAACGAGCCCCTCCTAAGGGCTAGTTGCAGGTTCGATTCCTGCAGGGGACACTTTGACCTCTACGCGTTGTTGAACACATTCGCCTGTCCACCGCAGAATTCACTGCGAAGAAGAATCCCGTTTTATTTGAGCGTAACGCGTTGCCAGCTGTTTAAGACGCAACTCCAGTTGGGTCTTTTCAGCTTCAGGAAGCACACCTCCTGCTGGATGCTGTGACAGGCGTCTGAGTTGTTCTTCAGCCGGTATTGTTTGGTTAAATGACTGTATAGTCGAAAAAACCACCGATTTAAGCTCACTCACCGTGATATATTTTCCCTTCTGCTCATCCAGACTACTCAGCCGATGGCTCAGTTGCTGTAGCTTCATCATTCCCTGATACCAGCTGTTCATGGCCTCAGCAGGCAACGCTGCCGCGTTAAATTTTTGCTGCCACTGCACGGCAAGCGGCTTTGCCTCCTCCGGCCGCACCGTCTGGAGTTGCGCTAACAGCTCAAGGCTGTAGGAAATATTCCAGTCAGGGGGCAGCTTATCCAGTCGGGCAAGCTGCTGCTGCGTTTCTCTAATAAACGTGGACGGTAAAGTGCCTCGCTGTGCTAACGCCTCTTGCTGAGCAGGTGTAAGTACTTCAGGTAACGGCGCCAGCGAGGCAACAACCTGAGTCGTTAAGGGATCGGGTCTGGACAGAAAGCCCCCACCCCACGCCGCGGCGAGGCTGACCACCAGCATAGAACACATCCCGGCGACAAAAGGCTTCCATGGTCTGACCGCCCCGTGCGCTGTCGTAAGACCCTCTGCATCAGGCTGATTTTCCGGCTGCACAACATAGACCCATTTCACGTCGTCAACCGGTTCTGCCCTTTCCTGAGGTAATTCGCAACCGGGCATCATGCGTGCATTCAGATCTGATGCGTCATTACTGCTTTCCAGCCGTTCAGCATTCGAACGTATCATTGCTCGTAACGTATCGAACTGGCTTAGGTGTTTCAGTTCAAGACGCTGGAGCACCGCACTCAGCCGGGTAAGCAACGTTTCAGCACTGTAAAGCTCACTTAGATGGCTGTTGTTGAGTGGAAGCATACGCATGCGCTGCTGCAGTCGCTGGCTCAGGCCGGTAAGGATCTCCAGACGAGTATGTAACGTCTTCGGCCAGAAAACGTCCCACTGATGGCTAATCAGGGCCTCCAGAATCGCCAGCCCTTCGTTCAGGCCAGCCAATCCAGACAGGTGGGTCCGGGCAAGGGTGTACCAGGCCGCAGTCTGCAACTCCACACCGTTTTGTTCAAACAGAGAGAGGCAGCGTTTTTCGACATATTGCCAGTTTACATCCGGGCGAGCAGGATGCGTCAGCTTGCTGAGTTCATCGCGGAGAGCAGCGTAATCTGGCAGCGTGCGCGGGTCGCCGCCGGTTTTAATTTTACGTGGGATGATATCATTCATGACCATATATCCATTTGATGTGGCTTGAACCAGACGAAATTAACGTTTATGCGGCTTCGTTTTCTGCGTATTCGAGACTCTGCAGATACTGTAGCGCCACCGGGTCAGCAATATATTCAACCTGCCCGTGGTGACGCTCTACCTCATCGATAATTCGACTAAGCTCTACCCGGAAAAACTCCTTGCGCAGATTAATTCGGTTAATCCGGTAGCGTTCCAGATGGTCATGTAACGTCTTTTCAAGCGCAGGGGCGTCATCGCAGGAAATCATGGCATGGACGTCAAAATCAAACGGCACGGCTGCTCCGCTCAGTTCTTTCACGCGCTCCATAGGCTCCAGTCGTCGGGTCATACCGATTTTAAATACGTTTTCACCGAAGGAGCCAATATTCGAAATCACATATACGTGTCCCTGCTTCGTGAGCTGGGCCATGGATTTGGCGCGTTCATACTGTTGATGCACGTCCTGGATTTTCTGCTCCAGCTCCAGACGCTGTCTTTCCAGCTCTTCCCGGTGCGCACCTTCAGCGGCGAGCAGAGCTTCTTTCAGTAAACGCTGCTGCTCAGCAAGGCGTTGCTCCTCCTCTTCCGCTTCGCGCTGCTGCTGCTCCAGTTCATCCTGACGCTGTTTCTCTTCCCGCATCTGACGCTTGAGCTCAGCCTGATATTCTTTTTCTTCCTGCGCTTTTTCCAGCAGAGCTACCTTATTCAGAAACTGCTGTTTTACGCCTTCCCAGTCGGCATTATCTTCCAGTTCCAGAAAGGTGATTTTCTCGCTTATAGCAGCATAAGCGTCTCTCTCTTTTCTGAGCTGGTCGTACTTGCTTTGCCAGTTATTTACCGTGGTGCCGGAAAGCAGAGTTTTGACTTTGAATTTATACGCGGAGTCCACAATACGCTGTAGTGCCCGGGAGGCTTTATTTCTGGCATTGTGAAAGTCATCCCACTGACCTGAAAGCTCTTTCTTTTCCTGATACAGGCCACGAGCCACTTCAGTACTAACCGTTTCGTCAAAGGCCTTCGCTTTCTGGGCCAGATCCGACATGGCCAGCTCGAGTTCTGCTGTTTTCTTCCGGAAACCCCGGTAAATGAAAACCCGGATTATCAACGCAACGGCTATCAGTAAACCAAAGAACAGACCGATGATTCCGGCCGGATTCGACACAGATTCAATAAATCGCTCATTAATATTGATTAATGCTCTTACCGAAACATAAACTCCCCAAGCAATGATACCAATAATAACCAGAATAATACTCGCAGCATTGTCATCTTTTTTTCTTCGTGCCATATTTTATTTCTTTCCTTTCTTCTTTTAATCCTGACTATTTAATCTTTACAACGGGCAGGGAATCTTTGCCATATCCGATTAATACTGATTCCCTAAACAAATCGGTAAATGGGTATATCCGGGCTTACTGGCCATATAGAGGGGCGCGCATGTGGGCTGTCGGGGTTGAGTACTGACCGGTTCGTCGTTCTCTTCAACACGTTGCGGGTCCTGCTTTTTCGCCGTTGTCACTTTTTTCGTCTTAGTTTTGCGGGTGGAAGTGGACGGTCTTACCGGATTGCTGGTTTCTGAAGAACCATACCCGGAACAGGATCGTTTTGACTGACTCAGACTCCCGTCATTACAGACAAAGCGTCCATCCGATGTGCAGTGCGCTATACCCCCCTTTGAACCGGAACAGGGCTGCCTTCCACGCGCAGCATCAGCCTGTGCTGTAAAAAAAATTCCTGAAACCAGAAGGAAGATTAATTTTCTCATTTCCATATCCGTAATTTATTTCGTAATTTTGTGGCTCTGTTCTCCGTCAGCTATTAACTGTTTCGCCAGGTAATTATGCAATCACTGACAGGCAAAAAAATATATAGCTATTGCTCATTCCGGTTGCACTATGGAAGGAGCACCAGAATCAAACCAAAAAAAGTGCTCTCATCAAAACCCTGCCCTGGGCGGGATAAAACACCAGGCGGAATAAAGGTCCAGTTGTTCACCATTCCTGACCGCATGAATAAACGTCCCTGTGAAGTCGTATATCTCCCATCATGGAAGGTCGCCTCCACGCACCCGGTCACACCCTGACCATAAAGGAACGCCGGCACAAATTTTACAGACCGGTCGTCGATACGCAGAACGAGGGCGGTAATCTCAAAAGTCCCGTTCTCCACCAGCAGATCCGTAGCGGATGTACTGTACGCCTCCACGCTTAGTCCGGTACCTTCCAGCCACACGTCCATCTGCTCCTTAAGTTGCGTCATTCGCAGGCAAAACTCAGCTATATCGGCCTGACTCTTACTGACAGATGAAGCCGGAGCAGACTGTCTGGTCTGCAATTTATCAAGAAACTGTGATTTTACTGACATGATGCTCTCTGGCCTTACAGACGGGTTGCAGTATCGATATACTGCTGTTGCTTAAGATGGCGTAACATTACTCGCCCCTCCGGCATAAACTCAGTGCCATAGCGCACCAGACCAACACCGCTAAGTTCTGCATCTATGGCGTAGCGCAGCTCACCAGGAATTTCCTGATCAAGCAGTAGCACCTCAATAGACTTCAGGCGCGGCTCATATTTCAGCAAGACCGCAGACAGCGTCGACATCAGCTTATGCGCGGTGCCGGGAAGTCCCTGCAGAATGGTGGTCATATCTGGCAGACCATAGTCTGGCAGATGTGCCAGAGTACCGGCGCGACAGTTAAGGATCCGCTGCATGTTGTCCAGAACCGACAAAATGACCTGATTTTCTTCACTGACCTGCTGAAGGTCGAGATCACCGACAAAATTGCCATAAAGCATCTCGCACAGAGAGGGGGGATTTTTATTCAAGGGTCACTTCCTTCATAATTACGATTAAGCTCAATCTAGTCAACATTAACATTGCTTTAGTTATTTCATGAATTATAAAGAGTCAAACTGCTCAAGGTAATTCGAATGCAACGATAACACGATGGTAATACAATTAATCATCGCTCCTGCACTACTTAATAAAATCAACAAATTTCTTTCTTCATCACGATATGAACAACCATCTCAATTACGATTATCAAGTTTGCTTTTTAGCTGTACTTGAGTTTTTTAAGGGGGAAATCCAAGAGCAAAGTTATTCCATAATTGAATAGTAACTATAATCTACCGAGGCCACTACGCATGCGAAGCATTATTTTCTTCATACCACACACCATCTGTATCCTGGCAATGACGGGATATCAAGTAATAAGCGTTAAAGAATGGATAAAGATGAATGACCCAAGGGTCAATGACGGTTACAGGTTACACCTCAGGTTTTTCCAGTGAACGAATCACCAGGAAATCCTGAGAGATGCCAACATCATTTCCAGTTGCTTGTCTGTTATGAATAAACCAGGCATACATATCAGAGGGCGCATTATCTTCGGGGAAAGGCTGAGGTTGACCAAGATAAGCTGCATGGGCATAATCGAGAAAACGTCTCGCTCGCCTCAATGCAGGCCTGTAGATATCAGGCACGATGTGGATACGCTTATCATTGGGATTGTTTTCCATACTGTTCTTCATTCTTATTGCGGCATCATGGACATCGTCCAGCCAACCCCAATTTTTGTGCAACACATCAAGTTCATTCTGGTAGTGTCTTGAAGTTTCTTTTGCCTGTGGTGAAATCCCCAATAACCCGGCAGAAGCACCGGCGGAGGCTAAAATATCGCCACGTTGTTTTTCATACTTCATGCATTCGCAGCGATATTGATAATATTGTTGCCCAAGCCACTCAATATAGCTGTCCAGATGACGGTTCTGCGCTCCGATACTGACGGCGTTAAAAGGCACCGCTTGCTGATACAGCTTTGTCCATTGAGTGACAGACTTGTTCTTAACCTTGTCCTGCATGATAAAATAGTTTGCAACTGTTTCAGATTGAGCCCGCAAATTTTGAAAATCAGGAAAAGGAACACCAGCCATCGTCGCGGCCCGGTACATCCGGTGAAGGGCTACCCGGCAAAGTTCTGCACTCGGTTTTTGTTCATTTGGCTTCAGGCCTCCCCCTACGTCCTCTGCACAGCCGGGTAATAACTCTTCCTTATGTTTATTATTACTTCCACCAAGACAATAGACGCTACGCCATGGCCGGTTTTCATGGGCGGCGACCAGATGCAGTGCATTTTTAACCGTATCCGGCAATGCCGATTCCTGATCAACAGACTTATCACCCATCAGCACGCTAATCCCTTTTATTGGCCCACCTGCGGTTGCCACAAACCAGTCGACGCGATTGTTATTACTGGCAGGGGTATGGCGAGCACAATCAAATAAACCTGTAAAAACAATCTCTACGGGGATCCCCTGGTAAGTATGTTTATCACCCTGTTTCTGACAAATATCATCAATCAACATATCAATGAATTTACGTGCCAGAGTTGCACCGACATCGTATCCAAAGAATGAGATAGATATTAGTTTGATCGGTACAGGGCTATTGGTTTTGGTTCTTTCAAAGAAACGCTCAAAACGTAATTTTGCCGAATTTATTCGCGTATCAACACCGGTAACTAACATATCTGCAATGACGGGATTATCACGCAACCAGGGGGTTGCCTCGATACCTGATTTATTTGCGGCGTTTTTAGCTACATCTCCTGCCAGCGTTTTCCACTCCGAAGGGCTTATCAGTTTTTTCCCTGAGTCCTTTAAAACCTCCCACCAGTTACCACTTTTCAAATAATCCAGGCCAGCATCCTTCGCTATTTCTTTTGGCTGATCTTTTAAATCATCCAATGCAGAGCTCTGTGCACTGTCCATAATGGTATGCAGTTTCTCAGTGAGATCTTCCTGAAATGGTGTACCAAGACCTGATAGATAAAATTTTGAATAGCTTGTTGAGGAGGTCTCTAAATTTTTATCAGGAAACGCTCTGAATAAACGAGCCACATTACTAAGACGTGCCTCTATAGCATCCTGGTCTATATTTCGGTGAATACCATCAAAAAAGAAACCGACATGCCATGTCCGCGAACAATTTCCTAACCCGGCATCATCAGCCTGCTGTGCACGACTGGCAGCAGCAATAATACTTTCGATATCCATCAATTTTGCCCCTGCTTTACAGTCTTATCTGGAATATCAGGACGTTTTTCATAAGGCGACCAGGCATTATCGCTCCAGCCCAGCAACACCTTATCCCCGGGCAAAAAGTGAACGTGCAAATCATTCTCTCCCCACTTTCTTTCTGGCATTGGCATCACAACCCGACGTTTTTCAAGACGCATACCTTTGAGATACTGCTCATGAGTAATATCAAGGGTCCATATTACCTCCGCTGTTTTCCCGCTGATGCTGCCGCAACAGGTTGCGCCACCACCACCATGGGCAAAAGCGTTTGAGCCTGCCACTCCGTTAACACTGAATCCCAGAATCGGCCTGTCCATTTCACTGTGAATAATTAACGTCACGCCCCCGGTCGGTGGCCCCCAGATAGATGCCCAGATTAACCAGCCACCATATGCCAGAGCCACAGCCAATAAACTGCCCCAGATCCATTTCCCCCAGCGGGCATAGCCACGATTTACAGCGTTATCAACTTTGTCGTAAGTCTTAAAAAATCCCATTTTTATTTCCCTGACTCACCCGTTATTTAATATTTTCTGGCCGCTTTTCATAAGGCGACCAGGCATTATCGCTCCAGCCCAGTAACACCTTATCCCCGGGCAGAAAGTGAACATGCAAATCATTCTCTCCCCACTTTCGTTCAGGCAAAGGCATCACAACACGGCGAGTTTCTTTGCGAAGTCCTGCATCATACTGAGCCCGCGTGGTGCTTAATGTCCATATAACTTCCGCTGTTTTCCCACTGATGCTGCCGCAACAAGTAGCTGCACCACCGCCACCTGAAAAAGGATTTTCTTTATATGCAGACGCATTTGGTCCCGCCACTCCGTTAACACTGAATCCCAAAATAGGTCTGTCAATTTCACTGTGAATAATTAACGTCACGCCCCCGGTCGGCGGTCCCCAGACTACGGCCCAGATTAACCAGCCACCGTATGCCAGAACCACTGCCAATAAACTGCCCCAAATCCATTTACCCCAGCGGGCATAGCCACGATTGACGGCGTTATTAACTTTGTCGTAAGTCTTAAAAAATCCCATTTTTATTTCCCTGATTGAAGCAACTACCATTAACCGTTCAGATTTTCAGTACTGTATATCCGCAAGGTTAACCAACATCTCTGCCAGCGACTGTGTTCCATTCAGCACCTTTGGTAATGCAACCTTCAGTGCATCTGATTCCAGCTCCTGCCGCCCACCATTAAGGTAATACAGCGCGTACACTTTCTGATCAGCCGCGGATAACAAACCCGATTTTTTACTTTTATTCAGCGCCTTAATCACCATCAGTCGCTGCGCACAAGCTGGGAACGCCCTGCTGGTCGGCATTTTTTGCCATTCTCTCAACACACTGGTCACTTCCGGCTTATCCGTAATCTGCTCCCAGGTCGCTTTATCAAGCCTGATAATAGGATTAGTGGGCTTATCTGCCTCCAGGGGCTTTATGGCAAGCGCCTGCCACTGTGTTTCGCCAGGAAGCCACCATTGTGTGATGCCGTTGAACAGAAAGGCATGCCAGTCGTTCTCGGCACACTGCGCCAGCACACCGATAACGTGGCTCGCATAGAAGCGCGCCAGCGCAGTAGAGCCATCTGGCTGCACAATGGTGCACCCCCGGGATAACTGCACTGCCAGCATTGATGAATAACGCGTTGAAACAATGACTGCGGCACATCCCGGCAAAGACGTCAGATAATCAGGTAACTGCTCTGCATTATCAATTTCCAGCAACCAGGGGCCGTAGTTCTGAAATTCTGTCAATTGAGGATGGATATACAGAGAATGCAGCCTGTGAGCATGCTGCTCTTTAAATGCCAGAAAATCGGCCTCCGGCTGCGCTCCGGCTTCAAACAGCAGGCTGATGTTCTCGTCTGAACTGCAGGATAACGCTGTAATGAGTTCTGTACTGTCCAATTTTATGCTCCCTGCACTATCGCATCATTCGCCTGAATAGCTTTAAGCAGACAAGGAATACAAATTTTATTTTCGATTGGCGGGTACAAAACTGGCATTTCTATCCTCTGTGAAGCACCACCTTCCGTGTCCAGTCGTCTGGCCTTGCGGGTGTACGTTCCCGCCGTCTCGTACTTGATTTGCCCCTGCTCGATAAGGATGGAGCTCCCGCCGCCCACCAGCCGTATTCGCTTCTTCCCGGCCAGCAGCATCTCTCTGGCAGAGATAAGGGTCAGTGTCTGCTCCGCGCTCAGGTGCATCACGCCGTTCTGCGCCTGAAACTGTACCGGCCCCTGAGCCGAAATCAGGCTCAGCTTGCCGTGTTGAGCAAACATTCCCACGCTGTCGCCCGCCAGTCCGGTGATATGCCCCTGGGTCCCGATACTGATATCACCACCGGCATTCAGGGCAATATTGTCAGTGGCCGCCAGCTGCAGATGCTCTGCGCTGGTAAAAGCCATCCCCTCGGGTGCTGAAAAGTGGATCATCTCATTGAGGGTTTTCAGCCGTGCAGCGAACATTACCTGCTGGCTGGCGATATCAGCTTCGAGGGCTTTCGCCTGTCGGGTGGCTGTGGCCAGTCCCTCGATTTGCGTCCGGACGGTCTCAATCTCTCTGAGAGCCACGTCCATATCCAGCACATCGCCTTCGCCGTGCACTTTGCCATCGGCGGTGACCAGCAGCCCTTTTGCCACACGTATAACCCCGAACTCATCGGTGCGCAGCTCAAAGCCGGTGCCCCGCGGCTCGTTCTGTGCATCAACGATATGGCCCTGGTTAAGGGCCGTGGCTCCAAACGGCGTTTTCAGCGCAATATGCTCGCTTTGGCGCAGGTCTTCCATTCGCAGTTCGTTCTGACCTGCGGTGCGCAGGATGTTCTGGCTGCGGTTGTCCCGGGTGACCACGTCCGGATGTTCAGAATCATGGAACGCATGGGCGATATACGGGCGGTCCGGGTCGCCGCCGTCAAAGGCAATCCCCACTTCAGTGCCATTTATCAGCGGCGTGTGCCAGCCGTACGTTTCCCCGGCGTACGGTTTGGCCTGACGTATCCACAGGTAGTTATAACCGGGCTCTGCGTCTTCACGGCTGAAGTCCAGCTTCACCCGGTAACGCCCCGTTTCGTCGAGATGGGCATACGGTGCGTTCTTCTCGTCACTCTCCACGCGGGCCATCAGCGTACCGGCGATCAGCGGGCGTGGTACAGGCGCAGGTCTGAAGCAAAACTGCTCGCTGTAGGGCATGCCCCACACGGAAACGTGCAGACGGGTGTCCCGGGCCGCGCGGAAGGTGGTGAGTGTAATCACCATCCCCTCTTTCAGCTCCGGCACGCCACTATCGCCGGTCTCCACTACCATCCCCGGGGACAGGTGGCTGGCGTTACTGAACAGGTGCAGGCGAATGGCATTATTGAGGGCGTGTTCATGATTAATGCGGGCGTAAAACGCCCCGCTTTCGGTTTCCGGCTCAGAGGTGGTGCCATCGCCCGCTTCACGATAAGGGGCAAGATAGCGGTAATGTTCGCTGGTAGTGGCCGCCTCGTTTCTGACGCTGACCAGTGCATCCATCGGCGTACCGGCCGTACGGTAGTTGTAATCCCGGGTGGACACCCTGCCGGTGATAGTGTTGTGCCATACCCGCGCATCCCACACCGCCTCAACCGCGCCGTCATACAGCGCTGATGGTTCCCGGTACGGCAGCTGAACATTAAACTGATACTGCAGTTGGCTGTCGGCAAAGGTTACGGTGTCCAGCCCGGTAGCGGTGTTCACTCCGGTACGGAACCAGATACCGACCTCAGCAAGGATCCGCTGCATAAACTGCAGGTCCGTTTCCCGCCACTGGGTGATCAGTTCGCGGACCGGGTAAGTCCGTTCCAGCCGGAATTCAAAATCTGCTCCTTCCAGCCCGTGGCTGCGCAGGACCTGCGCCACCAGTTCCGGTACCGAAACATTCTGCCAGACCGCGCAGCGGCGGGTATGGGCAAGCAGTGCCAGTCGCGAGGAAAGCGTTACGGCGAAATGCGTCTGGTCCACGGTTTCGTTGAGGACCTCAAAGCCGGTAATGATACCCTGCACGACTCTGCCACTGAGCATGCTGAGGGTGGCATACTTCAGCATCGCATCCTGACGGCTGATGCCTTTCTGCGGCGTGGTGAACTCAATGCGCCATTTGAACGGTGCATTCAGCGCTTCCCGACCGTGGAGGTTCAGCACATCCGGCTTCAGGATGCTGTCGTTTATCTCAAAGCGGTAGCGGGTCTGTCCGTCAAACAGCGCCAGCCAGTTATCCAGGGTGGTGTCCATGGGTTTATTCCTTCACCGGAACCAGGGTCAGCCCGGAGCTGTTGAGCTGAATAGCCCGCGGCTTGTCCGGGTCGAGGTCGTCGCGGCTCAGTACCAGCTTCCAGGTGTTGTTTTTGATATCCGGCCGATTAAACAGCCCCACCACCGCCACAAATTTCGCCTCTTCGTTCATCGGCATATTGAGCGTCACGCTGCCTTTGGGCATCACCAGCAGAGACTTGCTGGCGACAATGTCCTCTTTAAGGGTGTTATCCGCATCGCGCAGCAGTTTCTGGTAGTCGGCCGCATCCACCTTCTGGCGGTCCCGGAGCTGGTAAACCTGCACCATGGTGGCCAGTGGTGTCTGCCCTTCATCGGCATTGGCAGCGGCACGTGGCTCGAAGTCCAGGTGCAGCACCTTTATTTTTTTGTAGAAAATGGCTCTGGTTGCGCTGACAGTGCCGTCCGACACGGCCTGAGTCAGGCCACATGCGGTCAAAAGGGAACAGAGCAGCATCAGTGCGGCGCTGCGCAACAGGGAAGCGAAAGTCATTCGTGGAGTCCTTTTCAGCGTTCAGAAACAGGGGCGTGTTGAATGTGTCTGGTATTGGGTATTGCATTCCGGAAAATCAGTCGAAGCGATAGCCGCCGGGCTCGGCCGGCCGCAGGGTCTCACAGGTCAGGCCTTCACAGGTGCCCAGACTTACGGTGAGGTGCGTACGGATCGTGGGACGGTCGCGTTTGAGGCCCAGCACGCCGGTGCGGCCCAGTTGAACCCGGCTTGTCTTACCCAGACGTGGTTCAGGCAGACAGCTTACCGGTACCGTGAGGCGAAGGCGTACATCGGAGCGATAACCCATGTACACCCGCAGCAGCACCATCAGGTCAGTGTGCAGCTGACCGCCGGGCAACCAGCCCTGCGCCTCCTGCGGATTGTCAGTCGCCAGCATCAGGAGGATACGGCTGCAGGCTTCTTTCCCGGTCCTGCCGAGTGTGGCCCGCTGTGACAGCGACACGCGGTTGGCTTTGCCGAGTCCACTGCGGCTCTCCACGGGGACTTTCACCGGGTCCGGGCTAATAACCATGGCCCGGGTCTCCGGGGCCAGCAGGCTCACCAGCTGGCGGATGCCTTCGGCGTTTCGGGTTGGCAACCGCATGGTGCCAAGCAGCGCCAGGAAGCGGGAGACCGGCGTGGCAATCTGCTCCGCCGTACCCGGGATGCCAAGACCGACCAGTCCCAGCAGGCACTGAGATGTGTCATCCACGCCGCCGTCTTCGAAGGTGGCCGGGTAAGCGTATTTGCGCCAGATACGGTAGTACTGGGTGTGAATACGGTGGCTGAAGATATCGAGAAACGCTGTGGTGGCTTCATACCCCTCCCGGCGCTGCGCAATATCATCGAGGTACGCCGTCGGTAGCGGGGAGTCCACCCCGTACATTCCGAGGAAAGTGGTCCGCACCGTCGGCGACAGGTCCGGGTGGTCCTCATCGGTTTCAACCGCCTTCAGTTCACTGACCGGGAAGCCCATTCCCGGCCACGGACGAAAACGTACCGGGTCGGCGGACAGTTTCTCGGTACTGCCCAGTTTCGGCGCGTCCGGGTTCTCCTGCTCCAGCAACTGACAGAAGCGGTAGAAATTAACCCGCCAGATGTCGTCGCGAAGCGCTTCTGTCAGCCCGGAACGTGCTGGCTGTGATTCTCTTTCCATCGCAGTCGTTTCCCTGTCGGTTGCAGGACCAGCGTGAGCTGATTAAAAAGGTGGACATCGGCATAGAGGGCAAAGAAGCGGTGCAGCATTTCGCCAAACAGGGTGACGTCGCCTTCTCCGGCAAAATTGTCCGCATTGATGGTGATTTCAATGTCCACCCCGCGCAGCATAAAGCCCTTCTCAAAGCGGCGGATAAGGGTGTGTTTTACCGCCACAATCGCCTCCAGACGGCGACGGTTCATCTCATCATCGGTCCAGTCATAGAGCGCCAGCGTCCCGCGCAGCACTTCCGGATTATCCATCATGCTTAAGAAGCTTGAACCCAAGTGGCTCATCACTCGCCAGTGGAAGCGGTCATTTGCTGGTGGGTAAAGCGGTAAAGTTGGCACCTTCAGGTTCATGACCCGAACCGGCACCTTGCCCGCTTTCACCACTCTGTCCAGCAGCGTGCTCTGGAGTGAGCGGCGCGGCAGTTGTCCGTTAGTGCCCGTAATGCGGATGGAGAGCGACTCCGGGGCCTGCGAAAGTTGCTCCAGTTCGAATGACTTACCGCCAAGGATAAGCCACGTGTCATACAGTCCCGAGGGTCCACGCTTGACGCGGGTATGGAAGTAACGCTCCGGCGCGTCATGGCGCATCATGCCACCGCGGTGACGGAAACTGGTGAACGGAACATATGGATGTTTGCCATTCTTCACCGCACCATGAATAGAGTCCACACTGTAGATTTCCGTATGCCCATCCTGCACGCGCATCGGCCGCAGCAGGTATTCGTTCTGCAGCGGGTCAGGCGTTAGCGGGTCCGCCTCCAGTGAGAACAAATTAATGACCGGCGCGCAGTGCAGACGGAAATTATCGGTCTCAAAGGGCATGTCTGACGGCCAGCCGCCGTCGAGCACGATATCGGTCTCAAACCAGGTGGTTTTCTGACTCAACCCTGCCAGCTCCAGGCCTCTGAGCTCCACAAACATAAACTTCTCGCGGAAGCTAAAATACTCCAGCAGCAACTGATAGCCACTGAACGCTGAGTCCCCTTTTGGCCACAGCCGGTCAGCATCATCAAAGCCCATGGGTTTACACCAGCCGTCAAAACGTACCCTCTCGGTACGGGTCTCACTGTGGCGGACATACATCGCCTGCACCCGGCGTGTCAGCGCCAGATGCAGAGCCGAGGCCACCGGGCTGTCTGCATCGAGGAAAATGGCAACCTTTTCAATCCCGGTTTTTGACCAGTCCACTTTTTCGGGGCATTCGAAACGCAGACGAATGGCGGCGCGTCCATCAGGCTCAGTCTGCAGGCGGGCCTCACTCAGATGCAACGGCTGCAATGGTACGTCACGGGTGGTGCGATACTGACAGACCGTGTTATCGGGACCGACCGGTCGCGACAGCACGGAAAAGCCGTTCTCAAGCACTTCCATTTTGCGAAGCTGACGCCAGTCCGGCGTGAACACTACCACGGAGAGCGACGGGATCGTGCGCATGTAATGCGGCCACAGCAGGCTCACCAGCCCTTCTGTCAGTTCCGGCAAGTCATCATCAAGCTTTTCACGCAGGCGTCCCATCAGGAAGGCGAAGCCCTCGAACAGGCGCTCTACATACGGGTCACGGGCCCCACTTTTATCCAGGTTGAGCATAGCCGCGCGGTCTGGATGAGCACGGGCAAACTCTTTACCTGCTTCACGCAAGTAGCGCATTTCAGCTTCATAGTAGCGCAGGGTTAAATCATCCATGGACGGACTTCCTGAGTGTAGAAATCAACAAAAAGAAAAGAGACGGCATCGGTACAATGTCACGTAAATGCAGAACCTACCCACACAGCACCATCGCACGCGCCGGGTCGAGGGTAATTAGCGCGGCCAGCAGACTATCCATTTCAGGGGCAAAACGGGTTTTGTCGCTCTCGCTGCGACCGGCTTTCAGGCGCAACAGCCGAAGACGGCGGGCCTGCACATCAAACAACAGCCCCGGCTCCCACTCACTGAGGGTGAGCAGCGGTGCGCTCCCGGAAAGTTCACCGAGCAGGTGCAGCGCGAGTTCGTTACGCCCGTACTGCTCTGCCACCCGGGCCATGATTAAACGGATTAACCAGCGGTTTCGGGGTGAAGCCATGTCCGGACGATTCTGAAGCCAGGTCAGCGCTGCCTCCGGGCCATCGCGGTCACCTTTTTCCATCGCTTCCACTTCCAGCGCAGATATGTCATCCGTCTGGCCTCCGTTTGCCACCGCAGGCGCATCGGCAAACCCGGGCATGTCATCGTTGACCTTTTCGGCTATCCAGTTCAGTGTCACCTCATCGGCCAGCGGCGTGCCATCGTTCCAGGCAAGCGTCTCCAGGCCTGGCAGGCGTTTCAGTAACAGCCTCAGGTCGCTGAGTATGTACTCCGCCCAGTGTTCCCACGGCCCGCCAGCCCGGCTCAGCCCCTGCCACAGATACCACTGCAAATCGAGCCAGAAGCGGTTACCGCCTTCGGTGAACATGACATCCACCTGCTCCACCAGTTCAGTCCAGCTTTGCTGCAGATACAGGCGTTTAAGCTGAGCGCGGTATTCGGCTTTCGGCGGTAGCAGACGCGTCCTGCCGCTCGCATCCAGCGCTGGCAGTTGTGTCACCAGGTCCCAGCGGGCGGCCTTCATCATTCGGTGGGCGGCAAGCCAGCCATGCGGCTGCTCAACCACCCAGCCGGAAAGCACGCGCAGCTGGCGTACCAACTCCACCTCCGATTTGACGACAGCGGCTTCCGGCACTGTCGCGCCCGATGTCGCTTTGCTGTAGGGGGGTACACCAACATGATCCTGGCCTGATGCAGCCACTGGCGTATCCAGCCCACCGCTACCGGCAAGGCGGATTTCCAGCGTCCGCAGCAGACCGGCAAAGCTGGGGCGTTCCGCCTCCGGTAGTTGTTTCAGCGAGGTCTCCAGCAGGCACAGCGCCGCCGCCGTTCTTGCGGTCTCTTCACGCGTCACATCCGGCCAGCGCGAGAATGTATCGAGCACCTTCTCACTGTTCAGCCAGTCGAGTGCAGCCAGTCTTGCGGCGCTGCGCTGTGGGTGGCTGTGCGATCCGGCCTGCTCCAGCATGGCTGCCAGCAGCAGGATGCCATCCGTCAGCCCGGTATCGCCGTCACGCTGCAGGCGGGCAAAGGTATACCAGGTCACCACCCGGATATCCCGGGCATGGCGGGTAAGAATGCTTTCCGCCAGGCGGCACAGCATCCCAGTATCGGTACCAGACAGCTTGTTGATTTCCTCGCGCATCAGTTGGAAATCATCTTCATAGGTCGGGTCGTCTCCGGAACCATGACCGGTAGGGAGTACCGTCAGCCACGGCGCCCACCGGGAAAGGTTTTCCCGGGTCTGTACGAGCAGTGCAGCACGCTGGGCTGCATCCGGAAGACACAGGGTCAGAAGTGTTTCTGCAGTCGCCATTTATTCGTCTCCGGCAAAAGTGGGCGCGCTGTCAATTGCACCCACAGTAAAGATGGTCTGCGGCAGGCTGAAGCCCTGCAGTTCGAGCAGCGCCAGTGGCCCGTTGCTAAGCTCACTGCGCATGATAAATTTCAGAGGATTACCGTCCGGAGTGATCCACACCAGTTGGGTACGGCTGCTGTCAAGCGGGGTGATCAGCGCCTTATCGAGCAGACGAATAAAGCCCCAGTTACCCTGGTTGCTGGCAAAGAGACGCATTTCAGCGCTTGTTGAGCGCCAGCTCAGATCGACACCCGGATAGTACGTATTGCCCGGCCAGGTGAAGCTCTGCCAGCTTTCCATCTGGTTGAAGTAATCCAGTTTCTGACCATCAAGTGTCAGTTGGGTGCGGGCCACATCGCGTGACGGTCGGGCCATCAGTTCGAAATGCACCCCGGCATCGCCCTGGGCAAAGACAATATCCGAGATATCGGCAAGCTTATTGATGGCGGCGAGAAACGCAGGGCTGATGCTCATTCCCTGGCTGGCAGCCGGATTCACCACCCAGTGACTGCCTTCCTGATGCAGCATGCCGCCGAGATTGGTTTTGATAAATGCAGCGATACGCCCGGAGTCGCTGCGCAGGAACTGGGCCAGCAGTGGCAGTGAAGCATCGCTGCCGGTGGCCTTAAATGGATAGCGTCCGGCAAAGGCGGTGTTCCACTGCGAAACAATGGTGCTCTGCCAGCGGGCATTGAGGCTGCCTGCTGCCGGAGCCAGCACCTGACGCCAGGCCAGATCGAGCGGCTGCACAAACAATGCTTGCCCGAAACCGTTCCACTCCTGCCCGAGACTTGCCGCTACCAGAGAGCCGTAGTCACGGGTGTCAGTCAGATCGATGGCTTTTCCCTGGAAAACAGTCTGAGCCAGCATCTGCGCCATCGCCTGCGGATCAGGGGCGCTGGTCACCTGCTGCAGCTTGAGACGCACTTGGGTTACACGGGCAAGCCAGGACTGGAAGCTGAGGTTACCGTTTGAGCCGGTACCGTCCTTGCCGGCCATCAGTCCCGTGAGCGGACCAAAGACGCCATCCAGCGGCCCTTTCGGCCCCTGTGCCTGTTCAATAAACTGTTTTGCACTCTTCTGACGCCCCACCAGTTTTTTCGCCGAGTCCACCAGGGTGTCAGCCAGAGCCTCTCCTTTTGTCCCGGTCTGTCCCTGCCAGGCAAGCGTATTCATCAGTGCCACCAGAGGGGACTGACGCACATCTGCCAGCAGGTTCAGCTGCGCAATGGCCTCCGAAAGCGATGACGCTTCGTGCCACTGGATACTGTTGGCCATGTTGAGCCAGGCGTTGCCAAAATCGGTGAAGTAACGCTCTGTCAGGCGCTGTTTGAGCGCTTCCGGCGAGACGTCGCTGCCCGGCTGATGGGTTTTGTCGGTCAGCACCCAGTCAATTTCATCACGGCGGGTCTTCACTACCTCATCAATCGCATCTTCAACCTGCTCTTCCCACGCCTGACGGGTGAACATCCCCGGCACCACTTCTTCAGAAGAAAACAGGGTTGACGCGTCCGTGTCGCCGGTCATATCCGCCAGGGTTAAATCCGGCCAGTTTCGGGCAATGCGCCCGAGCATCTCCTGGTACAAACCAGATTCGGCGTTACGCTGCCCAATTTGTTTGAGCAAAATCTGGCGCACCGTACCCACCAGTTCGCGGTCAGGGGTAATTTTCCACTCCGGGTGTGCCGGCAGGTTCTGCGCCCAGAAGCCGAGCAGCTTCGGCGCCTGGGTCTGCCACACGCTGTCCGGCACGCCGCTGCGGTGCGGCCAGGCCTTCAGCATATTGCCCGCCAGCCACTCCGCATCCGCTTTGTCTGGACGGGCCAGCATCAGGTAGCCTTTAAGCAAACCGTAGGTCTTCTGTGTGGCAGAGGTGCGCGCATCGCTTGCCGGAGGCAACTGCACGAAAGCGTTGAGCTGACGGTGAAGTTCGTCAGCCAGTGCATCACGCATCAGCGCCTGATTGTTACGGGCATACAATGGCCAGAGCAGCTTCAGCGTGTCGCTGTCCTGGTTCAGGCCAAAGCGGGTGTACCACGGCGCACCGTGCACTTCGCGGTTCTGCAGGCGGGCAATGGTCTGCTGCAGTGCTAACTGGTTACGCAGGCGCACCGGAAGAGGCTGTTTAGTGTCAGCGGCAACCCGGGCCGTATCCTGGGCCAGCCAGATTTGGGTGCGGTTGACGGACAGGGACAGTAGCGTGCCCGCACCCCAGAGCAGTACCAGACCGAGCAGCACCAGGCGCAGCACCTTTTGCCAGTGGAAACCGATTTTACGGGCATGTACCTGCAGGCTGTCCTTTTCGAGCGCCTGCCAGACCGGTGGTGAAAGGCGCGCATGCGGCACCGTTTCGGTCCCTGGCAATGCCGGACTGAACATCACCCCACGCAGACGGTATGGGGCTGGCCCTGACATCAGCGTGGTCAGCAGCGGGATCAGGGAGCGTCGCAACGAGCCGCGCAGGGCTTTCGACAGGCTCAACAGCCAGTGGTGCTGAGAGTTCTTCAGCAGCGCCGACACGCCTGGGGTTTGCAGGTCTGACGAGAGTGAGGTCAATGTCGAGCGGACCTCTTCCGTTGTCGCACCTGGACCAAACAGCGCGCCGGCTGGAGGTACACCCACTCCGTCCTGGTCCCAGTAGCCTTCCCGGACAAGCCACAGCCAGACCGGCAGTTGCCAGCCCAGCTGAATATCGGTTTTCTGACGTACGCGCACCAGCGTGTCCTGCTTCGCCGTATCGGGCAGTGCAGCCGCGTTCATCACCTGCACCACGCCATCCAGTGGACGCTGTGGTCGCACTGCTTTCAGCACGGACAGGAACTCATCATCCGGCACGCTTTCCGCAAGACCGCCGTAAATAAGCACAATACCGTCACTTTCCTGCCAGTGATCGCCTTTAAGACCCGGCACCACCTTTTCGATATCACTGTCGGTACCCTGTACCAGCAACAGGCGCACTTTGGTTTTCCAGCGACGGCGGTAGCGCAGGCGCAGATGATCGACCAGCGCCTCAGCCACAAACCGGGAGGTGTCCGCGTCGGTATGCTTTGCTTCAGGCTGGGATGCAGCAGCCTGCTGTCCGGAGGCGACCACATCGTGCTTTCCCTGTTTCTCGCCGTTCTTCGTGAATACAGTTTCAAGCACCCAGCCGACGATCAGTGCTGCCAGCATCAGCAGCAGACTGATTATCATTATGCCGGTCGTACTGAATGGCCCGATATTGAAGGTGTCCTTAACCCACTCCGGCCATAGCAAGAGTGCGCCGCCAATGAGGCAGACAGATAGTGCGCCCAGAAGCAGCGCAAGCAGAAAAGTGGATGCGATTTTCATAACGGAGGAGAGCAATCCCTTGAGAGTTATTCCGGGGTGACAATACAGAGTTGTCGGTTGTCTTCTGAAAGTTCGGTGACAATTAGCTGGGCTTCACTGTCGCTCAAACACTGACGGGCTGCCAGCTGTAACGCCTGCCAGGGAGCGGCAACGCCCGCAAACCCGACAACCGTATCAATATGGGTAATTTTATCGGCTTTAAGCCCCGGGGCATGTGCCTCCCGGGCCTTGCTGAAGATATCGCCAGAGGCCATCTGGCCGCCGCTGGTCCATGCCTGCTTCAGTGCATTTTTTTCCAGTCCTGACCACATCATGACGCGCTCAAATGCCCGGTCGAGATTGCCATCGCAACACATTTGCGGCCGGTGAATCCTGACCGGCACATCCGGGAAGTCCTTCAGGCGGAAGTTGGTCAGCAGTAACATGGAAATGGCCTCGCCACTGTCCTCTGGCGGGTGTTCGTAAAGCTGAGCGCTGACCACCAGTAACGCAGCAGCACGGTCATAATGGCAGTCCAGCCAGTAGTCCAGGATTTCCAGCCCCGTCAGGTCGCGAATGCGTACCAGCGGATGGGACATGCTTTTTTGCAGGAGCGAAGGCAGTGTCGAAAACTGTTCACCGGTATCCACCGCCAGATAGCAGGTCAGCGTTGACGGGAGCAACGACACCAGATTCTGGAAGTGGGCGATTACCTCCTGAAAATAGTGCGCTTCCCGGTCAGCCATTTCCCCGGCGACCGACAGCGCCCGGTGACGAACCGGATTGCCACCATTAACGGGCTCACAGGGCATCATCAGGGGCTTTTTGGCTAACACGGCCTCGTGTGTCATCGGGCTGGCAGACCCCAGCCCGTTAATCAGGACTTCACCGATAAGCCAGGCAAAGCGCTGACCACGCGCAACGTCTGAGCGGTACCGGGCGGCGGTTGTTGCATTTTTTCTCTCACAACGGGCACAAAGGAGCACGTAGCCAAAATAGCGCCCGACAATCAAAAGGCCCCATAACACGACAGGTAGTCCTGTTGACAGCCCCCAGAACGCAGCACCGGAGCGCTCGCCCTTCCAGAACAGGAATGTAGCTGCAACTCCCGCCAGCAGCATCACAATGCCCAGGAGCAGCCAGCGTTTAAGACGCGGACGGGGCGGCAGTTTTTCCTGCGCGGGAATACGCTCAAGTTCAACCGGCACGTTTACCCCACCAGAGCATTGGGCAGTGAGCTGATAAGCGTGCAGCCGCAACCACACTTGTGGCCATGGAAAGCCACAGGAACTCCGCGATCGCGATAATTTGGGTTACCTTCGACAATAGTGGTATCACCATGCTCAGGGCAGGAAACACGGTCACCTTTACGGGCCACACCAATATCACCAAAAAGCATGGTCGTTGAGCAGGACAACACTGCACCACCGTGTGTGGTTTTGTCGCCGAGACGGATTATTCCTTGCATATACTTCCCTTGATATTATTTATAGTCAATAAGACTCAAACATCGATTTTGAAACTTCACTACCATTTTCAGAATGACCTTTATCGCTTGAATAATCAAAAGACACATCATTAATTTTAACAAGCTTGCCATTGTCGAATGAGTAAATAGTTTTACTATACTTCTCGCAGCAATCATCCTTTGAATCAAATACTATATTTTTAGTGAATGGTCTGTATGTCAACGTACCATTTACGCCGCTTAATACTTTCTGCTCCACAAAGCCTTTACTGGTTGAAATATACACACTCTGACTTCCATTATTTGGCCTATGATCAGTTCTGGCAATTACGTCATAAAAACCATCACCATTAACATCCATAAAATCGATGGTAGGAGTGTCAATAGATTCCGGCAAGGATATATTTTCAACTTTACCATTGAATTCCAACTTCAGTTCGGAACCACCATTCTCAGAATCAGATATTTTTACACCACTCAGTAGACCGTCTTTAAATGAATCATGAGCTAAAAGGGTTACAGGAAGGCATTTCTTCCCACACCACTGACCTTTGTATCCATCTACTGTATGTTTGAGCGTTATCACTGCTGTACTTTCACCTACTTTCTCATTCAATACAACCGAGTCGGCAGAGGACGTTCCGTTTAGCAAGATGTTTTTCTTGAATTTATTATAAATATAAACACCAGAATACGTCCCGCTGGATGCAGTAAGGCTCATTATGATGTTACCTTTCCCTATGGTGCCGTTATATAAGGAAGTTATCGTATATTCAGCATTAACTTCTTCGGACGCATTACAAAAAAAAGAAAACACATAAACAGACAATAATAGTATTTTTTTCATTTCGATCACTCCAGACCAAATGCATTCTTAGCTATCGATAATTTTGCCACTCGATCATCCATGTGGTTCGGTTCTTTAGCTTTGTCAGGATAATAAGGTTTCTTTTGTACAGCCCAGCCATTAACATAAACTGACACCCAGTATATATCATCTTTATCAGCCGAAATGTTTAACTTAGGTTTTATGTATCTCCAAAAGTAACCAGATGCTAGTGCCGCATACCTTGGGTTGTTTGAAAGGTGGCTAGCCTTAGCTGTTGTTGATGTTATATCGAATGAGTTGTCGTTAAGTTTGGTTCTTAGATACTGCTGACATTTTGTATAATTATCACGGCCTGTAATTTGTAATAACCCCCTCCCTTTAAACAAGGGACCATCTCCAGCTTGGTTATTACCTAAATCACTACGACCTTCGTAGGCTTTTCCTGATGCAGTTTCTTCAGTATATTTAAAGAAGCCCGTTTCATGAAGGATCTGTGCCATAAAATGCGCTTTTCTCAGAGGGGTATTTATTTCAAACAGCTTCATTGTTTCATTTAGAGGTTCAAGATAAATCTGTACATATTTTTCTTTGTCGGCAGGAAGCATTGCCTTTAATTGCTCGTAGGTGATCATTTCCTCGCCATCAGAAAGCGCATTCAAAAAAATCACCGGATGCATATGCCAGACAGGCGCACCACCACTTAATCCGTCCACCTTGCTCATCCATTCCATATCATCAAACCACTGTCTGACATAGCTGATACAGAGCGGATCCAGCTGTTTTAAAAATGTTCTCCACCGGTGATGGCTGCTGCCGCCAAACCACTCACTGTCGTGTCTGACCACCATTCGTGCCGCGATATCCCTGACATCAAGTTCCGCGTAATTCACCGCCTGGCGCAGTTCTTCGCCGGAAAGGTCACCACTGTTGTCACTGTCCATTTTCTGCAGGAGGGCTTTGTAGTAGTCAGAGACCTGTTTTTCCCGGATACCACGTTCAGGGCGTACCCACTCCGCCATTCTGGTGAACCCGTCCTTGATCCACCCTTCACGCAGGGATTTCGTCATATCGGATGTGGACGGCTCTTCAAATGCTTTAAAACCCAGTTTATCCAGGTCGTACTGGCCGATATCCGCATCGACATCGTCTTCGCTTACCCAGGCCCCGTCCCCGATATCAAACCAGCGCTTGCCGTTGCTGTCAGTGAACGGATGGCATTTGTCCTGCGGCATAATTTTGTGAATATCTTTCTTCACCTTACCTTCAGTTTTGGTGAAGGTATCCCCGGAACGGGCATAGACAGAACTCTCCGGGTGGATATGAACAAATTTCGGGCCGCTTTTCACCTGTGCCTTATTGCGCAGAAAATCGACCATCCGGCTGTCGGTACTGATTACTTCAATGTGTGCGGACGCACTTTTCTCCACACCGTGTAAGTCGCAGGGGGCAATGTCTTCCGCGAGGTAACCCACGGCATCACCAGCTGCAACTTCCATTCTGGTTGCCGGTTTAACGACGGTATCAAATGTGCCCTGCACTACAGCCTGCTGCATCCAGGCCGGCAGGTGTGCCCGCTGTTTACCGGCAGGTGTCATATATTGCGGGTCAAGCGACACCCAGAACGCCCCGCCGGTCATTTCGGATTTGCTGTTGAGCATCCGGGCAAGCCCGAACGTCTGTGTCTGTCCCTTCAGGTCGAAGGTGAGCTCACGCAGCACAATGACGCTGTCGCCCGTTTTCAGCTTATCCTTCGCAACCGGCGCCTTATCTCCGTCTTTTTCTTTGCCGGTGTATTCGCGCTGACTCAGCCCGTCCCCCTTGTCAGTAACCTGATACAGCTTGTGCTCCGGAAAGGCAGACAGCGGAGCAAGCCCGATATACAGCGAGTAAAAATCGAGGCTGTTGTCCTTTTTTTCGGGATCGGGGGTACAGGTCGATTTAACCAGCACAAACGTACCGGAATACTGCAGCGGGTTATTGATGTATTTACCGGTCAGATAGTCCTGATTAATGCGCCAGGCCACCACTTCGCCGCCCGCCATAAACTGAAGCGGCACCGTCGTCTCTGCCGTCTCCTTTGTCAGGACTGAGCCCGGGGCGCTCTTACGGGTGATGTGGATCCCGCCGTGCCACATGTTATTCGTTCCGGCCAGCCAGGAGCCGTGTGGCTCCTGACAGAGCGGCTGCATCATGTCATCCAGGGTGGCGTACTGCTCGCCATTCGCTTTTCGGGCAGGAAAACAGATTTTCATTCCGGTTATCCTTAACGTGAAGGGATATTACGTGTTTTAGGCGGCGTCACGCTGGCGTTTGTCTGGCTAAACCTGGGCGGCGTAATATCCATGCTGCCACCCGCCATCGGTGAGCGGTAATGCGCGGATTTGACCAGGTAATCTCCCGGGGTTTCTTCCAGAATGCCGCCGTTGTCCAGCGTGATACTGGAGCCGCCGCCGTTAAGTCGCAGTTTAGGCGCACTAATGAGCAGTTCATCCTTGTTACTGCTGATGGTAAACAGCAGCTCAGATGTCATCTCCATCGAACTCGCTTCAGCGCGGATCTCAACATCCCCCTGATTAGCAATCATCTTCGCCCCGGACTGATGAGCAAACAGCCCGACAGACTCACTGGCAGCCAGCGTGATGTTCTTCATTGCTCCCATATCCAGATGCTGACCTGCACTCAGGATGGTGTTCTGCTTGCTGGTCATCTGAAGATGCTCACCCGACGTGAACGCCACGCCCTGCGGTGCGCTGCCGAGTAGTGCCGCGGACTGAAGGTCTCTCAGGCGGTTTTCCAGCAGTCTGTTCTGGCTTTCGAGGTCACAGGTGAGTGCCTGAGCCTGCTGCGCAAGCAGATTGAGCCGCTTCATTTCGGCCGCTGACTGGTTCAGGCGTTCAATAGCCGGCGCCATATCCAGCATTTTGCCCTGTGCCGCCGGTTGGGCATCAGCAGTCAGGAACATCCCCCGTCCGGCACGCAGCGCCCCGTATTCATCGGTGCGCAGTTCAAAACCGGTTCCGCGGGGCTCACGCTCACTATCTACAACGTGACCGCCGTTGAGTTGCGTCTTGCCAAACGGCGTCGCCAGCTTGAAATGCTCTTCCTGACGCTTGTCCTCCAGACGGAATTTGTTGTCTCCGGCCGTACGCCAGATGTTGCGCGTGTGATTATCACGGGTGACGTGGTCCGGGTGTTCTGAATCGTGCTGAGCGTAGGCAATATACGGCCGGTCAGGGTCACCGCCGTCGAACATCACCGAGACTTCAGTGCCATCAAGCAGCGGGGAGTGGAAGCCGTAGGTATCCCCGGCATAAGGTTTCGCCAGGCGAAGCCAAAGGTAGGCATAGCCCTGTTCAGTGCTGTTGCGGTCAAAATCAAGCCGGACACGGTAGCGTCCCTGATTGTCGAGGTAAGCATAGGTGTCATGCTTTTCATCACTTTCCACCCGGGCAGGCAGGGAGCCGGCCACCACCGGGCGGTTCAACAGAGCCGGACGAAAACAGACCGTTTCGCTGTAAGGAATGCCCGTAAAGTGCAGTTGAAAGCCTTTGTCGCGTGCACCTGATGTGTGAATACTGGTGATGACGATGCCGTTCTTCAGCGAGTCAGGCAGCCCACTGCCCTGTGGCTCCAGTACTTCGCCCGGAGCCAGAACCGGCCTACTTGCGCGCCCCGTTACTGTTTGCTGGGCATTGAGGTAGCGCTCATGGCGCAGGCGAGCATACCAGGCACCGCTCTCAGGCGTTTCCGTATCCCCTTCACTCAGGAACGGCTCGGCATAGTGATACACCTCACCGGTGGTCGCCCCGCCCTCCTGGCGAACCGTCACCGAACTGTCCTGTGGGGCCAGCGCATCGCGGTAGTTATAGTCGCGGGTAGCCAGACTACCGGTGACCACGCGGTCTTTCGGCCGAATATCCCAGACGCTCTCCTGTCCGTTGTCGCTGGTGCGTGACGGCGGAATAATGGGCAGCTTTACACCAAACTGATACTGCATCTGACTGTCCTGGAAAATTACCACGTCCTGTTCAATGCGGCCATCCATCTCAAAGCGCCAGAAGATACCAACTTCGGCCAGCAGGCGCTGAACAAAAGCCAGGTCTGTCTCACGCCACTGGGTAATGAGCTCCCGGACCGGGTAGGCCTGCGACAGACGAAATTCAAAATCCGCTCCTTCCAGTCCGTGAGAGCGCAGTATCTGCTCAACCACTTCCGGTACGGACTGATTGAGATATACCGCGCATCGTTCGGTATGGTGCATCAGGGCAATACGCGGCACGAGTCGCAGGGCGTAGGTGATTTCATCGCCTGACACGGAGATCCGACGGAATGTATCCACCACGCCGTATACTGTGCGCACCGGCGCAGCCAGCGTGCCATCAAACAATGGCGTCTGAAAGGTGAAAGATGCCGGTTTCAGCATCACCTCATTGCTGGCAATGCTCGCCGCACAGGTGAAGGTGACATCGTAGTACCACGGCTGGCTCAGGGTTTCAGTGGCACGATAGCGCAGGACATCGAGAAAATGCGGGCAGTCATGGACGTCTAAGCGATAACGGGACAACCCCAGAGCTTCATTGATTTTCTTCTGTGCCAGACCGATAGCAGTATTACTCATCTCTTATCTCCCTTACAGAACACCAGCGACAATCAATTAATTATTGCCACTGAGGAAATCAATGCGCTCATTGGTCATTTTTGTCTGGCACTGATAAATTTCGATGCGGTGTTTCATATCAACACTATTCGATTCCGCATCCGACAATTTCCCGCACTTAGTAGTTTTTTCATTCACCCATGCCAGCTGTTCTTTTTTTAACGCATTTCGCGAAGAGTCCGGGAGTTCTCGCCAAACGGAATTCAGGTTGCGGTCTGAAATTTTATATTCGGCCTTAGCAGAATCCAGCGCACCTTTAAACTGAGCATGAATAATCTGGCTTTTATTAATGGACAATACACTGATATTGAAAAGGGCATCAGACAAATCTGTACGGTTAAACTCGCTGAAGATGACATCCTTACCATTGTCTGCAAGCTTAACGCTGTAACTGACATCACTCCAGACCACGCTTCCATTATTCAGTTTGCCATAGTTCCCTGTAATGGAATGCAAATAGTCTGGTTCGCTACTCACCACATCCAGTGTTTCCTGTGGCACCTTCACTGAGATAGTTGCGCTACAATTCAGACCATAGCTTCCATTACCAGACGTAGAGACATTACTGACGCCAACCACCAGGCTATTAAGCTTATTCTGATAGTCAGCAACGGGTTTGTCATAACTGTATCTGGATTTTGTCAGGTAATCACTTTGCAGCAGGCCTGAAGCATCACTGCTAAAAGAATCCGAAAGAGCTTTAACGGCGTCTTCTCTGCCACATTTAAAATCATCGGATGAACTAAACAATCCCGCATAAGCATTTGCTGTAAAGGTCAGAGCAATAGCCGCCGGGACAAATTTTTTAAACGTCATATATTTCTTCCTTTTTATTGGCAGTAACAGCAACATTCCGTTGCTAATAATAAATAATTCCGTTCTGCGTTATGATTTCGCGGCATTAAATTCAAGCACTATCCCCTCTTCGTCATTCCAGCCGAGCGTCAGGGAGTCCGGTTTCTGTTTCGCGGCCATGTGGGTCAGCAGTTGCTGGCTCAGCACCGGCAGGATTTGCTGGTTGAGCAGGCTGTCGACATTGCGCGCGCCGGTGTCCGGCAACAGGCAGGCGGCGGTCAGCGCGTCATACAGGCTGCCATCAATATGCGTGGTCAGGCCGTAGTGACGGTTCAGGCGCTTACTGACCTGTAACAGCTTCATTTCCACGATGGTGCGCATCGCCGCTTCGGCCAGCTGACGGTAAATCACGGTCTGGAAGCGGGCGAGCAGTGCCGGCTGGAAGTGGTCGCGTAAAATCGGGCGCAGCAGTTCGTGCAGGTCGCCTTCGGTGGATTCTGGTTGTTCGTCCAGCAACTGCATCAGGTGATCGCTGCCGAGATTAGAGGTCATCAGAATGACGGTGTTACGGAAGTCGATTTCACGTCCTTCGCCGTCGCGCATAAAGCCGCGGTCAAAGACCTGATAGAACAGGTTCATCACGTCGCGGTGGGCTTTTTCGACTTCATCGAGCAAAACCACACTATACGGGCGCTTGCGCACGGCTTCGGTCAGGATCCCTCCCTGGCCATAACCGACGTAACCCGGAGGGGAGCCCTTCAGCTGGGAAACCGTATGCGGCTCCTGGTATTCTGAGAGGTTAATCGTAATGAGTGACTTCTCACCGCCGTACATGACATCGGCCAGCGCAAGCGCGGTTTCGGTTTTCCCCACCCCGCTCGGTCCCACCAGCAGGAATACGCCCTGCGGGCCATTCTCGGAGGTGAGACCCGTTTTTGCCGCACGCAGACGCTGGGCGATGGCCTCGAGCGCCACATCCTGCCCGACGACACGTTTACTCATTTCATTTTCGAGGGTCAGCAGTTCGGTCTGCTCATCTTTCATCAGCGATGACAGCGGAACGCCTGTCCAGTCAGCAATCACGTTGGCAACGGTGCGTACGTCAACATCCACGGAGAGCAGCGGGTTGCTGTGCTGCATGCCGTTCAGTTCCTGCTGCAGCGCGCGCGTCTCGCTTTGACGGGAGAGGTCCTGGCGGCTTTCCAGCAGTTGTTCGGTGAGCTTCAGTTCCTGCCCGTACTGTGTTTCAAGCTCGTCGAGAGCAACGATAAGAGCGTTCTCTTCCTGCTCAATGACGGTCAGGCGTTCACCATGGCTCTGATTGCCGACAGCAATATCTTCCAGCAGCGCCTGCTTCTCCATTTCAAGAGAGGTAATCTGCGAGCGAATGCAGGTCAGCAGTTCCGGCACCGTGTCGAGGCTCATGCGGACGCGCGCTGCGGCGGTGTCGAGCAGATCAACCGCCTTATCCGGCAACTGGCGGCCCGTCAGATAGCGGCGGGAAAGCGTAACAGCAGCGCGCACCGCATCGTCGGTAATGTGCACGTTATGGTGCTCGGCGTAACGAGATTTCAAACCACGGAGCATCAGGCAGGCGGTGTCATCGTCAGGCTCATCGACTTTTACCATCTGGAAACGACGCTCCAGGGCCGCGTCGCGTTCGAAGTACTGCTTGTACTCGCTCCAGGTTGTGGCCGCAATCGTACGCAGTTCGCCACGCGCCAGCGCCGGTTTTAGCAGGTTCGCTGCATCGGCGCCTCCCGCCTGGTTGCCCGCGCCGATGATGGTATGCGCTTCATCAATAAATAGCAGGACCGGGGACGGGGATTGCTGCACCGCATCGATGACGTTTTTCAGCCGCTGTTCGAACTCGCCTTTCACGCCTGCACCGGCCTGCAGCAGGCCCAGGTCAAGGGTACGCAGAGTGACCGTTTTCAGTGATTCAGGCACATTACCCTCGGCAATACGCAATGCCAGACCTTCAACCAGTGCGGTTTTCCCTACGCCCGGCTCACCGACCAGAATCGGGTTGTTTTTGCGGCGACGAGAGAGGATATCCACCATCTGACGGATTTCTGTGTCACGGCCAAACACCGGATCGATCTTCCCTTCCTTCGCTTTGGCGGTGACATCGAGGGTGAATTTATCCAGCGTGTTCTGCAGCGCAGGGCTCAGTTCCCCCTCTTTCATTTCCACACCAGCCGGACGCCCGACAAACTCCACCTCACCACCGTGGTTCTGTGCCAGCTCGGCTTCGCGCTGCATTTCCGGACGCTCATCCGATTGCGCATCCAGCAACGGTCGCAGGCGCTCCAACTGGCTCTGAGCAAGCGTTAACAACGGCCAAAGGCCGTCACAACGTGCCAGTTTTGGTTTTTCCACCAGGGCCATCAGCAGATGAATGCTGCGAATGTGCTCTTCGCCATTGAGTGAGGCAAGTAGCCAGGCCTGCTGCATCAGAGTCTGGATGTCATCAGAGAGCTGGGGCCGATGGCGCACGGAGCGAGGTTGTCTGTCGAGCCAGCCAAGTAAATCCTGCCAGATGCCATCCATATCCCATTCATAGCGACGCGCCAACACCGTCAGGTCACCTTCCCCCTGCTCCAGCAGCTTCAGCAGCCAGTGCTCCGGCAGAATTTCGGCATGGGCACGGGTCTGACAGAGCGAAGCTGCGCCTTCCATCGCTCGGGCACAGTAAGGGTTCAGACGACGTAACAGGATGGCTGGATTTTCCATGAGATTCTCTCTTTGTCGGTTCCTGGACACGCTACCGCCCCTCGCTGTTCACCAAAGCGCATAAGGTCAGGCAGGCAGATTGTTTTTTCTTTGCTGAGTGCCCGCATCTCAGGCACTCAGCAAAAAACTGCGGACAGGAAAACCTGCCCGCATCAGGATTACGCCGTGGCGCGTTCGTTCCAGGAATCGGAATGAATGATGTTGCCGTCTTTGTAGGTCCAGGTGATTTTTTCGTAACGCAGTTCAACGCGTTCAAGGTGGTTGTGCTTCTCTTTAGAAGGATCCTTGATGTCATACATTTCAGGATTCACTTTCACTACCTTCACGTTTTCCAGTTTGGTGTTGAAGTACTCCACTTCCTGGCCCGCGTCGTTGATTTTGTACCACTTGAATTCAGCGGATTTCAGGGTCTGACCGGTTGTCACCGCCTTGTACAGATACGGGCTGGAGGAATCAATTTCCTTCGTGAACAGGAACGGCGTGTGGATACGGGTGCCGGTCAGCTTGCCGGTGTTGTTGTCGGTTGGGATGTACAGGTTATGCTCCTGTGCAACCACCTCGATGCTACCGTCACGATCCTGAACGTCCACAGACCCTTTGATGTCCGCACCGCCGTCGTCTTTCAGCCAAAGATAAACAGGAATTGCCATGGAATTACTCTCCATTGTGTAGTGATGCGCCATCATCCTGCGATGACGCCTGGGTGTGGCCCGGTATCTGACAGGCATTGGCCTGCGGTACCAGACTGATTTCGACACGGCGGTTGAGCGCGCGGCCCTCCGGGGTGTCATTGGTTGCGACAGGACGGCTTGCGCCATAGCCCTGCACCGCAAAACAGCTTTCTGGCACGTCGCCCGTGTCCCGCATCCAGTCGCGTACCGCTTCGGCGCGTTTCAGAGACAACGTCTGGTTCAGCAGTGCATTACCGGTGTTATCCGTGTGACCCGCGACGACAATCAGCCAGCCCGGCTTGGCCTTAATGCCGACCAGAGAATTGACCAGCATTTTGGTGGAGCCGGTTTTCAGCATGAATTTGCCGGAATCGAACAGCGACATACTGTCAAGACGGACAATTTTCGGTACCGGCGTTGGCTTCGGTTTTGGTGGTGGCGGTGGAGGTACATAAGTATCTATGGCCTGCTGCACCGCCAACCACAGGCGGTTGCCAGAATAAAGTCCTAGCCCGTAACGATGGGGTTCTCCCTGACGCTGCCAGCGCTCCAGCAACAATGCGTCCTGCTGCAGGGCAAGCAGGGCCTGAGCTTTCGGGACATAGTGGTTCATTGGGATAACCTGCCAGCGCTGAAGATCGGCGCTGACCTTACGGATAAGCGACAGGTTATGCCGCACGGACAGGACAATGGCACCGAGGGCGCATAACAGCAGAACTATCACAACCCGACGACCGGTTTTCCCACCCTGCAATGGGGTAGTATAAGGGGCCAGCAGAGGGAGTACCGAATCGGCAAAATGCCAGCGCGGCTCATACACCGTGACATGACAAGCAGGTGCTATGCGGGTCTGGCGGAACAATAATTGTGGCCACAGCGCGGCTGTCGAGGTGAATACCGACCCGAGACGCATGGTCACTGCAAATGGTCGTATGGCCGGATACAGCCTGTCCGCTTTGCCCAGTTCATTCAGCATCACGGAGTGAAGCAGCGTTGTCGCCTGAGTCAGATAAGGCTGAATAAAGGCCGCCTGCGGGGACTGCTGCCATTCACTGAGGGTGACGGCAGATTCGTCTTCCGGACACACCAGGGCTGTATCTCCCCGCACCACTATCCAGGGTGTTTCCGGACCGCTGAATTCGGTGCTCAGGACAACCGGCACACTATAGCCGGTCAGGTCCCGCAACTGCTTCATCTGCAGGCGCAACGCCTTCAGGGAAGCGCGCAACAGTGCCTCATCTTCATGCTGGTCCGGCAGACAGCGGAACATTACAGCGAGCTGGCCTGCCATCGTCGGGGTGCGGGCCAGCAGACGCTCTGCAAACGGCGTGAGTCCGACCAGTTCCGTTATCCGGATATACCAGCCCTGCGCTGTACCCCGGCACGAGCTTGCCGCAAATATGGCATCATCCACATCCCCACAAACCAACACCACCGGTCCGGTATGGCTTTCTGGCGGGAAGTTACCAGCTTCATCGATCTGCTGTGCAGGCTGCCTTTGACGGTAACGCCGACAGATAAGGGCAGTTGAAGTCAGTAAAAGGAGCAGCGTCAGAACCGATTTTCCTGCGACTGGCCATGTGAGAAATCCCCATAACAACCACAACACCGCGGTAAGGCACAGCAATACCGGTACGGCAGCCCGGGCAAGTGTTCGTCCATGCATCAGGGTTGCTCCGGAAGTTGCTGGTGCAGCAGGTCCTGCAGCCACAAATGACCGCCCAGCCACACAACACCAGTCAGGATCACCGCCAGCACAATCCAGAACCAGACGGAACGCAGCAGGTTGTAACGACGCCGTCCGGTCTTCTGCACTACCAGGGAGGAGCCGGTTCCAAGCGGAGGCACACGCTCATTCAGTGCTGCAATAACCTCATCACGACGGGACTGCACAACGCCGGACAACCGGTACTGCCCCTGGAAACCAAGCGCCAGCACCCGCTGGTAACAGGTCAGCACCGCAGGTTCAGGCGCAGGATGTCGCAGTATCTCCGCGATACGGTCATAGAGCGCTTCACCAGCACGCAATGAGCCAAAGTACAGCGCTTGCAGCGGGGCTGAACGCCAGGCTATCTGCCCCGCGTCCAGCGTGGTGATGTTCAGCAGGTCACGGGACATTTCATCGGTGGGAAAACTTTCTGTGGCGTCTGTTCTGATGACATCCGCTACAGCAGTTTTCGGCTCCGGCCTGCGGTTCAGAACAGTTTCATCCAGCAGGGCACATTGCGCGTAGGTAATGTGATCGATACTTTCAGTATCAAAGCCTGCCCTGTCCAGCGCCTCGCGCACACTTTCAACCTGCGCTTTACACGCGGCATATAGTGCCGGGCCGTCCGTTATCTGCCCGCCATGACGCAATTGCGCCACGGTGAGCCAGGTTTCTGCCAACAGGGCATCAATGTCGAAGTCCTTTATCATGAGCGCAGCACCGCAAACAGTTCCAGCTCAAGTTCGCCGAGCACGGACGGGACATAGAAGGCGCAGACCCCCTGATCTAGCATTTCACGGGCGGCAGCACATTCCATATCCAGCACAAAGTACTGGTTTTCCAGACGCACCGGCAGCGCAGCAGGCACACGGCTCAGAGCAATGAGGCCAATACCTTCAACAGCCAGACCGGACACTTCGCCTACGCTTGCTGGGGCACCGGCAATACAGACTTTTGCGAAGCGCTCTGCAATCTGCCAGAGTGGCTGATTTGTTCGAACGGAAAGATAGAAATCGGCCTCATCGCGCAGACGAATATCGTGCAGCACCGCTTTCCAGGTTTCCGGATCCATGCGCTCCATACGGACAGCCACCACACGTGACGGAAGGCTGGATTCCAGCAGTTCGCTGATAAGGTCAAAGAGTGGCGGGAATGTTTTCTCCGGCGCACTGTGCTCATAACCCGGAATGGCATCCAGATCGTGATCAAGTGAGAAGGTCAGCATACTGCCGGCAAGACGCGCCAGCTCGACCCAGACCTGCTCAGGATGTCTGTCAGGGAAACGCTCATACTCAGAGAGCACCCTCGCATGAGAATTCAGTGCATTCAGCAGCCAGAAAAGCGAAACATCAGCGACAGCAAAATCAGCCATCCTGTCGTTGCTCTCTCGACGCATTGACATCAGACGCTGGCGGCGGGAACGCAACTGGCGATTAAGTAATGCCAGGCGCTCACACAAATTATGACTTGCCGAGAACATCGCCATAGGCGGGATAAAATCCGGATCCTGACGCCAGCTCCCCTCCCCGTCCTGCATCAGACGGGCAATGGCGCAGGTATCCCAGGCACTGTTATCTTCATGCCCGAAACGGAATGCCAGATTAAAGCGGGCCACAGCCATCGACTCTTCTTCCTGACCGAAACGATCAGCGATCGTTTCCCAGGCTTCCCGATAGCGCAGCGGACGCTCTGCTGGTACCTTGTCCGTCTGCACATTTACGATCCCGGCCTGCATCACCGGTAACGCCACATACACCGTTACCTGGACATTGCTGGCAGAAGTCGGTGCCTCGATTTCACGCGGCTCCGGTGGCAGGTCGCTGAACCGGGTATCAACCAGCGTGTCATCCGGGAGCCAGAGACGAAGCGACTGTGCCTGCACGCGGCCAGAGGCCAGCATCGCGTCATCCAGCTCAACCCGCCCAACGCCCCAGGGGAAGGCATTTCCGCGGGCGGCAATACCGGCCCGGGAAAATGCATCCCATTCAGACTGCTGCTGGAACTGCTGAGGGGCCAGAAGCGCCCCTTCATTCCATAACGGACGATGAATTTTCATCCCTGATCACCCCTCGCCTTACGATTTCGCTTTCGGCATCTGGGAAACCAGCGACAGGTTGACGTCCATCCCTTCCACCTGGAAGTGCGGAATCGCATACAATTTCACGCGGAAGAAGCCCGGGTTATCCTCAATATCTTCCACCACCACTTTTGCATCACGCAGTGGATGAGATGCCTGAAGTTCGTCGCCCGGATCGGTCATTTCGGTCACCAGACTGCGGACCCAGGTGTTCAGCTCAAGCTCCAGCAGTCGGCGATCCTTGGTGGTACCGATGTTCTCGCGCTGAATCAGCTTCAGGTAGTGGGCGATACGCGACAGCAGGAAGATGTACGGCAGGCGGGCGTTGATGCGGCTGTTGGCCGTTGCATCTGCGGTGTCATACAGCGCCGGTTTCTGGGCGGAGTTGGCTGAGAAGAAGCAGGCATAGTCGCGGTTTTTATAGTAGGACAAAGGAATAAAGCCCAGATTTGCGAACTCGAATTCACGCGTTTCAGGGATCATGACCTCAGACGGAATTTTTACCTGATTGCCGGTACCCAGGTCATACAGATGGATAGGCAGATCCTGAACCGCACCGCCAGCCTGCGGGCCACGGATTTGTACACACCAGCCATTATTGATGAAGCTACGCACCATATTGGACGCGAAGGCAAACGACGCATTCGTCCACAGGTATTTGTCGTGATCCGGACCTTTGACTTCTTCAACATAGTTAAAGCTGCGAACCGGAACGGTATCCGGGCCATACGGTAAACGTCCCAGTACGCGGGGCATCACCAGACCAATGTAGCGAGCGTCGTCCGTATCGCGGAACGATTTCCACTTGATGTACTCTGCGCGGTCAAAATAGTTACCAATATCTTTAATCGCCGCGACGTCTTCCATGGACTCCTTAAGGAAGAATTTCGGGCCTGCCGAGCCGATAAATGGCATATGTGCAGCCGCAGATACTTTAGAGATGTTGCGCAGCAGAGCGACATCCTGCGCTGAAGCATCGAACTCATAAGCGGAAATCAGCGCCGCAATCGGCTCGCCGCCCGGGGTATCGTATTCATCAATGTAGGCGTGTTTATAGAGACCACTCTGGATAATTTCCGGGCTGTCTTCAAAGTCCTGGCGAAGGTCTTCTTTAGACATGCTCAGAAGCTCAATTTTTACGTTCTGGCGAAAATCCGTTTTATCAACCAGCGACTTCACGCCGCGCCACAGGCTCTCAACCGCCTGAAATTCTTCATGGTGCATAACGGCGTCGAGCTGGCGGCTTATCTGGTAATCGAGCTCAGCGATGTGGTGATCGATCAGGCTTTTATCCAGTTTTTCGACCTTCGAGCCTGCCTTGGTCAGGCATTCCAGAAAGACCTGCATACCTGCGGTGAGACGCTCGTCAGCGGTCGCATCCGACATCGCCTGCGCATCTTGCCAGATATCCAGCGCGCTCAGTTCGGAGACTGGGTTCAGATTGATTTTTTCAAACAGTGAAGCGTATACCCCACCCACAGCAGGGCGTTCCAGCACCACGCTTTCCCCGCCAGCAGTATTATTTTGTACAGACATGAGCATTCCTTGATTAATCCGTTAAAACAGCATGATGGTTAAGGTTTTTTTGAAGCCAGTGCGGATAGTTCATTTCGCAACTCAGCACTAAGTGACTGGTCAAGAACGATTTTTTCCAGCTCTTTTCGGAAAGTCTGGTTATCCAGCAGGTTGGCTTTCAGATCGCGGAGCAAGTTGCGCATTGCCAGCATCGCCTTCAGCTGTGGAATTTGGGCAGCCACCTGCTCTGGCGTGAAATCTTTCATGCTCTGGAAAGTCAGCTGAATGTTGTCCTCACCACCATCGTCAGACAGCGTATTTTTAACGGCCAGGTTAACTTTTGGGGAATATTCGGAAAGAACGCTGTCAAAATTATTTTTGGTGATGTTAATCTTTTCGCGTTCAGATATTGTCGCAGATTCCTGCCCATTACTGAAATCACCCGCAACAAGCAATTTCAAGGGTAATTCCATTTTCTTGCTTGCTCCGCCAGTATGCAGGTCAAGCTTCAGGTTAATACGTGCCTTAGGCACCTCATTCTGAAAACTGTCAGCCATCTAATCATCCCTCTTTGTTTTACTATGCCAACTTCACGGTATCGTTCTTGATGCGCAATAATAGAATAATGATCGGAACAAAATCAAATACACAGATCATTAATCCGATACAAGAATTTTCTTAAGAATTTTCCACTAAGACATTATCGTAAATAGGACAACTAAATCAGGAAAAGAAACTGCTCTTTTCGCACAAATCGAATATTTGTATCGCAGAAGGGGTTGTAGCCAGAGAGATGTTTATAAAAACATCATGTTTTGATTTGCATCACAGCATAACGTCAAAAAGCGCGAAAGAACGACAATATCTTATTGCGGCACGATTAAAAGAAGACAGGAATGGATGAAAGCAGATGGCTATTCCATTGATGGTATGAATAACGCTTAAGAATTTTCACGAAGAAATTTCTTATTTATTATGCGGAGGAATAAATAAAGGCGTAAATGTTTAATTTGGCGCAAATCAACAATACCGTTTTTTTTCTTTACGCCTTCCCTATGAGCGCTAACGCTTTTGCCTTCCGCTCAGGCAGGAAAGGCGCTTTCATGCGACTGCCTATAAAATCTGTAAAATCAACCACCTTCCGAACTGTCGCTTTTTTAATCAAAAACGAGTAATAGCACATATCGTATAACGGTGCTACATTACGCCGCCCGCCCAAATCAGCAGTGGCCAGGCAACGCCGTAAAGTTCGGTAAAGCCTGCAACCATCACCTTGAAGAACGGTCTTATCGGCACGTCGTATCGCAAACTCTGCGCTACCTTTACAGGCTTCACATAGGTTTCACTATTTTGTCTCAATCCAAATTTCAACGCGCGTTTTTACACCCGCGTTACTGGTTTACATGGTTTGGTCTTGGCGTTCTCTGGCTGCTGGTTCAACTTCCGTACCCTGTACTGCGTTTGCTGGGGTCGAAACTGGGCAGCGCTTCACGCGTCTTCCTGAAACGTCGCGAATCTATCGCGCGGAAAAATATTGAGCTTTGCTTTCCGCAGTACAATGCCGAAGAGCGCGAGAAGCTCATCGCTGAAAACTTTAAGTCTATCGGCATGGCGCTGCTTGAAACCGGCATGGCCTGGTTCTGGCCGGATGAGCGTGTCCGTAAGTGGTTTGATGTAGAAGGACTGGATAACCTGCAACGCGCGCAGATGCAAAAACGCGGCGTGATGGTCGTCGGCGTTCACTTTATGTCGCTGGAACTGGGTGGCCGCGTGATGGGCCTGTGCCAGCCAATGATGGCGACCTATCGACCACACAACAGTGCACTGATGGAGTGGGTCCAGACGCGTGGCCGCATGCGTTCCAATAAGGCGATGATCAGCCGTAATAACCTGCGCGGTATGGTCGGTGCCCTGAAGAAAGGTGAAGCCGTCTGGTTTGCACCCGATCAGGATTATGGGCGTAAAGGCAGCAGCTTTGCGCCTTTCTTTGCGGTTAAAGATGTTGCGACGACTAACGGCACCTTTGTCATTTCTCGTTTGTCAGGCGCCTCAATGCTGACCGTAACGATGGTGAGAAAAGCAGATAAATCAGGCTATCGTCTGCACATCTCTCCTGAAATGGCTAACTATCCGGAAAACGAGTGCGAAGCCGCGGCGTTTATCAATAAAGTCATCGAAACTGAAATCATGCGTGCGCCAGAGCAGTATCTGTGGATGCATCGTCGTTTCAAAACCCGCCCTCTTGGCGAAGCCTCGCTCTATATTTAAGCCTTTCATTAAGGTTAGTTTCGCTAAGAAACTAACCTTTTCAATCACCTGTCATCCCGTTGAGAAATCGTCTTTCATTGCGTCGCCCAAAGTGAATTTATTGCGATGCGAAATCAAACTGTCGCCGTTCCACGACACTCGTAAGTAACGGAAATTATTTAAAAAAATCCCTCTTGTCACCCCTCATTTTTAGGCGTACATTAGCGCCGTCTGGCAACAGGAAAGCACAGAATTCTGAGCTGGAGTGAGCGGCGTAACGGGAAAATTCTCATTTCCGTTTTGACCGGATTTCAGTTCTCTATAATCAGGTGGACTCTGTTTTTAAATGCGTACCACAAGATACGCGGAGCGATGAAACGTGAAATATTTCTTTATGGGCATTTCGGTGATTGTTTTAGTCTGGGCCGGAACCTTTGCCCTGATGATCTAGTGAAGAACATGCAGTCAAAAAAACAGGAGCCATCGGCTCCTGTTTTTTTATGTCATGTCGACGCGGGATGTTCAGACACGCTCTTCGACGAAAGAAGGCCGTCGGCCCGGAACATACTCTTGATGCCCCTCACCGCCTGACGAATGCGGTCGCTGTTTTCAATCAGGGCAAATCGCACATGGGTGTCGCCATAATCACCAAAGCCAATGCCCGGTGATACGCACACCTTCGCATCCTGCAGCAGCTTTTTGGCAAACTCCAGCGATCCCATCGCCGCGTACGGCTCCGGAATTTTTGCCCAGACGTACATAGACGCCTTCGGCATTTCCACCATCCAGCCCGCTTCATGCAAGCCCTTTACCAGCACGTCACGGCGGCGCTTATACTGGGCGGCAATCTCGTGAACGCACTGCTGGTCGCCTTCCAGGGCAGCAATAGCCGCGACCTGTAGCGGCGTGAAGGTACCATAGTCGTGGTAACTCTTAATGCGCGCCAGTGCGCTCACCAGCGTTTTGTTACCCACCATAAAACCTATACGCCAGCCTGCCATGTTGTAGCTTTTTGACAGCGTAAAGAACTCGACCGCCACGTCACGCGCGCCCGGAACCTGCATGATGGAAGGCGCTTTCCAGCCGTCATAAACAATGTCAGCGTAGGCTAAATCATGAACCACCAGCACGTCATACCGCTTGGCAAGGGCGACGACTTTCTCGAAGAAATCGAGCTCCACGCACTGGGCGGTTGGGTTTGACGGGAAACCGAGGATCATCATCTTCGGTTTCGGATAACTTTCGCGAATCGCACGCTCAAGTTCGTTAAAGAAATCGACACCTTCCACCAGCGGAACGGAACGGACCTGCGCCCCGGCAATCACCGCGCCATATATGTGGATCGGGTAGCTTGGATTAGGCACCAGCACCGTATCACCATGATCCAGCGTGGCCAACATCAGGTGTGCCAGCCCCTCTTTCGAGCCGATGGTGACAATCGCTTCACTTTCCGGATCGATATCAACCTGATAGCGATCCTGATACCAACGCGAGATCGCGCGACGTAATCTGGGAATACCGCGAGAGGTCGAGTAGCCGTGCGTATCCGGACGCTGGGCAACCGTGCAGAGCTTTTCAACGATATGCGGCGGCGTTGGGCCGTCAGGGTTACCCATGCTGAAATCAATAATATCTTCGCCGCGCCGACGCGCAGCCATTTTCAGTTCAGCAGTGATATTGAAAACATAAGGGGGGAGACGATCGATACGCGTAAAACGGCGTTCAGGACTGAATTCAGCCATAGATTCCTCAGATTTACGTTAGCGCCCGGACCGTCCGAGCGACGCTGCCACCGATGTGGCATGCTTAGAAAATAACCTGAAAAAAATCATGCTGTCGAGAGGGAAATGAAAAAAAAGCGATCGCCTGAAAAACGGAACCCGGCAGTGCCAAAAAGCGGAAGCCCCTGATTCCGGGTTAGCTTTCTGATAGCCGTTATTTAACAGGATGATATCAAAACAGTTACCTGACGATACGCTGGCTATAAAAAATCAGGCCGTGTCCGTGACCGCCGGACAATCCCCTTTAAGAATTATGGTTTTTCCTCATTTGATAAACCTGACGGATAGCTGGTCAATACGCGTCAGGTTTTTTATCATGGTTCTTTCCCGTTTTCCCAGGTCTACTCGTGCACGAAATATTCACTATGCTGCTGGCGGTTTTTGACCGTGCGGCATTAATGCTGATTTGCCTGTTCTTCCTCATCCGCATTCGCCTGTTTCGCGAGCTGTTGCACAAATCCGCCCACTCGCCAAAAGAGCTGCTGGCCGTTACCGCCATTTTTTCGCTGTTCGCCCTGTTCAGCACCTGGTCAGGCGTGCCGGTAGAGGGCTCGCTGGTTAACGTGCGCATTATCGCCGTGATGTCCGGCGGAATTTTGTTTGGCCCGTGGGTGGGCGTTATCACCGGCGTGATTGCCGGAACCCATCGCTACCTGATTGATATCGGCGGCGTCACGGCGGTGCCCTGCTTTATTACCAGCATTATCGCCGGGGTGCTCTCCGGCTGGATCAGCCGCAAAATCCCGAAAAAACAGCGCTGGCGCGCAGGGATCGTCGCAGGCATGGTATGCGAAACGCTGACCATGATCCTGGTCGTCGTCTGGGCCCCGACCACCGCGCTGGGGCTGGATATCGTCTCGAAAATCGGGATTCCGATGATTCTGGGCAGCGTGTGCATCGGTTTTATCGTGCTGCTGGTGCAAAGCGTTGAAGGGGAAAAAGAGGCCAGCGCCGCCCGTCAGGCCAAGCTGGCGCTGGATATCGCCAACAAAACGCTACCGCTATTTCGCCACGTTAACGCGGAGTCGTTGCGTCAGGTCTGCGAGATTATCCGCCACGACATCCACGCAGACGCCGTCGCCATCACCAACATTGACCACGTGCTGGCCTACGTTGGCGTCGGGGAACACAACTATCGCGACAACGATGACACCATCAGCCCAACCACCAGACAGGCGATCAACTACGGTAAAATCATCATTAAAAATAATGATGAAGCCCACCGAACGCCGGAAATCCACTCGATGCTGGTGATCCCATTGTGGGAGAAAGGCGTCGTGACGGGCACCCTGAAGATTTATTACTGTCACGCGCATCAGATCACCTCCTCGCTCCAGGAGATGGCGATTGGCCTGTCGCAGATTATCTCCACCCAGCTGGAAGTCTCCCGTGCAGAACAGCTGCGTGAGATGGCAAATAAGGCAGAGCTGCGCGCGCTGCAGAGCAAAATCAATCCCCATTTCCTGTTTAACGCGCTGAACGCGATCTCCTCGTCCATACGTCTTAATCCGGACACCGCGCGACAGCTGATTTTTAACCTGTCGCGCTATCTGCGCTACAACATCGAGCTAAAAGATGACGAGCAGATCGACATCAAAAAAGAGCTGTATCAGATCAAAGACTACATCGCGATTGAGCAGGCGCGCTTTGGCGACAAACTCACGGTCATTTACGATATTGATGAAGAGGTCAACTGCGTGATCCCGAGCCTGCTTATCCAGCCGCTGGTCGAAAACGCGATTGTTCACGGCATTCAGCCGTGTAAAGGCAAAGGCGTCGTCACCATCAGCGTCACCGAAAGCGGCAACCGCGTGCGTATTGCGGTGCGCGATACCGGCCACGGCATTGATCCAAAAGTTATTGAGCGCGTGGAGTCTAACGAGATGCCCGGAAATAAAATCGGCCTGTTGAACGTGCATCACCGGGTCAAGCTGCTTTACGGCGATGGGCTGCACATTCAGCGTCTTGAACCGGGCACCGAAATTGCTTTTTACGTCCCGAACGAGCGCACTCCCGTTCATTCAACAACATCACTGTTGCCCCAGGTGGAGTAACCCATGAAAGTCATCATCGTAGAAGATGAAATCCTGGCTCAACAGGAGCTAACCTGGCTTATCAACACCCACAGCCAGATGGAGATTGTGGGCACCTTTGATGACGGTCTGGACGTGCTGAAGTTTCTGCAGCATAACCGGGTCGACGCTATCTTCCTGGATATCAACATTCCGTCGCTGGATGGCGTATTGCTGGCGCAAAACATCAATCAGTTTGCCCATAAGCCGTTTATTGTGTTCGTGACCGCATGGAAAGAGCACGCGGTAGAGGCCTTCGAGCTGGAAGCGTTTGACTATATCCTTAAGCCTTACCAGGAGTCGCGGATTGTCAGCATGCTGCAAAAGCTGGAGGCCGCATGGCAGCAGCAGACCGCCCCTGCAAGCGCCACCCCAACGGTACGGGAAAACGACACCATTAATCTGGTCAAAGATGAGCGCATCATCGTGACGCCGGTCAATGATATCTACTATGCCGAAGCCCATGAAAAGATGACGTTTGTTTATACGCGGCGGGAATCTTACGTGATGGCGATGAACATCACCGAGTTTTGCAGCAAGCTGCCTGCGTCGCACTTTTTCCGCTGCCACCGCTCGTTCTGCGTGAATTTAAACAAAATCCGCGAGATCGAACCGTGGTTTAACAACACCTATATCTTGCGCCTGAAGGATCTGGATTTTCAGGTGCCGGTGAGCCGCAGCAAGGTGAAAGAGTTCCGCCAGCTTATGCACCTGTAACGAAAAAGCCCTCTCCCGTGGGAGAGGGCCAGGCATCAGAGAATCTGACCGAGAACCTGACGCAGGTGGGCACCCGCCCCCAGCAGGCCTGGGTTATCATGCACGATCAGATAAACCGGGATGTCCTGCACGTAGCTTCTGAAGCGCCCTTTATCCTCAAACCCGCCGCGGAAGCCGGAGGCTTTAAAGAAGTCGAGGAAGCGCGGCACAATGCCGCCCGCGATATAAACGCCCCCGAAGGTGCCCAGCGTCAGCGCCAGGTTGCCGCCGAAGCGTCCCATAATCACGCAGAACAGCGACAGGGCACGACGGCAGTCAATGCAGCTGTCCGCCAGCGCGCGTTCGGTGACGTCTTTCGGCTGCAGGTTTTCCGGCAGACGACCGTCCGACTTCACAATCGCCCGGTACAGGTTCACCAGCCCCGGTCCTGACAGCACGCGTTCGGCGGAGACGTGGCCGATCTCCGCGCGTAATTCTTCAAGGATAATGCCCTCTTCTTCGCTGTTTGGCGCAAAGTCAACGTGACCGCCTTCACCCGGCAGGCTCACCCAACGCTGAGCAACGTGCACCAGATGTGAAACGCCCAGACCGGTACCGGCCCCGTAAACCGCAATCGGCTTACCTTCGACCGGCTCAGCGCCACCGAACTGGATCAGATGCTCAGACTTCAGCATCGGGATCGCCATGGACACCGCGGTGAAGTCATTGATGATTTCAAGATGCGCAAAGCCGAGGTTTTTTTTCATCTCGGCGATGGAGAATGCCCAGGTATGGTTGGTCATGGCGACCCAGTCGCCGGTTATCGGACAGGCAATGGCGATGCAGCCATCTTCGACGCTTACCTGATGCTCGTCCAGATAGGCGCGAACAACAGCCTCAAGACTTGGATAATCCAGCCCGGAATAGGTTTTCGCCCGGGAAATTTCACCGCTACTTATATCGCATAATGCGAGGCGCGCGTTCGTGCCGCCCACATCACCTACCAAAGCATACTTTGTCATTCTTCTACTGCTCCGCTAAAGTCAGAATAAATCTTTGGGACACTGTAAATTCAAGGCGTGATAACAACAACGACCGGAAGGTGAATGCCCATGGATTATCGATCTTCGTCACAGAATAACTTTACCGTTTCAGCACCTTTTGCACTATTGCCATAAGGCTTAATGTGCAAAGTAACGTCATACCGTTTTGTACAAGGAAATCATCATGCTCCACCCGCGAGCCAGAACCATGCTGTTGCTGGCCATTCCGGCGCTCATCATTGGCGTGGTTTCAAGTCTGGTGCTCATCGTCGTGATGAAAGTCGCGTCGGTGCTGCAAACACTATTATGGAACGCGCTTCCTGCAGGACTGGGCGTCACCGCTGACTCTCCTGCCTGGATTGTTGGGATGCTGACGTTAACCGGTATTGCGGTGGGCCTGGTGATCCGTTTCAGTCCCGGCCATGCTGGACCAGACCCGGCGCAGGAACCGCTGATTGGTGCCCCGGTTTCCCCTTCGGCACTGCCGGGGCTGATTATCGCGTTGATTCTCGGTCTGGCCGGCGGCGTCAGCCTGGGGCCAGAGCATCCGATTATGGCCGTGAATATTGGCCTGGCAGTTTTTCTCGGTTCACGCATTTTGCCCCGCGTCGGCGCGCTGGACTGGACCATTCTCGCCTCAGCAGGCACCATCGGGGCGCTTTTCGGCACGCCCGTGGCGGCAGCACTGATCTTTTCGCAGACGCTCAGTAGTAATAACGATGTCCCGCTCTGGGATAAACTGTTTGCTCCGCTGATGGCCGCCGCTGCCGGGGCGTTGACCACCAGCCTCTTTTTCCATCCCCATTTTTCACTCTCCCTGCCCCACTACGGCCAGATGCAAATCGCCGATATCTTCAGCGGCGCCATCGTCGTCGCCATCGCCATTGCGCTGGGCATGGTGGCAGTATGGTGTCTTCCACGTCTGCACCGGCTGATGCATCGACTCAAACACCCGGTGTTGATTCTGGGTGCTGGCGGTTTGATCCTCGGTATTTTAGGCGCAATCGGCGGGCCGGTGACGCTGTTTAAAGGTCTGGACGAGATGCAGCAGCTGGCTTTCAGCCAGATATTTAGCGTCTCCGACTATCTGCTGTTTGCCGTGATCAAGCTGGCAGCGCTGGTGGTGGCGGCCGCCTGCGGTTTCCGTGGTGGACGCATCTTCCCGGCGGTCTTTGTCGGCGTCGCGCTGGGGCTGATGCTGCACGAGCATGTCGATGCGGTCCCGGCGGCGATTACCGTCTCTTGTTCTATTCTGGGGTTGGTTCTGGTGGTCACGCGCGACGCATGGCTAAGCCTGTTTATGGCGGCGGTCGTCGTACCGGACTCGACGCTTTTCCCTCTGCTTTGTATCGTGATGTTGCCCGCCTGGCTCCTGCTGGCGGGCAAACCGATGATGATGGCCTGGCGAAACGACAAATAATCAGGCGCTATTGCGCGCTTCCAGCGCTTTGGTGATCGCCCCCAGCAGCGGTGGGATATCGGCTTTCGGCAGCATCACCTCAATCAGCGAGAGCCGCTCGTGATGCGCCACTTTTTCAAGGACGTCCGCCAGCTGCTCCGCTTCACTGACCCGCCAGCACTGGGCCTGAGGATCAAGGCTCAGTGCCTGCGGGATTTGCGTCCAGTTCCATAGCGCAATGTCGTTATACCGCTGCTCAGGCCCATGGATCGCTCTTTCAACCGTATACCCTTCGTTGTTAAGGACCAGAATGATGGGGTGTTGTTTATCCCGCAGCATCGAGCCGAGCTCCTGGATGGTGAGCTGCGCCGCGCCATCCCCCGTCAGAACAATCACGCGCCGGTTCGGGCAGGCCGTTTGTGCGCCAAATGCCGCCGCCAGCGTATAGCCAATCGATCCCCACAGCGGCTGGACGATAAAATTCACATCAGCCGGCAGACGAAGGTCGATCGCGCCGAAGGCCGAGGTGCCCTGATCCGCAAGAATGATGTCTCCCGGACGAATAAACGTCTGCAGCGTTTGCCAGAAATTCGCCTGCGTCAGCGAGCCATCCGGCTGCGGGTAGGCCATCGCGCTTTGAGAGGACGGCACGGGCGTCTCGTGCACGTGCTGTTTGCACAGCTCCACCAGCGTTTCGATTGCCTGAAGCATGGGGATGCCGGTAAACCAGATATCACCAACGCGTGAGGCATGAGGCTGAACTTCTATCGTCTGCGCCGGGGTGAGCTGATGCGTGAAGCCGGCGGTCAGGGTATCGGTAAATCGCGTGCCGATGCACAGTACGGTATCCGCCCCTTCAATTGCCTCTTTTACCGCGCCAGCGCTCGCCGAACCGCTGTAGGTGCCGTAAAAACCAGCGTGACGCTCGTCGAATATCCCTTTGCCCATCAGCATGGTGGCGTGTGCCATCGGCACGTCTTTGACCCATTTCTGTAGCGCCTGCTTCAGGCCATGGCGCAGGACAAGGAAATCGGCCAGCAGTGCAGTACGCTTGCTCCTGGCAAGCCTGTTTTCTGCAGCATCCCGGAATGCTTTCAGGCAGGCGCTATCGGCATGCGTATGCCGGAGCGTGAGAGCGTTTACAGGAGGGGTGGCGGCTTTTTTTGCCACGTCGGCAGGCAGCATCAGATAGCCGGGGCGACGCTCCCGGAGCATGGTCGTTAACACCCGGTCGATTTCATAACAGGCGTTTTGTTCGGTCAGGATCGCCTGCGCAGCGGTGATCGGCTCGCTCATATGATAAAAATGACGAAACTCACCGTCGCCCAGCGTATGGTGCAGCAGCTCACCTCTTTGCTGTGATGCCATTCCCGGCGCACCCACAATATGCAAGACCGGAACGTGCTCGGCGTAGCTGCCCGCAATGCCGTTCATGGCGCTTAACTCTCCTACGCCAAATGTCGTCAGTAGCGCGGCGAAGCCCTTACAACGGGCATATCCGTCAGCGGCGTAAGAGGCGTTTAATTCGTTGGCACAGCCCACCCAACAGATATCCGGGCTGTCTATTACATGGTCGAGAAACTGCAGGTTATAGTCGCCCGGCACGCCAAACAGATGATCGGCTCCACAATCTGTAAGACGGTCCAGCAGGTAATCGGCGACGCAGTATGGGGTACGCATAAACAGGTATCCTTCTAATGTTTTGACCTCACCTTGAGTATTAAATAAGCGTGATGGGTGTCCAGAATTGGCGATAAGAAGGACATGGAAAGAATGCTTTACAAAAAAGGCTGCGCTATGCTGCTTTTTTTCACGTAAATGTAAACGCATACACTGATTTTTCACTTCAGCGCCAGAGGTTACGAAAATGGGTTATCAGCCGGACAAAAATCGTTACGGGACAATGGAGTATCGCCGCTGCGGACGAAGCGGGCTCAGGTTGCCCGCCATCTCGCTTGGGCTGTGGCATAACTTTGGTGACGCCACCCTTATCGAAAACAGCCGTCAACTTTTACAGCGTGCGTTCGATCTGGGCATTACGCATTTCGACCTTGCCAACAACTATGGCCCGCCTCCCGGATCCGCGGAACGTAATTTCGGCCGTATTTTGCAGGAGGATTTCCTGCCCTGGCGCGACGAGCTGATCGTCTCCACCAAAGCGGGTTATACCATGTGGGAGGGTCCGTACGGCGACTGGGGATCGCGCAAATATCTGCTGGCAAGCCTCGATCAAAGCCTGAAGCGCATGGGGCTGGAGTATGTGGATATCTTCTATCATCACCGGCCAGACCCGGAAACGCCGCTACAGGAAACCATGAAAGCGCTTGACCATGTGGTGCGTCAGGGGAAGGCTCTGTATGTCGGATTATCCAACTACCCGGCGGTTCTGGCTCGCCAGGCGATTGATATCCTTAATGACCTCGGGACACCCTGCCTGATCCACCAGCCGAAATACTCCCTCTTTGAACGTGCGCCGGAAGCGGGACTGCTGGACGTGTTGCAGGAAAAAGGGGTCGGCTGTATTCCCTTCTCGCCGCTGGCTGGCGGGCAACTGACCAATCGCTATCTGCACGGCATTCCTGCAGACTCACGCGCGGCAAGCGGCAGTCAGTTCCTTAAACCCGATCAGCTCACCGAAGAGAAGCTGGAAAAAGTCAGGAAGCTGAATGCCCTGGCAGAAAGTCGCGGCCAGAAGCTGTCCCAGATGGCGCTGGCCTGGGTATTACGCCATGAGGAAGTGACCTCGGTGCTGATTGGGGCAAGTAAAGCGGCTCAGATTGATGACGCCGTGGGAATGCTGGCAAACCGCCATTTCTCAGAGGAAGAATTGGCCCGCATAGACGCGATCCTCAGCAGCTCAAAATAACATCACTTTTAGCAAAAAGTGCTCTCACCCAGGAATTCGGAGTTGAGGCGATGATACGAAGGTTTACCAACTCGTAAAATTGCGTTAACAGGCCCTACAAAGGCCCCGATCGTGAAGGAGAAAGAGTATGTTCAGGTCACTGATTCTTGCAGCGGTATTACTGGCTTCGGCGCCGCTGATCGCCACTGCGGGCGAAATCACCCTGTTGCCATCAGTAAAATTACAAATTGGCGATCGTGACGACTACGGCAGATACTGGGACGGCGGCTACTGGCGCGACCGTGATTACTGGCATCGTCACTATGAGTGGCGCGGCGATCGCTGGTGGAAACATGATAACGGCAGACACCGCGGCTGGTATAAAGACAGCGCCTATGAGCGCGGTTACCGTGAAGGCTGGCGGGATCGTGACGACCGTCGCGGCGGCTGGGGTCGCGGCAAAGGTCACGGACATGGCCACCACGGTCATGACGACTAACAGCAAAAAGGAGCCTCATGGCTCCTTTTTCTTTTACAGCCCCAACGCTGTGCCAATCAGCAACCACAGGTTCAGCGCCACCACCACCACCACGATGGCCCACCCGGTCCGTTTCACCAGCGTCGAGTTGACCAGCTCGCCCATCAGGGTTTTATCGCTGGTAAAGATCAGCAGCGGCACCAGCGCCAGCGCAATACCAAAACTCAGCAGCACCTGGCTCATGACCAGAATTCGCGTGGGGTCGAGCCCCATCAGAATCACGATAAATGACGGCAGCATGGTAACGGAGCGACGCACCCACAGCGGAATATGGAACCGGACAAACCCCTGCATCACCACCTGGCCTGCCAGCGTACCCACCACCGTAGAAGAGAGACCAGCAGCCACCAGGCTAAGACCAAATATCGTGGCGGCAGCATGGCTCAGCAGCGGCTCCAGCGTGAGATACGCCTGGTCGAGGTCGGCAATACCGGTATGACCGTTAAAGTGGAAAGCCGCGGCTGCTGTTGCCATCATCGCCAGATTGACAAACCCCGCGATGGTCATGGCGATCGCGACGTCCCACTTGGTGGCGGAGTAGCGCTCTTTACGCGTCCCACCGTGGAGATGCTGCGTCAGCGAGGAGTGCAGATAAATCACGTGCGGCATGATGGTCGCTCCCAGCACGCCGGCGGCCAGGAAAACCGCTTCCGAGGTTGGCAGGCTTGGGATCGCCATCCCTTTAGCGAGCTGCGCCAGATTCGGCTGTGAGAAAATCAGTTCGACAATATAGGCCGCCGCCACAAACAGCAGCAGACCGCCAATGACCTTCTCCAGCGGCTTTTGACCCCGACGCTGTAGCATCAGGATCAGGAACGTAGCAATCCCGGTCAGTACCGCCCCCTGCAACAGCGACACGCCCAGAATCAGCTTAAAGCCGATTGCTGCGCCGATAAATTCAGCGAGGTCAGTGGCCATGGCGATGATTTCAGCCTGAACCCAGTAGAGCCAGACGGCGGGACGCGGATAATGGTCGCGGATTTGCTCCGCCAGGTTTTTACCCGTCGCAATCCCCAGCTTTGCGGAGAGCATCTGAATCAGCATCGCCATGAGGTTAGCCCAGACGACCACCCACAGCAGCTTATAGCCGAAGCTGGCCCCGGCCTGAATATTGGTCGCAAAGTTACCTGGATCGATATAGCCAATGGCAGCGATGAACGCAGGTCCCATTAATGCGAACCGCAACTTGCGCGCTGCTCTGCCACTGCTACCCTCTACGCGACTGTTTGTCATTTCTGCCTCTGAAATATAGCCTTTGCTATGTTTAATGCTATCAAAATGAGAATGATTATCAAGATCATTTATAAAGTTTGCAGTGATTTCTCTGATAGCTTTGAACGATAGACGGGCGGGTAAGTTGGGCGATCTAACAGAAACTGAAATCGCGGGCTCTTTTGTGAAGACTAGCACACAAACTTAACTTTTCACTCATTTACCTAACATAACAAAAATGTATTGTGGATCACTATTTTTGAGACTCGTCACAGGATGTAACTATAGTGTGTCCTCGATCTCGTTTTCTTTTCGGTTGTTACATAGAATGTGCACGAAAATTAAACCTGCCTCATATTTGGAGCAAATATGGACCGCGTCCTTCATTTTGTCCTGGCACTTGTTGTCGTTACTGCACTCGCATTGCTGGTCAGCACAGACCGCAAAAAAATTCGTATTCGTTATGTTGTCCAACTGCTGGTCATTGAAGTTTTACTTGCGTGGTTCTTCCTGAACTCCAACGTAGGCCTCGGCTTCGTGAAAGGCTTCTCCGAAATGTTCGAAAAACTGCTCGGATTCGCCAACGAAGGGACCAACTTTGTCTTCGGTAAAATGAACGACGAAGGTCTGGCGTTCTTCTTCCTGAAGGTTCTGTGCCCTATCGTCTTCATCTCCGCGCTGATCGGTATTCTGCAGCATATCCGCGTTCTGCCGTTCGTGATCCGTGGAATTGGCTTCCTGTTATCCAAAGTGAACGGCATGGGTAAGCTGGAATCTTTCAACGCCGTCAGTTCCCTGATCCTCGGTCAGTCTGAGAACTTCATCGCGTATAAAGATATTCTCGGCAAGATGTCCCGCAACCGCATGTACACCATGGCGGCAACCGCAATGTCTACCGTTTCCATGTCTATCGTGGGCGCGTATATGACCATGCTGGAACCAAAATACGTGGTTGCTGCGCTGGTACTGAACATGTTCAGCACCTTTATCGTTCTGTCGCTGATCAACCCATACCGCGTTGACGCCAGCGAAGAGAATATCCAGATGTCAAACCTGCACGAAGGCCAGAGCTTCTTCGAAATGCTGGGTGAGTACATTCTGGCCGGTTTCAAAGTCGCGATCATCGTTGCCGCCATGTTGATCGGCTTCATTGCGCTGATTTCTGGCCTGAACGCCCTGTTCGCCGCGGTGCTGGGTATCTCCTTCCAGGGCATTCTGGGCTACATCTTCTACCCGGTTGCATGGGTGATGGGTGTTCCGGCTCACGAAGCGCTGCAGGTGGGCAGTATCATGGCAACCAAGCTGGTTTCTAACGAATTCGTTGCGATGATGGATCTGCAGAAAATTGCCAGCACGCTTTCTCCGCGCGCGGAAGGCATTCTCTCCGTGTTCCTGGTCTCTTTCGCGAACTTCTCGTCCATCGGGATTATCGCGGGTGCGATTAAAGGCCTGAACGAAGAGCAGGGTAACGTGGTTTCTCGCTTTGGCCTGAAGCTGGTTTATGGCTCTACGCTGGTGAGCGTCCTGTCCGCGTCCATTGCGGCACTGGTTCTGTAACGTTTACCGTTAAACAAAAACCGGGAGCCTGGCTCCCGGTTTTTTTATGCCCGCATTTCTTCCAGCGGTTTGGGTTTACCTATCAGGTAGCCCTGCAGGTAATCCACACCGAAGCGGAGCAACATCTCCCGCTGTGCCGGTGTTTCCACATATTCCGCGACGACGCAGAGCGATTTCGTCTTTGCCAGATTACACATCGACTGCACGATCATTGCATCCATGTCATCTGTACAAATGTCTTTCACAAAGCAGCCGTCGATTTTAATGATGTCCGCCTGCAGGCGTCTGAGACGCTCATAGTTAGCGTAGCCAGTACCAAAATCATCGATGGCGATCCGGAAACCGTAATCCCGCAGCTGCTGAATATTGTTGATACTCGAGCCTGAATTGGAGAATGCCTGCTCTTCGGTAATCTCAATCACGACGGCCTGCGGTGCCACGCCGTACCGTTCAAACAGCGCGCAAATCTCGGTCGCCACCTCTTTTTGCATCAGCGTCAGCGGCATCAGGTTGACGGAAAAACGGGCGCCAGCGTGCGTTGCAGGGTTATCGCGCAGCCACACCAGTAATTTTTCCATGACACACATATCAAACCGGTGGCTGAGGTTGAACTGCGCAATCAGCGGAATAAAGCGGTCAGGGGTAATAATCTCCCCCTCGCTCTCCATTCGCGTCAGGATTTCATAGTACCCACTTCCGTCCGCCTTCTGGATCGGCTGCGCATACAAATGGAACTGCCCCGCCTCCAGGGCATGCTTAATCCGCGCCAGCATCAGGACACGCTCTGTCGTCTGTCCTGATGCCGCCTCAAGGCTATTCGTGAGCGCGAGTACGTTTTGCTCTCCGCAGGCCTGTTCTGCCAGCCAGCTCAGTTGCCCCAGCGTGTGATGCAGCTTTTCGCCGTTTTCGACCATTCCCCAGGACGCGCCAAACTCAATATCCAGCCCGGTGTTGTTCCAGAAAATCTTATTGCTGTTGAGCCGATCGACCATATGCTGGAGACGTTCAGCAATTTCCGGCCCGAGCAAGACCAGCACCAGCTCGCTTCCGGGTAGCTGGAAGAGCAGCTCATCTTTTTGCAGGAGCGGCTGAAGCGACGTGGCGATCGTTCGTTTGCAGTGGACCCGCATGATAATGCCGTAGTGGCGGCTCAAAAACTCCAGATTGTCCATGCGCAGAATGCACACTTTGGCATCCGGATGGATTTCAAGGTAATCCTCCAGCGCACGAATATTGGGCAAACCGGTAAGAGGATCGGTCAGCGCCCTGTCCTGCCAGCCCCGCTTCAGCCACTCGCTGCGCTGGTAAATTCGCGACATGTAAAGCAAGCAGATGGCGAAAGAGATCAGCACGGAGAGGATAAAGGAGAGCGAATGGCCCGATTCCACCCCGTTAAGGAAGTTATAGTTGTAGGTCAGCAGCAGGAGCGCTGAGGTGGCCCACAGCAGAGAAATCAACGCATAGGTCAGGCGGCTTATCGCTAAGGTAAAAAGAATAAAAATCAGCGGCATCAAATAGCCCGCAATGACCGGTGATTCAAAAGGACCACATAAAATGACGAGAATGAAGCCTAAGAGCATCAGCCAGACAAAAATATATAACGGATTCTTGTGATAAAACACGGGCTTCACGCTTCGCCGCCAGAAGGCGATGGCATAACGAGGATTAATTATCATTCTTAATGGGTAATAGAACATCATGGTAAAAATCAGCCCCGCGCATATCAGGCTTTGAATATCCACAACGCTATAAATTACCGTTCCTTCGCCAAAATAAGTTGAAATAGTCACCGGAAAATCAAACAAATAGCCTGCCATATACATCGACAGTTTAATACCTAACGGCACCATAAAACCGAGCCAGAATATACGTAGCCCGATGTGCTTGTTAGGAATGCTGTGGCGCCAGCGCTTGCCCAGCATAAGGCGCAGCAGGCCGCACGCCGCGAACAGCGCAAAGGTCTGACAGAAAAGCAAAACTGAATATTGTAGCGGCGCTAAATCAACATAAAATAAATTAGTGACAGTAAAACCTAACACAATGGGAAGAATTGCCCGGCGCCCAAATATCAAAATTACCGCCAGCATCACGCTGAGTGGCAACCATGCTAAATAAACGTCATGACCATTAACAATTGCACGCGGGGAGAGATAACGGGAGACAGGTACCGCAATCAGGCAAAGTGCCAGGGCAATCATAAATATCTTTACATTATTATACGTTTTTCTATTCATTAAGTTGGGGAATATATTATCCGTCCGAATCATTGACCGGATGGATAATAGGTTTATTAATTGCACGAATCAAGTTCAAGTCTATTTATAGACTGGTTTATTGATGTCGATTGAGGAGAGGTACAGGAATACCTTCTTTTTGATAACAAAATGCAGTAATGGACGTTACAAACAGATAAAAAAAAACCCTCGTCATATGACGAGGGTTTACAATTTTGGTGGAGCTAAGCGGGATCGAACCGCTGACCTCTTGCATGCCATGCAAGCGCTCTCCCAGCTGAGCTATAGCCCCACATGTGACTTTACTGACCGCACTCTGTTGGGTTCAGAGTTTGGTGGAGCTAAGCGGGATCGAACCGCTGACCTCTTGCATGCCATGCAAGCGCTCTCCCAGCTGAGCTATAGCCCCATCGTAAAGCTGTCATGTTGACGGGCGGCATAATATGAATTCCGCTGCGGAGTGTCAACGGCAAAATCAATGACCGCCGTTCGATCGCCGAAAAATCATGCAAATGAATCACTTTGCGAGCGTGCTCGTAATCAGGAGTTAAGCCTGTCACGTTTTCACGTAAAACGGTGCTATAAAATGAGCCGTTAATTAACCCCACAGATATTCAGGAAATTGTATGATCAAGGAACGAATGACGCCAGAAGAGTTAGCCCTGCTCACTGGCTATAGCCGCCAGACCATCAATAAATGGGTACGCAAAGAGGGTTGGATTACGTCACCAAAACCAGGCGTCCAGGGCGGAAAAGCGCGCCTGGTACATGTGAACGAAAAAGTCCGTGACTTTATCCGCAGCGCACGTCGGGCAAGCGAAACGTCCGAACTGCCAGAAGGCACCAGCCATGATCGTTCGCTTCATACCCTCCTCCTGACGCTGGCTAATGAAATGACGCCGGAAGAGCAGAAGCAGATGACATCGCTGTTATTACGGGAAGGGATCACCGGATTGTTGCAACGTTTAGGGATACGCGATCGGGACTGATATGAAAAGATTACGGAGCAAAATGACCACGGAAGAGCTGGCGGAAAGTTTGGGCGTCGCCAGACAAACGGTCAATCGCTGGATACGTCAGCAGGGGTGGAAAACCGAAGGGCTCAACGGCGTGAAAGGCGGTCGCGCGCGGCTCATTCATGTCGATGCACGCGTGAAGGAACATATAATGAGTCTCCCGGCGATCCGCAACCGCCAGGCGGTTTACCATCTCGCGGAGGCCACGTCTGCCTATAATGGCCCCTCTTCAAACCTGTCTCCGGGCATTATAGAGACGCTGGAGAGTATGACGCCGTCAGAACAGAAGCGTCTGGACGCCTTTTTGAAACGCGAAGGCATTCACGGTTTTCTTACACGTCTGGGTATCGCGGAAAAAGAGGCATAAAAAAACGGCAGGTTACCCTGCCGTTTGTTTTTTCTTAGACGTGATTACTGCTGATTTTCACGTTCAGCGATGAAGTCCAGCGCCTTGTTAATGCGCGCCACGCTGCGTGATTTGCCGATGGCATGAACCGTTACGTCCAGCGCCGGAGACTGACCTGCACCGGTCACCGCAACGCGCAGTGGCATACCGACTTTACCCATGCCGACTTCCAGCTCGTCCGCCGTCGCCTGAATGGCGTGATGCACATTCTCAGCGGTCCACTCGGTGAGGGCAGCCAGCTTGTCACGCACCACTTCCAGCGGCTGACGCGCAACCGGGCGGAGGTGTTTCTTCGCAGCGTCCGCATCGAACGCATCAAACTCTTCATAGAAGTAGCGGCAGCTTTCAGCAATCTCTTTCAGCGTTTTGCAGCGCTCGCCGAGCAGTTTCACCAGATCCGCCAGCTCAGGGCCCGTGCGGGTATCAATATTTGCCTGCTCAATGTGCCACTGCAGATACGTCGCCACATATTCTGGCGGCATGGTATTGATGTAGTGATGGTTCAGCCACAGCAGCTTGTCAGTGTTAAACGCGCTGGCGGATTTGCTGACTGAGCTCAGAGAGAAGAGTTCGATCATCTCTTCGCGGCTGAAGATCTCCTGGTCACCGTGGGCCCAGCCCAGACGCACCAGATAGTTCAGGAGCGCTTCTGGCAGATAGCCGTCGTCGCGATACTGCATGACGCTCACCGCACCGTGGCGTTTAGACAGTTTTTTGCCGTCATCACCGTTGATCATGGAGACGTGCGCATAGATAGGCACCGGCGCGTTCAGCGCCTTCAGAATGTTGATCTGACGTGGCGTGTTGTTGATGTGGTCTTCACCGCGCACAACGTGGGTAATTTCCATATCCCAGTCGTCAACCACCACGCAGAAGTTGTAGGTTGGGGAGCCATCGGTACGACGGATGATCAGGTCGTCAAGCTCCTGGTTGCTGAATTCGATCGGGCCACGGATCTGGTCGTCAAAGATCACAGACCCCTCTTGCGGGTTAGCAAAACGCACGACGCAAGGCTCATCAGCAGCATGCTCGCTGTGGTCATGGCGGCAGCGGCCGTCATAACGCGGCTTTTCACCGTTCGCCATCTGCTCTTCGCGCAGCGCATCCAGACGCTCTTTGGAGCAGTAGCACTTATACGCCGTGCCCGCGACCAGCATCTCATCAATGACGGCGTTATAGCGGTCAAAGCGTTTGGTCTGGAAATAGGGACCTTCGTCCCATTCCAGGTTCAGCCAGTTCATCCCATCCATAATGGCTTCAATTGCTTCTGGCGTGGAGCGCTCAAGATCGGTGTCTTCAATACGCAGCACGAACTCACCTTTGTTGTGGCGTGCGAAAAGCCAGGAATAGAGAGCGGTACGTGCACCACCGACGTGCAGATAGCCTGTCGGGCTCGGCGCGAAGCGAGTTTTGATTTTCATGAAATGGCCTTACGTTATAAAGATGCCGGCAATCGGCAAATCCTGGGGAAAAAACGATGGGCAATATTCTATCACTGTGCGGCGATTCCTCAATGTTGTTCCCTGAATCGGGCCCGAGTTTGCGATTTTTGTTTAGAAATCATGCGCCACTGCCCGTTTCGCGATCGTTTTGCTTAATTTTACGACGAACGAATAAAAACTTTAGAAAATGCGTTGACTCATTTTCAACTCTCCCTATAATGCGACTCCACACAGCGGGGGTGATTAGCTCAGTTGGTAGAGCATCTCCTTTACACGGAGGGGGTCGGCGGTTCGAGCCCGTCATCACCCACCATCTACTTCGGTAGGCTCGCAGTGTAGATAAGAATTGAGATTGGGCGATTAGCTCAGTTGGTAGAGCATCTCCTTTACACGGAGGGGGTCGGCGGTTCGAGCCCGTCATCGCCCACCATTCTCACCTTATCGCAGCAGTTCCGAAATGGGCGATTAGCTCAGTTGGTAGAGCATCTCCTTTACACGGAGGGGGTCGGCGGTTCGAGCCCGTCATCGCCCACCATTTCGGGTCGTTAGCTCAGTTGGTAGAGCAGTTGACTTTTAATCAATTGGTCGCAGGTTCGAATCCTGCACGACCCACCAATGCAAAAAAGCGCCCTAAAGGCGCTTTTTTGCTATCTGCGATCTGGATGATTCGAACCTGCAGCAGGTTCGAGCCGAACGCAGTGAGGCACCGGAGCCGTTTACGGCGACGGCCCGAAGGGCGAGCGAAGCGAGTCATCCTGCACGACCCACCAATGTAAAAAAGCGCCCTAAAGGCGCTTTTTTGCTATCTGCGGTACTGAGCATAAAAAACATAGCCTGATGGCGCTACGCTTATCAGGCCTACGAAACCATCACACTCCTGTTAACGTTTCAATTAGCGTCTTCACCGCTGGCGTCGCCTGCTTCTCGTCATACACCACATACAAATCTGCCGGTATACGCTCTTTCAGCGGGCGGAACACCACGCCCGGCCACTGCATTTGCGCGTAACTGTCTGCTGCAAGCGTAATCCCCATGCCCATGCTGATCATCGCCAGTACCGTTTGCGGCTCAACGGCTTCACGCACGATCATCGGCGAAAACCCGGCCTGCTGGCAGACGCGATGTAAAAATGCCCAGTCAGAATGCGCTGAAGGCATCGTGACAAAATACTCGTCCTGCAACTCTGCGAGCGCAATCGATGATTCGCTCACCAGCCGGTGATCTTCCGGCATCGCCACCAGAAAAGCGGCCTCGCGTAACCGCACGCTGGTAAACCCCGCGGTAGGCTCGGTTGCCATTCGCCAGATGCCCACATCCAGCTCCCGGCGCTCAAGCAGCGCCATCTGCATGACCGGGGATTTCTCGCGGAATACGACATCGACATTCGGGTGCGATTTCAAAAAAGCGCGCATCACCGTGCGCACCTCACTCCACATGGCGGTACCGACAATACCCAGCTCAATGCGCCCTGCCTCCCCCCGGCCAATCTGCTCGACGCGAGCCAGCGCCTGGTTTGCACCGGCAAGCAAACGACGGGACTCTTCCATCAGCACCTTACCGGCATGCGTCAACGCGACGCTTCGCGAGTGGCGAATAAACAGTAACGTCCCCAGCTGGCTTTCCAGCTCTTTAATATGCAGGCTCAACGGCGGCTGAGACATATTGAGACGGGCCGCAGCCCGTCCAAAATGCAGCTCCTCCGCCACGGCCAGAAAATAGCGCAGCAGCTTGAGATCGGTCCGATAGGCGCGTTCCATCAAAACATATCCTGGCGATAACACTTATGTGCCTACCTTAAAGCCTTTCATCGTCCAGAGGGGAAATTTAGTGCGCAACTGTGCGCATCTCGCTGTTTTTGCAGGTGTGGCGATAGTTGAAGCTGAAATAAAACACCACCGCGAGCGCCAGGGCATAGGCCGCGAATACCAGCCAGATCGTCTGCCAGTCCTTCACTCCGTCCACCGAGAAATAATCGACGGCCATACCGCTCAATACCGATCCGAACCAGGCCCCGATACCGTTAACGGTTGTCATAAACAGCCCCTGTGCGCTGGCGCGGATATCGGCGCTCACCTCCTGTTCGACAAACACCGAGCCGGAAATATTGAAAAAGTCGAACGCGCAGCCGTAGACAATCATTGAGAGCATGAGCAGCACAAAGCCTGTTGCAGACGGATCGCCAAAGGCAAACAGCCCAAACCGCAGCATCCAGGCCACCATGCTCATCAGCATGACCGTTTTAATACCAAAGCGTCCGAGGAAGTACGGAATGGTCAGAATGAAGAACACTTCAGAGATTTGCGAAACAGAGAGCAAGATGGACGGATATTTGACGATAAAGCTATCGGCATACGCCGGATTACGCGCAAAATCATGCAGGAAGGGGCTGCCAAACGTGTTAGTTATCTGCAGCACGGCCCCCAGCAGCATCGCGAATAAAAAGAACACCGCCATGCGGGGCTGTTTAAACAGGACAAACGCATTGAGGCCCAGCTTGCTGGCCAGCGACGGAGACGTTTTTGTTTTCGCCACCGGAATGGCCGGCAATGTCAGAGAATAGAGCGCCAGCAGCACGGACGCGGCAGCCGCCATATAGAGCTGCAGGTTGCTCAGCTCCGCCCCCATCAGGCTTATGGTCCACATCGCGGCAATAAAGCCCACAGTGCCATACACCCGCACTCGCGGAAAATGGCCCACCGTATCCAGCCCTGCCTGTTCAAGACAGGAGTAAGAAATCGTATTCGACAGCGCAATCGTGGGCATAAAGGCCATCGCATTCACCAGCATGACCCAGAACATCAGGCCCGGCTCATTAACCTGTGCGGCATAGCAGAGCGCGACGGCGCAAACGAGATGACAAATCACGTAGGCGCGGTCTGCCCGCAGCCATTTGTCGGCAATAATTCCCACCAGCGAGGGCATAACAATCGCGGCAAGTCCTTTGGAGCTGTACACCATGCCCACGTCGGAGCCGGTAAAATGTAGGGTGTTAATCATGTAAGCGCCGAGGGTAACCAACCAGCTCCCCCAGATAAAATATTGCATAAAGGACATCATCTTTAAGCGAGTCGTGATGTTCATAACCCATTCCTTATAGCAGTGTGGCCCTCACGGGCCACTTTATTGTTTTACTCAGGCAATATGGCGAAGAAAACCGCAGATAAGATTGATAAAGTTCTGGCGGGAAAGCTCAGCGGCAGCGAGGGTTTGTTCATGCGAGAGTTTGATATCGCCCAGCCCTTCCGCGAGATTGGTAATCGCAGAAACGGCCACGACCTTCAGGCCGCAGTGACGCGCGGAAATCACTTCCGGCACTACGGACATGCCCACCACATCGCCGCCGATAATTTGCATCATGCGGATCTCGGCCGCCGTCTCGAAGTTCGGACCGGGATAAGAAACAAACACCCCTTCATGGAGCGGGAAGCCGGCTTTCGTCGCCACGGTTTGCAGAATGGCGCGGTAATCCGCGTCGTAAGCATTGGCCAGCGAGAAGAAACGCTCGCCAAAGCGCTCATCGTTCAGCCCTACCATCGGCGTGCCCGGCATGGTGTTAATATGGTCGCTCAGAGCAACCAGGCTGCCTGGCTGAACGTCCGGGCGCAACGAGCCCGCCGCATTGGTGCTAAACAGCAGTTCGCACCCCAGCAGCTTAAAGGTACGGATCGCATCGGTCATGATGGCCATCCCTCGCCCCTCATAGAAATGGCCGCGCCCCTTCATGCAGGCAACCGGCACCCCGGCAAGATGCCCGAGCACCAGCTCCCCGGCATGGCCATGCACGGTGCTCACCGGGAAGCCAGGCAGCGTTTCGTAGCTCAGGGAAACGGCGTCATCAATCTGGTCGGCAAGGGCGCCCAGGCCAGAGCCGAGAATAAACGCCACGCGAGGCGTGAAGTTTGGCTTAGCGGCGCGAATGATGTCGGCGCAGTACCACGGATTATTCGAGAGGGTCATAGAGGCTCCTTAAGGATGAAGATCGCGATGCGGGGATCGCATGACTTACGTCTTATATCCGCAGCCTGCCGGTGACCTCCAATACACTTTCACCGCACCATCAATACTGATTGTGTATCGATGCAACTCCCTGCCAGATATGGCAGTTTTGCTCAAGCTAATCCCGCCGGTGCCGATACCTCTGTTTTATACCGCGAGGAAAAAGTATGACGACCATTCAGGCTTCAACCCAACAGATACAAACCAGCGGCGCGAGTGGCACTTCGAGCAGTAACGATATCTCTGCGCAAATCACCCGCATTCTCGACAAGATCAAAAAGCTGACCCAGCAGTTAAAAGAGCTGTCGAACAGCCCCATCAGCACCGATGAGAAGAAAAAACAGCAGGAACTGATTCAGACCCAGATCAAAGTGCTGCAGGCGCAGCTCGCCGCGCTGCAGCGCCAGCAGGCCGAAGAGGCCCAGAAGAAGCAGGAACAAAAACTGGGCAAAGTGGAAGGCGTGAATAGCCCGTCAGACACTAATCAGATTGATATCTACATCTAATCTTCTGATGCGTTAAACAGTGGATCGCGTATGCGGGCCTCGGTTAATCGCTGTGCCTGGATACGCACCACTTCCCAGATAGCCTGCGCCGCCCCCGAGAGTGAACGATTTTTTCGCCGCACCAGCATTAGCTTTCGCTCGACAACGGGCGTCAACCGCTTCACGGCCAGTCGACTTCCCTGCGGCAGGGGAAGCGCCAGGGCGGGCAATACGCTGATGCCAATTCCGGCTTCCACCATGGGAAACAGCGTTGCCGGGTGACCAATCTCCTGCACGATTGCAGCCTTGACCCTCTGATCCACCAGTGCGGAATCAATCAGCGGACGGCTGCCCGAGGCATAATCCTGTAAAACCAGGTTCGCGCCCTGCAGTGACTGCCACCTGACCTCCGGTAACGCGGCCAGCGGATCGTCGTCACGGCAGAGCAGCAAAAAGGGCTCTGAAAGTACGCTTTCGCACTCCAGATCGCTCGCCTGGCCGGGATCGATAACAATACCAAAATCGACATCTCCCTGGCGGATGCTCTCCAGCACCCACTGTTGCGGTCTGTCATGCAGCACAAAATCAATGTCCGGGTAGCGATGGCTTCCCTCGGCAATACACTGAGGGATAAGGTGCGCAGAGATCGTCTGGCTGGCCGCAACCCGCACGGTACCCGAAAGCTGCTGGCCAAGTCTCCCCACGTCTCTGAGCGTGCTGTTCAGCTCATCCAGCAGCCGTTCAAGGCGCAGAGCCAGCTGCTGTCCGGCTTCGGTCAACACCACTTCGCGCGTGGTACGATCGAGTAATCTTACCCCCGTCTGATTCTCCAGCTCTTTCACGCTGTGGCTGACCGCCGACTGGCTCAGGCCAATCATCTCCCCTGCCCGGCTAAAGCTGCGGGCATGGGCGACGGTGACGAAAATACGAAGCTGGCGTAAGGAATAATTCATCTGTTTAATTCATGAATGGATGCAATAAATCAATTTTATTTCTCAAATGGAAAAAAGCACAATAGCGACATCTGTTTTCAGGAGTCATTATGAAACTATTTCGTATTGTTGATCCGTTTACGCTCACCCTGGTGGTTACCGTTTTACTGGCCTCGTTCTTTCCCGCTCGCGGCGGGTTCGTCCCGTTCTTTGAAGGGCTGACGACGGCCGCCATCGCGCTGCTGTTCTTTATGCACGGCGCAAAACTCTCCCGTGAAGCCATTATCGCGGGCGGTAGCCACTGGCGACTGCACCTCTGGGTGATGTGCAGCACGTTTATTCTGTTCCCGATCCTCGGGGTGCTGTTTGCCTGGTGGGCGCCGGTTAACGTCGACCCGGCGCTCTACACCGGCTTCCTGTATCTCTGTATTCTTCCGGCCACGGTGCAGTCCGCCATTGCCTTTACCTCTCTCGCGGGAGGGAACGTGGCGGCCGCGGTCTGCTCGGCATCAGCCTCCAGCCTGCTGGGGATTTTCGTCTCGCCGCTGCTGGTGGGCCTGCTGATGAACATGCACGGTGCGGAAGGTAACCTTGAGCAGGTGGGCAAAATCTGTCTGCAGCTGCTGCTGCCCTTTGTCCTGGGCCATCTCTCCCGTCCGTGGACCGGCGCATTTGTGGCGAAGCATAAAAAATGGATTTCAAAAACCGACCAGACCTCGATTCTGCTGGTGGTTTACTCCGCCTTCAGCGAAGCGGTCGTGAACGGGATCTGGCACAAGGTGGGGGCAGGCTCGCTGCTGTTTATCGTGGTGGTCAGCATTGTCCTGCTGGCGATTGTAATAGCGGTAAACGTCTTTGTGGCACGTAAGTGCGGCTTCAACAAAGCGGATGAAATTACGATTGTGTTCTGCGGTTCGAAGAAGAGCCTGGCGAACGGCATCCCGATGGCCAACATTCTGTTCCCGACCTCGGTGATTGGGATGATGGTGCTGCCGCTGATGATTTTCCATCAGATCCAGCTGATGGTCTGCGCGGTGCTGGCGCGTCGCTACAAGCGCCAGACCGAAAAGCTGGCGCAGGAAGCGACCCGCGCCGCGAAGGCTTAAGGACGTTTCAGGGGCTGCACCAGCTGGGTCAGCCCCTCGGTTTTGATCAGTAACGTTATCGCCATCAGCTCGCCCAGTCGCCCTGCCGGAAATTCATCCTTACGGGCAAACCACAGCAGATACTCCTCCGGCAAATCAATCAGCCTGCGGCCCTTGTATTTACCGAACGGCATCTCGGTATTGGCGATCTCAACGAGCTGCTCTTTCTCCACGTTACTCTCCTAACAGACGCATCATTTCCGCTTCGTCGATAACCTCAATGCCGAGCTCCTGGGCTTTCGCCAGCTTCGAACCCGCCGCTTCTCCGGCAATCACCAGGTCGGTTTTCTTCGACACGCTGCCCGCCACTTTGGCCCCCAGCGCCACCAGACGGGCTTTAGCATCGTCGCGTGAAAGCTGGCTCAGGCTGCCGGTGAGCACCACCGTTTTACCGGCGAACGGGCTGTCGATCTCTTCAGCATTGACCACCACCGGCGCGGGCCATTTAATGCCCTCTCCCAGCAGTTCGCCGATGACGTTACGGTTACTCTCTTCGGCAAAGAAGTTAAAGACGTGCGTGGCAACGACGATGCCGACATCCGGGACTTTCTGCAGCTCCTCGATGCTCGCCTTTTCCAGCGCCTCCAGCGTACCAAAGTATGCCGCCAGCCCCGCAGCCGTGGCTTCACCCACTTCACGAATGCCCAGCGCGTACAGGAAGCGGGCGAAGGTGGTCTCTTTGGCGGCTTCCAGCGCGTTAACCACGTTCTGGGCTGACTTTGGCCCCATGCGGTCCAGACCGGTCAGTTTACCTGCGGTCAGCCTGAAGAGGTCCGCTGGCGTGTGGACATACTCTTTCTCAACCAGCTGATCGATAATCTTGTCGCCCATGCCGTCCACGTCCATTGCGCGACGGGAAACGAAGTGCTTCAGTGACTCTTTACGCTGTGCGCCACAGATTAAGCCCCCCGTACAGCGCGCCACGGCTTCACCTTCCACACGCTCAACGTCCGAGCCACACACCGGGCAATGGGTTGGGAAGACAACCTCGCGCGTATCGTCAGGACGTTCTGACTCCACAACGTTAACCACCTGCGGGATCACGTCCCCCGCGCGGCGAATCACCACTTTGTCACCAATACGCAGGCCCAGGCGGTCGATTTCATCGGCGTTATGCAGCGTAGCGTTACTCACCAGCACGCCCGCCACCTGCACCGGCTCCAGACGGGCGACCGGCGTAATGGCTCCCGTACGTCCCACCTGGAACTCCACGTCGCGGACGAAGGTCATTTGCTCCTGAGCAGGGAACTTAAACGCCACCGCCCAGCGCGGCGCGCGCGCCACGAAGCCCAGCTGCTCCTGCAGCGCCAGTGAATTCACCTTGATGACCACGCCATCAATATCAAAGCCGAGCGTCGGACGATCCTCTTCCACCTTGTGGTAGAACGCCAGTACCGCTTCTGGCGAGTCGCAGAGCTGAACGCGGTTGCTCACCGGCAGTCCCCACGCCTTAAACTGCAGCAGACGCCCGAGATGGGTATCCGGCAGCTCGCCGCCCTCCAGAATACCGACACCGTAGCAGAAGAAAGTAAGTGGTCGCTTCGCAGTGATGCGCGGGTCAAGCTGACGCAGCGAGCCCGCCGCCGCATTACGCGGGTTAGCAAACACTTTCCCGCCGGTGCGACGCGCCTCTTCGTTAATTTTCTCGAAGCCCGCCTGCGGCAGGAACACCTCGCCGCGCACTTCCAGACGCGCAGGAATGTTGTCACCCTGAAGCTTCAGCGGGATCGCGCGGATGGTACGCACGTTAGTGGTGATGTCTTCACCCGTCGTGCCGTCGCCACGCGTCGCGGCACGCACCAGCACGCCGTTTTCATAGAGAAGGCTGACGGCGAGGCCATCCAGCTTCAACTCGCAGCACCAGGTGAGCGCGTCGCTGCTTTTCAGGCGATCCTGCACGCGCTTGTTAAACGCGAGGAAGCTCTCTTCATCGAAGACGTTATCCAGCGACAGCATTGGCACTTCATGCCGCACCTGGCTGAAGGCCCCCAGCGGCTCTGCGCCGACGCGCTGGGTGGGGGAATCCGGCGTGATGAGTTCTGGATGCTGCGCCTCTAATTCCCGCAGCTCACGCATCAGGCGGTCATACTCCGCATCCGGGACTTCCGGTGCGTCCATAACATGATAGAGATATTCATGATGGCGAAGCGTGGTTCGCAGTTCAGTGAGTTGTTGTTCGATTGAGTCCATATCACACCATCAATGAGAAAAAACCCCCGACATGCGGGGGTTGAGGAGGAGTTGAAGTCAACGCGGCGATTACGCGTTAGCTTCCTTAACTTCGCGGATGCGGTCCTGATACTCGCGCAGTTTCTGCGGGGTCATCATTCGACGCTGATCGTCGAGCACCACACCACCGACTTCGTCAGCGATATGCTGAGCGGACTGCAGCATCAGCTTAAAGTTTTGCAGTTCGTCGCCGTAAGACGGCACCTGCATAAAGATAGTGACGCCAGGCGTAACGAAATCACCGGTCATGTCCGGATCAAAGGTACCTGGGTTAACCATGTTGGCCAGGCTGAACAACGCCGGGCCGCTACCGTCAGGACTCAGGTGACGATGGAAAATGTTCATATCGCCAAACTTGAAGCCTGCCTGTTGAATACTGTTGAGCAGAACGTCACCGTTGAGATGGCTACCGTGATGCGCGGCCACGTTCATGATGATCACCGCTTCTTTACGCTGCGGTTTTTCAACAACCGGTTCTGGCTCTGCTACGGGCTCAGGCTCAACGTGCGGGGCTGGCGCGGGCTGCGGCGCAGGTTGAACATGAACAGGCTGCTGCGGTTGTGGTACCGGCTGTGCAGGCTGCTGTTGCACGGGCTGCTGCACCGGTTGCTGTTGAACCGGCTGTGGCGCAGCAGGCTGCTGATAGACAGGCTGTTGCGGCGGCTGGCGCACCGGTTCTTCCACAGGCTGCGGCGCTGGCTGGCGCGGCTGTGCAGAAGCATACGGCGGTTGATACTGGTGCTGCGAAGGACGAGGCGCTTCATGCTCCCCATGGCCTACGCCGGGCGCAGTATTGACCCGATGAACACGAACTTCACCCACGCCGTCGTCGTCGCTTCCATCGATGTCATCTTCACTGTCATCGTCGTCACGACTGGACTTCATGCGCTTCAGTGGGCGATCGCGAAACATCGAGGAACGCTCTTTACGGCTGGTCCAGAAACCATGAACCAGTAAAGCGATTATGGCGATCGCGCCAACAATGATTAATATCAGACGCAAATCCTGCATCATTATATTCTCTGTTGTTCTAACACCTTGCCACCACGGCAAACATTTACTCACTAAGAGTATTTGCCGTTTACGTCAAGTGCAAGTGTGTGCAGAGCATTCACAGCATAAAGATGAAGGAAATCGTGCTTTTTGCTGGTTTTTCGAACATTTCCGAACTGGTCATTGGTCCGTAAGTGGATAATATAGGCGGGCAATTCCACTGGTTGTGTAAAAAGGAGTACAGCCTGGCTATGGTTTCAACATCTTCTTCCCCCCCGCGCAGCGGCGTCTGGTATTTTTCTCAGGGCTGGAAACTGGTCTCCCTGCCGGGTATTCGACGCTTCGTCATCCTGCCGCTGTTGATCAACATAATTCTGATGGGCGGCGCGTTCTGGTGGCTGTTCACAAAACTGGAGAGCTGGATCCCGTCGCTGATGAGCCATGTGCCAAACTGGCTGCAGTGGCTTAACTACCTGCTCTGGCCGGTGGCGGTGATCTCCGTGCTGCTGGTGTTTGGCTACTTCTTCTCGACGATTGCCAACTGGATAGCCGCACCGTTTAACGGTTTGCTGGCGGAACAGCTGGAAGCGCGCCTTACTGGCGCAACACCGCCGGACACGGGCATATGGGGGATCATGAAAGACCTCCCTCGCATTATGAAGCGTGAATGGCAGAAGTTTGCCTGGTACCTGCCCCGCGCGATTGTGCTGCTTATCCTCTATTTTGTGCCCGGCATTGGCCAGACGGTGGCACCGGTGCTGTGGTTCCTCTTTAGCGCCTGGATGCTGGCCATCCAGTACTGCGACTATCCGTTCGACAACCACAAGGTACCGTTTAAAGAGATGCGAACCGCCCTGCGCAGCCAGAAGGTTGCCAATATGCAGTTTGGTGCGCTGACCAGCCTGTTTACCATGATCCCCTTCCTGAATCTGTTCATCATGCCGGTTGCCGTTTGCGGCGCGACGGCAATGTGGGTGGACTGCTACCGTGCTAAGCACGCGTTATGGAAATAATGCAAAAATGTGTAAAGCAGGGGTGGCTTATGCCGCCCCTTATTCCATACTGATCCCCATTATTTCCTTGCAGTATATAGATATGCGAATTCCTTACTTCCCCCTACCTGCTTAGCAGGTATGCTGGGTCGGTATCCCAATTTCATACAGTTAAGGACAGGCCATGAGTAAGATTTATGAAGACAACTCGCTGACTATCGGTCATACGCCCCTGGTTCGACTGAACCGTATCGGTAATGGACGCATCCTGGCGAAGGTCGAATCACGTAACCCGAGCTTCAGCGTAAAATGCCGCATCGGTGCAAACATGATTTGGGATGCTGAAAAACGTGGCGTACTGAAGCCTGGCGTTGAGCTGGTGGAACCGACCAGCGGCAATACCGGGATCGCTCTGGCCTATGTTGCTGCCGCGCGCGGCTATAAGCTGACGCTGACCATGCCTGAAACCATGAGCATCGAGCGTCGTAAGCTGCTGAAAGCGCTGGGCGCGAACCTGGTGCTGACCGAAGGCGCGAAGGGCATGAAAGGTGCCATTCAGAAAGCCGAAGAGATTGTGGCCAGCGATCCGGCGAAATACCTGCTGCTGCAGCAGTTCAGCAACCCCGCAAACCCGGAAATTCACGAGAAGACCACCGGCCCGGAAATCTGGGAAGATACTGACGGCCAGGTTGACGTCTTTATCTCCGGCGTGGGTACCGGCGGTACGCTGACCGGCGTGTCACGCTATATTAAAGGCACGAAGGGTAAAAAAGATCTGATTACCGTTGCCGTTGAGCCGACTGACTCACCGGTTATCACCCAGGCGCTGGCGGGGGAAGAACTCAAACCCGGCCCGCACAAAATTCAGGGTATTGGCGCAGGCTTCATTCCGGGCAACCTGGATCTGAAGCTGATCGATAAAGTGATCACCATTACGAACGAAGAAGCCATCTCTACCGCGCGTCGCCTGATGGATGAAGAAGGTATTCTGGCGGGTATCTCTTCCGGTGCGGCCGTTGCGGCAGCGCTCAAGCTTCAGGAAGATGAAGCCTTTACCAATAAGAATATTGTGGTTATCCTTCCTTCCTCGGGTGAGCGTTACTTGAGCACCGCGCTGTTTGCCGATCTCTTCACTGAAAAAGAGCTGCAACAGTAGTGCCAGCATGTTAATAACGCGTAAAAAAGCACCTTTTCAGGTGCTTTTTTGTGGCCTGCTTCAAACTTTTACCCCTCCTGGCATTGCTTCACCCCGAAGGGTCTGGTATTTAAACCAGCAATTATTTTGATGCGTGAAATTAATCAGCGAACGAAATAGCCTTGCTGAATCGATTTTATGATTTGGTTCAAGTCTTGCTTTCGCTGCATAATGTTTAATGACGATCGAAACGTCAGCGCTAACAATACAGGCTAAAGTTCAGTCGCCAGGCTAGACTTTAGTTCCACAACACTAAACCTATAAGTTGGGGAAATACAATGTTCCAGCAAGAAGTTACCATTACCGCTCCGAACGGTCTGCACACCCGCCCTGCTGCTCAGTTTGTTAAAGAAGCAAAAGGCTTTTCTTCTGAAATCACTGTGACTTCCAACGGCAAAAGCGCGAGCGCAAAAAGCCTGTTCAAACTGCAGACTCTGGGCCTGACTCAGGGCACCGTTGTCACCATCTCTGCGGAAGGTGAAGACGAGCAGAAAGCAGTTGAGCATCTGGTAAAACTGATGGCTGAGCTCGAGTAAGTTTCCGGGTTCTTTTAAATATCAGTCACAAGTAAGGTAGGGTTATGATTTCAGGCATTTTAGCATCCCCGGGTATCGCTTTCGGCAAAGCACTGCTGCTGAAAGAAGACGAGATCGTCATCGACCGGAAAAAAATTTCTGCCGACAAGGTTGATCAGGAAGTTGAACGTTTTCTGAGCGGTCGTGCCAAGGCATCTGCGCAACTGGAAGCAATCAAAACTAAAGCTGGCGAAACTTTCGGTGAAGAAAAAGAAGCTATCTTCGAAGGGCACATCATGCTGCTCGAAGATGAGGAGCTGGAGCAGGAAATCATAGCCCTGATTAAAGATAAAGGCATGACGGCCGACGCGGCTGCGCATGAAGTTATCGAAGGTCAGGCAACTGCCCTGGAAGAACTGGATGATGAATACCTGAAAGAGCGTGCGGCTGACGTACGTGACATCGGTAAGCGCCTGCTGCGCAACATCCTGGGTCTGGCCATTATCGACCTGAGCGCAATTCAGGATGAAGTGATCCTGGTTGCTGCTGACCTCACCCCGTCTGAAACCGCACAGCTGAACCTGAAAAAGGTCCTCGGTTTCATCACCGACGCGGGTGGCCGTACCTCCCACACCTCTATCATGGCGCGTTCTCTGGAACTGCCTGCCATCGTGGGTACCGGTAGCGTCACCTCTCAGGTGAAAAACGGCGACTATCTGATTCTGGATGCCGTAAACAATCTCGTTTACGTCAACCCAACCAATGAAGAGATCGATAAACTGCGCGCGGTTCAGGAGCAGGTTGCGACTGAAAAAGCGGAACTCGCTAAGCTGAAAGACCTGCCAGCCATCACCCTGGACGGCCATCAGGTTGAAGTGTGCGCAAACATCGGTACCGTCCGCGACGTTGATGGCGCTGAGCGCAACGGTGCGGAAGGCGTCGGTCTCTATCGTACTGAATTCCTGTTCATGGACCGCGACGCGCTGCCTACAGAAGAAGAGCAGTTTGCCGCGTATAAAGCCGTGGCTGAAGCGTGTGGCTCTCAGGCGGTTATCGTCCGTACCATGGACATCGGTGGCGACAAAGAGCTGCCGTACATGAACTTCCCGAAAGAAGAGAACCCGTTCCTGGGCTGGCGTGCAATCCGTATCGCAATGGATCGTAAAGAGATCCTGCGTGACCAGGTTCGCGCGATCCTGCGTGCCTCTGCGTTCGGTAAGCTGCGCATCATGTTCCCAATGATCATCTCTGTTGAAGAAGTGCGTGCACTGAAGAAAGAGATCGAAATCTACAAACAGGAACTGCGCGACGAAGGTAAAGCGTTTGACGAGTCAATCGAGATCGGCGTGATGGTGGAAACACCAGCGGCGGCGACCATTGCGCGTCATTTAGCCAAAGAAGTTGATTTCTTTAGTATCGGTACCAATGATTTAACGCAGTACACCCTGGCAGTTGACCGTGGTAATGATATGATTTCACATCTCTACCAGCCAATGTCACCGTCCGTACTGAACTTGATCAAGCAAGTTATTGATGCTTCTCATGCAGAAGGTAAATGGACTGGCATGTGTGGTGAGCTTGCAGGCGACGAACGTGCTACACTTCTGTTGCTGGGTATGGGTCTGGACGAATTCTCTATGAGCGCCATTTCCATCCCGCGCATTAAGAAGATTATCCGTAACACGAACTTCGAAGATGCGAAGGTGTTAGCAGAGCAGGCTCTTGCTCAACCGACAACGGACGAGTTAATGACGCTGGTTAACAAGTTCATTGAAGAAAAAACAATCTGCTAATCCACGAGATGCGGCCCAAATTACTGCTTAGGAGAAGATCATGGGTTTGTTCGATAAACTGAAATCTCTGGTTTCTGATGATAAGAAAGACTCCGGAACTATTGAGATTGTTGCTCCGCTCTCCGGCGAGATCGTCAACATCGAAGACGTGCCGGATGTAGTGTTTGCTGAGAAAATCGTTGGTGATGGCATTGCTATCAAACCAACTGGCAACAAAATGGTTGCTCCAGTTGACGGCACCATCGGTAAAATTTTTGAAACCAACCATGCGTTCTCTATCGAATCTGATAGCGGTATCGAACTGTTCGTTCACTTCGGTATCGACACCGTTGAACTGAAAGGCGAAGGCTTCAAACGTATCGCGGAAGAAGGCCAGCGTGTTAAAGTTGGCGACCCGGTGATTGAATTCGATCTGCCACTGCTGGAAGAAAAAGCCAAGTCTACCCTGACTCCGGTTGTTATCTCCAACATGGACGAAATCAAAGAACTGATCAAACTGTCTGGCAGCGTCACCGTGGGTGAAACCCCGGTTATCCGCATCAAGAAGTAATTCTTGCCGCACAGTAAAATGGCGCCTTCGGGCGCCATTTTTGTTTATGCCGGCAGGATAAGCTCGTCGTAGCCTTTCGACTGGGTATAGAGCATCACGTCCGTCACCCGATCGCCAGCCATGCGAATGGCATCGGCAACGGTTTTCCCCTCAACAATGCCGCTCACCAGCTCTGAACAGAACAGATCGCCCGTCCCTTTCAGATCGGTTTCTACCCGCGGATGCGCGCTAACGGTAACGCCCTCGCGGGTGACCAGCACCACGTGGATGTTTTGCGGGTCGTCAGCGACCGGCGCGCTGGTGATCGCCACCCATTTCAGGCTGTCAGAGAGCAGTCCCTGTGCCGCCGCGATGGCGCTTTCCGGCGTGCGGCACGGTTTGCCGCTTAGCACTCCCAGCTCATAGACGTTTGGCGTAATCCCCTGCGCCAGCGGCAGCAGGTGCTCCCGATACGCCTCGGGGATCTCGGGCTTCACGTACATTCCGCTGTCGATATCGCCGATAACCGGGTCGACCAGCACCAGCAGGTCAGGATGCTGCGCTTTGACCGCCTTCAGCCACTGCGCCAGCAGGGCGATTTGGCTGGCATTTCCCATATAGCCGGTAGTGACCGCCTTAAGCTCGCGCAGGATCTCGCGCTCTTCCAGCGCCTTCAGGTAGCCGCTGAACCACTCATCGGGGATCACGCCGCCGTAGAACGTGTCATAGTGTGGCGTGTTGCTGAACAGTACCGTTGGCACGGCGGTGACGTTCAGCCTGTGGGTTCGAATATTCGGCACCGCGATGCTGTTTCCCACGCTGCCATACACCACCTGCGACTGCACCGCGACAATATCGGTTTGCTGCGCCCGGGTGTTATCCCGGAATAGAATCATCTCCATGACGCTTAAATTCCCGCCCCCTGCGAATAACTCTCTTCACCAAAGACGCCGGTAGACAGATAGCGATCGCCGCGATCGCAAATAATCGCCACCACCACCGCGCCCGGATTTGCCTGCGCCACCCGAATCGCGCCCGCTACCGCGCCGCCCGAGCTGACGCCGCAGAAGATGCCTTCGCGCACGGCCAGCTCACGCATGGTATTTTCCGCCTCGCGCTGGTGAAGATCCAGCACCTGATCCACAAGCTGCGCATTAAAGATGCCGGGCATATACTCCGCCGGCCAGCGACGAATGCCCGGAATGCTGCTCCCCTCTTCCGGCTGCAGGCCGACAATGGTGACGGCTTTATCCTGCTCGCGCAGAAAACGCGATACCCCGGTAATGGTGCCGGTGGTGCCCATGCTGGAGACAAAATGGGTGATTCGCCCGTCGGTTTGCTGCCAGATTTCTGGGCCGGTGGTGGTGTAGTGCGCGTACGGGTTGTCCGGGTTATTAAACTGATCGAGCAGTTTACCTTCACCGCGCTCGGCCATTTCTAACGCCAGGTCGCGCGCGCCTTCCATCCCCTGCTCTTTGGTCACCAGAATCAGCTCGGCTCCGTAGGCACGCATCGCGGCGCGGCGCTCCTGGCTCATATTATCCGGCATCAGCAGCTTCATGCGGTAGCCTTTCAGCGCCGCAATCATCGCCAGGGCGATACCCGTGTTGCCGCTGGTGGCTTCAATCAGCACGTCGCCCGGCTTGATTTCACCACGCTTTTCGGCCTGGACAATCATCGACAGCGCGGCGCGGTCTTTCACCGACCCCGCCGGGTTATTGCCTTCGAGTTTGACCCAGATTTCGCTGCCGTTGTCTGGCCCCATGCGCTGAAGCTTGACCAGAGGCGTGTTGCCGATGGTCTTTTCTAAGGTATTCATGATCGCTGTCCAATAAAAAGCCCGGTGGCGCGCAGCGCTCCGGGCCTACATACGTCATATTGTAGGCCGGGTAAGCGCAGCGCCACCCGGCAAAACTACGTAATCCTAACCTATCAGGCTGACTCCGCCAGAGCAATATCCTCGCGCGTCTCGATGCGTTCCTTGCCGTGATAAATACGGGCATGCTGCAGACCGACAAACAGGCGTTCTCCCCGATGCGGCGGGACGTCGTCGCGCATGACCACCGTCAGCGGCTCGGTATACCAGCCCAGCGGCTGTACCACCAGTTGGGTATAGTGCCCTTTAGGGCTCGCTTCCAGCACCTGCACCGGCAGCGGTGAATCCAGGCTGGTTCGACGGCTCACGTCCACTTCCCACGGACGCAGGAACAGATCGACCGGTCCCTGGTGGGCGGAGGTATAGCCCAGCGGCCAGCGGTGCGCGCCGACGTGGAACTGCCCACCGCGAATAGTGCCCTGCAGACGGTTCACCTCGCCCATAAACTCCAGCACGAAGCGGGTCGCCGGTTCACGCCAGAGTTGTTCCGGCTCGTCAACCTGCTCAATGTTGCCCTGACTCATGACCACCACGCGGTCCGCGACTTCCATCGCCTCTTCCTGGTCGTGGGTCACAAAGACGCTGGTGAATTTCAGCTCTTCATGGAGCTGACGCAGCCAGCGGCGCAGTTCTTTACGCACCTGTGCATCCAGCGCGCCAAAGGGTTCATCCAGCAGCAGAATTTGCGGCTCAACGGCCAGCGCGCGCGCCAGCGCCACGCGCTGCTTCTGCCCGCCGGACAGCTGGGCCGGGAAACGATCCGCCAGGTGAGCCAGCTGCACCATCTCCAGCAGTTTGGTCACTTTCGCTTTAATGGTTGCCGCATCCGGGCGCTCGCGACGCGGCAGCACGGTGAGGCCAAACGCAATATTGTCAAACACGGTCATGTGGCGGAACAGCGCGTAGTGCTGGAACACAAAGCCCACTTTACGATCGCGGGCGTGCAGGCGGCTCACGTCGGTACCGTGGAAGCGGATGTGCCCGCTGGTCTGATGCTCAAGTCCGGCGATAATACGCAGCAGCGTGGTTTTGCCGGAGCCAGACGGTCCCAGCAGCGCCACCATTTGTCCGGAAGGGATATCCAGCGAGATATCATTCAGCACCTGGGTGCGACCAAAAGACTTCTTAATATTGGCAATCTCAATGCTCATGATTTCCCTCCTGATGCAGACGTTTTTCCTGATTTTCTAAACGCCACTGCACCACACTCTTCAAAAACAGGGTCAAAATAGCCATCAGCGTCAGCAACGCTGCGGCAGTAAAGGCGCCGATGGTGTTGTAGTCCTGCTGCAGCAGTTCAATCTGGAGCGGCAGCGACAGGGTTTCACCGCGAATGGATCCGGAAACAACGGAAACAGCACCGAACTCGCCAATCGCGCGGGCGTTGGTCAGCACCACGCCGTAAAGCAGTGCCCAGCGAATGTTCGGCAGCGTCACGCGACGGAACATTTGCCAGCCTGAAGCCCCCAGCAGCACCGCCGCTTCGTCTTCGTTGCTCCCCTGGCTTAACATCACCGGCACCAGCTCACGCACCACGAACGGACAGGTCACGAAGATGGTAACCAGCACCATGCCTGGCCAGGCGAACATGATCTGCAGGTTATGCGCATCCAGCCAGCCGCCCAGCGGGCCGTTGGAGCCGTAGAAGAGCAGGTACACCAGACCGGCCACCACAGGCGACACGGCAAACGGAATATCCAGCAGGGTCAGCAGCAGCTGACGTCCCGGGAAGTTAAAGCGCGTCACCAGCCACGCCAGCAGGGTACCGAACACCAGGTTCACCGGAACGGTAATCAGGGCAATCAGCACGGTCAGCCAGATGGCGTGCAGCATATCCGGGTTCGCCAGGTTTTCCAGCGCGGGCATCAGGCCCTTGCTGAACGCCTGAACGAAGATATAAATCGTCGGCACGACGAGAATGAGGGCGGACACCAGCACGCCCGCCCCAATCAGAAACCATTTACCCCAGTTGATGCGGGGCGCATCGTATCGCTTCAATTGCGTAACTTCCGCCATCAGTGACCTACCACACGTCGACCAAAGCGACTTTGCAGAGTGTTAATCGAGTACAGCAGCAGCAGCGAGGCCGCGAGGATCACCGAAGCAATCGCGCTCGCCGCCGGATAATCAAACTCCTGCAGGCGAATGAAAATCATCAGCGAGGTCACTTCCGTTTTCCAGGCGATGTTCCCGGCGATAAAAATCACCGCGCCGAACTCGCCAAGGCTGCGGGTAAACGACAGCGCGACGCCCGCCATCAGCGCCGGAGACAACTCCGGCAGCACCACCTTGCGGAAGCTCTGCCAGCGCGTGGCGCCCAGCGTTTCCGCCGCTTCTTCGTATTCCGGACCTAACTCTTCCAGCACCGGCTGCACGGTACGCACCACAAACGGGATGCTGGTAAAGGCCATCGCCACCGCGATACCGAGCCAGGTATAGGTCACCTTGATGTCAAATTTCGCCAGCCACTCGCCGTACAGCCCGTTCACGGAGAAAAGCGAGGCGAGGGTTAAGCCGGCGACCGCCGTCGGCAGCGCAAACGGCAGATCCATCAGGGCGTCAAGCAGCGTGCGGCCCGGGAAGCGATAGCGGGTTAAAATCCATGCCATCAGCAGGCCGAACACGCCGTTAAAAATGGAGGCGACAAACGCCGACAGCAGCGTCACCTTATAGGCCGCCACTACCTGGGGGTTAGTGACCACGTCCCAGTACTGCGCCCAGCTCATCTGCGCAAGCTGCATCACCAGCGCGCTGAGCGGCAACAGCAGGATCAGGCAAACGAACAGCAGGCTGGTCCCGAGGCTTAAGGTAAAGCCCGGCAGCACGCGTTTAGTCGATACTGCAAACATTACTTATGCCCCGCCGCCAGCAGTTTGTCTAACTCACCGCCACTGGCAAAATGCGTTTTCATCACGTCTGGCCAGGAGCCAAAATGATCTTCCACGCGGAACAGCGCGGTCTGCGGGAATTTATCTTTCAGCTTATCCATCACGTCCGGGTTGTTCACGCGGTAGTAGTAATCGGTAATGATGGTCTGCGCCTGAGGGCTGTACAGGTAGTTGAGATAGGCTTTTGCCGCTTTCTCGGTACCGTTTGCCTGCACGTTTTTATCCACCCATGCGACCGGGAATTCGGCCAGAATGTTGGTTTTCGGGATAACCACCTCAAAGCCCTGCGCTTCATACTGTTTGCGAATGTTGTTCACTTCCGACTCGAAGCTGATCAGCACATCGCCCAGACCGCGCTCTGCGAAAGTCGTGGTCGCCCCGCGGCCGCCGGTATCAAACACTTCGACGTTTTTCAGGAACTGGGTCATGAACTGCTCGGTTTTGGCTTTATCGTTACCGTCAGCCTTGTCCGCCGCACCCCACGCCGCTAAATAAGTGTAACGCGCGTTACCGGAGGTTTTTGGGTTCGGGAAAATCAGTTTCACGTCGGAACGCACCAGGTCGCTCCAGTCGTGGATATTCTTCGGATTGCCCTTGCGCACCAGGAAACCCATGGTGGAGTAGAACGGCGAGCTGTTGTTCGGCAGACGGCTCTGCCAGTCCGCCGGGATGAGCTTGCCTTTGTCATGCAGGATCTGCACGTCAGTGACCTGGTTGTAGGTCACCACATCCGCTTTCAGCCCCTGGAGAATGGCCAGCGCCTGTTTGGACGAACCGGCGTGGGACTGCTTGATGGTCAGCTTATCGCCGTTATTGTCTTTCGCCCACTGCTGTTCGAACGGGGGGTTAAGGGCGGCAAACAGCTCGCGGGAGACGTCATACGAACTGTTCAACAGTTCAGTCGCCTGCGCCTGTGCCACCAGCAGTAAACCTGCCAGCGCCAGAGTTCCTTTTTTCAGTACAGTAACGGCCATTGCGCACCCTTATAAATGTGATGACTATCTTATAGTCATAATATTTATAACGGGGATGAAAGGAGTAACGGTTTTATATACCGTTTGGTGATTTAGAAGCAGAAAAGGGAATAAGGGGCAGGGAAAATTGCCGGGTGGCGCTAACGCTTACCCGGCCTACGTATGGAGAGCGGTTTTACAGCGCCAGCAGACGCTCAACGGACGGCGCGAAGTAGTAGCCGCCGGTCACCGGTTTGGTGAAGCGCAGCATGGCGTCGCGCTTGCCGTCGGTATCGCCGAACATGCTCAGCAGTTGCTGTTCAATATTATACAGGCGCGCGCAGTAGGCGCAGAAGTAGAGGCCGTGCGTGCCGCTTGCCGTGCCGTACGGCAGGCTCTGGCGGACAATCTTCAGTCCTTTACCGTCTTCCTTGAGGTCAACGCGGGTCAGGTGCGAGGTGACCGGACGGTCATCACCGTCGATCTCTTCGTTGGCCTCTTTCGTACGGCCAATCATCATCTCCTGGTCGTGCACGCTCATGCGGTTAAGCTGCTTGAGGTTATGCTCCCAGCGCTGCACGAACACGTAGCTGCCGCCCGCGTCCACGCCGTCTTTGATTACCGCGACTTCACGACGCGTCTCTTCCCCTGCCGGGTTTTCCGTTCCGTCGACGAAGCCGCTCAGATCGCGCTCTTCGACCCAGCGGAAACCGTGAACCTCTTCCTGCACCTCAATGCTGTCGCCAAAGGCCGCCACCGCCGCCTGGGCAACGGAGAAGTTCACGTCGTGACGAAGAGAAAGAATGTGGATCAGCACGTCGTACTGGGTCGCCGGAGCCAGGCCTTTGCCGTAAGGGATGAAGTCTTTCAGCTCTTCCGCCCCTTCGCCGCCGCTCAGCTGACGCCAGACGTTATTGCCAAACGCAACGACGGCGCCGAGGTGGGCTTCCGGGAATTTGGCCTGGAAGGTCGCCAGTTTATCAATAAACGCTTTGCTGGCCGCACGCAGGGCATCCACGTCCCCTTTGACATTGGCTTCAATCCAAATCGCCGCGCGGCAATGTTCTGGCAAAATGCCACTCTGAACCTGAGACATCGCTCCTCCTGAAATAAAGATGCCACGTCAGCGTGGCATTGATGGCGGCTATTATACCCGGATTTCAGCGAGGCGGTTTGTTCAGACGCAAATTACTGCTTCCAGAGTATTTTGCTCACCTTCCAGCTCTTCAGCGTGTCGTCAGACGGCATCAACCCTTCCGGACCGCTCCAGGTGCCGGTAAAAACATAGCTGATGTGCTGGCTGCCTTCCGCCTTACACTCCACCGCCACTTCATCGTCGGACGGCGCGCTGGAGCAGTTGCCAAAGGCCTGCTTATAAAGATCGCTAAACGGGGTCCCGACCTTCACGCCGCTGGCGGTCGGAATATCTTCATCCATGACGGCAATCCGGTTTACCGTGCCTTTGTCACCGTTGATCACCAGTGCCAGCTTATCGCCCTTCAGCGCTTCGTAATAGCGAACAATATTGCCATTCTCTGTTTTCATGCCGCTGCGCAGGCGGTAATCGCTGCTGAGCGCATCCTGAATAGCATTCTGATCCAGCGCCGTCGCGGCGGTAATTTTCCCCACGCCCTGCTCGGTCACTTCCGTTGATGAGCCAAACCAGTTCCACGGATACGCAGCGGACCAGTTAATGGAGGAGAGCGTCGAACAGCCGGTCAATGCCAGCGGGAGAGCGCATAAGAGTAAACGCAGCGATTTCATTGAAACGTCCTTACGTGTTAAATCAACGCTTGTTGGAGTACGGCATCGGCAAAAAGTGCCGAATTAATCATCCTGCGGCGCAAAACAGGCGCGAAGTCGCGGGTTGGTCAGCAGCCACAGCAGCGCCACAATATCGGCAACCACCAGCGCAACGCCGATGCCCGTCAGCGGTTCACCGTACCACCAGAGTACCGGCTGCCAGAAGAGCAGCGCAATCTGGGCAAGGATCAGCAGCCCGCGAAGCGCGCGCCACAAACGCGGGATCGCATGCCGTCGGCCGCTGCATAAGAAAGCCACCACCGCCGGTACGCCCGGCAGCAAGCCGAGCCAGAAGGCATCGTGATCGGGATAAAAGAGCGTCAGCAGCGTGTCGCCCTGCCCGCGCGACGCGGCGGCCATCACAAAAAGCACCCAGGTCCGGGCCTGGAGCAGCAGAACGCACCAGAATAAAAAGGGCAGCCTGACGCGCCCCTGCGCGTCATAGTCTGCCGGATGGATCTCAGTACTCTTCATCTTCGATGAGACGCTTTCCTAAATTCAGCACGTCAGCGTGAACGTAGCCCAGGCGTTCATACATACCCAGCACCACGTCGTTATCTTCCCGCACCATGATCTGGATTTTCGGACAGCCGCGGGCGATCAGCTTCTTCTCGAGCCGGTTGAGCAGCGCATTGGCGATGCCACGACCACGGTATTCCGGGTGCACGCCCAGATAATAGGCCGAGCCGCGATGGCCGTCGTAACCGCCCATGACCGTCCCCACGACCTCGCCATTGACTTCCGCGACCAGAAACAGACTGACGTCGTGATTCACCTTACGTTCGATATCCATTTCCGGATCGTTCCACGGACGCAGCAGATCGCAGCGCTCCCAAAGGGTGATCACCTCTTCGAAATCTTCCTGGCGAAAAACGCGTATCTCCATGGTATTAACCGCCTTTTCGGGTTTAAAAACAGTGATTATGGCGCGAACCACGCCTTTAGCCAATAACCGGGGAAAATCTCGCCAAAATTTGGCATAATGTCACTTTGTCACGTATTGAAATGAAAAGTAAAACAATTCTCACTATGGACTGTCGTAACGCTAAACGCGATACGATATAACACCAGGACCCCATTTTTTAGTATTCAGGCCGCATGAGCACATTCAAACCATTAAAAGCACTCACATCGCGTCGTCAGGTTCTCAAAGCGGGGCTGGCGGCCTTAACGTTAACGGGCATCGCAAAGCAGGCTCAGGCGAAAGACGAGAGCACGCTCAAAACCAGTAACGGACACAGCAAACCGAAAACGAAAAAGCCGGGCGCGAAGCGTCTGGTGATGCTCGACCCGGGCCACGGCGGTATTGATACCGGCGCCATCGGCAAAAACGGGTCGAAAGAAAAACACGTCGTGCTGGCGATTGCAAAAAATGTGCGGGCGATTTTACGCAGCAACGGCATTGACGCCCGCCTGACGCGCTCTGGCGACACCTTTATTCCGCTGTATGACCGCGTAGAGATCGCCCACCAGCACGGGGCGGATCTGTTTATGTCGATTCACGCCGACGGCTTTACCAACCCGTCAGCCGCCGGCGCCTCGGTGTTTGCGCTTTCCAACCGCGGCGCCAGTAGCGCCATGGCGAAATACCTCTCCGATCGCGAAAACCGGGCGGATGAAGTCGCCGGGAAGAAAGCCACTGACAAGGACCACCTGCTACAGCAGGTGCTGTTCGACCTCGTGCAGACGGATACGATCAAAAACAGCCTGACGCTCGGCTCGCATATTCTGAAAAAGATTAAGCCGGTGCATCGACTGCACAGTAAAGGCACCGAGCAGGCGGCGTTCGTGGTGCTGAAATCACCGTCCATCCCGTCCGTACTGGTGGAAACTTCGTTCATTACCAACCCGGAAGAGGAGCGACTCCTCGGCACCGCGGCGTTTCGTCAGAAGATTGCCAACGCCATCGCTTCCGGCATTATCAGTTACTTCAACTGGTTCGATAACCAAAAAGCGCACTCCCGGAAACGTTGATGAAACCCAATGCTCAACTGGTCAAAACGTTCCTGCTGCAGTTGCAGGATGAGATTTGCCAGAAACTGGCCGCCGCAGACGGCGGAGAATTTCAGGAAGATACCTGGCAGCGCGAGGCCGGTGGTGGCGGACGCAGCCGCGTGCTGCGTAACGGCGGCATCTTTGAACAGGCCGGGGTGAATTTTTCCCACGTTCATGGCGACGCCATGCCCGCGTCTGCGACGGCACATCGTCCTGAGCTTGCAGGCCGCAGCTTCGAAGCGATGGGCGTCTCGCTGGTGGTGCATCCGCACAACCCGTTTGTGCCGACCAGCCACGCCAACGTGCGCTTTTTCATTGCCGAAAAGCCGGGAGCCGATCCGGTCTGGTGGTTTGGCGGCGGTTTCGACATGACGCCCTACTACGGCTTCGAAGAGGATGCCGTGCACTGGCACACCACCGCGCGGGACCTTTGTCTGCCGTTTGGCGAAGACGTTTACCCGAAATATAAAAAGTGGTGCGACGACTACTTTTACCTGAAGCACCGCGACGAGCAACGCGGCATCGGCGGGCTGTTCTTTGACGACCTCAACACGCCTGATTTTAATACCGCGTTCAGCTTTATGCGCGCGGTGGGTGAAGGCTATACCGACGCCTATCTGCCCATCGTCGAACGCCGTAAAAACACCGACTACGGCGTGCGCGAGCGTGAGTTCCAGCTCTACCGCCGCGGGCGCTACGTGGAGTTCAACCTGGTGTGGGATCGCGGGACGCTGTTCGGCCTGCAGACCGGCGGGCGCACGGAGTCGATTCTGATGTCGATGCCGCCGCTGGTGCGCTGGGAGTACTGCTACGAGCCAAAAGAAGGCAGCCCGGAGGCTGCCTTAAAAGGGTTTATTCAAGTGCGGGATTGGGTGTAACTCCCCTCACCCCGGCCCTCTCCCCATAGGGGAGAGGGTGAAAGACGGCTCGGTGCAGTTCCCTCTCCCCTATGGGGAGAGGGTTAGGGTGAGGGGTTTACAGCGGCTGCGTCTGCGCCTCAACCACCGCCAGCGCCACCATATTCACGATACGGCGCACGGAGGCAATCGGCGTTAACACGTGCACCGGTTTTGCCACGCCCATCAGCACCGGTCCTACGGTCACCCCTTCAGAGCTGGAGACGCGCAGCAGGTTATAGCTGATACGCGCCGCTTCCACGTTCGGCATAATCAGGATATTTGCCGATCCCTTCAGCGGGCTGTCCGGCATACGTTCGTTACGGATGCTCTCCACCAGCGCCGCATCGCCATGCATTTCCCCGTCAATCATCAGCTCTGGCGCGCGCTCGCGCACCAGCGCCAGCGTCTCACGCATTTTGCAGGCCGCCGCCGATTTAGACGAACCAAAATTAGAGTGCGACAGCAGCGCCACCTTCGGTTCGATACCAAAGCGACGCACGGTCTCGGCGGCCATCACGGTGATCTCCGCCAGCTCGTCCGGGGTGGGATCGTCGTTAACGTAGGTATCGGCAATAAAGGTGTTGCCGCTTGGCAGCAGCAGGGCGTTCATCGCCCCGGCGGTGTGCACGCCGTCGCGATAGCCGAAGATCTCCTGCACCACGCTAAAGTGCTCGTGGTAATCGCCGATGGTGCCGCAGATCAGCGCATCCGCCTCGCCGCGATGGACCATGATCGCGCCGATCACCGTCGTGTTGCTGATGACGGCTTTCTGCGCCTGCTCCTGGGTGATCCCCCGACGTTTCATGATCGCGTAGTATTCGCTCCAGTACTCTTTGAAGCGCGGATCGGATTCGTTGTTAACGATCTCGAAGTCGACGCCCGGCTTAATCTGCAGGCCCAGCTTCTGAATACGCATTTCGATCACGCTCGGACGACCAATCAGAATCGGCTTCGCCAGGCCTAAGGTGATCAGCTCCTGAGTGGCGTGCAGCACGCGCGCCTCTTCCCCTTCCGCCAGCACCACGCGCTTCGCGTCGGCGCGCGCCTGAGAGAAGATCGGCTTCATGAACAGGTTCGTTTTATAGACAAACTCGGTGAGTTTATCGACGTAAGCGTCGAAATCCTCAATCGGACGCGTCGCCACGCCGGAATCCATCGCCGCTTTGGCCACCGCAGGGGCAATTTTGACAATCAGACGCGGGTCGAACGGTTTTGGAATGATGTAGTCAGGGCCAAAGCTCAGATCCTGATCGCCATAGGCTGAGGCAACCACTTCGCTCTGCTCGGCGTGGGCCAGCTCCGCGATGGCGTGCACGGCGGCCAGCTTCATCTCTTCGTTGATTGCCGTCGCGCCGACGTCCAGCGCGCCGCGGAAGATGAACGGGAAGCAGAGCACGTTGTTGACCTGGTTCGGGTAGTCGGAACGTCCGGTACAGATAATGGCGTCTTCACGCACCGCTTTCGCCAGCGGCGGCAGAATTTCCGGTTCCGGGTTGGCCAGGGCCAGGATCATCGGCGCGCGCGCCATCTTCTTCACCATCTCCTGGGTCAGCACCTTCGGACCCGAGCAGCCGAGGAAGATATCCGCGCCGTCGATCACGTCCTCAAGCGTGCGTTTACCGTCGTCTTCTACCGCATACGCCGCTTTGGTTTCCGCCATGTTCGGCTCGCGGTCTTTGTAAATCACCCCTTTGGAGTCGCAGACCACAATGTTGTGTTTCTGCATACCCAGCGCTACCAGCAGGTTCATACAGGCGATGGCCGCGGCGCCTGCGCCCGACACCACCATGCGCACGTCGGAGAGATTTTTCTCCACGACGCGCAGGCCGTTGAGAATGGCAGCGGTGCTGATAATGGCCGTACCGTGCTGGTCGTCATGGAACACGGGAATGTTCATACGCTCGCGCAGCTTCTGCTCGATATAGAAACATTCCGGCGCTTTAATGTCTTCCAGGTTGATCCCCCCGAAGGTCGGCTCCAGCGCGGCCACCACGTTGATGAATTTGTCAGGATCGAGCTCGTCCACCTCGATATCAAACACGTCGATACCGGCGAATTTCTTGAACAGCACCCCCTTGCCTTCCATCACCGGCTTACCGGCCAGCGCGCCGATGTTACCGAGACCCAGTACCGCCGTGCCGTTAGAGATCACGGCAACAAGGTTGCCACGCGCGGTATATTTGTAGGCCGCCAGCGGATCTTTTTCGATTTCCAGACACGGGGCCGCCACGCCCGGCGAATAGGCCAGCGCCAGATCGCGCTGAGTTGCCAGCGGTTTGGTTGGGGAGACCTGAATTTTGCCCGGGACAGGGAACTCGTGAAAATCGAGGGCACTCTGTTTCAACTGCTCATCCATCTTATTTATCCTTTCACGTATCGGTCAAAAGGGTGACGAAAGCGATCCGGTTGCACACCCTGGTGTGCCGCCTAGTATCGCCTCAGACCGCCTCCTAAACTTTGAAGGCTGCCAAACTCTCACCATCACACATTAAAAATTGTTATCAATTTATAACAGCCATGTTACCCGTCTCAAAAGCAATGCCTCCCCCGTCTGCTATGCTTTTTTGTTAAGTCCATCATGATTTTTCCAGAAGTGTGAACTAACGCACTCATCTAACTCTTTTATTTCCAAGGAGTAATCATTTATGAACCAGCTAGACGGCATCAAACAATTCACCACCGTGGTAGCCGACAGCGGCGATATCGAGTCGATTCGTCACTACCAGCCGGAGGATGCGACCACTAACCCTTCGCTACTGCTCAAGGCAGCTGGGCTTGCCCATTTTAGTCATCTGATTGAAGACGCCATTGCCTACGGTAAGCAGCGCGGGAAAACGCAGGAGCAGCAGGTCGCCGAAGCCAGCGACAAGCTGGCGGTTAATTTTGGTGCGGAAATTCTTAAAAGCATTCCGGGCCGCGTCTCGACCGAAGTCGACGCCCGCCTCTCGTTCGATAAAGAAAAGAGCATTAATAAAGCGCGTCGTCTGGTGGAACTCTACCAGGAGCAGGGGATCGATAAATCACGCATTCTGATCAAGCTGGCGTCGACCTGGGAAGGCATCCGCGCCGCAGAGGTGCTGGAAAAAGAGGGGATTCACTGCAACCTGACGCTGCTGTTCTCCTTTGCCCAGGCGCGCGCCTGTGCCGAAGCGGGCGTGTTCCTGGTGTCACCGTTTGTAGGCCGCATCTACGACTGGTACCAGGCGAAACAGCCGATGGATCCGTACGTGGTGGATGAGGACCCGGGGGTGAAATCGGTGCGCAATATTTACGACTACTACAAGCAGCATCGCTACGAGACCATCGTGATGGGGGCCAGCTTCCGCCGTACTGAGCAGATCCTTGCTCTGGCAGGCTGCGACCGCCTGACCATCTCCCCTAACCTGCTCAAAGAACTACAGGACAAAGAAGAGACGGTGATCCGCAAGCTGGTGCCAACCTCTACCGTTCTGCCAAAACCGAAAGCCATGACCGAAGCGGAGTTCCGCTGGGAGCACAATCAGGACGCAATGGCCGTGGAAAAACTGGCGGAAGGTATCCGTCTGTTTGCCGTCGACCAGCGCAAACTTGAAGATCTTCTCGCTGCCAAACTTTAACCTTGCCACGGAGTGAACTATGTCCCGTAAAGAGCTCGCCAATGCCATCCGCGCCCTCAGCATGGATGCCGTGCAGAAAGCCAATTCCGGCCACCCCGGCGCACCGATGGGCATGGCCGATATTGCCGAAGTGCTGTGGAACGACTTCCTGAAGCACAACCCCAACGATCCCACCTGGTATGACCGTGACCGCTTTATTCTCTCCAACGGCCACGCCTCGATGCTGCTCTACAGCCTGCTGCACCTGTCCGGTTACGATCTGCCGCTTGAGGAGCTGAAAAACTTCCGCCAGCTGCACTCCAAAACCCCGGGACACCCGGAGATCGGCTATACGCCGGGCGTGGAGACCACCACCGGGCCGCTCGGTCAGGGGCTGGCAAATGCGGTCGGGCTGGCGATTGCCGAGCGTACCCTGGCGGCACAGTTCAACCAGCCGGATCACGAGATTGTCGATCACTACACCTACGTGTTTATGGGTGACGGCTGTCTGATGGAGGGGATCTCCCACGAGGTCTGCTCCCTGGCGGGCACCCTGGGGCTGGGCAAGCTGATCGGGTTCTACGATCACAACGGCATCTCCATCGACGGGGAAACCGAAGGCTGGTTCACTGACGACACGGCAAAACGCTTCGAGGCCTACCACTGGCACGTGGTCCACGAGATCGACGGCCACGATCCTGAGGCGGTGAAAAAAGCGATTCAGGAAGCGCAGAGCGTGAAGGACAAACCGTCCCTGATTATCTGCCGCACGGTTATCGGCTTCGGCTCACCGAACAAGGCGGGCAAAGAAGAGGCGCACGGCGCGGCGCTGGGTGACGAAGAAGTGGCGCTGACCCGCCAGAAGCTGGGCTGGAAATACCCGCCATTTGAAATCCCGAAAGAGATCTACAGAGCATGGGATGCCCGTGAAGCGGGTGAAAAAGCCCAGCACGCCTGGAACGAGAAGTTTGCCGCCTACAAAAAAGCGCACCCGGATCTGGCCGCCGAGTTTTCCCGCCGCATGAGCGGCGGTCTGCCGGAGGACTGGGATGATAAAACTCAGGCGCTGATTGAAAACCTGCAGTCCAACCCGGCAAAAATCGCCACCCGTAAGGCGTCGCAAAACACCCTGAATGCGATTGGCCCTCTTCTCCCTGAGCTGCTGGGCGGCTCGGCGGACCTGGCACCGAGTAACCTGACCATCTGGTCGGGCTCAAAATCGCTGAAAGAGGATATTGCCGGGAATTACATCCATTACGGCGTGCGCGAGTTCGGGATGACCGCGATCGCCAACGGCATCGCTCACCACGGCGGCTTCGTGCCCTACACCGCCACCTTCCTGATGTTCGTCGAGTACGCCCGTAACGCGGCGCGCATGGCAGCGCTGATGAAGGCGCGGCAGATTATGGTCTATACCCACGACTCCATCGGTCTGGGAGAAGACGGCCCCACCCACCAGGCGGTTGAACAGCTGGCGAGCCTGCGCCTGACGCCAAACTTCAGCACCTGGCGTCCCTGCGATCAGGTCGAAGCGGCGGTGGGCTGGAAGCTGGCGGTAGAACGCCATAACGGCCCGACGGCACTGATTCTGTCACGCCAGAACCTGGCGCAGATAGAGCGCACGCCGGAGCAGGTGAAAAACATCGCTCGCGGCGGCTATATCCTGAAAGACAGCGGCGGCAAGCCGGACGTGATCCTGATTGCGACCGGTTCAGAGGTGGAAATCACGGTGAAAGCGGCTGAGAAACTGACCGCCGAAGGCCACGCGGTGCGGGTCGTCTCCCTGCCTTCCACGGATATCTTTGACGCCCAGGACGAGGCGTACCGGGAATCGGTCCTGCCGTCCAGCGTCGCGGCGCGCGTGGCGGTGGAGGCCGGTATTGCCGACTACTGGTACAAGTATGTCGGGCTCAAAGGAGCGATTGTGGGCATGAGGGGCTACGGTGAGTCCGCCCCTGCCGATAAGCTGTTCCCGTACTTCGGCTTTACGGTTGAGAACGTGGTGGAGAAGGCGCTGAGCGTGCTGTAGTGCGGCCTGCGTTGCCGGGTGGCGCTGTCGCTTACCCGGCCTACGGCTTGGTTTTTTGTAGGCCGGGTAAGGCGAAGCCACCACCCGGTACATTGCCACAGACCGCAAGATTTGTAGGCCGGGTAAGGCGAAGCCGCCACCCGGCACATTGTCACAGACCGCAAGATTTGTAGGCCGGGTAAGGCGAAGCCGCCACCCGGCACATTGCCACAGACCGCAAGATTCGTAGGCCGGGTAAGCGACTGCGCCACCCGGCAAAAAGCTACCGCGTGATCCACAGCGTGGGCCAGGCGTCTGGCCCGTTCCAGTTATCGCAGCTGGGTTCCTCAGCATAACGCACCAGGCGGAAACGCTGGCCGTCAAACCGCCAGCGCGTCAGGAACCCACAATCGCCCATACCGCGCCCCAGCGAGAGCGTGGTCAGCTCGCGCGTCTTCTCATCAAAGCTGGCGTTCATCAACTCTATTTCGCTGCTGTCGCTTGACGGCGTAAACGGCAGACGCAGCCTGACGCTGCGGGCAGAGAACGGTTTCTTACGTGACACCAGCCACGCCAGATCGACGGTGTTATAGGCCCCCGCCTCGCAGCTGACGATCAGCAGCGCCTTGTCATCGGTCAACGCGGTGACGCGCACTTCCCGGCGGTTAGGATCCAGCGAGCACTGGCTGCTGTTCATCCTGCCGGTGCCATAATCCAGCAGGTCGTTCAGTTCGGCATGGGAAAGCGGTGTTGGGGTAGGATTAACGGTCGCCACCTTTTTCAGGGCGGGTGCGGGCGGTACGCTTAACGGCGGATCGTCACCTTTTCTGATCCACGCGGTTTCACTGCCCACGCGCTTTTGCTGCGCATCAATGAACAGCAGCGCGGCTTTCAGACCGCTCAGAGAAATCACCTGCTTACCGCCGCGAAGGGTTAGGGCCTTCCCTTCCTGGATATTTTTCAGAAAGGCGGTGATGGTGGCCGCATCGTCCGTTTTCAGATGCCAGGGCGTGAGCTGCCAGCGCTGTTTGTCCAGCTTCAGGGGAATATTATCCAGCAGCAGCCGGGGGGCAATCTCAGGCTCTTTCACGGAAGGCGTATCAAGCCCGCCGAGATCGATACGCAGCGTGGCATCCGTTTTCGCCCCGGCGCTTCGGGTGAGCGTCATGACCAGACCACGGTGTTCGCCCGTGTTGCGGGCAAGGCAAAAGTTCTGGTTATTGCAGGTCACCTGCCAGTCAGAAAAGGCTTGCTGCGCGGGTGCAGCCCGCACCAGCGGCGCGAGGAGCACACATAACAGGGAAAATAAAAAGACGCTGTAGCGCATGAATGGCACAATCCCGGAACGAAAACGCGTAACTGGGCAGTATCTTCGTGTTCCCGCCGGGGTTGCTCAATCGGATTTATCAGATATACCCGAAAAACAGGCTATATCCGTTCGAAAGGGGTATTCATCAGCCCGGTCGTCTGTAAATACTGCAGTAATATCACCGCCTTACCATCCCTGATTTCGCCTGAACGCACCATCTCCAGCGCCCGGGCAAAAGGAAGCTCCAGCACTTCGATATCTTCATCTTCTACGCCGCCGCCCCGGTGAGTGCGCTGCGCGTCGCTGTATTCCGCGATGAAGAAATGGACGATTTCCGTCACGCCGCCCGGCGACATAAACAGCTCGAAGATCTTTTTGACCTCGCCCACTTCGAAGCCGGTCTCTTCGACGGCCTCTTTGCGGATGCAGACTTCCGGCTCATCGTCATCGAGCAGGCCCGCGCAGGTTTCAATCAGACGTCCGTCCGGGTTGCCATTGACCCACGTTGCCACCCTGAACTGGCGGATCAGCACCACGCTCTGCTTTTCACGATTATAGAGCAGGATAGTTGCCCCGTTGCCGCGGTCGTAGACCTCGCGCCTGTGGCGGATCACTTCACCGTTGTTACGCGTCAGATCGTAGGTGATGTTACGCAGGACAAAGTAGTTTTCAGAGAGAATTTTGTCTTTGATAACGTCTATTTTCAGGGTCATACGGGCTCCACGACACAATGAGTCGTCCTATACTACGCCGTGAATCCCGCTTTGTCGCCCGCCGGATTAATGATGCTGTGGCGCATTACCTCCCAGCCAGTCGAGTATCCCTTGCGCGGCATGACGTCCTTCCGCCATCGCGGTCACCACCAGATCCGCGCCGCGTACCGCATCGCCCCCGGCGAAGATCTGCGGATTGGTCGTCTGGTAACGGTAGCGGCTCTCAACCGAGGCCACGATCCGTCCCCAGTCGTCCGTTTCAACCCCCTGCGCCTGCAGCCAGGGCATCGCGTGAGGATTAAAACCAAACGCCATGATGACCGCATCCGCGGCCATCACAAACTCGCTGCCCGCCACCGGAACGGGCCGACGCCGTCCCTGCGCATCCGGTTCACCGAGCACGGTTCGCAGCATCCGGATACCGTTGACCTTACCGTTCGGATCCAGCGTCAGCTCAACCGGCTGAACGTTAAACTCAAACGCGGCCCCCTCTTCTCTGGCGTTCTTCACCTCTTTCTTCGAGCCTGGCATGTTGGCCTCATCCCGACGATAGGCGCAGGTGACGTTTGCCGCCCCGTGGCGTAACGCAGTGCGGACGCAGTCCATCGCGGTGTCGCCTCCGCCCAGCACCACCACGTTCAGGCCACGGGTGTCGATGAACGGTTCGCTGGCCGTCGCCTCCAGCCCCATAACATGCCGCGTGTTGCCCACCAGGAAAGGCAGCGCGTCGTAGACCCCTGGCGCGTCCTCGTTCGGGATACCCGCCTTCATCGACCGATAGGTTCCCACCCCAATAAACAAGGCGTCGTAATCGTGCTTTAGCTGTGACATCGACACGTCCTGGCCCACCTCGCAGTTCAGCTCGAAGCGGATCCCCATCGCGGTAAATATCTCTCTGCGCCGCGCGAGCAGCGATTTGTCGAGCTTAAATGCCGGGATGCCAAAGGTCAGCAAACCGCCGATCTCCGGATGCCGGTCATAGACCGTCACGCTCACGCCGTGGCGCGCCAGCACGTCGGCGCACGCCAGCCCGGCGGGCCCCGCGCCGACAATCGCGACACGTTTACCTGACGGCGTGACGGCGGACATATCCGGCCGCCAGCCCATCGCCAGCGCCCGATCGGCGATATAGCGCTCGATGTTGCCGATGGTCACGGCGCCCGCCGCTTCACGCAGCGTGCAGGCACCCTCGCATAGCCGGTCCTGCGGACAGACGCGGCCGGTAATTTCAGGTAAACAGTTGGTCTGATGAGAAAGCTCAGCCGCGCCGGTGATATCCCCTGCGTTGAGGCGCTCAATCCACTGCGGAATGTGGTTGTGCAGCGGGCAGGTCCATTCGCAAATGCTATGCTCGCCGCACTTCAGGCAGCGCGACGCCTCGCGGGCGGCCTGTTCGGCCCGGAACGGCAGGTAAATTTCGTTAAAATGGCTCACGCGTTCGACGGCAGTCAGCTTATCGGGCTCGCCGCGGGGCGCCGTCGCCTGCATCTGCTGCTGTTTGCTACGCGGCGCGTCCACGCTGACGGCCTCCGCACCATGCCAGGGTTGCGCCTCCAGGCAGGCCGTGCGCTGTCGGCGCGATTTCGCCAGATTATCCAGCACGGCAGGCGTCACCAGGGTGAGGACATCTGCGGGGCAATTTTCGATACAGGCCGGGCCGTGTGGACGCGTCAGGCAGAGATCGCATTTATTCGCCGAGGCCTTCACGCTGCCCTTGTCGAGCGGGGTGACGATAATCTCCATCGTGCCAAACGGGCAGGCCACCACGCAGGCCTTACAGCCGATGCATTTTTGTTGATTCACCTGTACGCTGTCATCGCATTTGCTGATGGCGCCGTTCGGGCAGCTTTGCGCGCAGGGTGCATTTTCGCAATGATGGCAGGTCACCGGGCGGCTCTTCTCGCCGGATCTCAGGACCGTGATACGGGGATGAAAATGGCGTTCGCTCAGGACATGCTGCTCATCGTTGTGCGCCATCACGCAGGCCACTTCGCAGGCGCGACACCCAATGCACTGCTGGCTGTTAGCCATAATAAAACGATTCATAACCACACCTGTTTTTGGTTCAATAACCTTTTTCTTTATAAGAGTATGGTATTTACGCATCACGGTGCGATCGGGCAATGTTCAAATGCCCTGAACGCCCAATTATTTCCAGTGAACCTGTGGCAGATCAATTTTATTCAGAGAGCCGTTCTGTGACCGTTAAACGACCCGTTTCCGGAAGCCTTGCCTGGGCTTTCTTTTCGATCATTGCCCTATCCGTGCTCAGCAGCACCGTCGCGCTGCTGACGCTGGCCAGCAGCCAGCGCGATGCCGAAGCCATTAATATCGCCGGTTCGCTGCGCATGCAGAGCTATCGTCTGGGCTACGAGATGCAGCGCAACAGCCCTTCCCTTGCGGCACATCGCGAGAGCTGGCAACAGACGCTCGGCGCGCCTGCCCTGCAGAAGCTGAACCGCTGGTACGTCCCGGACAATGTGAAAGCACGCTATCAGCAGCTGCATGTGGCCTGGCAGGAGATGGATGCGCGCATCGCCCGCGGCGACAGCGCGTGGTATCAACGCAATATTGAAGATTCTGTCGGCCGCATTGATGCCTTTGTGCTCGCCCTCCAGCACTACACCGAACACAAAATTCAGACGGTCACCCTGCTCTCGCTGGCTGGCGCACTCGGGATCCTGCTGCTGACGCTGTTTACCCTGCGACGCATCCGTCGTCAGGTGGTGCTGCCGCTGAATAACCTGGTGGCGGCCAGCGAACGGATTGAGCGCGGCGAATTTGCCACTCCTGCGCCGGATAGCGCCCTGCCGAACGAGCTGGGCCAGCTTTCGCGCGCCTTTAACCACATGTCAGCCGAGCTCGATACGCTCTACCGTTCGCTCGAAGCCTCGGTTGCGGAAAAGACGCGGCACCTGCACGAAGCCCACCAGCAGCTCGACATGCTGTTCAAGTGCTCGCAGGCGCTCAATACCGGGCAGATAGACAGCCACTGTTTCCGGCATATCCTGCAGATTGTCCATGACTATACGCAGATGAATTATCTGGAACTGCGCACCAGCGACGACTGGCGGCTGTGTGAAGGGACGGAGGCTGAGGGTATCCCTCTGCAAAACCTGCCGGTACTGATGCAGGACACGCTCTACGGCGAGCTGCGCTGGCAAAGCAAGGCGGACAGTGTCCCCCTTCCGCTGATGAGAAGCGTGGCGACCATGCTCGGGCGCGGACTGTACTTTAACCAGGCGCAAAAGCATTACCAGCAGCTGCTGCTGATGGAAGAGCGCGCCACTATTGCCCGCGAGCTGCACGATTCGCTGGCGCAGGTGCTGTCGTATCTGCGCATTCAGCTTGCGTTGCTCAAACGCGCCGTGCCGGAAGAAAATACCCAAGCGCAGGCTATTATCACCGACTTCTCCCGTGAGCTGAACAACGCCTGGCAGCAGCTTCGCGAGCTGCTGACTACCTTCCGCCTGACGCTGAACCATGCGAATTTACCCGCGGCGCTGCAGGAGTCACTCGACGGGCTGCAGAGCCAGACGCAGGCGAAACTGCATCTCGACTGCCGCCTCTCCTCGCTGGCGCTGGACGCGCAAAAGCAGGTGCATTTGCTGCAGATCGTGCGTGAAGCCGTGCTGAACGCCATTAAGCACGCGCAGGCGAGCGAAATCACCGTCAGCTGCGTGACTGCAGCGGACGGTACACACAGCGTCAGCATTCGCGACAACGGCATCGGGATTGGCGAAGCCAGCGAGCCGCCGGGACATTACGGGCTGAACATCATGCGCGAACGCGCGCAGCGGCTTGGAGGAGTGCTGCACTTTTCACAGCCGCAAAACGGCGGCACGCTGGTCAGCGTGACGTTCCCGGCGCCCACGCCGTTAACGGGTAAATAACGGTAAAGAGGGAAGCGCAGGGAAAAGCGCATGATAATTTACACTATCTCCTTTATTTCTCCACGTTTGACCTGGGCCTTACCGCTAAAGTTATGCGGGCAATAAACAATAATGACGTGCAGCAAAACGAGGTCACACTTTCATGGCGAATTTTTTCATCGATCGCCCCATTTTTGCCTGGGTGCTTGCCATCCTGTTGTGTCTGACAGGCGTTCTGGCGATTACTTCACTTCCCGTTGAGCAATACCCCGACCTGGCACCGCCGAACGTGCGCGTCACCGCAAACTATCCCGGCGCGTCGGCACAGACGCTGGAAAATACCGTGACGCAGGTTATCGAGCAGAACATGACGGGTCTGGATAACCTGATGTACATGTCCTCGCAAAGCAGCGCCACGGGACAGGCGACGGTTACCCTGAGCTTTAAGGCGGGCACCGACCCGGACGAAGCGGTGCAGCAGGTCCAAAACCAGCTGCAGTCGGCCATGCGCAAGCTGCCCCAGGCGGTGCAGAACCAGGGCGTGACCGTGCGTAAAACCGGCGATACCAACATATTGACCATCGCCTTTGTCTCGACAGATGGCTCGATGGATAAACAGGACATCGCGGACTACGTCGCCAGTAATATTCAGGATCCCATCAGCCGGATCAACGGCGTCGGGGATATCGACGCCTATGGCTCACAATACTCCATGCGTATCTGGCTCGATCCCAACAAGCTGAACAGCTACCAGATGACGGCAACCGACGTGACGGATGCTATCAAAGCCCAGAACGCCCAGATTGCCGTAGGGCAACTGGGGGGAACGCCTTCCGTTGATAAGCAAGCCCTGAACGCCACCATTAATTCACAATCCCTGCTGCAGACGCCGGACCAGTTCCGCAATATCACCCTGCGCGTGAATCAGGACGGCTCGGAAGTGCGTCTCGGCGATGTCGCCACGGTGGAAATGGGGGCGGAGAAATACGACTACCTGAGCCGCTTTAACGGCAATCAGGCCTCCGGTCTGGGGATTAAGCTGGCCTCCGGCGCGAACGAAATGGCGACGGCGAAACTGGTATTAGACCGTCTGGATGAGCTGTCGCAGTATTTCCCGCACGGGCTGGAGTACAAAGTCGCCTATGAAACCACCTCCTTCGTAAAAGCCTCCATTGAGGACGTGGTGAAGACTCTGCTGGAAGCCATCGCGCTGGTGTTCCTGGTCATGTACCTGTTCCTGCAAAACTTCCGCGCGACGCTGATCCCCACCATTGCCGTCCCCGTGGTGCTGCTGGGGACCTTTGCGGTGCTTTACGCCTTCGGGTACAGCATTAATACCCTGACGATGTTTGCGATGGTGCTGGCAATCGGCCTTCTGGTGGATGATGCCATCGTGGTGGTTGAAAACGTCGAGCGCATCATGAGCGAAGAAGGGCTCTCTCCGCGCCAGGCGACGCGCAAGTCTATGGGGCAAATTCAGGGGGCGCTGGTCGGGATTGCGATGGTGCTGTCGGCCGTCTTTATCCCGATGGCCTTCTTTGGCGGCACCACCGGGGCGATTTACCGCCAGTTCTCGATCACCATCGTCTCAGCGATGGTGCTCTCCGTGCTGGTCGCGCTGATCCTCACCCCCGCGCTGTGCGCCACCATTCTGAAACCGCTGCACAAAGGGGAGCATCACGGGCAGAAAGGGTTCTTCGGCTGGTTTAACCGCATGTTCAACCGCAACGCCGCGCGGTATGAATCTGCCGTCGGTCGCGTACTGCACCGCAGCCTGCGCTGGATGATGATTTACGTTGTGCTACTGGGCGGCATGGTCTGGCTGTTCCTGCACCTGCCCACCTCGTTCCTGCCGATGGAAGACCGGGGGATGTTCACCACCTCGGTGCAGCTTCCGAGCGGCGCAACGCAGCAGCAGACGCTGAAAGTGGTTCAGAAAGTGGAACAGTACTTCTTCACCAAAGAGAAAGACAACGTTGTCTCGGTCTTCTCCACCGTCGGCTCCGGCCCGGGTGGTAACGGGCAGAACGTCGCCCGCATGTTTGTCCGCCTGAAGGACTGGGACGAGCGCGATACCCGGACGGGCACCTCGTTTGCCATTATTGAACGTGCGACAAAAGCCTTTGCGCACATCAAAGAGGCGCGCGTCTTTGCCAGCAGTCCGCCGGCGATAAGCGGGCTGGGCAGTTCCGCCGGGTTCGATATGGAGCTGCAGGATCACGCCGGTGCGGGCCACACGGCGCTGATGGCGGCACGCGATAAGCTGTTAGCGCTGGCAAGCAACGATCCTGGCCTGACCCGCGTTCGCCATAACGGCCTCGACGACAGCCCGCAGCTTCAGGTGGATATCGATCAGCGTAAGGCGCAGGCGCTGGGCGTCTCGATCAACGATATCAACGACACCCTGCAAACGGCGTGGGGGTCGAGCTATGTGAATGACTTTATGGATCGCGGCCGCGTGAAAAAAGTGTATGTCCAGTCCGCCGCGCCGTTCCGCATGCTGCCGGATGATATTAACCGCTGGTTTGTCAGAAATAATGCTGGCGGCATGGTGCCGTTCTCCGCCTTTGCCAGTTCGCACTGGGAGAGCGGATCGCCACGCCTGGAACGCTATAACGGCTATTCTGCGGTTGAAATCGTCGGGGAAGCCGCGCCGGGCGTCAGCACCGGTACCGCCATGGACACCATGGAAAAACTGGTGCAACAGCTGCCCGCCGGTTTTGGTCTCGAGTGGACGGCCATGTCTTACCAGGAGCGTCTCTCAGGGGCGCAGGCCCCCGCCCTTTACGCGCTCTCGCTGCTGGTGGTCTTCCTCTGCCTTGCCGCACTGTATGAGAGCTGGTCGGTCCCGTTCTCGGTCATGCTGGTCGTGCCCCTTGGGGTTATCGGTGCGCTGCTCGCGACCTGGATGCGCGGCCTGGAGAACGATGTTTACTTCCAGGTGGGCCTGCTCACCGTCATTGGGCTATCGGCGAAAAACGCCATTCTGATCGTTGAGTTTGCTAACGAGATGAATGCCAAAGGCCACGAACTGATGGCCGCCACGCTGCACGCCTGCCGTCAGCGCCTGCGCCCAATCCTGATGACGTCGCTGGCGTTTATTTTTGGTGTACTGCCGATGGCGACCAGCACTGGCGCAGGCTCCAGCAGCCAGCATGCCGTCGGCACGGGAGTGATGGGCGGCATGATTTCGGCCACCATCCTGGCCATTTACTTCGTTCCGCTGTTCTTTGTGCTGGTGCGTCGCCGCTTCCCGCTAAAGGAACGTCCTGAGTAAGTGGTTGAAATAAAAAAAGGCGGCTTTATCGGCCGCCTTTTTACTGTGTGATTAATTCACACTATGGTTATTTTACTTATTTTAGTGCTCTTGCAATTCTTACTGAATGTCATTTACGAAGCATGCCTTCGATAAAATCTTTCCAGTTCCCCAGTTCACGTTCAATCATAACAACCTCTCTTATTATTATGCGCATTCTACAAAAACGTACCATCATTGTGAAGACTATTTAACCAATTGCTGTGATTGTACCCCACGTCCTGCGGGGATTTATGATAAATATGAACGGAGAGCCCTCAATTTTTTGTGACGGCCAGCAATATTTTGAAATAACCCTACGAACGGGTGAGTTTTATTTTATTGGCTGAGTTTATTGGGTTTTTAAAGTTTATGGACATCTATGCTTAAATGATGAAAGAATATTCAGCGTACAGTTGTGAGTCGAATTAAGCAGGCGCGTTAATCCAGACAATTCCTGAATGTGTTATATTCCACTTAAGGATATATCTTCGAATTTACTGAACATTTAATTATCAGAACATCAAAAGGATTCACCATGGTTGTGATGTACGGCATTAAAAATTGCGACACCATCAAAAAAGCCCGCCGCTGGCTGGACGCTAACAGCGTGGAGTACCGCTTCCACGATTACCGTGCCGATGGGCTCGATGCAGAATTTCTGCATAGCGCTATTCGCGAACTGGGCTGGGAAGCCCTGCTGAACACCCGCGGTACCACCTGGCGTAAACTGGACGACTCTCTGCGCGCCAGCATCAACGATGCCGACAGCGCGGCAAAACTGATGCTCGAGATGCCGGCAATTATCAAACGCCCATTGCTCTGCGCGCCAGGGCAGCCTATGCTGCTGGGTTTCAGTGAAACCCTTTATTCCGACTTTTTTCGTTGAGGTGTAGTTTATGTCATGCCCGGTCATTGAGCTGACTCAGCAGCTTATTCGCCGTCCTTCCCTTAGCCCGGACGACGCAGGTTGTCAGGCTCTTATGATTGAACGCCTGCGCGCCATCGGTTTTACCGTTGAACGCATGGATTTTGGCGATACCCAGAACTTCTGGGCGTGGCGCGGACAGGGCGAAACGCTGGCCTTCGCCGGGCATACTGACGTCGTTCCCGCCGGTGACGCGGATCGCTGGATTAACCCGCCGTTTGAGCCGACCATTCGGGATGGCATGCTGTTTGGTCGCGGCGCGGCAGACATGAAAGGCTCTCTGGCGGCGATGGTCGTGGCGGCAGAGCGCTTTGTGGCGCAGCATCCGAACCACAAAAACCGTCTCGCGTTTTTGATCACCTCCGACGAAGAAGCCAGCGCGCACAACGGTACCGTAAAGGTCGTTGAAGCGCTGATGGCACGCAACGAGCGTCTCGACTACTGTCTGGTCGGTGAGCCGTCCAGCACCGAAGTGGTGGGTGACGTCGTCAAAAACGGACGCCGTGGCTCGCTGACCTGTAACCTGACCATTCACGGCGTTCAGGGCCACGTCGCTTACCCGCATCTCGCCGATAACCCGGTTCACCGCGCCGCGCCAATGCTGAGCGAGCTGGTGGCGATTGAGTGGGATAAGGGCAACGAGTTCTTCCCGCCGACCAGCATGCAGATAGCAAACGTCAAGGCCGGGACCGGCAGCAATAACGTGATCCCGGGGGATTATTTCGTCCAGTTCAACTTCCGCTTCAGCACGGAACTGACCGATGAGATGATCAAGGCGCGCGTTATCGCCCTGCTGGAAAAATATCAGCTGCGCTATACCGTGGAGTGGTGGCTTTCCGGCCAGCCGTTCCTGACGCAGCGTGGCAAACTGGTGGATGCGGTGGTGAACGCCATCGAGCACTATAATGAAATTAAGCCACAGCTGCTGACAACGGGTGGTACCTCAGACGGACGCTTTATCGCCCGTATGGGTGCTCAGGTTGTCGAACTGGGGCCAGTGAACGCAACCATTCATAAAATAAATGAGTGTGTCAATGCGGCAGATTTACAACTGCTGGCCCGTATGTATCAACGTATTATGGAGCAAATCGTCGCCTGACGAACGCTCTGAGAGGAATAGCGAATGGATTGGCTTTCAAAGTACTGGTGGGTTCTGGTGTTGGTTTTTCTGGTCGGCGTACTGCTTAACGTGATTAAAGACCTTAAGCGCGTGGACCATAAAAAATTTCTCGCCAACAAACCGGATCTTCCCCCGCACCGTGATTTCAACGACAAGTGGGACGATGACGACGACTGGCCGAAGAAAGACCAGAAGAAGTAACCGGTCTGTATCCCCTCTCCTGTGGAGAGGGGATAACCTCACATAAACTCAACAATATCATCATTATCCGGCTTACCGCCGCTGAGCGCTTCATCAAAGTAGTGCTTCGGTACGGTATAGCGCAAACGATCGAGCGCAAACTGCATGCTGCGGTCGTCAATGGCGTGGCCCAGATCGTCAACAATATCCAGCGTCACATCCCCACCTTCCCGAATCAGCGCTTCCTGGGCAGCAACCGCATGCGAGAGTTCAATCACCCGGTCTTCACCGCCGTGGATTAAGTGGATCGTGGTCTGCGTGGTTGCGCTTGTCGGTAACGTCGCAAAACGACCGTTAAACGCGATCACCCGTGACACCAGACCTGGCTGCGCCTTTACGCTTTCCAGCGACATGATTGACCCCTGCGAGAAGCCAATCAGCGCGGTGGCATCGGCTCCTACGCCGCTCTGCTGCTGCCAGTAGCGGACGACCTCGATAAAGGTCGGCATGATGGCATCAATGCGCGCCTGGCGGTTCTCTTCCGTCACGCCCTGAACCGAGAACCACTGGCGCCCGTTCGGGCCGCATGGCTCTACGCCACCAATGCTAACAATCAATGCCTCCGGAAAAACGGGCGCAAACCAGCTGCCAATCTGACCCATATTGACGGCATTATCGCCAACCCCATGAAACAGAAGCAGTAACTGTTTAGCCGGTTTATCAGGGCTTTGAACAACAAAATGGTCATGTTTCATGGTGGTCTCCTTAATAGATGACCTGGATTCTACGCCTCCCGGCGGGAATGACCATGCCACTTTACTGAAGAAGTCATTGAAAAAATTGCCATTGCAAAATGGCTTCCTTCAACTGCTGGCAACGGGGATAATCAAGGCTTTCAAGCGCTTGCGCGGTTTCACTGCGCAGCTTTGCCAGCAACGCTTTTCGCCCGGCCTCATCCGTTTTCCCTGCCATTTTCCCCCGCAGGGCCGGAAGCGGCATATCAACGGTGAGCAACAACCGCGTCAGCGCGGCAACCGAGGTTGAAAACGCGCGATGGGCAAAAGCAAACCCCGCCAGCTCCCGCCAGTCATCACTATTAAGGGTAGCTTCCCAGCCGTCGTCCACCGGGATCTTTTCACCGTTCCAGGCCGACAGGACGCGCATATCCCGACACAAACGCTGATGTTCCTGCGCGCACAGCCGACGCCCAGCCTCGCTCAGCGGCAGCAGCGCCATCGCCGTGTAGCAGCCGCTGCTGGCTTCCCGATGGCTCCCCATCCGCACCAGCACAAACCCGCACCGCTGCCAGAAATGCCACAGCTCGTCGGTATAACCGAAACTCACCGACAGATAATCTTCCCCGCGGGCGCTACGGATAAGCCGTTGTCCGATGCCTTCCCGCTGGCGCAGGGGGTGAACCGCAATGCGGCTAACCCGTCGCCCTTTCAGCGTCGCCGCGAGCGGAGAGCCGCCGTGCGCCGCCAGGGACTGCGCCACGAGATTCCCGCGTGGACGCCGGTATCCCGCCCACACGGCGCGGCTAAGCTCAGGGGACAACCCGCCCTCTTCCACCAGCCAGAGCGCGCCTGCAATCTCTGCCTCCGTCCCGGCAACAGCAAAGTGCTGGCCGGGCGCGTCCATCATCCGGCGTAAATCGAGCGGTGACGTGCGGTAGTGTGCCGCACACAGCAGTTCATAAACGCTTGCCACGCGTGCCGGGTCGCTCTCCCACATCCGCGGCGCCAGCGGCGTTATACGCACGTCGCCTTCCGGTTTGCGGTCGATAAGCGCATCATCAAATAACAGAGCATTCGCCACGAACCGCTCAAGCGGACATCCGGCAGCCCATCGAATGGGGGTCGATAAGGCATAATGCCGCAACCCGCTAAAACGGGCGCAGAACTTCAGCAGGAAACCCCTGCCCGTCCCTTCATAGCCCTGCACCGTGGTGGTTAACACCACGCGCGGAAAGCGCGTGACCAGCTTCTCCAGCAGCGGGCCCGGGATGGCAGCCGCTTCATCGACAATCAGCCAGTCGGCCTGCAGCGCGGAGGCCAGCAGCGCATCTGGGGCCATAAAGTGAAAATGCTGGCCCGCGAAGCGCGCAATGACATCCGTTGCCCCTTTAGCCGGTGCCGTGACCACCGCACGCCCCTGAATGCTACTGAGCAGCATCCCCGCCAGGGCTGACTTTCCGCGCCCGCGCGGTGCCGTTACCGCGGCAATGCCCGCAGGCATGGTCAGAAGCGCGTCGAGGATCTCTGCCTGCTCACGCTGCGGTGCGCCGCTGGCAGGCTGCCAGGCGGGTAAATCCGGCGCAACGGGAACGGACAAGGGACGATGCTGTTGCCAGACAATCACATCCGAATCGGCGGCAAGCGTCCGGCAGAAGTGGTGCACAAAGTGTGGAGTGGCGATCGGCTCCGCGCTGTCGCTCCAGCGCAAAGAATCGCTGTCTGGCCTGTCGGCCCAGTCAGCAAGTGGAGGAACCAGCAGCACAAGGAGGCTTCCGGCGCGCAGCGTTCCGCTGAGCGCGGCGAACGCTGAGACGTCAAACCCGGCGCGCGCGTCAAAGACAGCATGCCGATATTCGCGTCCCAGCAGTCCGCTGAGGGCTTTTGAGGGATTATCATCCAGCCACAGCCAGTCTCCCGGCAGGGTATTACGCAGGTCAGTCGCCTGACTCAACGTCCACTGCGCCTCGCCGCTGAGCACCACCAGCCGACGATGGCCGGTGCGCTCAAGCTCGCGTATCAGCTGATCAAACGCCAGCATTACATCGCTTTGCCGAAGGTATTACACTGCGCCGGGTCGCCGCTGTCGAAACCGCGTTTAAACCAGCTGTAGCGCTGCTGTGAGGTACCGTGGGTGAAGCTGTCCGGCACGACGCGCCCCTGGCTCTGCTGCTGAAGACGGTCGTCACCGATCGCCTGAGCGGCATTCAGCGCCTCCTCAAGATCGCCGGATTCCAGCACGCCCTGCTGCTGCATGCTGTGGCCCCAGACGCCCGCGAAGCAGTCCGCCTGCAGCTCCATTTTGACGGACAGGCGGTTCACTTCAGCCTGCGACGCATTTTGCTGCAGCTGGCGCACTTTTGGCTCAATCCCCAGCAGCTTTTGCACGTGATGGCCGACTTCATGCGCGATCACATAGCCCTGGGCAAAATCGCCGTCAGCGCCAAGCTTGCGTTTCATGTCATCGTAAAAGGAGAGATCGATATAGACGGTGCCGTCCGCCGGGCAGTAGAACGGCCCCATCACGGACTGTCCGGTGCCGCATCCGGTGCGGGTTGCGCCCCGGTACATCACCAGCTTTGGCTGCTGGTAGGTACGACCCATCTTCTCAAACAGCTGACCCCACGTATCTTCCGTTGTGGCGAGGATCACCGAGGTAAATTTGGCCGCTTCATCTTCATTCGGGCTGATGGAGCGCTGAGAATGCTGCTGCTGTTGCAGCGGCTGACCGGTCATTAACCCGGTGAGATCGACGCCGTAATACCCCGCGACCAGCACCACTATCAGCAGGATAATACCGCCCTTGCCGCTGGGTAAGCGGAAGCCGGGTCCCCCCATGGAAGGACCGCCGCCGCCATCACTGCGTCTGTCTTCTACATTGTCACTTTCACGACGCCCTTGCCAGCGCATAACCACCTCGAACTATTCCATTTATAATAGCTATGATCGTAGGCGGTTAACGACAAGATTACCATAGGAAACAAAGGTAAGACGCCAAAGGATGCGAACATCCTTTGGCAAGTGAGGGAGTTAGTCGAGCTTAACGCCTAAACGGTGAGCAACCGCTTCGTAGGCTTCAATCAGGCCACCCAGGCTCTGACGGAAACGGTCTTTGTCCATTTTATCCAGGGTTTCTTTGTCCCACAGGCGGCTGCCGTCCGGTGAGAACTCATCGCCCAGCACCACTTCGCCTTTGAACAGACCAAACTCCAGCTTGAAGTCGACGAGGATCAGGCCCGCGTCATCAAACAATTTTTTCAGCACGTCGTTGGCTTTGTAGGTCAGCTCTTTCATGCGCGCCAGGTTCTCTTTGTTCACCCAGCCGAAGGTTTCGCAGTAGGAATCATTGACCATCGGGTCGTGCATGGCGTCGTTTTTCAGGAACAGATCGAACAGCGGTGGATTCAGTTCGATACCTTCTTCAATGCCCAGACGCTTCACCAGGGAGCCCGCCGCACGGTTACGAATAACGCACTCAACCGGAACCATATCCAGTTTTTTCACCAGACATTCCGTATCGGACAGCAACGCTTCCATCTGAGTCGGGATACCCGCTTCGGCCAGTTTGGTCATAATGAAGTGGTTGAACTTGTTGTTCACCATGCCTTTACGATCGAACTGCTCAATGCGTGCGCCATCCCCTGCTGACGTATCATTGCGGAACTCGAGCACCAACAGATCCGGGTTTTCCGTGCTGTATACGGTCTTCGCTTTGCCACGATACAACTCAGCTTGCTTCTGCATCTTCATTACTCCTGGTGTGATGATATGTGTTCAAAACTGGGGATATTATGCCACGCACACGTTTGCGTAGCACGAAAATAAAAAGGGCTGGATTCACCAGCCCTCGTATTTATTTGCTGAATGCTGCCTGGAAGACAGCGACCAGCGCATCGTTCTGCGACTGGGTCAGCGTGTGACCTTTTGGATCGATAAACTGCAGGCTACTGCGGTTATCAAGGTCACCGACCTGAATTTTGTAGTCACCGGAGGCAAGCTGAGGATCTTTTGCACCCAGTTCCTGCCATGCGCTGTCGGAGAGCGGCTTATAGGTTGCCGTTATGCTGCCGGTTGAGCGGGTGCTGTCAGTGACTTTCATGCCCACTTTTTCCAGCGTCGCAGGCAGACGCTGCCAGGTCTGGTTAAACGGTGCGCGCACCACCAGCATTGGCAGGCCGGTATCGTCCGCGCCGCTCTGGACATCGAAGGTTACACCGTTGCGGCTCTGCGCGGCGTTGGCGGCATCGGTCGCGGTTTTATCCAGACCTGCGGCAATCACGTTCAGCATTTCGGTGCTGTAACGTTGCAGGGACGAGGCATCCGCAACCGGTTTACCCGCCTGCTCCAGGTTCAACAGCTTAACGTTGACCGCCTGCTGGTAACCCTGTGGTTTTACGGAGACTTGATAGCGACCGCGGTACTGCTGATCTTCATCCAGACGGTTCCATTCGATCCAGTCGGTGGTTAACGTCTGGCTGGCGTCATCGCGTTTATCGATGGTGTAGTTCTTCGACTGAATGACGCTGACAACCTGTGGCCACAGCGTGCTACCGCGCGCGCTCTCAACCATCAGAGACGCGGTATCACCGGTGAACTGGGTACGCGCCCCGTTAACCAGCGCCAGAGGCTGTGCTGGTGGACGAATATCAAGCGCTTTACCGACCAGGCCGCTGCCGTTGGTCACGGGAATATTATAATCGCCGTTCTGAATCGGCAGGATCATACCAGCCGGTGCGTGAAGTTCAGCAAGCGGGGTCGCATCCAGATAGGATTCATCACCGCTCACCTGGCGCTTATAGCGCGAGTCTGAACTACAGGCAGCGAGCAGCAAAACAAGCGAAACACTCGCAACCTTCGCCAGGCGCGACTTCTGTACTGAATAAGCCATCAAATCTCCCTAAACTCTACAGCAAACCGGCATGCTTCAGCGCTGCCCTGACGATATCACGACCGTGGTCGGTAATCGGTGTCATTGGCAGACGCAGCGTGTCGGTTGCTACAAGCCCCAACTCCTTACATGCCCATTTCACTGGGATCGGATTGGGTTCGACAAATAATTTATTGTGCAGCGGCATCAGACGCTGATTGATGACACGCGCTTCATCAAAGTGACCGGCCGCGGCCAGTTTGCACATTTCAGCCATGTCGCGCGCCGCAACGTTTGCCGTTACGGAGATCACGCCATGACCACCGAGCTGCATAAAGTCCAGCGCGGTCGCATCATCACCGCTCAACAGGATAAAGTCGTCTGAAACCAGCTCTTTGATCTGATGAACGCGGCTTAAGTTCCCTGTCGCCTCTTTAATACCGATAATATTTTTTACTTCCGAGAGACGGCCAACGGTTTCCGGCAGCATATCGCAACCGGTACGGGACGGCACATTATACAGAATTTGTGGCAAGTCAGTATGTTCAGCGATGGCTTTGAAGTGCTGGAACAAACCTTCCTGAGTGGGACGGTTGTAGTAAGGGGTCACCGTCAGACAGCCGACAATGCCGCTGTCGTTAAAACGTTTAGTCAGGCTGATCGCTTCTGCGGTGGCATTCGCGCCTGTGCCCGCGATGACCGGAATACGTCCGTCAGCCAGTTCCAGGGTCAGCATAACCACATCGCCGTGCTCGTCGTGGCTCAGCGTTGCAGATTCACCGGTAGTCCCTACCGAAACGATCGCCGAGGTTCCATTGGCGACATGGTAATCAATCAGCTTCTTCATGCTAGACCGGCAGACGTTACCTTTTTCATCCATCGGTGTTACAAGCGCGACAATACTTCCCGTGAACATGAGCCATCCTCTGTGCGAACAAGAGTCTCAATGGTACGTTTGGAACTGTAATAAAAGCAAGCGACCTGAGGCCCTCAGGCGGTTGTATGCATGTTTTTTTTATGCTTTCCTTAGGAAGACTTAACCATGCAAAGGAAGAACAGGTTTGACAACCTCATCACAACATTACCTGGTTATCACTGCGCTGGGTGCCGACAGGCCGGGTATCGTGAACACCATCACCCGCCACGTAAGCAGCTGCGGCTGTAATATCGAAGACAGCCGTCTGGCCATGCTCGGCGAAGAGTTCACATTCATTATGTTGCTTTCCGGGACATGGAACGCCATCACGTTGATTGAATCGACCCTGCCGCTGAAAGGCGCCGAGCTGGACTTGCTGATCGTCATGAAGCGCACCACCGCGCGACCACGTCCAGCTATGCCTTCTACCGTCTGGGTGCAGGTTGAAGTGCCTGATTCTCCGCATCTGATTGAGCGCTTCACCGCGCTGTTTGACAGCCATCAGATGAACATCGCCGAGCTCGTTTCCCGCACACAGCCGGGCGACGCAAGCACGGTTCCCACGCTCTTTATTCAAATTACCGCGCACAGTCCTGCATCACAGGATGCGTCAAATATCGAGCAAGCGTTCAAAGCCCTCTGTACAGAATTAAACGCGCAGGGCAGTATAAGCGTCGTCAATTATTCGCAGCACGAACAGGATGGAGTTGAGTAATGAATCCACTGAAAGCCGGTGACATCGCACCGAAATTTAGCTTACCGGATCAAGACGGCGAGCAAGTAAATTTGACCGACTTCCAGGGACAGCGTGTTCTGGTCTATTTCTACCCGAAAGCCATGACCCCCGGCTGCACCGTACAGGCCTGCGGCTTACGCGACAACATGGATGAGTTGAAGAAAGTCGGCGTGGAAGTGCTGGGTATCAGCACCGATAAACCAGAAAAGCTGTCACGATTTGCTGAAAAAGAGCTGCTGAACTTCACGCTGCTTTCTGATGAAGATCATCAGGTTTGCGAGCAGTTCGGCGTCTGGGGCGAGAAGACGTTTATGGGTAAAACCTACGACGGCATTCACCGCATCAGCTTCCTGATTGACGCTGACGGTAAAGTTGAACACGTGTTTGATGACTTCAAAACCAGCAACCACCACGACGTGGTGTTGAACTGGCTGAAAGAAAGTGCCTGAAAGTGAGTGTCGGGTGGCGGCTTCGCCTTACCCGACCTACAAGGATAAGTCGGCCGGGTAAGCGCAACGCCACCCGGCAAAACTTACTGCTCTTCTACCGCCGGCACATCCGGCCACGCGTGGACGACCGCTTTAATCAGCGTTGCCAGCGGAATGGCGAAGAACACGCCCCAGAATCCCCACAGCCCGCCGAAAATCACCACCGATAAGATAATCACCAGCGGATGCAGGTTCACCGCTTCGGAGAACAGCACCGGTACCAGCAGGTTACCGTCCAGCCCCTGAATAATCAGGTACACCGCGAAGCAGCTCCAGAACTCGGTCCCCAGCCCAAACTGGAACAACGCCACGCCAACCACCGGAATGGTCACCACAAACGCGCCGATATACGGGATCAGGACCGATAACCCCACCAGCACCGCCAGCAGCAGCGAGTAGTTCAGGCCGAAAATCAGGAAGCCAATCCAGGTGGCGACCCCCACGACAATCATCTCCAGCACCTTGCCGCGAATGTAGTTGGTGATCTGCTGATTCATCTCTTCCCAGACCTGCCCCGCCAGCCCGCGGTTGCGCGGCAGAATACGGCGCACGGCGTTGAGCATCTGGTCTTTATCTTTCACCAGGAAGAAGACCATCAGCGGCACCAGCACAAGGTAGACCGCCAGCGTCAGCAGTCCGACCAGGGATGCCAGCGAGTACTTCACCACCGAATCGCCCATCGTCATGATGCGGGCGCGCATGTTTTCGGCCATCGCGTCGATAATCCCGGCATCCATCAGCGCAGGATAACGGCGCGGCAGCGTAGCGGCGAAATCAGACAGTTTGTTCAACATGCCGGGCATATCGCGGATCAGGTTGATTCCCTGTTGCCAGGCAACCGGCATCACCACAAAGGCCATCAGCAGCAGGATGCCGACAAACAGCACCAGCACGATGCTGGTCGCCCAGCGGCGGGAACAGCCGATATGTTCCAGGCGCGCCGTGGGCCACTCCAGCAGGTACGCCAGCACAATCGCCACCAGCAGAGGGGCGAGCAGACCGCTAAAGAAGAACAGGATACCGAACCCGGCAACCAGAATAACCAACAAAGCAATGGCTTCCGGGTCGCTGAAGCGACGCCGGTACCACTGCATTAACATTTCGAGCATACAACCCTTCCCTGAATCGAATGGCGGGAGTGAGACGGTGAATTGTATCTAACTGTCACAAAAAAGACTTTCGCTTTTTGTATCCCGATCGCAATCCGCAAAAGCCTGATGAATGGGATTTTCTTCATGCTACAACACGGCTACACTCGCAGGGCAGCAGAGATGAACGATATGCCGGTTCATCGGTCAAATTAGCACATCCAACATACAGGACAGTGGTTATGTTCAGGCAATTGAGAAAAACACTGGTTGCAACACTGATTGCCGCGGTGACGGTCGGTCAGGTGTTGCCCGCTTTTGCTGACTCGTCCGATACATTGCCGGACATGGGCACCACAGCAGGAAGCACGCTCTCTATTGGGCAAGAGATGCAAATGGGGGATTACTATGTTCGCCAGCTGCGCGGCAGCGCCCCGCTGATTAACGACCCTTTGCTGGTACAGTACATAAACGGGTTGGGAATGCGTCTGGTGGCGCACGCCGATTCGGTCAGAACCCCCTTCCATTTCTATTTAATCAATAACGACGAAATCAACGCCTTCGCCTTCTTTGGCGGTAACGTGGTGCTGCATTCGGCATTATTCCGTTACTCAGACAACGAAAGCCAGCTGGCCTCGGTGATGGCGCACGAAATTTCGCACGTCACGCAGCGTCACCTGGCGCGTGCCATGGAAGACCAGAAACGTAACGCTCCCCTTACCTGGGTGGGCGCACTGGGATCGATTCTGCTGGCGATGGCCAGCCCGCAGGCCGGGATGGCAGCGCTGACCGGTACGCTGGCAGGAACGCGCCAGGGGATGATCAGCTTTACCCAACAAAACGAGCAGGAAGCGGACCGCATCGGCATTCAGGTGTTACAGCGCTCAGGCTTTGATCCGCAGGCCATGCCGAGCTTCCTCGAAAAACTGCTCGATCAGGCGCGTTATTCTTCCCGTCCACCGGAAATTTTGCTCACGCACCCGCTGCCTGAAAGCCGTCTGTCGGACGCGCGTAACCGTGCCAACCAGATGCGCCCGGTCGTGGTCCAGTCTTCGCAGGATTTCTACATGGCGAAAGTGAGAACGCTGGGGATGTACAATTCCGGGCGTAACCAGCTCACCAGCGACCTGCTGGATACCCTGGCGAAAGGCAACGTGCGCGAGAAGAACGCCGCGCAGTATGGTCAGGCGCTCCAGGCGATGGAAGCCAGCAAATACGACGAGGCGCGTAAGGCGCTGCAGCCGCTTCTGGCTGCCGACCCAAACAACCCGTGGTACCTCGATCTGTCGACGGATATCGATCTGGGGCAGAAGAAGCCTGCCGATGCGATTAACCGCCTGAAAGGGGCAAAAGACGTCCGTACCAACCCGGTGCTGCAGCTTAACCTGGCGAACGCTTACTTGCAGGGCGGCCAGCCGGGTGAAGCAGCGACCATCCTGAACCGCTACACCTTTAATAATAAAGACGATCAAAACGGCTGGGATCTGCTCGCTCAGGCGGAAGCCCAGCTCGGCAACCGCGATCAGGAGCTGGCGGCGCGCGCCGAAGGCTTTGCCCTGGTAGGCCGCCTCGATCAGGCCATTTCCGCACTCAGTAGCGCCAGCTCGCAGGTCAAACTCGGCAGCCTCCAGCAGGCCCGATACGACGCGCGTATCGATCAGCTTCGCGGCCTGCAGCAGCGCTTCAAGCCGTACGAGAAGATGTAATCAAGGAGAATTCACGTCATGACAGACGCCGTAAAAATTTACCACAACCCGCGCTGCTCCAAGAGCCGCGATACCCTGAGCCTGCTGAAGTCTAACGGCGTGGAGCCGGAGGTGGTGCTGTACCTTGACACCCCACCGGACGCGCAGACCCTCCGCCAGCTGCTGCATATGCTGGGCATGGGCAGTGCGCGGGATCTGATGCGCAAGAAAGAAGATCTGTATACGTCGCTTAACCTGGATGACAGCCGTCTCTCCGAGGCTCAGCTGATACAGGCGATGGTTGAAAATCCAAAGCTGATTGAGCGCCCGATTGTCGTGGCGAACGGCCAGGCGCGCATTGGACGCCCGCCGGAAGACGTGCTCGAGATCCTCTGATGGTTTCTGCCCGGTGGCGCTGCGCTTAGCGGGCCTACGGGTGCCATATGTAGGCCGGGTAAGGCGCAGCCGCCACCCGGCACAACTATAGCTTCAGAATATCTTTCACAAACGGAATGGTCAGCTTGCGCTGGGCGGTAATGGAGGCGCGATCGAGCTGATCCAGCGTGTCAAACAGCGTACGCATTTCGCGATCCAGCCGCTTCAGCAGGAAACGGCCCACGTCTTCCGGCAGCTCAAAGCCGCGCTGCTTTGCGCGCAGCTGTAGCGCCTGAAGCTTATCTTCGTCCGACAGCGGCTGAAGCTTATAGATTTGGCCCCAGTCCAGGCGAGACGCCAGATCCGGCAGTCCCAGATTCAGCTGGCGAGGCGGACGATCGCCGGTGATCAGCAGCCGGGTTTTGCCCGATTCCAGAATGCGGTTGTAGAGGTTAAAGATCGCCATTTCCCACGGCTCATCCCCCGCCACGCATTCGATGTTATCGATGCAGACCAGGGAGAGATGTTCCATCCCCTCAAGCACGTCAGGGACAAACCAGGTTCGTTTATCCAGCGGCACATAGCCTACCGCATCACCGCGCGCAGAGAGCTCCGCGCAGGCGGCATGCAGCAGGTGGCTGCGCCCCGCGCCTTCGCGTGACCAGATATAGATGTATCCGCTGTGTTCCTGACGCAGCACGTTTTGCAGTGCAGCCAGTAAAGAGGGGTTATCACCCGGCCAGAAACTCGCAAACGTTTCGTCGTCAGGGAGATAGAGTGGCAGAGAGAGCTGTGCCGGTCCGTTCAGAAGTACCTCAACCAGATCTGACATAAAATCGGCATGGAGTTTAACACGGAACCTGCAAGGAGAGAACCGGGCGGATCGTCCGCCCGGTTATAGGATCACTGTGACGCTTTTTCGTTTTCGTCAGCGTCCAGCACCACCTCTTCCGGACGGATCACGGAGATCAGCTTGAAAATCAGGCTCAGACCCACGCCGACGATGGTTGCCAGCGCCATGCCTTTCAGCTCGGCCGCGCCGATGTGCACCTTCGCCCCGCTCACGCCGATAATCAGGATCACCGATGTCAGGATCAGGTTCTGCGCTTTGCTGTAATCCACTTTAGATTCAATCAGCACGCGAATACCGGAGGCACCAATTACTCCGTACAGCAGCAGAGACACGCCGCCCATCACCGGAACCGGGATGATCTGAATCGCTGCCGCCAGCTTGCCGACGCAGGAGAGCAGAATGGCAATGATCGCCGCGCCGCCGATAACCCAGGTGCTGTAAACGCGGGTAATCGCCATCACGCCGATGTTTTCACCGTAGGTGGTGTTTGGCGTAGACCCAAAGAAACCGGAGATGATGGTGGAGAAACCGTTCGCAAACATGGAGCGGTGCAGGCCCGGATCGCGGATTAAATCGCGCTTAACGATGTTCGCCGTTACCACCAGGTGGCCGACGTGCTCCGCAATCACCACCAGTGCCGCAGGCAGAATGGTGAAGATCGCAAACCATTCGAAGCGCGGCGTGTAGAAGGTTGGCAGCGCGAACCAGTGCGCCTCGGCAATCGGGGTAGTATCCACTACGCCCATCACGAAGGAGAGCGCATAGCCTGCCAGCACGCCGATCAGGATCGGGATAATCGCCATGAAACCGCGGAACAGCACGGAGCCAAACACCGTTACGCCCAGCGTTACCAGCGAGATGATAATGGTTTTGGAATCCGGTGACTGGCCGTCAGCAGGCAGCAGGCCGGCCATATTCGCCGCCACGCCCGCCAGTTCGAGACCGATGACGGCCACGATGGCGCCCATCGCCGCTGGTGGGAACATCACGTCCAGCCAGCCGGTACCGGCTTTCTTCACGATGAAGGAGACCAGGCAGAACAGCACGCCACACATGATAAAGCCGCCCAGCGCGACCTCATAACCCAGCGGCAGCAACAATAACACCGGAGAGATAAAGGCAAAGCTCGACCCGAGGTACGCCGGGATTTTGCCTTTACAGATGAAGAGGTACAGCAGCGTACCGATGCCGTTGAACAGCAGCACGGTAGCCGGGTTAATGTGGAACAGGATTGGCACCAGCACGGTTGCGCCAAACATGGCGAACAGGTGCTGCAAACTAAGCGGGATAGTCTGTAAAAGCGGCGGTCTTTCACTCACCCCGATAGCACGGCGCGTCATAGTGTTTTCCTCTGAGTAGTATCGTTGTTGGTGTTTTATTCAAAAAAAAGCCGACTATCAAAGTCGGCTTATTTATCGTTATTCGATTATTTCGTACCAAAGATCTTATCGCCGGCATCGCCGAGCCCCGGGATGATGTACCCGTGCTCGTTCAGGCCCTGGTCGATAGAGGCGGTATACAACTCAACGTCCGGGTGCGCTTTTTCCAGCGCCGCGATCCCTTCCGGTGCCGCAACCAGCACCAGCACTTTAATGCTGCTGCAGCCCGCTTTTTTCAGCAGGTCAATAGTGGCAATCATTGAACCGCCGGTTGCCAGCATCGGGTCAACCACCAGCGCCATACGCTCGTCGATGTTGGACACCAGCTTCTGGAAGTAAGGAACTGGCTCGAGGGTTTCTTCGTTACGGTAGATCCCCACCACGCTGATGCGCGCGCTTGGCACGTGCTCCAGCACGCCTTCCATCATGCCGAGACCAGCACGCAGGATAGGCACGACGGTAATTTTCTTACCTTTGATCTGCTCAACCTGTACCGGACCGTTCCAGCCTTCGATGGTGACTTTTTCCGTTTCCAGATCAGAGGTCGCTTCGTAGGTCAGCAGGCTGCCGACTTCAGAGGCCAGTTCGCGAAAACGCTTCGTGCTGATGTCATGCTCACGCATCAGGCCCAACTTGTGTTTAACGAGTGGGTGTTTCACTTCCACAATCTTCATTCTTTTTCTCCTCTGAATGGCATCCGCAAAAAAATCGCGGGATTATACCGCTTTTTTCGGATTAGGCCATACCCATGTTGCTTGATGTACATCAATCAAAAACAAAAAAGCCAGAGGCTGGGCTCCGGCTTGGGTGCGGGGTTCTGCCGGGTGGCGCTAACGCTTGCCCGGCCTACACATCCCGTAGGCCCGGTAAGCGCAGCGCCACCGGGCAATTATAGCTGCTCCCCGTTGCTCGCGATCACCTGCTTATACCAGTCGAATGACTTCTTCTTGCTGCGGTTCAGCGTGCCGTTGCCTTCATTATCTTTATCGACAAAGATAAAGCCGTAGCGTTTTTTCATTTCACCGGTACCGGCAGACACCAGGTCGATACAGCCCCACGGGGTATAGCCCATCAGGTCTACGCCATCTTCCACCACCGCTTTTTTCATCTCGCGGATGTGGGCGGCCAGGTAGTCAATGCGGTACTGGTCGTTCACCGTGCCGTCGCTCTCCTGCACGTCGATTGCGCCAAAGCCGTTTTCAACGATAAACAGCGGCAGCTGGTAGTGATCCCAGAACCAGTTGAGGGAGTAGCGCAGCCCCACCGGGTCAATCTGCCAGCCCCAGTCGGATTTCTGCACGTACGGGTTGGAGACCAGGCTCTTGCTTTCGTCATAGTCCAGCTGCGGATTGTCCGCCGTCGCCTTGGTGGCGAAGGACATATAATAGCTAAACCCGATGTAATCCACGCAGCCCTGTGTCAGCGCGGCTTTATCTTCTTCGGTGATATCCAGCGTGAAGCCGCGACGTTCGAAGTAGTTGAGCAGATGCTGCGGGTACTTGCCGCGCACGTGCACGTCGGTGAACCAGTAGCGGCGGTGCATGGCGTTCATCGCCATCATCATATCGTCCGGCGCGCAGGTCAGCGGGTAGATTGGGCACATGGCAATCATGCAGCCGATCCGCAGGGACGGGTTAATCTCGCGCCCCGCCTTCACCGCCAGCGCGCTGGCCACCAGCTCATAGTGCGCGGCCTGGAACATCACCGGCTCACGGTCTTCGCCCGGCGCGTACTTCAGCCCGGAGTTGGTGAACGGCGCAAAGTCTTCATGGAAGTTGGCCTGGTTGTTGATCTCGTTAAAGGTCATCCAGTACTTCACTTTATGCTGATAGCGCTGGAAAACCACTTTTGCAAAACGAACGAAGAAGTCGATCAGCTTACGGTTGCGCCAGCCGCCGTATTCGGTGACCAGGTGGAAAGGCATCTCGAAGTGAGAGAGGGTAATAACCGGTTCGATGCCGTACTTCAGGCACTCGTCGAACAGGTCGTCATAGAATTTCAGGCCAGCCTCGTTCGGCTCACGCTCGTCCCCTTTCGGGAAAATGCGTGTCCAGGCGATAGAGGTGCGGAAGCATTTGAACCCCATCTCGGCAAAGAGTTTGATGTCTTCTTTATAGCGGTGGTAGAAATCGATGGCGTCATGGTTAGGGTAATTTTTCCCCGGTAGCACGCCGTTGGTGATTTCACGCGGCACGCCATGCGCGCCTGCAGTCATGACGTCGGCTACGCTTACGCCTTTCCCCCCTTCTTTCCAGCCGCCTTCCAGCTGGTGCGCCGCAACCGCACCGCCCCACAGAAAATCTGCTTTAAATCCTGACATTCGCTTTCCCTCATTCTGCGTTATTTTCTGCAAAAACAATTACAGAAACCGGTTTCAGTTGAATGATGTGCAAAGCCGTTTCGGGTTGCAAGGAGAATACCGAAACCGGTTTCATTTTCGTGAACAGACGCAAGTTTGGGCGCACTGGCAGGCTGCGCGTAAAAAAAGATCCTCTCGCCGAGAATAGGCTCGCAAACGTTTGCCTGGACTGTTAGAATTGCGCCGATTTTTCTTACTAGCTATGCAATCGCGTGGGGATTTAAGCCGTGACCAACAAAACTTCTCTCAGCTACAAAGATGCCGGTGTTGATATTGACGCAGGTAATGCGCTGGTTGACCGAATCAAAGGTGTGGTGAAAAAAACCCGCCGCCCGGAAGTGATGGGTGGTCTGGGTGGATTCGGCGCACTGTGCGCGCTGCCGCAAAAATATCGTGAACCTGTTCTGGTCTCGGGAACTGACGGTGTAGGCACCAAACTGCGCCTGGCGATGGATTTAAAACGTCACGACACGATCGGTATCGATCTGGTCGCGATGTGCGTGAATGACCTGGTGGTTCAGGGCGCAGAGCCGCTGTTCTTCCTCGATTACTACGCGACCGGCAAACTGGACGTGGATACCGCGGCAAGCGTCATTAATGGTATCGCCGAAGGGTGCCTGCAGTCTGGCTGTGCGCTGGTCGGCGGTGAAACCGCGGAAATGCCGGGCATGTATCACGGCGAAGATTATGACGTCGCGGGCTTCTGCGTCGGCGTAGTAGAAAAATCAGAAATTATTGACGGCAGCAAAGTGGCGGATGGCGATGTGCTGATCGCGCTGGCCTCCAGCGGCCCGCACTCCAACGGCTACTCCCTGGTGCGTAAAATCCTCGAGGTGAGCGGTTGCGACCCACAGACGACCGAGCTTGAAGGGAAACCGCTGGCTGACCATCTGCTGGCCCCAACCCGCATCTACGTGAAGAACGTGCTGGAACTGATCGAGAACGTTGACGTGCACGCCATTGCCCACCTGACCGGTGGTGGCTTCTGGGAAAACATCCCGCGCGTGCTGCCGGACAACACCCAGGCGGTGATCGACGAGTCCTCATGGCAGTGGCCAGCGGTCTTTAACTGGCTGCAGACCGCAGGCAACGTGAGCTCTCACGAAATGTACCGCACCTTTAACTGCGGCGTGGGCATGGTTATCGCCCTGCCGGCAAGCGAAGCGGATAAAGCGGTCAAGCTGCTGACCGAGAAAGGTGAAAACGCGTGGAAAATCGGTACGATTAAAGCCTCCGATTCCGAACAGCGTGTGGTCATTGAATGAAAAACATCGTGGTGCTCATTTCCGGCAACGGAAGCAATTTGCAGGCCATCATAGACGCCTGCAAGCAGAAGAAAATCAACGGCACCATTCGGGCAGTATTCAGCAACAAGGCCGACGCGTTCGGCCTTGAGCGCGCGCGGGAAGCGAACATACCCGCGCACGCGCTGGAAGCCAGCCAGTTCGCCGGGCGTGAAGCCTTTGACCGCGAGCTGGTTCAGGAGATTGATGCCTACGCGCCGGACGTCGTGGTGCTGGCGGGCTATATGCGCATTCTGAGCCCGGCCTTTGTCGCGCACTACGCCGGACGTTTGCTGAATATTCACCCTTCTCTTCTGCCGAAATATCCCGGCCTGCACACCCATCGTCAGGTTCTGGAAAACGGCGATGAGGAGCACGGCACCTCCGTGCATTTCGTGACCGACGAGCTGGATGGCGGTCCGGTGATCCTGCAAGCTAAAGTCCCGGTCTTTGACGGCGACAGTGAAGAAGACGTGACCGAACGCGTGCAGACCCAGGAGCATGCCATTTACCCGCTGGTGGTAAGCTGGTTTGTTGACGGGCGTCTCGAAATGCGCGACGGCGCAGCCTGGCTGGATGGCGTGAAGTTACCCCCGCAGGGTCATGCTGCCGAAGAGTAGTCTCTTTGAATTGCCCGGCGGCGCTTCGCTTGCACGGGCCTACGATCCCGTAGGTCGTGATAAGCGTAGCGCCCCCCTCCCCCAACCCTCTAAATTCCCCAACAAAAAAAATAACTGTCATACTTTTCTGGCACTGTTGGACATATCGTGGAAATGCTCGCCATAATAAGGACGAGACGGATTTACCACGTCCTGTGATTGAACTGGAGTGTGAGCTGTAATGGGTCAGGAAAAGTTATATATCGAGAAAGAGCTAAGCTGGTTAGCATTTAACGAACGTGTACTCCAGGAAGCGGCTGACAAAAGTAACCCGCTGATCGAACGCATGCGTTTTTTGGGCATCTATTCCAACAACCTGGATGAGTTCTACAAGGTTCGCTTTGCCGAACTGAAGAGACGCATCATCATCAGCGAAGAACAGGGCCTAAACTCGCACTCGCGGCACCTGCTGGGCAAAATCCAGTCCCGCGTGTTGAAAGCCGATCAGGAATTTGACGGCCTGTATAACGAACTGCTGCTGGAGATGGCGCGTAATCAAATCTTCCTGATTAACGAACGTCAGCTTTCCGTTAACCAACAAAACTGGCTGCGCCACTATTTTAAACAGTACCTGCGCCAGCACATTACCCCGATTCTCATCAACCGCGAAACCGATCTGGTGCAGTTCCTGAAAGATGACTACACCTATCTGGCTGTGGAAATTATCCGCGGTGAATCCATCCGTTACGCGCTGCTGGAGATCCCGTCCGACAAGGTGCCGCGCTTTGTGAACCTGCCGCCGGAAACCCCGCGCAGACGCAAGCCGATGATCCTGCTTGATAACATCCTGCGCTACTGTCTGGACGACATCTTCAAAGGCTTCTTCGATTACGATGCGTTAAACGCCTACTCGATGAAGATGACCCGTGACGCCGAATACGACCTGGTGCACGAGATGGAAGCCAGCCTGATGGAGCTGATGTCCTCCAGCCTGAAACAGCGCCTGACGGCCGAGCCGGTACGCTTTGTCTATCAGCGCGATATGCCGGACGCCATGGTGGAAATGCTGCGCGAGAAGCTGACCATTTCGCGCTATGACTCCATCGTGCCGGGTGGCCGTTACCACAACTTTAAAGACTTTATTGGCTTCCCGAACGTCGGCAAAGCCAATCTGGTGAACAAGCCGCTGCCGCGCCTGCGCCATCTCTGGTTCGATAAATTCCGCAACGGATTTGACGCCATCCGCGAACGCGATGTCCTGCTCTACTATCCGTATCACACCTTTGAGCACGTGCTGGAACTGCTGCGTCAGGCCTCGTTCGACCCGAGCGTGCTGGCGATCAAAATTAACATCTACCGCGTGGCAAAAGATTCCCGCATCATCGATGCGATGATCCACGCGGCGCACAACGCCAAAAAAGTGACCGTGGTGGTGGAGCTGCAGGCGCGCTTCGACGAAGAGGCGAACATTCACTGGGCGCGTCGTCTGACGGAAGCCGGTGTACACGTCATCTTCTCCGCGCCGGGGCTGAAAATTCACGCCAAGCTGTTCCTGATCTCCCGTAAAGAGGGCGACGAGGTGGTGCGCTACGCCCACATCGGTACCGGGAACTTTAACGAGAAAACGGCGCGAATCTATACCGACTACTCGCTGCTGACCGCCGATGCCCGCATCACCAACGAGGTGCGCCGGGTCTTTAACTTTATTGAGAACCCGTACCGTCCGGTAAGCTTCGACTATCTTCTGGTCTCACCGCAGAACTCGCGCCGTCTGCTGTACGATATGATCGATAAAGAGATCGCCAATGCCCAGAAAGGGCTGTCGTCCGGCATCACGCTGAAGCTCAACAACCTGGTGGACAAAGGGCTGGTAGACAGGCTGTACGCCGCGTCCAGCTCCGGCGTGCCGGTTAACCTGCTGATCCGCGGCATGTGCTCGCTGATCCCGGAACTGGAAGGCATCAGCGACAATATTCGCGTGATCAGCATTGTTGACCGCTACCTGGAACACGATCGGGTCTATATTTTCGATAATGCGGGTGATAAACAGGTCTATCTCTCTTCGGCAGACTGGATGACACGCAATATTGACTACCGAATTGAAGTCGCGGCACCGCTGCTGGATCCGCGCCTGAAGCAGCAGATCCTCGACATCATCGAGATTCTGTTCAGCGATACCGTGAAAGCACGCTATATCGACAAAGAACTCAGTAACCGCTATGTACCGCGCGGCAACCGCCGCAAAGTGCGGTCGCAACTGGCGATTTACGACTATATCAAATCACTCGAGCAACCCGATTAACCTATGCCGATAAATGATAAGACCCCACGCCCGCAGGAATTCGCCGCGGTCGATCTAGGCTCTAACAGTTTCCATATGGTCATCGCCCGTGAGGTGGATGGCGCGCTGCAGATCATCGGTCGTCTGAAACAGCGCGTGCACCTGGCGGATGGCCTTGATGAACGCAGCATGCTCAGCGAAGAGGCAATGGAGCGTGGGTTAAACTGCCTGTCGCTGTTTGCTGAACGCCTGCAGGGCTTCTCGCCCTCCAGCGTCTGCATCGTGGGCACCCACACCCTGCGCCAGGCGCTGAACGCGCCAGAGTTTCTCAAGCGGGCCGAAAAGGTGATCCCCTACCCGATTGAGATCATCTCCGGTAACGAGGAAGCGCGTCTGATTTTCATGGGTGTCGAACACACCCAGCCGGAAAAAGGGCGCAAGCTGGTGATCGACATCGGCGGCGGTTCTACGGAGCTGGTGATTGGCGAAGACTTTGAGCCTCGCCTGGTGGAAAGCCGCCGTATGGGCTGCGTCAGCTTCGCGCAGATGTATTTCCCGGGCGGCACCATCACCCGCGAGAACTTCCAGCGTGCGCGTATGGCAGCTGTCCAGAAACTGGAAAACCTGGCCTGGCAGTACCGGATTCAGGGCTGGAACGTGGCGCTGGGCGCGTCAGGCACCATCAAAGCGGCGCATGAGGTACTGCTGGCAATGGGTGAAAAAGACGGGTTCATCACGCCCGAACGCCTGACGCTGCTTACCGACGAAGTGCTGAAGCATAAAAGTTTTGACGCCTTAAGCCTGCCAGGTCTTTCCGACGAGCGTAAGGCGGTCTTCGTGCCGGGGCTGGCCATCCTTTGCGGCGTGTTTGACGCTCTCGCCATTAAAGAGCTGCGCCTTTCCGACGGCGCGCTGCGCGAAGGCGTGCTGTACGAAATGGAAGGCCGTTTCCGCCATCAGGATATTCGCAGCCGCACCGCACAAAGCCTGGCTAACCAGTACAACATTGACCGCGAGCAGGCGAAGCGCGTGCTGGACACCACGGTGCAGATGTACGAGCAGTGGGAAGAGCAGAATCCGAAGCTCGCGCACCCGCAGCTTGCCGCGCTGTTAAAATGGGCCGCGATGCTCCATGAGGTGGGGCTGAACATCAACCATAGCGGCATGCACCGCCATTCGGCCTATATTCTGCAAAACAGCGATCTGCCGGGCTTCAACCAGGAGCAGCAAACCATGATGGCGACCCTGGTGCGGTATCACCGCAAAGCCATCAAGCTCGACGACCTGCCGCGCTTCACGCTGTTCAAGAAAAAGCAGTTCCTGCCGCTCATTCAGCTGCTGCGTCTTGGCGTGCTGCTCAATAACCAGCGTCAGGCGACCACCACGCCGCCCACGCTGAAGCTTAAAACCGACGACCATCACTGGACGCTGAGCTTCCCGCACGACTGGTTCAGCCAGAATGCGCTGGTCCTGCTGGACCTGGAAAAAGAACAACAGTACTGGGAAGCGGTCACCGGCTGGCTGCTCAAAATTGAAGAAGAGAGCGCTGACGTCGCCGCGTAACGGTTCAGGCGTCCGCGCAGGACGCCTCCGTTTCCAGCAGTGACTCAAGCGGCGCTGGCCTGCCAATCAGATAGCCCTGCACATAATCGATGCCTAGCGCGTGAACCGCGCTACGTATCTCCTCGGTCTCGACATACTCTGCCACCACCAGCATCTTCTTCATGCGCGCCAGATGGCAGATAGACGCCACGATCTGATAATCCAGGCTGTTGTTGACGATATTGCGGATAAAGCTGCCGTCGATCTTGAGAATGTCGGCATCCACGCTTTTCAGCCGTGCATAGCTTGCATAGCCGGTCCCGAAATCATCAATCGCAATGCGTACCCCCATTTTCTGCAGCTGCTGGAGGATGTGTAGCGCCTGCTCCCCGCTGCCGAAGGTGCTGCACTCCGTCACTTCAAAAATCAGCTGCCACGGCTCAATGGCGTATTTCGCCAGCAGGCGACTCACCTCAAGCGGGAACGGCACCCGGCATACGGTTGAGGGCGCCAGATTAATGGCAAAACGCTGGCCGGGCAGGCTCTCGCGATGCGCGGCCAGGAAGCGCAGCGTATGCTCAAGCACCCACAGGTCCACCCGGGAGGACAAACCAAACTCCTGCGCGACAGGCAGGAACTGGTCGGGAGAGATCAATAGCCCGTTTGTATCCGGCATCCGCAGCAGGACTTCGTGATAGCGATCGCCACGCAGGCCGCGAACGGGTTGAACCAGCAGGGTGAATTCGTCGTTATCGAGCGCCTTTTGCAGGCGGCTCATCATCGCGACTTTATCCTTCAGGCTGCGCTGCAAATGGACGGCACCACGCTGTTGAAGATTTTCCGGATGGTTTGAGGAGAGTGACAGATCGGCCACCACCCCCAGCTCACCCAGCACCAGATAAAGATGGTTAACCGGGGACCGGACATAGCAGTAGCTTACGCCCACCTGCGGCTGCAGCGGCATGCCGTCCCAGACAAAGCGGAACTGCTTGATATGCTCGTCCAGGGTTTCAATTCGCTGTTGGTGCGATTCCGCGTTGAGCCGCACCGCCATGTCATACCCGGTGAGGTGATACACCTGCTCGTTGGGCTGGAGGGTACCGTTTACCCACTGCGCCAGCTGCTGTTTGTACAAAATACGCAGCAGCACGCCGTAATTTCGGCCCAGAATTTCCAGCTCCGGAATGCGCAGCAGGCAGAGCGCCGACCACGGATTCTTCGCCAGATCGCGCGACAGCGCCCGCAGGTTAGGCATATGGACGACCGGGTCGAGCAGCGCCAGCCTGCGGGAGCGTTTATTCACTGCGCGCTGGCGAGTCGCCAGCATCGACATATAAATCACCACAAACGAGAAGACCAGGTAACTGGACGAGGTGATCGCCAGCTGAATGTCATACCCCTGGTTCAGCGGGATATAGTGATAATAGTAGTGAATAGACACCAGCAGCACCGGCGTCCAGATCAGCGATATCAGCTTATAGCCGAAACGCATCGCGCCCCAGAGCATCACCGGCATCAGCAGCGACAGGGTATAGTTTGTGGTGAATATGGAGCTGTTTTCATTCATCGGGAGCAGCAGCAGCGTAAGCAGCCCACCTAGCGTAATCGCCCACAGCACAAACTCAGCGACCGTCACCTTTTTGTCTATCTGGGCACGGATCTGCGAGAAAAGACTTTTGATATAGCGCGGATGGCGAATCAGGCGGATCAGCAGATAGCTCAGCGGCACGCCCGTCAGCCCGCTGACCAGCAGCGCCTGGTAGTTGATGAGCGTACGAATATTAAGAGGGTTTAATCCCGCAAGACTCTGGCGGCTCTCATACACGCCCAGATACACGGCAAACTGAAACAGCACCAGATACAGCGTCGCGGGGCAGAAGGCCTGCCAGAAGATGCGCTGCGCCATCAAGCGGATGTCGCCGTACGCCGTCATATTGCGTCTGGGCGCAAACACCCGGTAGCCGCCCCAGCTGAGCACTAAAGGGACGATAAAATGGAGCACACCGGCAACCGTTTCAAACATCCCGACCGACGGGTAATAGCGGATAAACAGGGATAATACGATCCCGGGCAGCGCTTCCAGGCCAAAGAACATCATCAGCGAAAGCAAAAATGAGAGCGGTAAATAATAGAGTGCCACAATGCCGTCGCCCAGCTGCGTAAACGTATTCGCAACGCTCAGCGCGGGAAGTAAAACCACAGGTAAAATAAGCGGCAATGCCCACCAGCGGTTTGCATTGTTTTTCAGGAAAGCGAGAATAGTCATAGATGCCCGGTTAAACCCCTATCGCTCCAGAGGGAAATAAAGACAGGCATCCAACCTGACGTACGCGCCGCCCGGCAGCATGTCGGGCGAACAGTGTGGAGGAAGGATTTTAAATATCAGCGCCGGGAATCCGTTGACATAAATCAAACTACTTTACGCAAATAACATTTTGTGGCGTTTTTTCGACATCTTTTTCTTCATATTATCAATATGGTAAATGCGTTGATTAATTTCAATAACATTAATTAATGTAAACATTGACGGTTATTTACACATCACAGAATTGACCCCATCTTCCCGCTGTGCCTTAATATCCTTATCGCCCGGAAGGGCTTATCCAGGAAAAACAGAGTGAGTCAGGTCACGCGTATGCGCAAACGACATCGATTTAACACCCGAATGACCCGCATCATACTGCTCATCAGCTTCCTGTTTTTCTTTGGCCGCTTCGTTTACTCTTCGATTGGCGCCTGGTACCACCATCAGGATAAAACCCAGTCGCAGCAATCCAGCCTGACCGTCGACACCGCTGACCGCTAAACCGCCGAAGGCTGTTGCACGAGCCGAATAAGGGCCGCGATCCCTTTGCTGAGGATTTTATCCTGCCGCATGACCACCGCCAGCTGCCGCTGCAGCATGGGCATCAGCGACATCACGCATAGCCCTTCGCGATCGACCTCCTGTTCCACCGCCATGTGCGGCACGATGCTGTAGCCCAGCCCTGCGCGAACCATCCGTTTGATCGCCTCGATGCTGCCAAGCTGCATCACCGGCGCGATCGCTAAACCCTGGGCGGCAAACCAGCCGTCGATCAGCGCCCGGGTGCCACTGCCTGATTCAAAGGCTATCAGCGGATGAACGTGCAGCGCGGCTGGGGTGAAGTCCCTGAAAGCTGCCTGCTGTTCCCTTGAGGCGATAAAGACAAACTCTTCGTCCATCACCGGCATCACGTCCAGCGCTCTGCCACTCACCGGCAGCGTGACCAGCCCCATATCGAGACGGTTCTCTTCGATAGCTCTGACGATGTCGACGGTGTTGCCCGTCGTCACCCCCACGCTCAGGAGCGGATAGTCGCGGCGTAGCTGCTCCAGCAGCGGCGGCAGAAGATGGATGCAGGCCGTTGCCCCCGTGCCAAGCGTAATGGTGCCGCTTACGTCGTGGCTAAACGCATTCACGGCCCGGATGGCGTCATCCACCACCTGCTGAATACGCTCCCCGTGCGCCAGCAAGGTTTCTCCGGCAGCCGTCGCCTTAATCCCTCGCCCGGTACGCTCCACCAGCCGCGTTTGCAGAAACTGCTCCAGCTGGCGTATTTGCAGGCTGACGGCGGGCTGGGAGAGGCCCAGCACGTCCGCTGCCGCTGAAAAACTGCCGCGCTGGATCACCAGACGGAAGGTGGCGAGATAGCCCAGATTAAGCGTCGTCATTCAAAGTTTCTCTTATGCCGCGCATAAGGTTGCGGCCCTGCCAGCACAATACCGCGCCCGTTATGCTCAGGACAACTGCATAGCGGAATGAACACTCATGGAAACACCTGCCCTGCCACACCGCCTCGCCCTCACGGCCGGGTGCAATCAGCTCATCAACTGGGGGATCTCGTTTTATATGCCCGGCACCTTTGCGCTGGCCATTTCAGCCGACCGGGGATGGTCATCACCGCAGATTTACCTCGGCCTGACGCTGGCGATGCTGGTGATGGCGGCGGTTTCCCCTTTTGTCGCCCGCCTGCTGGCACGCTTAGGCGGTCAAAAGGTGGTGATGGGCGGAACGCTGCTGATCGCCGCAAGCTGCGCCTGTATGGCGTATACCCGGACGCTTTATGGCTGGTACGGCGCCTGGCTGATCACGGGCGTGGGAATGCGCCTGTCGCTGTACGATGCGCTCTTCGCCGCGCTGGTCAACATCTACGGACAGCAGGCGCGAAGAACAATCTCTCGCGTCACGCTGGCGGGCGGGCTGGCCTCTGTCGTCTTCTGGCCGCTGGGCGATGCGTTGCTTCACGTGATGCGCTGGCAGGACGCATTACGCATTTATGCCCTGCTTGGCCTGCTGAGCGCGTTGCTGATCCGCACGCTTCCCCGGCAGCGGCTGACGGTGACGACGAAAATCGCCGCACCGCCGCTGAACAACGAGCGCCGAAACGGCTGGCTTTATGCCGCCTTCATTGCCCTCATCACCTTTGTCTCTAACGGCACCTCCACCCATCTGCCGGAGTTTATTGCCCACTACGGTCTGCCGGTCGCTATCGGCATGCTGTGGGGAATCGGCCAGACGGGCGCGCGCTCGCTGGAGGTGCTGGCGGGGGCTCGCTTAACGCCTTTCACGTTAACGCTTTTTACCGCTCTCGCCATGCCGCTCTGTTTTCTTGTTGGATTGAGCAGCGCCCTGTTTGTCTGGTGTGCGGCCGGTTTTGTGCTGGGCTATGGCGCCATCAACGGGCTGGTTACCCTTGTCAAAGCCACCCTGCCGCTGGAACTGTTTAGCGCGGAAAGCTATGCCCGCCGCACGGGCATACTGCTTATCCCCGGCCAGCTGATGGCCGCAGCCTCACCGTATGCCTATGCGTGGCTAAATAAAACGCTGGGGATCGCGGGTGCAATGGGGGTGTCGACGGGGCTGACGCTGCTGATTGCCGGGCTGGCGATAGCCATTGTGCGCCGTCCCGGGAGGCAAACTGTATCGCACTGTATCCCGCGGGCCACGGTGACAAACGGGTACAAAACGCCCCCTCCGGCAAATATCTCCGATACATAAAAATGGTTTTCTTTCCCTGTCGCCATTGAGAACTGATGAGGAGAGAGAGCAATGATTCGTCGCTACGTAATTTTCCCCCTGCTTGTCCTGACATCCGTCACAGGTGCCCAGGCCACACCTCTGGACAATCTGAGCGCCGCGGACGTTAACGGCCCCGCCGCCGTTGCCCCGCTGGCGCAGCCGCAGCCGCCTGCAAAACTGATCGTCGATCCGCCGCTTGCCGGGCCGCTGAGCAAAGGCGCGGTGTTTATCCAGTACCGCGCCGAAAACCTTCGCATCGAGCCGGTATTCGGGCCCGACGCGCTCAAGGTCACCCCGCGCATCGGGCACATTCACGTGGTGGTGGATGACGCGCCGTGGCACTGGGCTGACACCAGCGGAGAGCCGGTGATCCTGGTGGGGCTGCCCGCCGGTAAACACAAGGTGACAATAATTCTGGCCGACCCGACGCACAAGCCGCTCGACCACAAAACCGTTGAATTCACCGTCCCGCCCCACGCGGCGGTCCACCATTTTTAAGGAGTCTGAAGATGAAAGCACTGTCTGTAGTCACGGCAGGCCTGCTGGCGCTTTCCGCCAGCGCCTTTGCGCAGAGTAAAACCAGCGTCGTGCTGGTCCACGGCGCGTTTGCCGACGGCAGCAGCTGGAATAAGGTCATTACCCTGTTGCAGAAACAGCACGCAGAGGTCATTGCCGTCCAGCTGCCGCTCACGTCGCTAAAAGATGACGTTGCCGCCACAAAGCGGGCCATCGCCCGCGTGCAGGGTGACGTAGTGCTGGTGGGTCACTCCTGGGGCGGCACCGTCATTAGCGAGGCGGGTAACGATGCGCGGGTAAAATCGCTGGTGTATGTGGCGGCTTTCGCGCCGGACTCTGGCCAGTCGACGGCGGACCTGGCAGGAAGCTACCCTGCACCGCCGGGCAGCGCGGGCATTGCCAAAACGGCGGACGGCTATTTATACCTGCCGACGGAAGCCGTCAGGAAGGATTTCGCGCCGGACGTGAAGCCAGCCATTCAAGATACGATTGCAGCCACGCAGGGGCCAATTAAGGCCGAGGCGTTTGGTGAAAAGGTCGCCCACGCGGCGTGGCATGATAAACCGAGCTGGTATGTGGTGAGTCAGAATGACCGGATGATTAACCCGGCGCTTGAGCGTGCGATGGCAAAGACGATCCACGCGAAAACCACCGAGGTGGCAGCGAGCCACGTGTCGATGGTGAGCCAGCCGCAGATCGTTGCCCGGACGATTGAGCAGGCGATTGAAGCAAAGTAATTTTTTGCGAATTGTAGGCCGGGTAAGCGCAGCGCCACCCGGCAAAAAACAGCCTCAGCGCCCGCCATCCGCGGGATAATCCCGATTAATCCACGCGTGGTCCTCTTCCCAGGTGAACATCCATTTGCGCACCGGCCCCGCCATCACGTTGAGGTAGTAGCTGTCATACCCGGCCATCGTCGCCACCGGGTGGTATCCCTTCGGCACCATGACCACGTCACGGTTGTAGACCGCCATACACTCATCCAGCGCTCTGTCGTCGGTGTAAACCCGCTGCATGCAGAATCCCTGCTCCGGGTTGAGGCGATGGTAGTAGGTCTCCTCAAGATACGTCTCCTGGGGCGGGTTATCCGTGTCGTGCTTGTGGCTCGGGTACGAGCTGGTGCAGCCCTCGTTGGTCCAGACCTCCACCACCAGCAGGCTGTCGGCGGGCTTGTCTTCCGGCAGAATGTTATGCACGTAGCGCTGGTTGTGGCCCTTGCCGCGCGCTTCAGCGTCGATATCCTGCGGCGCAATCAGCCGCGTCGGACAGGTGCCCTTGCCCGGCGCAGCACAGACCGCCAGCTCCAGCGTCGTCAGCGCCTTCACCTGCACCGTCTCCTGCGGAGTGACGTACACCGCCCATGGCTTGATGCGCTCGAACGGGCTCATCCGCTCGCCGATGTCGTTAAACTGCGCGGAAGGCGTGCTGATGGAGGCGCGTCCTGCCACCAGCACCAGGCAGCGCTCTTCGCGGACGGCGGGCAGCGTCAGCGTCTGCCCCTCCTGTAGCTCATACGCCTCAAAGCCGACGTACCCCCACCCTGCGCTTTCCGGCGTAACGGACTGGGTGCGTCCCTCCGCGTTCGGCTGTTGCCAGCGTGATAACAGACGTGACATGTCACCTCCTCAAATCAGTCCGGCGTCGCGCGCCAGACGGCTCAGATTGTTATACCCCAGACGGGCGTAGGTCAGCGGATGGGCAATGGCTGGATCCTGCTCCGCCTCCACCACCAGCCAGCCGTGATAGTCCTGCGCCTTCAGCAGCTGCATAATCGGCGGATAATCCACGCAGCCGTCGCCCGGCACCGTAAACACGCCGCTCAGTACCGCATCAAGGAAGCTGGTTTTACGGTTTTTCACATCCGCCAGCACGTCGGCACGCACGTCTTTGCAGTGAACGTGGTTGATACGCGACGCCCAGCGCTGCGCCACCGCCAGCGGATCGGCCCCGGCAAAGGTCAGGTGACCGGTGTCCAGCAGCAACCCAACCTCTTCGCCGGTGTGGGTCATCAAGTTGTCCACGTCGTCGGCGGACTCAATCACCGTGCCCATATGGTGATGGTAGGCAATCTGCACGCCCTGCTGCTGGGTGTAGCGGGCAAATTCGGTAAGCTTCTCGCCGTACTCCTTCCAGCGCGCCTGCGGGAAGCGCGGGCGCAGGTGCACCGGGGTCTGCTGCTCGCCGTGAATGCAGCCGCTCACTTCCGCAAAGACCAGCACCTTCGCCCCCAGCTCGCGCAGGAGCGTCAGGTGGGACTGCACGGCGGCGATCTCCTCCTCCACGCTGCGCTCCAGCAGGCGGCCGGAATACCAGCCGGAGACCAGCTGCAGGTCGTGGCGCTGCAGGATGGGGCCGAGCAGGCGCGCTTCGCGCGGGAACTTATTGCCCAGCTCGAAACCGGCAAAACCGGCCTCTTTACCTTCGCTCAGGCAGGTCTCCAGCGACGTCTCCGCGCCGAGTGAAGGCAGATCGTCGTTCGTCCACGTCAGCGGGTTAATGCCCAGTTGTACACTCATTGTCGTCTCCATTATGCGTGTCCGCGCTCGCGCCACCAGGCGATAAGCTGCAGGTAGTTGTCCCGGATGCGCGCTACCAGCTGCGCATCGTCAATATCGTGCTTCAGCCACGCGCGGGAGGCATCGCCGAACAGCGTGCGCCCTACGGCGAAGCCTTTTACTACCGTCTGCCCCGCTGCGGCCCTGAAGTCGGCGCGCAGCTGTTCCGCCGGAGCGTCCAGGCCGAGGATCACCACCCCGCGGCAGTGCGGGTCCCGGCGTTCGATAATCTCGCCGAGCGCCGTCCAGCCCTCGGCGGAAAGCGGCGGCAGTTTCCACCAGTCGGGATAAATGCCGAGGTTGTAGAAGCGGGAAATGGCGCGCAGGTAGAGCTCGTCGCTACGCGGCATGCTGGCAGGCAGGATCACCTCCAGCAGCAGCTCGTGCCCAGACTGACAGCAGGCGTGATACACCTCGGCAATTTTCTGCTCCTGCTCCAGTCGCAGGCCGTGAGCGTCTTCCGGATGGAAAAAGACCAGGCACTTCACCACGTGCTCCTGCGGCCAGCTGATGAGCTGGGTGCCGATGTTGCCATGCTCCATCTCCAGCGGACGCGAGCCCGGCAGCTCAATGGGGCGACCAATCCACCACCCCTCGCCGGTGATGGCGTTCAGCGCGTCCTGACCAAAGGTGCCGTCGCACAGCAGGCCGGCTTTGCCCTCCAGCCCGGCACGGCTCGCCGCCTCGCGGCTGGCCTGCAGGATCAGCTGCTTCAGCGCCGGAATGCGCCCGATCGACGCGCCGCACTGCAGCGCCATATCCTCAAGCTGACTGCGGTGATCGAAGGCCATCACGCACAGCTCCGGCCACTCGCGGCGGCGGGTGGTCACCCGGTGGAGGTGGTTCAGACGCGGGTCGAGGTCCGGGCGCGGCACATCCGCAGCGCGGGAGAGATAGTCATCCAGCTCGATTTTGCTCGGCATCGCCGGGGCGCAGCCGTGGCGCGAGACCACCAGCGCGCCGCAGGCGTTGGCATAGCGGCACGCCTGCTCCCAGCCCTCGTCGTTCAGGTAGCCGCGCAGCAGGCCGGACATAAACGCATCTCCCGCGCCGAGGACGTTCAGCACCTCCACGCGCACGCCGGTCACCGTCAGGCCGTCGTCCAGCCGGGGCGGAATGGCGTCGGTATAGACCGAGCAGCCGAGGGCGCCGCGCTTGCAGACCAGCGTTGCGTCACTCACGACACGCACCTGCCCCAGCGCCTGCAGGGTCTCCGTGCTGCCGCCCGCAATGTGAAACTCCTCCTCGGTGCCGACAATGACGTCGAAGAGGTGCAGCACCTCCTGCAGCTCGCGGGTGACCTTATCGGCGGCGATAAAGCGCGTTTCACCGTCGCCTAAGGAGGTCAGCCCCCACAGCACCGGACGGTAGTCGATGTCCAGCACCGTGCGCACGCCGTGACGGCGGGCATAGCCCAGCGCCGTCAGCACCGCCTCGCGGGTCTGAGGATGAGAAAGGTGAGTCCCGGTGATGGCAAGACAACGTGCGGAGGCAATGTAGCTTTCGTCCACATCGCTGGCCGTAATGGCCATATCCGCGCAGTTATCGCGATAAAAAATCAGAGGAAAGGTGTCCCGGTCTTTAATGCCGAGTAGCACCAGCGCCGTGAGGCGGTCTTTATCGGTGATCAGATGGCTGGTATCACAGCCCACCTGGTTAAGCTCTTCCCGCAGGAAGCGGCCCATATGTTCATCGCCGACGCGCGCCAGCATCGACGAGCGCAGGCCCTGGCGTGCGGTGCCGTACGCCACGTTGCCGGACGAGCCGCCGAGGTATTTGGCAAAGCTCGACACATCCTCCAGACGGGCACCAATCTGCTGACTGTAGAGGTCTACCGCCACGCGGCCCATGCATATCACATCAAACTGCTTTTCCACGTTGATACCTCATCAGACAATGTCGTTCACGTTCAGCCAGCGGCCTTCCTGGTGCGAGAGCGCGATCGCGTCCAGCACGCGCGACACCTTCCAGCCCTCTTCGAAGTCCGGCCACATCGGCACGTCGGCGGCAATCCCGTCCACCAGATCGCGCACCTCCACCGTTTTTTGATCGTTAAAGCCTATCCCGTGGCCTGCGCCCATGCAGAACGCGGCGTAGTCGGGGTGTGCAGGGCCGACGAGTAAGGTGCGGAATCCCTGACGGTTAACCGGATCGTCATGCAGATAGAGCTTCAGCTCCGCCATGCGCTCCTGGGTGAAGCTGATGGCGCCTTTCGTGCCGGTAATGACGTACGACAGCCCCATCTTGCGGCCGCAGGCGACGCGGGAGGTTTCAATCACGCCCTGCGCCCCGCCCGCGAAGCGCACCATCGCGTGGGCCTGATCCTCGTTTTCGACGGCAACCATGTCCGACGAGCCGGCCTTCGCCGGGCGTTCCGGGACCACGATCTTCAGGTCGCCGCAGACCTGCTCAATCTCCCCAACCAGGTACTGGGCCATATTGACGATATGCGCCGCGAGGTCGCCCAGCGCCCCCAGCCCGGCGGTCTCTTTGAAGCAGTGCCAGTGAATGGGCGAGCGCGGGTCGGCCATATAGTCTTCGTTGTGGGTGCCGTAGAAGTGGATCACCTCGCCAATCTCGCCGCGGGCAATAATTTCCTTCGCCAGCTGTGCCGTCGGGTTTTTCATGTAGTTGAACCCCACCAGCGTTTTGACCCCGGCCCGCTTCGCGGCGTCGACCATCTCACGCGCGTCGTGGGCGTTCAGCGCCAGCGGCTTCTCCGAGTAGACGTGCTTGCCGTGGCGGATCGCCTCCAGCGCCATCTCTTTATGCAGATGGTTGGGTGAGCAAATATCCACCACGTCAATCGCCGGGTCGGCCACCAGCGCCCGCCAGTCGCCGGTGGAGCGGTTGAAGCCAAACGCCTGCGCGCGCGCTGCCGCCAGCTCCGGCGTGACTTCGGCCACCATCTCGCGCACCAGCCTGCCGCGCAGGTTGAACACCGTCGGGGCCTGGGCATAGGCGATAGCGTGCGCCTTGCCGATATATCCGGTGCCAATCAATCCAATACGAACCTCTTTCATCGTGATCCTCACAGTGCGCCGCGACGGCTCTTGGCGTAGGTATCAAACGCCACCGCCAGAACGATAATTAATCCGGTGATAATCTGCTGGTAGTAGGCCGAGACGTTCATCAGCACCAGGCCGTTAATCAGAATCCCCATGATGATGGAGCCAATAATGGTTCCGCCGATGCGCCCGTAGCCGCCCATCAGCGAGGTGCCGCCAATCACCACCGAGGCGATGACGCGCAGCTCAAAGGAGATCCCGGCCACCGCCTCGGCGCTCCCCAGACGCGCGCTCAGAATGAAGCCCGCCAGCCCCGCCAGGCAGCCAATCAGCACGTAGACGCTGACCAGCACGCGCTTGACGTTCACCCCCGCCAGGCGCGCCGCCTCCGGGTTACCGCCGATGGCGTAGACGAAGCGGCCCCAGCGGGTTTTATGCAGCGCCAGATAGCCGCCGAGGGCGACGATGGCGAAGATCCAGATCGGAATGGAGATGCCGAGCAGCTCCCCGCGCCCCCACCAGCGGTAGCCCTGATCGAAACCGGCAATCGGCGCGCCGTCGTTGATCACCAGCGTCAGGCCGCGCCAGATGGTCATCCCGCCGAGGGTCACGATGAACGGCGGCAGGCGCAGGCGGGTCACGCCCAGACCGTGCAGGAAGCCAATCGCCGTGCCCATCGCCAGGCAAATCCCCAGCCCAATCAGCCAGCTCATACCGCCCCAGGCGTTCGGGTCGACGGTGGTGAAGTTGTCGCCCTTGATCACGTACGCCGCGGTCATGGCGCAGACCGCCAGAATGGAGCCCACGGAGAGGTCAATCCCGGCAGTCAGGATGACAAAGGTCATCCCCACGGCCATGATCCCGTAGATGGAGACTTCGGTCAGGATGTTGAAAATATTGCGTTCAGAGAAAAAATTACTGTTCTGCGACTGGAAGAAGATCAGCAGCAGGATCATGAAAATCAGGACCCCGAAGCGCTCGAAGAAGGCGATGGGATCGATGCGTCCGGCGCGTTTGACCGGGGCCTGCGTTTTAGAAATCATCTGCGTCATGAGAAACTCCGTTATGCCGCGTTCAGGGCGTTGTGGTTGATGGCCATCATCGTCATCAGCCGTTCTTCGTTAGCGTCGTCACCGTGGATCTCGCCGGTCACTCGCCCTTCGCTGAGGGTGATGATCCGGTCTGACACCGCCATCACTTCAGGCAGATCGGAGGAGATCACGATCACCGCCACGCCCTTTTTCGCCATGTCAAACAGCACCTGGTGCACTTCCGATTTGGTCCCCACGTCGATGCCGCGCGTCGGCTCATCAACGATCAGCACCCGCGGGTTGAGCGCCATGCAGCGCGCGAGGATCACTTTTTGCTGGTTACCGCCGGAGAGCTTGCGCACCTCCTGCGCGCTGTTGACCATTTTGATCTGCAGCGCCTTGCGGTAGGACTCGATCAGATCGTCCTCTTTGCGGGTGTTCACGAACCAGCGCCACTGCAGCAGCGAGGAGAGGCAGGAGAGCGACAGGTTGTCGCGAATCGACAGTCCCAGCACCGCCCCCTCTTTTTTGCGGTCTTCCGGTACCAGCGCCACACCCTGGTCGAGGGCATAGAGCGGGTCGCGCGGCTGGTACGGTACGCCGTCCAGCTCAAAGCTCCCGGCGGTAAACGCGTCTGCGCCAAACAGGCAGCGCGCCACCTCGGTGCGTCCCGCGCCCACCAGTCCGGCAATGCCTAAGACCTCCCCGGCGTGAACGTGGAAGCTGATGTCGTGCAGGGCGATGCCGTGCGGATCCAGCGGCGGTTTTTCGCGGCTCAGCCCCTTCACCGCCAGGCGGACGGGTTTGTCCTCATGATGGGTTTCGCTGGCGGGACGGCGATTAAAGGCCACGTCGCGCCCGACCATCAGGCGGATCAGTTGTTCGACGTTGGTCTCCGCCACCGCGCCGGTGCCGGTGAAACGGCCGTCCTGGAAAACGGTGAAGCGGTCGCAGAGCTGGAAAACTTCGTGCAGGCGGTGGGTGACATAGATAATGCTCACGCCACGGTTTTTAAGCTCGCGCACCACGCGGTGCAGGCTTTCCACCTCGCTGTCGCTCAGCGCGGCGGAAGGTTCGTCCATAATGATTAGCCGGGCGTTGAGGGTCAGCGCCCGGGCGATCTCCACCATCTGCTGCTGGGCAACGCTCAGGCGGGCGACCGGGGTGGTCGGTGCAACGTTCAGCTGCAGATAGTCGAGAATGACCTGCGCCTCCTGATTGACCGCCTTTTCGTCGACGATCAGGTTACGTTTACGCGGCTCTCGCCCGAGAAACATGTTTTCCGCGACGGTCATGTTGGGCAGCAGGTTGAATTCCTGATAGATGGTGATAATGCCCTTGTTCTGCCGTTCCACCGGGGAGTCGTCCACCGGCAGCGTTTCGCCGTTGAACCAGATCTCCCCGCGGGTTTGCGGCTGCGCCCCTGCGAGCGCCTTCAGCAGCGTGGATTTACCCGCCCCGTTTTCCCCCAGCAGGGCGTGGATCTCGCCCGCGCCGACGGTCAACTGGGCGCTGCTTAACGCCCAGACGCCGGAAAAGCTTTTTGCCAGGTCGGTCACTTTCAGTAAGGGTTGCGACATCGGTCTGCTCCTCCTTTAGAGTGAGCCGCCGCGCCAGCGGCGGCTGCGGATAAATCAGTTACCGGCCTCACCGATACGCTCAGCCTGCTGCAGGTTCTCTTTGGTGATCAGCGTCGGCGGGTAGTCGGCCCCGGTGATGGCTTTTTTCTCGCGCACGTTGGCCACCAGCTGGCTCATCGCCGTCTGCACCGCAAAGCCCGGACGCTGATCCGCCGTCACCGCCAGCCAGCCGTCGCGCACGCGGGCCAGCGCTTCCGGTACCGCATCAAAGCCGGTGACCAGAATTTCGCCCGGCTTCACGCCCTGGCTCTGCAGCGCTTCAATCGCCCCCAGCGCCATGTCGTCGTTGGCGGAGAGGATCACCTGAGGACGTTTCGGCAGCGAGGGCAGCACGCTTTCCACGATGCGCATCCCTTCAGAACGCATCCAGTTGCCGGTCTGATCGGCGACGATCTTGTACTTATCGCCACCCGCCTTCAGGCTGTCGCGGATCCCTTTAGTGCGTTCGATGTTAGAGGAGGAGCCCGGCTGGCCGGTCAGCAGAATGATCTCCGCCCCGTCGGGGAATTTGGTTTTGACGAAGTCGCCAATCGCCTGGCCGCCTTTGTAGTTGTTGGCGCCAAAGTGCGGCACCTTCTTCTGGCTGTCGACGGAGCGGTCAAGGGTGACCACCGGCAGCTTCGCATCCTGAATTTCATCCACCGCGCTGGAGACCGCGTTCACGTCGTTCGGGGAGACGATAAAGCCCTGCGCGCCGCGGGTGATGGCGTTTTCCAGGTCAGCCACCTGCTTCGGTGAACTGCCCTGCCCGTCCAGCACCTGAAGCTTCACGCCCATCTCTTTTGCGGCTTTTACCGCCGTGCGCTGCATGTGAACTTCAAACGGCATGGCCAGGTTTGGCGTACTGAAAACAATTTGCTCGTTTTCGGCGAGGGCGGCCCCGGACGTCATGGCGATGAGGGCGGCTACGATCAGTTTTTTCATTATTATGTCTCTCTGTGTAGGGTTGTGGTGTTTAGAGGACGATCTCGCGCTGGCTGCGCAGTGACTCCAGCGCTTTATCCGCAAGGTACAGCGCACGTTCACCATCATCGCCGCTGCAGTCAGGCACCGCTTCGCCGCGCAGGACCGCGACAAAGTGTTCCCATTCCGCGGCGTAAGCGGATTTGTAGCGCTGCAGGAAGAAGTGTTCCGGCAGCGCGCTGGTGCAGCCCTGTTTGCCGTAGTGCTGCACCTGGTTTTCCAGAATGTTGCCCGCGCACAGCAGCCCTTCGGAGCCGTGCAGCTCCAGGCGCTGGTCGTAGCCGTAAGATGAGCGGCGGCTGTTGACGATGGTTGCCATCGCGCCGGAAGCGTATTTCAGAACGATAAACGCGGTATCGATATCCCCCGCCTCGCCAATCGCCGGATCCACCAGGTTGCTGCCCTGGGCATACACCGACACCGGCTCTTCGCCCATGATGAAGCGGGCCATGTCAAAATCGTGAATGGTCATATCGCGGAACATGCCGCCGGAGACGCGCACGTACTCCGCAGGGGGTGGAGACGGGTCGCGGGAGATGATCAGCAGCGATTCCGGCTTGCCGATGCGCCCGGCCTGCACGTCGGTTTTCACGCGGCGGAACTGCGGGTCAAAGCGGCGGTTAAAGCCGATAAACAGCGGCACGTCGTACTCTTTGACCACCTTCAGGCAGTCGCGCACGCGGGCGAGGTCAAGGTGGACCGGCTTTTCACAGAAGATGGCCTTGCCGTGGCGGGCGGCCATTTCAATCAGGTCCGCGTGGGTATCGGTCGCGGAGGCGATCAGCACGGCGTGAACGTTAGGGTCGGTCATCGCTTCAGTCAGGCTCTGCTGGCGGGCCTGATACTGCGTGGCGAGGCGGGTGGCAAATTCCTGATTCGGGTCAACCACGGACCAGAGCGTGGTCGCGCCGTGGCTGGCGATGTTAGCTGCATGTACCTGGCCAATTCGGCCAGCGCCCAGTAAAGCAATGTTAAACATAACGGCTCCCGGTGTTGGTGAATGCTGTGAACTAACGACTCTATAAATAAAACATTTATTTCATTTTTATAAATAGTGAAAATTATGTTTTTGAGTGTGGGTTAACACTTTTGAGATGAATGAGATAAATTTTGTTATCAATCTCACAACATGGGAGGACATACAGCAGCCCAACTCACCCCGGCCCTCTCCCTAAAGGGGCGAGGGAGAAAAGAGTGCACCACACCATCCCCTCTCCCCTTTGGGGAGAGGGTTAGGGTGAGGGGAAAATGAAATGAAAATTTCGTTACGACGGAAAAAATTAATACTGACGGGCTTTTTTCACCTGCGCCTGCGTTTGCTCCGCGGCTTCACGCACGGCAGACGATTCCGCCACCTGCGCATCACCGGTTCGCCACCATGAGGCGTAGTCGTGGGTCATGGTCTTCGGCAGTACCTTGATGTCCAGCAGCGTGGGGCCTGGATGCGCGCGGGACGCCTCCAGCGCCGCCAGCAGGGTTTGCTCGTCGTGCACCCGCCACGCGCGGCAGCCGTAGCTCTGCGCATTTTGCGCGAAGTCGACCTTCACCAGCGGACCGTCAAGCCGTCCGGTTTCCGGATTGCGATGGCGGTTTTCCGTGCCAAAGCTGCCCATGCCGTGCCCCATCTGCAGGTTGTTAATGCAGCCGAAGCTGGCGTTATCAAACAGCAGAACGGTGACCTTAATGCCCTCCTGAACGGCGGTTTGCAGCTCGGAGTGCAGCATCATGTAGGAGCCATCCCCCACCATGGCGTATACCGGCTGCCCGGGTCGGGCAAGCTTCGCGCCGAGGGCTGCCGCAATCTCATAGCCCATGCAGGAGTAGCCGTACTCCAGGTGATAGCTGTCCGGCGTTTTGACCTGCCAGAGGCGCTGTAAATCGCCCGGCAGCGAACCGGCCGCGCCCACCACGATGGCGTTATCTTCAATATGCTGGTTGATCAGCCCCAGCACCCGCGTCTGGGTCAGGCGTGTATTGAGCGTCTCGCCATACTCCGCCAGCTGCACGTCCAGGTGCCCCGCCACTTCGGGCGCGTCGTCCGGACGCCACTGGCGATCCCACAGGCGACGGCACTCGTCGCGCCAGGCGGATTTCGCCTCAGCGATCGCCTCTCCCCAGCCGCTGCGGTAATCACCAAGCGCGTGGGTCAATGCCTCGAGCCCGGTTTGAGCGTCGGCAATCAGCGCCGTGGCGTCCAGCTTCAGGGCATCAAACTCAGCCACGTTCAGCAGCAGAAATTCGACATCCGGATGGGAAAAGAGCGCCTTGGAGCCGGTGGTAAAGTCGGTAAGACGTGTCCCTACGCCAATCACTAAATCAGCCTGCGGCGCGAGCTGGTTGGCCGCCATTCCGCCCGTCACCCCTACGCCACCGAGGTTAAGTGGGTGGTCACTTACCAGCGCCCCCTTTCCGGCCTGGGTTTCGGCAAACGGCAGCTGCAGCGTCTCGACAAAGTCGCGAAACGCCTCATGTGCGCCGGAATAGCGCACCCCGCCGCCGCACACCACCAGCGGGCGATGCTTACGGGCGATCAGTGCGCGCGCCTGCGCCAGACGCTGCGGATCGGGCGGACGACGCTCGATGTGGTGCACGCGACGCGCGAAGAAGCTCAGCGGATAATCCCACGCTTCCCCCTGCACGTCCTGTGGCAGGCAAATCGTCACCGCACCGGTATCTGCCGGGTCAGTAAGCGTTCGCATCGCGCTGAGCATCGCGCTCATCAGCTGCTCGGGGCGGTTAATGCGGTCCCAGTAGCGGGAGACCGGACGGAAACAGTCGTTGGTGCTGATGCTGAGGTCGTGATACTGCTCAATCTGCTGCAGCACCGGGTCCGGCTGGCGGCTGGCGTAGATATCGCCCGGGAGCAGCAGCAGCGGGATGCGGTTCGCCGTGGCGGTTGCCGCCGCCGTGACCATATTGGCGGCGCCCGGCCCGACGGAGGAGGTGACGGCAAAGATGCGCTGACGACGGTGCTGTTTGGCAAATCCCGTCGCCATATGGGCGATGCCTTGCTCGTTGCAGCCCTGCATCACCTGCAGATGGCCGGGATCCTGCTCCAGCGCCTGGCCGATACCCAGCACGTTGCCGTGCCCAAAGATGGTGGCGACGCCCTCCACGAAGGGCGTCTCGTGGCCATCCACGCTAACGTACTGTTGATTAAGGAACCGGACCAGCGCCTGAGCCATGGTCATACGTTCGGTTTGCATAACGCCTCCTGTCAGCCCAGCGTCGGCATGGAGAACGCAGCGCCTGTCTCCTGCTGCATTTCCGGCCAGCGCGCGGTGATGGTTTTCATTCGGGTGTAGAAACGCACGCCGTCGTTGCCGTGGACGTTGAGCGCCCCAAAGATGGAACGCTTCCAGCCGCCGAAACTGTGGAATGCCATCGGCACCGGGATTGGCACGTTGACCCCCACCATGCCCGCCTGCACCTCTTCGCAGAAGCGACGCGCGCAGCCGCCGTCGCGGGTGAAGATTGCCGAGCCATTACCATATTCATGGCGGTTAATCAGGTCCACCGCGCTGGCGTAATCTGCTACGCGCACCACAGAAAGCACCGGGCCGAAAATTTCTTCTTTATAGATGGTCATCTCCGGGGTGACGTTATCGAACAGCGTCGGCCCGACGAAATAGCCCTGCTCGTGGCCCTTCACGATGAAGCCGCGGCCGTCCACGCGCAGTTTCGCTCCCTGCGCTTCCCCACTGTCGATGTAGCCCATCACCTTTCTGCGGTGCGCGGAGGAGATGAGCGGCCCCATTTCGTTTTCCGGCGACTGGTCGAGCCCCGGTCCGACGCGCAGCGCGGCAATCTGTTTTTCGAGCCGGGCGCAGAGGTCATCGGCGGTGTTATCCCCCACTGCCAGCACCACCGAGAGCGCCATGCAGCGCTCGCCCGCCGCGCCGTAGGCCGCGCCCATGATGGCGTTGGTCGCCATCTCCATGTCGGCATCCGGCATTAAAATGCAGTGGTTTTTCGCACCGCCCAGCGCCTGGCAGCGCTTACCGTGGGCGGACGCGGTCTGGTAAATGTATTCCGCAATCGGCGTGGAGCCGACAAAGCTCACCGCCTGCACGCGCGGGTCGGTCAGGAGCACGTCAACGGACTCTTTATCGCCCTGCACCACGTTGAAGACGCCGTCCGGCAGGCCGGCCTCTTTCAGCAGCTGCGCCAGCGCGAGCGCCAGAGAAGGGTCTTTTTCCGACGGTTTCAGCACGAAGGTATTCCCGGTCGCCAGCGCAATCGGGAACATCCACATCGGCACCATCGCCGGGAAGTTAAACGGCGTGATCCCGGCGCAGACGCCGAGCGGCTGCATCAGCGAGTGGCTGTCGACGCCGGTCCCGACGTTCGCCGAGTGTTCGCCCTTTTGCAGATGCGGAATACCGCAGGCAAACTCCACCACTTCCAGGCCGCGGGTCAGTTCGCCCACCGCGTCGGAGAAGACCTTGCCGTGCTCTTCGCTGATGAGGCGGGCCAGGCGATCCATGTTCTCTTCCAGCAGCGCTTTGAAGCGGAACATCACGCGCGCGCGCTTAAGCGGAGCATGACGCGCCCACGCCGGAAACGCCTGCTGCGCGGCGGCGATCGCCTGCTCCGTTTCCTGTGCCGTACTCATCACCACCTGGCGGATCTGCTCGCCGGTGGCCGGGTTGAAGATCGCCTGAACGCGCTGGCCTGAACCGGTGACACATTCGCCGTGAATAAAATTCGCTACCGTCTCCATCCTTAACCTCTCGCTGTTGATACGTGACTGTGACCTGAACACTGTGTACTGACCACTATATATGAAACAAATATTCCATTTTAAGTTGAAATAAAATAAATGATGATTATTGTGATCAAGGATGGATTTTTATGTTAACAGCCAGCATCACTGACGCCGCGTGCGCTATTAAGGGATTTCGGGCGAGGAAATGACTGAAGCTTCTGTTTCATTTTTGCTGCCAGATGGATGGCCGACATTTAAAAGACGCGGTTTTGCGTTTAGAATCATATGACTGTATTTGGGGGAAAAGATGACGACAGCAACCAGCCTGAACGAACTGCAGCAGCAAATCCGCGATCGCTACGATAGCCTGAGCAAGAGGCTGCAGCAGGTCTCCCGCTACGTGCTGGACAATACCAACAGCGTGGCGTTTGATACGGTTGCCGTCATTGCCGAGCGCGCCGACGTGCCGCCCTCGACGCTGATCCGCTTTGCTAACGCCTTTGACTTCACCGGTTTCAACGAAATGAAACAGCTGTTTCGCATGAACCTGGTGGAGGAGACCGCCAGCTACAGCGACCGCGCCCGACTGTTCCGCGAGATGGAGAGCGAGGCCGTGCCGGAAACGCCGCTCGATATCCTGCAGGAGTTTGCCCGCTCAAACGCGCAGGCGCTGCAGCAGCTGGCCGCCCGCGCCGAGCCGGAAATGCTGGAGCGCGCGGTACAGCTGCTGGCTGACGCCGACACCATCTACATCGCCGGACTGCGTCGCTCCTTTAGCGTCGCTGCGTACCTTACCTATGCACTGAGCCATCTGGAGTGCCGCCCTATCCTGCTCGACGGCATGGGCGGGATGCTGCGCGAGCAGATCAGCCGTATTAAGTCGCGCGACATTGTGGTGTCGATAAGCTTCTCGCCGTACGCGGAAGAGACGGTGATGGTCAGCGAAACCGCCGCCAGCGTTGGCGCGCGGCAGATTGTGATTACGGACAGCCAGATAAGCCCGCTGGCGACGTTCAGCGATCTCTGCTTTGTGGTGAAAGAGGCGCAGGTGGACGCGTTTCGGTCTCAGTCGGCGACGCTGTGCCTGGTGCAGTCGCTGGTGGTGGCGCTGGCGTATCGGTTGGGTGGCGGGGATAAATAGCCCACGGTACCGCTCAACAGGCCGGGTAACATAAACCCGCTACCCGGCATAATCGCCATTTCCGGTGAACATCCGCCCGATCTTAGCGGTTTTCGATCTCAGGACACTCAGGATAGCTGACCGAAGCGAGGGCATTTAGACGCTGCCCCGTAATCTGTAACACGCGCAGCAAAAGCATGATGCCGCGGCGGGTATCAGGGTCGTTGAGCATAGTAAACACCTGACGAAGCGAAATATCCCCTTCCCGGTTAACCTGCTCCCCCCACGCCATGCGTAGCGCGGTTCCCCCTTCCCAGCCGACGGTCACGACATCGTCAAAAACGCCAGCCAGTTTTTCGACCATCGCGTTATCGGCCATTTCCAGCATGTCTGCGACGACGGCAAGCAGATCAACCAGATTATTCAGACGATTGCCCGCCATAAGCGGGGCAAGGCTTTTTAGTAACTGTTCCTGGTCACTCATCAGAACATCCCCCTCACGACGCCCCAATACAGTCCACGGTTAAAACCGTTTCGCAGCATGCCGCCGAGTTTTGTCGCCGGCATGGGGGTCACGTCATTGCGATAGTCATATACCAACGGCATGCCGGCCCAGAGCCCCATCTGCGCGACGGCCTGAACCCGTCCATCATAATGGTTACCGCTTCCGGGCGGTCTGCCGTAGAGCTCCGCCACAATGTTGTCAGCAATGACGGGCGCCTGGTTGTGGCACGACCCTCCCGCTTTACTGATCGGCAGATCGACGGTATCGCCGATCACATATACCCCTTCTAAACCGTAGACGCCCAGCGTCTGGTGATCCGTCGGCAGCCAGCCTTCACCGTTCTGAACCTCGCTAAGCCCGGTATCACGCACCGCGTCGACTGCCCGGATGGGCGGCGTTGCCATCAGGATGTCGAAATTCTGTGAATCGCCCTCGGCGGAATACGCAATTTTGCTGTCAGGATCGACATGGCTTAAGGTAAAACCACGCTGATGCTGTATTCCTTTGGCGGCAAAAATATCGCCCAGCGCCTCCCCCACCGGACGTTGCAGGAACAGGCAGTTTCGCAGCAGCTGCGCGACGGTCGGATAGGTATAAACAATCTCAACCTGATTACGTACGCCACGCTGACGCAAATAGTCATCAACCATCAGCGTGGTTTCAATGGGGGCAATGCCGCACTGGTGGGGAACATTCGGTGTTTCAGGGAAAGAGACAGTAATAAATATTCGCCCCTTTTTGAGGGTGGCGAGCTTATGCGCTAATTGTCTGGCAGCCGCGTATTGATAAAAATGATCGCCCGCGTCGGCAAGGCCAGGGATTTTTTGTGTAAAAGGTGTGCAGCCGGTGGCAATAACCAGCAGATCCCAGTCGTAATGTCGCTTACTGGCCCCGTACAGTCGACGCTGCTTAAAATCGAAAGATTCAATCCTGTCGGTAATAAATTGAATTTCCGGACTCAGTAATTGCCGTTCAGGCCGGGCTAGTTCATGGTGATGGAAGAGGTTAAAGGCGACATACATAAAGGCGGGTTTGTAGTAGTGCACCGGTGATTCGGAAATCAGTACCAGCTCTACCTGACCGGCAGCAATTTCACGTCGTAATTTCCTGGCCAGCAGATTGGCAACAATGGTTCCTCCCGTGCCGCCGCCGACAATCATTATGCGGTTTTTCATTCCTTTATTCGCTCATGGTAGTGAATGGGAATTCACGTAACCAGACCGCTTCACTGTTACGCTCAGCTAAAGCGTAGTAACAGCGTAATATTCCGCAATATAACCATTAATAAGAAATTTAATTTTGACAACCCGATCATCATTTATAATATACACTATAAAATATAATTTATATCTCTATAACGTAGCCTTTTACTGTGGTCTCTTTTCATCACCATTATTCGCCAAACAGCAGCGTTGTGTACTTTTTAGATACCGCCCCGGAGCGCTGTCCGTTCGCGCCATAATAGCGATCTTCACGGCACAGTCGCTCCTTCACATCGCAGAAAATACCGTTGGCAAAGGTGAATTCAGTCAGATCGACATTGCTCGACGTGAACACCTCGTTTGCAGCAGCCTTCTTACCGAGATAGGTCTCTGTCAACGCGCGGGATAATCCCTTGTCATTAGCGCATACATATCGGTCGCAGAGCACGCCTGATACTGGCGACTTGAGCCTGGCGGGGGTCCTGGCCTGGGCGGACATGGCGGACACGGCCAGCAGCGCGGCCACAGAGCATGCGAGTATTGACTTGTTCAAGATGATAATCTCCGTTGGTTAATGCGTGCCGGCTTTACGCCGGGCGCGGTGGAACCATGATGAGGGTGAACAACCCTGGAGGGTTTCAAGCTTCAGCAGGGAACGCCCCGTATGGCTTTTTGTCGACCGAAACGTCGTCGAAAGCTCAGCCCGGAGGCAATTGTAAGGGCCCTATTCAGGTGAGTCATGCGATTTTAAAGAGCTGAACTAATATGCTATATACGGAGTGGGTTTGTGGGGCGGGTTAGGTCCGCTCTGAGCGAAAAGCGGAAGTTCACAGAGATTCATGCATATGATGTCTTTAACTGCGACGTAATCACCCTCTTCTATTATGACTATTGTGAATAAATAAAAAACTTTATACGATTTAGATTGTTGAGTTAAAATCCTGTGATTGACTTCAATGAATTTGAGAATAAATGATGTTAAATTTAGGTTCACTTACTGTTACGATCTTTTTAATTTTCTTGACAGGTGTATTAGACTAATACAGTTCTTATAACCATTGATACTGTCAACACTATTTCAGATTGTTAATTAATGTTTTTATTGGAAATAATCATTTAAATATCTTGTGGATGGCTTATATGAAAGAAGAATTTAGTGGGTTTTATGGATTGGAAGAAGAAGAAATCGAAAATCTTTATCGGAACAAAGAAACGATTTTTATCTTTGATACTAACATATTACTCAATCTCTATCGCTGTGAAAAACAAACCCGTGAAACATTTCTTTCAATCTGGAAAAGCATGAAAGATCAAGTATGGATTCCTTATCATGTAGTGCTTGAATATCAAAGAAATAGAATCCAATCTATCGAAGATAATGTTAATGATTTAGATAGCATCCCTAAAGAACTTGAGTTAAATACTGTTGAAGTTTTCAAAAAGTTAAAGAATTCTAATAATTCAACCATATCACGGTATAGTGAACTTAATAAAGAAATTGAAAAATTAGAAGAGAAGATACTTACACTAATCAAATCATTCAAAACAAATAAAATTGAAAAAAGGATTGATTTTATTGATTTAATTACAAAAAAAGACGTTGTTAGAGAAGCACTTGACAGTCTTTTAAGCAACAGAATAGGAAAATCGCCAAGCCAAGACGACATTAACAGTATTAACATCAAAGGAAAACAGAGATATAAAATTAAAACTGGACCAGGTTTTGCTGATGAGAATAAAAAATCAAAGCTAGAAAATTATTCTTTTAATGGGATTGAATACACTCCTATGTTTGGTGACCTATACATTTGGCAAGAGATATTAGATCACGTTAAAAACAATCAACTTAAAAATGTTGTTTGGGTGTCGAATGATTTAAAAAAAGACTTTATCTATATAACTGACAGGAATAAAAAAAGAGGCGCAAGAGAAGATCTTAGAACTGAAATGAAAACATATTCAGGATGCCATAACTTTACTGCGCACTCGATTAAGTCTTTTTTACATCATATCAATAAAGTTTCATCGATAAAAATAAGCGAAAAAGCCATTTCAGAATTGATTCAAACAGGACGGGTGAATATTTCTGACTCATATTTTATATCATTAAATGAACCTTATGAAATAAAAGTAGTCCTTACCCGGCAACACAATGGATTAAAAAGGTTAGCTAGTAAATTAAATTCAATGATAAATGACATCAATGACAAAATTAAAAGTCATTATAATGATGGAGACTACCTCATGCACCTAAGCATGGAAAGCGCGGAGATAGAACAAAATATTGCTGACGTGAATAACTTATTACTTAAAGTAGTTTCGCTTGAAAGTAGATTTAATGAATGTTACGAAAGTGATTCATATAAGAAAGAGTTGCTGGAATTTTTTGGAGAATCATCTTACTATATAAAGACACCGCATAGCAGCGACTAACATACATTATGTAAGTAATTTAAAACACAATCACTTTGGCATATTTAGTTATAATGAGTATGCCAAAGTTGAATATTTACCCTATTCTTAATAAACACTATGTTCTTTTTTTTATTACTTCTTTATCTGATTATAAGAGTAAGACACCGATATCCCGACCGTATATATAAGGAAATTGGCAACGCCCGCTGCTGGCACAGAGCGGACACTGATATGTAAGTGGCGCTTAGACTGGCGCTATGTAGATGTTTATTGTTCTGACCTCACTGGCGGGAGAGATGTTTTTGCCACCGAAATCAATTTTTCCACTGCTTCCAGAGGGATCTTCTCTTCGTAGCAGGTCAGAAAGAATTCATGTGTAATGTCAGAGTAGAAGACTTCAGCAACTTGCCGTAATGGAGATGTCCCGCTGATGGATAATTCCAGATACATACCATCACGTATCACGTCGCTTCCACGTCTCAGTTCAAACTTAATCTTAGACATATACGAATTCCTTTTTTAAAGACAAAGACATTTTGCGTTAGTGAGATCAAAAACAATTTGGTCAGGGTATAATTTTTTCACCAGAGACTGCGCTACATAAGCGATTCTAAGGAGAATACTGAATTCGTCATAACTCAACAACTTCCGCTCTTGGCACGGAGCGGACACTGGGTTTACCCTTTCGGTAAAACTTAACTGGAAGATTTCGATACGACACCAGACCCGCTAAACAACATGCGGATACCGAGGCCTATCATGACAACACCTGTAAATCGTTCCTGCCATTTGATAAAGCCCGGGTGTTTACTTAGCCAGTTTCCAAATGTCCCTGATGCCATCGCGACTGACCCCAGGGAAATAATTCCTGCCAGCTTCTGGATACTACCCAGAACAAGCAATTGCAGCCAGACAAGACCCGCGGCAGGATCAACAAACTGAGGAAGAAAAGCAAACATGAACAGCAGTGATTTTGGGTTAGTCAGGCTGTTCAGGGCGCCTTCCTTAACGGCACTCCAGTCAGAAATTTTGGCCGTTTTTCGCAGCCGCGTATCTGTGCCTGAAGTCGCAATCATTTTTATGCCCAGCCACATCAGATAAGCCGCACCAGCCCACCTTAACAGATCTAGTGCAACCGGCCAGGCATGAACAACGGCTACCAGCCCCAGGACAAGAAAAGAAACTTGCACAAAACCCGCTACAAATACATTACCCAGTACCGTAAACAGTGCAATACGTCTTCCCTGACCGACGCCTCTGGCGATAGTTAGCATCATGTCTGGCCCCGGAGAAATCTCCAGAAGCGTCAGCGCGAGAAGAAAAGTGATAAACGTTTCGATGGAAGGCATCTTGGTTGAGTCCGGATAAATATTTCTGCTACGTTACCTCAGTCCGATTCGAGCCGAAAGTGGAATATACTGCAGCGTCTGCTGCAGGCACAGAGCAGACAGAGCAGATACAGAAGCATGATGTCCGCTGTGAGCGAGGTACGAACGCTGACCTTTCATATTTGTACGATTTACACTCTGGCCTGATCTGACATGTATCATAGATACAGGAACTCACTAGCATGATCGGAGATTGCATATGCTGATATATAACGTTTTTGGACGGCATATTGGCGTTCAACGTAAGCATGATCGATGGCTGGTATTTCGTGCTGACCTGACGGAGAGAAAGTTTTCTCGACTCTATGACATCGCTATTCCTGACGATATGACTGAAGGCGAGATTGCCGGCTGGCTGGGTGACATTTTCCATGAAGCCGCAACCGATCGTCATCCAAATGTGGAACGCATCGAATAAGGATTTAATGGATAGCCTTACGTTGCGCCCGCTCCTGGCACTCACCTGACATGATGTTGCCAGCGATGGCCCCAAAAAAAGCCCGCAATCCGCGGGCTTAGAGATAATTTAGAACCTGTTAGTACCAGACGTATCCGGTTGGGAAATCATTCCCACTCAATCGTAGCCGGTGGCTTACCGCTGATGTCATACACCACGCGGGAAATACCGTTCACTTCGTTGATGATGCGGTTAGACACGCGGCCCAGGAAGTCATACGGCAGGTGCGCCCAGTGCGCGGTCATGAAGTCGATGGTTTCCACCGCACGCAGGGAGACAACCCAGTCGTACTTACGGCCATCGCCCATTACGCCGACGGAGCGAACCGGCAGGAACACGGTGAACGCCTGGCTTACCTTGTTGTACAGGTCAGCTTTGTGCAGCTCTTCGATGAAGATCGCGTCCGCACGACGCAGCAGGTCGCAGTACTCTTTCTTCACTTCGCCCAGCACGCGCACGCCCAGACCCGGACCCGGGAACGGGTGACGATAGAGCATGTCGTACGGCAGACCCAGTTCCAGACCGATCTTACGCACTTCGTCTTTGAACAGCTCGCGCAGCGGTTCAACCAGACCCATCTTCATCTCTTTCGGCAGGCCGCCCACGTTGTGGTGAGATTTGATGACGTGCGCTTTACCGGTGGCGGAAGCCGCAGACTCGATCACGTCAGGATAGATGGTGCCCTGCGCCAGCCACTTCACGTCGTCCAGCTTCAGCGCTTCTTCGTCGAACACTTCCACGAACACGCGACCGATGATCTTACGTTTTGCTTCCGGATCGTTCTCGCCTTTCAGCGCGTCCAGGAAGCGCTGCTCGCCTTCCACGTGAACGATGTTCAGACCGAAGTGGTCGCCAAACATGTCCATAACCTGCTGGGCTTCGTTCAGACGCAGCAGGCCGTTGTCCACGAAGACGCAGGTCAGGTTTTTGCCGATAGCGCGGTGCAGCAGCATCGCGGTCACGGAGGAGTCCACGCCGCCGGAGAGGCCGAGGATCACTTTGTCATCGCCAACCTGCTGGCGGATACGCTCAACGGCGTCGTCGATGATTTTTGCCGGGGTCCACAGGGCTTCACACTGGCAGATGTCGCGCACGAAGCGCTCCAGCATGCGCATACCCTGACGGGTGTGGGTTACTTCCGGGTGGAACTGCACGCCGTAGAAGCGTTTTTCTTCGTTCGCCATGATGGCAAACGGGCAGCTCTCTGTGCTGGCAACGGTGACGAAGTCAGACGGGATAGCGGTGACTTTATCGCCGTGGCTCATCCACACGTCCAGCAGCGGTTTGCCATCTGCGGTCAGGGAGTCTTCGATACCGCGCACCAGCGCGCTGTCGTTAACCACTTCAACCTGCGCATAGCCGAACTCGCGCTCGCTGGAGCCTTCTACGTGGCCGCCCAGCTGCATTGCCATGGTCTGCATACCGTAGCAAACGCCGAATACCGGCACGCCAGCTTCGAACACGTACTGCGGCGCGCGCGGACTGTTCTCTTCGGTGGTGCTTTCCGGGCCGCCGGACAGGATGATGCCGCTTGGATTGAATTCGCGAATCTGTGCTTCCGTGACATCCCACGCCCACAGTTCGCAGTAAACGCCCAGTTCACGCACGCGACGCGCCACCAGCTGAGTGTACTGCGAACCGAAGTCCAGGATGAGAATGCGATGTTTATGAATGTTTTCCGTCATTGACGCTAATTCCGAGGCAAGTGAAACAGATGAAATAAATCGCCCGACACGAGGTCGGGCGAAGAAAAATCAGGAGCCCAGACGATAGTTCGGGGACTCTTTGGTGATCGTCACGTCGTGAACGTGGCTCTCCTGGATACCCGCACCGCTGATGCGTACGAACTCCGCTTTAGTACGCAGCAGGTCAATGGTACCACAGCCGGTCAGACCCATACAGGAGCGCAGGCCGCCCATCTGCTGGTGGATGATCTCTTTCAGACGGCCTTTATAGGCAACGCGACCTTCGATACCTTCCGGCACCAGTTTGTCAGCAGCGTTATCGGTCTGGAAGTAACGGTCAGAGGAACCTTTGGACATCGCGCCCAGGGAGCCCATGCCGCGGTAGGATTTGTAAGAACGGCCCTGGTAGAGTTCGATTTCACCCGGGGATTCTTCGGTACCGGCCAGCATGGAGCCTACCATCACGGCAGCGGCGCCAGCGGCGATGGCTTTGGCGATGTCGCCAGAGAAGCGGATACCGCCATCAGCGATAACCGGAATACCGGTTCCTTCCAGCGCTTCAACCGCATCAGACACCGCGGTGATCTGTGGAACGCCCACGCCGGTCACGATACGCGTGGTACAGATAGAGCCAGGACCGATACCCACTTTCACCGCGCTGCAGCCAGCGTCAGCCAGCGCGCGAGCGCCTGCGCCAGTGGCCACGTTACCGCCGATGATCTGCAGGTCAGGGTATTTGGCACGGGTGTCGCGAATACGCTGCAGAACGCCTTCGGAGTGGCCGTGAGAGGAGTCAATCAGCAGGACGTCAACGCCCGCAGCAACCAGCGCGTCAACGCGCTCTTCGTTACCAGCACCTGCGCCTACCGCAGCGCCAACGCGCAGACGGCCATGCTCGTCTTTACAGGCGTTCGGTTTGCGTTCTGCTTTCTGGAAATCTTTAACGGTGATCATGCCGCGCAGGTGGAAGTTGCTGTCAACAACCAGCGCTTTTTCAACGCGTTTTTCGTGCATTTTTGCCAGCACCACGTCGCGGGTTTCACCTTCGCGAACGGTGACCAGACGCTCTTTTGGCGTCATGTACACGCTGACAGGCTGGTTCAGGTCAGTCACGAAACGCACGTCACGACCGGTAATAATACCAACCAGCTCGTTCTCTTCAGTCACCACCGGGTAACCGGCGAAGCCGTTACGCTCGGTCAGGGCTTTCACTTCGTGCAGGGTGGTAGTTGGCAGAACGGTCTGTGGGTCGGACACGATGCCGGATTCATGTTTCTTCACGCGGCGAACTTCTTCCGCCTGACGTTCGATAGACATGTTTTTGTGAATAAAGCCAATGCCACCTTCCTGTGCCAGGGCGATAGCCAGGCGCGCTTCAGTCACGGTGTCCATTGCCGCAGAGAGCATAGGAATGTTCAGGCGAATGGTTTTCGTCAACTGCGTGCTGAGATCGGCAGTATTCGGCAGAACAGTGGAGTGAGCGGGAACGAGGAGGACGTCGTCAAACGTCAGTGCTTCTTTAGCGATACGTAGCATGGGCAATATCTCTGACCTGGGTGGTTAAATATTGCCGTGGCATTATACAGAGCGTAACCGATTGCATCTACACTTTTTTATAAAAAAGCTTGCGATTGCCCCTCAGCAGGTTACTATCGACTGAATAACTTGCTGATTTAGAATTTGATCCCGCTCACATGTTATCCTCTCAATCCCCCTCAATTTATACCGTCAGCCGCCTTAATCAGACGGTGCGTTTGCTGCTTGAGCAGGAAATGGGGCAGGTCTGGATCAGCGGTGAAATCTCTAACTTCACGCAGCCCTCCTCCGGCCACTGGTACTTTACGCTAAAAGACGATACCGCCCAGGTGCGCTGCGCGATGTTCCGCAACAGCAACCGCCGCGTGACGTTCCGTCCTCAGCACGGCCAGCAGGTTCTGGTGCGCGCCAATATCACCCTGTATGAGCCGCGCGGTGATTATCAAATTATCGTCGAGAGCATGCAGCCTGCGGGCGAAGGCCTGCTGCAGCAAAAGTACGAACAGTTAAAGGCCAAGCTCTCGGAGGAGGGACTTTTCGACCAGCAGTTTAAAAAGCCGCTGCCCTCGCCTGCCCACTGCGTGGGTGTCATCACCTCGAAAACCGGTGCGGCACTGCACGATATTTTGCACGTCCTGAAGCGTCGCGACCCTTCCCTGCCCGTCATCATCTACCCGACCGCTGTTCAGGGTGACGATGCGCCGGGGCAGATTGTGCGCGCCATTGAGCTGGCGAACGCGCGTCAGGAGTGCGACGTCTTAATCGTCGGACGCGGCGGCGGCTCGCTGGAAGATCTGTGGAGCTTTAACGACGAGCGCGTGGCGAGGGCAATCTTTGCAAGTCAGATCCCCGTGGTGAGCGCCGTCGGCCACGAAACGGACGTGACGATTGCCGATTTTGTCGCGGATCTCCGCGCGCCGACGCCGTCCGCGGCGGCAGAGGTGGTCAGCCGCAACCAGCTGGAGCTGCTGCGTCAGATCCAGAGCGGCCAGCAACGTCTTGAGATGGCGATGGACTACTACCTCGCCAACCGGACCCGTCGCTTTACCCAGCTTCATCACCGTCTTCAGCAGCAACACCCGCAGCTGCGTCTGGCGCGTCAGCAAACCGTGCTGGAGCGTCTGCGCCAGCGCATGAACGTGGCGGTGGACACGCAGATCAAACGCGCGGTGTCGCGCCAGCAGCGCGTGACGCAGCGTCTGAACCAGCAGAACCCGCAGCCGAAAATTTATCGCGCGCAAACACGGATTCAGCAGCTGGAGTACCGTCTGGCGGAAACTCTCCGTGCGCGACTGAGCACCACCCGCGAACGCTTTGGCAATGCGGTGACCCACCTTGAAGCGGTCAGCCCCCTCTCCACGCTGGCGCGCGGCTATAGCGTGACGACGGCGACGGACGGCAAGGTGCTGAAGCAAACCAAACAGGTGAATACCGGCGATGTGCTGACGACGCGTCTGTCAGACGGCTGGGTAGAAAGCGAAGTGAAATCAATTAAACCGATGAAAAAGACCCGTCAGCGTAAAACCGGATAATTCTTCGCCGGTTACTTACTATACTGCTGCTATTCCCTTTTTTAATAAGGAGAGCAGCATGTCCCATCTTTATAGCGTGATTCCCCCGTATATTCTTCGTCGTATTATCGAAAGCGGTTCCGAACCGCAGCAGCGCTGTGCCCGCCAGACCTTAACCCACGTCCAGACGCTGATGGCCCATATGCCTGGCAAACCTGCCGCGCCGCACGTGAATAAAGCCGGACAGCTGGAGCGGGATATCTACGACGCGAAACAAACTCAGGAGCTACCGGGTACGCAGGTACGTTATGAAGGCCAGCCGTCAAACGGCGATGTGGCGGTAGACGAAGCCTACGAGTATTTGGGTATTACCCATGATTTCTTCTGGAAAGAATATCAGCGCGATTCGCTCGATAACAAAGGGCTTATTTTAACCGGTACCGTTCACTATGGCCGGGAATATCAGAACGCCTTCTGGAACGGTCAGCAGATGGTATTTGGCGACGGCGACGGGGAAATATTTAACCGCTTTACCATCGCCATAGACGTCGTGGCGCATGAGCTGAGCCACGGCGTGACCGAGACCGAAGCCGGGCTTATCTACTTTGAGCAGTCCGGCGCGCTGAACGAGTCGCTGTCGGACGTGTTTGGCTCACTGGTGAAGCAGTACCATCTGAAGCAAACCGCCGATAAAGCGGACTGGCTGATTGGTGAGGGATTACTGGCGAAAGGCATCAACGGCAAAGGGCTGCGCTCTATGTCTGAACCGGGCACCGCCTACAACGATCCGCTGCTCGGCAAAGACCCGCAGCCTGCACACATGAAGGATTTCATCAAAACGCGTGAGGATAACGGCGGCGTACATCTGAACTCCGGCATCCCCAACCGGGCATTTTATCTGGCCGCGACGGCGATCGGCGGCTACGCCTGGGAAAAAGCGGGTTATTCCTGGTACGACACGGTTTGCGATCGCAATATGGCGCAGGATGCAGATTTTGAGGCCTTCGCAAAACTGACGATCGCGCACGGAGAGAAACGCTCCGGCGGCGACGTTGGGGCGGCCATTAAACAAGCCTGGGAACAGGTGGGAGTGTTGTAAATGCAGGTTCCGGAACTGACGGATGACGCCGTGGTTGAGCTGGCCCGGGAAGGCGGCGTCGCCTATATTCCCAAGCTGAGCGGCCAGCGCACCATCGCGCTCTCCTCGCTCAATGAGTCCCAGCGCCAGCGTCTGGTAAACATCCTGGAGCAGGCCTTTCCGCGCGGTCAGCCGCCGGGACAGGCCTCGTCACCCGGCAGCGGCGACCAGCGCTATTTCCGCATCCAGATTATCTGGACCGGGCAAAATCAGGCGCACTACGCCGATATCATCGTGCTGGTACCGGAGCAGGAAGCGCCCGAGTCGCTGGTCGAGCTGTGGAAGAAAGGCGAAGGCTGCGTGTGCGATTAACCTTCGGCCCGAACAAACTCCACGCGTTTTTTAGAGATAAGACCGTGGCCGTTCTGGCAGAAATAATCCACCGCCCCGCAGGCTTTTAAGACCTGGAGTGGCTGATGGCACTCCGGGCAGCGGGCTTCAAGCGCAATATCCTTATTACAGCTCTCGCAGTGTGCCACCCCGTTCAGGGGCTCAAGCGGTGCCTGGCAATCCGGGCAGGTAATCGTCATGGTGACTCCTTAAAGCATTCTGGTCTGCAATAATTTTACCACGTTGCGTTCAGTGCGGGCCACGCAGCTGTTGCTGCAAGGTCAGCAGCAGCGTCACTTCCTCGATTCGGCGACGCGTTGTGCGGCTCACCTCGTGCGGATCCCGTTCAAACAGGCTGTTCGTGCCCAGAATGTGTCCGGTAAGACAGTGCTCGTAGATTGTCCCGGGGATATGCCAGCGCTGAATGTTCTGACCCTCAATCAGCTCCAGCACATCCTCCGCACCGCGCCGGTCGTAGCTAATGATGCGCCCGTCGCTCAACCAGAGCCGTAAGCCTTTTTGCCCGCCCGCGGGTCCCGCGTATTTGTTAAGCCAGAGATCCACCGGCACGCCGCTGATGCGGCCCTGCAGATGCGCCTCGCCCTCCGCCGTGGTCAGGTCGCCTTTGGCAATAGCGCGGCCCAGGCGGTCTTTAGCCGTCACCACCTGCAACGTCATCTCATCATTCCCGCCCAGATAACGCACCGTTTCGCGCAGCATCGCCAGCACGTGCGTACCGATATCCAGAATCACGCCGTCCGGGTGGTGAAGCGTACGGGTGTCCGGTTCGCCGGTAGCAAAGTTAAGCGCAATGGGTTCTCCTGCGGCGTTAAATCCGCTCGGCTCCTGCAAAAAGCCGTCGATTTTGACGATGTCAGAGACAGTGCCCACCAGCGACCGCTTCACCGTTTCGAGGCGCGCCATCCAGTGATCGAGCGCCAGCACGCGGGGTGCAACATGGGGGTTTGCCAGCAGCGCGTTGAGCTGTTCGATTTGGGGAAGCGTGGCGACGATCGGTTTTTCAACCACGATGCGGGAAACCGATGAGGCGAGAGCGTGTTCAAGCACCTCAAGATGGTGCAGCGACGCCGTGGTAATAAACAGGGTATCAAGCGGCCGGGAGAGGAGTTCAGCCAGTGTGGCACAACGTGTTACCCCCTCCGGCTGTTTTACGGGCTGGATATCAAAGCCTAAACAGTGCGGGGGATTATCAAAGCATTTTCGTATTGCGGGCAGGTAAGCTGTTTCAACGACTGCGCCAAGACCAACAAACCCTAACAGCATGTTCTTACCTCGTTGAGTAAATTGCCGGGGCATAACGCCGCCCCGGCAAGCCCGAGGTTTATGAGGCGTTAGTTGCCGGTTTAGTCTGCGCATTTTCCAGCATGCGGCGAACCGGAACAATGAGGACGATCAGTACCGCGGCACAAATCAGCAGCGCGACAGAGCAGCGCGCAAAGAGATCCGGCAGCATATCCAGCTGGTCGGCCTTCACGTGGCCGCCAATCAGACCCGCCGCCAGGTTACCCAGCGCGCTGGCACAGAACCACAGCCCCATCATCTGACCGCGCATTCTCTCCGGCGCCAGCAGCGTCATGGTCGCCAGGCCAATCGGGCTCAGACACAGTTCGCCGAGCGTCAGCATCAGGATGCTGCCCACCAGCCAGAACGGCGACACGCCCGCCCCACCGCTGCTCAGCACGTTCTGTGCCGCCAGCATCATCAGGCCAAAGCCCGCTGCGGCACACAAAATACCGATAACAAACTTGGTGATGCTGCTCGGACGAATGTTCATGCTCGCCAGCTTCGGCCACGCCCAGCTGAACACCGGTGCCAGCAGGATGATGAACAGGGCGTTGATTGACTGGAACCACACCGCCGGGATTTCGAAATCGCCGATCATGCGGTTAGTGTAGTCGTTGGCAAACAGGTTGAACGAGGTTGGCTTCTGTTCAAACGCGGACCAGAAGAACGCCGCGGAGATCAGCAGAATAAAGCAGACCAGCAGTCTGGCGCGCTCTTTACGGTTCAGGCCAGCAAAGACAAACAGATAGATAAAGTAGAGGGCAACGGACGCCGCAATCACGTAGACCAGCACGCTGGCTACCGCGACCGGGTTAATCACAATCATGCCCTGCGCAATCAGCGTCACGAGCGTTGCCACGCCTGCCGCCAGCGCCAGCAGCCAAACGCCCACGCCGTTACGCTTCACCACCGGGCTGTTCCAGGTGGAGTCGAGGCCGACTTCGCCGTCATAGCGTTTCATGGCCGGAACGGCAAACACGCGGAAGATAATCAGCGCCACCAGCATCCCGATACCGCCAATACCAAAGCCCCAGTGCCAGCCGTGGGTTTTAATCAGCCAGCCGGAAATCAGCGGCGCGATGAACGAGCCCATGTTGATACCCATATAGAACAGCGAGAAACCGCCGTCGCGACGCGCGTCGCCTTTTTTATACAGGGTACCGACCATCACTGAAATACAGGTCTTGAACAGCCCGGAGCCGAGCACGATGAACATCAGGCCGATAAAGAACAGGTTGTTGCCCATCACCGCCGAGAGCGCAATCGACAGGTGGCCGAGCGCAATCAGGATCGAACCGTACCAGACGGCTCTCTGCTGACCGAGCCAGTTATCCGCCAGCCAGCCGCCCGGCAGCGCAGCCAGGTACATGGTACCGGCAAAGATACCGACAATCGCCGAGGCGTTTTCACGCGCCAGCCCCATCCCGCCGTCATAGACGGTGGCGGCCATAAACAGGATCAGTAACGGACGAATGCCGTAAAACGAGAAACGCTCCCACATCTCGGTGAAGAACAGCGAACCGAGCGGATACGGGTGGCCGAAGAACGTTCGGCTCTCTTTTTGATTAACAGTGGATTGCATAATTCTCCCGAAAGGTATGTCGTCGTACTTGTAAACACCAGCAGGTACGCCGGCCAGTTACGTATCTGGCCGATTTTTTACATGCGGCGAAAGGTTAGTTAACCATTTGATAACCAGGCGCTAGTTTTGTCTAGTACCGGCCCCTGGACTTTAAGATGAAAATTCGACGATTGTCTACTTTCTTAGATTTAAACATGGTTAAAAGTGAATAGTGATTGACTTCACACAGGGAAAACCGGCGGTATGATTGGGCAAAAAAAAGCCCGCGATCATCGCGGGCTTCCGTGAGAGCAGCAAAGCTTATTTGCTTTTCTTAATGTGCTTAATCAGGCGCTTACGCTTACGCATCTGGTTTGGCGTCAGGGTATTGCGCTTGTTGGCAAACGGGTTTTCCCCTTCCTTGAACTGGATACGGATAGGCGTGCCCATCACGTCCAGCGATTTGCGGAAGTAGTTCATCAGGTAGCGCTTGTAGGAATCCGGCAGGTCTTTCACCTGGTTGCCGTGAATCACCACGATTGGCGGGTTATAACCACCGGCGTGGGCGTATTTCAGCTTCACGCGACGACCGCGCACCAGCGGCGGCTGATGGTCTTCCGCAGCCATATTCATGATACGGGTCAGCATGGCGGTACTCTGACGACGGGTGGAGCTGTCGTAAGCTTCGCGCACGGATTCGAACAGGTTACCCACGCCGCTGCCGTGCAGCGCAGAGATGAAGTGCACGCGGGCAAAGTCGATAAAGCCCAGACGGAAGTCGAGGGTCTCTTTCACCTGCTCACGAACCTCGTTGCTCAGGCCATCCCATTTGTTGACCACGATAACCAGTGAGCGCCCACTATTGAGGATAAAGCCGAGCAGAGAGAGGTCCTGATCGGAGATACCTTCGCGTGCGTCGATAACCAGCAGCACGACGTTGGCATCTTCGATCGCCTGCAGGGTTTTGATAACGGAGAATTTTTCCACCACATCGGTGATTTTCCCGCGCTTACGCACCCCGGCGGTGTCGATGAGGACATACTCACGCTCATCGCGCTGCATCGGGATGTAGATACTGTCGCGGGTGGTGCCCGGCATGTCGTAAACGACCACGCGCTCTTCACCCAGAATACGGTTAGTAAGTGTAGACTTACCTACGTTTGGACGGCCCACGATAGCCAGCTTGATCGGCAGATCCTGCGGGTTGAAGTCGTCTTCAGGCTCTTCTTCTTCGCCCTCTTCTCCGTCTTCAAACTGCGCCCAGTATTCAGCGTCTTCGTCCACCTCTTCCGGCGGGTTCACTTCGTCAACCCACGGCAGCAGAACGGTTTCCAGCAGGCTGGTGACGCCACGGCCATGCGATGCCGCGATAGGGTAGATTTCACCCAGGCCCAGAGACCAGAAATCCGCGATGGCCTGATCGGCATCGATGCCGTCGGTTTTGTTCGCCACCAGGAAGGTTGGCTTTTCGCGTGAACGCAGATGTTTAGCAATAGCGGAGTCCGCCGGCATCAGTCCAGCGCGTGCATCCACCATGAACAGCACCACGTCCGCTTCTTCAATCGCCAGCAGCGACTGTTCCGCCATGCGGGTTTCCACGCCGTCTTCTGTGCCGTCAATACCACCGGTATCAATACAGATGAACTCGCGTCCTTCCACCTCTGCACGACCGTACTTACGGTCACGCGTCAGCCCCGGGAAATCCGCAACCAGCGCATCACGGGTGCGTGTTAAACGGTTAAAAAGAGTGGATTTTCCAACGTTAGGGCGCCCGACAAGCGCGACCACAGGTACCATGTTTGAAGCCTCATAAAATTCAAAATAACGTCGCTTTCGCGGCGTTTTTAAAAATGTCAAAACGGCTCCTGAGTGAACAGGAGCCGTTTAGTATACTACAACCGCCGGGTAATTAACGCGTGATCGCGTACAGCGTGCCGTCTTTTGCCTGAATCAGCAGTTTGCCGTCGGCCACAACCGGGTCGGTCAGGAAACCGGAGCTGTCGACTTTTTGCTGCGCAACAAAGCGGCCGTTATCCGGATCGATCCAGTGCATATACCCTTCGCTGTCGCCCACAACCAGGCTACCGTTGTACAGCGCTGGCGCAGTCAGCAGACGGTGCAGCAGGTCGCTTTGCGTCCACAGCGTCACGCCGCCTTCGGTACTCAGGGCCAGCAGACGGTCGTTCTGGTCAACCATATAGATGCGGTTACCCTCAACGATGAAATCATTTACCGAGCCCAGCTCACGTTTCCACATGATCTGGCCGCTGCGCAGATCCAGCGCGGTCAGGTTGCCGTTGTAGGCCAGCGCGTAAACCACACCGTTAACGATAACCGGCGTTGTGTCCACATCGCTCAGACGGTCAATTTCCGTTGAGCCAGTGGCCTGAGAGATACGCTGCTGCCAGATCATCTGGCCCTGCTGCATCAGCACGGCGCTCACGCGACCGTTGTCACCGCCCACAATGGCAGCACCAAATGCGGTAGCCGGGGCAGATTCGCCGCGCAGAGAGAGTGCAGGCATATCCAGGTTAACGGTCCATTTCACCAGACCGTCCGCTTCGTTCAGCGCCTGCAGCTGGCCGTTGCTGGTATGAATCAGCACCAGCCCGTCGCTTACTACCGGACGCGACAGGGATTCACCCGCCACGGTTGTTTGCCAGGCAATGGAGCCGTCGCTGCTGTTCAGGGCATAAACGTGCGCTTTTTCGCTGCCCACGTAGACGTGACCACCGGCAACGGTCAGGCCGCCAGACAGCAGTGCCGGCTTACGGGAGAACCAGCCGTCTTTTTCCGCCAGGTTAACGGACCACACTTCTTTCCCGTCATCCGCGTTCACCGCTTTCACGGTACCTTTGCGGTCAGCCGCATAGACAACGCTGTCTGCATACGCTGGATGAAGGTTGGAATAGAAATCACCAATCCCATTGCCCACGGAGACATCCCACGCGGTGGATGGGGTAAACTGGTTTTCAACCGTCGGCAGTGGGGACATTTTCACAACGTCTTCTTCGCCACTGAACAGTGAACAACCACTCAATAACGTAACAGAAAGCAGTCCTGGCAGAAGTAATTTACGCAATTGCATCGGGTCCCTCTCAGACGGACAAATTATTTATTTTCATCTGCATCATTTCGCTCAGCGCAGGTGAAGCATTGCTCTCTACGCCAGCTTGCCACGCTTTACGCGCGCCCGCTTTGTCACCTTTGCTCAGCAGTGCTTCACCGCGCAGATCGGCAACGATGGCAGCAAAGCCTTCGCCTTTGATGGTATCGAGCGTTTTCAGCGCATCGTCAGCTTTCTTCTGCTGAACCTGAATACGTGCCAGGCGCAGATTGATCACCGCTTTCAGGTTTTCATCACTGGCGGCAGCAAGGCCCTGAGACAGCTGTGCTACGGCTTTATCCAGTTCGTTCTTATCAACGTACTGCTGAGCCACTTCCAGCGCAGCCAGTGCACCGTAGGTGTTTTTGTTGTCAGCCGCAAATTTTTCTGCCGCCGTCAGCGTTTGCGGCTGATCGGCACGAATTGCGCTCACGGTATTTTCATAGGACAGGGACGCGCCGCGCGCGGAATCCGCCTGATGATTGTTCCAGTAACGCCAGCCTACCAGCGCACCGACACCTAAAATAACCCCAACAACCAGCGCTTTGCCGTTTTCAGCAAAGAAGCGTTTAATCGCATCGACCTGATCGTGTTCGTTCTCGTAAATTTCCACGCAGTCCTTCTCCTTAGCCCAATAGAGTGCGCAAGTGCGCCGCAACGCCGTCCTGCGTTACCGTTGTCTGCTCACCAGAGCGCAGGTCTTTCACCACCACTTCGCCGTTGGCCACTTCGGACTCACCCAGCACCAGTGCGATACTTGCGCCCCACTTATCGGCACGAGCAAACTGTTTTTTGAAGTTGCCGCCGCCATGGTTGGTCATCAGCTTAACGCCCGGCAGCGCATCGCGCACGCGTTCGGCAAGCTGCATTGCCGCAGACTGCGTTTCCGCGCCTGAGGCCACCAGGTATATATCGACAACGGAATCTGCTTTAAATTCCGGATTAACAGCCTGAACCAGCAAAACAAGTCGCTCAAGACCCATCGCGAAGCCTACAGCAGGTGCTGCGCGACCGCCAAGTTGCTCAACCAGACCGTCATAACGACCGCCCGCGCACACGGTGCCCTGAGAGCCGAGGCTCGTGGTCACCCACTCAAACACGGTACGGTTGTAGTAGTCCAGACCGCGTACCAGGCGCTGGTTTACGGTGTAGGCGATGCCAGCCGCTTCAAGCAGCTTGCACAGGCCCGCGAAGTGTTCGCGAGATTCTTCATCCAGATAATCACCCAGCGCAGGCGCATCGTTCAGCAGTGCCTGAACATCTGCGTTTTTGGAATCCAGAACGCGCAGCGGGTTGCTGTACATGCGACGTTTGCAGTCTTCGTCCAGCTTCTCTTTATGCTGTTCCAGGAACGCCACCAGCGCATCGCGGTAGTTAGCGCGCGCTTCCAGAGAACCGATAGAGTTCAGCTCGAGGGAAACGTGATCGGCAATACCGAGCGCACGCCACCAGCGGGCTGTCAGCATAATCAGTTCAGCGTCGATGTCCGGGCCCTGCAGGCCAAAGACTTCCACACCCAGCTGATTGAACTGGCGATAACGCCCTTTCTGAGGACGTTCGTGGCGGAACATCGGGCCGATATACCACAGGCGCTGCTCCTGATTGTACAGAAGACCATGTTCGATGCCGGCGCGTACGCAGCCCGCCGTCCCTTCCGGACGCAGGGTCAGGCTGTCGCCGTTGCGGTCCTCAAAGGTGTACATCTCTTTTTCAACCACGTCGGTAACTTCACCAATCGCGCGTTTGAATAACGGGGTCTGCTCTACAATCGGCAAACGGATTTCGCTGTAACCGTAGCTGCCGAGCACCTGCTTCAGCGTGCCTTCAATGCGCTGCCAGATGGCGGTTTCGCCAGGCAGATAATCGTTCATGCCGCGGATGGCTTGAATGTTTTTTGCCACGTTTATTCTCTTTCTATATACAAAAAAAACCCAAAGAATGGGTTCAATCATACATGGGAAGCTCGCGGCTTCCCATCACGTTATTTTTCAACCTGCTGAACGTTAATACGCTGTGTCTCGTCCATCATGGCGGCTTTCGCACGGATGCGGGCTTCAAGCTGGTCGATCATGTCGCTATTATCCAGACGATCTTTACGAACGCCATCTTCATAGAGACCACTTTTCTTGTTACCGCCGGTCACGCCCAGGGTTGACACCAGTGCTTCACCCGGACCGTTCACCACGCAGCCGATGATAGAGACGTCCATCGGGGTGATAATGTCTTCCAGACGTTGCTCCAGGGCATTTACCGTCCCGATCACATCGAACTCCTGACGCGAACAGGTTGGGCAGGCAATGAAGTTGATCCCACGCGCGCGAATACGCAGCGACTTCAGGATATCGAAACCGACCTTGATCTCTTCGACCGGATCGGCCGCCAGCGAGACGCGCAGGGTGTCACCGATCCCTTCAGAGAGCAGCAGCCCCAGACCGATCGCGGATTTTACCGAGCCGCTACGCAGGCCACCCGCTTCGGTGATCCCGAGGTGCAGAGGCTGGTCGATCTGCTTTGCCAGCAGGCGGTAAGATTCTACGGCCAGGAACACGTCGGAGGCTTTTACGCTGACTTTGAACTGATCGAAGTTGAGACGATCGAGATGATCGACGTGACGCATCGCGGATTCGAGCAGCGCCTGCGGCGTCGGCTCACCGTATTTTTCCTGCAGATCTTTTTCCAGCGAACCGGCGTTAACGCCTATACGGATAGGAATATTTTTATCGCGGGCGCAGTCCACGACCATGCGGATACGCTCTTCGTTACCGATGTTGCCCGGGTTAATACGCAGGCAATCGACGCCGTATTCAGCCACTTTCAGTGCGATGCGGTAGTCGAAGTGAATATCCGCCACCAGCGGAACGCTGACCTGCTGTTTGATCAGTTTGAACGCCTCAGCGGCATCCATGGTCGGGACGGAGACGCGAACAATGTCCGCGCCTACACGTTCTAATGCTTTGATTTGATTGACCGTCGCTTCCACATCGGTGGTGCGCGTGTTGGTCATCGACTGAACGGCGATAGGTGCCCCATCGCCGATTGGCACATTCCCAACGTAAATCCGTTTCGATTTTCTACGTTGAATCGGAGCCTGGTTATGCATGAAAAATCTCCCGCGTTGCCCGTCTGTTACTGTGCTGCTGATTGTTCGGCATTAACGGTAAGACGTGCAACCTGGTTAGTTCTGATAAAGCGGCTCAGGTCGACAGGTTTTCCTTGATACTGGATCTGTACCGCTGCCGGAGCGCCGATTTTAAGTTTATAGGGAGCCTGGCCTGTTAGGTTTAACGTGCCATCTTTACGCTGCAGGCCGCTGAACAGTTTTTTACCTGTCGCGTCAGTGACTTCCAGCCAGCAGTCGGCGCTGAAGTTCATTACCAGCGCGTTAGGATCGGCTACTGTTGTCGCCGTACCCGCCGGGCTGGTTGGCAGAGACGCTGCGGTATTGTCTGCAGGCTGAGTAGCTGCAGGCGCGTTCGCCGCCGTATCAACATTTGCCTGAGAAGGGGCAACCACCGCGTTTTGATCCTGAGCCTGCGGCGCAGCGGTGTTAGCCGTTGCTGCCGGGGCCTGTGCTGCACCAGTCGCCGATGCGTCTGGCGCTGCGGTCTGTGGCTCGCTGGAGGACGCCGCACCGTCGGTATTCAGCGGCACGCTCTGGGCGTTATCATTTCCGGCCTGGTTGAGTTCGGCGGAGGATTGATCGGCCATGGTGGTGATCTCTTCCTGCTGCGCCTTGTGGTTTTGCCACCACCATGCACCGGTCAGACCGACCACCACAAACAGCACCAGCCAGGTAAAGCTCATCAGCCAGCCATCACGTTTTTTACGACGTTTCCCCAGGGAGAAGGTCTGCATCGGCGCAACTTTTGCTGCACGGACCGGCGCCTGCTTCTCCATCATTGGCAGTAATTCGTTTTCGGGGATGTGCACCAGTTTTGCGTAAGAGCGGATATAACCGCGCAAGAACGTTGAAGCCAGATCGGCAGGCGCCTTATCTTCTTCAATATCGCGAACCGTGGAAACCTTCAGGCACAAGCGTTCCGCAACGGCTTGCTGGCTGAGTCCGAGTTGTTCACGGGCGTTGCGAAGACGAACGCCAGTGGAGAGTGCTTCATGTTGGTCGTGAGTGGCTTCAGTATTCATTCGCTACAACTACTGGTACGTGAAAAATAAGGGTTCAGGCGCCGGTGAGTCACAATGCCACCCGCACCGCGAAACTTCTGGTCAGTTAACCTTGAACAGAGAGTATAAGACTGTCAGCCCGGAGATGACAGTACAGCCCTGCCCGTACGGCTAAACTGTTGTTACGTCGTTACATACTGCCCGAAAGTCGGATGAAACGCACCGTAATTATTGATCAGTCTTCACGAATCTGACTGATTATTCAGTAAGGTTATGTCTCACGGCGCAGATAATGCGCCGCGAGTGCATAATAATCAAACAGCTTTAACCGCGATCGTCTCGCCCTGCATGCGTTTACGCAGGGTGCGCTTGGTACGGTCAATGACATCACCAGCCAGCTGTCCACATGCGGCATCAATATCATCACCACGCGTTTTACGCACGATGGTGGTGAAACCATACTCCATCAGTACCTTGGAGAAACGGTCGATACGGCTGTTCGAACTACGGCCATACGGCGCGCCCGGGAACGGGTTCCATGGGATCAGGTTGATTTTGCACGGCGTATCTTTCAGCAGTTCAGCCAGCTGATGCGCATGCTCGGTGCCGTCGTTGACGTGGTCCAGCATCACGTACTCGATGGTCACGCGGCCCTGGTTGGCGTTGGATTTCTCCAGGTAGCGACGTACGGCAGCGAGGAAGGTTTCGATATTGTACTTTTTGTTGATCGGCACAATTTCGTCACGAATTTCATCGTTTGGTGCGTGCAGGGAGATCGCCAGCGCGACGTCAATCATGTCGCCGAGCTTGTCCAGCGCAGGCACAACGCCTGAGGTCGACAGCGTGACGCGACGCTTGGACAGGCCAAAGCCAAAGTCATCCAGCATGATTTCCATCGCCGGAACGACGTTGGTCAGGTTCAGCAGCGGTTCACCCATCCCCATCATTACCACGTTGGTGATAGGGCGCGTGCCGGTGACTTTTGCCGCGCCCACGATTTTCGCGGCACGCCAGACCTGGCCGATAATTTCTGAAACACGCAGGTTACGGTTAAAGCCTTGCTGCGCGGTTGAGCAGAATTTGCACTCCAGCGCACAGCCAACCTGGGAGGAGACGCACAGCGTCGCGCGGTCTTCTTCCGGGATGTAGACGGTTTCAACGCGCTGATCGCCGACCGCAATCGCCCATTTGATGGTGCCATCCGCGGAGCGCTGCTCTTCCACCACTTCCGGTGCACGGATTTCAGCCACTTCTTTGAGCTTATTGCGCAGGACCTTGTTGATGTCAGTCATGTCATCAAAATTGTCGCTGCAGTAATGGTACATCCACTTCATGACCTGATCGGCACGAAACGGCTTTTCGCCCATCTCTTTGAAGAACTCGCGCATCTGCTGACGGTTCAGATCCAGCAGGTTGATTTTTCCATTTTTATTGGGAACCGCAGGAATGGCGACTTCGGAGGTATTCACTAATTCAGACATAATATTTACCGGCCTCGTTGTTACACGTTATGGCCCATGGAGGGTTGAATAGAAACGCCCCGGAAAGCGGTCTGCTCGTCCGGGGCGTTGCATTGTACAAAGTCTGGCGCAGGGATGCCACGTCTGGACGCGGCATTTACGAAAATAATGTGTAAACGAAACCGTTAAATTAACGGGTACGTGGACACACTTCGCCTTCTGCAAAGAAGAAAGCGATTTCGCGTGCGGCAGATTCAACAGAGTCAGAACCGTGGGTGCCGTTCTCGGTGAAGCTGTCAGCGTAGTCAGCGCGCAGAGTTCCTGCCAGCGCGTTGTCCGGGTTGGTTGCACCCAGCAGGTCGCGGTGACGCTGTACGGCGTTTTCGCCTTCCAGTACGGATACCACGATTGGACCGGAGGTCATGAACTCCACCAGGCCGTCAAAGAATGGGCGACCTTCGTGCTCAGCGTAGAAGCCGCGCGCCTGCTCAACGGTCAGGTGCAGCATTTTGGTGCCAACAATTTTGAACCCTGCAGATTCAAAGCGAGCGAAGATGCTGCCAATAACGTTTTTTGCCACCGCGTTTGGTTTGATGATGGAAAAAGTACGTTCAATAGCCATGATAACCTCTGTCAATGTTCTGTTGTTTTGCATACCTGAGTATGGTGTGGCGCGGATTATAATGAGCAATGGCGCCATTGCCTATGGATTCAGGTAACATTTTTTTAAAATAAGACGAGTTTTAGCAACAGCTCACATCAGAAAGCTGTTTTCAGGTCACTGAAGCGTAAAATTCACCGTCGCGACCTGCCCGGTCTCATCCATAACGAGTAACTGATAATCGCCCGACTTATCAAGCTGTAATGTGTAAACGCTTCCTTTCACATTCAGCGGTTCACCGTTCAAAAACCACCAGCGCTCACCGCTATTGCCGGTCGCCTGAAGCGGCAGCGAAACGCGGGATTCACCCGGGAGACGTTTAATAACGGCCCCTTCACGCACGCCGGTCAGAATGAGTGGTGCAGGTGCGTCCTGCAAGAGTGGAGGACAGGTTGTTGATGAAGGCGGAATCCGTACCGCACGACGCTCGGTTGCAGGCAGCCACGGCTCCAGCGGCAGCGGCCAGACATCCAGCACTTTTTCAGTAGCATCCGGGCAATCTGCGGCCACGCGTTTGCCGGTTTTATCCAGCCAGACCGGGAAACGGATCCCGCGTATGCCCTCCTGTTCGGGCAGGAGCAGCGTGGGCGGTTCACTCCCTTCCAGCAGCCAGGTCGACAGGCGACGTCGACAGTTTTCGCTGCCTTCCGGTAGCGACTGGCCGCCCGGCCAGCAGATCACGCCCCGCCCGACGCTTGCCGGACGCGGATCGCGCGGCAGGCGGGCTTCGTCTATCGTTGAGCGCGACTGAAGCAGGTTATTGACCTGGTTTAATAGCGGAACCGCGCTGGCAAACCCAAACTGTCCCGCCACGGGCGTGCCGTCCGGTCGTCCGGTCCAGATGCCTATCACATAACGGGCATTCAGACCGATGGCCCAGGCATCACGGTAGCCGTAGCTGGTACCGGTTTTCCACGCCAGCGGCGCAACCTGCGGTAGCGCATTATCCGGCAGCGGCTGCGCTTCATTGGCCAGAATACGGCGAATAATCCACGCCGAGCCCGGTGATAACAGCGGACGTTCAGTCAGCGGATCGCCCGGCTGCAGGCGCAGCCTACCCGTCTTACCGTGTCGGGCAAAAGCACTGTAGGCCGCGGCGATATCTGCCAGCCGCGCGCCTGCCCCGCCGAGGATCAGAGACAGATTCGGCTGCGCCCCCGCAGGCAGGATCAGCGGCAAGCCTGCGTTGCTCAGCATCCCGGCAAATCGTTTTGGTCCGTAGGCTTCCAGCACCTGAACGGCAGGCAGGTTGAGGGAGCGTACCAGCGCTTCACTCATGCTGACCGGTCCATGAAACCCGCTGTCAAAATTCCCGGGCCGATAGTCACCGGTTTTTCTGGGAACGTCCTGAAGCAGCGAGGCGGGATGGATCAGGCCATCATCCAGCGCCATGCCGTAGATAAAAGGTTTTAACACCGATCCCGGCGATCGGATCGCATTGACCATATCCACATGGCTAAAACGCGTGTCATCGTTGATATCCACCGATCCCACCCAGCCGCGCACTTTCATATCGGTATGATCGACCACGATCATCGCCAGCGAGCTGCGTGCCGGCAGGCGGGATTTCCAGTTCATCGCAAGCTCTTCCAGCTGCCGCTGCAGTCCGGCATCCAGCGTGGTGACAATTTTCGTGTCGCGACTTTTGCCGAGCATCATCCGAGCAAAGAGCGGCGCCAGCTGCGGCATCTGCCGGGGCGCCAGCCATACTGATTCTTCACGGGACTCTTTGACCTGCTTTGCGGACCAGACGCCCTGCGTCGCCATGCGGTCGAGCACTTTATTGCGCGCCGCTTCGGCCCGTTCAGGCCAGCGATCCGGGCGTAAACGACTCGGTGCCTGCGGCAGCACCGCCAGCAGCGCCGCGTCGGAATAGCTGAGCTGCGACGGCGGCTTGCCCAGATACGTCCAGCTTGCCGCTCCCACGCCCTGCAGCGTACCGCCAAACGGCGCGCGGTTGAGATAGAGCGTGAGGATTTCGCGTTTGGAAAGATGCCACTCCAGCTGCATGGCACGCCAGAGCTGGCGAATTTTACCGCCGAAGGTGCGCGGATGCGGGTCCAGCAGTCGCGCGACCTGCATGGTGAGTGTGCTTCCGCCAGAGATGACTTTCCCGGAACTGAGATCCTGCCAGGCAGCGCGCAGGACAGAAAGCGGGTTTACGCCGGGGTGATCCCAGAACCAGCGATCTTCGTACTGGATCAGCGCCTCAAGATAACGGGGAGAGACCTCTTCGATCGTCACCGGATAGCGCCAGATCCCGTCGCTATCGGCAAAACGCCAGAGCGGCGTGCCCTTCTCATCCACCACCACCCGGGCAGGGTTAACCTCTTTCAGCGGCAACGGCCACAGGCGGTCGGCGGCGACAATCAGCCCCCATAAAACGAGAAGCGCTCCCGCCAGCCACAGCCAGCGGGAGCGTGTCAAACGTGCCATTCGCATATTACGGAACAACAATCAGCGGGCCACTGGCCGCACCCGTTGCCCGCCACTGCGGCACATACATAGACTCGACCATCGGAACCGGCACCTGGTAGGTTCCCGGCGTCACGGCGCGCGCCAGATAAACCAGCGTAACCGGCTGACCTTCATTTACCGGCACGGCCGCCACAAAGCGGTCGTCGCGGAATTCCATATGCTGAATGTCCGCCTGCTGCATCTGGCTGAGCAGGTTCTGCACTTCGCTACCGCTGTCCTGCAGGCTGGCGCTGCTGCTTGCCAGGTTCTGGTTTTCCAGCTCCAGACCCGCAGGGAGGAGATCAACCACCAGCGCGTCCGGCACGTTCTGGCTGGCTTTGACTTCCAGCCATACCAGCACCAGCTCGCCGCTCTTCAGCGAAGAGAGCGATTTCGTGCTGCCGTCCGTTGCCAGAATATGGCGTTCAACCTGCAGCACGTTCGAGCTCGGCTGAGGAGCATAGTCAGGATAACCGGTGCTATCAAGGCGTACCCACAGCGGTGAAGTGCCGGTATTGGTCACCTGCAGCGCGCCAAGCTGGTCGCCGCTCACGTTTTGTACCTGCGCTTTATCGCCACCTGATGCGGAATCTGACAGGGAGGTTTTCGCCTGCCACGCACCCGACAAGGTTTGCAGCGAACGACCGGCCAGGAACAGCGCATTGCTCTCCTGAGTGGACAACCAGCGCTGGCTGAAGGCCTGCTCAGACAGGGCATTCAGCAGCGTATTTTGCGCATCCGGCAGAAGTTTGTACTCCTCCAGCAGAGAGAGCATCAGCGCGTTATCGCGAAGCTGGCTACCGAAATCGGCCATCCAGGTTTTGCTGTCGTTGCGCGGCGTTTTGAGCGCCAGATCCAGCGCCTGCTGGCTGCGCGGGGCATCGCCCATCAGCTTGAGCGCCATGCCCAACTGCATCAGCGGCAGGCCGGACGCCGCCTGAGCGTGACGATCCCAGATTTCACGCAGCGCGCCCAGCGGCGCTTTTTGCTGACGTGCCAGCACCAGCGCGGCATAGGCCTGCACGGCGAACTTGCTGGCCTGCGTATCGTCGCTGTAGCGAACAGACATCATGCCCGGGTCCTGCAGGTAGCGCAGCAACCGGCTATTGGCATTATTCACCGCATCGGCAGGCACGCTGTAGCCCTGCTCGCCCGCACGGACCAGGAAGTCGGTCACGTAGGCCGTCAGCCAGTACTCTTCCGGACCGTTTTTATCCCACAGCGCGAACCCGCCGTCTTCACGCTGCATCTGCAGCAGACGGGAAATACCGATATCAATGGCGGCACGGCGCTTATCGTCCGTATCACCTTTGATGCCAAGCGCCGTAAGCTGCGCCGCGTTGGTGTAGAGCGACGGGAACAGACCGCTGGTGGTCTGCTCCAGACAGCCATACGGATAGGCCTGCAGTTCGCGAATATAGCGCGCCAGGTTGAGCGGTGGTTTGCCGCTCAGCAGCAGTTGCCCCTGCAGGGTGGCAGGAGAGAAACCGTTGCTGTGCTGCGCCGGTGCAGTCCAGGATTCGCCAGGGTTCAGCATGGCACCGGTATTGACCGTCTGCGCCGGGAACGCCGGACGCACGCCGATTTTCCAGCTCTTCTGCTGCGGGGCGAAGGTCTCGCCTGGAAGCTGCAGGCCGGTCACCTGCGCGGTCACTTCACCGTCACCATAACCGTCCAGCGCGCGTACCGGAATAAACAGCGTGCTGCGCGCCCCCGGTGGCAGCTGAACCGGCTGAGGCTGCGCGCCTTCCAGCGCCAGTTTGCCTGTCGCGTTCAGGGCGATATTCAGCGTTTGCGGCTGGTCGGTCAGGTTAGTGATATCCAGCGTCAGCCGCGAGGTATCTCCGCTTGCCAGGAAGCGCGGGGTATTCAGTTCGGTAATGACCGGCGCGGCCACAATAATCTTGCTTTCGCTGCTGCCGAAATCCTCTTCCGTCCAGGCCTGCGCCATCAGACGCAGCTCACCGTTGAAGTCTCCAATCGGCAATGTAATTGTGCCTTCCCCGTTGGCATCCAGCGTGACCGGCTGTGCCTGCTGGGCAATGATGGTGACGTGGTTCACCGGCGGTTTGCCGCCGCGCTTCAGTTCATCCCCATCGCCACCAAAGCGCAGCGCGGCCAGACGGCCCTGCCCTTCAATGACCTGGCCGTAAATATCGTAGATATCCGCGCCGTAACGCTTCTGACCAAAGAAAGCCTGCCACGGATCCGGCGTGACGTAATCGGTAATATTCAGCACGCCGCTGTCCACCGCCGATACCAGGACATTCACCTTCTGCGGCACGGCCCCCTCTTTCACGCTGGCTTTCACCTTCACCGAGAGCGTCTGGTTTGGACGCATTTTCTGCGGGTTATCGAGCGCAATATTCAGGCGGCGATTTTCGTCACCCATCGGCAGATGCAGCAGGCCGACCGCGCGTTTCGGCGTGGCGGATTTGGATTTATCTCCGGGACGTACCACCAGTGTACTCAGGTAGAGGTCGTGACGCTTCCAGGCCTTGTCGACCGGGATAGCGAGATCCAGTCCGTTTGCCGGTACGTCGATCTCTTTCCACCACAGCGGCCCTTCGCTGGACTCGATCATCGCATAGCCCTTGCCTGCGGCTGGCGCGGCAATGTGCAGGTTGATGGTGTCGCCAGGCTGATAGGCTGGCTTATCCAGTTTCAAGGTCACACGGTCAGGGCGTGCCGCGCCGGTGCCGTCGCTGTTATCCTGCCAGCTGTACCCCGCCCAGAAGCGCACGCTGCTGACCATCTCATCAGGCGCTTTCACCTCCAGACGATAAGAGCCCCATTCCACCGGGAAGGTGACTTTACCCGTTTCATCGGCCTTAAGCGTCAGCTCCTGCTCACCTTCGACCAGATCTTTCTGATCGAACTGAGACTGCCAGCCTTCGCTTTCAGACCAGTTCAAGAAGTAGTCCCGACGCTCGCGAATCAGACGAACCTGTAACCCGGAAACGGCCTTTTTCGCGCCGCTGGCATCGGCATACACGATGTCGAAGCTGGCGTTGCCGTTCTCATCAACAATCGGTTGGTTGACGGTCGTATCGGTGCGGTAGTCGTAAACGGCTTTACTGGCGAACTGAGGGCGAATACCCGGCAATTCCGCTGCGGGCCAGATGGCCTGCTCAGCACGACGCGTCACCGGACGACCGCCCGACTCCAGCAGGCTGGCCTGCAGGATCAGTTGCAGCGGAGAGTGCACCTCTTTCCATTGGCTTTCGGTAGTAACCTGCCCACGTCCCTGCTCGTCCAGCGTAAGCTGCACTTCATCCAGGCTGCGGCTCAGGTTCTCTTCGGCGATATCACCAAACTGGAAGCCCGGCAGCGCGGCCACCGCGTCACGCAGCGGACGCAGGAAGAGCTGGCCCTGCAGAGAGTTACCGTTGGCCGGAGCGCCATACAGGTAATAGCCGACCACGTTAAAGTCGACGTTATCCTGCGGTGAAACCGGCGTTTTTTGTCCGCTCAGGTTGAGCGCCATACGCTCTGGCATGAAGTCTTCAACGTGGAAGTCCCACAGACGCTGCAGGTTATCGCCCGTGTTGGCGCGGATATGCCACATGCCGGTCTGCGCCCCGCTGTCCAGCGGATAGTTGAAGCGATAGAGTCCGTTCTCCGGCTTGACGACGATCGTACGCGCGACCTGTCCATCCGGTCGCAGCACGTCGAGCTTCACGGGCTGATCGGGAAGTGGCTTACCGTCACTGTCGCGCAGCAGGCCGTTGAGGATCACCGTTTCGCCCGGGCGGTAGAGATCGCGTGGGCCAAACATAAAGAACTGCTTGCTGTAGCCCGGACTCCCGGCGATATCAAACTCCGCCAGATCAAGAGCCGGTAGCTTGAGGTCAAGCAGCGTGGTCTGGCCGTCTTTACTGGCCAGGATCAGCGCGGCCTCTTTGTCGGTCTCAAGCTTTGCGTGGCCATCACCGTCGCTTTTCGCTTCGGCAAGCGTCTGCCCTTTATCGTTCAACAGGGTGACGGTGACGCCAGACTGCGCCGCACCGTTCTCCAGACTCTGGGTGAAGATGTCCAGGCGATTATGATAACGGTGAGCGGACAGGCCAATATCGCTTAAGGTAAAGAGCGTCGCGGCGTTGCTGTAGTTGTAGTGCCCGGCCTGGTTCATGACCGCGATATAAACGCCAGACTGCTGGAGCGGTTTAATATCCTTCAGGGGCAACAGTAATTTTTCGCGCGTGTTGCGCGCCGGATTAAGATCGAATCGACCGGTATAAACCAGCTCCGCCATCTTCAGCAGGTTGTCGGATTCCCAGTTGGTCAGCGAGTTACGGTACTCCCACTGGCTGACAAGGGAAGCCAGCGATTCCGGCTTCACGCGGTAGAAGTTGACGTCAACATTGTTGACGTTGAGCGCCATTACCGGCAACCCTTCCACCACCTTACCCGGCAGCAGCGAGCCGCGGCTGGCAAAACCAACGGTGGGTTCAACGTCCCGGGTGGTCAGGGCTTTCTCATAATCAATGCCGAACGTCGCCTTGTTCAGCGCCTGCAGGCCCCGTTCAACGGTGACGACCAGGTTGCGGTTGGGCTCCAGATGGCGCAGGCGAAGCTCTTTCAGGTTAGGCGCAAGTTCCCACGCCCCGTCAACTTTGCCGCTTTTTTTGTCCACGACATGCACGGTTTTCGCGAAATCCTGATCGGGATTCAGCGGAACCGAGAATGTCAGCACCAGCGTGGCGGCACCGTCGAGCTGAACTTCAGAGGCATCCAGCAGGGTCAGCGCTTTTCCCTGACTCTGGGCGGCGAGCTTAGCCAGCGTTTCAGCATTTGGCTTTTCCGCGGCTTTTGGTGTGGATGCGGTGGATGCCGCGGGAGCCGCAGCCTGAGATTTATCGTCGCTGTTATCACAGCCGACAAGCGTAAACGTGGTAAGCAGCGCAAGGGAGAGCGCGGCTAAGCGAAACGGTTTCATCCTTTGTCCCTGGCCCTGAGGGGGCCTGTTGGTCGTCGTCCGGATAAGTATTATCCGCAAGTTTCATTAATTCAAAAAGTCCAATTTTAGAATCTGGAAAGCGCCTCGCAGAATGGCAACACGCCGCTACGCCGTGATGGAACCGCGATCACAGCCCCAAACGTCACATGTTACCTTTCACGTCATTTGTTTTTAAAACAAGAGGATAGCTGGATAAGCGTCCCTGAAGGCTGCTAGTTTTATAACCATGACGCACCCCGAGTGCGCGGTTCAATAAGAGAGAAAGCCATGAAACGAGCCGTGAACGCCCTACAAAATTTCGGAAAATCATTGTACGGACCGGTGCTTATCTTACCGCTCGTCGGTCTGTTTATCGCCTTTGGTAACGTGCTGGGTAACGGTAATCTCGCTGAATACCTGCCCTTTCTTGGCCATCCGCTGATTCAGCATCTTGGTCAGCTTATCGCGAAATCGGCCGTGTCGGTGCTGGTGAACCTGGCGCTGGTGTTTGCCGTTGGTATTCCGATTGGTCTGGCGACGCGCGATAAAGGCTATGCCGCGCTGATTGGCCTGGTCACCTTTGTCGTGTTCATCAACGCCATGAACGTCACGCTGCAGCTGCAGGGCGCGCTGGCGCCTGCAGCCGAAATGAAGGCGGCCGGGCAGACCATGGTGCTGGGCGTCCAGGTGCTGGAGATGGGCGTTTTCGCCGGGATCCTGACCGGGGCGCTGTCGGGATACCTGTACAATAAATATTCCGGCGTACAGTTTAACGGCGCGATGGCGATTTACTCCGGCCACTGTTTTGTCGCCATTGTAATGCTTCCGGTCTCCATGGTGCTCGGCGTGGTGATGAGCGAACTGTGGCCGTTTGCCCAGCACGGCATTAGCGCCCTGGCGCTTGCCATCAAAGGCTCCGGACCATTTGGCGTGGCCATCTACGGCTTCCTGGAACGCATTCTGGTCCCCACTGGCCTGCACCATCTGGTCTATACCCCGTTCCTCTATACCGAACTCGGGGGCACGCAGGAGGTCTGCGGCACGGTGTATCAGGGTGCGCGCAATATCTACTTCGCTGAGATGGCCTGCCCGGACGTGAAGCAGCTCAGCAGCACGGTGGTGTGGGACGCCCGCGGCATCAGCAAGATGTTTGGCCTGCCCGCCGCGGCGCTGGCGATGTATATGACCGCCAGGCCAGAGCGTAAAGCGGCGGCGAAGGCGATTCTGATCCCGGCGGCGCTGACCTCGCTGCTGGTCGGCGTCACCGAGCCGATTGAGTTCTCCTTCCTGTTCGTCGCCCCGCTGCTGTTCGTGGTGCATGCGGTGCTGACCGGCATCGGCATGATGCTGTTCTCCCTGCTGGGCGTTCACGCCATCGGCGCCAACGGGATTATCGACTTCATCCTCTACAACCTGCCGCTCGGCACGGCCAAGTCCAACTGGCCGATGTACATCGTTGTCGGGCTGATCATGTTCGCCCTCTACTTCGTGGTGTTCCGCTTCCTGATCCTGCGCTTCAACATGAAAACGCCGGGTCGTGAAGATGAGGACCAGGAGACGCGCCTCTACAGCAAGCAGGAGTACCAGGCGAAGGGCAATAACGACGGTCTGGGCGAGTCCATCGTGGTGGGGCTGGGCGGCCGGGAAAATATTGAAGTGGTGGATAACTGCTACACCCGCTTACGCGTCACGGTAAAGGACGTCGCCATTATCGACGAGCCGCGTCTGAAGGCGACCGGCGCGAAAGGGATTATCAAACAAGGTAACAACGTTCAGGTGGTCTATGGGCTGCATGTCAAAAAAATGCGAGAAGCCGTTGAGACGTTTCTCTGAAAGGAGCTAAAGATGTTTACACCCCCATTCATTCTGTCGATTGCCGGCGGCGGCAGCACCTACACGCCGGGCATTGTGAAAAGCCTGATGGTGCGCCTGCAGGATTTCCCGCTGGCCGAAATTCGCCTGTACGATATCGACGAGGCGCGTCAGAACACCATTGCGCCGGTCGTCGAGAAGGTCATTCGCGACCACAGTCAGCACATCAAATTTACCGTCACCAGCGACCCGGAAGTGGCCTTCAGCGGCGCCCATTTCGTCTTTGCCCAGATGCGCGTCGGTCAGTATAAGATGCGCGAGCAGGATGAGAAGATCCCGCTGCGTCACGGCGTGGTGGGCCAGGAAACCTGCGGCCCCGGCGGGCTGGCCTACGGACTGCGCACGATCCTGCCGATGGTGGAGCTTATCGATCTGGTGGATCGCTACGCGCATGAAAAAGCCTGGATCGTGAACTACTCCAACCCGGCGGCGATCGTCGCGGAGGGCGTGCGCCGTCTGCGGCCAAATGCGCGGGTGCTGAACATCTGCGATATGCCGGTGGCCGCCATGCGCAATATGGGGGCGATTCTGGGTGTCGATCGCCGCAGGCTGGAAGTGGACTACTTCGGCCTGAACCACTTCGGCTGGTTTACCCGCGTGCTGGTGGACGGCGAAGACAAGCTCCCGGCGCTGCGTAAGCATATCGCTAAGTTTGGCCTGCTGACGGAAGATGCGGCTAAAACCGATCCGCAGCATTCTGACCCCTCCTGGGTGAAAACCTGGCGCAACATCAAGCCGATCATGGACAATTTCCCCGAGTATCTGCCGAACCCGTATCTGCAGTATTACCTGATGCCGAACCAGATTGTGGCGCACCAGAACCCGGACTATACCCGCGCCAACGAAGTGATGGACGGGCGCGAGAAAAAGCTGTTCGCCGCCGCCGAAGAATATCAACGCACCGGAATTTTACCGGATGCCTTCCACGTGGGCGTCCACGGCGAGTTTATCGTCGATGTGGCCTGCTCGCTGGCCTTTAACCTGCGAAGCCGCCATCTGGTGATGGTGGAAAACCGCGGGGCGATTACCAATTTGCCGTACGATGCGGTGGTGGAAGTTCCCGCTTATATCACCTCCGAGGGCCCAGAACCGATCCGTATTGGTCAGGTGCCGCTGTTCCATCAGACGCTTTTGCAACAGCAGCTCGCATCTGAACAGCTGCTGGTGGAGGCGACTATCGAAGGCAGCTATGAGAAAGCCTTGCAGGCGTTTACCCTCAACCGCACCGTGCCGACCATGGAACATGCAAAAGCCATTCTGGATGAGATGATTGAGGCCAACCGCGACTACTGGCCAGCGCTGCAAAAAGCCTGGCAGGACGGCGAACCGGTGAAAAAATAGGGGCTTGCTCGCGAGTTGAACGTGGTTTGCTTGTCGGTGTCAGAAAAAACACCGACAATCTTTTTTTACGGAAAAGAATGGAGGCAACCCATGTCCACCTCATATTTTGTCGCTGCCGACTGGCTGATTGAGCACGGCGACGATCCGGAAGTTCAGATTATCGACGCGCGTATGGCCCCTCCGGGACAAGAGCATCGTGACGTGCCCGGTGAATACCGTGCCGGGCATCTGCCGGGGGCGGTATTTTTTGATATTGAAGCCCTCTCCGATCACACCTCTCCCCTGCCGCACATGCTGCCGCGCCCGGAAGCGTTTTCCGTGGCGATGCGCGAGCTGGGCATCAGCAAAGACAAGCACCTCGTTGTCTATGATGAAGGTAACCTCTTCTCCGCGCCGCGCGCGTGGTGGATGCTGAAAAACTTCGGCGTGGAAAAAGTCTCGATTCTTGCCGGTGGGCTGGCGGGCTGGAAGCGCGACGAGCTGCCGCTTCAGCAGGGTGATGTCACGCTGCCGGAAGGTGAATTCGACGCGACCTTTGACACCCACGTGGTAAAACGCCTGACCGACGTGCTGGTCGTGAGCCATGAAAAAACGGCGCAAATCGTCGATGCCCGCCCTGCTCCTCGCTTCAATGCCGAAGCGGATGAACCGCGTCCGGGGCTGAAGCGCGGGCATATTCCGGGCGCGCTGAACGTGCCGTGGGGCGATCTGGTATTTGAGGGCGAGCTGAAAACTACCGACGAACTGCGCGCCATTTTTGACCGGGCAGGGGTTGATTTGCATCGTCCAGTGATTGCCAGCTGCGGTTCCGGCGTAACGGCCTGCGTGGTCATTCTGGCGCTCGCCACGCTAGGCGTAAGCGACGTCACGCTCTACGACGGCGCCTGGAGCGAATGGGGTGCGCGAGACGATCTGCCTGTCGAACCCGCAAAATAATGGATAACCGCCTGGCCACGCTGTTAACGCGCGGAGCGTCATTGACCCGCGCGGAGTATCGCGTCCTCGCCCACCTCACGGAGCATCCGCTGCTGGTGGGCAATATTACGGTTCGCGAGCTGGCGCAGGCGACGTTCGTTTCTACCGCCACCATTATGCGGCTGTGCCAGAAGCTGGGGTTCAGCGGCTTTAGCGAGTTTATCTGGCACTGCAAGCAGCTGCTCACCGACACGCCGCACATTGCCGTTCAGGGGCAATCGCCCCCTGAGCTCCCGGCGCTGTTTAATCAGTTTATCGCCAACTATCAGCACACCTTTCAGTGGGTCACCCAGGACAAACGCCAGCAGTTTGCTAACCTGCTGCGCCAGAAAGAGAGTTTCTTTCTCTACGGGGCCGGGTTCTCTTATCTGTTTGCGGAGTACCTGACCAAGAAGCTGCAGGTGCTGGGCAAAACGGCGTTTATCTCCGGACCGGGCGACAGCCGGAACATTTTTCTCAGCAATGCCGCTCGCTATCAGGTGTTTATTGCCGTCTCGCGCAGCGGCGAAACGGAGCAGGTGCTGGATAAAGCGCGGATAGCCAAAAACGTCGGCATGACCATCGTCGCGTTTACCCGCGCCTCGGCCAATACGCTGGCGGAGATGGCCGACGTTCACTTTGCGCTCTATGACGAAGCGGTACACTACGCCTCCGAAGCCGCAGGGGTGACGTCGTTTGAGTCGAATCTGGTGCTGCTGATGGATTTACTGCTGCTGGAAGCAACGGGGTGATATTCACCCCGCTGAAATCAGATGATGCGGTTGGTTTTGAGATCGCGCAGGAAGCCCCCCCAGCGACGCTCATAGAACGGCGTGATGTGCTCGGTAATAAAGTGGCTGATGCCCTTCTCACCGTTTTTCACCTGACAGATATCAATTGGTTCATCGCCCGGTAGCGTGTCGGTCGCCACGCTGCCCGCCGCCTGAACGATCTCGTCGAAATCGCCATCGGCTTCAATACCGATCAACAGCACCGGCTTTTCGTCCGCACGCTCTTTGATGGAGCAGAGAAACGCGCGCCTGACGGGCTTGAGCGTTTTGAACAACGTCGTCAGGGAATCAATCATCTGCGCGGGTGGCTCGGCCACTTCAGACAGCAGCAGCGTTTCGCCCCCTTCCAGCACTTCCTGCGTGCTGAGCGGGTTGCCCTCTTCGCCAATCAGGTGGCTGATTTCACGCGGCGTAAACTCTTTCCCGGTCGGCAGCTTGGCGTTGAGGAACAGCGTCTGGCCGAGCGTCATTTCAAACAGGGTACGCACCGGCATCACCACGAACGCCTGTTCGTCTTCAACCGCTTCCTGCAGCGCTTCTAGCGAGGTGAAGAACGGGATCACCGACGTGCCGTCGTCTTTCTCCCAGTGCAGCAGATCCAGCGCGCTGTCTTCTACGACCTGCTCACCTTCCGCGGCGGTACCCGGCACCCAGACGGTGGACTCCAGCAGCGTGCGGAAAAATGCCGGACGGTGGGCGGGCTCGGTCGCCGCCTGCTCCAGCAGGGTCTCTAATTCGTTTTTGGTATCTGACATAGTTTGGCTACTTCAAAAAACGCCGGGTGGCGCTTCGCTTACCCGGCCTACAAAACCGTAGGTCCGTGCAAGCGCAGCGCCGCCGGGCAATATGATGAATCCGAAGGCGCGCGTAAGCGTAGCGCCACCCGGCAAAAAAGATTACTCAGCCGTCAGCAGGTTCGCCACGGTACGCACACCCAGACCGGTCGCGCCCGCGGACCACTGCTCAACCGCCGCTTTGCGGTACGTTGCGGAGCAGTCAATGTGCAGCCAGCCTTCATGGTAGTTCTCAACGAAGTGAGACAGGAAGCCTGCTGCGGTGCTTGCACCCGCCGGGTACGCCGCGCTGGCGGTGTTGTTCAGCTCGGCAAAGTTGGACGGCAACTGGCTACGGTGGAACTCGGCCAGCGGCAGACGCCAGAACGGTTCGTTTTCCGCCGCAGCGCTGGCCAGCAGGCGTGCGGCCAGCTTGTCGTCAAAGCTGAACAGCGCGTGGTAGTCGTTACCCAGCGCGGTTTTCGCCGCACCGGTCAGAGTCGCCATGTCGATGATCAGCTCAGGCTTCTGGGCAGACGCGTCGATCAGGCCATCGGCCAGCACCAGACGGCCTTCGGCGTCAGTGTTCATCACCTCAACGTTTTTGCCGTTACGGTAGCGAATGATGTCGCCCAGCTTGAAGGCGTTACCGCTGACCATGTTGTCCGCGCAGCACAGGTACAGCTTCACGCGCTTTTTCAGACCGCGGGTGATGGCAAACGCCAGCGCACCGGTGATGGTGGCCGCGCCGCCCATGTCGGACTTCATTGAGTCCATGAACGCGCTCTGCTTCAGGCTGTAGCCGCCGGTGTCGAAGGTGATGCCTTTACCTACCAGGCAGGCAAAGACAGGGGCGTCTTTATCGCCGGTTGGGTTGTAGTCCAGCGCCAGCAGCACCGGTGGACGCTCAGAACCACGACCCACGGTGTGGATACCCATGTAGTTCTGCTCGCGCAGGTCTTCACCCTTGGTGATGCGGTAGGACATCTTGTCGCCCGCCACGCCACACAGCAGGTCAACGGCGCGCTGCGCCAGCTGCTCAGGGCCTAACTCTTCCGCCGGAGCGTTAATGGTGTCGCGTACCCAGTCGATGATTTGCAGACGGCTTTCCAGCTCTTTCTGACCGGCTTCGTCGAGGTTCGCCCACTCAATTTTGCGGGTGCCTTTCGGCCCTTTGTAACCCGCCCAGAACGCCCAGCTGCGGTCGGTGTCCCAGCCTTCGCCTTCCAGCGAGACATGCTTAATGCCCAGACCGTCAATTTTACGCGCGGCGCGCTGGATCAGGCCCAAATCATCGTTGCCCGTCAGGTGCAGGGTAATACCGTCGTTGTTGATGCTGTAGCTGGCTTTCTCGCCCCAGCGCGCGTCGGCGGGCTGCGTAGAGAGCGTAATCTTCATCGCTTCGGTCATTTTATTTTTCCTTATTAGCAACTAGCAAACGGGCCGCCTGAAGGCAGCCCGTTTTGTTATTTATTCTGCTTCATCTAACCAGACTAACAGAATCGCCTCCAGAATTTTTTCATTGGATGCGTTTGGATCGTCGTCGAAATCTTCCAGATCGCAGATCCACTGATGCATATCGGTGAATCGTACGGTCTTCGGATCGAGATCCGGGTTCGCGTCGTAGAGCGCTTCGCCGATTTCACGGCTGTCTGTCCACTTCAGTCCCATATTAATGCTCGCGTGCGTGGTTGATGGTGTAGCGTGGGAACTCCACGACCAGATCTTCATCGGTCACCGCAGCCTGGCAGCTTAAGCGGCTGTCTGGCTCCAGACCCCATGCTTTATCCAGCATGTCGTCTTCGTCTTCGGTGCTCTCGGCGAGAGAGTCAAAACCTTCACGCACGATGCAGTGGCAGGTGGTGCAGGCACAGGATTTTTCACAGGCGTGTTCCACTTCGATACCTGCACGCAGGGCAACATCGAGAATGGTTTCACCGGTCTTCGCTTCCAGAACAGCGCCATCCGGACAGAGGTCCGCATGAGGCAAAATTACAATCTTTGGCATATTAAACCTCGTCCACGGACTGGCCTTTCAGCGCGACGCGGACAGATTTGTCCATGCGGCGAGCAGCAAAGTCCTGGGTTTGTTTATCAACGTTTTTAATGGCTTCTTCTATTGCGTCAGCGTCATTACCTTCGGCCACGGCGCTTAAGCGCGCGGCGGCTTCGTCAATCACCTGGCGCTCAGCGGCGCTTAACAGCGCGGCATCGGCAGCGAGCGCGCCGTTCAGGCTCTCCAGCACGCGTGCGGCTTCAACTTTCTGTTCGGCCAGCATACGCGCCTTCACATCCTGCTCGGCGTAGCTCATTGAGTCCTGAATCATGGAGGCGATTTCGCCATCGGTCAGGCCGTAGGACGGCTTCACCTGAATGGACGATTCCACGCCGGTGGATTTTTCCATCGCCGTGACGCTCAGCAGGCCGTCGGCATCCACCTGGAAGGTGACGCGAATATGCGCCCCGCCCGCAGGCAGCGCCGGGATACCGCGCAGCGCAAAGCGCGCCAGAGAACGGCAGTCCTGCACCAGCTCGCGTTCGCCCTGCATCACGTGGATGGACATCGCGGTCTGGCCGTCTTTAAAGGTGGTGAACTCCTGCGCGCGCGCCACCGGAATGGTGGTGTTACGCGGGATCACTTTCTCCACCAGGCCGCCCATGGTTTCTAAGCCCAGCGACAGCGGGATGACGTCCAGCAGCAGCATTTCGCTGTCCGGCTTGTTGCCAACCAGAATATCGGCCTGGATTGCGGCACCTACGGCAACCACTTTGTCCGGGTCGATGGAGGTCAGCGGCGTGCGGCCAAAGAATTCGCCCACGCGCTCGCGCACCAGCGGCACGCGGGTCGAACCGCCCACCATGACTACTTCCAGCACCTCGTTCGTCTCAACGCCCGCATCTTTCAATGCGCGACGGCAGGCCAGTAAGGTGCGTTTCACCAGTGGGGCGATCAGATCGCTGAACTGATCGCGAGAGATCTCACCCTGCCAGCCCGCAACATTGACGGTAACCGTCTGCGCATCGCTCAGGGCGATTTTGGCGTCGATGGCCGCATCCAGCAGTTCACGCTGTACGCGCGCATCGCTGCGATCGCTGATGCCCGCCTGCTCGCGGATGTAGTCCGCCAGCAGATGGTCGAAGTCATCACCGCCCAGTGCGGAATCCCCACCGGTCGCCAGCACTTCAAACACCCCGCGGCTCAGGCGCAGGATAGAGATATCAAACGTCCCGCCGCCGAGATCGTAAACCGCGATCACCCCTTCCTGACCGGAATCGAGGCCGTAGGCAATCGCCGCCGCCGTCGGTTCGTTCAGCAGACGCAGCACGTGCAGACCCGCCAGACGCGCGGCGTCTTTGGTGCCCTGACGCTGTGCATCGTCAAAGTAGGCAGGAACGGTGATCACCACGCCGTCCAGATCGCCACCGAGCGTTGCCGTAGCGCGCTCAGCCAGCGCTTTGAGGATGTCAGCAGAAACACGAATCGGGTTCAGCAGACCGGCCGCGGTCGCAATCATCGGCAGGCCGTTTTCACTGGCCTGCAGTTGATACGGCAGATGCGGATAGCGGGTCTGAATATCGGCCAGCGAGCGGCCCATCATGCGCTTGACGGAGCTGATGGTATTCGCCGGATCGCGCGCGGCATTCGCGCGGGCGTCATAGCCTACCGCGTGACCCTGCTGCTGGTAGTGGACCACGGAAGGCAGCAGATGGCGCCCCTGCTCGTCAGCCAGCGTTTCCGCCTGGCCGCTGCGCACGGTCGCCACGAGGGAATTGGTGGTGCCCAGATCAATACCCACCGCCAGACGACGCTGGTGCGGTGCGGCACTTAAGCCAGGCTCACTAATTTGTAATAAGGCCATAATTGCTTCCGAAATTAAAAATCGAGCAGCTTTTCTTCGAGTTGTTCAGCACTGCTTCGCAGTTTATCGAGAAAACGGAGTTTGCGCACAGTATCTGCCGCCACGTCCCAGGTCTCGTTGTTCAGTTGCTCCACCATCTGCTGATGGCGGGTATCGAACATGCCCTTCACGCGCGTAATAAAGCTTTCCAGACGCGCTTCGTCTTTGGCCTGTTCAATCTCATCGAGCTCTTCGCGAAGCTCCAGCTGCTCCATCAGAAACGCCGTGTCACGCACGGTGTGCTGTTCGCTCGCCAGATCAAAACCGTGGAGCGAGAGCAGATATTCAGCGCGCGCCAGCGGATGGCGCAGCGTCTGCCAGGCCTGGTTGATGGTGGCAGAGTGGGAAACCGCAGCCAGCTGCTCTGCCTGAGTACCGCTCGCGAATTTGTCCGGATGGTACTGACGCTGCAGATCCTGAAAACGGATCGTCAACGCCTGGAGATCAATCGGGTATTGAGCGGGTAGTCCGAAGAGAGTGAAGTAATCCATAACAATCTCAGGGGTAGCCTGTTAAAACAAACCCCACGCGTAGCGGGTAACGCCACGGTGGGGTTTCGGATGACGCGCGGTTAAACGTGGAAGCTTTCGCCGCAACCACACTCGTCTTTGACGTTCGGGTTCGTGAATTTGAACCCTTCGTTCAGGCCTTCTTTAACGAAGTCCAGCTGAGTGCCGTTGAGGAATTGCAGGCTTTTGCCATCGACCACCACCTTCACGCCCTTGTCTTCAAACACGGTGTCGTCAGACGCCGGTTCGTCAACAAACTCCAGTACGTAAGCCATACCAGAACAGCCGGAGGTACGTACGCCCAGTCGCAGGCCAAAGCCTTTACCACGGTTCGCCAGAAAAGAGCTTACTCGCGCGGCAGCGCTGTCGCTAAGGGTAATCGACATACTCAAACCTCAATTATTTTGCTTCACGTTTGCTTTTGTAATCCGCAATGGCGGCTTTGATCGCGTCTTCTGCCAGAATTGAGCAGTGAATTTTCACCGGTGGCAGTTCGAGTTCTTCAGCAATATCCGTGTTCTTGATTGCCTGTGCTTCGTCCAGAGACTTGCCCTTCACCCATTCGGTAACCAGGGAGCTGGACGCAATTGCAGAACCGCAGCCGTAGGTCTTGAAGCGCGCGTCTTCAATGATACCTTCATTGTTGACTTTAATCTGCAACTTCATCACGTCGCCACACGCTGGCGCACCGACCATGCCGCTACCAACAGATTCGTCGCTGTTGTCAAAAGAGCCAACGTTGCGTGGGTTTTCGTAATGATCGATGACTTTTTCGCTGTATGCCATGATTGAATTCTCCTTATGTACCGATTAGTGATGTGACCATTCAATGCTGTTCAGATCCACGCCCTGCTTGAACATTTCCCACAGTGGAGAAAGGTCGCGCAGACGGCCAATGGAGTTGCGAACCAGCTTGATGGTGTAGTCAATCTCTTCTTCGGTAGTGAAACGACCTAAAGAGAAACGGATAGAGCTGTGTGCCAGCTCGTCAGTCATACCCAGCGCACGCAGCACGTAGGATGGCTCAAGGCTTGCAGACGTACAGGCAGAACCGGAAGAAACTGCCAGGTCTTTCAGCGCCATGATCAGCGACTCGCCTTCAACATAGTTGAAGCTGACGTTGAGGATGTTTGGTGCGCCCTGCTCGAGATCGCCGTTCAGATACACTTCTTCCATATCTTTCACGCCGTCCCACAGACGGTTACGCAGCGTGCGCAGGCGTGCCATCTCGGTTTCCATCTCTTCTTTTGCAATGCGGTAGGCTTCGCCCATGCCCACGATCTGGTGAACAGGCAGTGTACCGGAACGCATGCCGCGCTCGTGACCGCCACCGTGCATCTGCGCTTCGATGCGGATACGGGGTTTACGACGAACGTACAGCGCGCCAATCCCTTTCGGGCCATAGATTTTGTGGCCGGAGAAGGACATCAGGTCCACTTTCAGCTGGCTCAGGTCGATAGGCAGTTTGCCCACGCTCTGGGTCGCGTCTACGTGGTAGATGATACCGCGCGCGCGGCACATTTCGCCGATGGTCGCGATGTCTTGTACCACGCCGATTTCGTTGTTGACGTGCATGATGGAGACCAGAATGGTGTCATCACGCATGGCCGCTTCGAGCTCTTTCAGATCGATGATGCCGTTGCTCTGTGGCGCCAGGTAGGTGACTTCATACCCTTCACGCTCCAGCTGACGGCAGGTGTCCAGCACGGCTTTGTGTTCGGTTTTGCTGGTGATGATGTGCTTGCCTTTTTTCTGATAAAAGTTGGCTGCACCTTTGATCGCCAGGTTGTCGGATTCGGTCGCACCGGAGGTGAAAACAATCTCACGCGGGTCGGCACCCACCAGGTCAGCAATCTGATTACGGGCGATATCAACCGCCTCTTCAGCATGCCAGCCAAAACGGTGTGAACGGGAAGCTGGGTTACCAAAGTTTCCGTCCAGGGTCAGACACTGCATCATTTTCTCGGCAACACGCGGGTCCACCGGCGTGGTTGCGGAGTAGTCGAGATAAATCGGTAATTTCATTGCTCTATAAACTCCGTACATCGCTTCAATGCAAGGAATCAGGCAACCGGCTGGATGTACGACCGAGTACACGGGGCGAGTCTTCGCCCCGGCCTGATTCTGAAATACTTATCGTTTTATTACGCGCGTAATTTGACGTCGATAGCGTCCTGCGCGCGGGTGCTGCGTTGGGAATCATGGCCGTGCTGACGGCCCGATACGTCCAGAACTTCCTGGTTATTCACCAGCTCACCGAGGGTGATGTTGTTCAGGAAGCCGGTCAGACGGTCGCTCAGATCGCGCCACAGCGCGTGGGTCAGGCACTTATCGCCGCCCTGGCAGCCGCCTTTACCCTGGCAACGGGTCGCGTCAACGGATTCGTCAACTGCGCTGATCACTTCGCCAACTGCAATACTGCCCGCGTCTTTACCCAGCAGATAACCGCCGCCTGGGCCACGAACGCTGGAAACCAGTCCATTTTTACGCAGTCTGGAGAACAGCTGTTCCAGATAAGAGAGGGAGATCCCTTGTCGTTCAGAAATATCAGCCAACGGAACCGGGCCCGCTTCGGAGTTGAGCGCAACGTCCAGCATCGCGGTCACGGCATAACGCCCTTTAGATGTCAGTCTCATGTCTTACTTAACCTCAAACTCGCCCCTGCCCGGGGTTTTTTATTGTAAAATGGGGTATTGCATAGCAGGGCCAAGTCTGACATTCCTGACTAAAATGGTCAACTATTTACTTGACTGTTTTAGTCAGGTATTTAACCTTCCGTGCCGTTTTTTGTCGGGTGACGCTTCGCGTAGCCGACCGACGGTTTTGTAGGCCGGGCAAGCGAAGCGCCACCCGGCGAACAGACGACACTACTCTTTATTCTTCTGCTCAATCGACGCCAGGATCCCGCGCAGGATGTTCAGCTCCTGGCTTTCCGGACGCGCGCGGGTGAACAGACGGCGCAGCTTATTCATTACCTGACCCGGGTGGCCTTCGCGGATAAAGCCGGTCGAGAGCAGCGTCTGCTCCAGGTGACCGTAGAAACGCTCAAGGTCGTCCACCAGCGGGTAAGCCGTCTCTTCTTTAGGCTCAACCTCTTTTTCCTGCGTTGCCAGCCACGCCATACGCACTTCATAGGCGATAACCTGCACCGCCATCGCCAGGTTCAGCGAGCTGTACTCCGGATTTGCCGCAATCGCGACGTGATAATGACACTTCTGCAGTTCATCGTTGGTCAGGCCAACGCGTTCGCGGCCAAACACCAGTGCAACCGGTGCCTGTTCTGCTTCCGAGACACTTTTCAGGCCGCATTCACGCGGATCGAGCATTGGCCACGGCAGCGTGCGCGAACGCGCGCTGGTACCAACAACGAGGCTGCAGCCAGCCAGCGCTTCGTCAAGAGTATCGACGATCTGGGCATTGCCGATCACGTCGCTGGCCCCGGCCGCCAGCGCGATAGCCTGCGAGTCAGGTTTCACCAGCGGGTTAACCAGCCACAGGTTCGTTAAGCCCATGGTTTTCATAGCGCGGGCAACGGAGCCCATGTTGCCGGTATGCGATGTTTCGACCAGCACAATTCGAATGTTTTGCAGCATAATTTTTAATGTCTGAATTCAGTGTCTGAAGAATATTCGGGCATATTATCATAAACGGGAGACATAATCCGATCCCGCTGCTATACTCTGCGCCGATTTTCCTGTTCTTTAACATCCAGTGAGAGAGACCGATGCATCCGATGCTGACCATCGCCGTGCGCGCAGCGCGCAAGGCGGGTAATGTAATTGCCAAACACTACGAAACGCCAGACTCCGTAGAAACCAGCCAGAAAGGCAGCAATGATTTCGTGACTAACGTCGATAAAGCCGCAGAAGCGATTATTATCGAAACGATCCGCAAATCTTACCCACAGCACACCATCATCACCGAAGAAAGCGGTGAACATGAAGGTACCGATCAGGATGTTCAATGGGTTATCGATCCACTGGATGGCACCACCAACTTCGTCAAACGCCTGCCACACTTCTCTGTGTCTATCGCAGTACGCATTAAAGGCCGTACTGAAGTCGCCGTTGTGTACGATCCAATGCGTAACGAACTGTTCACCGCAACCCGCGGTCAGGGCGCGCAGCTGAACGGCTACCGTCTGCGCTGCAGCAACGCACGCGATCTGGACGGCACCATCCTGGCGACCGGTTTCCCGTTCAAGGCGAAACAGCACGCGACCACCTATATGAATATCCTGGGTAAACTGTTCACCGAATGCGCGGACTTCCGTCGCACCGGTTCTGCTGCGCTGGATCTGGCCTACGTGGCAACCGGCCGCGTTGACGGTTACTTCGAACTCTCACTGAAGCCATGGGATTTTGCTGCGGGCGAGCTGATCGCGCGTGAAGCAGGCGCCATTGTTTGCGACTTCACCGGCGGTCATAACTATATGTCTACCGGCAACATCGTTGCGGGTAACCCACGCGTTGTTAAAGCCATGCTGGCCAACATGCGTGATGAACTGAGCGATGCGCTGAAGCGTTAATCCAGTTTGTTAAGCCCGGTGGCGCTACGCTTACCGGGCCTACAAAATCCCTCTGTACGCTAGAAAGGCCGCAACCCCCTTCCCACCGGTACCGCACTCATCCACATCGTCACCGCCGCCGCCAGCAGAATCATCCCACCCGCCAGCGCAAGCGTGGTCCACCCTATCTGTCGCCACAGCACCGGCGTTTTATTGCCGCTGAGTTTGACCGCCAGCTGACGGAAGCTGTGTACCAGCAGCGCTAAAGACGAAATGGTGAGAGAGGTTCCAGCCGCCATCGCCAGCGCGGACAGCATGCCCCAGCCGAACACGCCGATGACCTTACTGAACAGCAGCACCATGATGGCACCCGAGCACGGGCGCATCCCCATCGAGAGAATAATCATCAGCCGGGCGCGCCAGTCGTCGCCGTTCTGTAATTGTTCCTGCGTGGGCAAATGTTGATGTCCGCAGCCGCAGTGTTCATCATGAACGTGGTGCGGCGTAAAGGTTTTGAATGTCGGTTTTTGCAGCAGCACGCGCAGCTTTTTCAGCGCCCGCCAGCACAGGATCAGCCCCAGCACGCCCACCAGTGCGTAGCTCCCTTTCTCCAGCCAGAAGCTGCTCATGTGCAGCTGGCGCGCCGGAAGCTGCAAAAGTGAAAGCACAACAACGACCAGCGCAATCGCCACGCCGCCCTGCAGCAGCGAGGAGGCCAGCGTCAGGCCGATGCTCGATTTCAGCTTTGACGGATGGGTGGCGAGCCAGGTCGTAATCACGATTTTGCCGTGCCCCGGCCCCAGCGCATGCAGAACGCCATAGACAAAACTGAACGCCAGCAGGGATCCGCCCGCTTTGGTCGGGTTCTCCGCCACCGCCTTCAGCAGTCCGCTCATCTGCTGGTTGACCTCACGCTGCCAGATAATGCTTTTCATCATGACCTGCGGCCAGGCCTGCCACAGCCACAGCGCGCCGCAAACCGCTAACAGCAAAAAGAGCGCCAGCGGCCAGAGATGCAGCCAGCGGCGAGGTTTCCGAACCGGAGAGGAGATCACTGACATTGTAACGTCACCTCCTGTGCGAACTGTTTACCCAATTCCATATCCTCGGGTGGGGCATCGTCCTTGTCGAGTGAGACCGCAAAGTTCAGCATCTCTTCGCTGGGCTTCGGGGTATGAACGCCAATTTTGCAGCTTTTTTGCAGCGCGTCCGGCAGTCGTACGTCGCTGTCTTTGTCATAGCGCATATCAACATAGTAAGTGGGATCAAAAGTGGAAAATGTGTACGTTTGCCCGGCCAGCGGCTGAGGATGCGCCAGCGGAAGCACGAACGTCAGCACCGCCTGGTGCCCTTCACGCGTCATCCCGTATTCCGTTGGTCGGTTCAGAAATTTGACCTTTTGGCCGTTATGCCAGAACTCGGTGAAGTAGTGCTGGCCGAGCACGTTGGCCATTACTTCCGCTGCCAGCTTTTTCCAGATTTCGTCGCCGGGCTTCGCATTTCCCGCGTCATAGAGCAGGTCAGCCGAGGTGATTTCATCCATCGTCCAGCGCATTTTCAGGCCGCTCAGCTGCGTGCCGTCGGTGACCAGCTCGGTTTTGAGGTCAATAAAGCTGTGAGGGTGTGCGCTGGCAGTTAAGCTGATAACCGCCAAAAATAACGCCATCGCACATTGTTTAACTGTTTGCATCAATTCCTCACGTCAAAAATTCTGTGATGTTCCCCAGCAATCCTGAATGAAAGGCCTGCCGGCGCGCTTTTCAGCGCTCATCCTTTAGCTATTCTTATCAAACATTCACACTGGATACCCGACAGATGATGACGACGCTTGAAATTCCATCTGTGCTTTCCAGTTCGCAGCGCCGCTGCCAGGTGCTTTTGATGCTTTACCTGCCCGATGCTGCCGTCACCGCACAGAGCATAATCGCTGCCAACGGCGTGGACGACGCGATGGCACGGCAAGATATAGCCGAGACGCGCGATGAAATCCAGCGCTATCACCGGCTGGATATCGTTACGCACCACGACGGCTGCTACCGGATTGAAGGCACAGCCCTGAATCAGCGTTTATGCCTGCTGCACTGGCTGCGCCGGGCGCTACGGCTTTGCCCGCAGTTCGTCTCGCACCAGTTTACCCCCGCATTAAAAACCGCGCTTAAACAACACGGCATCGCGCGCCCGCTTTACGACGATGCGAACCTGCGGGCGCTGATCGGCTTCTGCTCACGCAAGCTCCAGCGCCAGTTTGAATGCCGCGACGTCCAGTTTTTACAGCTCTATCTGCAATACTGCCTTATTCAGCACCAGCTCGGGAATACGCCGCAGTTTTCCCACGTTCAGCGCAGCTGGACCCAGTCGAGGGGGGAGTATTTTACAGCGCAGGAGATCGTGCGCCACTGGAGACGGCGCGTCCCGCAGGGTGCCCACGGGGATGAACAGCTGTTTCTGGCGCTGCTGTTTATGATGCTCCGCACGCCCGATCCGGTGCTTGATAAGCACCAGCAGGACCAGCGTCTGCGCCGGGCCATCGTGCGCATGGTGGCCCGCTTTCGTTCGCAGACCGGGATGAACTTCAGCGATGAACAAGGGCTGACCGATCAGCTGTATATCCATCTGGCTCAGGCGCTGGACCGTTCGCTGTTTGAGATTGGCATCGACAACAGCCTGCCGGAGGAGATCCACCGCCTTTATCCTCGGCTGTTACGTACCACGAAAGAGGCGCTGTTTGAGCTGGAGGCGGAATTCGGGCTGCGTTTTTCCGACGAAGAGATGAGCCTCGTGGCGGTGATTTTTGGGGCCTGGCTGATGCAGGAGACCGACCTGCATGAAAAACAGGTGATCCTGCTGACGGGAGACGATAAAGCCAGTGAGGAACAGATCGAACAGCAGCTTCGCGAGTTGACGCTGCTGCCGCTCAACATTCGCTATCTGACGCTACAGGCTTTCCAGAAAGAGGGGGCACCGCGCGAAGCCGCGCTGGTTATCACCCCCTACCCGACTGCCCTGCCGCTGTTCTCGCCGCCGCTGATCCATGCCGTTGAGACACTGAACGCGCAGCAGCAAGAACATATTCGCGCCATGCTAGAATCATAGCGACGCGCGTGCGGCCACTTTCGGTCGAACAAACATTGCCGGTAGCGCCACCAGAGCCATTACCCAGAACACGCCATGCCCCAGATGCTGGTAGAGGAACCCTGCAAAGACCGTCATGATCGCGATACTGCCCCCCATTGCCACTGCCGAATAGACGGCCTGCAGGCGAATCACGTCCCCGCCCTCGCGTGCAGCGATATAGCGCATGGCCGCCAGATGGCACACGGTAAAGGTGCCGCAGTGAAGAATTTGCGCCACAATCAGCCACGGCAGATCGGTCGTCCAGCCCATAATCCCCCAGCGCGCCACGCCGCACACGGCGGAAAGGAGCAGCAGGTCACGCGCGCCAAAGCGGCGGAACAGTTTTTTGCTCAGGGCAAAGATAATGACTTCGGCCACCACGCCCAGCGACCACAGATAGCCCACGGCGGAAGCGGAATATCCTGCGCCTTGCCAGTAGATGGCGCTGAAACCATAGTACGCCGCATGTGCCCCCTGAAGGAGGCACACGCACGCCAGAAAACGCCAGCTCTGTGCGACCAGGCTCCGCCATGCGGGCCAGCCAGCGCTCTCCTGATGGCGGCTTTCCCCTTGCGGCATCACCGATGGTCGCAGCAGCATGCCCAGCAGCATCGAGGCAATACCGATGCTCAACAGGGCAAGAATGGCGCGGTAATCGTACAGGCTGACCAGTTTGCCCACCAGCGCCGAGCCAATCACAAAGGCGATAGAGCCCCACAGGCGCACGCGACCGTAGTCCATGGTGATCTGCTTTTGCCAGGTGTTCGCCAGGGCATCCGTTAAAGGCACCAGCGGTGAGAAGAACAGGTTAAAGCCGACCATCACCACCATCAGCCAGGCAAACTGGTGGCTGACCCAGAAGCAGGCCACAAAGACCAGGGTCAGCAGAGCAAGAATACGCACGGCCTTGATCAGTAAGGAGGGATCGCTGACGCGCGGAGCGATCAGCAGGCTGCCGAGGAAACGCGCCACCAGCCCGGCTCCCAGCAGGACGCCGATGGTCTCGGGCGTCAGGCCGATACCCTTAAGCCAGACGCTCCAGAAAGGCAGAAAAATGCCGTAGCTAAAGAAATAGGTGAAATAACTGAGCGCCAGCCAGCGCGTGGAATGCAAGACCATGAATCCCTCCCGAAATCGAGGCCATAGTCTGGCGAGAATATAAAAATTAAGCAAGTAGATAGCCTGCTATAAATTAACGAAAATTTAACATCTTGTGCAATCGTCTGGCTTATGGCAGGGAATGAAAATATGTATTACGTTTAAATTACTCCACTTGCAGAGGTTTTTCTGCCATGAACTCACTACGTTATCTCGATTTCGGCCAGTCACGTCACCTGCTGCTGCTCATTGGCCGCATCGCACTTGTCGTGCTGTTTATTATCTTTGGTTATCCAAAACTGACGGGGTTTAGCGGCACCGTACAATACATGACCTCGCTGGGCACGCCGATGCCCATGCTGGCGGCCATTATTGCGGTAGTCATGGAAGTGCCTGCCGCCATTCTGATCGTACTGGGGTTTTTCACCCGTCCTCTCGCGGTACTGTTTGTGTTCTACACCCTCGGAACGGCGGTGATTGGGCATCACTACTGGGATATGACCGGCGATGCGGTCGTACCGAATATGATTAACTTCTACAAGAACGTCAGTATTGCTGGCGCCTTTATTTTGCTGGCGATTGTGGGGCCAGGCGCCATCTCCCTGGACCGGCGTTAGCCATAAAAAAAGGCCGCATGCGCGGCCTTTTTTATTTCTGCAAAGCAGAGGAATTATGCGTAAACCGGGAAGCGTGCGCAGATATCCAGAACTTTACCTTTGACGCGCTCGATAACCGCTTCGTCATTGATGTTGTCCAGAACGTCACACATCCAGCCAGCCAGCTCTTTCACTTCTGCTTCTTTGAAGCCGCGGCGAGTCACGGCCGGAGAACCGATACGGATACCGGACGTCACGAACGGGCTCTTCGGATCGTTTGGCACGCTGTTTTTGTTTACGGTGATGTTGGCGCGGCCCAGGGCTGCGTCAGCTTCTTTACCGGTCAGGTTCTTATCAACCAGATCCAGCAGGAACAGGTGGTTTTCAGTCCCGCCAGATACCACTTTGTAGCCACGGTTCAGGAACACTTCCACCATCGCTTTGGCGTTCTTAGCAACCTGCTGCTGGTAAACCTTGAACTCTGGCTCCATCGCTTCTTTCAGCGCGACCGCTTTTGCCGCGATAACGTGCATCAGTGGGCCACCCTGCGCGCTTGGGAACACCGCAGAGTTCAGTTTTTTGTACAGCTCTTCGTCACCGCCTTTCGCCAGGATCAGGCCACCGCGTGGACCCGCCAGGGTTTTGTGGGTGGTGGTGGTCACAACGTGAGCGTGTGGAACCGGGTTCGGGTAAACGCCTGCAGCGATCAGACCCGCAACGTGCGCCATGTCAACGAACAGGTAAGCACCGATGCTGTCTGCGATTTCGCGCATTTTTGCCCAGTCAACGATACCGGAGTAAGCAGAGAACCCACCGATGATCATCTTCGGTTTGTGCTCTTTAGCCTGCTTCGCCATGTCTTCGTAGTCAATTTTGCCGGACTCATCAATACCGTAAGGGATGATGTTGTACAGTTTGCCGGAGAAGTTAACCGGGGAGCCGTGAGTCAGGTGGCCGCCCTGCGCCAGGTTCATACCCAGAACGGTATCGCCCGGCTGCAGCAGCGCGGTGTAGACCGCGAAGTTAGCCTGAGAGCCAGAGTGCGGCTGGACGTTTGCATAGTCAGCGCCAAAAAGTTCTTTCGCACGATCGATAGCCAGCTGCTCAACGATATCAACGTACTCGCAACCGCCGTAATAGCGTTTGCCCGGGTAACCTTCAGCGTATTTGTTGGTCAGCTGAGAACCCTGCGCCTGCATAACGCGCGGGCTGGTGTAGTTTTCGGAGGCGATCAGTTCGATGTGCTCTTCCTGACGTACTTTTTCCTGCTCCATAGCCTGCCACAGTTCGGCATCATAATCGGCAATGTTCATTTCACGCTTTAACATCCGCATCTCCTGACTCAGCTAACAAGTAAATTTTGGCCTGAAAAGGCAGTCCTGTTGGACGACGGGCAACAGTATAACTGATTAGTTCTGTGATAACAGGTCTTGACAAACGATTTTACGCAAACGTTTTCCTACCCGCCACGCAAGGGTTTGAGGAATAAAGATCTCGCCCTTTCCAGCGGATTTCTTTTCAGGTTTGTGATGCATATTTTTCATCTTGCAAAGAACCATTTACAACGCAGGGGTATTTTTTATAAGATGCATTTAAAATACATCATTAAAGTGACATCAAAAGGACGCGCTCATGCTCGACGCTCAAACCATCGCTACCGTAAAAGCCACCATTCCCCTGCTGGTGCAAACCGGCCCTAAACTCACCGCCCATTTCTACGATCGCATGTTCACGCACAACCCGGAGCTCAAAGAGATTTTCAACATGAGCAACCAGCGTAACGGCGATCAGCGTGAAGCACTGTTCAACGCCATCGCGGCGTACGCCAGCAATATTGAAAACCTGCCAGCGTTGCTGCCTGCGGTGGAAAAAATCGCGCAGAAACATACCAGCTTCCAGATCCAACCCGAGCAGTACGACATCGTGGGTGGTCACCTGCTGGCAACCCTGGACGAAATGTTCAGCCCGGGCCAGGAGGTGCTGGACGCGTGGGGTAAAGCCTACGGGGTGCTGGCAAACGTGTTTATCAACCGTGAAGCGCAGATCTACAGCGAAAACGCCAGTAAGAACGGCGGCTGGGAAGGCACGCGCGCGTTCCGCATCGTTGAGAAAACGCCGCGCAGCGCGTTAATCACCAGCTTCGAGTTTGAGCCGGTGGACGGTCAACCGGTGGCCGATTACCAGCCAGGGCAGTATCTGGGCGTGTGGCTGAAGCCTGAAGGTTTCCCGCATCAGGAGATCCGTCAGTATTCTCTTACCCGCAAGCCAAACGGTAAAGGCTACCGCATTGCGGTGAAGCGTGAGGACGGCGGTCAGGTTTCCAACTGGCTGCACAACGAAGCGAACGTGGGCGACGTGGTCCATCTGGCCGCGCCAGCGGGCGACTTCTTTATGGCCGTTGAAGCCCATACGCCGGTCACGCTGATCTCTGCGGGCGTCGGCCAGACGCCGATGCTGGCGATGCTCGATACGCTGGCAAAATCACACCACGGTGCACAGGTTAACTGGTTCCATGCCGCCGAAAACGGCGACGTGCACGCCTTTGCGGATGAGGTGAAAACGCTCGGGGCCTCCCTGCCACGTTTCACCGCGCACACCTGGTATCGCCTGCCGACGGAAGCAGACCGCGCAGCTGCCCGCTTTGACAGCGAAGGTCTGATGAATTTAAGCCAGATGGAAGGGGCGTTTAGCGCGCCGGACATGCAGTTCTACGTCTGCGGGCCGGTGGCGTTTATGCAGTATGCCGCGCAGCAGTTGGTGGGGCTGGGTGTGAACAAAGACAGCATTCATTACGAGTGCTTCGGCCCGCATAAGGTGCTGTAATCGCCCGGCGGCGCTTCGCTTGCGCGGGCCTACGAAGAGTTTTGTAGGCCGGGTAAGCGCAGCGCCACCCGGCAAGAACGTTAAATCGCGGCGTCGTCTTCTTCGCCGGTACGGATACGGATCACGCGCGCCACGTCAAAGACGAAGATTTTACCGTCGCCAATTTTGCCGGTTTGCGCCGTGCGGATAATGGTGTCCACGCAGGTGTCCACGATATCGTCGCTGACCACGATTTCAATTTTCACTTTCGGCAGAAAGTCGACCATGTATTCTGCGCCACGGTAAAGCTCGGTGTGACCTTTCTGACGACCAAAACCTTTCACTTCCGTCACGGTCATCCCGGTGATGCCGACTTCCGCCAGCGCTTCACGCACATCATCCAGTTTGAAAGGTTTAATAATCGCATCAATCTTTTTCATGGTGGGTCCTTAAACTCTTGCCTGTAAGCTGCCTCGTAATCGATTGCTCACAGTACCATATTCAGGCGAATTTTGCGGTACTACTCTTTAAAATCGTTCGCTTCCAGCTCGTGACGCGAGAGCAGCTTGTAAAACTCGGTGCGGTTGCGCCCGGCCATCCGCGCCGCGTGGGTCACGTTGCCTTTGGTGATCTGCAGCAGCTTGCGCAGATAGTTCAGCTCAAACTGGTTACGCGCTTCGGCAAAGGTCGGCAGCGCCGTGTTTTCCCCTTCCAGCGCCTGCTCCACCAGCGCGTCGCTGATGACCGGTGAGGAGGTCAGCGCCACGCACTGCTCAATCACGTTGACCAGCTGACGCACGTTACCCGGCCAGCTTGCGGCCATCAGCCGCTTCATCGCATCGGTGGAAAACGCGCGCACGAACGGTTTATGACGATCGGCCGCCTGACGCAAAAGATGGTTCGCCAGCAGCGGGATGTCTTCCGCACGTTCGGCCAGCGCCGGGATCTTCAGGTTGACCACGTTCAGACGGTAGTAGAGATCTTCGCGAAACTCGTTGCGGGCCATCACTTTTGGCAGATCGCGGTGGGTAGCGGAGATAATTCGCACGTTAATATCGATATCGCGGTTGCTGCCCAGCGGGCGCACTTTGCGCTCCTGCAGCACGCGCAGCAGCTTGACCTGCAGCGGCGCAGGCATGTCGCCAATCTCGTCCAGGAACAGCGTGCCGCCTTCCGCCGCCTGGAACAGCCCTTCACGGCTGCTTACCGCGCCGGTGAATGCGCCGCGGGCGTGACCAAACAGTTCGGATTCAAGCAGCTGTTCCGGAAGCGCGCCGCAGTTAATCGCAATAAAGGCGTTCTTGCTGCGCGGGCTGGCGTTATGAATCGCCTGCGCGAGGATCTCTTTCCCGGTTCCGCTCTGGCCGTTGATGAGCACGCTGACGTCAGACTGCGCCACCATCCTCGCCTGTTCCAGCAGGCGCAGCATCACGGGGCTGCGGGTGACGATAGGCTCCCGCCACGCTTCATCCCCCGCCGGAGCGGCATGTTCCAGCGCGCTGTCGATAGCCTTATACAGCGCATCTTTGTCCACCGGCTTGGTCAGGAAGCTGAATACCCCCTGCTGCGTCGCGGCAACCGCATCCGGGATCGACCCGTGCGCGGTCAGGATAATCACGGGCATCCCCGGCTGCTGCTTCTGGATCTCCGCAAACAGCTGCAGGCCGTCCATTTCATCCATCCGCAGGTCGCTTATCACCAGATCGATTTTCTCGCGGCTGAGAATTTTCAGCCCCTCCAGCCCGCTTTCCGCGGTCACGACGCTGTAGCCTTCACTCACCAGACGCATCCCCAGCAGCTTTAACAGACCGGGATCGTCATCCACCAGTAAGAGATGGGCTGGTTTACGGCTCGTCATGCTTCACATCCTCTTGTTTCGGCGTATCGCTGTCCGGCGCAGCGGATGAACTCCCCGGCTGATATTTACGCGACGAGAGCTGTCTTTCGATATCGGTCAGGTTCTCCAGCTTACGCGTCGTGGTATCCAGTTGCGTACGTAAATGTTGCTGCTGTTGGCGCAGTGTATCAAGCTCGCTATCGGTTGACTGTTGCAGCTTGCTGTAGCGAGAGCGCTCTTCAGAAAGCTGAAGCTGTAGCGTCTGTCCCTCGCGCCAGAGCTGGTATACCGGGCGGATCTGTACCGGAAGATTGACCACAAACGTGTCCAGTCGGGTCACGTTGGCGCGGCGTTCAACGGGAGTGATTTTCGCATCCGCCAGCAAAATCCCACGCTTGAACGCGTCCTGCCAGGTATCATCATCCAGCATCGCCGCTTTCGCGCGGGCATCAACCGGCGCCAGACGCTGGGCGCAATCTATCCCGCGCAGCCAGAACAGCGGGTTACTTTCGACGTCATGGCCTGAGAGGTTCCAGATGTCGTCACAGCGGGTTGAGAGGAAATCAGCCAGCTGGTTATCGGGCCATTTATCTTCTTGTTTATCGCTAATCGCACTTTGCGGCACATGGGAAACACACCCAGCCAGAAATAAACAGGGCAGGCTCAGGCGAAGCGTGCTGCGGGAAAACACCGCGCGTACGGCGCGGGAAAAGACGTGTGACATACTCACCAGACATAGATTCATTTTATTGATTTTTCCGGCTCAGGGGCAGTTCAATACGGAAGCAAACATCCGAACGTTCGTCCGTGGCAATGTTTAGCTCACCCTGCATGCGTCGTATGCAGTCCCGGGCGATGCTTAAGCCCAGACCACTGCCTTTCACCGCACCTTTCCGCTGATGACTCCCCTGGAAAAAGGGCTCGAAGATCATGGTTTTTTCGTCATCGGGGATCGGGGTGCCGGTGTTAGCGACGTCTATAAACACCCGGGAACCCTTCGTATAGCTTCGGATATAAATGTTACCGGATTCAGTACCATAGTGCACCGCATTGGAATAAAGATTATCCAGCACGCTCATTAGCAGCATGGGTTCAGCGAGACAGGTCGGCGCATTCAGCTCTACACCGGTATGCATCATTTTAGCTCTTGCTGGCAAGCTATGGGCGGAGATCACCATATCCACCAGCGGTTCAATGTCGACGTTTTCCAGTACAACCGCCCCGTCAGCCAGCTTGCGGTTGTAATCCAGCAGTTGCTCAATCAGCTTCTGCAGATTGCGGCTGCTGTTATCCAGGATCTCGACAATTTCTTTCTGTTCGGGCGTAAGCGGCCCTGCCACTTCGTCCGCCAGCAGTTCCGTCCCTTCGCGCATGCTGGCCAGCGGCGTTTTAAGCTCATGGGAGATATGGCGCAGGAACTGATGACGCTGTGATTCAAGCCACGCCAGGCGCTCGGACAGCCAGATAATACGCTGACCCACCGATCGCAGTTCCCGGGGACCTTTAAAAGCGACCGTATCACCCAGTGATTTTCCCTCCCCCAGGCGGTTGATCATCCGCTGGATCCCCTTCACCGGGCCGATGATCATGCGGGTAAAGAGCAGAACCAGCCCGAGGCTCACGAGGAACAGCACCAGCGCCTGCCAGCCGAAGAACTGGCCGCGCTCGGCGATCTCCTGCTGAAGCTGCTGGCCGCGAGAGAAAATCACCGTGCGGGTTGACTGCACCATCTCGGTGTTCGCGTTGGCGAAGGCTTCCAGGCGCGCGGCGGCGGCGGCATCCGGGCCGCTGTTACTACACTGCAGCTGCGCGAGGTCGTTCAGATCCTGACGCAACGCCTGATACAGCTTGTCGTCAGGCAATACGCCGGCGTGGGCATCCAGCATTTCGCTGTAGCGCTTGCGCTGACTCTGGTACACCTTTTCCAGCGTGCGATCGTCAAGCACGCAGTACTGACGATAGCTGCGCTCCATCTCAAGGGCGGCGTTGGTCATGGCCTCACTGCGCCGGGCGTCAATGAGCGTCGTGCGGTTGGTTAATGCCGCCTGCGCGCTCAGCGCGTTCAGGCTTTGCCACGCCTGCCAGGCAAGGATCAGCAACGGCAGCAGGATCAGCAGAAAGGCCATCATGACGAGCTGTCGCAGGGAGCGGGGAAAAACGGGCCAGCGTTTCAACGCATTACTCTCTTAATGGGGTTTACGCAGAGCGTAACTGAGTCTGCCCTTCAGATACAACAAAGCCGGGTAAAAACCCGGCTTTGTCATGGAATGAGGCGGTGCCTAACTCGACGTTTCGCCCTGGCCTGATAAAGCATCGCTATGATCAGTAGTTGGACGGCAGGCACCTTTTTGTGCGTCATTCGAAGTTTATGTAGCACGTCCCGAAGGGGCTGACATAAGAAGGTGAATGAGCCACTGGTTAACATTATGCAACACCCGTGCCAGAATGCAAAACAAAAAATTAACACCTTGAAATATATGATCTTTGCTCGTTTAACCCGTTCGTTATCGGTTGAATGATTTTCAGGCTAAGTGTCGCTGTTCAGCAACACCTTAACGGGAACCTTTCCTACCACATATAAATCAATAGGTTAAATGTCTCCTTTTGGAGACACTCAAACCAGAGGGTTGTCGCGATTTTGCGACAGAGACAAAAAAGCCCGGTGGCGCTTGCGCTCACCGGGCCTACAGTCAAGACGCTGAAACTTAACCCAGCTGCTTACGCGCGTTGCGGAAGATACGCATCCACGGGCTGTCCTCGCCCCAGTTTTCCGGGTGCCAGGAGTTGCTCACGGTGCGGAACACACGTTCCGGATGCGGCATCATGATGGTTGCACGACCGCTTTCGCTGGTTACCGCGGTAATACCGTTGGCGGAGCCGTTCGGGTTAGCCGGGTAGGTTTCCGTGACCTTGCCGAAGTTATCGACAAAGCGCAGCGCTACCAGACCTTTGCTCTCCAGCTGAGCCAGATGCGCGGCATCACGCACTTCGACCTGACCTTCGCCATGGGACACCGCGATTGGCATCTGCGACCCGACCATTCCCTGCAGCAGCAGAGACGGGCTCTGGGTCACTTCCACCAGGCTGAAGCGCGCTTCAAAGCGGTCAGACTGGTTACGCACAAAGCGCGGCCAGGCTTCGCTGCCCGGGATCAGTTCGCGCAGGTTAGACATCATCTGACAGCCGTTGCACACGCCCAGCGCCAGGGTCTGCGGACGATGGAAGAAGGTTTCGAACTCGTCGCGCACGCGGCTGTTGAAGAGGATAGATTTCGCCCAGCCCTCGCCTGCACCCAGCACGTCACCGTAGGAGAAACCACCGCACGCCACCAGCGCCTGGAAATCTTCCAGACCGATACGTCCGGCCAGCAGGTCGCTCATGTGAACGTCGATAGCGTCAAAGCCCGCGCGGTGGAAGGCGGCAGCCATCTCAACGTGGGAGTTAACGCCCTGCTCGCGCAGCACGGCCACTTTCGGACGCGCACCAGTCGCAATGTACGGCGCGGCGATGTCTTCGTTGATGTCGAAGGAGAGCTTCACGTTCAGGCCTGGATCCTGGTCATTGGCCTTCGCGTTGTGCTCCTGATCGGCACATTCCGGGTTATCACGCAGGCGCTGCATCTGCCAGGTGGTTTCCGCCCACCACATGCGCAGCGTGGTGCGGCTTTCGCTGAACACGGCGTGACCGTCAGCTTCAATGACGAAGCGATCGCCCTTAACGGCTTTACCCAGATAGTGCACACAGTCAGCCAGACCGTGCTGCGCCAGAATCGCTTCAACCGCGTCGCGATCTGCCGCACGCACCTGAATCACGGCACCCAGCTCTTCGTTAAACAGCGCCGCCAGACGATCTTCACCCAGCGTAGCGATGTTGGCTTCAACCCCGCAGTGGCCGGTGAAGGCCATCTCTGCCAGGGTTACCAGCAGGCCGCCGTCGGAACGGTCGTGGTAGGCCAGCAGCTTACGCTGCGCCACCAGCGCCTGGATGGCGTCGTAGAAGCCTTTCAGCTGCGCTACGTCGCGCACGTCGGCTGGCTTATCGCCAAGCTGACGGTAAACCTGCGCCAGCGCGGTGGCGCCCAGCGCGTTGTGGCCTTTACCCAGGTCAATCAGCAGCAGGGCGTTATCTTCGGTCGCCAGCTGTGGCGTAACGGTGTGACGCACGTCTTCCACACGGGCAAACGCGGTGATCACCAACGACAGCGGGGAGGTCATCTCGCGCTGCTCGTTACCTTCCTGCCAGCGGGTTTTCATCGACATGGAGTCTTTGCCCACCGGAATGGTCAGGCCGAGGGCAGGACACAGTTCCTCACCCACCGCCTTCACGGCTTCATACAGGCCCGCGTCTTCGCCAGGGTGACCGGCAGCGGCCATCCAGTTTGCGGAGAGCTTGATACGTTTGATGTCGCCAATCTGCGTGGCGGCAATGTTGGTCAGCGCTTCACCGACCGCCAGACGGGCAGAGGCCGCGAAGTCCAGCAGCGCGACCGGGGTGCGTTCACCCAGCGCCATCGCTTCGCCATAGTAGCTGTCGAGGCTCGCGGTGGTTACGGCGCAGTTCGCCACCGGGATCTGCCACGGGCCAACCATCTGATCGCGGGATACCATACCGGTCACGGTACGGTCGCCGATGGTCACCAGGAAGGTTTTCTCAGCAACAGCTGGCAGGTGCAGCACGCGATTAACGGCTTCAGCTACGGTAATGCCCTGGCGATCCAGCGCTTTGCCCGCCGCTTTACGGGTCTGCACGTCGCGGGTCATCTTCGGCGTTTTACCGAGCAGAACGTCGAGCGGCAGATCGATCGGCTGGTTGTCGAAATGGGTGTCGCTCAGAGTCAGGTGCTGCTCTTCGGTCGCTTCACCGATGACGGCATACGGCGCGCGCTCGCGGCGGCACAGCTCGTCAAACAGCGGCAGCTGATCCGCCGCAACGGCCAGCACGTAGCGCTCCTGGGATTCGTTACACCAGATTTCCAGTGGGCTCATGCCCGGCTCATCGCTCAGGATATCGCGCAGGTTGAAACGGCCACCGCGGCCGCCGTCGCTCACCAGCTCCGGCATGGCGTTGGACAGACCGCCCGCGCCCACGTCGTGGATAAAGAGGATCGGGTTAGCATCGCCCAGCTGCCAGCAGCGGTCGATCACTTCCTGGCAGCGACGCTCCATCTCAGGGTTGTCACGCTGCACGGACGCGAAGTCGAGATCCGCATCAGACTGGCCGGAGGCCATCGAAGAGGCCGCACCGCCGCCCAGACCGATGTTCATCGCCGGGCCGCCGAGCACGATCAGCTTCGCGCCGACGACGATCTCGCCTTTCTGCACGTGATCGGCACGGATGTTGCCGATCCCGCCCGCCAGCATGATCGGTTTGTGGTAGCCGCGCAGCTCTTCGCCGTTGTGGCTGTCCACTTTCTCTTCATAGGTACGGAAGTAACCGTTCAGCGCCGGACGACCAAATTCGTTGTTAAACGCCGCGCCGCCCAGCGGGCCTTCGGTCATGATATCCAGCGCGGTCACAATGCGCTCTGGCTTGCCGAAGTCTTCTTCCCACGGCTGTTCAAAGCCCGGGATACGCAGGTTGGAGACGGAGAAACCGACCAGACCGGCTTTGGGTTTTGCACCACGACCGGTCGCCCCTTCGTCACGGATTTCACCGCCGGAGCCGGTCGCCGCACCCGGCCACGGGGAGATCGCGGTCGGGTGGTTGTGGGTTTCAACCTTCATCAGGATATGCGCGGGCTCCTGATGGAAGTCATAGCGCCCTGCTTCGCGATCGGCGAAGAAGCGGCCCACCTCGGAACCTTCCATCACCGCGGCGTTGTCTTTATAGGCAGACAGCACGTGGTCAGGAGTTTGCTCCATGGTGTTTTTGATCATTTTGAACAGCGACTTTGGCTGCTGTTCGCCGTCAATAATCCAGTCGGCATTGAAAATCTTGTGACGGCAGTGCTCAGAGTTCGCCTGCGCGAACATATAGAGTTCGATGTCGTTCGGGTTACGGTTGAGCTTAACGAACGCATCCTGCAGGTAGTCGATTTCGTCTTCTGCCAGCGCCAGGCCGAGACGCAGGTTGGCGTCAATCAGTGCCTGACGGCCCTGCCCCAGCAGGTCCACGCTCTGTACCGGCGCAGGCTTATGGTGGGAGAAAAGCTTCTGCGCGTCATCGAGAGAGGCAAACACGCTCTCCATCATGCGGTCGTGCAGTTCAGCCGCAACCGCCTGCCACTGCGCGTCGCTCAGAGTAGAGGCTTCCACGTAGTACGCCACGCCGCGCTCCAGACGGTTAATCTGGCTCAGGCCACAGTTGTGGGCGATGTCGGTGGCTTTGGAAGACCAGGGGGAGATGGTGCCCGGACGCGGCGTCGCAAGGATCAGTTTGCCGGTTGGCGTATGGCTGCTGAGGCTTGGGCCATACTTGAGCAGGCGTTCCAGCTGTACGCGCTCCTCTGCATTCAGGGGGGCATTCAGGTCAGCAAAATGGACATACTCAGCGTAAATATTGCTTACCGGAAGGTCGGCCGCCTGAAAACGTGCCAGCAGTTTGGTAATACGGAAGGCAGACAGTGCAGGCGAACCACGCAGAATTTCCATCATAAGTCTCTCGTCTTCGAAGCGCCGGGGCGCTTACAGTGTGCGCAAGGGGGGAAAACGGGCGTCATTATAGAGAATCCTGAGCGCCGACGAAACCGTTTGCGTCGAAATAAAATTGACGAAGAGATTTAACAATAGATGTGACCTGTCTCTCTAATTGGTTGCCAAGTGGCGCAAGTTTACGCAAAATGCCGCTCATTCAATGGCAAACCTTATTGTTAACATGGCTACAGCAGACTGAGGCAACCGGCGTCGCAGAGAATTAACTAATTGAAAAAATTAAAGATTAATTATCTGCTCATCGGCATTGTAACGTTGCTGCTGGCAGTGGCCCTCTGGCCTTCCCTCCCCTGGATCGGCAAAGCCGAAAACCGTATCGCCGCCATTCAGGAGCGGGGGGAATTGCGCGTCAGTACCCTTAACTCTCCGCTGATTTACAGCGACATCAACGGCAAAATCATTGGTCTGGATTATGAACTGGCACAACAGTTCGCCGATTATCTTGGCGTGAAGCTAAAAATCACCGTCCGCCAGAATATCAACCAGCTGTTTGATGACCTCGATAACGACGATGCCGATATGCTTGCCGCCGGGCTGGTGTATAACAGCGAGCGCAGCAAAAACTACCAGCCAGGCCCGACCTACTACTCCGTTTCGCAGCAGCTGGTTTATCGCGTCGGGAGTCTGCGCCCGCGCTCACTGGCCTCGATTAACGATCGGCAGTTGACGATTGCCCCCGGTCACGTGGTGATTGACGATCTGCGTGAGCTCAAGGAGAAGAAATATCCGGACCTGAGCTGGACGGTGGATGCGAAACTCGGCACGACGGAGCTGCTGGAGCAGGTAAAAGATCAGAAAGTCCCCTACACCATCGCCGATTCGGTCGCGATCAGCCTGTTCCAGCGGGTGCATCCTGAAATCGCCGTGGCGCTGGACGTCACCGACGAGCAGCCTGTGACCTGGTTTACTCAGCTCGATGACGATCAGACCCTCTCTGCCGCGATGCTCGATTTCTTCAACACCATGAATGAAGACGGTACGCTGGCGCGCCTGGAGGAGAAGTACCTCGGGCATGGTGATGACTTTGATTACGTTGACACCCGCAGCTTCCTGCGTGCGGTAGACAGCGTCCTGCCGGACCTGCAGCCGCTGTTCGAAAAATACGCCCAGGAAATTGACTGGAAACTGCTGGCAGCTATTTCTTATCAGGAATCCCACTGGGATACCCAGGCCACGTCTCCGACTGGCGTACGTGGTTTGATGATGTTAACCAAAAATACCGCGCTGAGCCTGGGCGTCAATGACCGTACCGATGCGGAACAGAGCATCAGCGGCGGCGCGCGCTACCTGCAGGATATGATGGCCAAAGTCCCGGAAACGGTGCCGGAAGAGGAGCGGATCTGGTTCGCGCTGGCAGCCTACAATATGGGCTATGCGCATATGCTGGATGCGCGAGCGCTGACGGCCAAAACGAAAGGCAACCCGGACAGCTGGTCAGACGTAAAGCAGCGGCTGCCGCTGCTGAGCCAGAAGCCATGGTATAACAAGCTGACGTACGGCTACGCGCGCGGGCATGAAGCCTACGCCTACGTGGAAAATATCCGTAAATATCAGATTAGCCTGGTCGGGTATCTGCTGGAGAAAGAGAAAGAGGCGACAGAGGCCAAACAGTTGGCCCAAAGCTACCCTGTCGTGGCGCCGGACGAGCTTAATCGGCCGACGGCTTCAATTCTGCCTTTTGCTGCTTTTTCTGCTGACGGCGCATTCGAAAGAAATCGCTTAATAGCCCCGAACACTCTGGTGCAAGCACCCCGCCGATAGTCTTCACCTGGTGGTTCATCCCCGGGTGACCCAGCACGTCCATCAGTGAACCGGCCGCGCCGGTTTTTTCATCCCGCGCACCGAAGACTAAAGTCCCGATCCGGCTGTGCACCATCGCCCCGGAACACATCACGCATGGCTCAAGCGTCACATACAGCGTGGTATCAAGCAGGCGATAGTTTTGCAGCACCAGACCGCCCTGACGAAGCGCCATGATTTCGGCGTGCGCGGTAGGATCGTGGCGGCCAATGGGGCGGTTCCATCCTTCACCAATCACCTGGTTATTGTGGACCAGCACGGCGCCCACGGGCACTTCGCCCTCGTCCCAGGCACGCTGAGCCAGCGTCAGCGCATGGCGCATCCAGTATTCATGGTCGAGTTCAGGGTTGGACAACGGTTGATACTCCAGTCGAAAAGCGGGCGGCATTATACACGCCGATTATGGATAAGACTATTCGAGTTGCTGGAGTTCACCTGATGGCGTAACGCGCCAGCGGTGCTGGCAAAAATAGAGCAGCGGGTTGTCCTGTTTACTGTCGCTGTAGCCGCTGTACAGGCGCAGCGGCGTACCGATGCGTTTCTCCAGCTGGACCACTTTTTCATGTCCCAGGCAGCGCATCGTCAGCACCCAACCTCCATAGCCGCGGGCAATTTGCGTGGCAATAAGATTCACGCGCGGAAGCCAGGGGGTATCAAAATAGACTTGCTCCACCAGCGTCTGCGGGGAGCCGGTAATCAGCCAGATGTCGGCATCGTTCGCGTCGAGATAGCCGGTAAGGCGCGCCTGCACCACCGGAAAGGCGGCAACGTGGCCGCGAAACCAGTGCGCAAAATCCTGCTCCAGCTGTTTAAGCCGCGCTTCGCTGTGCCCAAACGTACATCCCCACAGCAGCAGGCTCATCGGCCATCGCGCCGCACGGCCTTTCACCAGCAGCGCGATACCGATCGCCGGTAAGAGCGGTAGCACGAGCAGCGCATTCAGAGGTAGACGCCGCAGCAGGTAACGCATAAACGTACCAAACATATCCTGCTGATGCAGCGTGCCATCCAGGTCGAAAAAGACAACGCGACGCGCGTGATTTGCCAAACCTTACTCCTCTGGGTCGTTGAATCCTAATAGCCAGGTAAACAGGAACCCGGCGATCACCGCTACTAAATAGCCTAACAGATAGAGCATCACTTTTCCGGTCACGATGGTTAATGCCAGCGGTAAACCCGAAATGCCAAAGGTAATAACGGTTGCGACCTTCCAGTAGCTGATCAGCGCCCCGCCTACCGCGCCGCCCAGACAGGCCGCGAGGAACGGTTTACCCAGCGGCAGCGTGACGCCAAAAATCAGCGGCTCGCCAATACCGAGCAAGCCGACCGGGAGTGCGCCTTTAATCACCTTTTTCAGACGCGCGTTGTGGGTTTTCATCAGTACCGCAATTGCCGCGCCGACCTGCCCTACCCCCGCCATCGACAGGATAGGCAGCAGCGCATTATAGCCATGCGCCTGCACCAGTTCGACGTGGATCGGCACCAGACCCTGATGCAGCCCGGTCAGCACCAGCGGCAGGAAAGTACCCGACAGCACCGCGCCCACTAACAGGCCACCACGGTCAATCGCCAGCGACGCACCGTGGGCGATGGCTTCAGAGATCCACCCGCCTAACGGCTGGAGGGCGACAATCGCTACGCTACCGGTAATCAGCGTAGTCAGCAGCGGGTTGAGAATCAGCTCAATCGAGCCTGGCAGAACCGCGCGCAGCCTTTTCTCAATCCAGCACATCAGGATGACCACCAGCAGCACCGCAATCACCCCGCCGCGGCCGGGCTGGAGCGCCTCACCAAACAGCGTGATCTGCGCCAGCTGCGGGCTGGACAAGATGCCCGCCATCACGCCGCCCATCGCCAGCGATCCGCCAAACACCTTCGCGGTATTGACCCCGACCAGAATGTTCATAATGGCGAACACCGCGCTGCCGAAGATCCCGAGAATCCCCAGCAGGTTCGGATACTGCGTGGCGAAATCCCCCACAATATCCGGTCGCTTGAGGATATTGATGATCCCGGTGATCAGGCCCGAAGCAATAAACGCCGGGATCAGCGGAATGAAGACGTTTGCGAGCTGTCGCAGCGCGTCGCTCATCGGGGCTTTATATTTGGCCTTCACCTGCGCCTTGGTGCGCTCAGCATCATCAATCGACACGCTCGCGCTAACGCCCATCAGCGCCCGCATGGCATCGACAACCTGCGCCGCTTTCCCCGGGCCGACGATCAGCTGATGCTGCTGACCCTGTTTCACGTAGCCGCTGACCCCGGACAGTTGCTTCAGACGTGGCACGTCAAGCTGGTCGTCGTTATGCACCTCGACGCGTACCCGCGTCATGCAGTTTTCGAGACGCTGAATATTTTTTTCCCCACCGATCCCCTGCAGGATACCGCTGGCGAGCGCTGCTGTTTTGTCCATACACGCCTCTGTTAGTTTTCTAATGCCGCCCGTAAGAAGCCGTTATGCGCATCGAGTTTGGCTCTCGCGCTCGCCGCATCCAGCCCGCTTAAGATCATCAGAATGGCAGGCTTAACATCGTGATCGGTCTGTTTGAGTACCGCTTCCGCCTCTTCACGCCCTGCGCCCGTCGCCTCCATCACCATGCGGCAGGCTCTGTCCACCAGCTTGACGTTGGTGGCCTGCATATCCACCATCAGGTTCTGATACACCTTGCCGAACTTCACCATCGCGCCGGTGGAGATCATATTGAGCACCAGCTTTTGCGCGGTCCCGGATTTCAGGCGCGTGGAGCCGGTGAGCGCTTCCGGCCCGACTACCGGAGAGATAGCGATAGCGGCCACCTGTGCAATCGGTGAGCCTGGGTTACAGGAGATGGCGACCGTCGTGCAGCCGGTCTGGTTAGCGTATTCCAGCCCACCAATGACGTACGGCGTGCGCCCGGATGCAGCCAGCCCGACCACCAGATCCTTCGCCGTCAAATTCAGCGCCTTCAGGTCATCCTCGCCCAGCTGTTTGTTATCTTCCGCTCCTTCAACGGCTTTCAACAACGCACCGGGTCCACCGGCAATCAGCCCAATCACCAGACCATGCGGCACCCCAAAGGTGGGCGGACATTCTGACGCGTCCAGGACCCCAAGACGCCCGCTGGTCCCCGCCCCCATGTAAATAATGCGTCCACCGGCCTTGAGGGCTTCCGCCGCCGCATCTACCGCTTTCGCCACCTCAGGTAATGTCTCTTTCACTGCCTGCGCGACCAGCGTATCCTGTTGATTAAAGCGGTTAACCAGCTCCAGGGTGGAGAGCGCATCCAGATCCATGGTTTGCGGGTTACGCGTTTCAGAAACAAGTGAGCCAAGATTCATTTTTGTACCTCAAGAATTTTTAATTCATAATAATCACACTATAATGGAATATAAAATTCATTCAGGCGAGCAAAATCCGTATTTGCGCAGATAATCACATTTTCGCCAGGAGACCGTATGAACTGTTTAATTCGCATTCGCCAGCGCTACGCAGGCTTTGCCCAAAGCGACAAGAAGCTGGCGGATTTTCTGCTTTCTCAACCCGATCACGCGCGCCATCTCAGCTCGCAGCAGCTGGCGAGTGAAGCCGGGGTGAGCCAGTCCAGCGTGGTGAAATTTGCGCAGAAGATTGGCTTTAAGGGATTCCCCGCCCTCAAGCTGGCGATCAGTGAAGCGCTGGTCAGTAACCCCAATCCGCAGTCCATGCCGGTGCATAATCAGATCCGCGGAGACGATCCGATGCGGCTGGTCGGCGAAAAGCTGATCAAAGAGAACGTGGCGGCCATGCATGCGACGCTCGATGTGAATACGGAAGAGAAGCTGCTGGATAGCGTGGCGATGTTGCGCGGCGCGCGGCGGATCGTTCTGACCGGCATCGGCGCGTCCGGACTTGTGGCGCGTAACTTTGGCTGGAAGCTGACAAAAATTGGCCTTAACGCCATCGTCGAGCAGGATATGCACGCCCTGCTGGCGACCGTACAGGCGATGGATCCTGACGATCTGCTGCTGGCGATTTCCTATTCCGGCGAGCGCCGCGAGATCAACATGGCCACCGATGAAGTCCTGCGCGTCGGCGGTAAAATTCTGGCGATTACCGGTTTTACGCCGAATGCCCTGCAGCAGCGGGCCACGCGCTGTTTATATACCATTGCCGAGGAGCAGGCCACGCGCAGCGCGGCTATCTCGTCCACCAGCGCACAAATGATGCTGACGGACCTGCTGTTTATGGCGCTGGTGCAGCAGGATCTGGAGCGTGCGCCAGAGCGCATTCGCCACAGCGAAGAACTGGTAAAGAAACTGGTTTGACGCGTATAATGCCCGCCCAGTTTGTGTTGTTTCTGAGAATTTCCTGATGGCGCTGTTAATTACCAAAAAATGCATTAATTGCGATATGTGCGAGCCCGAATGCCCGAACCAGGCCATTTCGATGGGCGACAGCATTTATGAGATTAACAGCGACCGCTGCACCGAATGCATCGGCCACTATGAAACGCCGACCTGTCAGAAAGTGTGCCCGATCCCCAATACCATCCTGAAGGATCCGGCACACGTCGAGAGCGAAGAGCAGCTGTGGGATAAGTTTGTCCTGATGCACCACGCGGACAAACTTTAACTTTCGATAATCACCGTTGCGCTGGCATAGTGGCGCTCATCGGCGATCGTCACGTGCACGTGATTCACGCCCAGCTTCTCGGCCAGCTTTTCCGCCTCGCCCCATAAGCGCAGGCTTGGCTTACCCAGCTCATCGTTAAACACTTCAAACTGGTTGAACGCCAGACCGTTACGAATGCCGGTTCCGAAGGCTTTGGCGGCCGCCTCTTTTACCGCAAAGCGCTTCGCCAGAAAACGCACAGGCTGCTGATGCGCTTCCCAGATGGCCCATTCATTATCGCTCAGCACGCGTCTTGCGAGGCGATCGCCGCTGCGGGCGATCACCGCTTCAATGCGGGCTATTTCAACGATATCGGTGCCTAAGCCCAGAATGGCCATTACTGACGCGCTTCCTGCATTAGGCGTTTCATTTCTGAGACCGCCTCTTTCAGGCCGCTCATCACCGCACGGCCAATGATCGCGTGACCGATGTTCAGCTCGTGCATTTCCGGGATGGCGGCAATGGGCTTCACGTTATGGTAGGTCAGGCCGTGACCGGCATTGACCTTCAGACCCAGGCTCGCCGCGTAGGTGGCCGCTTTAGCAATACGCTCCAGCTCTTTCGCCTGCTCTTCATCATTTTTGGCATCGGCATAGCAGCCGGTGTGAATTTCGATATACGGCGCGCCCACGTCGGCTGCCGCTTTAATCTGGGTGAAATCGGCGTCGATAAACAGAGAAACCAGGATACCTGCATCCGCCAGGCGCTTGCAGGCATCGCGCATTTTGTCGAGCTGACCGGCCACATCCAGACCGCCTTCGGTCGTCACTTCCTGGCGTTTTTCCGGCACCAGGCAGCAAAAGTGCGGCTGGGTCTCACAGGCAATCGCCAGCATCTCTTCGGTGACCGCCATCTCCAGATTCATACGGGTATCCAGCGTCTGGCGCAGAATGCGCACGTCGCGGTCGGTGATGTGGCGACGGTCTTCACGCAGGTGAACGGTAATGCCGTCGGCGCCAGCCTGTTCAGCGATAAACGCCGCCTGAACCGGATCGGGATACGCCGTACCGCGCGCATTACGCAGCGTGGCGATGTGATCGATGTTGACGCCTAACAGTAATTCAGCCATGACAATCCTCGGTTTTCTTTTCGATTCTGTGGTCTAACGTTTCGGCACAAACTGCCTGAATAATTCGCGGCTCTTTAAGGGCTTGCCGCCAAGATACGGCTTGAGGGCAATCCGGGTAAAGCGTTTTGCTGCGCGCAGGGTATCCTGATCGGGAAACTCGCGCTCATACAGCGCCCGGAGCTGGCGCCCGGTAAAGGTGCTGTTGTCGATCACGATGCTGGCAATAAAGCCCTTTTCTTCGCGGTAGCGGTAGGTCATGGTGTCTTCCACTTCGTCACCGCTGCCCGCACAATGCAGAAAATCGACCCCGTACCCAAGATGGCCCAGCAGCGCCAGTTCAAAACGCCGCAGCGCAGGCTCGGGCGTGCCGGTTGCGCCAGCCAGCGCCTGGATACAGTGCAAATAATCAAAGAAAAGTTCAGAGAAGCGCGTCTCATGTTCAAGAACGCGTGAGATGAGTTCATTGACATACAGGCCGCTGTAGAGCGTGATGCCCGAGAGAGGAAGCGCCAGGGAGACGGCTTCGGCGCTGCGCAGGGTTTTAACTTCCCCTCGCCCACCAAAACGTACCAGCAGCGGCGTGAAAGGCTGTAAGGCGCCTTTCAGGTTAGAACGTTTGGAACGTGCGCCTTTTGCAACAAGGCGCACGCGGCCCGACTCTTCCGTGAAGACGTCCAGCATCAGGCTGGTTTCGCTCCAGGGACGACTATGCAGGACAAAGGCACGCTGCCATCCATCCATATGCTCGTCGTCTTGAGTTACTGGTCTTCGCCGTAACCGAGGCTGCGCAGAGCACGCTCATCATCGGCCCAGCCAGATTTCACTTTCACCCACAGTTCGAGGTGAACCGGCGCTTCGAACATCTCCTGCATGTCCTTACGGGCTTCAATGCCGATGGTTTTGATCTTGGCGCCTTTGTTGCCGATCACCATCTTCTTCTGCCCTTCGCGCTCAACGAGGATCAGGCCGTTGATGTCGTAGCCGCCACGCTCGTTGCTCTGGAAACGCTCGATCTCCACCGTCACAGAGTACGGCAGTTCAGCACCCAGGAAACGCATCAGCTTTTCACGGATGATTTCAGACGCCATAAAACGCTGAGAACGATCGGTGATGTACTCTTCCGGGAAGTGGTGAATCGCTTCCGGGAGGTGCTTACGCACGATGCCCGCGATGGTGTCCACGTTCAGCCCCGTCTCCGCAGACAGCGGGACGATATCAAGGAAGTTCATCTGGCTACCGAGCCACTGCAGATGCGGCAGCAGATCGGCCTTTTCCTGCACGTTGTCAACTTTGTTGACGGCGAGGATGACCGGCGTTTTGCCGTCGCGCAGCTTGTTCAGCACCATCTCGTCGTCCGGCGTCCAGCGGGTGCCTTCCACAACGAAAATCACCAGCTCCACGTCGCCAATCGAGCTGCTCGCCGCCTTGTTCATCAGACGGTTGATAGCACGCTTCTCTTCCATGTGCAGGCCCGGGGTATCGACGTAGATCGCCTGATACGCGCCTTCAGTATGGATACCGACGATGCGGTGACGCGTGGTCTGCGCCTTACGCGAGGTGATGGAAATCTTCTGCCCAAGCAGATTATTCAACAGGGTGGATTTGCCGACGTTCGGGCGCCCGACGATGGCAATAAATCCGCAATAGGTCTTTTCTTCGCTCATTCCAGCTCCAGCATTTTTAACGCCTGTTCGGCGGCAGCCTGTTCAGCCTTACGACGGCTTGAACCAGTGCCCACCACCGGTTCACTCAGGCCACTGACCTGGCAATGGATGGTAAATTCCTGATCGTGCGCTTCGCCACGAACCTGCACCACCAGATAAGATGGCAGCGGCAGATGACGACCCTGCAAATATTCCTGCAGACGCGTTTTTGGATCTTTCTGTTTATCGCCCGGGCTGATTTCGTCCAGACGGGTCTGATACCAGTTCAGGATCAGCTTTTCGACGGTCTGGATATCGCTGTCCAGGAACACACCACCAATTAATGCTTCGACCGTATCGGCAAGAATAGATTCACGACGGAAGCCGCCGCTTTTCAGTTCACCCGGCCCAAGACGCAGACATTCGCCCAGTTCAAATTCGCGCGCGATTTCCGCAAGGGTATTACCCCGAACCAGCGTGGCACGCATGCGGCTCATATCACCTTCATCCACACGCGGGAAACGATGATAAAGCGCATTCGCAATCACGAAACTTAAAATAGAGTCGCCTAAAAACTCGAGACGCTCATTATGTTTGCTGCTGGCACTGCGGTGGGTTAATGCCTGTTGCAACAACTCCTGATGATGAAAAGTGTAGCCCAGCTTCCGTTGAAGCCGATTAATTACGATGGGGTTCATGCGATACCAATAAATGAATGCGTCAAAAATGCAGCACACGAAACCGACCTGAGAAAACCAACGCGGTTTCGTGTGCCGTGGCACCCTTGCAGGGCCAACCTTAAACTTCGGGGGAATATTCTATACACAACGACAGGGGATGTCGTTAGTTCGAAGAGATTTATCGGTGAAATAATTCGTGTAGCCGCTTTAATTAGCGGCTACACGTTCATTTAGTGAGAATTAATGGATTCCGCCAATACGATTCAGGCGTACGCCGGTCGGCCATTCGCCTTCCTGCTTCTCAAAACTCATCCAGATCGCGGTCGCTTTACCCACCAGATTCGCTTCCGGCACAAAGCCCCAGTAACGGCTGTCCGCAGAATTATCGCGGTTGTCACCCATCATGAAGTAATGGCCCGGCGGTACAATCCAGCTTGCCAGCTGCTGACCCGGCTGACGATAGTACATACCCAGCTGATCCTGCGCGATTGGCACGGTGAGGATCCGGTGCGTCACGTCACCCAGCGTCTCTTTGCGCTCAACCAGACGGATACCGTTATCTTTGGTTTCGCCTTTCGGTACCTGGAAGAATCCGCTGGTCGCTTCACCGCCGTTATGACGGGCAAAGGTCTGCACAAAATCACTTGGCTCGACGTTTGAGTAGGTGATTGGCAGCGCGTTTTCACATGCGGTACCGGAACTGCAGCCTGGCTGAACGGTGACTTCTTTCGCAACCGGATCGTAAGTCACTTTGTCACCCGGCAGACCTACCGCACGCTTGATGTAGTCCAGGCGCGGATCTTCCGGATATTTGAACACCACGATGTCGCCACGTTTTGGATGACCGGTTTCGATCAGCGTTTTCTGGTAGATCGGATCTTTAATGCCGTAGGCAAACTTCTCTACCAGAATAAAATCACCAATCAGCAGCGTTGGCATCATTGAACCTGATGGGATCTGGAACGGTTCGTAAATAAACGAACGTACCACCAGCACAATCGCCAGCACCGGAAACACCGAGGCGCCCGTTTCCAGCCAGCCCGGTTTCGGACCGACTTTCTTCAGGGTTTTCGCGTCAATACCATCGCCAGTGGCTGCCTGTGCGGCAGCCTGACGTTCACGACGTTTTGGGGCGAAGATAAACTTATCCAGACACCACAGCAGACCTGTCACCAGGGTAGCAATGACCAGGATCAGGGCAAACATGTTCGCCATGCCAACTCCTTAGGGTTATTTGCCGTCTTTACCAACATGAAGGATGGCAAGGAATGCTTCCTGCGGCAGCTCGACGTTACCGACCTGCTTCATACGCTTCTTACCTTCTTTCTGCTTCTGGAGCAGCTTTTTCTTACGGCTGACGTCACCGCCATAGCACTTCGCCAGAACGTTTTTACGCAGCTGTTTCACGGTGGAACGCGCGATAATGTGGTTGCCGATGGCAGCCTGAATCGCGATATCGAACTGCTGACGCGGGATCAGATCTTTCATCTTCTCAACCAGCTCGCGACCACGGTATGGCGCATTGTCGTTGTGGGTGATCAGCGCCAGCGCATCCACACGCTCGCCGTTGATCAGCACGTCTACACGCACCATGTTGGAGGCCTGGAAGCGTTTGAAGTTGTAATCCAGTGACGCATAGCCACGGGAGGTGGACTTCAGACGGTCGAAGAAGTCGAGTACCACTTCCGCCATCGGGATTTCGTAGGTCAGCGCGACCTGGTTACCGTGGTAAACCATGTTGGTCTGCACGCCGCGCTTCTCAATACACAGCGTAATGACGTTACCGAGGAATTCCTGCGGCAGCAGCATGTGACATTCGGCAATAGGCTCACGCAGCTCGTGAATATTGTTCAGCGGCGGCAGCTTGGACGGGCTGTCGACGTAGATCACTTCTTTCGAGGTGGTTTCAACTTCATACACTACCGTCGGCGCGGTGGTGATCAGGTCCAGATCGTATTCACGCTCCAGACGTTCCTGAATAATCTCCATGTGCAACAGGCCGAGGAAGCCGCAGCGGAAGCCGAAGCCCAGCGCCGTTGAGCTTTCTGGCTCGTAGAACAGGGAGGCATCATTCAGGCTCAGCTTACCAAGCGCATCACGGAAGTTTTCATAGTCGTCAGAGCTGACCGGGAACAGGCCCGCGTAAACCTGCGGCTTCACCTTTTTAAAGCCCGGCAGCGCTTTTTCTGCCGGATTACGCGCACCGGTCAGGGTATCGCCCACCGGCGCACCGAGGATGTCTTTGATGGCGCATACCAGCCAGCCTACCTCGCCGCATGTCAGCTCGGTACGGTCAACCTGTTTTGGCGTGAAGATACCCAGACGGTCGGCGTTGTAGACCTGTCCGGTACTCATAACCTTGATTTTGTCGCCTTTGCGCATGGTGCCGTTTTTAATACGCACCAGGGAGACAACGCCCAGATAGTTATCGAACCAGGAGTCGATAATCAGCGCCTGCAGCGGGGCATCCGGATCGCCTTCCGGGGCCGGAATATCACGCACCAGACGTTCCAGCACGTCGGTCACGCCGACACCGGTTTTAGCTGAGCAGCGCACGGCATCGGTCGCGTCAATGCCGACAATATCTTCAATCTCTTCCGCGACGCGCTCAGGATCGGCGGCTGGCAGGTCAATCTTGTTCAGAACCGGCACAACTTCGAGGTCCATTTCCATCGCGGTGTAGCAGTTTGCCAGGGTCTGGGCTTCTACGCCCTGCCCGGCATCGACTACCAGCAGCGCGCCTTCACAGGCCGCGAGCGAGCGTGAAACCTCATAGGAGAAGTCAACGTGGCCTGGGGTGTCGATAAAGTTCAGCTGATAGGTTTCGCCATCAGCCGCCTTGTAATCCAGCGTGACGCTCTGCGCTTTGATGGTGATACCGCGTTCGCGTTCCAGGTCCATGGAGTCCAGAACCTGGGCTTCCATTTCACGATCAGACAGGCCACCGCAAATCTGGATAATACGGTCAGACAGCGTCGACTTACCGTGGTCAATGTGAGCAATGATCGAAAAGTTACGTATGTTCTTCATATAGTTAAATAATTATGCCTTACGAATTCCTGGAGGCCGCTGTTCTTAGCCTGACGTTTTTCAGTGCGAAAACGCAGCATTCTACACTACATCTCCGCTACCTGGAAATGGACTTAGCGCCAGGTATAGCGTGAAGAAAGGACGTTTTCTGTTTTAAGACGTAAAAATGATAAAGCCCGATGAATCACCGGGCCTCAGAAGAGAGCGTCTCGACGCGAAGCTGGTCTGGCGCCAGCCCAACGCTGAGAATGACAGGCTGCCACTCCTCGCGCGCGGCAAGCGTCGGGGAGAGGCCTTTGGCAAGCCAGAATCCCCCCAGACCACCTAATGCGGCACCGCACATGGCGGCTCCGTCGGTGCCAAACAGCATCTGGAAAACGCCGCCCATAATAAACAGCCCGATCAGCGGAGAGAGGTAGACCAGCATGGCGGAGCTGAGCAGACTGCCTTCCGCGATGCCCAGTTCAACCTTCTGCCCGGCCATCAGCGGCTGTTCGCTTGGCACAGAAATCGTGTGCGATGTTTGCGGCCCGAGCTTATTCAGCACGCGGCTGCCGCAACCGGCTCGGGATGCGCAGCTATTACATGAGGCTTTTACATCGCAACTCACCAGCGCAATGCCGTTTTGCCACGAGACTACCGTCGCCCACTCTTTGATCATTGTGCGGCCCTGAATTTAATGCTGTCGGAGATGCGCTTCGCCGTTTGCGGAGGAAGTTCACCCACAATGGTGATCTCTGCGTTATCGCGTACCGTTGTGCTCACCGTACGGCGCCCGGTACGCAGCATTTGTTCTGCGCTGTTTGCCGTTGCGCGATTGATATTCACCGAGAAGCTGAACAAACCATCGGAATAGAGGCGCGATTCCACCGGCGTTTCAATCGTTGGCAACTGACGACGGCTGCTGGACACTTCGCTAAACCCTTGTGGGATCCAGGCAGGTACCCAGTTGAAATTAACGGAATCGCCTGCCGGAACGGAAAGCAGCGGCGGCAGGCTGGCCTTAGCCAGATTCTGCATGCTGTTGCCAACCTGATTGTTCACGCTGAAGGAGATAACGCGGAACTGTTCCAGCGTTTCACCGTCACGGTCAAGCAGGTCTACACGCATGGGGAGTTTGGTTTCCGCGTCGATCCAGACAATATAGCTGTAGCGCGTTCCATCCCGGGCGACAACGCGGATCACCTCACACAGTCTGTCCGCAATACGCGTACGCCCTACCGAGATAAAATCATAGTAAGGGGCCAGCCGTTTGAAGTCGGTGTAAATGAGTGACGGCAGAGAATCAACGATATAGTCGCCATTCAGCGTGAAAGGCTCCAGGCCGGGCTCGAAATAGCTGATTTCGTTACCACGCTGGACAACTTCCCGACGCGGGCCATCCATCTGTAAAAGCTGGGCGAGCGGCTGGTTATCAAGACGGGCATGGCGATAGCGTAACGACTCGACGCCCTGCTTATTGATGCTGATAAATGCCAACTCGTAATTGAGTGACTGGCTGGCCAGATTCATTTGCTGCAACAACGCCCCGGATGATACATCAGCCGAGGCGTTGGCAGAGAAGAACAGGCTACCCGCCATCAGAGACATGGCGAACCAAAGTTGCTTCATTACTGCGATTGCGTTCCTAAAGTTTGGTTTCCGGGCACCTGCACAGCAGCTTGCTGTGTCTGCGCCTGCTCAAACTGAAGCTGTTCAGAGTGCAGACGACGCTGCAACTCGTAATCCTGCAACATCGCATTAATGCGACGGCGCTGCTCCTGAACCTGCTGTTGCTGACCGCCGCTGGCGGAAGCATCAGCCGGTACGCCCAGGCTTACCGGGCTGGCTTTGCCCATCATCGGCAGTGTGTTAAACACTGGCGCTTCTGGCTGCTGATTAGTTTCAGACTGAGTATTATAGTGCTGGACGCCAACGATAACTGCAAGCGATACGCATGCAGCCACACCCATTTGTGTAAGCTGGCTGGCCCACGGACGCACCTTTTGCCAGAATGGCATTTTCTGCCACTGGTGAGGCGCGGGTTGAGCTTCAGGAATCAGCGGAGTGGTCTGATGAACAGGCTCATTCTCAATCGCCGCCATGACGCGGGCTGAGATATCGAAATGGAGAACCTCGCCGGTGTCACCGCGAAGGGTGTCACGGATGAGATGGTAACTCTCCCAGGTCTCTTGCATTTCGGGAGAATGAGACAACTCGTTGAGCAGCTCACTATCCACCGTTTCACCATCCATTAAAGCGGAAAGTTTTTCTTTCTGCATGCCTAATACCTTTTCCAGTATCCCGCTATCGTCAACGCCTGATAAGCGGTTGAACTTTATTATCAATAGCTTCTCGCGCACGGAAAATTCGTGAACGTACCGTGCCGACCGGACAATCCATGATAGCGGCTATCTCTTCATAGCTCAGACCATCCAGCTCCCGTAACGTAATTGCCATGCGTAAATCTTCCGGGAGCGACTCGATCGTGCGAAAAACGATTTGTCTCAGTTCTTCTGACAACATTAAGTTCTCAGGGTTCGAAATTTCTTTCAATGCGCCGCCACTTTCGAAGTTTTCGGCGTCGATTGCGTCCACATCACTAGAAGGCGGACGGCGACCCTGAGCGACCAGATAATTCTTTGCCGTATTGACCGCAATACGGTACAGCCAGGTATAAAAAGCACTATCTCCCCGGAACGAATCCAGCGCGCGATAGGCCTTAATAAAAGACTCTTGCACCACATCAGGCACATCGCCTGACGGTACATAGCGGGAAACCAGGCTCGCCACCTTATGCTGGTAGCGCACCACCAGTAAGTTAAAGGCTTTCTGATCTCCCTTCTGGACCCGTTCAACCAGGACCTGGTCCGTTAACTGCTCGCTCATCCGAGGTAATGTCTCCCCAAACCTAAATTCCACGCGTTATCGAAACGCCACTCTAAAAATACCGCACTTTGAGCAAGCACCGAATTAGAGTGTCTGATCTTCAATAAGTTCCGTAACGCCTTTGTTTTTGTTCATCGCGCCGCAGACCGTTCATTTTCTCTCATTATAAGTCTGTTCACGATACGCACCACTTTCTGACAAGAAACATCTTTTTCCCGCCAGAAGAGTAACGCAACCCAGTCTTTATTTCATCACAAAATCTGACGCTAACGATCTGCTTCGCAAAATAATTTCACTCATTTACCATCCGTTTACCTCTGCTTACGCGTTTAGTCATTGCAACAGTCATTAAAAAAAACGTGCGATAAATCGCATTCAGGTGCTATTCTGGCCTAACACTGTTTAGTAAATTAAACAACAATCATGAACACAACACCTGAACTCCATTGTGATGTACTGATCATCGGCAGCGGTGCTGCCGGTCTCTCTCTGGCGCTACGCCTGGCCGAGCATCAAAACGTTATCGTTCTGAGTAAAGGGCCGATAAGCGAGGGTTCCACGTTTTATGCCCAGGGCGGGATTGCCGCCGTGTTTGATGAGACAGACAGCGTTGCCTCCCACGTCGACGATACGCTGATTGCCGGGGCCGGGATCGTGGATGCGCACGCCGCAGAGTTTGTCGCCAGCAATGCCCGCCATTGCGTGCAGTGGCTCATCGACCAGGGCGTCTTATTCGATACGCAGGTTCAACCCAACGGTGAAGAGAGCTACCACCTGACGCGCGAAGGCGGTCATAGCCACCGCCGCATCCTGCACGCAGCGGATGCCACCGGGAAAGAAGTGGAGACCACGCTGGTCGGCAAGGCGCTGAGCCATCCTAATATTCGGGTGCTTGAACGAAGTAACGCCGTTGACCTGATTATCTCCGACAAGATTGGCCTGCCGGGCACGCGTCGCGTGGTGGGCGCCTGGGTCTGGAACCGCAATAAAGAGAAGGTGGAAACTTGCCAGGCGAAAGCTGTAGTGCTGGCCACGGGCGGTGCCTCTAAAGTGTATCAGTACACCACGAACCCGGACATTGCTTCCGGAGACGGTATCGCGATGGCCTGGCGCGCCGGCTGCCGGGTGGCGAACCTTGAGTTCAATCAGTTTCACCCAACCGCCCTGTTCCATCCTCAGGCACGCAACTTCCTGCTGACGGAAGCCCTGCGCGGCGAAGGCGCCTATCTGAAACGCCCTGACGGCACCCGCTTTATGCCGGACTTTGACGCCCGTGGCGAACTGGCCCCGCGCGATATCGTTGCCCGCGCCATCGACCATGAAATGAAGCGTCTTGGCGTGGATTGCATGTATCTTGATATCAGCCACAAGCCTGCAGAGTTTATTCGCCAGCACTTCCCGATGATTTACGAAAAGCTGCTCAACCTTGGCATCGATTTAACGCGCGACCCGGTGCCGATTGTGCCAGCCGCCCACTATACCTGCGGTGGAGTCATGGTTGACGATCATGGGCGTACCGATGTCGATGGCCTGTATGCTATCGGTGAGGTCAGCTATACCGGGCTTCACGGCGCGAACCGTATGGCGTCTAACTCGCTGCTTGAGTGCCTGGTCTACGGCTGGTCGGCCGCAGAAGACATCACCAAACGCATGCCCTACGCCCGCGAGACAGAGCGTCTGCCTGCCTGGGATGAAAGCCGCGTGGAAAATCCGGACGAGCTGGTCGTGATCCAGCATAACTGGCATGAGCTACGGCTGTTCATGTGGGATTACGTCGGGATTGTGCGCACCACGAAACGTCTTGAGCGCGCGCTGCGCCGCATCACGATGCTGCAGCAGGAAATTGATGAGTATTATGCCAATTTCCGCGTATCGAATAATCTGCTGGAGCTGCGCAATCTGGTGCAGGTTGCCGAGCTGATCGTTCGCTGCGCGATGATGCGTAAAGAGAGCCGCGGGTTGCACTATACGCTGGACTATCCGGATCAGCTTGCGGAATCCGGCCCGTCGATCCTCGCCCCGCAGGTTTACATAAACAGATAAAACGCCTGGGTCAGGGCAGTGTAATCTTCGGAATAACGCTGGTCTGGCCCACGGATCACCATTCGATCGTTAAAGCATTCACCCTCTTTCGGCGAGAGCGCCAGCAGCACGCGGTGTGGCAGTCGGCCTTCCGTATCCGAAATATCGGTACGCAAACGTAACGTCCAGCCAATCTCCTGCGCGATACCGATGAACGTGTTGCCGGTACTCTCTGGCAGGACCACGCAGAAAAAGCCTTCTTCGGAGATGAGTTCGGCCGCACTGGTGAGCAGCGCTTTATGATCGAGGGAACGGGTATAACGCGCCTGTTCGCGCTCAGGTGTCCCGCACTCAACGCCGGGCGCATAGTAGGGAGGATTGCTGACGATCAGATCGTAACGCGCGGTTTGTTCAGGCGCCCAGGCGAGCACATCGGCGCAGTCCACTTTCATGCGGGCAGCCCAGGGGGATTCGGCCACATTTTCACTTGCCTGCTCTGCCGCCTGCGCATCCAGTTCGACGGCATCGATGGTGACATGTTCTTCCGTGCGCTGCGCCAGCATTAACGCCACCAGCCCGCTGCCGGTACCGATATCAAGAATACGCTTAACCCCTGCGACAGGCGCCCACGCGCCCAGTAAAATACCGTCCGTACCGACCTTCATGGCACAGCGATCGTGAGCGACAAAAAATTGTTTAAACGTAAAACCATCGCGGCGCAGTTGCGCTTTGAGTTGAGACATGTCGGAGCAACCTTCTAAGTGAAACTGGAGTAGCATAGGGGAAAGCGAAGTGGCCGAAAAGCGATATCCATACAAACAGATGAAGATTACAGCCGTAACGTCTATAATCAGCGCCCCACACAGAGGTAGAACATGACTGTAACGACTTTTTCCGAACTTGAACTCGATGAAAGCCTGCTCAATGCACTTGAGAGCAAAGGCTTTACACGCCCGACCGCCATTCAGGCAGCGGCCATTCCGCCTGCGCTTGAGGGCCGCGATGTGCTCGGTTCTGCGCCAACCGGCACGGGGAAGACAGCAGCCTATTTGCTGCCTGTGTTGCAGCATCTGCTCGATTTTCCACGTAAAAAATCTGGCCCGCCGCGTATTTTAATCCTGACGCCGACGCGCGAACTGGCCATGCAGGTGGCCGATCACGCGCGTGAACTTGCGGCAAATACCCATCTGGATATCGCGACCATCACCGGCGGCGTTGCGTATATGAACCACGCCGAAGTATTCAGCGAAAACCAGGACATCGTCGTTGCGACGACGGGCCGCCTGCTGCAGTACATTAAAGAAGAGAACTTCGACTGCCGTGCGGTTGAAACGCTGATCCTCGACGAAGCCGACCGTATGCTGGACATGGGCTTCGCACAGGATATCGAGCATATTGCGGGTGAAACGCGCTGGCGTAACCAGACGATGCTGTTCTCTGCCACCCTCGAAGGGGAAGCGATTAAAGACTTCGCAGAGCGTCTGCTGGAAGATCCGGTAGAAGTGTCGGCGACGCCGTCCACCCGTGAGCGTAAGAAGATCCACCAGTGGTACTACCGCGCGGACAACCTTGAGCACAAGGTCGAATTGCTCAAACACCTGCTGAAGCAGGAAGATGCGCTGCGCACAATCGTGTTTGTCCGTAAGCGCGAGCGCGTGCACGAGCTGGCAGAAATGCTGCGTAACGCCGGGATCAACAACTGCTATCTTGAAGGCGAGATGGCGCAGATCAAGCGTACCGAAGGCATTAAGCGCCTGACCGATGGCCGCGTTAACGTGCTGGTTGCCACAGACGTTGCCGCTCGCGGGATCGACATCCCTGACGTCAGCCACGTCATTAACTTCGATATGCCGCGCAGCGGCGATACCTATCTGCACCGTATTGGCCGTACCGGCCGCGCGGGCCGCAAAGGGATTGCTATCTCATTGGTCGAAGCGCATGACTACCTGCTGCTGCAGAAAATTGGCCGCTATGTTGACGAGCCGCTGAAAGCGCGCGTTATTGATGGCCTGCGCCCAACCACGCGTGCGCCGAGTGAAAAAATGACGGGTAAACCGTCCAAGAAAGCGCTCGCGAAACGTGCTGAGAGAAAAGAGAAAGAAAAAGAGAAACCACGCGTGAAGCAGCGCCACCGCGACACCAAAAATATTGGTAAGCGCCGTAAGCCAAGCTCTGCCGCGCCAGAGACAAAAACGGAAGAGTAAAAAAAGCCGGGGAAAACCCCGGCTTTTTTATTCCCCCCGTAGCTGAAGCCTTACAGGCTTTCAGTAAAGGTACGCGCGATAACGTCGCGCTGCTGTTCTGGGGTCAGAGAGTTGAAGCGTACCGCATAGCCGGACACGCGAATGGTCAGCTGTGGGTATTTTTCTGGGTGCTCAACCGCGTCCATCAGCGTTTCGCGACGCAGTACGTTTACGTTCAGGTGCTGACCACCTTCCACGCGCACTTCCGGTTTTACTTCCATTGGAATTTCACGGTATTCGATTTCGCCCAGTTTGCTCACCGGCACGATTTCATCTTCAGCAAAACCCGCTTTCGCGACGACACAGCGCGCTTCGTTTTTCTCGCTGTCCAGCAGCCAGAAAGAGTTGAGCAGATCGTCATTTGCAGCTTTAGTAATCTGGATACCTGTAATCATGTGTTGCCTCCCTTAGGCTACATTAACTGATGTCGGCCTCTCGCGGCCAATTGGTAAAACCATTGTTTCTTGTGTGTATATATATCATTCACACCCCGGTGATTTATTGATTTAAATCAACAAAAACTCCAACCACATAAAGAGTGTGGTTTGAATTTATTGCTTTAGATCAATTTCACGACCTTACCAATTCAATTTAACCTGCACATTTTCAACATAAATTTAGCCACTTAGCGCGCATTTCAGTGTGCTATTTTGCTCACCGGGCTTTAACAGGTAAGCTAGTCAGAGATTGAAATTCGCAGGAGAGCGAGATGACGACACCTTTAACCTGGCATGACGTGCTGGCAGAAGAAAAGCAGCAGCCCTATTTTATCAATACGCTCAGCACCGTTGCGGCTGAGCGCCAGTCCGGACAGACGATTTACCCGCCGCAGAAAGATGTGTTCAACGCCTTTCGCTACACCGAACTGAGCGATGTGAAAGTGGTCATTCTGGGCCAGGATCCCTATCACGGCCCGGGTCAGGCGCATGGGCTGGCGTTTTCCGTACGTCCCGGCGTGGCGATCCCCCCTTCTCTGCTCAACATGTATAAAGAGCTTGAGGGAACCGTGCCCGGGTTTACCCGACCAAACCATGGCTACCTGGAAAGCTGGGCGCGTCAGGGCGTGCTGTTATTGAACACGGTACTCACCGTTCGGGCCGGCCAGGCGCACTCGCACGCCAGCCTGGGCTGGGAGACGTTCACCGATAAAGTCATCAGCCTGATCAACGATCACCGTGAAGGGGTCGTGTTTTTACTCTGGGGATCGCACGCGCAGAAGAAAGGGGCGATTATTGACCGTCAGCGTCATCACGTGTTGAAAGCGCCGCACCCGTCACCGCTGTCTGCACATCGCGGTTTCTTTGGCAGTAATCATTTTGTTCTGGCGAACGAATGGCTGGAAAAACGTGGCGAAACGCCTATTGACTGGATGCCTGTGTTACCGGCAGAGAGCGAATAGTATTTGAATGTGCCGGGTCGGCCCCGGCACATGAAGAGGCTTATGCCTTATTCTGACGCCACCACTCGGCCAGCAGTACTCCGGTCGCAACGGATACGTTCAGACTTTCCACATTGCCTGTCCCATCAATAGAGACGCTCAGATCCGCACTGGAGAGCGCCGCATCAGACAGACCATCGCGTTCCTGACCCAGCACCAGCACCATTTTGCGTGGCAGCGTCGCTTTAAACAGCGGCGTACCGGCATGGCTCGAGGTGGTCACGATGGAATAACCCGCTTTACGGAACTGCTCAAGGGCATCCAGCACGCTGTCGCCGGTGATCGGCTGTACGTGTTCAGCTCCGCCTTCCGCAGTACGGATCGCGGCACCGGATTCCAGCAGCGCGGCATCCTGCAACAGCACGCCTTTCACGCCAAAGTGCGCGCAGCTACGCATCATTGCGCCCAGGTTATGCGGGTTGCCCACGTCTTCCAGCGCCAGCACGCAGTCATCGGCATCCGCCTGACTGACCCACTGCTGAACGGTCGTACCGTTACGTTTTTTGATCAGGAAGCAGACGCCGCCGTGGTGTTCGGTACCGGATGCTTTGGTCAGCTCGGCATCATCAACCACGTGGTAGGCTTTGCGGTTTGCCGCCATCCAGCGCAGCGCTTCTTTAAAGCGCGGGGTTACGCTCTGAATAAACCAGGCGCGGACGATACATTCAGGACGGCTCTGGAACAGCGCCTGGCAGGCGTTTTCACCATACACGCGAGTCTCTTCCGCACGCTGACGGCGCAGCACTTCCGGGTCGATAAAGCTTTTACCGCTAATACCGCCGTGATCGGCCTTTTCTGGCGTTTCGTCGCCAGGGGCACGAGAAACGGTGCGCCACGGGGAGGCGTTATCACGTGAGAAGTCATCCCGCGGACGGTCATCGCGTTTGCGATCGTCACGCTTGCGGTCATCACGTTTGCGGTCATCACCGCGGTTGTTTCTGTCATCGCGGGCGGGGCGACGGCCACCGTCTGCACGAGAAGACGCCGGACGCCCGCCACCTTTTCCGGTACGCGGATTTTGGGTGCGTTTATCAGAGTCATCATCACTGCGGACATACATCACTTTGACCTTGCCGCTTTTATTTTTCATTTCGTCGTTCATGCTTTTCTCCACCAGCGCTGCGCGAAGCGCGCAGATTACCCGATGTGCCAGCGCATAGCCATAATTTCGTACAAAAGCCTGTGACTATTGTTCTCATTGAATAAAACGCATTGTTGTTTCAAACAGGCTCATTGATAATATGTAACATATTAGAAACATTATCGGCATTTTGCCGCTGTCCCACGGCTCTATCAGAGGTTAGTTATGAATACCGTATGTGCCAACTGTCAGGCTCTTAACCGCATTCCGGACGATCGGATTGAAGATGGTGCGAAATGCGGACGCTGCGGCCATGAATTGTTTGATGGCGAGGTCATTAACGCGACGGGTGCTACGCTGGACAAACTCCTCAAGGACGATCTTCCTGTTGTGGTTGATTTCTGGGCGCCCTGGTGCGGCCCATGCCGTAGCTTCGCGCCGATCTTCGAAGACGTGGCCGAAGAGCGCAGCGGAAAAATACGTTTCGTTAAGGTCAATACTGAAGCTGAACCTGAACTGAGCGCCCGTTTTCGCATTCGCAGCATCCCGACCATTATGATTTTCAAAAATGGTGAAGTGCTCGATATGCTCAACGGTGCGGTGCCTAAAGCGCCTTTTGAAAGCTGGTTAAACGAGTCGCTGTAACATTCTCGGGGCACATCTTGTGCCCCGTTCTCGCCTCTGCGAAAATAGGGTTTTTCCTGCATTTCGCCCATGACTGATAACGCTGTTCTTCAATTACGCGCCGAACGCCTTGCGCGCGCTACCCGACCGTTTCTCGCGCGCGGAAACCGTATTCGCCGCTGTCAGCGCTGCCTGCTGCCGCTGAAGGTTTGCCTGTGCGAGACGCTGGCGCCGAGTACGGCCCAGAGCCGTTTTTGTCTGGTCATGTTTGATACCGAGCCGATGAAGCCCAGCAATACCGGTCGCCTCATTGCCGATATTCTGCCGGATACCGCGGCATTTCAGTGGTCCCGTACGGAGCCCCCTCAGGCGCTGCTCGACTTAGTGGCAAGCCCGGACTATCAGCCGATGGTCGTTTTCCCTGCGTCATATGCAGGTGTCGATCGCCAGGTGCTTTCGACGCCGCCAGCCGGTAAATCGCCGTTGTTTATTATGCTGGACGGCACCTGGACCGAAGCGCGAAAGATGTTTCGTAAAAGCCCGTATCTCGACGCACTGCCGGTGATTTCTGTCGATCTGTCCCGCGTCTCCGCCTATCGCCTGCGTGAAGCGCATGCTGACGGGCAATACTGCACCGCCGAAGTGGCCATTGCGCTTCTGGACCTGGCGGGTGATACCGCTGCGGCTCACGCCCTGGGCAACCATTTCTCCTGTTTCCGGGAACGCTATCTGGCGGGAAAAACCGTTCATAAGGGCAGCGTCACAGCAGCCGAGACGGAAAGCGTTTAAAATCATCAGGTCGCTTGCATTCACAGGAGGCCTGCATGAGCCAGCGAGGGTTAGAAGCGCTACTTCGTCCTAAATCCATTGCCGTCATCGGCGCATCAATGAAACCGGATCGTGCTGGCTATCTGATGATGCGCAACCTGCTGGCCGGGGGATTTAATGGTCCCGTCATGCCCGTCACACCGGCGTATAAGGCGGTTCAGGGAGTGCTTGCATGGCCTGATGTACAGAGCCTGCCTTTCGTACCGGATCTGGCCGTACTGTGTACAAACGCGAAACGGAACCCGGAACTGCTGGAATCGCTCGGCAAGAAAGGCTGTAAAACCTGCATTATTCTCTCGTCTCCGCCGGAACAGAAAGCCGAGCTTTTGGCCTGCGCCAGCCGCTATCAAATGCGCATTCTTGGGCCAAACAGTCTGGGCCTGCTCGCCCCCTGGCAGGGGCTGAATGCCAGCTTCTCTCCGGTTCCAATCCGCAAAGGCAAGCTCGCGTTTATCTCGCAGTCGGCTGCAGTATCGAACACCATTCTCGACTGGGCGCAGCAGCGTGAAATGGGATTCTCCTACTTCATTGCGCTCGGCGACAGTCTGGATATCGACGTCGATGAGCTACTGGATTTTCTGGCGCGTGACGGTAAAACCAGTGCGATCCTGCTTTATCTTGAGCACCTCAGCGACGCGCGTCGTTTTGTCTCGGCGTCGCGAAGCGCGTCGCGCAATAAGCCGATCCTGGTGATCAAAAGCGGACGTAGCCCTGCGGCACAGCGTCTGCTGCATTCGCATTCCGGCATGGATCCCGCCTGGGACGCAGCCATTCAGCGCGCGGGTTTGCTGCGGGTACAGGATACGCACGAGCTTTTTTCCGCCGTTGAGACGTTAAGCCATATGCGCCCGTTACGCGGTGAGAAGTTAATGATTGTCAGTAACGGTGCCGCCCCTGCCGCACTCGCCCTGGATGAGCTGTGGCGGCGCTTCGGCAAGTTGGCCACGCTGAGTGAAGAGACGCTGCAGCGCCTGAAAGATACGCTTCCGACTAGCGTGACGCCCGGCAATCCGCTTGATTTGCGCGATGATGCCAGCAGCGAGCGCTATATCAAGGCAATTTCCATTTTGCTGGATAGCCAGGATTTCGATGCGCTGATGATTATCCACTCCCCCAGCGCGGTCGCGCCGGGCAGCGAAAGCGCGCGCGCGCTCATTGAGGCCGTGCGCAACCATCCACGAGGCAAATATGTCACCCTGCTGACCAACTGGTGCGGTGAGTTTTCTTCGCAGGAGGCGCGACGTCTGTTCAGCGAAGCCGGACTGCCAACCTACCGCACGCCGGAAGGCACCATTACCGCGTTTATGCACATGGTGGAATATCGCCGCAACCAGAAACAGCTCCGCGAGACGCCGGCGTTGCCCGGTAATCTGACGGCCAATACCGTCGACGTTCACCGGCTGTTGCAGCAGGCAATCGAAGAAGGCGCGACGTCGCTGGATACGCATGAAGTCCAGCCCATTCTGGGCAGCTACGGGATGCAGACCCTGCCGACCTGGATCGCCAGCGACAGCGCTGAGGCCGTGCATATTGCCGAGCAGATTGGCTATCCGGTTGCCCTGAAGCTGCGCTCCCCGGATATCCCGCATAAGTCTGACGTTCAGGGGGTGATGCTCTACCTGAGAACGGCGACTGAGGTGCAGCAGGCCGCAGATGCCATTTTTGACCGGGTCAAAATGGCCTGGCCACAGGCCAGGATCCACGGCTTGCTGGTGCAAAGCATGGCTAACCGTGCAGGCGCTCAGGAGTTACGGGTGGTGGTCGAACACGATCCCGTCTTCGGCCCGCTCATCATGCTGGGTGAAGGTGGTGTGGAGTGGCGCCCGGAGGAACAGGCCGTGGTGGCGTTACCGCCGCTGAACATGAACCTGGCGCGTTATCTGATTATCCAGGCGATCAAAAGCAAAAAGATCCGCGGCCGGAGCGCGCTGCGTCCGCTCGATATTGCCGGGCTAAGTCAGTTCCTGGTGCAGGTCTCTAACCTGATTGTGGATTGTGCCGAGATCCAGCGGCTGGACATTCATCCGCTGCTCGCCTCCGGCAATGAGTTTACGGCGCTGGACGTGACCCTGGATATCGCGCCCTTTGAAGGAGACAGAGAGAGCCGTCTGGCGATCCGCCCGTATCCCCTGCAGCTGGAGGAGTGGGTTGAGATGAAAAATGGGGAACGCGCCCTGTTCCGCCCTATTCTGCCGGAAGATGAGCCCCAGCTGCGGGCCTTTATCTCTCAGGTCACGAAAGAGGATCTTTATTATCGCTATTTTAGCGAAATCAACGAATTTACCCACGATGATTTAGCCAATATGACCCAGATCGACTACGATCGAGAAATGGCGTTTGTTGCCGTTCGTCGCGCCGATAAGGGTGATGAGATCCTCGGCGTCACGCGTGCGATTTCTGACCCGGATAACGTCGATGCGGAGTTTGCCGTGCTGGTACGCTCCGATCTTAAAGGTCTGGGCCTGGGAAGACGACTGCTGGAAAAACTCATCAGTTATACGCGAGATCACGGATTGTTACGCCTTAATGGCATTACTATGCCTAACAATCGCGGTATGGTGACCCTGGCGCGAAAACTTGGTTTTGACGTTGATATTCAGTTGGACGAAGGTATTGTTGCCTTGTCCCTTAGTCTGACATCAGCAGACAAACGCGAGTAAGCTACTGGAAATGTTACCCACTTTGGACGGGACTGGTGGTATCATTGTCCGCTTATGTTGTTTGCATAGTACAGACAACCCTTCAATGAACAGAGAAGAAACGCACTGTGATGTTGTCAAAATTTAAGCGTAATAAACATCAACAACACCTTGCTCAACTACCGAAGATTTCTCAGTCAGTTGATGATGTAGAGTTCTTTTACGCTCCCGCTCATTTTCGGGAGACGCTTCTGGAAAAGATTGCCAGCGCCACGCGACGCATTTGCATTGTGGCACTGTATCTTGAACAGGATGAAGGCGGGCGCGCGATCCTGAACGCGCTCTATGAAGCCAAACGTCAGCGTCCGGAACTGGATGTACGCGTGCTGGTAGACTGGCATCGCGCCCAGCGTGGCCGTATTGGCGCTGCCGCGTCAAACACCAATGCTGACTGGTATTGCCGCACGGCGCAGGAAAATCCTGGCGTTGATGTGCCTGTTTATGGCGTCCCGGTGAATACCCGTGAAGCACTCGGCGTTCTTCATTTCAAGGGGTTCATTATTGATGACAGCGTGCTTTACAGCGGCGCCAGTCTCAATGATGTCTACCTTCATCAGCTCGATAAATATCGCTACGACCGCTACCATCTGATCCGTAATCCGCAGATGGCCGATATCATGTTCAACTGGGTTGATAAAAATCTGGTTCATGGCCGTGGTGTTAATCGTCTTGACGATCCCGAGCGCCCTAAAAGCCCGGAAATCAAAAATGATGTTCGCGCCTTCCGCCAGGAGCTGCGCGATGCGGTCTATCATTTCCAGGGCGATGCGAACAACGAAGAGTTATCCGTTACCCCGCTGGTAGGGCTCGGCAAATCAAGCCTGCTGAACAAAACGATTTTCCATCTGATGCCGTGCGCGGAGCAGAAACTCACTATCTGCACGCCGTATTTCAACCTTCCTGCCGTGCTGGTGCGTAATATCATTCAGCTGCTGCGCGAGGGTAAAAAAGTGGAAATCATCGTGGGTGATAAAACGGCAAACGACTTCTTTATTCCCGAAGATCAGCCGTTCAAAATCATCGGTGCATTGCCTTATCTCTATGAGATTAACCTTCGCCGTTTCCTGAGCCGCTTACAGTATTACGTCAACACTGACCAGCTGGTTGTGCGTCTCTGGAAAGATGAAGACAATAGTTACCATCTGAAAGGCATGTGGGTCGACGATGAGTGGATGCTGCTGACCGGTAACAACCTGAACCCGCGCGCGTGGCGACTGGATCTGGAAAACGCTATCCTGATCCATGATCCGCAGCATGAGTTAGCCGCCCAACGTGAACGCGAGCTGGAGCTGATTCGCACCCATACAACCGTGGTGAATCACTACCGCGAACTGCAGAGCATTGCCGATTATCCGGTGAAAGTTCGCAAGCTTATTCGCCGCTTACGTCGTATCCGTATCGACCGACTTATCAGCCGTATTCTGTAATGTCCAGGCCCTGTCACCCGCAGGGCTTTTTTATGGGGCCCGTTGATGCGTATTCCTCTGTTACTGAGCGTCATTTTCCTGAGTGGCTGTAGCCATATGGCCAACGATAGCTGGTCCGGACAGGATAAAGCACAGCATTTTCTCGCTTCCGCAATGTTGTCCGCTGCTGGTAATGAATATGCCCAGCATCAGGGATACAGCCGGGATCGTAGCGCGACGATCGGGCTGATGTTCTCAGTAAGTCTTGGGGCATCAAAAGAACTGTGGGATAGCCGCCCCGCAGGGAGCGGCTGGAGCTGGAAAGATTTCGCCTGGGATGTCGCTGGCGCAACGACTGGCTATGCCGTATGGCAGATGGCGCGGTATTAAAGTCGAATGCCTTTCCCTTTGCGATGCAGCATCAGGGAGACAACAAACGCCAGTGCCCCCATTCCCGTTACGTACCAGAAGAATGTCGTTTCGCTTCCCCATGATTTAAGCGACAGCGCTACGTACTCCGCCGATCCGCCAAACACCGCGTTGGCGACCGCATAAGAGAGCCCTACCCCTAACGCACGGACCTGCGCCGGGAACATCTCGGCTTTCAGTATCCCGCTGATGGAGGTGTAGAAACTGACAATCACCATCGCCACCATCACCAGCGCAAAGGCAGCATACGGTGAAGAGACATGCTGAAGCGCAGTCAGAATGGGGACGGTACATAATGCCGACAATCCGCCAAAAATGAGCATCGACGTACGTCGGCCAATTTTATCCGAGAGCGCGCCGACGATCGGCTGTATGAGCATAAAGACAAACAGCGCCACGGTCATGACCACGCTGGCGACGTTTGCGTGCATGCCGGTGGTGTTTACCAGGTATTTTTGCATATAGGTGGTGAACGTATAAAAACTGAGAGAACCGCCTGCAGTGAAGCCCAGCACCATCAGGAAAGCTTTGCGGTTACGCCATAACCCTTTGAATGTTCCCGCCTCCTTCAGCATCCTGACCTCTTTCTGAGAGGTTTCATCTAGCTGACGGCGTAGCCAAAGTGCAACGACCGCCAGTACAGCGCCCATTGCGAAAGGGATCCGCCATCCCCAGGCGTGAAGTTGTTCGTCCGTCAGAATTTGCTGCAGGATCACCACCACAAGAATGGCCAGCAGTTGACCGCCAATCAGCGTGACGTACTGGAATGAGGCGTAAAAACCTTTACGGCCTTCCAGTGCAATTTCACTCATGTAGGTTGCACTGGTACCGTATTCACCGCCCACCGATAATCCCTGGAATAAGCGGGCCAGCAAAAGTAGTGCCGGTGCCCAGGTACCAATCGATGCATATCCCGGTAAGCAGGCGATCACCAGCGAGCCAAAGCACATCATGCACACCGAGATCAGCATAGAGGCCTTACGCCCGCGACGATCCGCAATACGGCCGAACAGCCAGCCCCCGATGGGTCGCATCAAGAAGCCTGCGGCGAAGACTCCTGCCGTTTGTAGCAGCTGCGTGGTGGTGTTGCCGGAGGGGAAGAAAATATGTGCGAAGTAGAGTGAACAGAATGAGTAGACGTAAAAGTCGAACCATTCAACCAGATTCCCTGAAGAGGCGCTGATGATTGCCCATACCCTTCTTCGGGTATCACTGTGAGCCAGCGTCCCGTTTGATGTCATGCTTTCTGTCATTGTGATTATGCTCCTGCCATAAACTGCGGCGTATTGAGCCATGAGACTCAATAACCTCGTAAATGAAATGTTATAATTTTGTTATAAATCACATTGAGACAGAGATCACACATTCCATTAGCAGGATAAGGGATTAAGACAAAAGCCAGAGTGGAAAAACAAAAGCAAAAAACCCCGCACCTTCCGGTACGGGGTTTTTCTTAATTGATGCCTGGCAGTTCCCTACTCTCACATGGGGAGACCCCACACTACCATCGGCGCTACGGCGTTTCACTTCTGAGTTCGGCATGGGGTCAGGTGGGACCACCGCGCTAAAGCCGCCAGGCAAATT